>NZ_JANUEM010000012.1 GCF_024809855.1 Rheinheimera pacifica
GTTTTGTGGCTTATTAGTTTGGCGACCGATCTGATCGCGTAAACCGCATTGAGTTCCTTCGTTTTGGTGATCTACTGTTTGGAACAGTTATTTAGCCTGATATCTAAAGTAAATAATTCCTCCGCTTGCCAAGGCATCACAGAGTCACATCTATTAAAATAGTAAAAATCATCCTCAGATATATAACCCATATTCTTCAAGGTTTTTTGTAGTACCTTCCTAGAGCGCAAGCTCTTTGAAACTAGATAAATTTTAATTTCTTCAACATAGTCGCTCATATACTCGCCTCTGACATCTGTGAAACAGAGAATCAGTTTATAAAAGAAAAAGCCATTAGAACTGGAAAACCGCCATATTTTTGATAGCCAGCAACCGAATATTGATTAAATCTCAAATAAAGCTGGTTGATTTATTCATTCCGACCATGCGAACGTTATGAACTCAACAACGGGAAGCCAACTAACTTTCTTCAATCCACACAACTTTAATCCATGTAGCTAAATCTGGCCAGAGCTCATCAGTTGTGCCGTTATGTGACCAAAAACACACTTTCCCATTTTCAATCAAACAATAATAGTCCCCATTATCTTCGCATATTGGCAACCAGCCATTTGGTAAACCCATTTCTCTAGCTTCAGACAAGGCAATGGCAAGTTCGCTGGTGGCATCACCACTTTCAGTAACAATCAGTGGATTTAAGACTCCCACAAATACGTCACTCGCCTGCTTTAGAAACTTCCTGTAATCATCTGAAAATCGAAATCCGATTTTAGCTTCATACTTATCCAGCAGCTTGTCATCAGGTAGTTTAGGTTTCCTCGGCGTATCAATGGAAAGCGCCTTCAACTCTTTAATAACATCATCAATATAATAGGCCATCATCAGCTCCTAAAAATCATTTGCTCGTGACTTCCAATACTCAGAGCGCCACTTATTAAAGTCTGCACGATTTATTCCGGATTGAGTAGTGGACGGGTTTATGTGAATAATATTGCTATTCCGTTGATGGAATGTTTGGCTAACCTCGGCGATAGCACCTTCGTGACGTTGAGTCATGTGATGTAAGTTAATTGGTTTCCCATCAGGGCCAATAGGAGCACGACCAGAACGCATTAACTCCACGTTTGTTAGGCCAGTACGAGAATCCGTCAACTTAGGATTAATGAGATCGTTTCGCTGAAAAACCTTGTTCCCGTTAAACATCTTAGAGTTAGCCCAGAATTTTCTTCCACTGCCTGCAATATTTTCTAGTGTATGCCCAACGGTTTTAAATCTCCCCGCAATAACTGCAACGGTAGCAGCACTCATCCCCGCCCATTCGCCATAACTGCCTGCTATTAGGGCTTCTGATGCAGCATTTATGCCTGTCAGGTCTGTTAACGTACCACCATCAATCCATCCGCCTGAGTTTTGAGTGATTACATCAGCAGCTCCAGCTACCGCTCCTGAAACAACCTCACCACGATGGTCCCAGAACGAGTTCCACATAAAGGATATCGCTTCAGATGTAGATGCACCTTGCTGACCATTTCTACCAGATGATGCAACATTTGTTGTATTTAGTTGGCTGCCAATATCTGTAGTTGCTTGATTTGGTATCTGCCGAGTTGATGTAGCACCATTTCCTGGGCCAGTGTTTTCCCTTGGCCGCCCATCTGGACCTGAACCACCACTACCACTTTTCCCTGAGCTGTCTTGATTACTAGGCGCACCACCACAGTCAACAACGCTCTTTCCGTTCTGACAGATTATTATCTCTGCCGCATAGCCTGTAGGGTCTGTCCCCGCCAACGGGTTATTCATAATGTATGAATACGGGTTAAGTGATTGGCTGTTACCCGGACTTTGAATTACCGGGTCAACACTTAAGAACCTGCCGAGGTTGTAATCATACGCCCGGCCGTTCATATGGATTAACTCTACCTCATCCAAATGCCGATGGTCGGTAAAACCATTACGGCTTAATGTGAGGTTTTGCAGCCTTGGCGGCGTAAGGGTATTGCCATCTGTCGCTCTGGGTTTACCAAATGCATCAAACATCCGCCGGTCGGTTACCTGGCCGTTATGGTCGGTGTAGGTTAAGGTGCTGCCTAAACGGTCTTTATGCGTATAGCGTATTTGGTGCTGGTTGGTCGCATCGTATTTAATAATAGCGATGTCTTGCAGGTATATTCGCCAGTTGCCGTTGCTTTCTTCTTCATACAGCTTGTCTATCTCGTAAGTGGTTACACCGTTGCGGACTTCTTTTAACCGCTCCAGGTTAGCACCATAGGTAAAGGCGAAGCTGTTGCCGCTTCGGCTTATCTGTGTGGGCTGTTTAAAGCTGTTGTAACTGATACTTAAGCCGTCTCCTGCGGTTAAGTTGCCCTGGTTGTCGTAGCTAAAGTTTACGATGCTGTTATTCAGTTTTACGACTTGCCGTACGGCGTTGGCACCGTGTAGCTCACATCATGCTACGCTGGTTTTATTTTGGAAAAGCTTCTTGTCCTGCCTGATTAAATACTGGCACTTTTTACGTCAATTACTATGGGAAACGGTGCGGGTATTTTTGCTCAGTATCAACCCATGTTTTACCAGAAAGCCAACTAAACCTTTTTATGCCAGACCCATTTCAGCAACATTGTCAGTTCGGCCCTATTATAAGAACCGGAAAAAGCCGCAGTGGATTATCGACAAGGTATTATATCTGGCCGCCATTTCCGGCTACGGGGCTGGTAAAGTGGCTGAACTCTTTAACCAACGCTACGGCCATAATGGTGATAGTGTCAGCAAAACCTTTGTTTATTATCAGATAAAAAATCAGCAGTACCAGATACGCATTCTACGCCGAAACATTAGAAACAAACCTCCCGGAACTACACCGGTTAACCAAGCCTGGGGCATGGATTTAACGACAGTAACGCTGAATAAACGGCAAAAGCTGCTTCTGGGTATTGTTGACCACGGCTCAAGGCTGAACCTGAAACTACAGCAACTGAAGTCAAAACACTCCGCTGCTATTATGCTGGAAGTGGTGCAGACAATAAGGCACTTCGGCTTTCCCAAGTTTATCCGAACTGACAACGAGGCCTGCTTTAACTCATGGTGGCTAAATAGTTGCCTGAAATTATTGGGCATTAAACACCAAACTACGAACATTGCCAGCCCCTGGATGAACGGACGTATCGAACGATTTTTCGGCACCCTTAAAGAAAAGTTCAGACAACTGGATTTTAACCACTGCCATCTTCAGACCGAACTGGATATTTACCGCGTCTGGTATAACAGCATACGAACCCATTCCAATCTCGGTGGTTTAACTCCCACCGAAGTCTGGCGTGGTAAGCAAAACACAAATGCAGAACAAGCCAAGTGGGTCAGCGCTTGGCAAGGCGTGTTATGTGGCTATTATATGCCGGATTAACAACAACCATGTTCCGGCAGGTAAAAAAACAGCGTTCACACAGAATGCCGCTTTCCCCTGCTTGGAAAACAGAAAATCAGCTTGTAAAAGAGCAAAAGCGATTAAAAACCTGCATAAACCGCCAGACTTTTAATTGCCGACAACCGGAAATTGTTTAAATATCAAACAAAATCCGGCTGTTTTTATCCACCCCAATCATGCGAACGGTATGAACGGGACATATTGGTAGAGGTAGGGTACTGGGTAAAGCTAACTGCCTGGCTAGCCAATGGAAATACAAACAATAATGCTAATATCCAACGTCGCATACTTCCTCATCCTTGAATAATAATGCCCCTGAATGACGAAGCATTTTGTACACAACGCAAAGTTGTAATTTATTTCTGCAAAATAAGCAAATTAATTTTATTTTGATATTAACAAACAATAGTTATGTAACGGAAACTACAAAAAATGAGTTATCGGCTCAATGTAGAATGTGATCCGCCATACCTGGCCCCACAGTGCGTTTTGATAAACCTTACACGATTCGGTTAAACCCTCGTCATCAGCGGTATATCTGCTTTAATTGAAAGCCTTTGGTGCGAACGAGGGCAATATCGGCCAAAATAATTAAGCGAAACAGCCGTTTAAGATTTACTCTTGCTGCGATCCGCCTCCGGCCATTCGGCAAACACCGCTTTAAGCGTGCGCGAGCGTAGCAACCACAAACAGCCAACCATTATCAGCACTGGCGATAATATACGCCAGGGAGCGTCCAGCATCACCTGTGATGGCAAATGTAATATGGTTAATAGCAGATCCGGCACGGCTACAAACAGCATTAAACCGCGGCCAAAGCGCCAGATATGGCGCCATCCGGCATAGCCTTTCGGTTTACGCTGGCTAAGGGCGGCAATAAGCAACAGCAGCGGGGCGGCCACTGCACAGGCAAGGATAAAATCAGCCTGGCGCGGATAAAACAGCGCCAGCATATCGCGCTGTGCCTGCGGCAGGGTTAACACCAGTACCCAGCAGATATAAGGCCGTAGTAGTAGCAGTAATAACCAGTAAAAACGCAGCGGCACTTTATGCAGGCCGTTATCGTCCAGCACCGGCCATAGCTGTTGTGGTGTCATAACTGGCGCTTACGTTGTGCCAGTATGCCCAGCAAGGTAAAAATTGCCAGGCAAACCCACGGCAGCCACAGGTTAGTTACTTTACCAAGCTGGCCAGCTACCAGCGGTGTCAGTAAAATTGTCAGGGCGCCATAGCCAAAAGCGCACAGCAGAATAAAAATACCGGTACGCCAGATAAAATGCATATTGGCAATCTGGCGGCGTACAAAGCGGTTTAAATCATCACCAAATACCACCAGGCAGGTTGCCACCATAGCCAGGGCAATATCCCGCACATAAGGCCGGAAAAAGCTGCCCCAATCCAATAACAACTGATAAAGAAAATCCGGCATCTTAGTTCACTCCGTACTGCACAAATAGATCCAGCATCTGTTGTTCAGTCCACACAGGTACATTCAATTCGGTGGCTTTGGCCAGCTTAGAGCCTGCATTGTCACCGGCAATTACGGCATGGGTTTTCGCCGACACCGAGCCGGATACCTTAGCACCAAGACGCTGCAGTTTGGCTTTGGCGTCATCACGCCCCATGCTGACTAATGTACCGGTAAGCACTATGGTTTGCCCGGCCAGAGGCTGCTCAGTTTGCGCCAGTTGCTCTATAACCGGCCAGTTAATACCGGCACTGACTAAGGCAGCAATAACGCTCTGGTTATGCGGCTCGGCAAAAAAGCTTTTAACATGCTCGGCCACCACAGTGCCAACATCGGCAACGTCCAGAAGTTGCTCCAGCGTGGCCTGTTGCAGGTTAGCTAAAGTAGCAAAGTGATTTGCCAGATTAAGCGCCGTTGCCTCGCCCACTTCACGTATACCCAGTGCATAAATAAAACGCGGCAAAGTTGTTTGCTTTGACTGCTCAATAGCCGACATCAGCTTTAACGCCGACTTCTCAGCCATCCGCTCCAGCCCCACCAACGCAGGCATTTCAAGCTGATAGATATCTGCCGGGGTTTTAACCAGTTGCTGATCAACCAGTTGTTCTACCAGTTTATCGCCAAGGCCTTCTATATCGATGGCTTTGCGCGAAACAAAGTGCTTAATTGATTCTTTTAACTGCGCTGCACAAAATAAACCACCGCTGCAACGCGCTACGGCTTCGCCGCTAACCCGCTCTATCTTTGAACCACATACCGGGCACTGCTGTGGAAAGACAATATCCTGCGCGGTTTGCGGGCGTTGCTCCAGCACTACCGAGACAATTTGCGGGATCACATCCCCGGCCCGGCGCACTATTACGCTGTCGCCTATTTTAACGCCCAGCCGCGCTATCTCGCCCTGATTATGTAAGGTTGCATTACTGACAGTCACGCCGCCCACCACTACAGGCTCCAGCCTCGCCACCGGCGTAATAGCACCGGTGCGGCCAACCTGAAATTCAACATCCAGCAAGGTTGTCAGCATTTCCTGCGCCGGAAACTTAAATGCAATGGCCCAGCGCGGTGCCCGTGCCACAAACCCCAGTGCCTGTTGCTGGGCTAAATCTGACACTTTGATCACCACACCGTCTATTTCATAAGCCAGCTGGCTGCGCCGCTGCAGAATATCCTGATAATAAGCCAGCGCCTGCTCTGCCCCGGTTACCAGCCGGATTTCCGGGCATACCGGTAAACCCCAGTCTTTTAACTGCATTAAACGCTGATAATGGCTTTGGCTATTAAGCTGCCCTTGTGGATCGTCAATTGCGCCTACCGCATAGGCATAAAACATTAATGGCCGCTGTGCGCTGATCTTAGGATCAAGCTGGCGTAAACTACCTGCGGCTGCATTTCGCGGGTTAGCAAACACCTTTTCACCGGCCGCACGGGCCTTATCATTCATTTGCATAAAACCGGCCAGCGGCATAAACACTTCACCGCGCACTTCCAGCACAGCCGGAACTGCTTTGCCCTTTAGCTTTAACGGTACCGCACGAATGGTTTTTACGTTGCTGGTAATATCTTCGCCGATATAGCCATCGCCACGGGTGGCGGCCTGCACTAATACGCCATTTTCATAGCGGATGCTAACAGCAAGGCCATCAAGCTTGGGCTCACAACAAAAGCTGAACTCGGTGCTGTTATCTAGCCGCTCGGCCATACGTTTATAAAACGCACTGAAATCGGCGGCATCAAAAGCGTTGTCCAGCGATAACATCGGAATGCTATGGCTTACCTGGCCAAACTTTGCCAGCGGAGCAGCACCAACCCGCTGGGTGGGTGAATCAGAGGTAATAAGCTGCGGATACTCTGTTTCCAGTTGCTGTAACTGGCGGTACAAACGGTCATACTCGGCATCGGGCACTGTGGGGTTATCTAACACATAATACTGATAACTGTACTCTTCCAGTTGCTGACGCAGTTGTTGCAGTTGCTGCAAAATAGCCTGACTCATAAAATAACTTTGCCTGTAAAAATTTACGCCTGAGTTTGCCATAACAAAAACGGCAGGACTACTGCCTGCCGTTTTAGCTGATGTTATTTTCGCCGTTAGCTGCCAGCTTTAGCCGTGTATCAAACGCTGGCGCTGAAATTCGCGGATTTTATCTACATAGTGCCGCACGGTTTGTACTGTTAACACGCTGCGCTGGCCATCCAGTACCTGGCCGCCGAACTCTTCTGCCAGTTTTTTTGCCGCATTGTGCATCAGATTAAAGTTTTGTAGCGGCTCGCCCGGGCCAGGTAGTGTCATAAATAAACTTACACCACGGGTGCCCAGTTTTTCGATGTTTTCCAAATCAAAAGTGCCGGGGTTAAACATATTGGCCAGGCTGAATAACACCGCGCCCGAGCCTGCGCTGTCCGTATGGCGGTGGAAAATATCCATTTCGCCGTATTTAAAGCCCAGTGTCAGTAATGACGACAGCAGATCCGGCCCTTTCATCTCTTTGTCTTCGGGTAACAATACATACAGGATCAGCACTTCGGCTGGCTCTTCTTCCGCAACGGCTTCGGTTTGCGGCTCCGCCTCTGGTTCAGCCTCAACAGCATAATCGGCCTCTGCGTGCAGCCTGGGCTCATCGTCATCGGCCAGCGCTGAGAAATTCAGTTGCGGCTCTTTGGGCTCGTCAAACTGCAGTTCGCTTTGTACTTCAGCCTTTACCGGCGAGGCTGGCTGGCGCTTTATTGCTGCAGTTTCAGCACGTTTAAACGCCGGCGTTTTTGCCGGTGAAACGGCAGGCTTTACTGCTGCAGTTCTCTCGCCAGCCTTTACCACCCGCACAGCACCTACACCCAGCTCATCAAAGCCATCTGCTTTTTCATCCGCGGCATTACCCGCTTGCTCATCGTAATACCGGTGTTTGGGCTGGCCGGCGTTTTTACGCACTGTCCATAAGCCATGCAACAACAATGCACCTAATACCAGGGCGCCGATAATAATAAAAACCAAACGTAATTCGTCAGCCATAAGGTTACCTTTAATTAAGAGGCTGCTGCCATTTTAACAGCATCATCCACATCGACAGCAACAACACGTGACACGCCGGGCTCCTGCATTGTCACGCCCATTAACTGTGCCGCCATTTCCATGGCAATTTTATTGTGGCTAATATAAATAAATTGTACTGTTTCTGACATTTCCCGCACCAGATTGCAAAACCGGCCAACGTTGGCGTCGTCCAGTGGCGCATCTACTTCATCTAACATACAAAATGGCGCCGGATTAAGCCGGAAAATCGAAAACACCAATGATAAAGCGGTTAAGGCTTTTTCACCACCCGATAATAAATGTATTGTACTGTTTTTTTTACCCGGCGGTCGCGCCATGATAGTAACACCGGTTTCCAGTAAGTCATCCTCGGTTAGGGCTAAATAAGCACTGCCGCCGCCAAATACTTTCGGAAACAGCGTTTTTAAGCCTTCGTTTACCTGCTCAAAGGTGTCTTTAAACTTCTGCCGGGTTTCTTTATCTATTTTGCGAATGGCTGTTTCCAGTGTTTCCATCGCTGAGGTTAAGTCGGCATTCTGCGCATCCAGATACTGCTTGCGCTCGGCCTGCTGTTCGTACTCTTCAATAGCCGCCAGGTTTATAGGCCCAAGCCGGCCAACTGCGTCAACGGTTTTATCCAGTTGCTGCTGCCATACCGCCTCTTCGGCATCTGCTGGCAATTGCGGCAAAATATCTTTCATACTGGCTTGCTGCTCACGCAGTAACTCCAGCATATTGTTAGCGCGCACACGGTAGCCTTCGCTATCAAGGCGTAGCTCTTCAAGTTCGCTGCGTTTTTTGTTCAGTATTTGCACTACACCATGCTGCCCCTGCTCTAACTGGCGGATTTGTTGCTCGGTAGCGCCCAGCAATTCCTGCTGTGCAATCATCTGTTGTTCAGCCTCTTCGCGCTCCAGCAGGCTTTGTTGCAGTTGCTCCTGCAATATCAGCTCGGGCTCGTCGTCTGGCTGCAATTTATTACTTAGCTGGTTTAGCTGCTCCTGCAATTGTTGTTGTTGCACTTTGGCCCGCTGCAGGCTTTGCTGCAGCGCATGCAATTGTTGCTCGGCGACTTTTTGCTGCATCAGTAATTGTTGTTGCTGGCTACGCTTTTGTTCAAACTGTGCACGCAGTTGCTGTAACTGCTGCTGTTGTATGCCGCTTTGGCTGTGCAGCAACTGCTGCCCGGCTTCATGCTCAAGTAACTGCTCAGCGCTGTGCTCTTGTGCCAGCATAAGCTGCTCTATGCTTTCTTCCAGCTGCGCCTGGCGCAATTGCAGGTGTTCGCGCTCGGTTGCCAGTTTTTGCGCCTGCTTCTGTGTTTGCTGCAGCTCTTGCTGAGCGAGCAACAAGCCGGTTTGTTGCTGTTGTAGTTGCCGCTGCATCTGCTGCAAAGTTTGCAACGCCTGTTGCAGCTTATCAGCAGCGTGTTGCTGCACCTGCTGTTGAGCGGCGAACTGAGCGGTAATGCTTTGCTGTTGCTGCTGTGCTGCGGCCAGTTCAGTAACCAGTTGTGTTAAACGTTCCTGGCGCAGTAAATAGCTGTCTTGTGCGGCGGCACTGGCCAGCAGTGCCCAGTTGCTGCCAAGCCAGTAACCCTGCGGGCAAATAACTGACTGTCCGGCTTTAAGAGCTGCAACACTCTGCTGCGCTGCGGTTAAAGTTTCTGACAATAAAATATGGTTAAAACTGTCGGGATAAACGCCTGCCAGTATCACCTCGGCCAGCGTGCCTGCTACGGCAGGCTGCGTATTAGCCATGACTACAGTAGCCGGTTGCGCCGGAAGCTGTGCAGCAACAGTCGCATGCTGCAACTGCCCCAACACCAGTGCAACGGCAGCAGCCCAGCCGGGTTTAACCTGCAACTGGCGCAACAATTGTTGTTGCTCGTTGTCCTGCTGCTGTTGTTGTTGCTGTAATTTTTGCTGTTCGCGCTGCAGCATCTGCAGCTCACTGTTAGCGTTTAGCAGCTCCGCTTCCAGTTGTCGGCTTAGCTGCTCATGTTGCTGTAACGCTGCCTCTGCCTGGCTATGCTCTTGCGTACGTTGCTGTAGCAACTCTGTGGTCTTTTCAAGTTCAGCAGTTAGCTTGCTGATGCGCTGCTGCAGCGGTTCAAGTGACAGCTCTGCGGTTTCCTGCTGCAGTTGCTGCTGGTGTTGCTGCAACTGGTTTAGTTGTTGCTGCTGGTTTTGTAACTGCAGCTGTTGTTGTTGCTGCTGTTGTTGCAGGCGAAAATGCTGCTGTTGCCAGTGCTGAAATGCCTGCTGCTGTTGTAGTTGTTCATCTTCAAGTTGCTGCAGTTGTTGACTAAGTTCGTCCAACTGCTCACTAAGCAAGGCCAGTTGTGGTTCATCTTGTTGTAACTGCTCTTGCAACTCTGCCTGTTGCGCCTGCTCGGTGGCGATAAAATCTTCAGCCTGGCTCAGGCTGTGTTTAGCCTGCTGCATTTGCGCACTGAGCGTTTGCTGTTGCTGACGCTGATGCAAAATTTGCTGTTCCAGACGGCTGATAGTGGCACCTTGCTGATAAAACCGGCTTTGCACCTGATCCAACTGCTGTCTGCCTTCCTGCGCCTGCTGTTTTAATTCCAGCAATACGCGCTGATCACCCAGCTCCTGCGACTGGTATTTTTCCAGTTCGGTTTGCTGTTGCTGTAACTGCTTGTCCAGTGCAGTAAGCCGGTTACTGTAATGCAGCCATTTTATCGTTGTCAGCTCTGCTTTTAATTTACGCTCTTGCGCTTTTAGCTCTTTATAACGCTGTGCTGCTGTGGCCTGGCGTTTTAACTTTTCAATGTTTTTACCCAGTTCTTCACGCACATCAGCCAGCCGGTCGAGGTTTTCGCGGGTGTGTTTAATACGGTTTTCAGTTTCGCGGCGCCGCTCTTTATATTTGGAAATACCAGCGGCTTCTTCGATAAACACCCGCAGCTCTTGCGGCCGGGACTCTATAAGACGCGAAATCATGCCCTGTTCAATAATGGCGTAACTGCGCGGCCCAAGGCCGGTGCCAAGGAAAATGTCGGTAATATCGCGGCGGCGGCATTTGCTGCCATTTAAAAAGTAATTCGACTGTGCATCACGGGTAACGATGCGCTTAATGGCTATTTCGCTGCGATCGGCCAGGCCTCCTGCCAGGCGGCCTTCGGTATTTTCAAATACCAGCTCTACCGATGCCTGAGACACCGGTTTGCGCTGCGACGAGCCGTTAAAAATAACATCTGTCATGGCGTCGCCACGCAGATTTTTTGCTGAGCTTTCACCCAGCACCCAGCGCACCGCATCAATAACGTTAGATTTACCGCAACCATTGGGGCCAACCACAGCTGTCATCTGCTGTGGAAAGGGTACACTGGTGCTGTCAACAAACGACTTAAAGCCGGACAGTTTGATTTGTTTTAAGCGCATCTGGACAGCATAGTGTTATTTTTATCATTGCTTTGGGGTTATCATTGCGTTAGGCAAAATGTACCAGCGGCCATCTGCACTGTCACGAAAAAATCAATCTCTTTTCCGGCTAATCAACATCTTACGCCGCCAGCGCTGGGCTTTATCTGCTACAGTATTGGTGACGGCCTTACGGCTTTTTTTCGGAAACACCACCACCGGGCGCGAAATAAGCAGGTTGTTAGGGTAGACCACCTGCTCATTGTCTTTAGTGCGCAGCACCGTGCTAAACAGGTTAATTTCAACAATGCGCCCTTCAAGATAGTTTCCGCCGTCTATTACCCGCACTTCCATGCCTTCGGCAAAAGCCTTTTGCCCCAGCAAAATAAAAAATGCGGTAATATTGCTAAGCAGGCTCCAGGCAGCAAATAACGCTACCCCTACTACGGCAATCATTGACGATGCCAGCACCAACAAGCCGCGGATATCAACACCCCAAACTATGCTAAGCACCACAACCAGCAGTAGCACCAGCAAAATATGAAATACCACTGCCGCACGCTTGTTCATCTCAGCTTTGAGATTGCTATGGGCAATAACCTGATACAGCAGCGGCATAATGCGGCGGCTGATAATAAAATACAGTATTACGGCCAGCGCACTGATAATCAGTTGCACTGAAACCGGGCTGAATTGCTGCATCAGCTCACGGGAATATTGCAAAAATGACAAGATAGAACTCCAACAGAAAGCGTTGCTTATTAATCCAGATCGTTTAACGGCCAGCGCACGATAAAGTCTTCAAAGTCGTCCAGGTTTACCTGTAACTCAGAAATGGTTTTATTGCGCACTGACATTTGTTTTTTATGCATCAGGCTTTTTTTACCGCCGTTGAGTAACGGATGCCAATGCGGCAGGCCGCGCCCTTCATGTAAACGCCGGTAAGCGCAACTGGTGGGCATAAAGAAAATGTGTTTCAGGTTTTCTTTTGTCAGCGCTATGCAGTCGGGTACCAGCACGGTACGCTGGGTATATTCGGTACACTCGCATTTATGGCTGTTTAAATAGCGGCAAGCGATATTAGTATAATGCACCTGCTCATTCTGATGCAGCACTGCCGTCGGGCCTTCTTCCTCGTCGTCAATAAACTTATTTAAACAACACTTGGCGCAGCCATCGCATAAAGCTTCCCACTCTTCAGTGTTCATTTCGTCCAGGCTTTTTGTTTCCCAGAACCTCTCTGCTAACGCCATCTTTAATTTACCTTGCTGTTTACTGTAAAAATATCAGAAAGTTGCAACTGTAGCGTATCGCCAGAGCTAAGCGGGCCAACCCCTGCCGGGGTGCCGGTAAGCACAATGTCACCGGGTAGCAGGGTAAAATGCTGGCTCATTTCGCTGATAAGCTGGCTAATGCCACGGATCATATTGGCAGTATTACCTTGCTGGCGCGGTGTGCCATTAACGGTTAGGCTAAACTCCAGTTGCTGAGGGTGCTGTACCCGGCTTTTTTCAACAAAACCGGCTACCGGGCAGGCGCCATCAAAACCTTTGGCTATCTCCCACGGCCGGCCCAGCTGTTTTAATTGCGCCTGAACGTCCCTAAGCGTCAGATCCAGCGCTAAACTGTAGCCCCAGATTGCATCATTTACCTCTGCATAACCGGCCTGCTTTAACGGCTTACCAATCAGTACAGCAAGCTCTGTTTCGTTATGCACGGCGCCCTGTCCAGCCGGAATAGCAAAACCTGGGCTGATAACACAGAGCGCAGTAGAAGGTTTAATAAAAAACAACGCTTCAGGGGCCGTTTTGCTTTGCATTTCGGCAATATGGTCCTGGTAGTTCTGGCCGATGCAAACAACTTTACCGACAGGCAAGTCGACGGAGTTTCCATTAATATCCAGGTGTTGATACGCCATTAATATTAATCCTCAGCCACAATTAAATCAGCCAGATAACCCACACTGGTAACAAAGTAATAAGAGCGGTTCCAGTGCATCAGCACTTTGTAGTTGTCGTACGCCAGAAAGGCACGGCCGCCTTCGCCGTCAGGTAAAACCAGCGCGGCATTAATATCACGCTCTGGCAAAGCGGTGTTATTTAGCCGCAGCACTCCCAGCTTATTCCAGTCAGCCAGGCTGCGCTCAGATTGCGACCAGCGCCCCAGCCATTCATTACGCTGCAGACTGCCTCTGGCAATAGCATTTGCCGCATCAAAACCGCCAGGCAATATTACTTCGCGGCCCCAGGTTTTGCTGTTATCCCAGCCTTGTTTCTTTAAGTAGTTGGCAATAGAGGCAAATACATCTAGCTGATTAGTCCAGATATCTTTTTTACCATCGCCATCGCCGTCTTGTGCGTAGGCCATAAAAGAGCTGGGCATAAACTGGCTTTGTCCCATAGCACCGGCCCAGGAGCCTTTCATATCATCCAGACTGATATGCCCCTGCGCCAAAATATCCAGCGCATGATAAAACTCCTGTTTAAAGAAGGTTTCACGCCGCCCCTCATACGCCAGTGTAGCTAATGCCGATGGCACCGAATAGTTGCCCATAATGCGGCCAAAGCTGCTTTCCAGGCCCCATAACGCAACAATAAAGCGCGGTTGCACGCCATATTTCTCGCCAATTTTTTCCAGCTCAGGTAAATATTGCTGATAACGCTCGCGCGCCATTCTGATACGGGTTTCGCTTACGCGCTTGGGTAAATAAGTGCTTAAGGTTTCAACAAATTCCGGTTGGCTTTTATCAGCAGAAACAATGCGCTCATGGAATGTCAGCGAAGCAAACACCGGCTCAAGTAATTCCGGCGCATAACCTTTACTTAATGCTTCCTGCTTTAGCGTTGCGGTGTAGTCTGCAAAGCTTGGTTTGCTGTCGGTGGTTTGCTCCTGAGCTATTACAGCCATGCTAAAAAAGGTACTTACGGCAACACAGATAAGAGATCTAAACATAAAAAAACCCATTGATAATGAAAAATTACTGCTGTAACAGCTTTTTGTGTTCTGCCAGTAAGTTGTCTACCGGCGGCGGTATCTGTAAATAATAACCCTGCTGCTGCAATTGCTGCTTTACCTTATCGATATCTGCCAGCGCTAAATGTTCCCGCCCTGCCAAATTAATCAGTGTAACCAGCACTGGCGTGCCAAAGGTTTGCAGCAGTGCTTCAGGCACTTTGCTAAAATCATCCCGGCGTTCAACATACAGATAGGTACTGTCTTTTCGCACACTTTTATAAACGGCACACAGCATCGAATAAAACCACGCATCAACCTTGCTTAACTAAGGGCTAAACTATAACATGACAGCCTTGTATTGCGTACCCGCCAACCTGCGGCAACGCAAATAAATGCCGGGGTTTGGCTAAGTGAGAACACCCGGTTATGGTAAATAATAACAAGTGCGCACTATACCCTTATGTCAGATCAGTCTTTGGAATTAAAAGGCAGCTTATTTCCTTTATCGGTGTTGTCATGTGCCGATCTCAGTGTCAGTTCACTCTCACAGCAACTTAAGCAAAAGCTGGCTCAGGCTCCGGCCTTTTTTTATCAGGCGCCTATTATTCTTAATTTAGCGGATGTACAGCAAGCTCCTGATTTTCATGCGATAAAACAACTTTTTACCGAGTTAAAACTGGTACTGGTAGGTGTTTGTGGTGCCAGCAGTGAGTTAAAGCAACAAGCACAGCAAGCTGGCCTGGCCGCTTTACAACTGGCCAAAGACAGCAAAACAGCAGTAACCACCAGCAACAATACACGCCAGACAGCAGTGGTAACCAGCACAGTTAATGTACCGATGGACAGCAAAATTGTTGAGCAAACTGTGCGCTCCGGCCAGCAGGTATATGCCAAAGGTACTGATTTAATTGTTAAAGGTACTGTTGGTGCAGGTGCTGAAGTAATAGCTGATGGCAATATTCATATTTATGGCACCTTGCGTGGCAAAGCGATTGCCGGTGCAGGCGGTGACAGCACTAAACGTATTTTTTGTTACAACTTACAGGCTGAACTGGTGTCTATTGCTGGTAATTACTGGCTTAGCGACAGCCTGCAGGGCAATTTTTGGGGTAAGCCGGCTTGTATAAGATTACAAGACGACCAACTGGTATTAGCAGAATTAGCGTAAGGATTTCACTATGGCAAAAATCATAGTAGTAACGTCAGGAAAAGGCGGCGTAGGTAAAACCACTTCCAGTGCTGCCATTGGTACAGGCCTGGCGTTAAAAGGCAAAAAAACCGTTATTATCGATTTTGATATTGGCCTGCGTAATTTAGATTTGATTATGGGCTGCGAACGGCGCGTAGTATACGACTTTGTTAACGTAATTAACGGCGAAGCCAATTTAAAACAAACTCTGATTAAAGATAAACGCATTGAAAACCTGTTTATTTTGCCTGCCTCGCAAACCCGCGATAAAGACGCACTGACCAAAGAAGGCGTAGAGCGGGTATTAAACGAGCTGGCAAAAGATTTCGACTTTATTTTATGTGACTCACCCGCTGGTATTGAAGCAGGTGCCATGATGGCACTGTATTTCGCTGATGAAGCCGTAGTAGTGACCAACCCCGAAGTATCCTCGGTACGCGACTCTGACCGTATTCTCGGTATGCTGTCGAGTAAATCGCGCCGTGCCGAACAAGGGCTGGACGCCATTCAAGAACACCTGCTGCTAACACGCTACAACCCCGAGCGAGTAGAAAAAGGCGAAATGCTCAGCGTAGATGATGTAAAAGAAATTCTGTCGATTGATTTGCTGGGTGTTATTCCGGAATCACAAGCCGTGCTTAATGCGTCAAACTCCGGCCAGCCGGTGATCCTGGATAAAGACAGCGATGCCGGCCAGGCATATTTAGATACCGTTGACCGCCTGCTGGGTGAAAAAGTGCCGTTTCGCTTTTTAACAGTAGAGAAAAAGGGCCTGTTAAAACGGATTTTTGGAGGATAAAGGATGTCATTACTGGATTATTTTCGCTCGAGTAAGAAGAACACCGCCAATACTGCCAAAGAGCGCTTACAAATTATTGTGGCGCACGAGCGCAGAAAACGTAACAGCCCGGATTATCTGCCACAGTTGGAGCGTGATATTTTAGAGGTGATCCGCAAATACGTGGATATTTCGCCGGAAGATATCGCCGTGTCACTGGAGCAGCGCGGCGACGAACTGTCGGTGCTGGAGCTAAACGTTACCTTCCCGGAAGATAAGCGTTAATTTTCAGATACTTAAAAATAAAGCCCGCTTAATGCGGGCTTATTATTTGAAGTTACGTAAATTTTCAACTCAATTAGCTACAACATGCTGCACAGGCAGCTGTAGATGGCTTTTCAGGAAACGATCCATCGCTTTAAAGGTTTCCAGCCGGTGGCTGTTGGTGCTGAGGTAATGATCGCCGTCTTCCAGTTCAATATATTCTACCGATTTTTTCTTGCTTTTCAGCGCTCTGAACATCGCTGTGCTTTGCCTCACCGGCACGGAGCGATCTTTAGTACCATGTATTAACAATACCGGTACCTGGATTTTATCAGCATGTGTCAACGGTGAGCGTTGCTCCAGCAGGGCGAAATTATCACCTATTTGCTTTTTGACAATTTCATAATTGGTATAATTGCGGTGCGACTTGACCAAAGCTTCCACATCAGTAACACCAGCAAAACTCACTGCGCATTGATATAAATCCGGCGTTTTTACTGCCCCCATTAACGCTGCATAACCACCGTAGCTAGCACCCACTATGCAAATATTTCCGGGTACCGCTATGCCTTGTTCAATTAACCAGCGCGTGCCATCTTCTACGTCATCCTGCATTTGCAAGCCCCAGCCCTGCAGGCCCATTTGCATAAAGTCAAAGCCATAACCATAAGAACCGCGAAAATTCATCTGTAACACGGCATAACCACGGTTAGCAAAAAACTGTGTCCAGTAGTCAAAGCCATCATCATCAAAAGATATCGGCCCACCGTGCGGGAAAATAATCGTTGGCAATGTACCCTGCTGATAGCCTTTTGGTGTGGTCAGATAACCTTCTATCGTTAAACCGTCGCGGGCTTTATATTGAATTTTTTGTTTTGCCACCATCAGCTCAGGTTCTAACTGGCTGAATTTAGGCAGCAAAAACTGCATAGATCTGGCTTTACGATCGCCTAATAAATAAGCACCGGCGTTGGTTTCACTGCTGGTTAATACTATATAGCGGTTTTGGTCGTGGCTCATACTAACAATATAATTATCGGCATCCGGTAAGGCGTCATCTACTGCCTTTTGAAAAGCCTGATACTTGGGATCTATATATTCTTCACCAATGGCAATAATCTTTTTGTCCTGCCAGGAGTAAGAAATATCGGCAGGAACGTCGTAATCAGGATTAGTTTTTACCAGCTCAGGCTCTGGTTTGTCTTTAGCCAGATCAACTTTAAATATGGCTTTTTTGCCATTATGGTAAGCCGACACATATAGCAGGTTTGGATCTTCATCAAAGCCTATCGGCCAGATCGTATCTTCTGACAAAGCTTCAAACTGCCACAGTAAACGGAATTCGTTGCTGTTTGGTTTTTTTTCTTTTATCTGAAACTGGGCATCGTCACGAAAAATGGCAATACGAGGCTTATGCTGCCTGTCGGCAACCCAATCGATCAGGTTCTCACGGGAATGCGCAACAATCTCAGACATAGCACCATTGAGACTAATTTTAACCACACTGGTGCCCACACCGTGATTAAAGCCGTCTAGTGCCAGCAAAAAATGCTCTTCATCTTCCGGCATTAACGCCACAATATTCGATTGAAATTGTGGTGTACGTACCAGTTTACGCTGCAATTGCCCCCGGATAACGCTACGATTTTTACCGGTCTCAGTGTCAATTACTACTAAACGGGTTTCAGTTACCGGCGTACCCTGGCGGTGAGAGGCATAAGCAGCTTTCATTAATAGCTGTTTATTATTGGCCCAGACAACCGAATAAATTGTCAGGTCCCGGCTATCAGCTTTTACCAAAAACTTCTGCTTTCCGGTTTCCAGATCAAACAATTTTACCAGCACCAGCTGCTCTTTTTCTGTATCAACGGTTTGGATCATGGATAACTTAGTGCCGTCGGGCGATAACTTCAGCATGTCGATACTCGGCGCGCTGGCAAAAGCTTCTACCGGTAATTCTGCAGCGTTAACCACACTAAATAACAGAGCCAATACTATACTTATGCATCCTTTCATTATTATTCCTGATTTTATCAATAATGCTGCTGCACATTAGCAAAACCGGTTTAACTCAGCAAAATATTTCTTTATCTGTTTATAAAAACAAAGCCCGCTTAATGCGGGCTTCAATATTATGTTATGGCAGTGCCAGTTTTACACTCACGGCACAGTAACAAAATCATCCATCAGGATTAAACCTATCATGGTGGCATCCAGATTTATGCCATCACGCGCTATGGCAGTGTAAATGCTGTTTGCCTCCAAACTTACCGGTGCTTCAATGGCTACGGTTTTAGTACCGGTTGGTGTTACGGTAACCACATAGTCACCGCCAGCCAGTGCAACATAGCCAGTTTCAGCTTTAAATAGCACATTGCTAAAAGCCGGTGTTGTGGTGGCAATATCGCCATCAGCCGTAACATAAATATCTACATTCCCGGCCAGCGTAGAGCCGTGCACAATACGTACTTTGGCTTCAGTTGCCACCCGCCGCGGCATATCTGTCAGGATTAGCGGTTCAATTGTATTCTCACCTAAAGAACCTACTGCCAGCACACTGTAAAAAGCACCGACTTCTACAGTGACGTCTTCATCTATCACCACTACGCTATTATCGGCATCGGCAGCCACTTTTACGTTGTAAGTATCAGGCTCTACTGCAACATATTCGGTAAAATCAGGGAATGCCAGCGCATCTACCAGCGTTATAGCGTCGTTAACTAACACATCTACCGCCGGCGCATCCGACACATTATGCACTACCCGTACTGATGCCGTAGCACCCGCATCCAGAATGGCCAGCTCGCTGCCGTCCTGCGCTACGGCTAACAGTGAAACCGGTGATTCACCTGAATACTGGCTATCAACAGCTGCCACCACGAAATCAGTACCGGCAGTGCTTAAATCCAGTGTACCGCTATCAAACACCACCGTTTCATTGTCTGGCAGGGTAATACGTACGCGGTACTGTGCCGGGTCCAACACTAACGGATCAGTAAAGTCTTTAAATGAGAAGGTCACTGCCGGGGTGCCAAGTTCGGCGTCTGGTGCGGTAACATGTACACTGACTTCAGGCGCGGTAGAAGCAGCATGTACTACCTGCAGGCGGATTTTGCCAGCAGCTACATCATCCACAGTGCCGGTAACCACTAAAGGCTCAAGTGATTCCTCAGCCACTTTGCCAACCGCAAATACAGTGTAACGGGTGGCTTCTTCAAGTGCTAAATCCAGTGGACCTATTACCGTAGCAGTGTTGTCTTCGCCCGGCAAAATAGCATCCACTGCAATGCTGTAAGTAGCAGGTGGCAACGACAACACTTCAGATGCCTCGCCAAAGGCGAGGCTTTCTATGGCGGTATCACCGTTGGCCAGCACATTAACATCAGGTGCGTCTATCGAAGTATGAACTACCTGCACAGAAGCGTTAACCACTACCGGCGGAGGGGGCTCTGGTGTTGGAGCCGCATCGTCATCATCATCTAGCCAGCAACCTGTAAGCGATATTGCCAGCACTGCAGGTAAAGCAAAGCTTTTTATTTCATTCATTGTTGTAACCCTTCAGTTGTGAATTGCTGAAGTGTTACGCCAGGTTTTTTGCTAAGGATCAGCCCTGTTTTACAACAAAAATCGAATAAAGATGTCGAAAAAAAGCACTAATCCAAAGCTACAGGAATAACGTAGAGCCCGCTCTTTTAAAAGGAGATATGTGCCGGAACAGGCAAAAATGGTTGCAAATACTCAGCACGCCAGCCTTTTAAAAACTCTGGTACAGGCAATTGCTCACGTTCTTGATCTGTTACCCGCCAGCACCAGTTAAGGTATTCATTTAACTGGCGTTTCACTGACATAAACTCAGCCGGAATATTATGTTCAGTCGAGGCTTGTTTAACCGCGGCTGTAAGTTGAGTGACCGTTTCTTTATAACCGGCAAACTGCGACGGATGGTAAAAACGTTGCGGACATTCAGCCGGTGGTAGTTCTTTCGCTGTGCTAATCAGCTCGATCAGTGCTTTGGCATGGCGCCGCAGTTCACGCGGTGGCATACCAGGAATATTCAGCAGGCTTTCTGCTGTTGCCGGGCGGCGTTTGGCCAGTTCAACAAGCTGAATATCTTTGATAATAAGCCCCAACGCCAGATCCCGCTGCATTGCATATTGCTGACGCCAGGCTGCGAGCTCACGCAGTACCGCCAGCTCTCTTGGCGTAAGTTGCCAGCTGTTTTTAATTTCCAGATACTTAAATTCCAGCGGTAATTGTTGCTCACGCCGCTGCATTAACTGTTGCCCTTCTGCCAGTAACAAACGCTGTTGCTCAGCAGACATTTGCGCGGTAAGGTGCTGATACAGCGGAAACAAAAAATGCACATCATTTGCCGCATATTGCAGCTGAGTTTGTGACAATGGCCGGGCCAGCCAGTCAGTACGGGATTCACTTTTATCCAGTATCTCGCCACTTAGCTGCTCTACCAGCCTGGCATAGCCCATGCTGCTGCCCCAGCCTAACAGCTCAGCTGCCAGTTGGGTGTCAAAAAGAGGGGTTATCTGCATAATGCCAATGGTGGCCAGCGCTTCGATATCTTCGCTGCAGGAATGTAATAACTTAATTAGCTCCGGTTTGGCAAACAGCTGTTGTAGCGGCTGCCAGTCGGTAACGGATAACGGATCTACCAGCGCCAGCTGATTACCGTCGTATAATTGAATTAACCCCAGTTTGGGAAACAACGTACTTTGGCGGATAAACTCAGTGTCTACCGCCAGTAACTGACTGTTTGCTACCTGCTGACAATAGGCTGCCAACGCGTTGTTATCTGTGATTACACCAATCATCTGTTACCCGTTATACGCTAAAACAAAAGCCGGCTGAAGGCCGGCTTTTTGTAGTGTTGCACGTTATCCGCGCAGTTCACGCCGCAAAATTTTACCAACATTGGTTTTTGGCAATTCTGTGCGGAATTCTACCAGTTTAGGTACTTTATAGCCCGTTAAATGTTGCCGGCAGTGCTGGATCACTTCCTGCTCAGTCAGGCTGGCGTCTTTTTTCACAATAAACAGTTTAACCGCTTCGCCGGTGGTTTCGTTCGGCACACCAACAGCGGCGACTTCAAGTACTTTATCGCTCATGGCGACTACTTCTTCTATCTCGTTAGGGTACACGTTAAAGCCTGATACCAGGATCATGTCTTTTTTGCGATCTACGATATAAAAGAAGCCTTCTTCATCCATGCGGGCAATGTCGCCGGTATAAAGCCATCCGTCCCGCAATACTTTTTCAGTTTCTTCCGGCCGGTTCAAATATCCCAACATTACCTGCGGGCCTTTTACCAGCATTTCACCGGGTTCTCCGGCGGCAACTTCATTACCGTCTTCATCAACCAGACGAATATCGGTAGAAGGTGCAGGTAAACCGATACTGCCATTAAAACCGGTTAAGTCATAAGGGCTTACTGTTACCAGCGGGCAGCATTCCGTTAAGCCATAACCTTCCATCAGGCGGGTACCGGTTACTTTTTGCCAACGCTCAGCCACAGGCCGTTGCACCGCCATACCGCCACCAATAGAGGCTTTAAGGCCGCTAAAGTTTAACTCGGCAAAGCCAGGGGTATTCAATAAGCCGTTGTACAGGGTGTTAACCCCGGTGAAAATGGTAAAGTGAAACTTCTGCAGCTCTTTAACAAAGCCTTTCATATCACGTGGGTTGGTAATCAGCAGGTTGGTTGCACCATATTTAAAAAACGTGAAGAAATTCGCCGTTAAGGCAAAGATATGATAAAGCGGCAGTGCGGTAACCACTTGCTCGGCGCCTTTTTCCAGCAAATTATCTAAACAGCCGCTGACCTGTTCCAGGTTAGCAACCATATTGCGGTGCGTTAACATTGCCCCTTTTGATACGCCGGTAGTACCACCGGTATACTGCAAAAACGCAATATCTGAACCCTGCATATCAGGCTTCGTGTATTTAAGCGCAGCGCCTTGCTCTAACACAGTATTGAAACGGATAAACTTTGTCAGTTTATACGCCGGGATAAGCTTTTTAATATACTTAACCACCAGATTGACCACCGCCCCCTTTAAGGTACCCAGACGGTCACCCATCTTGGTCAGAATAACATGATCAAGTTTTACCTGGCCTTCAATCGCAGCCAGCGTATGCGCGAAGTTCTCTACGATAATAATAGTTTTTGCTTTAGAGTCTGTGAGTTGGTGCTGCAACTCTCTGGGAGTGTATAGCGGATTCACATTTACCACTGCACAACCGGCACGCAACACCCCCATCAGTGCTATCGGGTATTGCAACAGGTTAGGCATCATAATGGCAACAGCATCACCTTTTTTCAGCCCCAGCTCTGTCTGCAGGTAAGCGGCAAAAGCGGTGCTTTGCTGATCCAGCTCACGGTAACTGATGCTTTTACCCATATTAATAAAAGCGGTTTTATCCGGGTATTGGGCAATGCTTTGTTCAAAGATACTTAATAATGACGGGTAATGATCGGCATTAATTTCTGCGGGTACGCCTGACGGGTAACGTTTTAACCAAACTCTATCCACCGTCTTCTCCTCTTGTCTAAGGTTATTATTGTATAGGTTTAAAACCATAAGCACGCAATCTGTTGCTGCGCTTTATTGCTCAAATAGTGTTTATTGGAGTTTTTACTCTAACAGCCAATCATCCCATAATTGCTGGCATTGCACAATTAGCGCCGTTTATTCCAGCGGTTTTATAAATTTCAGTGTCATACGGTCACTTTCCCCAATGGCCATATACTGCGTTTTATTGTACTGGCCCATCGCCAGCGTTGGCGGCAGGGCATAAACTCCTTTCGGGTAATTCTTGGTATCTGCCGGATTAGCATTTATTTCGCTGCTTGCCACCAGTTCAAACCCGGCCTGTTCTGCTGCCTGAATAACATAGGCTTCATCCAGATAGCCTTCCACTGCAGAGCTGGAAATGTCAGATAAACGGGCTGCTCTGTGCTCAACCATGCCTAATACCCCACCGGGTTTTAATGCCTGAAAAACACTCTGCAAAGTGCCGTATAAATGGCCGCTTTCGTTCCAGATATGTCCGTTACGGAAAGTCAGCACCATATCAAACTGCTCTTGCTGTGGTGGAGAAAACCGGGGTGGGTCCAGTTCAATATTGGTTACCTCGCCAAAGTAATCACTTTGTTCGGCAACACGCTGTACCAGCCGCTCACTGACACGGGCCCAGAAAATACTGCGTTCATCTTTTAACGAACCATCGTTATGGCGAAACTGCGCCAGTGTCAGTTTGCCCTGATCTTTAAGAAAAGGCGCCAGGATCTCGGTATACCAGCCATGACCGGGCCAGATTTCCAATACAGACATCTGAGGCCCAATACCAAAAAACTGCAGTGTCTCGGCCGGATGACGGTATTTATTGCGCAGTTTATGCTCTTTACTACGTTGCTCGGCATCAGCCAGTTGCTGTAATACCAATTTAGGCTCTTCAGCCACAACAGGGGGACACAGCCAGGTTACCCCGGCAAGGAAAAGAGAAAATATGACTGTCTTTCTTGTAGTTATAATCGACATACACCAAACCTTACTAATTTGCAGACATCACATAGCGCCGCTATCAACGGCTTGACTATGCATACTTATGGCACATTTATACGTATTTACACACTTTTACCAGAGCTTCGATTGTTCAGCTTTAATTCAGTTCCATTTACCTGCAGCAAATTTAGCTGAATAGTTCCTGAATACAACGTAAAGCATTAAGCCTGACAAAATAGCGTTTTATCGACATAGGTTTGTCATCGCACCGGTATAAAGTACACTAGCAAATCAGAACATCAAGCTCTATATAAGGTAAACCTGCATGCGCCGTCATTTGTTATCGTTATCTTTATTACTGGCACCCGCTGTAGCACTGGCTGCACCGAAAAATATTATTTATATGATTGGCGATGGTATGGGCCCGGCATATCTGGCCGGTTATCGTTATTTCAGTGATGACAAAGCTACCGCCGAAGTTGAAAACACTATTTTTGACGAGCTGTGGCTGGGCATGGCAAGTACCTACCCGGACGATGATACCTATGTTACCGACTCAGCCGCAGGTGCAACTGCGCTGGCTACCGGCGTTAAAAGCTACAATGGGGCTATTTCGGTAAACCGTCAGCATATCCCTATCGGCACTATGATGCAGTTGGCAAAAAAACTGGGCAAAGCCAACGGTATTGTCGCCAGCTCTCAGGTTAACCACGCCACACCGGCGTCTTTTTTAGCACACAATAAAAGCCGGCGTAATTACAACGAAATAGCCGATATGTATATCGACTACCGCATCGAAGGCAAAACTGTTGCCGACGTTATTTTAGGCGGTGGCACACAATATTTTATCCGTGATGACCGTAATCTGGTCAGCGAATTTAAACAACTGGGTTTTCAGTACACCGACAGCTGGCAACAACTGAATACGTTAACTAAAGCGCCTGCAATGGCGTTGTTGGCAGAGTCAGCTCTGCCTGCAGTATTAAATAGCCAACAGGATAACCAATTGGCTACGCTGACAGAAAAAGCTCTGCAACTGTTAACGCCGGCAGAAAAAGGCTTTGTATTGATGGTAGAAGGCAGCCAGATAGATTGGTGCGGCCATGATAACGATATCGCCTGCGCTATGGCCGAAATGGATGATTTTGCCAAAGCCATTGCCGTGGCTAAAGCTTATGTTGATAAGCACCCTGATACGATTCTGGTGATTACCGCTGACCACGAAACCGGTGGGATGTCATTGGGTGCTGCCGGTGAGTACCAATGGCTGCCCGATGTAGTACGCAAAGTCAGCGCTACCGGCCGTAGTATTGCACAGCAGCTGAAACAAGCAGAGTCAGACAAAGCCGCTCTGGCGCTGTGGGCAAAACTAACCTCCATCAGTTTAACTACTGAAGAGCAGCAGGCATTGTTAGCTGCACGGCAACAGGATGAAACTACGCTGCGCAAACTGTCAAACCAGTTGGTAGCAAAGTATTCCTACACCGGCTGGACCACAGGCGGCCACACCGCTGCTGATGTAGCCGTACTAGCTTATGGCAAAAATGCTAAAGAGTTTGTCGGTTTTCAGGATAATACCCAGATTGCGAAAAAGCTGATGCAATATATTCAGCAAACTAAGTAGCAAAAACGGATTAAGCATCGACGAACCAGTTTGCTCACGCTAACACGCCGTGAATACGTCCATGTAGGCTCGATTCAGGCATCCATGCCTTCAACGGTTAGCTTAGAGCAAATTGGTTCTCACTGAGACAAAAGCTCAATTTATTGCAATTAACTGGCGGCGCAACTTCGGTGCGCTGGTATCCGGGTGCAGCCAGATATCAAAAAACGCCGGGCCAAATGCAGTATCCTCCAGCATGCCCGTTTCAGTGCCATTAAAATAAAATGTCACACTGCCATCTGCGTGCAGCAATGCCGCCAGCGTATCGCCCTTTTTCACGTCCTGCCACAGGTTGTGTAACTGCTGCGCCCATTGCTGTTGCTGTGCTTTGCTGCTGTGGCCCAGCTTTTGCCATTCATCTACCGTAGCATCAATAAACTGCTGTTTGGTAATATCACGTTTATAAGTTAGCTCCAGCAATAAAGGCGTACTTTGCCGGTAATTTTCAAACTTACCATTTTCGCTGGCTAAACGGGCATCGTACAACTGCCAGAACATATAACGATACGACCCCTCGCCAACTGTTGTAAGCTCAGGCACTGCTGCAGCATTAAAACCAATACCACCGGCTAAACCCAACAGCAACAACAGACTATACGGCTTTAACATACCACCTCCTGCTTTGGCCAAGCGCTATGGCAATAAGCGCCCAAACCACAATTAATACCAGTGCAGAGTAAAACTGCAGCGGAAACTGCAAAGCACCACCACTTAACGCCGCCCCACCCCAGTAAGATAAAGGCCCGCCGCTGGCGCCCAATATGGCAGCCAGCCAGGGTTTAGTCAGCATTTTGGCCATAAACTCCACCGCAGCCAGAGCAAACACTGCCCACAATAATACAAACCACAATGGCAGTAGCGGACCAGCGCTAAACGCTATAACGTTCAGACGCAGCAACAGCGTGTCTATACCGGTACCTGCCAGCAATATCAGCAACACGGCAATGCGCCCCGCTTTATCCAGTTGCCATAAGCCATAAGCTAAATAGGCGAATACCGGCAACACCGCCAATTGCTGAAAATACACCAATACAAACCAACACAGCTCAAAACCAACCAGAGCACGCCAGTTAAAACCGTGAGCGCCTGCCACTATTGCTTCATCCTTTTGGCAACGCTGTTGCGTAAATCATAGGGTAATAATGACAACAGCTTTAACAGCAGGCTTAACCGGCGCGGAAAGCGGATACGGCTTTTACCTTTCGCTAAAGCGGTGTAAATACGGCTGGCAGCCTGCGTTACCGGTACCAAAAATGGCATAGCAAAATCGTTCTTTTGCGTTAGGGGCGTATCAACAAAACCCGGTTCAATTAAACTGATATGAATACCGCTACCGGCTAGGTCTACCCGTAAACTATCAACAAAATAACTGACGGCAGCCTTACTGGCGCCATAGGCTTCGCTGCGGGTAAAGGGAAAAAAGTACGCCATAGAGCTGACGATTGCCAACTGCGGTGTTAAAGACGCTTTTAGCAGTGGCATAAAGTATTTGGTAGCCGCCACCACAGCGTGAAAGTTAATAGCAAAGGTGCGCTCAAATGCAGTAAGGTCGAGGTTGCTGGCATCAACATACTCGCAGGTACCGGCATTAAGCAGCAGTAAATCCAGCACCACACCATCATCGGCTAATTGCCGGGCGGTACTTTGCAATGCGGTGTTGTCGGTAAGGTCCAGCGGTAAAGCCCGGATGGCAGGGTTTTGCGCCAGCTCATGCAGCTTATCGGCAGAGCGCGCCACCGCATAAACTGTCCAGCCATTGGCGGCGTAATGCAACGCTAATTCGCGGCCGATGCCGGAACTGGCACCCGTAATTAAACAAACAGAAGTCATAACCGTCTCTATGCAGAATTTCTCTGCTTAAACTACGGTGATAAATGATGATTGGTTTTATTCAGGCGTAAAGATCGACACCGAGCATTGATTGCACTTCACTGCGGCGTTGTTCATTGGCCTGGCTTTGGTAGGCATCTATGGCTTGTTGGCTACGTTTGTCTGTAGCTGAGCGGAAATTGGTTTGTTGACGGCGCTCGTCGTCAAGCTGGCTTATCACCTCATTGCTGGCACGCACACCGCGGCCTTGCGGCACTTCGGTAGCGGTTTCATTGCGCGGCAGCGCACGGCGAGCCTCATTACCGGCAAACACGCTGCTAATGTTGGTGGAAGCATTCAGGCTCTGATTAACGTTTAACGTCATAGCATCATCACTTAAGCAAACTGGCTTAATTATAACCAGAAAGCATTAATAACCAAGTTATTTTATACCCTAACTAGTTGGAGCTGCAGCCAACGCCGCTGCAGTTTCAAGTAGGACGGGTATCCCTTCCCGGTAGTTTTTGCCAGGTAACATCATCACGCACATACACCGGCTCAGCCAGCTCTGCGGCGATAAACTGCCCGGCCGCAAGTGCGGGCTGCGCCAGCGTCAGCATATCCTGCGCCGACGGATACAAAATATCCCCGGCGATAATAGCAGGCTGCTTTTGCAGCAGTACATCAGCATAGGTTTGCCAGCCGGTACCGACAGCATGCACTTTACCACTGAGATCAAAGCCACTGATATCCTGTGGTTTAATAGCAACTTCGCTGCTGCCTGGCTGCATCAGGCCATTTTGTAACACAAAGCTGCCGATATACACTTCCGCCATCCGGGCATCTATCGCAGCCACCACCTGTGTTGCACTGTGTAAACGCTTTGCAGCCTGCGCCATTGCCGCCAGAGTAGACACACCATATACCGGCACGTCGGCACCAAAGGCCAGCCCCTGGGTTACTCCTACACCAATACGCACCCCGGTAAAACTGCCGGGGCCGCGGCCAAATACGATACCGTCCAGTTGGTTCAGGCTGATCCCGGCCTGGCTTAGCAACTGCTGCACCATTGGCAGCACGCGTTTGCTATGCTGCTGCGGGCAAACTTCGTCCAGCGTTAAAATATCTGTGCCAACCTGCAAAGCTACTGAGCAAGCTTCAGTTGAGGTATCAAGGGCAAGTAATTTAATGGTGGCTTTGTTCAACTTAATGGTCCTGTTTCATTTGTTGTAAAAAGTTTACGGCTTCATCCAATGAGCGGGTGCGGCGCATCGGCGGTAAGCTGGTTAAGAATACTTCGCCATAGGGCTTAGTAACCAGGCGGTTATCGCAAATTACCATGACACCACGGTCGGTAACATCGCGAATTAAGCGGCCTACGCCCTGCTTTAAGGTGATAACTGCCTGCGGTAACTGCACTTGCGCAAAGGGGTCCAAACCACGCATGGTGCAATCTTCACTGCGCGCTTGTAGCAGTGGTTCATCCGGTGAAGCAAAAGGCAATTTATCAATAATAACGCAGCTTAGCGTATCACCACGTACATCAACGCCTTCCCAAAAACTACCGGTACCTAACAGTACAGCATTATCCAGTTTAACAAACTGATCCAGCAATAAGCGTTTGCCGGTGCTGCCCTGCACCAGCACCGGCTGACGGATCAGATCAGGCAGTTGCTTTGCCACCATTTGCAGCATGCGGTGGCTGGTAAATAAAAAGAAACAACGGCCGTTATTGGCTTCAATAAGCCTTACGGCAATTTGCAGTAACTGCCGTGCCATGCCTTGCTCGTGCGGCTCGCTCATATAGCGCGGCACACATAATAATGCCTGCTCAGTATAGTTAAACGGGCTTTCCAGCAGCAGGGTTTTGGCGTTATTCAGCCCCATCTGCGCCGTGTAGTGGCTAAAACCGTTATTTACCGACAAAGTAGCAGAAGTAAATACCCAGCTACGGTTATCGGCCGCGACTATGTCACGAAACTTATCTGCAATACTCAGCGGGGTTAAATGCAGGCTAACGTGCAAGCGGGTGGTTTCGTACCACAGGCTAACACCGTTTTGCTGCATGTCGGTCAGCTTTAACAGGCGCGCTTTACACAGCGCTAAACGCTCAAAGGCATTGTCAATTAAATCGCTGCGGCCAAGGCTGCTTTTCATTACCAGATACAGCATATCTATGGCTTCGCTAACGCGGTTCAGTGCCGTTTGCATTTCTGGTTTTTGATAAGCCTCGCGCCAATTGCCTTTGGTGGCGTCATTGCCAAACTGCAGGCGCCAGTCTTTGATCAACTGCGCTACTTTATCGGCAGTTTTCGCCAGTTGCGGGTGATCACGCAGTTCGGTTTTACAGGCAACATCAATATCACGGCACAGATCAAGTAGCAGGCGGCTGGAAACATTTTCGCCAAAATAGTCACTGGCAATATCCGGCAACTGGTGTGCTTCGTCAAAAATAATCACATCCATTTGTGGCAACAGCTCACCAAAGCCGGTGTCTTTTAATGCCAGATCAGCAAAAAACAAATGGTGGTTTACCACTACCAAATCAGCAGCCTGGGCTTTTTTACGGGCTTTTAACAAATGGCAGTCTTCATACACCGGGCAGTCTTTACCCAGACAGTTATCTGTGGTGCTGGTAACATAAGGCAGGGCTTTGGAGTCTTCGCTGATATAGCTTAACTCACCAATATCGCCACTTTGGGTTTCGGCCGACCACTTTTTGATCAGGCTTAAATCCTGGATCAACTGATCGTCCTGCATCGGCACATGGTTGTAATGCTGCTCTAAGCGAAACAGGCACAGATAGTTGCTGCGGCCTTTAAGTAACGCCAGTTGCAACGGGCTGGCCAGGGCTTTAACTACTTTGGGCAAATCACGGAAATACAGCTGTTCCTGCAGGTTTTTGGTGCCGGTAGATAACACTACTTTTTTACCGCTTAGCAGCGCAGGTACTAAATAGGCGTAAGTTTTACCAGTGCCTGTGCCCGCCTCTACCACCAGAGCGGCAGGTGTTTCAATGGCTCCCGCTACCGCCTGCGCCATTTCTAATTGCGCTTCGCGGGCATTAAAACCGGCAATATGTGCAGCTAAAGCACCGCCAGGCGCAAAGGCATTGGCAACCTGCTTACGCATAACAGCTCAGATTGTGAGTAAAGAAAGTAGACAGCACTGAAACAACCGGCAGAAAAATAAGGCGGTTATTATGCCTTAATGGCGGGGAAATTCAGACAAAAATATCCAGATGACCATCTTTATCTGCATGTTGGTCTTCTTCCGGCGTGGTGTAAGGCGCATCGGGGTATTCTTGCTGGCGTGGATCATGCTTGCGCACAGGCCGGGTTAAAATAAGGTACTTTTGTTCATTGGGCTTAATCGGGCTTAAGCGGGCTTCTTTAAAAACCGGCACCACAACTTTCGGATCCTGCTCTATTGGCGTACCCGGCACACGTTGTATAAAAGGCATAAAAGCATCCATCAGCTTCTCCTCAAAGCGATTTACCCTATATCGGCCGTTTGGCGGAAAACTTTACCCCACCACCCGCATTGACTATACAAGTTGACCACTTTTTAAACTTAAAATTCCTGCAGCTGAACTTTTGAAGAAAATAATTTATTGTCGCCCATGGCCGAAAAACAAACAAAACAAATAAATTTCAACACTTTAAAATCACACCCGAAATATACTCAAAACCAAAATAGGCTTGCACTTGCTGCCACACAAGGGTAACTTGTATAGCAACTTAACCAGCAAAACCCTGAGTATGAATATTATTACTGTACTGCGCCATCATCATAGGTACTAGCCGTCCGCTTTGTCGGAGGGCTATGGTCTGGCGCTCCGGTGGTAAAGTAATAAACAGAACCCCGCGCCCAGGCCGGGGTTTTTGTTTTTATGCTTTTAACACTTTAAATATCGTCACGGAGACCAGTATGAGTCCGGCAACAGAATCTAAACGCTTACGTATCGCCATGCAGAAGTCAGGCCGTTTATCAGTCGACTCCCAAGCCCTGCTTACCAGTTGCGGTTTAAAAATTAACCTGCGCGAGCAGCGTCTTATTGCCCATGTCGAGAATATGGACATTGATATTCTACGGGTACGCGATGACGATATCCCGGGCCTGGTGATGGACGGTGTTTGTGATTTAGGCATCGTTGGCGAAAATGTGCTGGAAGAAGAATCCTTGCAGCGCAAACTCGACAACGACAGTTTTGATTACACCGTACTAAAACGGCTCGATTTTGGTGGTTGCCGTTTATCTATCGCCGTGCCGCAGGAAGAAAACTACAGCGGCGCAGCATCACTGGAAGGCAAAACGATTGCCACCACCTACCCGCGCCTGCTGGCCCGTTATTTAAAACAACAAGACGTAAACGCCCGTATTGTTAATTTAAAAGGTTCAGTAGAAGTAGCCCCCCGCGCCGGTTTAGCCGATGCCATTTGTGATCTGGTGTCTACCGGCGCTACGCTTGAAGCTAACGGTTTAAAAGAAGTTGATGTGATTTACCGCAGCAAAGCGGTGCTTATTCAGCGCAAAAACCTTACCGACGAGCGCCAGCTGAAACTGATCAGCAAGCTAATGCCACGTATTAACGGCGTAATGCAAGCCAATGAAAGTAAATACATTATGTTGCATGCGCCACGCGCCCGCTTAGACGAAGTCATTGCGCTGCTGCCAGGTGCAGAAAACCCGACAATGCTGCCGCTGGCCGGTAACAACGATATGGTAGCCATTCATGTGGTTAGCAGCGAAACGTTATTTTGGGAAACCATGGAACAGTTAAAAGCACTGGGCGCCAGCTCGATTTTAGTGCTGCCAATTGAAAAGATGATGGAGTAGCTATGGTCGGGGTAATTAACTGGGCGCAGTTATCAAAAAGCGAACAGCAGGCTGTACTGGCACGGCCAGAACTTGCCGATTCTGCCAGTTTAAGCGGCCAGGTGCGCACTATTATTGACACAGTGCGCCAGCAAGGCGATGAGGCACTGGTTGCATACAGCCGTCAGTTTGATGGTTTAAACGCAAATCCGCTGCGCTTAAGTGTGGAAACAAAACTGGCACAGCTAAATAAGTTATTGCCCGGGTGCAAAGCGGCGATAGAACTGGCCTATGACAATATCCGCAAATTCCACGCTGCGCAGTTACCGCGTGATATCGAAGTAGAAACCAGTGCCGGCGTAGTGTGTCAGCTAAAAAGCCGCGCTATTGCTGCTGTCGGTTTATATATTCCGGGCGGCAGCGCCCCACTGCCCTCCACGGTGTTAATGCTGGGTGTACCGGCACAACTGGCAGGCTGTGACCGTATAGTACTGGTTACCCCACCGGGTAAGCCTGAAGCGGGTGATATCGCACCGGAGATTCTGTACGCGGCCGAATTGTGTGGCATCAACGAAATTTACACCATTGGCGGTGCCCAGGCGATAGCCGCACTGGCCTATGGCACAGACACTATTGCAAAAGTAGATAAAATTTTTGGCCCGGGTAATCGCTATGTTACCGAGGCCAAACAACAGGTAAGCCAGGATGCAAAGGGCGCCATAATCGATATGCCGGCGGGCCCGTCTGAGGTGCTGGTACTGGCCGATAGCAGCGCCAACCCGGCCTTTGTTGCCGCCGATTTACTGTCACAAGCCGAACATGGCCCGGATTCTCAGGTTATCCTGGTAAGCGACAATGCTGACTTGATCAGCGCAGTGCAGACAGAAGTAGCCATTCAGTTAGCACAGCTGCCACGTAAAGAGATTGCCGCCGCCGCACTTAGCCATAGCCGCTATATTTTAACCGCGGATCTCGTTCAGGCAGTAGCGGTAACCAACGCCTACGCACCAGAGCACTTAATTGTGCAAACTGCTTGTGACGATGCGCTGGTTGATACATTTACCAGCGCCGCCAGTATCTTTGTTGGTCAGTGGACGCCTGAATCTGCCGGCGATTATGCCAGCGGCACCAACCATGTGTTGCCCACTTACGGCTACAGCAAAACCGTATCCAGTTTGTCGTTAACCGACTTTTACCGGCGCTACACAGTACAAAAGTTATCTGCCGACGGTATACGCCATATCGGCCCGGCCATTGAAGTGCTGGCCAGTGCAGAGGGCCTGCAGGCGCACGCCAATGCTGTAACACTGCGCCTGGCAGCCCTGACAGATCAAACAAAGGATTAAACCATGAGTAACAGTATCAACTCACTGGCCCGTGACGCAGTAAAAGCCATAGTGCCCTATGCCTCAGCCCGCAGCAGTATGAGTGGCGGCGCGATCTGGCTGAACGCTAATGAAAACGCGCTGGCACCGGAATATAGTTTAAATGGCAGCTTTAACCGTTATCCGTCGTGCCAGCCCAAAGCGGTGATCGAAAGCTATGCCGCTTACGCCGGTGTAGCTGCAGAACAGGTATTGGTAAGCCGGGGTGCCGATGAAGGCATTGAGCTGTTGATCCGCAGCTTTTGTGAGCCGAAACAAGACAGCATCAGCATTTGCCCGCCCACTTATGGCATGTATGCCATAAGTGGGCAAAGTAATCAGGTACCGGTGAATATAGTACCGCTTACCGCCGATTTCACGCTGGATTTACCGGCGTTATTTTCAACTACGCCCAAACTGGTGTTTATTTGCAGCCCGAATAACCCCACCGGAGATTTAATCCCGCGCGAACAAATTATTGCCGTTCTGGAGCACTATAAAGACAGCGCCTTAGTGGTGCTGGATGAAGCTTATATTGAGTTTGCCCTGCACGCGTCAGTAGTGGATTTACTGCCACTGTATCCAAACCTGGTGATACTACGCACCCTGTCTAAAGCCTTTGCCCTGGCAGGTTTGCGCTGCGGTTTTACCCTGGCTGCTCCGGATATTATTAATGCGCTAAAACAAATGATCGCACCCTACCCGCTTGCTGAACCGGTAGCGCAAATTGCCGCACAAGCTTTAACAGCTGAATCTGTCGCAGTAATGCAAAGTACAGTAGCAACAATAAACACCTTGCGGGCTGAGTTTATCGCTTATGCCAGACAGCGCAGCGGCATTAGTAAAGTGTGGCCCAGCAATGCCAACTACGTATTGCTGCAGGTAGACGATGCGGCAGCATGCGTAGCGGCACTGGCACAACAAGGCATTTTAATTCGTAATCAATCCAGCCAGTTGGGGTTGTCGCAGGTAGTACGGGTGTCGGTCGGCAGCCCGGCCGAAATGCAGGCACTATACAGCGTAATGGATAACTATTTTAACTCGCTGGTAACCCGGCAACAAACAGCACAGAGAGAACGCGCATGAGTGGCCAACCTATTTTATTTATCGACCGCGACGGCACCATGGTAGAAGAACCGCCGGTAGACAAACAGCTCGACAGTCTGGAAAAACTGGTCTACGAGCCTGGCCTGGTGCCTGCTTTGTTAAAACTGCAGGCGGCTGGTTATCGGTTAGTAATGGTTACCAATCAGGATGGGCTGGGTACCAGCAGTTTCCCGCGTGATACCTTTGATGCACCGCACAATAAAATGATGCAGTTACTCACTTCACAGGGTATTCAGTTTGACGATGTATTGATTTGCCCGCACTTTGATAAAGACAACTGTAGCTGCCGTAAGCCTAAACTAGGGCTGGTAAAAGACTACCTGCAGCAGGGCAAAATCGACTTTACCAGCTCTTATGTAATTGGTGACAGGCTAACCGATGTGCAACTGGCAGAAAATATGGGCCTGCCGTCATTTCAATATAACCGCGAGAATCTGGGCTGGGGCGAGATTACCAAGCGCTTACTAAGCCGCGGTCGCAAAGCCACAGTGCGACGCACCACGCGCGAAACGGATATTGAAATTTCAGTGGATCTGGACAGCAGCGGCAATAACTTTTTTGGCACCGGCGTCGGCTTTTTCGACCATATGCTGGAGCAAATTGCCACCCACGGCGGTTTTTCACTACAGGTAAAAGTAAGCGGTGATTTGCATATTGACGATCACCACAGCGTGGAAGACACCGCACTGGCGCTTGGCCAGGCATTAAAGCAGGCGCTGGGCAATAAACGTGGCATCAACCGCTTTGGCTTTGTGCTGCCAATGGATGAGTGCCGCGCTGAATGTGTGCTGGACTTATCCGGCCGGCCACTGTTTGTCTTTAACGGTGAGCTGGGCGACGGTGCGGTTGGCGGCTTAACCCTGGAGATGGTGCCGCACTTTTTCAGGTCAATAAGCGATGCCATGCTAATGACATTGCACTTAAGCATCACCGAAGGTAATAAGCACCACAAAGTTGAAGGCCTGTTTAAAGCTTTCGGCCGCGCACTGCGCCAGGCTATTACTGTATCGGGCGAAGCGCTGCCCAGCTCAAAAGGGGTACTGTAATGCAACTGGTGATTGTTGACACCGGCTGCGCCAATATCAGCTCGGTGTATTTTGCGTTTAAACGCTTAGGCGTTAACGCCAGCATCAGCAGCGATGCCAGGGTAATTAAAGCGGCAGATAAAGTACTGCTGCCGGGCGTAGGCACCGCGCACAATGCCATGGCGAAGCTGCAACAGGCTGAATTGATAGACACCTTACAAAGCCTGCAACAACCCATGCTGGGTATTTGTTTGGGTATGCAACTGCTTACCCGCCATAGCATGGAAGGCGACGTTGCCTGCTTAAACCTTATTCCAGGTGAAGTGCTGCCAATGCAAAGCGCAGGCTTGCGCCTGCCGCATATGGGCTGGAATACGCTGAAAAATATCAGCAGCCATCCGTTAATGCAGGGTTTTACCGAAACAGACTATATGTATTTTGTTCATAGTTTTGCCGTAGCGCCAGACAGCTACAGCCTGGCACAGTGCCATTATGGCAACGATTTTGCGGCGGTAATTGGCAAAGATAATGTTGCCGGAGCCCAGTTTCACCCCGAGCGCTCGGGTAAAACCGGCGCGCGCTTATTACAGAATTTTCTGGAGTGGCAATTATGATTATTCCGGCAATTGACCTTATCGACGGCAATGTGGTGCGGCTGTATCAGGGCCGCTATGACAATACCACCCAATATGATTTCAGCCCTATTGGGCTGCGCAATCAGTATGCCGGTGCAGGTGCTGACTGGCTGCATATTGTTGATTTATCCGGCGCCAAAGATGCCGGCAAACGTCAGTTGAAATTATTAACCGAACTGATGACCGCCTCACCACTACATATTCAGGTTGGCGGTGGTGTGCGCAGCGAGCAGGACCTGATTGACTTACTCGACGCTGGTGCCGGGCGTGTGGTTATTGGCAGCCTGGCCATTCGTCAAAGCAAGTTGGTACAAAGCTGGGTGCATAAATATGGCGGCGAGCAAATTGTGCTGGCGCTGGATGTTGCCATTAATGACAAAGGCGAGAAAACCCTGCCATCGCATGGCTGGATAGAGCAATCTGATATTACGCTGGAGCAGGTGCTGGATGGTTATATCACTGCCGGAGCCCAGCATGTGCTTTGTACTGATATCAGCAAAGACGGCACCCTAAGTGGCGCTAATGTGCAGTTGTATAAAGAGCTGGCAGCAAAGTATCCGCAAATTCAGTGGCAGGCCTCGGGCGGTATTGGCTCATTAAATGATATCCGCGCTTTAATTGGCAGCGGCGTAGCTGGCGTTATTTTAGGCCGCTCCTTACTGGAGGGTAAGTTTACGCTTGAGGAGGCCATAGCATGCTGGCAAAACGGTTAATTCCTTGTCTGGATGTACGCGATGGCAAAGTTGTAAAAGGCGTGCAGTTTCGTAACCATGAAATTATCGGCGATATAGTGCCGTTGGCACAGCGTTACGCACAGGCCGGTGCAGACGAACTGGTGTTTTACGACATTACCGCATCAAGCGATGGCCGCGTAGTGGATAAAAGCTGGGTACGCCGTATAGCAGAAGTGATCGACATTCCGTTTTGCGTGGCCGGCGGTATTAAAACAGTGGCTGACGCCGGAAAGATTCTGGAAATGGGCGCCGATAAAATTTCGGTTAACAGCCCGGTATTAGCCCGGCCAGGGTTGATTAACGAGCTGAACCACCATTTTGGCCAGCAATGCGTGGTGGTAGGTATCGACAGCTTTTTTGATGTTACCAGTGGCCAGTACCAGGTGTATCAGTTTACCGGTGATGAGAGCCGCACGCAGAAAACCCAATGGCTTACCCGCGATTGGGTGGCTGAGGTGTTAAGCCGTGGTGCTGGTGAGATAGTACTTAACTGCATGAACCAGGACGGCGTGCGCCAGGGTTATGATATTGCCCAGTTAAAAAGCATCCGCGATATTTGCACCGTGCCGCTGATTGCCAGTGGCGGTGCCGGTACTATGCAACATTTTACCGATGTGTTTACACAAGCCGACGTTGACGGCGCTCTGGCGGCCAGTGTGTTTCATAAAGGTATTATTGAGATAGCGGCGTTAAAAGCCAAGCTGATTGCCGATAGTATTAGTATCAGACCTTAGTTGGGGCTAAAACTATGCTAGCCAAGGCGTATGTGCTTTTTTCAGCGACCGTTGGAGGCCATGGATGGCCGGAATCGAGCCCCAGGGAGGGTTTATGGCGTGTCGCAGAAAAAATGTACGGAGTCTTGGCGAAGTTCGAAGCGCCTGACGTTTGGTGCAGGCTTTGAGACCTGACTGGCAGAATAAATGAACAAGGGAAATTATGAACCAAGACACAATTAACCAACTAAGCTGGCCCGAAAACCAACTTCTGCCAGCCATAGTACAGCATGCCATCTCCGGCAAAGTACTTATGCAAGGTTATATGAACCCCGATGCGCTACAGCATACACTACAAAGCGGCAACGTAACGTTTTACAGCCGCAGCAAACAGCGGTTATGGACCAAAGGCGAAAGCTCGGGCAATACCTTAAAGCTGGTTAGCCTCGACAGCGACTGCGATGCCGACAGCATTTTAGTGCTGGCACTGCCGCAAGGCCCTACCTGCCATGTCGGTACCGAAACCTGCTGGCACGATAACAGCGCCAACAGCCCGCAACTGGCGTTTTTATATGATTTAGAGCAAGTGATAAAACAGCGTGAAGGTAGCGACCCGGCCAGCAGCTACACTGCCAGCTTGTTTGCCAAAGGCGTAAAGCGTATTGCGCAGAAAGTTGGTGAAGAAGGTGTCGAATCAGCCCTTGCTGCCATGGCTGGTGATAAAGAAGAGCTGGCCAATGAAGCCGCCGATTTAATCTTTCACCTGCTGGTACTGCTACGCAGCCAGAAGCTTGAACTAAACGACGTAATTAACGTGCTGCAACAGCGGCATAAGTAACAACGTCAAATTAAAACGACAGGCGTAGTTTTCATCTATACAGCCAGCGCAGGTTATGAATATATAACCGGCGCTGTTTTAACTTACTATAAGGTTTAAAGTTAACGTGGCAACAATACTGTCCCTTGACTACACTGTTAACGTTATTAGGATTAAACCACCGCATATGTAAGCCGAGGCTAAGCAAACCCAGATGCAGGATGTATCTACCGGCAGCACTCAACTGCAGTACTTAGACGATATCGAACCAGCAAGCAAACTGGTTGCTACTATTGATTTTTCTGCACTTAATACCGCTTTTAACAATGCCCGGCAGCTATTAGGATCCCCCGTGGTATTGCTTGATATAAATGGCAAGCTGCTGGCGTCATCTGACTGGCCAGATGCCCGTAATGATTTAGCGCAAGCAACTGAAATATGTGCCGGGTACAACCAACAAGATTACGCCACGCCAATAATGCTGGACGGCGAACATATTGCCAGTTTGTTGGTTGGCAAGCGCCAGCTAAATAACAGCAATATGGATAAAACCCAACTGAACAGCATAGCGCAAATACTGGCGACACTTACACTACAAATTATAAAACTCAGCCTGATCAACACCCGCTATCAGCAGCACCTGCAACAAACAACACGCAAGGTAGCGCAGCACACGCAAGAGCTACTCTTACAAAATCAAATTTTAAGCCAGATTAGCGAAGGTGCCGAACTAAAAAGCATACTGCACACACTGGTGACCCAGGTAGAGCTGTTGCACCCCGAAATGCTGTGCTCAATTCTATTGCTGGACGAAGAGAGCCAAACCCTGCACCACGGCGCAGCGCCGTCGTTACCGGACGAATATAATAACGCACTGGACGGCGTTACCATTGGCATGGCCATAGGTTCTTGTGGTACTGCGGCGTTTACCGGTGAAACAGTTATTGTCACAGACATCAGCACACATCCATACTGGCAACCCTATCAGGCGCTGGCACAGTTGGCCGATGTAAAGGCTTGCTGGTCTCAGCCGGTAAAAAATGCTCAGGGTAAGGTGCTGGGTACCTTTGCTATTTACCATCATCAACCGGCTAGCCCCTCAACTGACCAGCTTAATATTATTAAAGCCTATAGCAATCTGGCTGAGCTGGCTATTAGCCGCAGCCTCAGCGCCGCACAGATCCGCCGATTAGCGTTTTACGACAACCTTACCGGCCTGGCCAACCGCCGTTTATTAGAGGAGCACTTACTACAGGCGATAGCATCCAGCCAACGCAGCCAAAAATACAGTGGTTTAATGTTTATCGATCTGGATAACTTTAAACCGGTAAACGATATATACGGTCATAAAAAAGGCGATAACTTGCTGGCCGATGTAGCCAGCCGCCTGCTTAGTACCGTGCGCCAGACAGATACCGTAGCCCGCTTTGGTGGCGATGAGTTTATTGTATTACTGCGCGATATTGATACGGATGCCGATCGCAGCAAACACTATATACAACAAATTGCCACCAAAATTTCCCAAGAGCTTTCCCGCCCCTATCCTTTATCTGAAAACAATATGCATCAATGCGCTTGCAGCATCGGCCTGGTATTGTTTCAGGGTAGCAATACCAGCGATGAACTGCTGCGCCAGGCCGACACAGCTATGTATCAAGCCAAACGGCAGGGGCGTAACCAGCCTTGCTGGTTTTCTGGATAAATAAGCCACTAGCACCCAACGCTTGAACTACGATAACTGTCGCATAGCAGCATCCCCAACCTTGGCCGAGTATTGACAAGGCCAGTGCAGGCATCGACTATAGCTGCCGTCTTACGTGTAATATTCCTGTCAAAATTAAAACAAAGAGCACTTATGAAAAAATCCATTCTGATGCTGGCACTGGCCAGCAGTTTTGCCATGGCTGATGAAGGCATGTGGATGCCACAGCAACTACCGCAAATTGCCAGCGAACTAAAAGCCGCCGGGCTGGAGCTGGACCCGGCTAACTTAAGCAAGTTAACCGAATTTCCTGCCGCTGCCATTGTCAGCTTAGGCGGCTGCTCAGCCTCTTTCGTTTCACCCAATGGCTTGGTTGCCACTAACCATCACTGTGCTTATGGCAGTATTGCGTATAACTCAACACCGGAAAACGACTTACTGGCCAACGGCTTTTTAGCCCAACAGCCTGGCGATGAAGTTGCTGCTGCACCCGGCAGCCGGATTTTTGTCACCAAAGCGGTAGATAATGTGACAGAGCAGGTAATTAACACCCAAACTGCCAAATTAACGGGTAAAAAACGTGTAGACGCGATTGAAACCAACCAAAAAGCCATTATCGCTGAATGCGAAAAAGACCAAGGCCACCGCTGCACCGTAGCCGCCTATTACGGCAGTTTAGAGTTTTATCTGATCAAACAGCTGGAGATTAAAGATGTACGTTTAGTGCATGCTCCGGCCGAAGGAGTAGGTAAATTTGGCGGCGACACCGACAACTGGATGTGGCCACGCCACACCGGCGATTACAGTTTCTATCGCGCTTATGTCAGCCCTGAAGGCAAATCGGCTGATTACAGCATAGATAACGTGCCCTATAAGCCGGATTATCATTTAACGCTGGCCAAAGACGGCTTAAAAGAAGGCGACTTTGTTATGGCACTGGGTTACCCAGGCCGCACTAACCGCCACCGTTTGCCAAGCGAAGTTAGCGAAACCTTTGAATGGGCCTACCCCAATACCGTTGCCCAGTTTAAAGACACCCTGGATATTATTGCCCGCGAAACGGCCAGCAATAAAGATGCAGAGTTAAAGTACGCCAGCCGTGTGGCCGGATTAAACAACTATATGAAAAACCGTCAGGGCATGCTGGACAGCTTTGCCCAAAGCGACTTTTTACAGCGTAAAACACAAGAGCATAAAGCGCTGACAGCCTGGATTAACAGCAACAGCGAAAATAAAAAAGCTTATGCCAAAGACTTAACGGCAATAGAAAAACTGTTAAAAGAAAACCAAACTAAAGAACGGGCCAATTACCTGCTAAACAACGCCACGCCGCGCCTGCTGGCAGCATCACGCGCGCTGTATCGTTTAGCGCAGGAAAGCACCAAACCGGATGCACAGCGTAAAGCAGGCTTTCAGCAGCGCGACATTCCGCGCTACAAAGCCTTTGTTGCAGGTATGGAGCGCAACCTGGATGTTGGCGTAGAAAAAGCGCTGGATCTGCACAACCTGAGCAAATATGCCGCTTTGCCGAAAAAGCAGCGTAACGCCGATTTCGACAAAGCGATGGGTATTGAAGATGGCATGAGTAACGAACAGCTGAAAAGCCTGATTGACAGCTGGTACGCCAACAGCGATTTAACTGATTTGGCTAAACGCACCGCCCTGCTGGACAGCACGCCACAGCAATTTGCGCAAAGTAACGATGCTTTTGTTAAAGCTGCAGTAGCATTGTATAAAACCGATTTAAAACGTGAAGCCGAAGAAGAAGAACTGGCCGGTAAAATTCAGCAAGCGTATGCCAGCTATATGCGCGCCAAAATAGCCTTTATGCAGTCTAAAGGCCAGGCGGTTTACCCCGACGCTAACAGCACGCTACGGGTAACCTACGGTAACGTAAAAGGCCGTGCGCACGGCAATGAAGATGGCAATGCCTGGGCACCCTTTACCACGCTGCGTGGTATTACTGCCAAAGCAACCGGCGAAGGCGAATTTAATGCACCGCAAAAACAGCTGGATGCCATAAAAGCCAAACAATATGGCCCGTATAAGGTAGAGAGCTTAAATTCTGTACCGGTAAACTACCTGGCTACGCTGGATATTACCGGCGGCAATTCAGGCTCGGCAGTATTAAACAGCAAAGCCGAGTTGGTAGGTTTAGCCTTTGACGGCACGCTGGATTCCATCATTTCAGACTGGGACTACAACCCGGACAACACCCGCTCTATTCAGGTAGATCACCGTTTTATGCTGTGGCAAATGCAGCTGGACGGCGCAAACAACCTGTTACAAGAAATGGGTGTTAGCTTAGCCAACTAAGCAAGACATACAAGCGAGCAGAGGTTTACTCTAAGCCAACCGTTGAAGGCATGGATGCCTGAATCGAGCCCCCAAGGATGGGTTTACGGCGCGTTGGCGTGAGTAAACCGGCGCGAGTATTCTCCAATAAGCCAGCTGTAACGCAGGCTTTTTTATTGTTTTTCCAATAATTGCGCCGCTAACCGGACAAAATCTGAAGAAGTCAGTATGCCCTTCAGTTTATTGTTTTCATCTACCACCGGCATACAACCATGGCGGTTTTTCACAAAAAAGCCTGCTACTTCTTTTAACGATTGCTCCGGCGTTACAGCTGCAAAATCGGTGGCCATCATATCGGCTACCAGTTGCTGTTTTTCTTTACGCTCCAGTGCGGTGGCGCCAAACTGCGCCATTAAGCCCATTACTTTGGCAATCATAATTTTTTGCGTCAGCATACCCACCAAAATGCCATCGGCATCTATTACCGGAATATGGCGGATATTTTTGCCACGCATTAAATCATGTGCATCTTTTAAACTGGCCTCCCGGGTTACACACAAGGGATCTGGCGTCATTAATTGGGCTACAGTAGTAATAGTCATAACAGTCTCCGTATTAAAACAGGTTTTCAGTTATACCGCATAAGGTAGCCCTTCAATTGGCGCTGGATCAAGTTTTTGCCGTTTAATCGGGCTTTGAACTGATCGAACTGCCAAGCGATGCCACGATAACCAGGCCTATTGCCAGCCACTGCCATAACGTAAGCAATTCTGCCAGAATAACAAAACCAGCCAGCGCAGCTATTGCCGGTTCCATACTCATAAAAACACTAAAGTTTTGTGATGTCATATTACGCAGCGCCACCATTTCCAGCGTGTAAGGCAAGGCACTGGATAAAATACCCACCAACAACCCCAGTGGCAGCACTTGCCAGCTAAGTAGCGCCATACCCTGGCTCACAGCCCCTATCGGCACCAAAAAGGCTGCAGCCACTGTCATACCCAGCGCCACTGTAATACCGCCAGAAGCCTGCGCATTGGTGCGCTTACCAAACAAAATATACCCGGCCCAGCACGCACCTGCGCCCAGTGCCAGTATTACGCCAACAGGGTCCAGCGCGTCGGCGCCGCGCATATCGGGTAGCAGTAATAAAATACCGGCAATGGCGCAGGCTACCCAGATTAAATCGCGTTTACGCCGCGATAAAAACAGTGCCACGGCCAAAGGCCCGGTAAATTCCAGTGCTACGCCAATACCCAGCGGAATACGGGCAATAGCTAAATAAAACAAGATATTCATACCGCCCAAACACAGGCCATAGGTCACTATTGCGTTCCAGTCACGCCGGTTTGTTGGCAAGCTGCGCCACGGCCGGAATACCAGCCACAGCACCAGTGCAGAAAACCCCAGCCGCAGCGCGGTAGTGCCCTCTGGGCCTATTACCGGAAACAGCTGCTTGGCAATAGAAGCCCCCGACTGAATAGTCAGCATTGCCAGCAAAACACTGGCCACCGCCACAACCAGATTACGATTGAGCACCATTGACATAAGTTTAAAACCCGACAGAACACACAAAAGGTAAGAGCGGCATTGTAACCCGCCTCCAACACCAAATGTAACTGAGTGCGCACTGAATTACGCCGCGGCTGCGTTATTTCAGGGCAAACACATGGTTACCCGGCATAACAAGCAGTGGAATTACACCAATACGTAAAGAAAATATCATTTTACAGCAATCATTTAGGCCCATATTGCCGTTAAGCAAGCATTTGGCACATTAGCTGCTTTGCTTAAGCTAACGGTATTTGTGCTCATCTATATTTTGTGCCTTCCTTCAGGAGCATTATTATGACCGGACTACATAACCGCAGCCATCCACTGCGTGATGTACTGGATAAAGAATTGCAGCAACGTACTTTTCCGGCGCTAACGGCGCCAAGCCGGCTGTGTCAGTTTATGCTAACGGTATCGCCAGCCTCACGCAGCAGCGAACTTAGCTTTATGCAACAACTGGCCACAGCACAAGGCAGCCATTTTAGTGAAACCGATCATGACATTAACCTGCCTTTGTTTGGCGGCAACCTGCGGTTTGAAAAACATGGCGAGTTTTCCAGCTATATCTTTATTCAAAATGGCAGCGAAAAGCAGCTGTTTGATGATCCACTGGACTTTCTACCCACGAAGACCTGGCTGGATAACATTCCGGGCCAGATTTTCCGTGTGGTTCAGCTCAGCGTTATTACACCGGCACAGCTAACAAGCTATGCTGACACCAACCAGTTATTTAACCCGGACAATTGCATCAGCAGTATGCTGGCCGGGCAAAAAGCCCGTATCTGGACCGACTTTCAAAAACATGCCGAAGGTGCCGGTCGCATGTTATTGCTGGATCAGGGCTTAAGCCCCGCGGCGCTAGGGCGTTTAGTGCAACAGCTGTTTGATCTTGGTAATTACCGCAAATTATCACTGCTGGGCTGGCCACAATCACGCCAGGCACTTAGCAAGCTGAATATGCTGGAACAGCGCTTGTCGGATATTACCCAGCGCATAGAGCTGCGCCTGAGTGACGATGAGCATTTACTTAACGAAATTACCACCATGGCAGCCCAAACTGAGCATCTGATTGCCGAAACCAGCTCGCGTTTGCAGGCTACTGCCGCTTATTACCAGCTAACACTGGACCGGATCAGAAGCCTGAACGAAACCCCGATAGAAGGCTTGTTGTCATTGCAGGATTTTACCGAGCGGCGCTTAACACCGGCGTTTCGCACCAGTGAATCGGTAGCATACCGCCAGCATGCTTTATCTGGCCGTTTAGGCCGCTCTACCGAGCTGCTACGCACCCGGATTAATTTAAAACTGGAGCAACAAAACCAGCAATTGCTGGCGTCTATGGACAAACGGGCCAAACTGCAGCTGAATATGCAGCAAATGGTTGAGGGTTTATCGCTGGTAGCCATCAGTTACTATGCTGTGCAGCTTAGTGACAAAGCCATTGATGCGCTGAGTTACTGGCTGCCACAGCTAAATACCAAACAATGGCAAAGTATCAGTGTGCCGGTAGTGGTTGTTATTGTGGCTGCGGTACTGTTTTGGCTGAACCGCCAGCTACACCGGAATAAAAGCCGCTAGAGGTTTTTATAAAGCGGTATGGCTTGAGCTTTTACCGGCTTAGTGCTTTACTTTCAGTCCGCTGAATTTATGCATGGATGTCGCTTTGTCATTTGCCGGTACTGCCATTGCTGTGTTTATTTTAAGCTGCAGCCTGATGCTGACGGCTGAACCGCTGGCACCGGAAAAAAAGCAGCTTAAGCTTTCACCAGACAACGCCAGTACAGTATTGCCGCAAGCGCAGACAAAAACCGCCCCCACCATTGCAGTATATAAAGCGGTAAAAAGCGATGGTACAACGCTATTTTCGGATCGTCAGCCGCTTAACCTGCCTTATCAGGTGGTACGGTTTGACTGCTTTGCTTGCGATCCCGCCTCCAAAGTTAACTGGCATACCGTACCGTTGTATACCCGGCCTTTTGATCAGTTTATTGCCAGAGCCGCAGCAGAACATCAGCTTGAGCCTGCTCTTATCCGCGCAGTTATTCATGCCGAATCCTCTTTTCGCCCGTCAGTAGTATCACGTAAAGGCGCGGTAGGCTTAATGCAACTGATGCCAGGCACAGCCAGGCAGCTTGGCGTCAGCGATGCCAGTGTGCCGGAGCACAATATTGCTGCCGGTAGTCGTTATCTGGCTCAGTTGTTAAAACAGCATAATGGTGAGTTACCGCTGGCGCTGGCGGCTTACAATGCCGGCAGCAGTAATGTGCGCCGTTATAATGGCATTCCGCCTTTTGCCGAAACACAGGCCTATGTTGAACGGGTGGCTATTTTGCACAAGCGCTATCAGCGCGCCGGTTAACAGCTAACCTACGGGCTTGTGCAGTGCAGCGCGCATAATATCCTTCCACGATACCAGGCCAAGCAAATGCTTATAGTCGTCAGTTACCGGTAAACAACTGATATTGTGCTGCAACAGTAAAGCGGCAGCCTGCTTTAAGCCAGTGGTTTCACTAACGGTAATAACCGGGCTTACCATTACCTGATGCACTTTGCGCGAGCGGATAAACAGCCCGATGGCCGGATCACTGGCAGAATCCATTACCGGGCTAAGTTCACGGAAGTAGTCTTTTACCGACACGATACCAACAAGACGGTTGGTATGATCCACCACCGGCACATGCTGAAAACCCGCACTGGAAAACACATCACGTAACGAGGCCAGGCTGGCATCGGCCATAGTGGTAACCAGTTTGCTGCGATGTGTCATGATCTGTGCAATAGCCATAGCAACCTCACTGTGACATCGGTTGGTTAATTGTCTTTATTTTCCAAACCCTCAATGGTAACACCAGACAGGAACCCGGCCCCTTTGGTATCGCCACTGCGCAGTTTAATCATCAGGCGTAAGTCGTTCGGTGAATCAGCATGGTGAATAGCGTCAGCATAAGTAATCTGGCCACGCTGATATAAATCGTATAGTGCCTGATCAAAGGTTTGCATTCCCAACTCGCGTGACTTTGTCATTACTGCTTTAATTTCGCCCATTTCACCGCGGGCAATTAAATCGGCAATTAACGGAGAATTCAGCAATACCTCAATGGCGGCCAGCCGGCCATGGCCATCGGCAGTAGGAATAAGCTGCTGCGCGACGATACCACGCAGGTTTAATGACAAATCAAACAGTAACTTCTGGTGCATCTCTTTGGACACCAGATGCATAATACGATCGATCGCCTGGTTGGCATTGTTGGCGTGCAGTGTGGCAATACATAAATGGCCGGTTTCTGCAAACGACAGGGCATATTCCATGGTGTCCTGACTGCGGATTTCACCAATTAAGATCACATCCGGAGCCTGACGTAACGAGCTTTTCAGTGCGGCTGCAAATGATTCTGTATCGATACCCACTTCGCGCTGGGTAATTAAACTTTTATGGTGTTCATGCACAAACTCAATCGGGTCTTCTATTGTCAGAATATGGCCCTTGGCATTGCGGTTACGGTACCCCAGCAAAGCTGCCAGCGATGTTGACTTACCGGTACCGGTACCGCCGACAAACAGCACCAGGCCACGTTTAGACATGATCACTTCTTTCATGATTGGTGGCAGGCCTAAATCGTCCACATTAGGAATTTTAGTAATAATACGCCGCACAACCATACCAGCACAGTCGCGCTGCCAGAATGCAGATACCCGGAACCGCCCCGCCTCATTGGCAATAGCAAAGTTGCACTCTTTGCTGCTCATAAATTCTTGCTGCTGTTTGTCGTTCATCGCCGATAGCACCAATTTTAATGAGGCTGCATCTGTCAGCGGGGTTTCATCTATAGGCGTCATTTCACCGTTTATCTTTGCCGCTACCGGCATACCGGCAGTAACAAACATATCAGATGCTTTTACAGCTACCATTTTTTCCAGAAAATCAACCAGCTGCATAAGTGTTTATATCCTGCCCATGGCACCGAAGGTGTTTTTGTCCTGCGCTTTGGCCGCGGCATCTTTTGGTGATACCAAGCCCCGGTTTACCAGATTTACCAGGCATTGATCCATAGTTTGCATACCATGAGCTGCACCGGTTTGTATTACCGAATACATCTGGGCAATTTTATCTTCACGGATAAGGTTACGGATGGCCGGCAACCCAACCATGATCTCGTGTGCGGCTATACGGCCACCGCCCACCTTTTTCAGCAGAGTTTGTGAAATAACCGCGCGCAGTGACTCTGACAACATCGAGCGCACCATATCTTTTTCTTCACCGGGGAAGACGTCAATAATACGGTCAATAGTTTTGGGGGCCGATGTGGTGTGCAAGGTACCAAACACCAAATGGCCTGTTTCAGCGGCAGTCATTGCCAGACGAATCGTTTCCAGATCGCGTAATTCACCCACCAATATTACGTCAGGATCTTCACGCAGCGCTGAGCGCAAAGCATTGCTGAAACTATGGGTATCGCGGTGCACTTCACGCTGGTTAATCAGGCTGGATTTATTGTTGTGCACAAACTCAATCGGATCTTCTATCGTCAGTATATGGTCATGGCGCATGGTGTTAATGTAGTCAATCATCGCCGCTAGGGTGGTGCTTTTACCTGAACCTGTCGGCCCGGTAACCAACACCAGGCCACGCGGGTTTTCAGCAATGGTTTTAAAGATCTCCGGCGCACCTAAATCATCCAGCGTTAACACCTCACTGGGTATAGTACGGAATACTGCCGCCGCGCCACGGTTTTGCACAAAGGCATTGACCCGGAACCGGGCCAGATTGGGCACTTCAAAAGAAAAGTCGGCTTCGAGGTGTTCTTCGTATTCTTTACGCTGCTTGTCAGTCATAATCTCGTACACCAGTGCATGCACGTCTTTATGAGTCAGCGGCGGAATATTCAGCTTGCGCACATCACCATCAACCCGTATCAATGGCGGCACACCGGCGGAAAGGTGTAAGTCTGACGCTTTATGTTGCACACTAAAGGCTAATAATTCGGTAATATCCATGACAATTTTTACTCTACGTTGCCAATCTTTATGAATAACATAGCAGAACAACTTAACCTCGCCTATCAGAACCTGACGGAAAAATTGCAGGCTTTGCCAGCGGCTAAATTCACACCGCAACTGCTGGCGGTGAGTAAAACCAAACCGGGATCTGCAATCGTTGCCGCCTATCAGGCCGGGCAGCGCCAGTTTGCAGAAAACTACCCGCAGGAATTAGCCGAAAAAGTAGCGCAATTAAACAGTTATGCAGATATTACCTGGCATTTTATCGGCCCGTTACAGTCAAATAAAACCCGGCTGGTAGCGGAAACCGCGCACTGGGTACACAGTATCGACCGGCTTAAAATTGCTGAGCGTTTAGCTGCACAGCGCCCGGCAATGCTCGGGCCACTTAAGGTGCTGCTACAGATTAATATCAGTAATGAACCCAGCAAAGCCGGTATTGCGCCAGCAGATATGCTGCCATTAGCTACCGGTGTAAGCGCCCTGCCACAGCTGCAGCTAAAAGGGTTAATGGCCATACCGGCACCGGGTATGAGCGAACCGGCCTTTGCGGCCATGGCGCAACTGTCAAAAATATTACAGCAGCATTACCCGCAGGCAGATGAATTATCCATGGGCATGTCAGATGACTGGCCTTTGGCTCTGCGATATGGCGCAACTATGATACGATTAGGTACCGCAATTTTTGGCGCAAGAGATTATCACAAGGAATGACTACACAAATGAATGACAATACTGTCGCCTTTATCGGCGCTGGCAATATGGCCCGCTGCGTTATCGCTGCCATGGTGCGCGCAGGTTATCCGGCACAAAACATTATTGCCGCCAACCGCAGCCAGCCTAAGCTCACTGCGCTGGCAGCCGATTTTGGTATTCAAACCACGCTGGACAACATTGAAGCAGTAACCAAAGCCGATGTAATTGTGCTGGCCGTTAAACCACAAATGATGCAGGAATTGTGTGAAACGCTAATCAATGCCGCACCGGAGATAGCCGAAAAACTGTTTGTTACTCTGGCTGCCGGTATTACCGTAGCACGCTATCAGCAGTGGCTGGGTAAGGTGCGTTTGGTGCGCGCTATGCCTAATACGCCGTCACTGGTAGGATTAGGCGTTACCGGCCTGCTGCCACAGGGCTGCTCTAACTATGAGAAAGCCTTTGTTGATCATATGTTCAGTGGCACCGGCATGAATGTCTGGTTAGACAATGAAGTACAGATAGACCATGTTATTGCCGTTACCGGCAGCTCACCGGCCTATTTTTTCTTCTTTATGCAGGCCATGCAGCAAGTAGCAGAGCAATTGGGTTTTGACGCAGCACAAGCCAAACAAATGGTAGCGCAAACCGCGCTGGGCGCGGCAACCATGGCACTGAACAGCGATCACAGCTTTGCTGATTTGCGTGCACAGGTCACATCAAAAGGTGGCACAACGCACGAAGCAGTAACCACTTTTGCCAACCAGGGCCTTGAAAAAATGGTTTCAGATGCCATGTATGCCGCCATTAAACGGGCGCAGGAAATGGCGCAGAGTTTGTAATTTTCATCGTTGTTATAATTTAAGATGCGGAGAGCCTGATGCAAGCTGTGCTATTTCTGATTGATACTGCGTTTAGCCTGTACCTGATGGTCATGATATTACGCCTGTGGTTACAACTGGTACGTGCCGACTTTTACAACCCGTTCAGCCAGTTTGTGGTAAAAGCCACCAACCCGCTGGTATTACCGCTACGCCGGGTTATTCCCAGCCTGGGCAGGCTGGATACCGCAACACTGCTGCTGGCATACAGCATTATGCTGGTAAAATTACTGGTGTTGCAGCTTATTCAGTTTGGCCAGATAGCGTTGATGCCCAGTTTAGTGCTATCGCTTATTTTTCTGGTAAAAGAAATACTTACCTTACTGTTCTGGATTTTAGTGATCCGTGCTTTGCTTAGCTGGTTTAGCCAGGGCCGCAGCCCGGTTGAGTATGTTATGCACCAGCTAACCGAGCCATTATTACGCCCTGTGCGTAATATTTTACCGCCACTGGGCGGGCTGGATTTATCGGTACTGGTTGTGCTGATTGGCCTGCAATTTTTAAACATTCTGTTTAGTAACTGGTTTCCGGGCTTTTGATTGCAGTAACCCGGTGCGGGGCGGATATACGGTTAAAACTGTATGTTCAGCCCAAAGCCAGCCGCGACGCCTGGGTTGAGCTGCATGGTGACGAGATCAAAGTTGCCATTACAGCACCGCCGGTAGATGGCAAAGCCAATACCCATTTGCAAAAGTTTCTGGCTAAAAGCTTTGCCGTAGCCAAATCGCAGGTAGTGATTGAAAAAGGTGAAACCGGGCGGCATAAAACGATACTGATAATGGCGCCTAATCAGTTGCCAGAGCTGGTGAAAAACCAACTGACAACCGCCTAAACCACTATACTTAATAGCCTGTGCCAATACCGAGGTAACCATGAAACACATTATTACCGCCCTGTTGTTGGGCCTTGCCATTAGCTTTAGCGCGGTGGCTGAACAAAAAAAACAACTGGGTAATTGGGACGTACACTACATTGCTTTTCCTGCTCCGTTGCTAACACCGGAAATAGCCCTGCAATACCAGCTGCAACGCAGTAAATATAATGCGGTTATTAATATCTCGGTACTGGACAAAAACAGCCAGCAAGCGCAAAAAGTGGTGCTAAGCGGCACTGCCAAAGATTTACAGGGCCGCCAGCGTAAACTGGAATTTACCGAAGTGGTAGAAGGCAATGCCGTATATTATCTGGCGCAGTTACCCTTTTATAACGAACAGCGTTTTAGCTTTGCTATTACCGTAGCCAGTGGCAATGAATCGCAATTACTCCAGTTCGACCAGACCTTTTACGTAGATTAAAAAGAGTTTCCGATGACACAAAAAATTGTGCTGGCTACCGGCAATAAAGGCAAAGTAGCAGAGCTGTCGCAAATGCTGGCACCGCACCACTACCAGATAGTGCCACAAACTGAACTTGGCGTAACCGATGCCGACGAAACCGGCCTGACCTTTATTGAAAATGCTATTTTAAAAGCCCGCCATGCTGCTTTGGCTACCGGTTTACCGGCTATAGCTGATGACTCCGGCCTGTCGGTTGACGCGCTCGGCGGCGCACCCGGCATATACTCGGCGCGCTACGCCGGTGAAGCAGCCACTGATGCCGCTAATATCACTAAATTGCTAAATGCATTGCAAAATGTACCACCGGCACAGCGCACAGCGCAGTTTCATTGTGTGCTGGTATATTTACGCCATGCTGAAGATCCCACTCCGCTGGTATGCCATGGCATATGGCACGGTGAAATTACGCTGGCTGCAGCGGGCAATGGTGGTTTTGGCTACGACCCGGTGTTTTATATTGCCTCAGAAGGCTGTACCAGCGCAGAGCTAAGCCGCGAACGTAAACAACAGCTTAGCCATCGCGGTAAAGCACTGGCGCAATTACTTAACCAGCTGCAGGCGCATTAAAAGTGGCACTGCAGTTACCGCCGCTGGCGCTGTATATTCATATTCCCTGGTGTATTCAAAAATGCCCCTACTGCGACTTTAACTCGCATGCAGTAAAACAAGGGATTCCTGAGCAGGAGTATATTGCCCACCTGCTGGCCGACTTAGAGCAAGACTTGCCCTTAGTAACCGGGCGTAGCCTAAGCAGTATTTTTATTGGCGGTGGCACGCCCAGCGTGTTTTCTGCTGCAGGCATTAGCCAGATTTTAACCGGCGTAAAACAGCGACTAAACTGCGATGCCGATATGGAAGTCACCATGGAAGCCAACCCGGGTACGGTAGAAGCCGAACGTTTTGCCGCTTATGTGCAGGCAGGCGTAACGCGGTTTTCTATTGGTGTGCAAAGCTTCCAAACCGCGCAATTACAAGCGCTGGGCCGTATTCACGATAGCGGCGAAGCTATACGGGCGGCACAGCTGGCACAAAACCTGCCCCTTGACAGCTTTAACCTCGATTTAATGCACGGCCTGCCACAGCAGGATGTTAGCGGCGCACTGGCCGATTTACAGCAAGCCATAGATTTAGCCCCGCCGCATTTGTCGTGGTATCAGCTAACCATTGAGCCTAATACGGCCTTTGCCTCGCGCCCGCCGGTACTGCCACCAGATGATACGCTGTGGGACATTCAGCAGCAGGGCCTGGCGCTGTTGCAGCAACATGGTTATCAGCAGTATGAAATTTCGGCCTACAGCCAACCCGGCCATCAGTGCAAACATAACCTGAACTACTGGCGCTACGGCGACTACTTAGGCATTGGTTGCGGTGCGCATGGCAAAATTACCCTGCCCTCACGCAACGCAATTTTACGCACAGTGAAAATTAAACACCCCAAAGGCTATATGGATATCAGCCGTGGCTATATGGACAGCCGCGAACAGGTTGAGGCCGAAGACCGGCCATTTGAGTTTTTTATGAATCGTTTTCGCCTGCTGGAACCCTGCCCGATAGCCGATTTTACTGCTTACACCGGTTTACCGCTTAGTACAGTTACCAGCGCTATTAGCGATGCCGGGCAAAAAGGCCTGCTCAGCGTTAGCGCCACGCACTGGCAGGTTACCGACAAAGGCGCACGCTACCTGAACGATTTACTCACCTTGTTTATCTAGGGCTGATTCACATACCATTGCGATACATTGCCTTTTCATCTGCGGCCAGTTGCGTAGAATAAAACCATTACTCTAACAATAAGACAGGAACCTGTATGAAAACCGCCTTTACCCGCAAAGCCTTGCTGCCACTTGCCATCACAGCAGCTTTACTGGCAGGCTGCGGCCCGCAGCAAAACCAGAGCCCACAGCACAGCAATACACCGTCAGCAGTGGTAACACCGTCTGAATCAGATAAAGCCAATGCCCTGTTTGAACAAATATTTATGGATGAAGTGCGGCGTGATCCGCTACGGCAAACCCGGCTGGGCATTAAAGATGACTACGATAAATGGCAGGATTTATCCGATACTCACTTTGAAGCAGACATCGCCCTTACCCAACAGCATTTAACCATGTTAAAAGCCATTGATGTCAGCAAACTGGACGACAGTACCCGCATCAGTTATTTGCTAATGCAGCAAAACCTGCAGCAAAACCTGGATGAAGCCAAATGGCGGCTGTATAGCTACCCGGTTAACCAGATGTTTGGCACACACTCGCAGGTGCCATCAGTGCTAATCAACCAACACAGCATCAGCAGCGAAAGTGATGCTAAAGCTTATATCGCCCGGTTAAATGCGGTACCTGCACTATTTAATCAGCTGCAGGAGCAACTGAAAAAGCGCGCTGAGCTTGGTATTATTCCACCCAAATTTGTGTTCCCGCTGGTACTGTCAGCCAGTGAAAATGTTATTAAAGGCGCGCCGTTTGATACCGGTGCCGACAGTACCTTACTGGCCGATTTCAGTAAAAAGATTAGCCAGCTTAACGTTGATGATCACGCGAAAAAATTGTTGATGGATGAAGCCAGAGTAGCGCTGTTAACCAGTGTTAAACCGGCCTATACCAGCTTAATCCGCTATTTAAATACGCTGGAACAACAAGCCGGTACCGTTGACGGCGTATGGCGGTTTAAAGACGGTGCCGCATTTTACAATGATGAGCTAAAACGCATTACTACCACCAATTTAACAGCCGATGAAATACACCAGATTGGCCTGGATGAAGTCGCCCGCATTCATGCAGAAATGCAGGCTATTATGCAAAAAACCGGCTTTAACGGTGACTTAAAAGCCTTCTTCCGGTTTATGCAAACCGATCCACAGTTTTACTACCCGGATACTGAAGAGGGCAAAGCGGCCTACCTGGCTGAAGCTACTGCCGTTATCGACAATATGCGCGCCCGGCTGGACGAGTTGTTTTTAGTAAAACCTAAAGCCGACATGATAGTAAAAGCGGTAGAGGCGTTCCGTGAGCAAAGCGCCGGCAAAGCGTTTTACCAGCGCCCGTCGATGGACGGCAGCCGCCCCGGTATTTACTACGCCAACCTGTACCGCATGAGCGATATGCCCAAATACGAGCTGGAAGCACTGGCTTACCATGAAGGGATCCCGGGCCACCACATGCAACTGGCCATAGCACAGGAACTGGAAGACATGCCCAAGTTCCGCCGTTTTGGCAGCTACACCGCCTATATTGAAGGCTGGGGCTTATATACCGAATTACTGCCCAAAGAAATCGGCCTGTATCAGGATCCCTACTCAGATTTTGGCCGTTTAGCAATGGAGCTGTGGCGCGCCTGCCGTTTAGTGGTAGATACCGGTATTCACGCCAAAAAGTGGAGCCGCGAACAAGCAATACAATACCTGCTGGATAACACACCCAATACACAAACAGCAGTAGAAAAAGCCATAGAACGCTATATCGTTATGCCCGCCCAGGCTACGGCTTACAAAATTGGTATGATCAAAATTATCGAACTACGCGAAAAAGCCAAAACTGAGCTGGGCGATAAGTTTGATATCCGCCAGTTCCACGATGTGGTGCTGAAAAACGGCGCAGTGCCGCTGGATGTATTAGAGCAACTGGTAGACGAATATATTACGGCTACTAAAGCCTGATAGCATTTAGCTGCCTCACAACAACAAGCCGGTCAATTGACCGGCTTGTTGTTTTTCGCTGCACTGAAGTATTTATTTAGCTACCGGTAAAGTTTGCACACTACGCTATAAATTATGCGCTTTACCTGCGGCTACCAGGTAACTACGACGGGTAATGTCTGTTAAATATAACAGGCCGCCCCCTCTGCAGTAATAATGGCACCCCCCCAGATTTGAAAGGCCCTGCAGCCTAATACCACCTCAAGCTGAAACACTGCAGGATACCTTTTTACTGCAAGCGGCACAGATAGTGCTTAGTTTAAAGTAAGCAACAAAAGTTTAAGCAAGCATAACCTCTGACTGATAACCGAAGGAGCCTGTTATGGCCGTTACCGCAACTGATCCTATTAAAATTATTTTCGCAATAATCCTGCCACCACTGGGGGTTTTTCTCGAAGTAGGCCTTAAAGGCCATTTCTGGCTTAGCATTCTGCTAACGCTGTTTGGCTTTATCCCCGGCATTATCCATGCGCTGTATGTGATTTTGAAACACTAGCACCGGTTAAAAACAACCTTATTCCGATAAACAAACAGGAGGAATTATGTCCAGCCCGGAGCATAAGCAAAAAATCTGGCAGCTTATTAAACAGATAAAAACAGCCATGCTGACAACCCGCCACGGTGATGAGCTAAGATCCCGTCCTATGGTGTTAGTGCAGGACGAGTACGACGGCACACTATGGTTTTATACTGATTTATCCACGGAAAAAGTGCTGGAAATAGAGCGTGATCATGATGTTTGTTTAACTTTCGCCGATGCTGACAATCAGGTGTATGTATCATTGACCGGCGTTGGTCGCGCTACTCGCGATAAAACGCTGATCAATAAATACTGGAACCCGTTTGTTGCAGCCTGGTTTCCTGACGGTAAAAAATCGCCGAATGTCGGTATGCTGGAAATTAAAGTGCAAAAAGGCGAGCATTGGGACAGCGACAGCAGCGCTATGGTAAAAATGTTTAAAACAGTACAGGCGAAGGTTAAAGGTGAGCAGCCAAACCTTGGCGAACACGAAAAATTCGGCACAAAATAGTAGCTTGTTTAGCAGCAAAAATACTTATCCGGCCGGAACTGCAGCTGGGTCCATCCAGAACGGTTCCCAAATATGGCCATCCGGATCGGTTAAGGCACGGCTGTACATAAAGCCTAAATCCTGCACAGGATTAATATCTGCTGTACCACTTTGCTTTGCAGCATTGTTCATGACATCAACCGCTTCGCGGCTGTCGCACGACAACGCCAGCATTACCTCACTTGAGGTCGTTGCAGGTATAGGCCTGTTGGTAAACTGTCGCCACTTGTCATGTGTCAGCAGCATTACGTTTATTTCCTTGCTCCAAACCATGCAGGCGGCGGTGTTGTCAGTAAAGTGGGGTTGTTGCTAAAACCCAGTGCAGTATAAAACGCCATTGAGGCGTTTAAGTCTTTCACTGGCAGGTTAACAAATATCATGCGGCTCATGCTGTTTCTCCAAATAGCAGTTTTGAATAGTTGTTATAGATAGTAGCTACCAATAGCCAATAACGCTGCCTGGCAGGCTGTCTGCTTCTAGTCGGATAAGCGCCGGTAACTTCGACAAGGCTAAGCTATTTTTTATTTAGGCACGCAGCTGTATCAGTTAATTCAATAGCGAACAACACAAACTACCAGGCTGCTAACTGTTCGCAAGCGGCACCTGGGGCAGCATACGGCCAACTTCAGCCAGAGCATGCTTTCTGTTGCCAACAACCGGATGGGCAAAACTTAACCGCAGATAATGGTTAAAATTATTGCTATTGGAAAACATCACGCCGGGTGTCAGTATGATGCCGCGCTTAAGGCATTGTAAATACAGCTGCTGGCAATTGATGCCTTTATTAAGTTGCAGCCACAGCGCCAGCCCGCCTTGTGGCGTGGTGTACTGAATATCACCGGGCCAATCGTGTTGCAAACAGCTAATTAACTGATCGCGTTGGTGCTTCAGCTGCTGCCGGTATTGGTTAAGGTGCCTTTTATAGTGGCCTTCAGCCATAAAACTGGCAATACCCTGCTGCATAGCCTGGCTGCTGGCTAACTGGCTTACCAGCTTGAGGCGGGCAACGGCTTTTGACCAGCGTCCTGCCGCAATCCAGCCGATACGTAAATCACGTGACAAAGATTTAGAAAACGAGCTGCACAGCATTACTCTGTCTTGTGTATCAAACGATTTCAGCGGTTTAGGCCGGCTATGAAACCCCAAGTCGCCGTAGATATCATCTTCAATTACAGCAAAATCGTGTTTATTGGCCAGGTTCAGTAATTTAGCTTGCTGCGTGGCAGGCATACAAGCACCGGTTGGTGTGGCAAAAGCCGGAGTAACTACACAGGCACTGATCTGCCAGTTTTCCAGTGCCTGCTCCAGGCTGGCAACATCCAAACCCAACTGTGGCGAACTGGGTATTTCCAGCGCTTTAAGCTCAAGCTCCTGTAGCAGTTGCAGTACACCGTAAAAAGCCGGGCATTCTACCGCCACGGTATCTCCTGGCTTACAACTGGCTTTTAACGCCAGAAATAACGCATGCTGGCAACCGGCAGTAATACACAGGCTTTGGGTATTGACCACCAGGCCGATGCTGCGGTAATGCTGCGCTATCTGTAACCGCAGCTCATATAAACCAAGCGGTTCATCGTAATACATTGCTTTACTGAAAGGTTGCTGGCGCAGCGCCCGGCCAATATGGCGCATCAAACTATTGAGGTGTGTAAATTCAACCTGAGAGCCGCTGGGTAATATGTCAAAAGCGCCACTGCGATTCATAATGTCAAAAAACATATCCGGTACCGTAACCACGTTAGGGGCAGGAATATGCTGGCTATAGTGTGGAGTTTGCGCTGGCGCAAGCGCAAACTTAACAAAATAACCAGCCCGGCTTTTTGCTTCTATCACACCCTGCGCTTCAAGCAAATGTAAGGCGTGCTGCACAGTAGCCAAAGAGCGCTGATAATGCTGGCATAACCATCGCACCGATGGCAGCTTTTCACCTGCCTGCCATTGGCCGGCGTTAATTTGCTGCAACAGCTCACTGGCAAGCTGCTGATACTTAAAACTGCTCATTACCCTGCTCCCTTACAACGCTGTATCTATTTTATTTTATTTTTTTGTATCTGCATCTTTTTTATTTGGTTGCTTAAAATGCGCCGCAACTGGCTGCACCGGCCGCGCTGTTAATTCCCGCAGGTACTTGTTATGGCGTTTTCTTTACCTCCTGAAGATCAGATTATTTTTTCCACCAAAGATAGCAGCGGAAAAATTTATATCCGCGAGCAAAGCGGTTTTTATCAGCGTATCCGCCGTGTATTAAGCTGGCTGCTGATGGCACTGTTTATTGGCATTCCTTTTATTCGATATAACGGTGAGCAGGCATTTCGAATTAACGCCGGGCAGCAAACTATTGAGCTGTTCTCTGTGATTTTATTTCCGCAAGATTTACTGATCACAGCGTTGTTATTTACGCTGGCAGCCTTTGTGCTGTTTTATGTAACACGCCTGTATGGCCGGGTATGGTGCGGCTATACCTGTCCGCAAACAGTCTGGACACTAATGTTTGTCTGGATAGAACGGCGGATCGAGGGTAACAATAATCAAAGCCGGGTATTAGATAAAGCACCGTTTAGCCTGAATAAACTGGCTAAAAAGCTGGCGAAACACCTGAGCTGGCTGGCGGTATCTGTTGCTACCGCGCTGGTATTTATGTCGTATTTTATTCCACAGTCTGAACTGTATTCTACGTTCTTTGCGCTGCAGGCTTCATGGCAGGTATACGCCTGGGTAAGCTTTTTTGCTATCTGCACTTATTTTAATGCCGGGCTAATCCGGGAGAAAGTGTGCTTGCACATGTGCCCTTATGCACGTTTTCAGTCGGCAATGTTTAATACCGACACCAAATTGGTTACTTATGATGCAATGCGTGGTGAAACACGGGGCCCGCGTAAACGCCATGGTGATAAGCCTGCCAACTTAGGTGACTGCGTAGACTGCAAACTTTGCGTGCAGGTATGCCCGGTAGGTATCGATATTCGTGATGGTATTCAATACGAGTGTATTAATTGCGGCCTGTGCATTGATGCCTGCGATCAGACTATGAGCCAGTTTGGTTATGCTAAGGGTCTGATCAACTATACAGCCGGGCAAAGCAACCGGGCAAACCTGAGCGGGCACCTTATTTACGCTGCAACCATCGTAGTAACTGTTATTGCAATGTGGGGCTGGGGCCTGGCCAGAACCAGTACCGAGCTAACCGTATACCGTGAGCGCAACGCGTTATACCGGGTAAACAGCGATGGCGCGATTGAAAATACCTTTACGTTAAACGTGATAAATAAAACCAAAACAGCAAGGCAGTACCAGTTGCAGGTAGAAGGTATAGCGCACAGCCAGCTAATCAGCAATGCCACGCTTAGCTTGCAACCAGGCGAGCAGCGCCAGTTTGTAGTATCGGTAAATGCACCGGAAAAACCTGCTGCATTGTTTACACCGGTTAAATTTATTCTGCTGGACAAACAAAACGCAGAGCGTGTAGCAGAGCTATCGCAGTTTTACAGTGGCAATACTGCTGCCAGATAGCACTGGCAGTAGTATTTACCACCTGTATTTGCCCAACTTATATACATTTTTATACACTGTTTAAAACAGTTTTCACTTTGCTATTGTCCCGATACAGGTATTTGTTTACGCTAGGCTGTCATTTAACAGGACGTTAATTGCTATTGCGTATTTTCCGCTTTGAGAACAGAAGGATCCCCAGCCTAATTTAGTGGATAATTCATGTTAAGCCGTATAAAGCAGCTGCTGTTATTAACTGAAACACACCTTAATTCGCCGTCTACAACCGTTTTACAACAAAGTGCCTTGCGCATCATTCTTACTTCTGGCTTGTTGCTGGTGTTAACTATAGTGCTGCACAGCTCGTGGCAGGCGTATCAGGCCGGTGCCTGGTACACCATTGCCATAACAAGCAGTTTTTATACTATTTTATTAGTGGCACTGTATTTTTCTACTCATCACTTAGCTATCAGCCGGGTTATTTTATTATTTACTGTGTTTGGTGCCGGGCTTTGTATGCTGTTTTTTATTGATAATTTTGAACTGTCAAAACTGGGGGTTATTTTTGTTTATACCGCCCCGCTTATTGCATTGCTGTTTTTTAACCGCACGGTAACGTTATTGGTAATGGCAATAAATGTGCTGCCGTTTTTGTTTCTTCTGTACAGCACAACACCGGTAAATTTGTTTAACTTTTCAATTACCTTGCCGGCAACACCAACCTATGTGCACAGCTTACTGTTTTTGTTTTTTAATCTGTGTATTCCGCTAACTATTATGCGCATGCTTAGTACACTAAAGCGTAATGCTGCGGCGCTAAAGGCACAAAATACCAACATTCTGCAAAGCCATCAGCTGTATCAGGATATTTTTAACCATCAGAATAAAGCTACGCTGCTGGTTACTGCCGAAGGCGTGATTCTTAAAGCCAATGCCAAAGCACAACAGGCATTGGCACTGACAAACGCCGAGCACAAACATTTAACCGAAGTTATAAGCACAGCTGCGCACCACAAAACAGCATTCTGGCTGGGCCATGATACTGAATGTAAGCTATTGGCAGATAATAACAAACATCTGCTACTTAACCATATTTGCAGCACTCAGCAACAGCATCATTTACTACAACTGGACGACATTACGCAGCTAAAGCAAATGCATAAGAAGCTGGCCGCCAGCGAGCAACAGAATGAGCTGTGGCATAACTATGACAACCTGACATCACTGCCTAACGCCAGTTTTTTGTTACATCTGATACAAAAACAACGGGAAAGCACTGTAGCAGGGTTAATGCTTATTCTCAGGCTATGCCATATCAAAGCCTTTAATCATCAACACAGCTATCAGGCTGGCGACGAGCTGCTAACTACCTTTGCCCAACAACTGCAAAATGCTCTGCCAGAGCATGTAATATTTGGCCGTTTAAGAGGGGTGAAATTTGTACTATGGACAGATTTACTGAATAGCAGCAGCTCGGTTAGTGACCAGGTAGCTCAGTGGCGCAACCTGTTGCCTGCTGAGCTGATACTGTCGGTTGGCAGCATAAAACCGGTATATGAAATTGGTGTCAGTATCGCAACCTCAAACCACTTTAGCCCTGAAGAAATGCTGGAGCAATGCGAGTCGGCACTTGAACTGGCCGATGCTTATAACTGCCCGGTTGCTTATTATCAGGCCGACTATTTGCAACAACGTAACCTTGATTTGCAACTGCTGGCCGATTTAAAACAAGCCTTACACAAAGATGAACTTACATTATGGCTGCAGCCTAAAGTAACTCCGGATGGCAATATTTTAAGCTTTGAAGCTTTATTACGCTGGCGCCGAGCCGATGGCAGTTTTGTCACGCCAGAAACGATTATAAGGCTGGCAGAGCTTTACGGCATGATTGGCGAGGTATCGTTAAAGGTGTTGAATCAGGCTCTTGCTATAGTGCAGCAGTTCAAAGCCATGGCCATTAACTATCCGGTAGCAATTAATCTGGCTGGCTCTGATTTACTGGTAAATACGTTTTACAGTGCTTTAATTGACGTTGCCACCCACCAACCTGCTCTTCTTAGCCAGCTTACACTGGAGCTGACAGAAAACAGTATTATCAGCCATAAGCAGCCGCTGTTTGACAAAATACACGCGCTGAAAAAACTCGGTTTCAGCATAGCTCTGGACGATTTTGGTACCGGTCAGGCCTCACTCAGTATGCTAAGCAAGTTGCCGGTGGATAAAATAAAACTCGACAGAAGCTTTCTTAAAGAAGTACCACACAACCCGGTACAGGTCAGGCTGGTACAGTCGGTGATCCAACTGGCTGAGGCGCTGCAGCTAAAGCTGGTAATTGAGGGGGTTGAAACTGATATCCAGCGCCGCTTTTTAACTAAACTGGGTTGCAACCAGATGCAAGGCTACTTTTTTGCCAAACCGGCACCAGTGGCTCACTGGTTAAAGCAGCTCAGCGCTAATCATGCGCTAACACCGTGATTCAACACCCGGTAACTCACCATTATGATCGTTATACAAGGCTCTGGCATATTGCCGGTATAAACTGGTGCAGACGCTAATGTTAGGATACATTCAGTATTGGGTTACAAGTACCGGGCCACAGGAGAGATAACATGGCAATGCAAACCGCAACCTTTGGTGCAGGCTGCTTTTGGTGCTTAGAGGCTGCAATGAACCAGCTTAGCGGCGTTATTCAGGCTTTAAGTGGTTATATGGGCGGTGAGAGCAGTTTTCCTACCTACGAGCAGGTATGCCGGGGTAATACCGGCCATGCTGAAGTAGTGCAGGTGCAATTTGAAAGCAATCTTATAAGTTTTGAGCAACTCTGTCTGATTTTCTTCAGTCTGCATGACCCTACCCAGTTAAATCGCCAGGGTAATGATGTTGGCACCCAGTACCGCTCCGTGGTGTTTTACCATAATGATGAACAGTTACAACTGGTACGTGGCGTAATGGCAGAGCTGGAGCGCACACAGGTATTTGCGCAGCGTATTGTCACAGAAGTGAGCCCGGCAGGCCCGTTCTACGTAGCCGAGGAGTACCATCAGGGCTATTTTCTGCAACACCCCGAGCAAGGCTATTGCCAGTTTATCGTGGCTCCGAAAATGGCTAAGTTCCGGCAAAACTATACTACGTTACTCAAGCCAAACTGAAAAAGCGTGCCGAAGCACGCTTTGCTGAACACTGTATTTACTGCAGTGTATAGCTGACACTAAGACCGAAATTAGTGCCTGCAGTGGTATAGCCATCGCTGGTGTAATAGTCTTTATCAAACAGGTTATCTACCTTGGCACGTAGCGTTAATGCCGGTGATACGGTATAACTGGCGCCCAGGCCCCATAAGGTAAAGCCGCCCAGATATTCATTAACGGCATACTCTCCTTGATAAGTATTACTTTGGTAATCAATGGTTACAAAAGCAGAAACCTTATTCCAGCTATGTTCAGCACGCCAGTTGATGGTATGCTCCGGCCGTCTGGCCAGACGTAATCCGGTCAGAGTATTTTCAGTATCAGTCCAACTGTAAGCAAAATTTTGTTTAACACCGGTAACATCTACCTGAACAGCCAGCTCGATACCGGAAATTTTTGCCTGTTCAATATTCTGCGGCAGATAAGTAACCATATCAAACTGGATCAGGTTATCAACGTCATTCTCAAACCAGGCCAGTTGCACACTGCCATTTGCCGCACGGTAACTGATTGCAACTTCATCCGATAAAGTACGCTCAGGCGCTAAATCAGGGTTTGAACTGCCCGGATAATATAGATCATTAAAGGTTGGCGCTTTAAACGCTGCGCCGCGACTAATCCTTAGTTGCCAGGCTTCCGTAAACCAGTAACCTGCAGCCAATTGCCAGGTATTGTTACCACCATACTGCGTGGTTAGATCACGCCGTACCGAGCCATCTAATTGCACATTGTCCTGTTTAAAACTCATACCGGTAAATAGCGCACGGTTAATGCGGCTGTCTTCAACGTAGTTAACACCAGAACGGCCAACGCTCTCCGAATACCAGTTCACTCCCCCCAACCAATTCAGATTGTCAGTGATAGCGGTGCCGGTTTGATAATTGAACTCATCACGCTCAGTTACAAATGGGCTGCTTGAGTCAGGGCCATAAGTGGTATCGTCATCGAGTATCCGGCTCAGTTGTGCCTGATGTTGCCACTGCCCCAACTGATGCTCCCAACCGAGCAGATAAGTGCGGCTGAGGGTATCAGCCTGGTCTTCAGTACCCCAACCTGTATCGAACTGATAAAAGCCAGAATTAATATCAAACTGCGCCCGTAACAAACCAAAACTGGTTTGATAATCGGCAGCCAGTTTGGCAAAGCGCTGATCATAACCATCGCGATCCGGATCAAGATCTTTACGCACATTAAAGCCATCAGCCTGGCTATATCCGGCAGTTGCTCTTACAGCAAGATCGCCAATTTGCTGGCTAACACTGACATCGGCACCCACCTGACCATAGCTACCAACATTGGCATTAAGCTCAGTACCCTGAGCCTTACGCGTAGTAATAGCAATCACACCAGACAGTGCATCGGCACCATACCACGCTGCCCGTGAGCCACGCACAACTTCGATTCGTTCGATCAGTTCAAGCGGTAACATTGACAATGTTTTGTAACCCAAGGTAGCCGAACCGCTGCGCACGCCGTCAATAATAACCAGCGTATGGCCGGTATTACCGCCGCGGACATACACACTGCTGTTTTGGCCACGGCCACCATCACGGGATAAATTAATACCCGGTAGCTGCGCCAGTAAAGCGGGTAAATCATTAGCCTGGCGTGCAACGATATCGTCATGCTCCAGCACTGTTACGCTGGCCAGCACGTCTTGTTGGGGTGTTGCAGTGCGGTTGGCATAAATACTGATATGTTCAAGATTAGTGTGTTCAGTAGTGTTAGCTGCAGCAGAGCAGCAAGATGCAACCAGCACGGCCGCAAAAGCAGGTTTAAACATATAGGCTCCGAAAATGTGCCCACCGCACATTTAATAATGTTGAAGGTTTTTTTCCGGCCGGTCTCCGGGCTGACAACCTGCTTACGCCTGTGCTCGCCTTCCCATCTTCAGACAGTGGCGTTGAACACAGCTCAGTTGTTTACCGTTGCGGGGGCAGCTCTGGATTACACCAGATTCCCGTTTACCTGCAGTTGTCTGCAGCACCAGAAAAAGCGGCTCCCTGTCGGAGCCGCGTGCAGTTTACGCCATCAAGGCAAAATGTCAATAGATGTCTGGATGGCTAGATGGGTAAATTAATGAAGCTAGTCGCGGAAGTTTTTAAACTGGAACGGCTGGCCCAGATCGCTGGTGCGCATCAATTGCATAACCGCCTGCAAATCGTCCCGCTTTTTACCGGTTACCCGCAGCTCTTCACCCTGGATAGCCACCTGCACCTTAATATTGCTATCCTTAACCAGTTTAACGATTTTTTTCGCCATCTCTTTATCGATACCCTGCTTGATACTGACATGACGGGTAATAAATTTGCCGTGACGCTCTTCTTTTTCAATCTTGAAACTACTGACATCCAGCTGCAACTTACTGGCTTTAGTGGCAAAAATATCAAACAGCTGCATCACTTGCTGGTCGGCTTCAGCAGTCAGCTCAATTTGCTCTTTGTTCAGCTCAATTTTGGCGTTAACACCACGAAAGTCAAAGCGGGTCTCAAGTTCCCGTTTAGCGTTCTCTACGGCGTTCTTCGCCTGATTCATATCAATTTCTGAAACGATATCAAATGAGGGCATGCACCTTCTCCTAATCATAAGCCATTCTGTGTGCTGGTGATTATAACCAGAAAACTGCTACAATCCGAGAGCCATAAATGCCTGGGGGATCTTTGTGTCACAAACTTTTTATCGCTGGTTGTGTGTTTTCTGTTTTGTTGCTGCTACAGCCAGCTTTTTAGCTGAATTAAGCGGCCACCGGATTGGTGGCGGCATCGCCCATTTAGATAAAGTGGCGCATTTTGGTATTTTTGCCATATTGAGTGCCTTGCTGTGGAAAGGCTTTAAACTCGGCCCCTGGCCAGCTTTTATATTGCTGGGTGCATACGGCGGCGCCATTGAACTGGTACAACATTACTTTACCCGCCGCACCGGCGACTGGTGGGATTTACTGGCAGATGTTGCCGGCGTAGTCAGTTTTTATCTGGTGCGGGCCTTGTGGCACAACATTCGCCCCCGCAGCCAGCGCTAAACTGGGCTATTGTTGGCCAGGGCGCTATAGGTTTACTGGCAGCCAGCCGCTTGCAACTGGCAGGCTGGCCGGTGCAACTGTGGTTAAGGCAGCCTGCGGTACTAAATATCCATTTTGAGCAGCAAGCCCTGCATTTTGCCAATGCTACTGCGCCACTAGCTGCCGTATTAATACCGGTAAAAAGCTACGCGGTGCCCGCTGCGGTGCAGGCTTTATTACCCGCCCTGGCACCTGATGCCCAACTGGTGCTTAGCCATAATGGCATGGCCGCCACAGAGCATATTTTACCTTTGCTTAGCCCGGCACAAGGCCTGTGGTTTCTTACTACTACGCATGGTGCACTAAAACAAGGGGCTACTGTGCGCCATACCGGGCAAGGTCAAAGTGTGTTGGCGCCGTTAAACCCGGCGGCAAAAAACCAGCTTTTAGCCGTGCAGCAGGCGATGGATATTGCCCTTGGTCCTGTTACGCTAACAGACAATATTCTGCCATTTTTATGGCACAAGCTGGCGATTAACGCGGTAATTAACCCGCTGACAGCACTGAATAACTGTAGTAATGGCGAGCTGGCAAAAGGGCAGTATCAGCCACAGATAAACCAGATCCTGAAAGAGGTTTGCCAGGTAGCAGCTGCGGCCGGTTATCCGCTGCAATATGCGCAAATGCTGGAAAAAGTGCAGCAGGTTATTCAAAGTACCGCGGCTAATTTCTCGTCAATGCAGCAAGATATTTTGCACAGGCGCCGCACCGAAATAGAGGCTATCACAGGTTATATTGTCGAACAGGCGGCACGCTATGACATTGCCGTGCCGCTTAATACTCATCTTATGCAACAGGTACTGCAATTGCAGCACCTGGCACAACGTTAAGGCCGGTAAACCGCTACGTTGTTGTAGCCCTGCTCCTGCAATACCACGGCCTGTAAGCGGCTCATAACACCGCGCTCACAGTAAAAATAGTAGTGTTTACTCTGATCAAGGTTGGCAAACTGCGATGCCAGACGGAAAAACGGCAGTTCAACCACATTATGTCCGTCAACTGTCAGCGGTTTAATATCGGTTTCTTCCGGGCTGCGAATATCCAGCACAACAGCATCTGCCGGTAGCTGCGCCAGTTCAGTTACAACATGAGCCTGCTGTTCAGCCTGATAATCTATCGTGCGGATATCCAGCACTTTCGCCGCTTTTACCGCCTGCTCCAGCACGGTGAAGTCAAACTTTTGTTCATTAGCCAACACCTCAGAAAGCACAGCATTAACTGTAGGCTTTTTCGATATAACACCACAGTATTCCGGCATACTTTTAGCAATATCTTCTGCGCCAATTTTGCGGCACATATCGATAATTTCCTGCTTGTCCTGATATATCAGCGGCCGCAGGATCAGCATATCAGTAACCCGGTCTATCACATTTAAATTGGTAATAGTCTGGCTGGATACCTGGCCAATACTTTCACCGGTAACGACCGCCTTAATACCCAGGTTTTCAGCAACTTCGCTGGCGGCCCGCATCATCATGCGCTTAAGTACTACGCCCATTAAGCCATTGTCGATAGTTTCTAAAATCTGATCTACTACCGGGGCAAAGTTAACACTGACAAACTTTACTTTGTGCGACAGGCTGTATTTTTGCCAGATATGAAACGCCATTTCACGTACACCGGCCTCATGTGCTGCGCCACCCAGGTTAAAAAACAGGTAATGAGTACGCAAGCCTTTGCGGATCATCAGGTAACTGGCAACGGCAGAATCATAACCACCGGAAATCAATGACAGCACATCTGACTGCGACGGCAACGGAAAGCCGCCCATTCCCTGATGCTGTTTACGCACCATAATCAGCTGATCTTTTCTGACTTCAAGTGCAACAATCAAATCAGGCTTATTCAGCTTAACGCGCGCCGATTCTACCTGCTGATTTAAGCCGCCACCTATATAGCGTTCAGCCTCAATTGACGAAAACTCGTGCTTACCGGCACGGCGTACCCGCACACAGAATGTTTTATTTTGCAATTGCCCGGCATAAACCTCTGCAACCTGCTCAAAAATATCATGCAAAGAACTGAAGGTGCTGGACTGCATTTCTGAAAAATGCACTATGCCCGGGATACAACTCAGCCGATCGATCAATTGCTGATGAATGGCTGCATCATCAGTAAAAGAGCGGATTGTCAGGTGATCGTAATTATTATTCACCTCAATATTGCTATCGGTACGTAGCAAGATTGTTTTGATATTACGCTCTAATAATAGCGTTTGGCGTTTACGTACTGATTTGCTTTTTATAGCAATTTCGGGGTGCAATTTGATAAGAAATTCGATCATCTGACAGTGCATAGTTAAGCAGAAAAAAAGTGGCGCAGATTATAGCGGATCTGTACAGAAAGACCTAATCTGCGCACTACTGAGGGGTAATTAAGGCAATTGCTGGCTGGGAGGCTCCAGGCTTATCGGATCTGACTCTTTGGCTTTGCCCTGCATAATGGCAATTTCTACCCTGCGGTTACGCCGCCGCCCCTGTTCAGTGTCGTTGGGCACCAACGGCTTGGTATCGGCATGCCCCACCACGACTAAACGGGTACGGTCAAAACCGGGTGCTTTTATCATTTCAGTAGCAACTGACACGGCACGCTTAGCCGATAAATCCCAGTTGTTACTGTGCAATTCGTCAGACACCTGAATATTATCGGTGTGGCCGGTAACTGTAATTTCGCCGGGCACCTCATTTAGTAAAGTGCCTATACGCTGCACTATCGGCTTAAATCTGGGTTGTAAAAAAGACGAGCCCGACGGAAATGAGCCGTTTTCCCGAATGCGGATAATAATTTGCTGCCCCAGAGATTCCAGCTCTATGGCACCATCAATAATTTGTTGCTGCAGTTGCTCGGCAAGCTTTTTCACCATCTCATTGGTTTGCTCCTGTGCCGCCTGCGCTTCGGCAGTGGCCGCAGCTGTTTCTCCATCCATAATTTCTTCAGCATTGCTAACCGACTGGCCACCGCTTAAGTCTTCGCGCTGCTCTTGCCGTCCACCGGCTGAATCCTCTTCACCAGCCTGAAATTCAATAACCTGCTGAGTAATTTCAATAGTTTGCTGTTGCAGGGTTTCAATAGGCGTAGGATCAGGGCGGCCAGGGCGAAACTCCATTGCAATCACGCTGGTACCTTTGGGAATATCTTCTACTTCAATTTTATTTTGCACACCAAAAGCAAACTTCATGGAACCGGCAATCTGCTTAAACTTCAGCACATCCATTTCTGAAAATGCCAGCAGCAGCACAAAAAAGCACATTAGTAGTGACATCAGGTCAGCAAAAGTAGCCAAATAAGCAGGTGCGCCGGGAGGAGGACATTTACAGGGTTCAGCTTCATCGTGCATAACTTACTCCGTAGCAGCCGGTTCACGTTTGCCCTGCGCTAAATAATTACGCAGTATGCCTTCTATCACTTTCGGATTCTGACCATCCTGTATGCCCAGGATCGCATCAAGAATTAACTGATTATTCATCTTCTCCTGTTGATTACGGATAGCAAGCTTGTCTGCCAGAGGTATAGCAATGATATTAGCGATAAAAGCACCGTACAAAGTGGTTAGCAACGCTACCGCCATAGCCGGCCCTATGGCTTTTGGATCGTCCATATTCGACAACATCGCCACCAGGCCTATCAGGGTACCTATCATCCCCATGGCCGGAGCAACATCTCCCATACTCTTAAAAATAGCAATTGCTGTTTCATGCCGCTTTTCGGTCAGGCTGATATCTTTTAATAAGGTGGCACGTACTACATCAGCATCGTGGCCGTCTACCAGCATATTGACGCCTTTTTGCATAAACGAATTAGGAATTTCAGCCTCTTCCAGCGCCAGAAAACCACCTTTACGCGCAGAGTCAGCCAGTTGTACAGCCTTTTCAATCAACTCTTCGGGTGATTCAATTTTAAACATAAAGGCTTTAGCGGCTGCTTTGCCCGAACTAAAAAACTGGGTCAGCGTAAACTTAGAGATAACCACAAAAATAGAGCCACCAAACACAATCAGCACCGATACCGTATCGGCGAACATTCCCGGAGCACCGCTACTACCCAGAATCATCGCCATTACAATAAAACCAATTGCACCTAACATACCAACGAGGGTAGCTAAATCCACTTTACTCTCCTTAATTGCAACACTACTGCACCAGCTATCTGTACAAGTTTATCTTAGACGATAGTTGTTTATCGACAACCACGTAGAATGATTAAGCATAAATTACGTAAAATTATCAATTTAGCCTTTCACATCCGCTTTCTGATTGACCATAATAGCCTGCTAAGGTACCTTTGCGCACACTTTTTCCGGGGGTAGTATGAGCAAGAAAAAAGCAGATTTAAGCCAGTTCGAACAAACCTTGTCTGAACTTGAGCTTATTGTGCAGCAACTGGAGCAAGGCGAATTATCACTGGATCAGTCTCTGCAACAATTTGAACGCGGTATTACCCTGGCCCGGCAAAGCCAGCAGCTGTTACAGGCGGCAGAGCAAAAAGTACAGATCCTGATGCAGCAACAACAACAGGAATCATTACTTCCCTTTGAGCCGCCAGCAGGAGAATAAGGTGCAACCTGAACGTTTAGCCGTATATCAGCAGCGGGTCGAGCAGCATTTACAGCAACATTTAAACAGCCGTACTGTTACCGATCAGCGGCTATTGTCTGCAATGTCTTACAGCTTATTGCTGGGTGGCAAAAGAGTACGGCCTTTTCTGGTGTACAGTTGCGGCACCTTGCTTGGCGCCAGTCTGAATGACCTGGACGGCCCGGCTGCTGCGCTGGAAGCCTTGCATAGTTACTCACTTATTCACGACGATTTACCGGCGATGGATAACGATGATTTGCGCCGCGGTAAACCTACCTGCCATAAAGCCTTTGATGAGGCCACAGCCATACTGGCAGGCGATGCTTTACAAACCCTGGCTTTTGAAATGTTAAGCACACACCCCTACCAGCAGGTAGATAGCAGTAGTATTGTAAAAATGCTACAGCAGTTATCACGCTCTGCTGGCTATAGCGGTATGTGTGGTGGCCAGGCAATAGATCTAGCCCAAACCAATCAGCACACCAGCCTGGCGCAACTGGAACAAATGCACAGACTAAAAACCGGCGCCCTGATTGAATGCGCAGTACATTTGGCCTGGCTGTGCAGCAAACAGCAAAATTTAGCCGAACGTGATGCATTAGTGCAATTTGCCCAGGCTTTAGGGCTGGCATTTCAGGTGCAGGATGATATTCTCGACATTGAAAGCGACACCAGCACACTTGGCAAGCCACAGGGGTCAGACACCAAGGCAAACAAATCAACCTATCCGGCACTACTGGGGCTGGATAATGCCAAAGCCAAAGCACAGCAATTATATCAGGATGCACTAAACGCTCTGGCTCGCTTACCGTATAACACTGATGAGCTACGCGCCTTTGCGCAGTATATTATCGAACGCAGGTTTTAACACAGGCATGGATTATGGCGTTAGATATTAACGATTACCCGTTATTAGCCAAGGCTAATTTACCCGAGCAGCTGCGTCAGCTGCCACAAGACAAACTGCCCGCACTCAGTGACGAGCTGCGCAGTTATTTATTGCAAAGTGTCAGCCAGAGCAGTGGCCATTTTGCCTCTGGTTTAGGCACCGTCGAGCTTACCGTAGCGTTGCATTATGTCTATAACACTCCGTTTGACCGGTTAATATGGGATGTTGGCCATCAGGCTTATCCGCATAAAATTCTGACCGGCCGGGCTGAGCGTATGCATACTATCCGCCAGAAAGATGGCTTGCACCCTTTTCCGTATCGTGAAGAAAGCGAATACGACGTGTTATCTGTCGGCCACTCCAGTACCTCAATCAGTGCAGCTTTGGGTATGGCAATTGCCGCTCAGCAGGCACGTAACAACCGTAAAGTTGTTGCCGTAATTGGTGATGGTGCTATTACGGCCGGTATGGCATTTGAAGCGCTGAACCACGCCGGAGAAGTACGCCCGGACATGCTGGTTATTCTGAATGATAATGAAATGTCGATTTCAGAGAATGTTGGCGCCTTAAACCGGTATTTTGCCCGTATTTTATCCGGTAGTTTTTACACCAGCCTGCGTGAAGGCGGTAAAAAGATTTTAAGCGGTATGCCACCGTTACATGAGCTGGCCAGCCGTGCTGAAGAGCATTTTAAAGGTATGGTTACACCCGGCACCTTTTTTGAAGAATTGGGTTTTAACTATATTGGCCCAATTGACGGCCATGATGTGTTGGGGCTGGTAGATACCATCCGCAATATGCGTAATTTAAAGGGCCCGCAGCTGCTGCATATTGTTACGAAAAAAGGCAAAGGCTACGCACCGGCAGAGGCCGATCCTATCGGCTATCACGCCGTGTCTAAATTTAACCCGGACGAGCAAAAACAACCTGCCAAAAAGGCTGGCCGACCCAGTTTTTCGAATATCTTCGGCAACTGGATTTGCGATATGGCTGCCCAGGATGAACGCTTACAGGCTATTACGCCTGCTATGCGTGAAGGCTCTGATTTAGTCCGGTTTTCTAAAAGCTACCCTAAACGCTATTTCGATGTTGCCATTGCCGAGCAACATGCGGTAACACTGGCCGCAGGCATGGCGATTGAAGGGTTAAAGCCGGTAGTAGCAATTTACTCCAGCTTTTTACAACGCGGTTATGATCAACTGATCCATGATGTTGCCCTACAAAACCTTGATGTACTGTTTGCAGTTGACCGTGCCGGTGTAGTTGGTGCCGATGGCCCAACCCACCAGGGGGCCTTTGATATCAGCTTTATGCGTTGTATTCCGAATATGGTGATTATGGCACCATCAGACGAAAACGAATGCCGCCAGATGCTGTACACCGGCTATCAATATCATGGGCCGGCGGCGGTGCGTTATCCACGCGGCAGTGGCACCGGTATTGAAGCACAGCCACAAATGCAACTGCTGCCACTGGGTAAAGCCAAAGTGATACGCCGGGGCGAACATACCGCTATACTGGCGTTTGGCCCGTTGCTAAGTGCCTGCCAGCATGCGGCAGAGCAGCTAAATGCTACTCTGGTAGATATGCGCTTTGTAAAACCACTGGATGAGAAGCTGTTAACCGAACTGGCGCAAAACCACACGCTACTGGTAACAGTTGAAGACAACGCCATCACCGGTGGAGCCGGTTCGGCCGTAAATGAGTTTATCGCCAAAACCCAACTGGCAGTGCAAAGCCTGAACCTCGGCTTGCCTGATAACTTTATTAAGCATGGTAGCCAGGACGAAATATACACTGAGCTGGCGCTGGACAGCGATGGTATTCTTACCAGTATCCGGCAGCGGCTATAAGCCGTTAACACCTCTCGTTAATAGCAATAAAAGCCCGCTGCTGACAAAGCCTGTCATCAGCGGCTGTTTTTCAGCTCAAAATGCGCCAGCCCGGCAGATAGTAAACGCTCTACCTGTGCTTCAACATGAGATGAATCCTCAAATTCAAAGGCATCAACCTGCTGATCAAATGCAATAGTGGCAACACCATTTTTTCCGGCATGTTTAACATGGTACAGCGCCATTTCAGCCAGTTGTAACGATACCTCCCAGTTAATCAGCTGTCCGCCAAGCAACTCTAACGGATAAACCGCATAACCTACCGAGCAGGTTAACCGGGTGCGGTGCCCGTCGGGTAAATTGAATACTGTTTTAGCCACCAGCTCGTTCAGCCGGTAGCTAAACTGTGCTACCAGCTCAAGTGGTATATCACGCAGCACCAGTACAAACTCTTCTCCGGCAAAACGCACAACATAATCTGAGCCACGCGTTTCACGGATCAGCAAGCCGGCTACCTGCTGAATACAGCTGTCACCTGCGCTGTTACCAAACTGATCATTAACCTGTTTAAAATTGTCTAAGTCCAGATGAATTAGCGCCACGCATTTGCCCTGCGTTTGCATAGACTCACGGTTGCGCTGAAAATGTTCTATGTCTTTTGGCAACTGCTCAAACATAAAGCGCCGGTTACGCAGGCCGGTTAAACTGTCTTTGTGTGTTAATAATGCCAGTTGCTCATTTAGCTCATTTAACTTCAGGTTACTGTTTTCCAGCTCCTGTGTGCGTTGTTTTACCAGGCGCTCCAGCTGTTGCTGCTGATGCACAGTATTGCGCCTTAAAAGCCACAGCAGGCCATACAGACAGAACAAAAACAACACCAGCCATAAGCCACGGTATACCAGGGTTTCATCAAAACGCTTGGGTACAACAAGCTCCAGCTCTTGTGTTTGCGCAGTGGCCCAGGGTTCATTCTCCAGCCGGGTTTGCACACGAAATACAAACTGGCCCGGTTCCAGATTGGTATAAACCGCTTCCCGCCTATCTGCAGCGTCGTGCCAGTGTTGTTCAAAACCTTTTAACTGGTAACGAAACTGTAAAGCCGCCGGTTTGATAAATTCAAGCGCAGAGTATTTGATGCTGATATTGCGATCGTCCAGCTCCAATACCACACGCGGCTGCTCAGCGGCAATAACATAGCTTTGTTGGCCCTGCACCAGTTTAATTACCGGCTGCACAGGCTTATCGGCTTTACGGTTAAGTTCTGCCGGCACCGCTACCAGCCCCTTTAATGTCGGGTACCAATACTGTTGCTGCCAGAATGCCACCTTGGCATGGCCTGCTCCATTGCAGCAACGCCCCGGTACAGTACCCAACTGCCGGTCATACGGCCCCAGCACATCTTGTATTGGCAGGTTGTCCAGGTTACCGGGCTGATCAAGGTCTGCAGAGCGCAGCCGGAAAATGCCTTTGTGGCTGCTGATCCAAATATAATCTGTAGCAGCATCGTATGTCATACTGACCACCGGGCTGTGCGGCAACCCGTTAGCCGAATGTAACTGATACCAGCTGTTGTCAGTGCGGCGAATAAAAATACCGTCATCCAGTGTACTGGCCAGCAAGTGACCACCGGGCAGCAACTGCAAGGCAGTAATGTAGCTGTTATATAATGCCGTTCCCACCCCAAGCCTGCTCAGCCGCTGTTGTTCATACAGATATAAACCACGGGTAGTACCAAATACCAGTTGTTCGTCTGTTTGCTGCAACACTGTTATATGGCGGGATTCAAGCTCAGAGTTTAGTGCAAAAGGTGTCAGGGTATTGTGCTGGTAGTGCACCAACCCCATCACTCCGCCAATCCACAAGCCGCCATGAATATCCGCTTGCAACACCCTTACGGTTAAACCTTTTAAGCTGTCAAACTGCGCCTTAAGCTGTTTGGTATCGCGCTGGTAGGCCAGTACACCATTATCAGTAGCCAGCCACATATCATTAACATCCGGCCAGTAAATATCATGCACTGTGCCACTACCAAGCTGTGCTGCATTAATCAGGCTGTGGTACTCTCCATCAGTTGCCAGCTCGCCAATGTCTGACTGCCCTGCAACCAGCAAGGTGCCGGAAGGAGTAACAGCCACACTGCGCACCACAGCGTCAGACGGAAACGGCACCACCCGGCGGATATTTCCTACTGCGGCACGGTACAAACCATCGCTAAAACTGGCGAGCCAGATATTATTGTCACGGTCTTCAAAAATATCACTGAACCAGGGATAGCTACCCAGCTCATCGCCGGTAATATGCTGCCATGGCAGGCCGGCATGTTTATGAAACAGTTTGCGATGAGCGGATATCCAGCTATTGCCACGGCTATCACGTAGTAGCTTATATACCGCTGTGCTGTTTTGATCCGGCAACTGGCATTTTTTTACCTGGCCTGAGTCGGCATCCAGATGATAAAAACCAGACTCACCGGCAATATGTAAGCCTTTTTCGGTCCAGTATAAGTCATACACCGGTGTCTGAATAAGCTCGGCCGGTAAGGTATAGCTTTTAATATTGCCATCCAGATCCATGCGGTACAGTTGCTCTGATCCCATAATCCAGATCTGCCCGTCTACCAGCTCCAGTTGGCTTACCTGTGAAAGAATTTGTTGCACCCGGCTGACCTTGCCGTTATGAATACGAAACAGGTGATCAGCCGCTACCCAGATTTCACCGGGGCGCACTTCAATAATGGCGGTAACTTCAGATAGTATCTGGTAGCGTTCAAACTGCAGTGTTAACGGGTTAAAACCTGACAGGCCAGACTTAGTACCTACCCACATGTAGCCCTGGCTGTCATGCAACAGGCGGGTAACACTATTGCTGGCCAGATGGCGGTGGCTTTCTTTGGTGAAATGTTCAAACTGCACACCATCAAAGCGGTTCAGGCCATATAAGGTGGCTAACCAGATAAAGCCCTGTGAATCCTGGCTGACAGAGCGCACTGAATTGCTGGATAAACCATCGGCACTGTTCCAGTGCTTAATATCAAAGTCATATACCGAAGGCTGATTGTACGCTTGTAAGAAAAGAGGACACCACAATAAAAGCAACAGTAAGGCATTTTTCATTGGTGCGTTCTCTTTCTATTTTTTAGTTAACCCAGAGGTAAAAACGGTAATAGCAGTTGCAATGACAGCAGCGCAGCAATACCCGCGACAATATCGTCCAGCATAATACCGGTTCCGTCATGCACATTTTTATCGAACCAACTTATTGGCCAGGGTTTTACAATATCAAACAAGCGGAATAATACAAAACCCAGCAGTAATGTTTGCCAATGCAATGGCGCCCACAACATAGTTATGCCGTATCCGATAATTTCATCCCAGACAATGGCGCCATGATCATGCTCGCCAATGTCCCGTGCTGTCTGCCCGCATAAGTACACACCCAGTACACTACCGACGATAACAAAAGCCAGCAAATAGATATTACCGGCCCACAGCAACAACACAACCAGCGGCACGGCAGCTAAAGTACCAAAAGTACCGGGGGCTTTGGGTGACAAACCGCTGCCAAAGCCAAGTGCAAGAAACTGATACCATCTCTTCAGGTTAAACTGTGCAGTGCTCATGCGAAGTGCTTAAAACCATTATGCTGGTAGGTAAACGGTTGCTCGCCCTGCTTCAGCTCCAGCTTACCGGCGGCACCGGTAATGCGGCCGATACAGCTAACACCGATACCGTAAGGTGACAGTAATACATCCAGCGAACCCCGGCGGGCTTCCGGTACGGTAAACAGCAGTTCGTAATCTTCGCCGCCTGATAAAGCCAGTTGTATTGCCATTGCACTGTCGCAACTGTCTTTAACCGCCTGCGACAACGGCAAGCGGGCAACATCAATGCTGGCCCCTACCGCAGAGCGCTTCATAATATGCTGAATATCGCTATACAGGCCGTCAGATAAATCCATCGCACTGCTGGCAATATTTCTTAGTGCCTGGCCGAGGGCAACACGGGCTGACGGATAATGAAAACGTTGCAGAATATGGGTTTGATGCTTTTTACTGACTTCATGCAGCCCCTGACACAGTTTCAGCCCTAAAGCGGCGTCCCCTAAAGTGCCGGTAACATAAATATAATCACCTACTTTAGCGCCGCTACGCGTCAGTGCTTTACCTCGCGGCACTATGCCTTTGGCTATCATGGTCAGGCTAAGCGGGCCGCGTGTGGTGTCACCACCAATTAACTGGCAGTTATAGTATTCGGCGGTTTCATGTAAGCCTGCGGCAAAAGCTGCCACCCAGGGTTCATCTACAGCTGGTAACGTCAGCGCCAGTGATAACCAGGCAGGCTCTGCGCCCATGGCCGCTAAATCACTGACATTTACCGTTACCAGTTTGTGGCCAAGTGCCCGCGAGTCGTCATCAGGAAAAAAGTGCGTACCTACTACCATCGTATCGGTAGTTACCACTAAGTCATAACCATCACGCACCTGCAACACAGCACCATCGTCACCAACACCGATAGCGCTGTCTGCACGTTTGGCACCACAACTGGCAAAATAGCGGGAAATAAGTTCGAATTCATCCATAGAACTAAGAAGCCGACTCATGTCGGCTCTCCTTTAACTTGGACGCAGTACGCGTACGGCTTTATCCAAAATGCCGTTAACGAACTTGTGGCTATCGTCAGCGGCAAACGCTTTAGCCAGCTCAATAGCTTCGTTGATAATTACCTTGTACGGTACATCAAGACGGTATTTAAGCTCGTAAGCCGATACCCGCAATATGGCTTTTTCAACAAAATCAATTTCATCGAACGGCCGGTCTAAATAAGGTTTTAATGCTTCATCCAGTACGGCATGGTTTTTCACCACACCGCGCACCAGATCCTGAAAATAGCCAACGTCCATATGTTTAACGTTAGTTTCCAGCAGTAATTGCTGCTCAATATCTGCAATAGGGTTTTGGCTGACATGCCAGCTGTAAATTCCCTGTACTGCAAGTGACCGTGACTGACGACGGGCATTAGGTTTCATGTATGTGTCTCTTCCTGTTACAGCTTGGCCAGCAGGTTAACCATTTCCAGCGTAGACATAGCAGCTTCGCTACCTTTATTGCCCGCTTTGGTACCTGCACGCTCAATGGCCTGCTCGATGCTGTCTACTGTGAGTACCCCAAAAGCAACCGGAATGTCATGTTGCATCATTACCTGGGCAATACCTTTGGTACATTCACCGGATACATATTCAAAATGTGGCGTACCACCGCGGATAACTGCACCCAGCGCAATAATACCGTCATATTTTTTACTGGCGGCAACCCGCTGTACTGCCAGCGGTAATTCAAAGGCACCCGGCACACGGATCACAGTAATATCCTGCTCTGCTACGTTACCAATACGCTGTAATGTGTCGGTTGCACCGCTTAGTAAGCTCTCAACAATAAAGCTGTTAAACCGCGCTACCACTAGCGCAAACTTCTTACCGTTGGCAGAAAACCCTGCTTCAATAACCTGCATAAGTTGCCCTTAAAATCTGACCGCTGAAAATTAGCCGTGCATAATAGCACAACACTGCCTAAACCGGCATAGTCTTTGTAACTCAGGCTCAGGCTTTCTTTGCAAGCGAATAACCGGGTTATTCGCTAACGTAATCCACCACTTCCAGGCCAAAACCAGACAAGGCATGGTATTTTTTCGGCTGGCTGAGTAAACGCATTTTCTTCACGCCCAAAGTGGCCAGAATTTGCGACCCCACCCCAACATTACGGGAAGTGCCTTTCCAGGGCGCGCTGCGTGGCTTTTCACCTTTATCTTCAGCTTCAAACGCCTGTACGGTGCGGATAAGCTGTTCGGTAGATTCATGCTTGCCAAGTAACACCAGCACACCACCGTCTTTAGCAATCCGCGCCATGGCGGTATGCAATGGGAAACTGCGGTTAGCTGCCCGGTCAGCCATTAATAAATCGCTGAAGGTGTCATGTAAATGCACCCGTACCAAAGTGGGTTCATCAGCACTGATTTCGCCTTTTACCAAAGCAAAATGGATCTGGTTGTCGATAGTATCTTTAAAGGTTACCAGCTTAAATTCACCCACTTCGGTGGGCAGCTGGCAACTGGCCACCTGCTCTATGGTGGTTTCATTAAGGTTGCGGTATTCAATTAAATCGGCAATGGTGCCAATTTTAATGCTGTGTTTTTGTGCGAACAGCTCCAAATCGGGCCGCCGTGCCATGGTGCCATCGTCATTAAGCACTTCAACAATGACTGCGGCAGGTTCAAGCCCGGCTAAACGGGCCAGATCACAACCGGCCTCAGTGTGGCCGGCGCGTACCAGTACGCCTCCATCTTGTGCCATCAGCGGAAAAATATGCCCCGGCTGTACAATATCACTGGGCCTGGCATCACGTGCAACGGCAGCTTTAACCGTGCGGGCCCGATCAGCGGCTGAAATACCGGTGGTAACGCCTTCTGCTGCCTCAATTGACACAGTAAAGTTAGTAGAAAACGGTGATTTATTCGCGTCTACCATTAAAGGCAACGCTAACTGGGTGCAGCGCTTTTTTGTCAGTGTTAAGCAAATTAACCCGCGGCCATGGGTAGCCATAAAATTAATGGCTTCGGGCGTAACGTATTCTGCCGCCATCAACAAATCGCCTTCGTTTTCGCGATCCTCATCGTCCATCAGCACGACCATTTTACCCTGACGGATGTCTTCAATAATTTCAGCAGGAGTATTCAGTTGCATAACAAACCTTATTTATAAAAAACCACGCTGAGCCAACAGCGCCATACTGACACCGCTGTTAGCGTTGCCGTTGTTGTCTTTACTGAGTAAGCGTTCCAGATAGCGGGCAATTAAATCTACCTCAAGATGCACCTGAGAGCCTGCTTTAAGCTGTGAAATGGTAGTTTGCTCCGCCGTATGCGGCACTATAGTCAGCCTGAAAGCATCACTGCTCAGTTCATTAACTGTAAGGCTAACCCCATCAATAGTAACTGAGCCTTTAACAGCAATATAATGTGCCAGCGCTGTTGGCAACGTAAGCCAGATATGCCGGGCACGGCCGCTGGCTTCAATTTTTGTGACACGGCTGACGCCATCAACATGGCCACTGACTAAATGCCCGCCCATACGGGTGGTGGGCAACATCGCTTTTTCAAGGTTAATCTGTTGTCCGGTTTTATACTGGCCAAACAGAGTGTGCGCCAGCGTTTCTGATGATACATCAGCATCAAAGCTGTGCTTATCCAGTCTGGTTACTGTTAAACATACGCCGTTGCTGGCAATGCTGTCGCCCAGCTTTACGTCATAAAAGTCCAGGCTCTGGCTGTGTATAGTTACCGTAATATCGGCACCGCGTTGTTGTATCGCGCTAAGCTGGCCTGTGGCTTCAATAATACCTGTAAACATAGGTTATCCCGTTAGCCTTTTGCAGCATGATTTAAGGTGGCAGTAAGGCGGATATCTGCCCCCACCATACGTATGTCTGTCCAGCTTAATTCAGGCACCTGCGCCAGTGCAGTAAACTGTGGCAGCACTGCCAGCGGCTGAGCTGAATTACCTAATAGCTTTGGTGCAAGATAGACGATTAACTCATCTACCAGCCCCAACTGCAGCAAGGTACCTGCCAGCGTGGCTCCTGCTTCTACCCATAAGGTATTAACATTCTCGCGCAGCGCTAAATGCTCCAGCAGTGCTACTAAATCAAACTGCGCATTGCTGTCTAAAGGGCAATGAATTTGTCTGGCGATATTGGGCAGTTGCCGGGAGTTTTCAACCTTGCTGACACACAGTAATACTTCACCGCCGTCATTAAATAGTGCCAGCTTATGATCCAGTGTACCGTTTCTGTCGAGGATCACCCGCTTGGGCTGGCGCAGTTCGCCATTTTCCAATGCTGTCACACTTTGCAATAGTTGTTCCGCACGTAAATTTAACCTGGCGTTGTCGGCCAGCACTGTGGTGGCGGTAGATAAAATAGCGCAGCTTTGTGCACGGTAATGCTGCACATCCGCACGGGCGGCATCACCGGTTAACCATTTGCTGTCGCCGTTAGCCAGCGCAGTACGGCCGTCTAAACTGGCAGCCAGTTTTAGCTGTACATAAGGGCGCTGGCGCTCCATCCGGCTTAAAAAGCCCGGGTTTAATGCCCGCGCCTGAGCCTCCAGCAACCCCACATCGACGACAATACCGGCAGAGCGCAACATGGCCACACCACGCCCGGCTACTTGTGGGTTTGGGTCCTGCATTGCCATTACCACACGGGTCACACCGGCAGCAATCAAGGCTTCGGCGCATGGTGGGGTGCGGCCATAGTGGCTGCAGGGTTCCAGCGTGACATAACAGGTGGCACCTTTTGCTGCGCTGCCGGCTTCGCGCAAAGCATATACTTCGGCATGAGGCCCACCGGCTTGCTTATGATAACCGGAGCCCACCACCACACCATTTTGCACCAGCACTGCGCCAACATTCGGGTTTGGGCTGGTGGTATAACGCCCAAGCTCTGCCAGGCGGATGGCCTGTGCCATAAAAGTGGTATCAGCGGCACTAAACATCAGGCTTTTTCCCCTAAGCGGGCAATCTCTTCGCCAAATTCGCGGATATCTTTAAACGAGCGGTAGACGGAGGCAAAACGCACATAAGCAACTTTATCGACTTTCACCAGCTCATCCATAATAAGGTTACCCAGCAACTGGCTGCCCACTTCACGCTCACCGGTGGCGCGCAACTGAGATTTAATTTTATTGATCAGCTGTTCAATCTGCTCAGTGGATACCGGCCGTTTTTCCAGCGAGCGCAGCAAGCCACTGCGCAGCTTGTCTTCGTTAAATGGTTCACGCGAGCCGTCGCGTTTAATAATACGCGGCATCACCAGCTCAGCGGCCTCAAAGGTAGTAAAACGCTCATGGCAAGCCAGACATTCACGGCGGCGGCGTACCTGATGGCCATCTGCCACCAGGCGTGAGTCAATAACCTTGGTATCGTCTGCATTACAAAACGGACAGTACATGATAAAAATCCTGCTAAGCTGCCAAAAGCCAAAAAGAAAGGGCCAGATAAAGAAATGGCCGCAACAGCGGCCATCATAGCACTTAATCAGCGTTTAGGCATAAACCGGGAAATGGCTGCACAGCTCAGATACCTGGCCACGTACCTTATCGATTACAGCGGCATCACCACGGCTGTCCAGCACGTCACAAATAAAATTTGCTACGGTGCGCGCTTCTGCTTCGTTAAAACCACGGCGGGTAATAGCGGGCGTACCGATGCGCAAACCAGAGGTAACAAACGGCGAGCGCGGATCATTCGGTACCGAGTTTTTATTAACGGTAATATGCGCCTGGCCCAGCCATGCATCAGCCTCTTTACCGGTAATGTCTTTGTTAATTAAGTCCATCAGAAACAGGTGATTCTGCGTACCACCAGACACCACTTTATAACCGCGTTGCTGCATAGCATCACACATCGCCACCGCGTTTTTCAGTACCTGCTGCTGGTAAGCTTTAAATTCAGGCTGTAACGCTTCTTTAAAAGCTACGGCTTTAGCTGCAATAACATGCATTAACGGGCCGCCCTGGCCACCGGGGAATACCGCAGAGTTCAGCTTCTTCTCAATTTCTTCGTTCTTACGCGCTAAAATTAAACCACCGCGCGGGCCTGCCAGCGTTTTGTGCGTAGTCGTTGTTACCACATCTGCTACCGGCACCGGGTTCGGATATAAACCAGCAGCCACTAAACCGGCAACATGAGCCATATCCACCATCAGATAAGCACCAACCTTATCGGCGATATCGCGAAAACGCTGCCAGTCAATAATGCCGGAATAAGCAGAGAAGCCGGCAATAATCAGTTTTGGTTTATGTTCCAGCGCCAGTGCTTCAGCCTGATCATAATCAATTACGCCCGTTTCAGGGTGCAGGCCATATTGCACAGCGTTGTAAAGTTTACCGGACGAGCTGACATGAGCACCATGAGTTAAATGGCCACCATGTGCCAGGCTCATACCTAAAATAGTATCGCCAGCGTTTAATAACGCCAAAAATACTGCAGAGTTAGCCTGTGAACCAGAGTGCGGCTGCACGTTAGCATAATCGGCACCGAACAGCTCTTTAGCACGGGCAATGGCTAAATCTTCAGCTATATCGACATATTCACAACCACCATAGTAGCGTTTATGCGGATAGCCTTCGGCATACTTATTGGTTAGCTGAGAGCCTTGAGCCTGCAGTACACGTGGGCTGGCATAGTTTTCTGACGCGATAAGCTCAATGTGCGCTTCCTGACGGTCGTTTTCATCGGTTATCGCCTGCCATAATTGTGGGTCGAAATCGGCAATATTCATATCACGCTTTAACATGCTCTCTCCTGGTGCGGCTTGCACGCGTAGTTTTAATCAAATTCAGTTGAATCAAAACTGGCTTAATAAAATTGGCCGCCATTCTACCTTTAAATATGACTTTATGCACCCGCAATTTAGCCATCTAAACATCCAAGAATAACAATGCTCAGCTGGTTTAACCAGGTAACTGCGTGCTACAAGCTTTACAATATAAAAAACACCACCTAATATACTGTATATAAAAACAGCCTTGGTGTTTGCATGCGCAAAATTATACATATAGATATGGATTGTTTTTTTGCCGCCGTAGAAATGCGCGACAACCCGGCGCTGAAGCATATTCCTATTGCTGTGGGTGGTTCAAGACAAGCCCGCGGCGTAATATCTACCTGCAACTACCCGGCCCGTGCCTATGGTGTGCGCTCGGCGATGCCAACCGGTCAGGCATTAAAGCTGTGCCCTCATTTAACCTTGCTTAGCGGTAATATGGAGAAATACAGTGCTGCCAGCCGACAAATCCGGGCTATTTTTGCGCGCTATACCGACAGCATAGAACCCTTGTCTTTAGATGAAGCCTATCTGGACGTTACCGATTGCACGCAATTTCATGGCAGTGCCACACGCATTGCTGAAGATATCCGCCGGAGTATTTATATGGAAACCGGCCTTACTGCATCTGCCGGTGTAGCACCGAATAAGTTTCTGGCAAAAATTGCCAGCGACGAAAATAAACCTGATGGTTTATATGTTATTACTCCCGATGACGTCAGCGGCTTTGTTAAAAAACTGCCGCTGAAACGCTTGCCAGGAGTGGGAGCCAAAACAGCCGAGCGTTTAAGTCAGCTGGGTTTAAACTACTGCGCCGACATAGCCAGCGCCCCCCTGCCTTTACTGGTAAAGCAGTTTGGCAGCCTGGCAGATAGCCTGCTAAAGCGCAGCCAGGGCATTGACGAGCGGCCGGTATGTAGCCGCGAGCAACGAAAATCGTTAGGGGTAGAACGTACCCTTGAGCATGACTTACTGCAATATACCGAGTGTGTAGAAACACTTAGCCAGTTACTGCCGCAATTAGAGCGCCGGCTGGAGCACTACAGCAACAGCGCTGCAGGACGGCTAACGCCGATTCAGAAAGTAGGTATTAAACTGAAGTTTAGTGACTTTCGCCAGACAACTGTAGAAAAGCAAGGCCAGCCACTGCAGCTTGATAAGTTGCTGCCACTACTGGATGAAGCCTGGCAACGCAGGCAAGAACAAGGGGTAAGATTAATAGGCTTACAAATAGGTTTTAAAACTTCCGCTTTACAGCAACTGGCTTTGCCGTTTTAATCAACGACCATATTATTGCTTTACAGATAACAGAAAACCGGCAAAAGCCGGTTTTATGCAAGCCTGGCCGGAATTACCCGATAACAGTTACGTTCTCAGCTTGTGGGCCTTTTTGGCCTTCAGTTACTTCAAAAGTAACTTTCTGACCTTCAACTAAAGTTTTACGGCCGGTACCGTTGATCGCACGGAAGTGAACGAAAACGTCCTTACCACCATCACGCTCCAGGAAACCGTAACCTTTCTCTTCGTTGAACCACTTAACTGAACCGGAAATTAACTGTGACATAACACTCTCTTACTTTAACTAAATTTGCCAGCTCGCTGGCGACTTAAATATAACCGGTCATCTCAGCTGACTAGCATATATTTTCGCCCTCATTATCAGTTAAGCCATATAAGGGGTCAATAACCTTGCCTGCCACACAGAAAATATTTTCTGCTCAGACCGTACCAGCAGCGTGAGCCACGTTACTGATAACCCTGTTGTTGTAAGCATACTACACAGCAACAATTTCAGTGTAGCAGCAATGGTGCTGAAAAAATAATCAGTGTTAATTTATTTTTGTTTACGTCTTACCGGCGCTAAACCATCGTCTCCACCTTCAAAAAACTGCGGTGCATTCTTTGTTACCGGCCTGACGGTCGCTTTAGTTTTTGTTTTGCCTTTACCCGGCTGCGCTTTTTTACCCGCTACTGCTTTAACGGCAGCTTTTGCTGCTTTGGGTTTACCGTCAAATTTAGCAACTAATCCTTCTACTTCGGCAAAAGTAGTTGGCTGGCGTAAAAAGGTTTCAATCCGCTCTAGTGCTGCTATATCTTTTGGCCCAACCAATGAAATCGCCTGCCCTTTGGCGCCAGCGCGGCCGGTACGGCCAATACGGTGTACGTATTCTTCTGCATGCTTGGGTAAATCGAAGTTGATAACGTGCGATACCTGCAATAAATCCAGGCCACGCGAAGCCAGATCAGTGGTAACCAACACCTGGTGTTTGCCGGTAGCAAAGGCTTGCATTACTGCATTACGGCTACTCTGGCTTAATTTGCCGCTTAACCCCACCGCGCTGCGGCCAAGCTGTTCACACAATAATGCTAAACGCTCAGCATCTTCGCGTGTGGCAGTAAAAATAATCAGTTGTTTAATATCATCCTGCTGTAAAAAGTGCTGCAGCAGCGCTTCTTTGTGTGTCAGGTGATCAGCCAGATAAAACCGCTGGCTGATATCCTGATGCTGTTGATGTGATGCCCCAATAGCGACACGGTATGGGTTTTTCAGCAATGCCAGGGTCAGTTCATCAACTTCTGCATGATCTAATGTGGCAGAAAACAGCAACGTCTGGCGCAAACGGTGATCTGCAGCTTTATTGATTAACGTTAGCTGCGGCATAAAACCCAGATCCAGCATCCGATCCGCTTCGTCTAGGATCAGCATTTCCAGGCCATTAATAAATACTGATTTATGCTCGAGGTGGTCAACAAAACGGCCAGGTGTGGCGACAATAATATTGGGCTCGCGTTTAAGCAGCTTTTCCTGATCGTTAAAGTTTTCCCCGCCGACGATCAACGCTGACGTTAACGGCGTATTAGACACAAACAAGCGCAACTGCGCATATACCTGTTTGGCTAATTCGCGTGTCGGTGCCAGTATCAGCGCCCGCGCATCACGTTTGGACAACGGCCGGCTTTTTAGCAGGCGTTGCATCATTGGCAATAAATAAGCCAGCGTTTTACCTGAGCCGGTTTGCGATGACACGATTAAATCACGGCCAACCATTACAGCAGGAATGGCCTCTTGCTGAATTTCAGTTGGCTTAACAAAGCCCAGATGCTGTACCGAACGCATTAGCCGCGGATCAAGCGATAAATCATTAAATGGCAAAGTGAACCTCTTAAACCTTAAATTACCGCTATATGATAACCGAAGCTGGCAAATTGAGTTAGTTTGATTTCTTAACTGGCAACCTTTGCGCTACTATAAGCACATTGTGACAACTGCAAAAAAGTATTGAATATCAGGGTACACCATGAGTAATGCACTAAAAGAGCAACTGTTAAAAGCGGGTCTGGCAGACGCCAAAAAGCTAAAAGCCGTAAAAAAAGAGAAACACCAGCAAAAAGTTCAGGCTGGCAAAAACCAGAAAATAGTTAACGAAGCCAGTGTGCTGGCAGAGCAAACACGCCAGCAACAGATTGAACGCGACCGTGTTTTAAACCAGCAAAAACAAGCTGCACTGCAACAAAAATCCATTGCCGCCCAGGTAAAACAGCTTATCAGTAACAACACGATTAAAGCGCAGGGTGAAGTAGTTTATAACTTTACCGATGGTAAGCTGGTTAAACGGCTGTATGTTAATAACAAACTGCATGATGAGCTAAGCCGGGGCCTGTTAGCCATAGCTAAACAGGATGAGCAGTATTATCTGGTGCCTGCTGCAGTTGCTGAAAAAATTAAGCAGCGCCAGAGTGACAGCATTATAGTGCTGAATGTGAAGCAACAGCAGGTGGATGAAGATGATCCCTACGCCGACTTTAAAATTCCTGATGATTTAATGTGGTAAATCCGGCTTAGCTTTGGTCTGCAGAAGGTACAGATGAATACCCAATTGGTGTTAGCCAGCGTCAGTGAAATGCTGCAACTGCAACATTGGTTCAGCAGTGCAGAGCAACAACAAAGCTGGGGCGGTGACAACTTTGATTATCCCTGTACCGGGTTGCGTTTTCTTCAATTACTGTGCAGGCCGGAAACACAAAGTTTTAGCTTGCTTGATAGCGATAACAATACCGTACTGGGTTTTGGCCAGATATGTGATCGTTTCGGTTGTCATCATCTGGCCCGGCTGGTTATTCACCCACAGCAGCGTGGCAAGGGCTTGGCTAAAACCCTGATTAGCGAACTGAGCATTCAGGCGCTAAGCCAGCAGTACCGAAACATATCGCTGTATGTGCACCGGCACAACAGCATTGCGTTGCAATGCTATACCAACCTGGGGTTTGAAATTTGCCCACCGCCGGAAGCAGAAAACCCACGGCTGCATTTTATGATACTGCAAGCCGATAAAGCGATTGTAAGTGCTAACCGCTATCTGCAGCAGCAAAGCTAATCTGAACGTTGCCTGGCGCTGACACCTTTCACCTGTTGGGCAAAAGCAGGGCTTAATTGCCACTTCGGTCTTATTGGTGTCAGCGGCAGCTCGCGCTTGCGCGCTACCAACAAATATCCCGCACCAAAATAATTCAGGTATTGTTCATTCCACTGCTGCCAGCGGGTTGCCTTATAATCTCTCGCCAGCATGGCAGAACAAAAGAAACGCTGCTCTGACAACACTTCAAAACCAATAAGATGTAACCAGTCTTTAATGCGTGACGCGCTGAAAAATCTGCCCTGCCACGGATATTTCTGTGCCAGTCCCGGTAGCCATTTTAAAAAACCGACAGCACTGTAAGGGTTAATACCGCTTAATAGCAAATAACCATCCGGTACCAACACCCGATGCGCTTCACGCACCACATGATGCGGATCAGCGGTATATTCCAGACAATGGCTCAACAACACCGCATCTACACTGTTTTCAATAACAGGTAAGGCATCAGCATCGGCCAGCAACATGGCTTGCGGACAATAGCGGCCAACACCAATATGGTGCTGAATTTTGCAATGGCTGGTATCCAACTGGCAGCTGAGATCACCCACTTTTAGCATGTAGTAACCAAAAATCTGCTGCCACCACGGCTGTAACTGGCCGGATATAGCCTCGGCCAGCGCCGTCCCTTGCGTAAACTGCTGCCAGTCAGACGGTGAAGTACGGTCTTTTTCGCTCAGCGCTGGTTTCATGCTAAATTAACAGCCGGATTCATTAAGATGGTTGTCATCATGTATCAGATCACTCCATTAGCAGCATTTGAGGATAACTATATTTGGGTGCTATGTCAGCAAGACAACCCCAGTTGCATTGTAGTTGACCCAGGCGACGCAGGCCCTGTTTTAGCATTTTTACAGCAACAGCAAAAAGTACCGGTAGCGATCCTTATTACACACCATCATGCCGATCACACCGGCGGCATTGCAAAATTACAGCAGCAATTTCCGCATGTCAGGGTAATAGGCCCGGCGATGGAATACGCCCGCATTCCCCAGCTTACCGAAAGCGTAAGCGACAATCAGTTGGTGGAAATTCCCCAGCTACAACTTACTTTTACTGTGATTGCTGTACCTGGGCACACTTTGGGCCATATTGCGTTTTATTCAGCACCGGTTTTGTTTTCTGGTGATACTCTGTTCAGCGCAGGTTGTGGCAGGCTGTTTGAAGGCAGCCCGCAACAAATGTGGCAATCGCTGCAGACGTTGCTGGCATTACCCGACAGCACCCAGATTTACTGTACCCACGAGTACACCCTGGCGAACTTAAAATTTGCTCTGACTGTGGAACCAGATAACGCTGCGCTAATCGAATACACGCAACGTTGTCATGATCTACGTTTGGCAAAACGGCCAACCCTGCCTGCAGAGTTAGCAAAAGAGAAACAAATTAATCCATTTTTACGCTGTAATAACAAAAACCTACAGCAGAAATGGCAAAAAGATACAGCCTTAGCGCTGTTTAGCTGGTTAAGAGCCAGTAAGGACCAGTTTAAAAGCTGACTTGCATTCAGTGACCGAACAGGTAACATTCGATTTTTTACATGTGGAACAAAATAATGCTGAGAAGATTATCTGCCCTGGCTGGAGCCATGATCCTTGCAGGATGTGTTAGCACGGATAGCACTAACAAAACTAACATACCTCCTGTAGTAAAAGCCCCACAAAGCAAACCGGCAGATTTTCATAAGCACGCCGCCAGCGCCGAGCAAATAGCCAACCGTTTATGGAGCGCAGGCCAACCTTCAGGCAATGACATTATTGAACTTGATGCCACAGAATTAGAAGACTTATGGCAACGTATTCAGTTGCAGATGAGTTTTAATGTGCCGCAAACCCGGCCAATTGTTGAACAACGTAACTTTTACAGCAGCCATCAGGCTTATCTGGACAGAGTAGCCAGCCGGGCTCAGCCGTTTTTATTCCATATTGTGCAGGAGTTGGAAAAACGCCAGATGCCACTGGAGCTGGCACTGTTACCTATTGTAGAAAGTGCTTTTGATCCCTTTGCTTATTCTCACGCAGCAGCTTCTGGCATGTGGCAGTTTATGCCCGCTACCGGCAAGCGTTTTGGTTTAAAACAAAACTTCTGGTATGACGGCCGCCGTGACGTAGTAGCATCTACGCGCGCAGCATTAGACTATCTGCAGTATTTGCACGACACACTTGAGGGTGACTGGCTTAACGCCATTGCCGCATATAATTCTGGTGAAGGCCGGATCTTAAGAGCTATTCAACGCAATAAACAAAAGCGTTTACCTACAGACTTCTGGTCATTGGATTTACCATCTGAAACCACAGCTTATGTACCTAAGTTATTAGCGCTGGTTGATATTCTTAAACGGCCTGACGACTTTGATATAGTCTGGAAGTTTATTGCCAACGAACCGAAAATAGATGTAGTCGAGCTGAATAACCAAATTGACCTGACAATAGCTGCCGAGATGGCTGAATTGAGCGTAGCAGAGTTACAGGCACTCAACCCGGGTTTCAGCCAGTGGGCAACCGATCCTGACGGCCCGCACCATTTAGTATTACCCGTAAATCAGGTAGAAAATTTCCGGCAAAAGCTGGCACAAACTCCAGCGAAAGAATTGCTGCGCTGGAAACGCTATACGGTAGCTAAAGGCGATACGCTTGGCAAAATTGCCCAACAGCATGGTACCAATATCAGCGCCATTCAGCGTATAAACAAACTTGATGGCAATACTATTCGCCTTGGTCAGCATTTACTGTTACCGGTATCATCGGGCGATGAGGCAGATTTCAACCTGAACCAGCCAAGCCGGATAGCCAAAGCACAGCAGCAACAAGGTGGTAACGGCACTAAAGTGGAGTATATTGTTAAAGACGGTGATACCTTGTGGGATATTAGCCGTGAGCACAAGGTAACAGTAGCCGATCTGACTAAATGGAACACCTTAACGCAACGCTCTACCCTTAGGCCTGGCCAAAAACTGGCAATATGGCAACCGGCCACAGCAACAGGTAACACCGCAGGCATATCCCGCACTGTTACCTACAAGGTACGTAAAGGTGACTCTCTGGCAAGAATTGCCCAGCGTTTTAGTGTGTCAGTATCTGACATTGTAAAGTGGAACAATATTAATACCGCTAACTTCCTGCAACCGGGCCAACAACTGAAATTGATGGTTAGTATGACGCAAGTATAAACTGCTAACGGGGTTATAGCTATGAAATTGCAATACCTGCTGCTGTTTACAGCATTACTGTTCGCACCACTGAGCCAGGCCCAGTTTGATATCAGTGGTGAGGGAAAAGTAACGCTTACCGACAACAGTAGCAAGGCATTCGATTTCGGCTTTAGCTACATTCGCCAGGATGGTACCTACCGTTTTACTGTTGGCCGCCAAAGCCTGAACGTACCATCTGTACCGCAGAAGTATTCTATTGCTGTTGTTTTGCAGGGACGAAGCCATGTTTGGGTACCAGACTTTATTAACGAACCACTTACCAGTTTTGAACTACAACTGGAACAATACTCGATAAAGTTATTTGCAGATCCGCAGGCGGTAAATGCACCGGGAAACTTTGTACTGCAACTGAATGATGAAACCTATTATTTTAATCGCGGCCCCGGCCAGATAAATTTTTACTTTACTGAAACCGGCATCCGCGATGTAAGAATAGAAGGCATGTTTAAGCCACGTAAGTAGCAGCGTTAATCGGGTTCTTTTTGTATTTGCAATGCCTGAACAGCGCCCGATGCAATGCACAGTAAAGGCGCCAGCAAAGTTAAAAACCAACCTGCCTGCAAACCAATATCGTGCCACCAGGCGTAACAAGCGGCTGTTAGCTGAAATATAATGCCGAACAAGCCAGCATAAACTAAAGCACGGTTAAGTGGCCTTTTAGGCAGAGAAAATACTTTCATTTTAATACCTGTTTACTTCTGTTATGCCGGATCAACGTTAGTCTGTCTGCATCCACTTTTGTACTGCAGATACCAGCTCATCCGGGTGAAACTTGGCAATAAACTGATCTGCGCCCACTTTTTTAACCATCGCCTCATTAAACACACCGCTAAGCGACGAGTGCAGTACAACATGCATTTGCCGCAGAGCCGGGTTGGCTTTGATTTCTGCCGTCAGGGTGTAGCCATCCATTTCTGGCATTTCAATATCAGATATCAGCAGCGGCACTTTTGTAGAAATATCGCCGCCTAATTCTGCGGCTTTGGTGGTTAGCCAGTCTAATGCCAGTTTGCCGTCGTTTACCAGCTCAACCTGAATACCGATAGACGTCAGTGCCCGCTTTACCTGGTTACGTGCCACGGCAGAATCATCAGCTACCAGCACGATTAAATCTTTAAAATTACGCTCTGTCGCTTTTACTTTTACATCTTCACTGACTTCTTCGTTAACCGGTGATATTTCTGCGAAGACTTTTTCTACATCAATAATTTGTACTAACTTATTGTCAATTTGCGTAACAGCAGTAAGGTAATGGCCAGCACCCGCGCCTTTGGGCGGCGGCATGATTTGATCCCAGTTTGTGTTAACGATACGGTCTACACCATTCACCAGAAAGCCTTGAGTGTGGCGGTTATACTCTGTTACCAATACATAAGCGGTAGATAAGTCTTCAATACGTTTACCACCGGTGGCCTGGCTTAAATCAATTACCATCACCGGCACACCACGTAAATGCGCTATGCCACGCACATGCGGGTTGGAACCGGGCATTTCTGTTAACTCCGGACACTGCAACACTTCGCGCACTTTAAATACGTTAATGCCAAACGGCTGAGGCCCATGCAAGCGAAACAACAATAATTCCAGCCGGTTATTACCTACCAGATTGGTCCGCTGATTTACCGCGGCCATTAGTTTACTCATAATTTTATACCTCTTGGGCTTATCAGCCGCTGCGCAGTTACACTAAACATGCGCTACTACAGCATGTTGCTGCCAGCTAAGCAATGCAGACTTGTATCAGGAAGACAGAAATTTGTATAAGCATAGGCGAATATAGCTAATCGTCTAGCAAAACAGATGAAATGCTGCAGCCGCAACTATTATCGCGGCAACAGCATATTATGCTGAGTTAGCTTACCTGGGCGTCTGGTTGTTGCTCTGGTGCCGCTAACGCAAATGCAGCCAGTTGTTGGCAGTTATGGTGCACAGCCATTACCGTTGGAAAGGCGCTCATATCCAATCCAAAGCGCTGAGCATTGTATACCTGCGGCACCAGACACAAATCAGCCAACGTTACCGTATCGCCAAAGCAAAACTGGCCGGCACTTTGCTTTAAGCGTTGTTCTAATGTGCTAAAGCCAGTACTAAGCCAATGGCTTATCCAGTTCAGTTTTTGCTGCTCGGTTAATGCCAAAGGGCCGGTAAGGTATTGCAATACACGCAGGTTATTCAGCGGATGGATATCGCAGGCAATATCCAGTGCCAGCGCACGCACTCTAGCCCTTGCTGCGGGCTCTTCCGGCAGTAATACCGGTTGCGGATAGGTTTCGTCCAGATATTCTATAATGGCCAGCGACTGGTTCAGGCTAAGATCATCATCAACCAATACAGGTACCAGCTCTGCCGGGTTTAGGGTTTTGTAATCTGCGCTGTGTTGCTCACCGCCGTTTTTTACCAGGTGCACCGGCAGATTTTCAAACGTCAGCTGTTTTAAGTTTAGCGCGATACGCACACGATATGCGGCTGAAGAGCGCCAGTAGCCGTAGAGTTTCATTGTTGTCTCCTGAAATTGAACCAGGTAGAAGCACGGATGTACTTTTTTCCGCGACCGTTGAAGGCATGGATGCCTGAGTCGAGCCCCCAGGGATGGGTTTACGGCGTGTCGCGGAAAAAATGTACGCAGTGATGCTACCGAATCTGAGTCAAACTCAGGCTTTATACTGCACTACTTTTTGGTCAATGGCACCAAAGATGCTATTGCCCTGTGCATCCAGCATTTCCATACGAATAGTATCGCCAAACTTCATAAATGCAGTGGCCGGCTTGCCATCACGAATGGTTTCAATCATGCGGATTTCAGCGATACAGCTATAGCCAACACCGCCCTCATCCACTGCAGTGCCATGTTCAGTGCCCTGCTTGTTCGATACGGTACCCGAGCCAATAACGGCACCGGCGCCTAAATTACGGGTTTTTGCCGCATGGGCGACCAGTTGGCCAAAGTCGAACGTCATATCGATACCAGCGTTTGGCTTACCAAACAGCTTGCCGTTGTAGGTAGACAACAGTGGCAAATGCACACGGCCCTCACGCCAGTTATCACCCAGTTCGTTTGGTGTTACTGCAACCGGGCTGAATGCCGATGACGGCTTGGATTGAAAAAAGCCAAAGCCTTTGGCTAGCTCATTCGGAATAAGGCCACGCAAAGACACGTCATTTACCAGCATTAATAAGCGGATTTTACTGCGCGCTTCGTCAGCACTACATGCCATCGCCACATCGTCGGTAATCACAGCTACTTCGCCTTCAAAGTCGATACCGTAGTCTTCGCTAACCACTTCGATATTGTCACGCGGGCCGATAAAATCATCTGATCCGCCCTGATACATAAGTGGATCGGTCCAGAAGCTTGGCGGCATCTCGGCATTACGTGCTTTGCGTACCAGCTCTACATGATTCACATAAGCGCTGCCATCAGCCCACTGATACGCCCGTGGTAAGGGTGATTCGCACCGGCTTTCGTCAAACGCCATTTCGCCGTCTACCTTGCCGTTATTCAGTGCCTGATATATTTCTTCCAGCTTTGGGCTTAACTGTGCCCAGCTATCCAGCAATTGCTGCATAGTGGCAGCAACAGCCGGCGCAGCGACACAACGGCTTAAATCACGGCTGACAACAACCAGTAAGCCATCGCGGCTGCCATTTTTTAAACTTGCTAACTTCATTACTATTCCTTCGCCTGCTCTGGTTTTGCTTTCCAGCTGTTAACGTATTCCGGGTTTTCTGTGGCCAGCGCCGCATCGCCGATCTCCAGCGCGTCACGGGTATCAAGCATTACTGCCACTTCGTCAGTAAATTTCTTTTTATACTCCCGCCCTGCTGCAAAGGCTTTCGGGTGGGGGCCATGAGTAAAACCGGCCGGGTGGAAAGTCACCATACCTTTTTCGATATTATCGCGGCTGAAAAAATCACCGGCATGGTAAAACAGCACTTCATCGTAATCGTCATTGTTGTGATAAAACGGTACTTTTAATGCGCCCGGATCGCTCTCAATCGGCCTGGGTACAAAGGTACACACCACAAAACGCTGTGCAACAAAAGTAGTGTGCGCCGACGGTGGCAAATGATAACGATGGCTCATTAACGGGCGGATATCGCGCCAGTTAATCCGCATTACCGCTAAATCGCCGTGCCAGCCAATAGCATCTAACGGGTTATACGGGTAAGTAATAACCGATATCTGGCCGTCGCGTTTTACCTCAACCTGCCATTGCTGCTCGCTGTACTGGGCTTTAAAGGCATCATCTATTTTCGGTGTATCCAGCATGGCCGGGTCAAAAATAGCGTGATTACCTACCAAACCTTTTTCCGGCAGCTGATAGCTGTCGTTGGTGGCTTCAACCAGCAGAATAAACATTGGCTCATTCGGCTCTAAACGCCACATGGTAGAGCGCGGAATAACAATATAATCGCCGTCGCGCACTGTCATATGGCCATAATCGCAATACAGCTCGGCACTGCCTTCATGGATAAACAGTAGCTCGTCGCCATCCGCGTTACGCACCAGTTTGCTCATGTTGTCTTTAAGCCGCCAGGTGCGCATTTTGCAATGCGCATTAAACAACAAATTTGGCACGGCCCACGGCGAATTAGTGTTATCTGCACCTATATCATTAAAGTTAAACAGGTGCGGCCGCAGTGGCCCTTGCCAGTCGGTCCAGCCGGTTGGCGCATGGCGGTGATGAAAGTGCGTGGCCGGGCCAAAAAAACCACTGCGGCCCGTCTCACGCTCGTATATCGCCTGCTCAGGAAAATCAGCATGCGCCTGTCTTGATACATCACCTTCCTTTAACGGAAACGATGCCCATTTACGCATTGCTTAACACTCCGCGCTGAATTTGATCTTCTTCGATAGATTCAAACAGTGCTTTAAAGTTACCCTCGCCAAAGCCTTCATTGCCTTTGCGCTGAATAATTTCAAAAAACACCGGGCCAATAACGGTTTTGGTGAAAATTTGCAGCAAAATGCCATCTTTCATTGGCGCGCCGTCAATCAAAATACGTAGTTCACGCAGTTGATCCAAGTCTTCATCGTGGCCCACTACACGCTCGTTTACTTTGTTGTAGTAAGTTTCCGGCGTTGGCATAAAGTCCATGCCGCGGCTACGCAAAGTACGCACAGTTTCATAGATGTCTTCTGTTGTCAGCGCGATATGCTGGATACCCTCGCCTTTGTATTCACGGATAAACTCTTCAATCTGCGATTTATCGTCTGATGATTCATTGATAGGAATACGAATTTTGCCACAGGGTGCAGTCATCGCTTTGGACACCAGGCCGGTAAGTTTACCTTCGATATCAAAATACCGTATTTCACGGAAGTTACCGATATTTTCATAAAAACCGGCCCAGGTATTCATATTGCCGCGCATTACGTTATGCGTTAAATGATCCAGCACTTCCAGGCCAACACCGTGCTTGGTCATGTCAAGCTGCCAGTTGTCGTAGTATTTAAAATCAACATCGTAAACTGAACTGGCACCATAACGGTCAACAAAATACAGCAGGCTACTGCCAATGCCGTAAACGGCCGGAATATTCAGCTCCATCGGGCCAATCTGGTTTTTGTACTCTTTAGCACCGTTAGCCACAGCATGTTTTAATGCATGGGCCGCATCTTTCACCCGAAATGCCATAGCACATACACTGGGGCCGTGCTTACGGGCAAATTCTTCAGCCTGCGAATTTGGCTCGGCATTAACGATAAAGTTAATATCGCCTTGTTTATATAACCAGGCTTGCTTAGAACGATGCTGTGCTACTTCAGTAAAGCCCAGTGCGTAAAATAAATCTTTTAACTTCTGAATACCCTCAGCATTAGCCGCAGTGTATTCAACAAACTCGAAACCATCAGTTCCCAGCGGATTAATTTTATCTGTCATTGTTATAGTCCTAACTACGTCTTGGTTGGCGCTAATAATGCGCTTGCGCTAAAAAAAAGAAAGAGGGCAGCAACTAACAGCTTAATGCTTGCTAAACTGCTGTTTTGTAAAGCTGCTGATACAAAACAGCCCTTTTTTGAAAAAGTGATCTAAAAGGGCCGCCAAATCGCTTTGGCGGCCCTTCTGAAGTACAGTTTTACGCACAAAGCGTAGTTAAATTTTTACACTCTTACGATTAATGCCATAGTCACGCAACTTATTAGCGATAGCGGTATGGCTTAAACCAAGTTTTTTCGCTAACTGCCGTGAACTGGGGTAAGCCGGAAACAACTTACGCAGCAAATTGGCCTCAAAACGTTTTACCGCTTCATCCAGGGTACCGTCGAAGTCTTGTTCTAAGTAGCCAAAATCATTGTTGTAGCTTGGCAGTTGCAGATGTTCTTTATCCAGCTCAAAACCCTCAAGCAGCGTAATGGCGCGATACAGCGCGTTTTCCAGTTGCCGTACGTTCCCCGGCCATGGATAATTTTGCAGAAAATTAGCACAGCTATCGGTTAACTTCGGCGCCTTTCGGCCAAGCCTTGCCGCAAAACGGGCAATAAAGAATTCAGCCAGCGGGATCACATCCTGCTTACGCTCACGCAGAGGCGGTAAAGCCAGTGTCAGTACATTGAGGCGGTAGTATAAATCTTCACGGAACTTACCTTCCTGCACCATACCGGGTAAATCTTTTTGCGTGGTACAAATTACCCGCACATCTACTTTTACTTCGTTTTCATCGGCGACACGGCGAAAACTGCCGTCCTGCAAAAAACGGATCAGTTTGGTTTGCAACTGATGCGACATTTCGCCTACTTCGTCGAGAAATACCGTACCGCCATTGGCCAGCTCGAAAATGCCTTTTTTACCTTCTGCAGTACCGGGAAAGGCATTAGCGCCATAACCAAACAGCTCCGACTCTGCTACGTTGTCTGGCAACGACGCACAGCTAAGCGCTAAAAAAGGTTTACCGGTGCGGCTGCTGGCAGCATGACAGGCCCGGGCCAGTAACTCTTTGCCGGTGCCGGTTTCACCCATAATCAGAATAGGTGCATCCAGTTGTGACATTTTCTTCGCTTCACGCACAACTTTGCGCATTAAGTTACTGTGCGCCTGCAAAGTGTTAAAGCTTTCCTGATCGCCTTTTTTAAAGGCCACCATGTGCTGGCCCAGCCGGCTTTCTGATTTTAAATTAATAACAGCACCGGCCAGAATTTCATGGCCGGTTTCATCCGGCACCATCACCGGCAGAATGTCAGCAACAAAACGCTTGCCATGAATTTCCAGCCGCCGGGTTTGTGCCAGCACATCATCACCTTCTAACCAGCGCTGAAAGTTAAACCCCTTAACCATGCCCTGCAACGACTGGCCGGCAATAGCGCTATGCTCTACCGACAACGCTTCCAGTGCGGCATCATTAATTACTGTAACATTGGCTTTAATATCAACGGCAATCAGGCCATCCGGCAATGTTTTAAGCAAGGTAGATAATTCATTATGCTCACGCTCTGACGGCATAAAAGCAGTGGTTTTGATATCTTCTACGCCGGTAATACGGCGCATTTTAGCCATTAGCTCCTGAAACTTTTCAAAGTTTACTGTCGGAAACGACACATACATCCGGCTTAAACTGGGGTCCACTTCAATACCACGCAGATCCAGCTGATAACTTACCAGTACATTTAATACTTCTTGTGCCAGGCCAAGCCTGTTCTGGCATTGAATTTCTAAACGCATACCGCAAAGTGCCCCAAGACCAAGTAATTACCAGCATAATACGGCAAAACAATAAGCCTAGACCAGTAGTTTTGTAAAGAAATATGAACAAATGCGCTATTTAGCGGGTAACTGAGACGAGCAGTGGTGTAACACCACCCGCCACTGAAAGGGTAAATAACTTATTAAGCAGACAACAAAGTATCCGTTTTGGCAGCACAGATAAAGTCATTTTTGTGCAGGCCTTTAATAGAATGCGACCACCAGGTTACCGTCAGCTTGCCCCACTCCAGCAACAGCGCAGGATGGTGGCCCTCGGCTTCTGCCAGTTCAGCTACTTTATTGTGAAACGCCCAGGCCTGCTTAAAGTTTTTAAACTTGAACTCACGCTCCAGTTGCAAAATACCTTCACGCACTACCGGCATCCAGTCGGGGATCTGCCGCATTAACTCAGGTAGTTCAGCGTCAGACACTTTGGGCGCATCTGCGCGGCAGGCTTCACATTGCATTGCTTTTAATTCAGACATTCTGTAATCCTAACTTGCTTGTTTTTCTTTTGGCGGAAATTTTGGCGCATGCAGCCCAAGTGCCTTGGCCTGTTCAACCAACGCCATCATATCCAGATGGGCAATATCAAACAGCTGATTAATGCGTTCAATCATAAAGTACACCGGCTGCATAATGTCGATACGGTATGGCGTACGTAATACATCTACCGCATCAAAGGGTTTACGCTCGGGTACATCGGAGCCCAGTGCGTAGGTAGTTTCACCCGGCGAAGATAAAATACCACCGCCATATATACGTAAACCACCCGGCGTGCTTAACAAACCAAATTCAATGGTAAACCAGTATAACCGGGCCAGGTAGACACGGTCCTGCTTACTGGCTGCCAACCCTAGCTTACCGTATATATGGGTAAACTCAGCAAAGGCCGGGTTGGTGAGCATAGCGCAGTGGCCAAAGATTTCATGAAAGATATCCGGCTCTTGCAGGTAGTCAAACTCTTCGCGACTGCGGATAAAAGTCGCTACCGGAAAACGCTTATTGGCCAGCAGCTCAAAAAATTTATCAAAGCTGATTAACGCCGGAACCTCAGCGCACTCCCAACCGGTAGTGGCACGCAATACTTTACTGACCTCTTCCAGTTGCGGAATGCGATCGGTTGGCAGTTGCAGTTTATCCAGCCCTGCCATGTATTCATCACAGGCTTTGCCTTTAATCACACTAAGCTGACGGGTGATCAGTTCATGCCAGATTTGATTTTCTTCATCTGTCCAGGCAATAAAGCCATGCTCGTCAGACTGACGGGACACATATTTACTCGACTTACTCATAAACAACCTGTTGAATATTCTGTTATACGGGAGTGTCCCGCTTATCTGCTGTTTAATTGTTATAGCTATAGCGGCAGATAATTAGTTAGTGCGGATACTAAGCGATAGTGCGGCAAGAGTTAATCTCGTTGCCGCCTAAAGTTGGCGACTACTGCGTAAACATAGCCTTACAACAGGCTAACTCTTAACTCTGCCTTTGCTGCATTTTATCCAGCGCCTGCGTCAGATCAGCGATGATGTCATCAACATGTTCAAGCCCGACAGAAACACGGATTAAACCATCACTGATCCCGGCCATCTGCCGCTCTTCTGCGGTGTAAGGGCTGTGTGTCATTGAAGCGGGGTGCTGAATAAGCGACTCAGCATCGCCCAGGCTAACTGCCAGGCTAAGCAGACGACACTGGTTAATAAAATAGCGGCTGTCGTCCAGGCTGGCATTGAGTTCAAACGCCAATACACCACCGGCGGCTTTCATCTGGTTGCCAATAAACTTAAAGCCAGGGTGCGATGGTAAACCCGGGTAAAACACTTCACGCACTGCAGGGTGCGCCTGCAGATATTCCGCTACCCTTTGCGCATTGCTGCAGTGGCGCTCCAGCCGTACTGACAGCGTTTTTAAACCGCGGATAATCAACCAGGCATCATGCGGGCTAATGGTAGCGCCCATGTCTTTTAATGTGGTTAGTTTAATGGTTTTAATGGTTTCGCTATCCGATACAATCAGCCCCGCTACTACATCGCCATGGCCGTTCAGGTACTTAGTTGCGCTATGGATCACGATATTAATGCCGTAGTCAGCCGGTTTTTGCAGCAAGGGCGTAAGAAAGGTATTGTCTATCACTGAAATCAGCTGATGGCGCTGGCAAAAGCCGCCGAGAAAGGCCAGATCCAACACCACCAGATTTGGGTTTATTGGCGTTTCAGCAAACAACATTTTGGTGTTAGGTTTAAGAGCTTGTTCAACCGCTACGTGGTCTGTCATATCGACAAAGCTTACTTCAATGCCGTAACGGGCAAACATATGGTTAAACAGGGCAAAGCTGCAGCCATAAATGGCTTTGCTGGCAATTAAATGATCACCCTGCTGCAAAAATGCCATAGTACTGGCCGCGACAGCCCCCATACCGGTAGCCGTGGCAGCAGCATCAGCCATGCCTTCCAGCGCTGCGATTTTTAATTCCAGTTCGCGGGTAGTCGGGTTTCCCAGCCGGGTATAAATATAGCCTTCGGCTTCGCCGGCAAAGCGGGCTGCGCCCTGCTCAGCATTATCAAAAATAAAAGTAGAGGTTTGGTATAACGGCGTGGCTAAAGTACCGTGTTGATTTTTTTCTTTACCGGCGTGAATACACAGAGTTTCGGCTTTTTTATTGTTGTCGTGCATAAAGTTACTGCTGCTGAAAGTTAAAGTCGCAGTAACAAATAGCAGAAACTCATATTAATGGAAGCAAGCCAGACATCTTGCAGTCTGGCGGTATCAGCAAAGTTTATCCGGTGCTGTCAGCTTTAGTTTGCGCAGCAGTGCTAAAACGTTGTAACAAAGCCCGGCCGAGTGATTTTATGCTGACTTTGGCAGTAGCCGTTACCGGTAGTGGCCGCAACTGTTGCTGCGCCAGATTACCAAGGCGCGCCACCAGTAAACCGGCAATCACGCCCTGCCCGGCACGGGCCGATAATTTAGCCGTTAACTCGCTGCCAATAACATCGGATGCCATATCAAGCACCAGCTCTGAGCCTCCTGCCCACAACAGCGCTGCAAACAGCTGTTTTAACAACACCATACTGCGCAACTGGCCAATAGCGCCGCCATATAACTGTGCCAATTCGCGCACTAAACGGCTACTGCGCCACAACACTAATATCATGTCTGCTAAGGCAAAAGGGCTTATTGCCACTGCCATGCTGGTATCTGTAGCTGCACGGTAGATGACCTGCTGTGCCTGTTTATCCAGCACGGTTAACACAAAATGTTCAAACAATGCCAGTTGTTCTTCATCGCTATGCTCATCTTTTACGGCGGACCGCCACTGGCTTATTGCTGCGCTAATGTCGGGGGTTACCGGCAAACTGGCCGCCACTGCCTGACACAACTTTTGTGCTTCGCCAAACTGTACACTATGGCGGATACGCTGTGCACTTTGTTGCCACTGCCGGTTACGGGCTAAACGGCGCCATAGCTTTACTTCACGCCAGACAAGGCTATTCAGCAGCACCAGTACTGCCACAGTAACCAGGCTTAACAGGCCACCTTGCAGCACACTTTGCTGCCAGCTGTGCTGCAACATTAGCCCCCATTGCCATACCGACAGCACCACAATAACCAGTAAGGTTGCCGCAGATAAACGCCACCACCAGCGGTTAGTTTTTACCGGCGGGGCAGGCTCAGTTGCGGGCGTACTCACAAAGTCCTCATCGTGGTAATAGCTGGCGCTTTTTAACTCAACCGCTGCCGGCGTCAGCTTCGGCTGGCTAAAATGACGGGCTTGCTTTAATTCGCTCATCGTAATTTGTCTCCGAGGATAAACTGCAACACATGGTCCATCCGCATATGAGGTAACGCCTGAGTGTCGTTCCACGGCAGTGGCCGTAGCGGCAGAAAAGCAAACTTATGTTGTTCAAACACCGCTTCAGAAGGCACGCTGGCCGGGACATCGCCGGGGAAATACGTCAGCACCTGCTGATCCAGGCCGGTACCCGTGATGCAGGGCTGTGCCAAACCATCCGCCTGCACAAAACCGCTGCTGCTGGCGCGTATTGCTGCTATTGCCATGGCCTCAGTGGTAGCAGCCTGATACTGGCTGTTCTTCAGTGGCTGCTGTAATAACTGTTGCAACAGCAAAGTAAGCGCTTTGTGCTGCTCCGGCGTTGCATGATCAGATTTACTGGCTGCAAATAATACCTTGCTGATTTTAGGTTTAAACAACCGGCTTAACAGGCTGGACGGGCCATAATTAAAGCTTTGCAAAATAAGCCGCAGGGCCTGCTGCAACTCAGTAATAGCCGCATAACCGGCATTAAGCGCCGACAGGCAATCTACCAGTATGACCTGACGGTCAAGCGCAGAAAAATGTTGCTGATAAAATGGCTTGATCACATGTTTACGATAGCTGTCGTAATGCTGCTCCAGTTGGGTTGCCAGTGCAGAAGGTTGCTCTGCCTGGTGTGGTAACAGCGGAAATAACTGCAGCATAGGGGCGCCAGACAATACACCCGGCACCAGCAAACGGCCGGGCTGATTTAAATAAGCGCCGGGCGTTTGATGAAACTGTGTCAGTAACTGCTTGTAGCTGTCTGTAAGCTGCTGCAGATGTAATTCGCTGGCATCCTGCAAATTGGTATTTTGCAGTAATTGCGCAAACGGTTGCGCCGCCGCACTACGGTGGCTTTTGGCAAATAGCTGCCAGCTAAACTCACACCAGCGGGCGTAACTCATATCCAGCATCGGTAAATCCAGCAACCATTCACCGGGATAATCAATAATATCCAGCGCCAATTCACTGTGGCTTTGTAAATGAGAGCGCAAACCTGACGCAGCTTTGTAGCGCAGTTGCAGGCTTAGCTGGCTCCAGCCTGTGGTTGACGGCGGCCATGCGGGAGGGTCTTGCTGCAGATACTGCAGGTTTTGCTCCAGTGGAAAGCGTGGCACAGCCAGTATCTGGCTTGCCAGACGTCCGCCCAGATAACGCTGTTCACGTACCACATCAAAAAATGGCAGATTAGCTGGCTGATCGCCCTGCGTTAGCTGATGTACCAATGAGGTAATAAATGCCGTTTTACCTGAACCGCTAAGCCCGGTAACTCCCAGACGTAAATGACGATCAAAAGCGCGGCTTGTCAGCTCGCGCCTTTGATGCTGAAGTTGCTTGAATAGATCCATAAGCTAAGGCTTACCACCCTAGAGGCTGTTAAATTCACGATTTAGCTGAAATTTAGCTGATGTAACGTGGCGCTCAAGTTCACGCAAACGCAGTTCCAAGCCGTTAAACTGGCTGGTTAAATGCTGCAACGCGTCTTTTGGTGCTTCGCCACGCTGCCATACCCGGGTTTTTACCTCTACCACCTTCTCTGTTGCCGGGCTTAAATCAGCCGCAGTTGTTGCTTTGAAGGCGGCCTTGGACTTTTTTTCCAGTACCACCCAGGCAGCAATATACAGTACTGAAACCAACCCACCGGCGCCAAGAAAAAATGCTGATACAGTAATGATACGCACCAGCCAGAGTTCCCAGCCAAAGTAGTCTGCAATGCCGGCACATACACCGGCTATCTTGCCATTGGCATCGTCACGTAACAGTTCACGTTTAAGCTTAGTCATGTGAAGACCTCCATTTCGGGCTTTCTGCATCTAAAATGGCTTCCAGCGTTTTAATGCGGTCGGCCATCTTCTCTGCGCGATGTGCCAGATCATTTAACTGCAACAGTTCCTGATCTGACAACCCCTGCCCCATTTTGTTCTTGCTACGGTAATGCATGATTACCCAGATCGGTGCCACAAAAATCATAAACAGGATAATTGGTACACCAATGACTTCTGACAAATCCATGAGTTACTCCTAAACGCCCGCAGCTCAGGCGTCTTTGTCTTTCTGATTAACTTTAGCCTTTAATGCTGCCAGCTCATTGTCAATTTTGTCCTGCGCAGCCAGTTCAGCAAACTCATCTTTTAAGGTTTTCTTGCCTAAGTCATAAGCTTCAACCTGAGCTTCCAGCGTATCAATTTTCTGCTCGTAACGCTCAAATTTATACATAGCATCATTAATACGGTTGCTATCCAGTGTCTTTTTCACTTCCAACCGTGATGCCACTGTTTTCTGGCGCATCAGCATCGATTTCTGCCGGGCTTTGGCATCGGCCAGTTTTTCCTGCAGCTGTGCTACTTCGTCCTGCAGCTTGCTGATATGTTCATCCAGATTGGTAATGTCTGCAGCCACTGCATTAACCTGATCCGCAGCTTTTTGCCGTTCAATTAACGCCGAGCGCGCTAAATCTTCGCGTTCTTTGCTAAGTGCCAGCTCGGCCTTGGCCTGCCAGTCGGCAACTTCTTCCTGCAAGCGATTCACCACCCGCTGCAACTCTTTTTTCTCAGCAATGGTTTTAGCCGAAGAAGAACGCACTTCTACTAAAGTATCTTCCATTTCCTGAATAATCAGCCGGACCATTTTTTCCGGATCTTCGGCTTTATCTAACAGCGCGTTGATATTTGAGTTCACTATGTCTGAGAAGCGTGAAAAAATACCCATAATATTTACCTCTTAAATGACTGGTTTAGTACAACCTAATCTATTCAGTTTCCTTGCCAACTTTGCAAATTATTTTAAGCTAATGATTAGTATCCATTTTTATTTATTTTGCATTAAAGCTTCTGCTGGCGGAAATTATGAAATACACTACTAATTAGCCAATTTAACTAACAAATAGCACGCCATGAGCATAAAATTCAAACAAGATAATCTGGTGGGCCAGTCTAACAGTTTTCTTAATGTACTGGATCAGGTCTCACAAATAGCGCCGTTAGACAAGCCGGTATTAATTATCGGTGAACGTGGCACAGGTAAAGAACTTATTGCCGCCCGTCTGCACTTTTTATCCCAGCGCTGGGATCAACAATACCTTACGCTTAACTGCGCTTCACTGAATGAAAACCTGTTGGAAAGTGAACTGTTCGGCCACGAAGCAGGTGCTTTTACCGGGGCAAGTAAACGCCATGAAGGACGTTTTGAGCGGGCCCACGGTGGCACGCTGTTTCTGGACGAACTGGCGAACACGCCAGGTTTAGTGCAGGAAAAACTGTTACGGGTTATTGAATATGGCGAGTTTGAACGCGTGGGTGGCAGCCGTTCGATAAAAACAGACGTCAGGCTGATTTGTGCAACTAACGAAGATTTACCCCTGCTGGCCGAACAGGGCGAATTTCGTGCCGACTTACTGGACCGGCTGGCGTTTGATGTTATTACTTTACCGCCAATGCGTGAACGCCGGGAAGATATCATGGTACTGGCTGAACATTTTGCTATTAATATGGCCCGCGAGCTGGGCTTTGAGCTGTTCAGTGGTTTTAGTGAAAAAGCAAAACGCACCCTGCTTGACTACCACTGGCCCGGTAATGTGCGTGAACTGAAAAACGTAGTAGAACGCAGCTTATACCGCACCAATAATGCATATGTACCAGTGCACGACATTCAGTTAGACCCGTTCGAGTCGCCTTACCGGCCAAAGCACCGCATCAAAGCGCCCCGCCTGCAGCCACAACAAGCTGCATTGGCACAGGAAAGCGCAACTGCGTTGCCTGTTACATCGACAGTGGTAGCACAGCCTAACCAGTTCGATTTCAATCAGGTACAGGATTTTAAAACCCTGTCGCAGGATTTTGAAGTAAGCCTGATTAAACAGGCACTGGCCGCCAGCCAGTATAACCAGAAAAAAACAGCTGAACTGTTGAATCTGACCTATCATCAGTTACGTGGCTATATGAAAAAATATCAGTTACTGGACAGCCAGCAAGCATGAATCTTAGCTTTAGCCAGATAATACGGTCAGCACCCAGGCACAGTTTTTTGCCTTTGCTTGTAGCAGCCGTTGTCAGCGCCTGTCAGCCTCAACTGCCTGAAACCGTACGCAGTGGTTTAGTGTACTGCTCTGAAGGCTCACCAGAGGCATTTAACCCGCAGTTGGTAACCTCCGGCACAACCATTGATGCTATCAGCCAGCAGCTATACGATCGCCTGTTGGATATTGACCCACAAAGCGGTGAGCTTAAGCCCTTATTGGCCACTCACTGGCAGGTGAATGACAGCGGCACAGTGTATGAGTTTACCTTGCGCTCCGGGGTACAATTTCATCAAACTGAATACTTTACTCCCGGCAGGCCATTTAACAGCGACGATGTGATATTTACCTTTAACCGTATTATGGATAAAAACCATCCTTTTCATTATCAGGGGGGTGGTAATTATCCGTTTTTCCAAAGCGTTGACTGGGCCAATTTGGTTGAACGTGTCGTCGCTACCAGTGAAAATACCGTACGGTTTGAGTTAAGCCGGCCTGACAGCTCATTTTTATCTAATCTGGCTACTGATTTTGCCGCCATTTTATCGGCTGAATACGGTGCAGCTGTGCTTGCTCAGGGCCAGCCCGGCCGAATTGACAGCCACCCTATAGGTACCGGGCCGTTTCGCTTTAAAGAGTACCAAAAAGACGTACTGATCCGGTATTACCGCCATAAAAACTACTGGCGCGAACAGGCTAAACCTGAGCAGTTGGTGTTTGACATAGTGCCGAACAATGCCCGGCGCATGGCGAAATTGTTTACCCACGAATGTGATGTAGTTGCCTTTCCCCGGGTGGCTGAACTTGGCCTTATCAGCCAGCGGCCTGACGTCGACGTACAGGAAAGCACCAGCATGAACATTGGTTTCTGGGCATTTAACACCGCAAAGCCACCTTTTGATGATGCCAGAGTGCGCTTAGCCCTGGCAATGGCCATTAACCGCGAAGCCATTTTACAGGCCGTGTATTTTGGCTATGCCACTGCGGCAAACTCCGTATTGCCACCTACGTCCTGGGCTTACAATGCCGACTTGCCACAACTGCCTTTTGATCAGACTCAGGCTAAAGCATTACTGGCTGAGGCAGGCTATGCCAACGGCTTTAGCATGGATATCTGGGCAATGCCGGTGCAGCGCCTGTATAACCCCAATGCACTGAAAATGGCTGAAATGATGCAGGCAGACCTGGCCCAGATTGGTGTCAGGGCCACAATCGTGTCTTATGAATGGAACAGTTTTCGCCGTAAACTCAGTAACAACGAGCATGATTCAGTACTGATTGGCTGGTCGGCTGATAATGCTGATCCGGATAATTTTTTCCGGCCGCTGCTAAGCTGCAGTGCTGCGCAAACCGGTACTAACAGAGCCAACTGGTGCGATGCTAATTTTGACCGTTTAATAAGCCAGGCGCTGCTGACATCGGATCAAAAACAACGCCGTAGCTATTATATGGCAGCACAGCAGTATCTTGCCGAGCAAATGCCATTACTGAGCATTGCGCACTCACAACGCTTTCAGGCACTTAACAGTGACATCAGCGGTATTGAGATTAATCCTTACGGCGGGATCTCGCTGGCAACCGCTGTGAAGGATGTTAAATGATCCTGTATTTATTACGCCGCCTGTTTTTGCTGGTTTTTGTCTTTATCGCTCTTAGCATACTGGCATTTAGCCTTGGGTACTTGTTTCCGGGCAATGCACTGCAAAACTTTACCGGCATGACAGATATTCCTGCAGAACTGGCAACACAACTAACGGCGGAGTACCGCTTAGACAGTGGTTATATACAACAGTATATTGCCTACCTGCAGCGTATTTTCAGTGGCGATTGGGGCCTGTCTTTTGCCAGTAAGCAGCCGCTGTTACAGGAAATAAAAATATTGTTGCCCGCTACGTTGGAGCTTGCAGCTTATGCGCTGCTGGTGTCATTTTTTGTCGGCATTCCACTGGGTATTATTGCGGCAATAAAGCCAGACGGTATTGTCAGCCGTATAATTTCAACACTGGCGATAGCAGGTTACTCAATCCCGGTATTCTGGTGGGCACTGCTGCTGATTATGCTGTTTTCACTAGGCCTGGGCTGGCTGCCGACGGCCGGACGCATCGGTGTTTTGTATGAAATACCGCATATTACCGGCTTTATGCTGGCCGATATTTTGCTGGCCAACAGCCAGCACCAGACAGAAGCTCTGCTTAATGCCTTGCGTCATATACTGCTGCCCACAATAGTACTGGCAACCTTCCCTACCACTGTAATGATCCGTTTTACCCGTGACTCGATGTTGGATGTCTGGGAGCAAAGCTATATAAAAACAGCACGGGCCAAGGGGCTGAACCGGGCGCAAGTGCTGTACCGGCATGGCCTGCGAAATGCGTTATTGCCGGTAATACGCCAGATTGGTTTGCAATTTAGTACCCTGATAACACTGGCGATGATTACTGAAGTTATTTTCTCCTGGCCAGGTATTGGCCGCTGGCTGATAGACAGTATTTATCAGCGTAATTACCCGGCAATTCAGGCGGGTTTACTGGTTATCTCAACCCTGGTTATCAGTGTAAATATGTTAACAGAAATTCTGCATACGCTGTTTAATCCTCTGGCAAGGAAGCGCTGAGATGGCCCGATTTCGTTTACTACCGGATGAACAACAGGCCCGCTCACCGCTGCTGTTGCTGTGGCGCGAATTTTCCCGCCAGCATAGCGCTATGTCGGGGCTGGTATTATTTATACTGTTTTTTTTGCTGGCACTGCTCTCGCCACTGCTAACCCCACATGATCCCTACCTGCAAAATGATACCCTGTTGCTGATTGCCCCCTCATGGTCTGAACAAGGGCTGGTACAATATCCGTTTGGTACCGATGATTTGGGCCGTGATATGTTTTCCCGAATGCTGATGGGAGCCCGCTATACTTTTGGTATTGCCCTAATTACGGTAATAGGCGCCTTATTGATAGGCTTACTGCTGGGTGTACTGGCAGGTATGAGCAAAGGACTAAAATCCAGCGTATTTAACCATGTGCTCGATTTAGCGCTGACAATCCCGTCCTTACTGTTAGCTATTATTATCGTGGCTATACTCGGCCCTGGCCTGTTAAACACCGTGTGGGCCATTATGCTGGCTTTACTGCCGCAATTTGTTCATAGCATCCGCAATGCTATTGCCGAACAGCTGAATCAGGATTACGTCACCGCATATCGCTTAGACGGTGCCAGCAACTGGCAGGTACTTACGCGGATAATTTTGCCTAATATCTGGGAGCGATTAACCGTAACCGCCACAATGGCATTATCAACCGCTATTCTCGATATTGCCGCTTTGGGTTTTCTTGGCCTTGGCGCTCAGGCCCCCACTGCTGAATGGGGTGCAATTATCGCTGACTCGCTGGATCTTATCTACGTTGCACCTGCCGGTGTTGCGCTGCCTGGGCTACTGATATTTACGGCGGTATTGTCAGTTAATCTGGTGGGCGACGGCCTGCGTAACGCCATGAAAAAACGGCGGGAAAACTAATGCTGTTACTCGACATTAAAAACCTGACCATAGAGCTAAAAACTCCCGACGGCTTAATCCGGGCAGTTGATCGGGTTAATCTCAGCTTACGTGAAGGTGAAACCCGCGGCCTGGTGGGTGAATCCGGTTCAGGTAAAAGCCTTATAGCCAAAGCTATTGTGGGCGTACTAAACAAGCGTTGGCAGGTCAGTGCCGACCGCTTTAACTGGTGCGGGCAGGACTTGCTGCGTTTACCCTATGATCAGCAGCGCAAAGTCATTGGCCGTGACATTGCTATGATATACCAGGAACCCAGCCGCAGCCTCGATCCCACCGCCGCCATACTGGAGCAGCTTGAAGAAGCTATTCCCGCCCACCTGCTGGAAGGCCCCTGGTGGAAACGCAGTTATCTGCGCCGGCGTAAGGCAATTGGCTTACTGCACAAAGTGGGCGTGCGCGATCACCAGGCAGTATTACAAAGCTATCCTTATCAATTATCTGAGGGTGTTTGCCAGAAAATCATGATTGCTATGGCCATTGCCAAAGCACCAAAGCTATTAATTGCTGATGAGCCCACTACAGCATTGGAAAGCACTACCCAGGCGCAGCTGTTTCGTTTGCTGGCCAGTTTTAACCAGCTAAAAGGCACCTCGGTATTGCTGATAAGCCACGAGCTGGAAAGCATAGCCCGTTACACACAAAGCCTCAGTGTGTTGTACTGTGGTCAGTTAGTTGAAGCAGGCGAAACCGCCAGCATTATCAAACAGCCTTACCATCCCTACACCAACGCCCTGATTAAAAGCGTACCGGAGTTTCAACCGAACCTGCAGCCGAAAACACCACTATATGCCCTGCCTGGCAGTATTCCGGTACTGCAACATTTACCTATTGGCTGCCGTCTCGGCCCCCGTTGCCCGAATGCGCGCAAAGAATGTGTAAAAACACCGACACTGGAACGCCTGCAAAATCACTATTACAGCTGTCATTTTCCCTTAATTGGTAAAAAAGACTTATGAATACCCTGCTTGAAGTCAGAGATCTGTGTAAAACCTATCACAAACAAAGTGGCTGGTTTAGCCAGCGCAGTGTTATTGCAGTGCAAAATATCAATTTTACGCTGGCAGAAGGTAAAACTCTGGCCATTGTCGGTGAAACCGGCTCTGGCAAAAGTACGCTGGCAAAACTACTGGTAGGCATTGAAAAACCAGACAGTGGCGATATTCTGCTGGCAGGGCAGCCGGTTAAAATTAGCCACTACCGGCAATATAATCATGTTATCCGGTTTATTTTTCAGGATGCAGCGAAGTCACTCAATCCACACCAGAAAATAGGCCAGATGCTGGACGACGTATTGCGTTTTAGCACAGTACTGGACCCGCAACAACGCAAGTTAAAAATCCGCCAGACATTAAAACAGCTCGGTTTGCTGGATGAACACAGCGAATACTATCCACATATGTTTTCCGGTGGTCAGTTACAACGGGTAGCGCTGGCCAGAGCACTGATCCTTGACCCCAAGCTGCTTATTCTGGATGAAGCACTGACCGCACTGGATCCATCGCTGCGGGCACAAATTGTGAACTTACTGCTGGAGTTGCAGCAAAAATCAGGCCTGGCTTATCTGCTGATCACCAATCATTTACGGCTGGTTCGTCATATCGCTGACGATTTGCTGGTATTGCATCAGGGCTCAGCGCTGGATTACGGCAATACCGCACATGTATTTGCCAATGCCGGGCATGACTACAGCCGCAAATTGATTAATAGCGCTATTACATAAAAAAACCGTGGCAAGCCACGGTTTTTTTTAATCTATCTGTATTTGTATTACTGAGTATCTGTTACTGCTGCACGTAAATTACGGCTTATATCAGCCTTAGCTTTTAACGCTGCAATTACGGCACGGTAATGTTGCTCTGCCTGCTGCTCTGCCAGACGATCCAGCTGCGCAGGTTCCGGCACCATTGTTACTTCGGCATCTTTTACTGCCAACACAGACACCAAGGCAATATCACCATTAGCCAGCGTAGTCAGCTCTATAGCCGGTTTATCAGCCGGACGAGGCATAGCAAACGCTTTAGCACGGATTTGTGCATCCAGTGTACCGCCAAAGCGTGGCACATCTGCTGCTTGCTCCAGTGTTAATGATGCCTGTTCAGCCTGCGCCTTTAAACTGTCCTGCCCAGCCGATGCCAATATCTCTTCACCCTTGGCTTTGGCTAACAACGAGCTTTGCTCTGCACGAACAACGGCTTCTACTTCTGCTTTAACTTCTTCCAGCGTTTGGGTACGTTTTGCCTGGTGATCAGTAACACGCACTACGATAGCGTGTTGATTATCCAGTTCAATCACCTCACTGTTTAGCCGCTCATTAATAAAGCCGCTATCGAAGATTTTACTCATTACCGCAGGTGCAGACAAAGGCGCAGTAGCTTCATTGCGGCTGAATAATGGTGTTGAAATAATCTTGCCATCTACCGCTGCTGCTGCGTCTTCCAGTGTATCCGGCACTTCAAAACTGACTTCGGCCAAACGTTGCTGTAAATCATAAAACTTTGCCGTTGCCGCATCTTGTTTGATACGTTCTGCAATATCTGCAGATACTTCTGCGAATTCCTGAACCTGCGCCGGTTCCAGAGTAACTAACTTAATAATATGGTAACCATAAGCGCTTCTTACCACAGAGCTAAGCTCGCCGGTTTCCTTCATAGCAAAAGCAACACGCTCAAATTCAGGGTCTACATCACCCGCAGCCAGCCACCCCAATACACCGCCGTTATCTGCAGAAAAGGTATCAGCAGATTCTGCTTTAGCCAACTGAGCAAAATCAGCACCGGCTTTTAACTGCTGTAAAATTGCTTCCGCTTTTGCCGCTACAGCAGGGTCGTCCTGCTCGGCTTCCAGCATAATATGCGCAACCTGGCGACGCTCATCACGGGTGTAACGTGTTTTGTTTGCCTGGTAATATTCAGCCATTTGCTGCTCAGTCACTTCAATATCGGCAGCCAGCGCAGCAGCTGATAACTCAACATAGTTGACAGCCACTTTTTGCTCGGTTTCAAATTGCTCCAGATGAGTCGTGTAATAGTCTTGCAGCATTTGTTCTGTCAGCTCTACGTTAGCGGCAAAATCTGCTGCAGCAATACGCACAAATTCGATATCACGGCTTTGCTGCTGTAATTTGGCCAGTAACTGCATATCTTTAACAGTGGCAAATTCGCTGCTCAGTAAACCAATTAATAACTGGTTGCGGGACATTTGCTCACGCATCATTTCACGGAACTGATCTGGCTGATAACCGGCCTGGCGCAGTAAAGCCTGATAACGGTCATTATTAAACTGGCCGTCAACCTGAAACTCTGTCATACCGCGGATAGCGTCACGAACCTGCTCATCACTGACGCGCAGGCCAAGCTTGGCAGCAAATTGCTTTTGCAGAGTCTCGTCAATAAGACGCTCCAGCACTTCGCTGCGAAAATTATTCATATAAGCGTTATCTGCGGCCAGGGTGGCGTACATTTCACCAAACTGCTGTTGCAGCCGTGCCCGTTCATTCTGAAATGCCTGGTCAAAGTCTGCACGGCTGATTTTTTCACCGTTAACCTCTGCCACATTAACTTCGGCAGGCGCACTTAAGTAACTGCCAACACCTGCTAATGCGAACGTCAGGATCACTAAGCCTAAAATAGACTTGGCAATGATTCCCTGCGAGCCTTCTCTGATTCTTTCTAACATCTTAGCACGATCTCTTTATTCATCTTTAACGGCTGGGAGGCAACAAAAACGCATCTTGGTTGCCGTAAAAAAAAACGCATCTTAACAGATGCGCTTTTTTTAGAGAAGCCTTTGGAAGACTGAGGTCACTGTATTAAGCTGCCTGCTACTTCCAAAATCGGCACTTTGTTTGTCTTTACCAAACTAAAGCTTAGTTACAGGCGTCTTTTAACGCTTTACCAGGCTTGAAAGAAGGAATTTTCGCAGACGCGATTTGAATAGTTGCACCAGTTTGTGGGTTACGGCCAGTACGGGCTGCACGCTCACGTACACTGTAAGTACCAAAACCAACTAATGCTACAGAGTCGCCTTCTTTAAGAGCTTCGGTAACAGCATCAATGAACGAATCTAAAGCACGACCAGCTGCTGCTTTAGAAATGTCTGCACCAGCAGCAATTTTGTCGATAAGTTGAGACTTGTTCACAATATCATCCCCTTCAATTGTTATTATTTTCAACAACTACACTTCATTAGTTCTGTAAGTGAGCTTCATCGTTATAACAAGCATTTTTCAGGCTTGCAAGCAAAAAAGCAGCAAAACTAACAGTTCTGGCTTTGACTGCAGCCCTTGTATAACAAGGGCTTGGTCGAAACTTTCCATAACTTAGCACAGCCAACGGGAATGAAAAGCCCCTACGCAGGATTTTTTTCCGTTTTTTTGCTTTTTGCTGGATTTTTTACCGTTTCACCCACTGAAACACGCTCTAAAGGCTCTTGTAACGCCAGCTCCAGCACTTCATCTATCCATTTTACGGCGCAAATTTCGATGTCACCTTTTACATTGTCAGGGATATCTTTTAAATCACGCACGTTATCATGCGGAATAAGTACCCGCTTAATGCCACCACGGTGCGCTGCCAGCAGCTTCTCTTTTAAGCCACCAATGGGCAATACTTCACCACGCAGAGTAATTTCACCTGTCATGGCAACATCGGCCCGTACCGGGTTACCGGTTAAGCTGGATACCAATGCAGTGACCATACCAATACCGGCACTGGGGCCGTCTTTTGGCGTTGCGCCTTCAGGCACATGCACATGAATATCACGTTTTTCGTAAAAGTCTTCGTTGATACGCAAGCCTGCCGCGCGGCTACGAACTACTGTCATTGCAGCCTGGATAGACTCTTTCATCACATCACCCAGCGAGCCGGTAAAGGTTAGCTTACCCTTACCCACTACAGACGCAGCTTCAATGGTCAGCAAATCACCGCCTACTTCAGTCCAGGCTAAACCTGTTACCTGGCCGATACGGTTGCTATCTTCAGCTTTGCCGTAGTCATAGCGCTGCACGCCAAGGTAATCTTCCAGGTTCTGCTGATTTACCACTACCTGCTTTAAACCTTTGGTCAGCAATATTTGCTTTACCGCTTTGCGGCATAGTTTGGAGATTTCACGCTCTAAACTGCGCACCCCTGCCTCGCGGGTGTAATAGCGGATAATGCCGATAATGGCGCTGTCTTCAATCACAATTTCGCTGGCTTTTAAACCATTACGGCCAATTTGCTTGGTAATAAGGTGCTGTCTGGCAATATTCAGCTTTTCATCTTCGGTATAACCGGCCAGACGAATTACTTCCATCCGGTCGAGCAAGGCCGCTGGAATATTCAGGCTGTTGGACGTTGCAAAAAACATCACATCGGATAAATCGTAGTCTACTTCCAGGTAATGGTCGCTAAATGCGGTATTCTGTTCCGGATCTAATACCTCCAGTAATGCTGCTGCCGGATCACCACGGAAATCGGACGCCATCTTGTCAATTTCATCCAATAAAAACAGCGGGTTACGCACACCAACTTTCGCCATTTTCTGAATAATTTTGCCCGGCATAGAACCGATATAAGTACGGCGGTGACCGCGAATTTCAGCTTCATCACGCACGCCGCCCAGCGCCATCCGCACGTACTTACGCCCGGTCGCTTTAGCAACAGACTGCCCCAGTGAGGTTTTGCCCACACCCGGAGGGCCAACCAGACAAAGGATAGGGCCTTTTAACTTATTAACGCGTTGCTGTACTGCTAAATATTCAACAATGCGCTCTTTTACCTTTTCCAGGCCATAGTGGTCTGCATTAAGAATTTGCTCGGCCACAGCCAGGTTTTTCTTTACCTTGCTGCGTTTTTTCCACGGGACATTAGCCAGCCAGTCGATATAGCTGCGCACCACTGTTGCTTCTGCTGACATTGGCGACATCATTTTCAGCTTTTGCAACTCGCTACGGGCTTTATCTGTCACCTCTTGCGGCATTTGTGCCTGTTCAATCTTTTTATTCAGTGTTTCAAATTCATCCGGCGCATCTTCCAGCTCACCCAGTTCACGCTGAATCGCTTTCATTTGCTCATTCAGGTAATACTCGCGCTGGCTTTTCTCCATCTGCTTTTTCACCCGGCTGCGAATACGGCGCTCTACCTGAAGAATGTCAATTTCACTCTCCATCATTGCCATCAGATATTCAAGCCGCTCGGTTACGTCGAAGATTTCCAGCACTTTTTGTTTATCTTCAACCTTTAACGGCATATGTGCAGCCATAGTATCAGCCAGCCGTGCCGGCTCGTCTATACCGGTCAGTGCCGTTAATACTTCCGGCGGAATCTTTTTATTCAGTTTGATATAGCCTTCAAACTGATTAATGGCTGAGCGCAGAAACACTTCCTGCTCACGGCTATCCACTTCAGCTGTTTCAATAATATCAACGTAGGCTGCAAAGGCTTTGTCTGTCTCTGTAAACTCAGCCAGCCTGGCGCGGCGGCTGCCCTCAACCAATACTTTAACGGTACCGTCAGGCAGTTTCAGTAACTGTAAAATTGTCGCAACCGTACCTACTTCATATAAATCAGTCGCTGCAGGGTCATCCAGCGTGGCGTCTTTTTGCGCTACCAGGAAAATTTGTTTGTCGTTATCCATAGCGGCATCAAGGCATTTAATTGATTTTGCCCGACCGACAAATAATGGAATAACCATATGGGGATAAACGACCACGTCCCGCAGTGCCAGTACCGGCATATGCAAACGTTCAGCGTGTTCTGATGTCATTGATTCTCTCTCGAATTTAGTTACTGCAGGCGCGAATATGTTTCAGTATATGGGGTTCGTTTTAAAAACTTCAATTACATATATGAAAAAGGAGCTGATTCAGCTCCTTTTTTTCTGTGGCAGGATTAATGTGACTCAGCCGCAACGGGCTCACTGCTCTGGTAAATCAGAATAGGGTCACTTTCACCGCGGATCACGGTTTCATCAATTACGACTTTTGAGACATCCTGCATTGATGGTAATTCATACATAGTATCCAGCAGTACACCTTCGACAATAGAACGCAAACCACGGGCACCGGTTTTACGCTCCATTGCTTTTTGCGCAATGGCTTTTAGTGCGTCTTCACGGAACTCCAGCTCTACTTCTTCCATCGCGAATAAGGCTGCAAACTGTTTTACCAGAGCATTTTTCGGCTCACTGAGAATTTGTACCAATGCAGCTAAATCCAGCTCGGTTAAGGTGGCAACAACTGGCAGACGCCCGATAAACTCCGGGATCAGGCCATACTTCACCAAATCTTCCGGTTCTACATCACGGAAAGATTCACTTAAACTACGCGTGCTTTCTTTGCTGCGCACTTCAGCGCCAAAACCGATGCCAGAGCCTTTGGCGCAGCGCTGCTCTATCACTTTATCCAGCCCGGCAAAAGCACCACCACAGATAAACAGAATTTTTGAGGTATCAACCTGCAAGAACTCCTGCTGCGGATGCTTGCGGCCGCCTTGCGGTGGCACCGAAGCAACTGTGCCTTCAATCAGCTTTAACAGCGCCTGCTGCACACCTTCACCCGATACATCACGGGTAATAGATGGGTTATCAGACTTGCGCGAGATTTTGTCTATTTCATCAATGTAGACAATACCACGCTGGGCTTTTTCTACATCGTAATCGCACTTTTGCAGCAGCTTCTGAATAATATTTTCGACATCTTCACCAACATAACCAGCTTCAGTCAATGTAGTGGCGTCGGCCATAGTAAATGGCACATCAAGTAGACGGGCCAGCGTTTCAGCCAGCAGGGTTTTACCACTACCGGTGGGGCCTATCAGCAGAATATTACTTTTCCCAAGCTCAACGTCTTGCTTGTGCTGGGCACTGCGCAGGCGCTTGTAATGATTGTATACCGCCACTGCCAGCACTTTTTTTGCATGATCCTGGCCAATAACATAATCGTCAAGATGATTACGAATTTCGCGCGGTACCGGCAATTTGTCGGCATCACGTTTCGGGGAAATGTCTTTAATTTCCTCGCGGATGATGTCATTGCATAAATCAACGCATTCATCACAAATATAAACCTGTGGGCCTGCAATCAACTTACGCACTTCATGCTGTGATTTGCCACAAAAAGAACAGTACAACAATTTACCGTTCTTATCGCCGTCAGTGCGGTGATCAGACATGTAACTACCTCTTTCACTACGGTGCAGCTCTGTAACGCAGAGCTGCCTAAAATGATTACTTTGTTTCTCTGTTGGTTAATATGGCATCTACCAGGCCATAATCCAAGGCTTGCTGTGCACTTAAGAAGTTATCACGCTCAGTATCTTTGCAAACCTTCTCATAACTTTGATCACAGTGCTCGGCCATTAAGCGGTTTAATTTCTCTTTAATGCTTAAAATTTCCCGGGCATGAATTTCAAAATCAGTCGCCTGGCCCTGGAAACCACCTAACGGCTGGTGAATCATCACCCGCGCATTGGGTAAACAATAACGCTTACCTTTAGTGCCACCAGACAATAAAAACGCGCCCATACTGGCAGCCTGGCCCACACAAACGGTGGCAATATCCGGCTTTATGTAGCGCATGGTGTCATAAATTGACAAACCTGCGGTAACAGAGCCACCCGGTGAGTTAATATAAATATAGATGTCTTTTTCCGGATTTTCTGATTCTAAGAACAATAATTGCGCCACAATCAGGTTGGCCATGTGATCTTCGACCTGACCGGTTAGAAAAATTACCCGCTCTTTTAACAGGCGCGAGTAGATATCGTAAGAACGTTCACCTTTGGCGGTTTGCTCAATAACCATCGGTACCAGTGCGCTGACAAGATCATTTAAATGTTGCGGCATAGACATATTTCAGAGTTCCCTTTAAATAGCTGGGTTTTGCTGTTGCAGAAAATAAAATGGCCCGAACTGTTGTCCGAGCCATTAAAGCCGTCAAGCCAAAATAAGTCAATGTTAGTTGGCAGCTTGCGGGTTCATTATCTCGTCAAAAGCCGCTTTTTGTTCAGTCACTTTAGCGCTGGCCAGAATTACTTCAATGGCTTGCTCTTCCAGTGCTACATTGCGCATGCTTTGTAACAGCTCTTTGTTGCTGTTGTAGTACTGTACCACTTCTTGCGGATCTTCATAAGCAGAAGCAACAGTTTCAATTAACGCCTGAACCTTTTTATCGTCTACTTTCAGTTCACTGGTTTTGATCACTTCACCCAGCAACAAACCTACTTTAACGCGATCTTTAGCCTGCTCTTCAAACAATGACGCTGGCAATTCCGGTAACTGCTTAGGATCTACGTTGTTACCAAAACGCTGCAGAGCCTGTTTACGCAGTACGTCTACTTCGCCTGCAATCAGTGCTTGTGGCACCTCAACTTCGTTGTTGGCTAATAAACCTTTGATAACCTGATCTTTTACTTTAGCTTTAATATTCTGGTTCAGCTCACGTTCCATGTTTTTACGCACTTCAACTTTCAGTGCATCAACAGTGGCAGTTTCTAAACCGAACAAGGTTGCAAATTCGTCAGTCAGTTCAGGCAGTACCTGTTGCTCTACAGTGTTTACCGTAACAGCAAAGCTGGCTGCTTTACCTTTTAAATTCTCAGCGTGGTATTCTTCCGGGAAAGTTACATCAACAGTAACTTGCTCACCGGCTTTTTTGCCAACGATACCGTCTTCAAAACCCGGGATCATCCGGCCCTGACCCAGCTCTAAGGTAAAGTTAGTGGCTTTGCCACCTTCAAACTCTTCGCCATCAATAGAACCGACAAAATCAATAATTACGCGATCACCAGTAGCGGCTTTGCCTTTTTTGGCTTCCCACTTTGCGTGTTGCTTACGCAGAGTATCCAGCATCTTGTCTAAGTCGGCATCAGCAATTTCAACAACCGGCTTATTTACTTCGATTTTATCCAGGTTTTTAACTTCAACTTCCGGATACACTTCAAAAGTAGCTTTAAATTCTAAATCTTTACCCTGCTCCAGTTGGCCTGGAGCAAAAGTTGGCGCGCCTGCCGGAGTCAGTTTGTTGGCAATAATGGCATCATAAAAATGGCGCTGCATTTGCTCACCGGCAACTTCCTGCAATACTGCCAGACCATAACGCTTTTGGATCAGTGTTACCGGCGCTTTGCCCGGACGGAAACCGTCGATACGCTGACGCTTGGCCAGATCACGTAAACGGCTTTTTACTTCTGAGTCAATTTTGTCGGCCGGAACAGTGATAGTTACTTGGCGCTCTAAACCCTGAGTGGTTTCCACAGAAACTTGCATCTTGTTACCTCAAATTCAAAAACGGGCGTGTAATTAACGCCTTACTAGTGTGATCTGGTATCAAAACGCAGCACTGAACCAGACCTGTTATAAAATAGGACGCGGCATTATAGCGGGGTAAATGTCTGACGTCGAGCCCTTAACAAGGCCGTACTAAGCCAGTATGCCGACAAAATAAAAAACGCAGCATAGTCAGTAAATTACTATTGCTGCGTTAATTTTTTCTGCAGTGACGGCAGTTAACTGCGGGTTTGGCCGCTGCCGGTTACCACATATTTTTCAGTAGTTAGCGCTTCAAGGCCCATAGGGCCGTAAGCATGCAGCTTACTGGTAGAAATACCAATCTCAGCACCTAAGCCTAACTCACCGCCATCAGAGAAACGTGACGAGGCATTATGCATGACCACGGCAGAATCTACCTGGCGGATAAAGCGCTCCGCATTGGCCTGATCGCTGGTACAAATAACTTCGGTGTGCTGGCTGCCAAACTGGTCAATGTGCGCCATGGCGGCATCCAGATCGTCTACCACCCGGATAGCAATTTCCGGCGCCAGATATTCCTGACCAAACTCATTATCAGCAATCGGCTGCGCCTGATTAAAGTAACCGATACTGTTTTTGCAGGCATGTACAATTACATCGTGCTGTGCCAGCACATTGGCTACTAACGGCAGAAAATCACTGGCAATGTGCTTGTTTACCAATAAGCCTTCGAGCGCATTACACACGCCGGGACGCTGTACTTTGCCGTTAAGCAACAGCCCCAGCGCCATAGTTAAATCTGCGCTTTGATCAACATACAAATGGCATACACCTTTATAGTGCTGGATCACCGGAATGCGGCTGTGTTCGGTAACAAAGCGAATTAACCCTTCACCGCCACGCGGGATCACTAAATCGATATATTGATCCTGCTTTAACAGTGCCAGCATTAAATCGCGATCAGGTTCCGGTACTATGCTTACAACTTCATCCGGTAACTGATGTTCACGCAGGGCTTGTTGCATAGCGGCAGCAATAGCCAGGCTGGTTTGAATAGCCTCGCGGCCGCAGCGCAGAATAACCGCATTACCGGATTTAAAGCATAAAGCACCGGCATCAGCAGTAACATTGGGCCTGGCTTCATAAATCATGCAAATAACGCCCAGTGCTATACGACGTTTTTCGATATTAATACCGTTTGGCCGCTGCTCAATATGCCGTGTTGCGCCAACCGGATCCGGCAAGGCAATAATTTGCTCAATGGCTTTGGCCATGGCGTCAACCCTATCATGGTTTAGCGTTAAACGGTCAAGCATAGCTGCACTGGTGCCATTAGCACTGGCTGTGGCAACTTCATCTTTATTCGCTTCAAGTATTGCAGCGCTGGCATTGCGGATATGGTTTGCCATACTCTGCAGAACAAAATTTTTCTGCTCTGTCGTCAAATTTGCTACAGCTTTAGCTGCCTCTGACGCTTTAGCGGCTATTGTTGCCGCAACATCGGTACTCATATTCTCTCCAGTAACATCATTTCGCTGCGATGGATTACGGCATCACTGCCTGTCGGGCAATAGCCAAGGCAAGAAGCTATATCGCGGCTTTGCTGGCCTTTAATAGAAAATAACTCGCTGGCACTAAACCGGCTGACACCTTTAGCAATTTTGCGTTTGCCTGATGCACTGCGCACTACAACAGCATCACCTGAATCAAACTCACCGCTAATATCAACGATACCGCTACACAATAATGAAGCGCCCTGACGGCATAAGGCTTCAGCACATCCATCATCAACCCAAATTTCACCTTTGGCTCTGAGAGTGTGCCGCACCCAATGTTTTTTAGCCGGTAGAGGCTTGGCATGGCCATAAAAAATGGTGCCAGGATTTTTACCCGCTAAAATACACTGAAACCCGTCAGGCTTGTGGCCATCAATAATAACGGTGTCTATACCATGTGCTGCTGCTTTCTCTGCCGCTTCAATCTTGGTATACATACCGCCGGTACCCACTTTAGATGAGGCTCCCCCCGCCAGAGCATAAATACGCTGGTCAATAATACGCACTTCAGGGATCAGGCTGGCTGTTGGGTCTTTGTTTGGATCTGCAGTATATAAACCGTTAACGTCAGAACAAATAATCAACGCATCGGCGTTAGCAACTGTGGCCACCATAGCGGCCAGATTGTCATTATCGCCTACTTTCAGCTCATCTGTGGCTATCGTATCGTTTTCATTAACGATAGGCAGTATCTGATGATCCAGTAACCGCTTTAATGTATTTTGAATATTAACATGGCGCACACGATCACTTAAATCACCGTGAGTAAGTAATACCTGTGCACAAGGAAAGTCAAAACACCGGCTCCAGAAATTCATCAGCTGATTCTGGCCAACAGCTGCCATCGCCCGTTTTAGTGCGATAGGAACCCGTTGATGTTGAAAATTAAAATGATGGCGGCCAGCAGCCACACTACCTGATGACACCAGGATCACTTCAAGACCCTGTAACCGGCACTGCCGGATAAATTCAGCGATGGGACGCAGGAACTGTTCGCTACACCCCTGGTTTTCCGGCGCTATCAGGGCACTGCCAACTTTAAGCACTACCCGCCGCCAGGATGGGTTAATCATAACTCCTCCAATGGTTGTTCCGGCGGCTATAGTAGCAAAAACTGTAACCTGGTTCCACCTGGGTTACAGTTCAGCAAAACAAAGATCGGGACGAATTACCCGTAACAAGCTGAAATAATTAAACTATAAAGATTGCGAATACCTACCATTCACAAGAGTCAAGCTACAGAAAGCCACTAAATATGTAATTAAATTACATTTATGTTGGCGTTCAGGAATACAGTTGAACCTCTTTTAGTGACGGCTGAACCTGCACGACTTTCTCAAAACTCAGACCCAGACGGGTTAACACTTTAATTGATGGGAGATTACCTGCACTGACAAGGCCAACAATACGTTTGAGCTTAGCCTTATGATAACCAAAATGCAGCACAGCAGCAGCGGCTTCCAGCGCATACCCCTTGCCCCAGAACTGAGGTACAAATGCAAAGCCAATATCAGTTTCCTGCAGATAGTCACGAAACAGCAGGCCACAAAACCCTATCGGTATTTTGGTATCACTGGTTTCCACCAGAAATAAACCATAACCGTGCTGCTGATAACTTTTTATTGGCCCTTCAGCTAAATAATGCAAAGCATCCAGCTTTGAACGCACACCGCGATCAGCAATATTCTCAATAAACGACGGTTCATTTAATAGCTGACAGGTAAAAGCAGCGTCTGCCGCTGTAAGATGCCGGATACGTAAACGTGGGGTTTCTGCAATTATCAAGATAATCGTCCTTAATCTGATATTAAATAGCAGCATACAATAAGATTTAAGGATTTGGGAACTGGATTTTATTATTTGATAACTGAGCAAAGATAAATGCAGTTAAACATATTAGCTTTAAATAAAGGAAAGCTTTATTTAACTTAGGGGAGAATGGTCGGTGATGCAGAATTTGAACCTGCGACTCGTGGGACTAAGAGTACCCAAACCAAGTGCGCTTATTTAACATATTTAATTTACTTAACTTAGGGAGAATGGTCGGTGATGCAGGATTTGAACCTGCGACCCCTTGGACCCAAACCAAGTGCGCTACCAAGCTGCGCCAATCACCGACTATAAAACTCTGGGAAAGATGGGGTGGATGATGGGGTTCGAACCCACGACAACCGGAATCACAATCCGGGGCTCTACCAACTGAGCTACAACCACCACTGAAACTGTTTTGCGCTTGTTATGGCGCGCCCGATAGGATTCGAACCTATGACCCACGCCTTAGAAGGGCGTTGCTCTATCCAGCTGAGCTACGGGCGCAATATCGAAAGCCCTACCAAGCTATATATTAATGGTCGGTGATGCAGGATTTGAACCTGCGACCCCTTGGACCCAAACCAAGTGCGCTACCAAGCTGCGCCAATCACCGACTTCGCTGCACTGCTGCAACGGGGCGGAATATTACAGCCGCCCAGCAATAGCGTCAAACCTTTTTTTGCACAAATCAACTGATTGCCTATTATTTGAACCTATTGTACCACGGGCATTGCAGGATGGAGTTCTGCGGGTAGCTGTGCGAAAATATGCCGCAGTAAAATCATGGCAGAGACGTAAGCAAATGACAGCACAAATTATTGATGGCAAAGCCGTTGCCCAGGCAACAAAAGATAAAGTTGCCGCTCAGGTTCGCGCCCGGGTTGCAGCAGGTAAAAGAGCACCGGGCTTAGCCGTAGTGCTGGTAGGGGTAAACCCGGCATCTCAGGTTTATGTAGGCAGTAAACGTAAGGCCTGTGAAGAAGTTGGCTTTCATTCTGTATCTTACGATTTACCTTCAGATACTACCGAGCAACAGCTACTGGAGCTGATCGACAACTTAAATAATGACAACACTGTAGACGGTATTCTGGTACAACTGCCATTACCCGCCGGCCTGGATGCCTCTGCCATTTTAGAGCGTATAAACCCGCACAAAGACGTCGATGGCTTTCACCCATACAATATAGGCCGTTTAGCACAGCGCATGCCAGCGCTGCGCTCCTGCACGCCTAAAGGCATTATGACACTGCTGCAAAGTACCGGCGTTAACGTAAAAGGTATGGATGCGGTTGTCGTGGGTGCTTCCAACATCGTTGGCCGGCCCATGGCGCTGGAATTACTGCTGGCTGGTTGCACGACAACGGTGTGCCATAAATTTACCAAAAATCTGGAGGCGCAAGTACGCCGCGCCGATTTACTGGTAGTGGCGGTAGGCCGGCCAGAATTTATCCCCGGAGATTGGGTTAAACCCGGCGCCCTGGTTATTGATGTTGGCATTAACCGGTTAGATTCAGGCAAACTGGTAGGCGATGTGGAATACGGCGCAGCGGTAAAACATGCGCGTTATATCACTCCGGTACCGGGCGGTGTAGGCCCGATGACCGTAGCCAGTTTAGTGGAAAACACGTTGGAAGCCTGCGAACTGTATCACGACAGATAGCCTGCCACAGCCTTTGCCAGTAAAGCGGGAGCTATCCCGCTGCCTGCTCTATTACAGGTTTACGCAGCAGCCGCTGGCCTTTGTCATCAAACAAATAACAACTGGCGGCATCAATTTGCAGATTTACCTGCATATCTGCGGCCAGCTCGCAATCACCTTCAACCCGTACTACCAATTGCTCCATAGTAGCATTATGCAGATGCACAAAGCTTTCCACTCCCAGGCGTTCAACTACATCAACTGTCCAGCCGCCCTGAGCGCCGGTCGCCTGCAGTTTTAAATGCTCTGGCCGGATCCCCAATTGCAAATCATTGCCACTGGTGAAACCATTACCAATATCTACCACCTGGCCAGATTGCAGATAAAAATTGCTACCCTGCAATTTGCCGCGCAGCAGGTTCATTTTCGGCACACCGATAAACTGCGCAACAAACGTATTTTCCGGCTCGCGGTATAATTGCATCGGTTTACCCAGCTGAGATACATAGCCGTTGTGCAGTACGATAATTTTTTGCGCCATCGTCATCGCTTCTACCTGATCATGGGTAACATATACCACGGTAGAGCCAAACTCGCGGTGCAGACGCATTAACTCGGTGCGCATTTGTACCCGTAGCTTAGCGTCCAGATTAGATAACGGCTCATCAAACAAGATCACTTTTGGCCGTTTCACAATGGCCCGGCCAATTGCCACCCGTTGGCGTTGCCCACCAGACAGGGCTGCGGGTTTACGCTGCAGCAAATGTTCCAGTTCCAACATTTCGGCAGCTTCTTTCACCCGCTGTTTAATCTCAGCTTTATCTACCTTTTTTAATGTCAGGGCAAAACCGATATTTTCTTCTACCGTCATGTGCGGATACAGCGCATAAGACTGAAACACCATGGCAATTTCGCGCTGATCCGGCGACACATGATTCATTACCTTGCCGCCAATACGCAGTTCACCGCTGCTGATATCCTCAAGCCCCGCGATCATGCGCAGCAACGTAGATTTACCGCAGCCGGAAGGTCCGACAATAACGGCAAACTCGCCCTGCTCAATAGTAACGCTAATCCCCTTTACCACTTCGGTACCGAGGTAATTCTTTTTTATATCAATAAGCTCAATATTAGACATAACACAATCCTGTTAACCTTTTACGCCGCCAGAAAACGTTTGAGTCAGGAACTTTCTGGCAAAAGCAAATGCAATAACGGCTGGCAAGGTATAAATAACAGCCAGCGCGGTTAAAAAGCCGTAATCAATAGCGTCTACCCGCAAGAACGCACGGAACATGCCCAGCGGCAGCGTTTGCAGCTCTGGCGATGAGGTAAACATCAGCGGCATTAAAAAATCGCCCCAGGCATTAATAAAGGCGAATAAGCCCGCTGCAGCAAAGCCCGGCAATGCCAGCGGCAATAAAACATGGCGCACAGTTTGCCATTGGCTGGCGCCATCAAGCGCAGCAGCTTCTTCATAATCTTTCGGAATAGCATCAAAAAAGGTTTTCATAATCCAGATCGCCAGCGGTAATTGCATGGCACAGTGGATCAGAATTAAACCCAGATAACCGTCAATAAAAGAAAACATCCGGCTTAACATCTGTTGCTGCTCTACATCGGCGGTAAACTGGTTAATCAACCCGTTTACCCAATCATTTAAAAACAGCATCACTTTGTATACCGGCACGATCAGTGCAGGTGGTGGTACTATCCTTACCAGAATAATGCCGTACAGCAGCGGGCGCTTCCACCAGGCCTGAGTACGCGACAGTGCATAACCACCAAAACCAGCAAAAATCAGGGTTAAAATGGTGGCACTGCCCACAATAACTACTGAGTTAAGTACCCAGCGCATACCACTTTCGTTAGCAAAAATATTCTTGAAATGATCCAGCGTAACGCCTTGCGGAATTTGTAAAAACTGGCTGGCTTTGGGATCAAAAGCCGCCAGCACCACCCAGAAAAACGGCATCATACAAAACAGCGAAATCAACACCAGCGTCAAATAAGCCCGCCTCTGCGAAGCATGGTGCGTTACAGTAACGTCTTCAAAGGAAGACCGGACAACAGCTACCATCTAAACCTCCACCTTCAGGGCTCTAACATAAATAATGCCCAGGATCATCGATACCACCAGACTCACCACCGCCACAGCTGCACCATAGCCTAACTGAAACGCAGTAAATGACTGATTATAAATATAAATACCCAGTATTTCGGTACTATTGGCAGGCCCGCCACGGCTTAACGTATAAACCAAACCGAAAATGGCAAAGGTGGTTACGGTAGAAATAAACATATAAAGGAAGATTGTAGGCATCATCATGGGCACCGTAATACGCCAGAACACCTGTGTATCGGTAGCACCATCTACCCTCGCTGCTTCATAAATATCTTTGGGGATTGCCGCTAACCCCGACGTTAGCAGGATCATGGCAAAGGCAATGCCACGCCAGGTATTTACGATAATGATCGACAGCAACGGAAAGGTATACAGCCACTGCTGCGGATCGACACCAAACCAGGCAACCAAACGATTTAATGTGCCATATTCACCGCTGGCAAACATTGAGATCCATAAAAAGCCCACTACCATTTCCGGTACAGCATTGGGTAGGCAGATAATGGCATTAAAAATAGGCTTATAACGCACCGGCCGTTGCAGTGCTAACGCAGATAAAAACCCCAGCACAAACTGGCCGATAACGGCAGAGCCAATAACAAAAATCAGAGTAACTTTCAGTGAATTCCAAAACAGCGGATCACCAAATAAACGGCTGAAATTACGCAGGCCAACAAAAGATGACTCCTGCGCAGCAAACCCCAGTAAGGCATCGTCTGTCAGGCTTAAACTAAAAGCATAAAAGGCCGGAAATACAATAAAAGCTGCCATCAGCAATAAAGCCGGGGCCATCATAAAACGGTAACCAAGCTGACGGCGGGCTTCGTAAGTCAGTTTAATCATGCTGCTTACCTCCTTTTGGCAGGGCCGCCACCGTCAGCTGAGGCTTTACCTGCTGATCACCTAATACATTGGTCACATAGTCAATCAGTTGTTGCTGTGCCTGGCCAGCGTCTGAACGGCCGGTAAGCACGGCTTCAGAGGCTTGCGCCACGCCGGCCATCATGGCATTAGACCCTACCGTAGTTCGCAGCGCACGCGCCTGCGATAACAAGGCATGGTCTTCCATCCTGCTGCCCATTGCTGCAAAACCCGGATGCTGCGCCGCATCCAGCCGTGCCGGTACGTTGCCCAGCTTTTCAGCATACACCAGCGCTACATCAACCTCGCCCAGCGCCAGCACCAATTGCTGTGCCAGGTGCTGCTGGCGTGATTTGGCGTTTACGCCCCACGAATATACCACCGAAGCCAACGCAAAAGGCTCGCCACCGTCGGCACTGGGAAATTTCCAGGTTTGCACCGCCTGATCCACATTTGGGATCGGGTTACGGCTGTCCGGCCCCCAGTCAAATACTTTGCACCAACTGCCACAGGTAGTGATCAGTAACTGGCCTTTGGGAAACATTTCATATTTTGGAATAACCCATGGCTCAGGATTAAGCAAAGGTTTTACCGGCATCAACTGCTGCTGTACCAGAGTTTGATAAAACCCAAACGATGCCCGTACCGCCTCACCTGCCAACACATACTGGTTATCCACATTCAATAATTGATAATCGCTGAAGCTGGCCAGTAAATAGCGGAACCCCTCGGTATAGCTACCCATACCCCAGGTTAGCCCGGCCGGAATTAATAGCGGGTACTGGCCCAGTTGCTGTTTAATTTGCCGACTGCGTGACAGTAAATCCTGCCAGCTTTGCGGCTGTGCGGTGCTGATACCTGCTGCAGTCAGTAAATCATGCCGGTAGTACAGTTGTTCTACCGCCACGATAGAAGGCACAACATATACCTGCTCATCAAAGCTGGCACGGGTTAGCTGTTTAACCAGTTCAGGCAGATGCTGATACCCTGCCCAATGCTCAACCGCATCTGTCAGGTTGGTCAGATACCCGGCTGCTGCCAGATCATCCATTTGTAAATCACGGGGAATAGTAAATACATCAGGCGCATTACCGGCCCGCAGTTCGGTAACCAGCTTGGTGAAATAATCCTGCGGAGGTGCCGGATATTCCACTATTTTCAGGTGTACACCCAGTTCGGCTTCCAGTGCTGGTTTTAGCTGCTGTAGTGCCTGTATCCGGGCAGTACGATGTTCAGCAATTACCAGCGTGGGCAAATCCTGCTGTTGAACGGATGGAGACTCCCCCCACCACCAGCCAACAACTGCGACAAGCACTGCGCCAACAGGCAGCAGTACCAGAGATTTAGTCGTCCAGCTCATAGTCTAGCTCTTTAATTTTGTTGCACTTTAGTGCATTTCTGTTTGCCGGTTATTTGTGCTCCTGAGGAGCTACACTAACACGACTATTTTTTGTACTAGTTACCCTGTCTGTTTTGATAATACGCTTATTGACACCGGTGTCAATATGCAATTTAATGGTGCGGTCAGGCATAGCAAAGCGCACCAACTTAAAGCAGATTGCGTCATTACAGGTGTTGCAGGCTAATGCACAACGCGCAGAATTTGATCAACAATGCACGACAAAACGATGCTGCCGTGCAGTAGCAACTATCCTTGCAGCATCTGGGAGAGCGAAGTGGAATTAAAACTGGCAATTATTGGCTGTGGCACTAAAGCAACACAGTATATTCAAACCTGGATAGTCCGCCCGGATATCAAGCTGATGGCGATTATGGACCCCAATACCAAAGCAATGGACAATGTGTGCAGTATTGCCCAGCAACAGCAAAAACAAGCACCTGCCTGCTACAACAGCTGGCAACAATTGCTGCAGGACAACGCAGCACAGCTGGATGCCGTTTATATTTGTACACCCCATGCCAGCCATGCCGAACAAGCCTTGCTGGCCCTTGAACTGGGGCTGGATGTACTGCTGGAAAAGCCGATGGTAACCAGCGTGGCAGAAGCAGAAGCTTTAGCTGCAGCACAGCAGAAATCCGGCAAAACTCTGGTCGTGGCGTATCAGGGTGGCTTATCGCCGCTGGTGCAGGAGCTAAAAGATGCCATTGCCAGCCAAAAGTATGGCGCCCTAGTCAGCATTAACGCGGCAATCTGGGAAGACTGGGCCGACAAATATCAGGGCCACTGGAAACAGGCTCCGGCTATTTCAGGCGGCGGTTTTATGTTTGATACCGGCGCTCATATGATGAACACCGTCTCAAAAATTACCAGCAAACCGTTCGCTCGTATCAGTGCCATTATGCACAACCACGGTTTTCCGGTAGATGTGGTTACCACAGTGTCAGGCGAGCTAAACGACGGTACCCTGTTTAACCTGCATGCCTGTGGCCGCAGTATCCGCTGTGTATCCCGTATCGAGTGCTTCTTCCCACAAGCCATAGTACGCATTTGCGCCTGGGGCCGCTGGATGGAAATTGAAGATGCACAGGGTAATGTGGTACGCAAAGAGCAGGAAGCCGCCAATAACCTGATGAATGTATTTATGCAGGTGCGAAAAGGCGAAATCGATAACCCGTCTGACGTACAGCAAGGCCTGCGCATGGCGCAGTTATGGGATGCCATTAAACTATCCGCCAGCCAGGATGGCGTGCCAGTTACTTTGTAAATAACTGCATGATTTGCAAAAGCCAGCCCGGATACAGGCTGGCTTTTTTATTGCTGCAATTATTTACCTGTTTTCTTCGCAGCCTTTTCCGCCAGCATCAACTTACGTGGCTTTTTAAAGTAGGTTTGTTTCGGCGCGCCTTCTTCCAGTGGCACTGGCCGGCCCCAGTTTCCCAGCATCCAACCACTTTGATGCGGCTGATGCGCCCACTGGATGGCATTGGCCAGAATTTGGATAATATGCGGGTTACGGTAAATCGGGAAGGTTTCATGCCCCGGTGAGAAGAAGAAAATCCGCCCACGACCACGCTGGAACGTACAGCCGCTGCGCAGCACTTCGCCGCCCTGATACCAGGAGTTAAAAATCAGTTCGTCCGGCTCAGGAATATCAAACGGCTCCCCGTACATTTCTGACTGTGGCAGCTCAATTTGTGGTGGAATATTATAGGCGATCGGGTGTGATGGCTTCAGACACCATACCCGCTCACGCTCGCCTCCTTCGGCCTCACGCCAACTCAGGTTGCAACTGGTGCCCATAAGCCGCTTAAATAACTTGGCATGATGGCCGCTGTGCAGCACGATCAACCCCATGCCTGCCAGCACCCGAGCCTGTAGTTTATCAATCAGCGCATCGCTGGGTTCATCGTGGTAACGATGTCCCCACCATATAGCTACTTCAGTTTGCTCAATACGCTCTGCCGGCCAGCCCTGTTCCGGATCGTCCAGCGTGGCCAGTGTTAAATCAAAACCGTAAGGTGCTAAATTATCGACAATACAGCCGCCAATTGTTTCGGGGTACACTTCCTGCACATCGGCGTCTTCTTTTTCATGGCGGCACTCATTCCACACCGTCACTTTGATCATACTTTACCTCCGGCTAAACGCGGTGCGGCTGAATAATCCTGAACTTCCAATATTAAGGTTTGTAACGCCGTTACTACCCCATTGGCCAGAATATAACTTAGCCAATAGGTCAGTCTGTCACGAAATAAGGTATTGTCGCGTAGTGTCACTGAAAACAGCGGTGTAACCAGCAGATACTGTGCCACTAACTCATCAATATGATCCCAGTACTGCAGCCTTATTTGCATCAGGCGCTCAGCCAGCGGATCAACCACTTGCAGCATATCCCCTTTCGCATCAAAGCCCATGCTAAAGCGCAGCCAGGCCGCTACAGTAAAACACAACGCATCTATGGCCAGGCCGTTTGCCAGGCGCTGCTCTGCAGTAGCCAGAATAGCGGGTATTAATTGCTGTGAGCCATTTTGTGTAAGCTGCTGTAAGCTTTTTTTGTCTTGCGCTGCAGCCGGTTGCTGTAGCACGGCAGCAGTATTTTGCGGCCCGGGCGCCGTTGTCATTTCATAGTGCAATAAGTGCTGTAAATAGCGGGTAAACAGCGGATCAGCCTGCACCTGGTGTGTATAACTGTAGCCTGCCAGCGTGCCTGCATAGGCCAAAGCTGCATATTCACCATGCAGCAGCTGTGGGCTGGCCTGTTTAATAGGGTCAACATCAGTCACCAAAAATACTCCTGCCAGACATAAATAAACCCAATAGCAGCAAACTCACCGGGCTATTGGCAATAATAAATTTTATAATGCAAATTGACACCGGTGTCAATTTGCATTATAGCTAGAACCTTTAACAAACTGACCGCAATAAGTCACTGTGCCAGCGGGTTTACCCGCCAGAATGTACAGCGCAGTAGTCTGTGCCAATATAACCACCAGGGACAGGGTGGTGCAGTTATACCGGCAACGTATTGCGGCTTAAGGCTAAGTAGTATTCATTTGCTTGCTCCATAACAGAGGTGTTGCCAAAACATGTCATCAGTAACCATTAACGATGTGGCGCGTCATGCCGGTGTCTCGAAAAAAACCGTGTCGCGCGTGATCAACAATGAAATTAATGTGTCGGAAGAAACCCGCACTAAGGTGATGGCGGTTATCCATCAGTTGGGGTTTAAGCGTAACCCATTGGGTATGGCGCTGGCCAAAAACCGCTCGCTGTTTATTGCCTTGCTGGCTGATAACCCCAGCCCGGGCTATTTGCAAAAACTGCAAAAAGGTATTTTGCAGTGCTGCAGCGAAGAACATATGGGGCTGTTTCTGTACGACTGCAACTACCGCTCGCCTACCCTGGTATATGAGATTGAAGAATTTATCGATAACACCCTGGCTGATGGTCTGATCCTGGTACCGCCGCTTAGCGACAAGCAGGAACTGCTGGATATGTTGCAACGCAAACGAGTGCGCTATATCCGCATTGGGCCTAAAGATCAGGACAGTGACGACTGCGTCAGTTTTAACGGCGTAAAAGCCGCTTACGAGATGACACAGTATCTGCTGCGCCTGCATCACAAAGACATTGCTTTTGTGCTGGGCCATCCGGATCAGGAATCCAGCCACCGCTGCGAAAGGGGCTTTCGTAATGCCATTGCCGATGCCGGCATTGCGCTGAATGAACAATTGCTTGTGCAAGGCTACTATACGCATCAGTCTGGTGTAGATGCCGCGGCAACACTGCTTAACCGCACGCCCCGCCCTACTGCCATTTTGGCCGCCAATGATGAAATGGCGGTTGGCGTGTTGTACGAGGCGCACCGCCGTGGCATTAAAATACCGGAAGAGTTGTCGGTTTGCGGCATTGACGATATTTCGCTTACCACCAAGGTGTGGCCAAACCTTACGTCGATGCGCCAGCCCATCAATGCCATTGGTTACCGGGCAGCGTTTAAACTGATTAAAAAACTTAAAGGCGAAGTGGCAGCAAGTAATGACAGCGGTGCAGATATATTTGACTGCGAACTGATTGTACGGGAGTCGACCAGCCAACCCGGCCGGTGAAACAACCCACACTAAAGCTGCCGCTGGCCCGGTCATTTTTTTATGATCCATTCATGTTGCGGATCATTTTTAAATACCCACTGCCGGCTTGGGCCTGCCATCACGTTCAGATAATACAGCTCGTAGCCATGGGGGGCACCAACCGGATGATAGCCCTCCGGCACCAGCACCACGCTGTTATGTTCTACACAAATGGTTTCGTCAATACGCCGGTCATCGGTATACACCCGCTGAAACGCAAAGCCCTGGCTGGGGTTGAGTTTATGGTAGTAGGTTTCTTCCAGTGCGCTTTCCTGTGGAATCGCGTCAGTATCATGCTTATGTGGCGGATAGCTCGACCAGTGCCCCGGCGGCGTAATAACCTCAGTAATCAGCAAGCGCTCGGCAGGTAAATTGGCAAATAAAATATTACATACCTGGCGGGTATTAGTACCCTGGCCACGGGTTTCCTGCACACAGTCATCCGGGGTGATAAGCCTTACCGGTAAGCCGCCCTGTGCCGGTGCCCGGCACAGAGCCAGTTCCAACTCAGTTAGCGCCGTTACCGTAAGTGTTTCGCCCGGTGGTAAATACAGTGCATAAGGTGGGAGCCCGTCAAATACGCTGGTACGTGCCCCAACGCTGGTAAAACGTTGCTCCAGCGTGGCGAAATCAGCCCGGCCGGATAACAACACCGCACACAGCTCGGTGCTGTGGCCGCTGGCAAACTTTGCGCTCTGCCCCGGTTTCAGTAGCACTACGTCAAATCCCACATACTCCCAGTGAGCATTTTGCGGCGTAATATGCTGAATAACTCCACAGCTATCAGCCGCCATCGGTTTACGGTGTAAATACGACATTGTAAGCTCCTTAACCGGCAGGTTTTGCTGCAGCCAGGGCTTCAGCATCATGGATCAGTGCCAGCACCAGAGCCTGGATCAGGCTCATACTGGCATTTAATGACCGGAACGAGTGCACTTCGGCTTCGCGTACCAGCAGGGCAATATCAGCTTGCGCTGTTAAGGGGCTTAACCGGTGATCGGTAATCACAATAATACGGCAACCTGCAGCCACCGCCCGGCTCACTGCCTGCTGGGTTTCTGCAGCGTAAGGGGCAAAACTGATAGCCAGCAATACATCATCGGTGCCGAGTAAATTCAGCGGGCCATTTTGCATATAACCCACACCATCTAGCAAATGTACCGGCAAACCGGTATTGCTGAGTAAATAACTGGCATAACTGGCTACCGGGTAAGAACGTCTTGCACCCTGTATATGAATAAGCCTGGCTTTGGCCAGCAGCTCACAGGCTTGTTGCAATAAGCCTGCATCCAGTTCGTCACACAGCTGCAGCATGGCCGCTTCATTGGCAGCGGCAATTTGCTGCAGGTAACGCACCCCGGCTTGAGCCACAGGTACAGACTGATCCTGTTGTACCGCCGCTATACGGCTTTGGTAATCCGGGCCTGCTTGCAGCAAACGGTTTTTAAAAAGCTGCTGCATTTCACTAAAGCCAGAAAAACCAAAGGCATTGGCAAAACGCACCAACGCCGAGGCATGTACACCTGCCCCCTGGGCAATGGTTGCAGTGGTACCAAAAGCAACAGTATCGGGATGCGCCAGCAAATACCTTGCTACCAACTGCAAACGGTTGCTCAGCTCACTAAAGCGCTGCTCTATCCGTTGTTCCAGTTCTTGCTGGCTGTTACACACCGGTGCATCCACCCTGTTACCTCTGTGACGGCAATTTGCTGATGATTCGAGTCTAACTCAATAAAACAAATATTCCAAGTATTGTATAAATAGAAAATTCATTCTAATCTAGGTTGATTATTTCGTCACCAGCATCGCATTTGAGGAGACTGGTAGCTTTTGGGAGAACGCTTGTGAATAAAACTCTGGATGTTATTTGTTTAGGCCGGGCTTCAGTTGATTTGTACGGCCAGCAAATTGGCGACCGGCTACAGGACATTGCCTCTTTTGCCAAATCGCTGGGCGGCTCGTCGTGCAATATCGCCTTTGGCGCGGCACGGCTGGGGTTAAAAGCCTCTATGCTTACCCGGGTTGGCGATGAACAGTTCGGCCAGTTTATCCGCGAAGAGCTGGCCCGTGCTGGCTGCGATACCAGCCATGTGGTTACTGATCCCGAGCGTTTAACGGCCCTGGCCATTTTATCAATTAAAACCAAACAGCAGTTTCCCCTGCTGTTTTATCGCGCCGACTGCGCTGATATGGCAATTGATATCAGCGATTTTGACGAGGCATTTATTGCCTCAAGCAAGGCGCTATTAATCACCGGCACCCACTTTTCTACAGCCCACGTTGATAAGGTAGCGCGCCAGGCCATCAGTTATGCCCGCCGTAACCACACTAAAGTGATCCTGGATATCGACTACCGCCCGGTACTATGGGGCCTGGCAAGGCCCGGCGAGGGCGATAACCGTTTTGTGTCTAATGACAATGTCACTGCCCATCTGCAATCTATAGTACCGCTGTGCGACTTAATTGTTGGTACCGAAGAAGAAGTGCATATCGCCGGTGGCAGCATCGATACCATTGCCTGCTTAAAAACGCTGCGCCAGCTGACTGACGCCGTTATTGTGCTAAAACGCGGCGCGCAGGGCTGCAGCATTTTTGACAGCCAGATCCCCGATTCGCTGGACGATGCCTTTTTTGCTCAGGGCGTACAGGTAGAGGTACTAAATGTATTAGGCGCTGGCGATGCCTTTATGGCTGGCTTTTTACGTGGCTGGTTGCGGGGTGAAAGCTATGAACGCTGCTGCGCCTATGCCAATGCCTGCGGGGCTTTGGTCGTTTCGCGCCATGGCTGCGCCCCTGCCATACCCACACCGGAAGAGCTGGATTACTATCTGGCACACCAGCATAGCATTCCGAGGCCGGATCTGGATCCGCAGCTTAATTACCTGCACCGGGTCACCACCCGCCACCCGGCCAACTGGCAAGAACTCTGCATTCTGGCCTTTGATCACCGCAAACAGTTTATCGACATGGCTGAAGCTGCCGGAGCACCGCTGTCGCGCCTGCCAAAGCTAAAACAGCTTATTCTGGCCGCTTACCAGCAGGAAGTAGCACAGCAACAGCTACCGGTACAGGCCGGAGTGTTGATTGATGATACCTTTGGTCAGGATGCCTTAAACGATGTTACCGGCACCGGCTGGTGGATTGGCCGCCCGGTTGAAGTACCGGCATCGCGCCCGCTGGAGCTGGAAGGTGGCCGCTCTATCGGTTCGCGTTTAATCAGCTGGCCACGTTCGCATATTGTTAAATGCCTGGTGTTTATGCACCCACAGGATGACGCAGAGCTTTGGCAGCAACAAAGCCGCCAGTTAACCGAACTGTATCAGGCTTGCTGTATATCCGGCCACGAACTGCTGCTTGAAGTGATCCCACCGGCTGGCTCTGCCTGCAGTGATAGCACGGTAGCTGAAGCCATGCAGCTGATTTATCAGCAAGGTATAAAACCAGACTGGTGGAAATTACCCCCGCAAAGCCCGGCGGGCTGGCAGGCGGTATCAGCGCTTATCGCTAACGAGGCGCCGCATTGTCGTGGTGTTATTTTGTTGGGGCTTGATGCACCCGCTAACGAGCTGATGCAAGCGTTTCGTGACAGTGCTGCCTTTCCGCTTTGCCGCGGTTTTGCTATTGGCCGCACTATTTTTGCCAAAGCCAGCCAGAGCTGGCTGGCCGGAACACTGGACGATGCAGGCTTACAGCAACAAATCCGTCAAAACTACCGGGCGCTAACCCAGGCCTGGCTGGCTCGTAAGGGCTAAGCCCGTAAGGAAAAATCTCATGACAGACAAAATCCGTTTAACTGCTGCTCAGGCGCTGGTACGGTTTCTGGCGGCGCAATATATCTCTACGCCAGACAACACTGCGCCCAAACCGCTATTTGCCGGCGTATTCGCTATTTTTGGCCATGGTAATGTGGCAGGCCTGGGCGAGGCGCTATATCAGGTACGTGAGCAGTTACCAACCCTGCGCGCCCACAACGAGCAAGGCATGGCACATGCCGCCATTGCTTTTGCTAAAGCCAATAACCGCCAGCAGTTAATGGTCTGTACCTCATCGGTTGGCCCCGGTGCTACCAATATGGTTACGGCTGCCGCCCTGGCCCATGCCAACCGTTTACCGGTATTGTTTTTACCCGGCGATCACTTCGCCAACCGTAAACCCGATCCGGTATTGCAACAAATTGAAAACTTCAGCAACCCTACGGTTGCTGCTACTGACTGCTTTATTCCGGTCAGCCGGTATTTTGACCGTATTAACCGGCCGGAGCAGCTTATTCACTCTTTGCCGGTAGCAATACAAACCCTGCTTGATCCGGTTAATTGTGGCCCGGTCACATTAGCACTGCCACAAGATGTGCAAGCCGAAGCCTTCGACTACCCAGTATCACTGTTTGCAAAACGTATACACCGCTTCCGCCGCCCCGGCGCCGACGAACAGGAGCTTGCCGACGCCCTGACACTGTTATTAAAAGCCCGTAAGCCACTGATTATTGCCGGTGGTGGCGTGCATTACAGCGGAGCATGCCGGGCACTGGCCGGGTTTGCCGAGCAACACCAGATCCCGGTTGCTGAAACTCAGGCCGGTAAAGGTGCCCTACCCTGGCAGCATCCTTGTGCCGTAGGCGGTATTGGCGTGACCGGTTCAGCAGCAGCCAACCAACTGGCGGCCGAAGCCGACCTTATTCTGGCAGTCGGCAGCCGTCTGCAGGATTTTACCACCCAGTCCCGTACCGGCTTTGCCGGTAAAACTGTGCTGCAACTGAATATTGGCGCTTTTGATGCCGCTAAACACCAGGCCATACCGCTGGTGGGCGATGCCGCCCTGCTGCTTACACAGCTGGATAAAGCGCTGCCACTATGGCAAAGCGAAAACGGCTGGCTGGCACATGCACAGCAGTTAAATCAGCAATGGCAGCAACGCTACGATCAGTTAACCACACCGCCTGCCAGCGGAGTATTGCCAAGCGATGCCCAGGTGCTGGGTGCAGTTAAACGCCAATCTGTAAAAAGCGATGTTATTGTTTGTGCGGCAGGCGGCCTGCCCGGCGAGCTGCATAAACTGTGGCGTACAGAAGGGCCTGGCAGCTACCATGTTGAATATGGTTTTTCCTGCATGGGCTACGAAATTGCCGGTGGCCTGGGCGTAAAACTGGCACAGCCAGAACGTGAGGTAATAGTGGTAGTGGGTGATGGCTCCTACCTAATGCTGAACTCAGAACTGGCTACCTCGGTGATGTTAAAACAAAAAATTATCGTGGTGCTGCTGGACAACCGCGGCTTTGGTTGTATCAACAGGCTGCAGCGTGGCACCGGCAATACTGCTTTTAACAACCTGTGGGACGACTGCGCCGACGACGCACCCGATATCGACTTTGCAGCCCATGCCAAAGCTCAGGGTGCGCTAAGCGAACGGGTAGCCAATATCGGCGAACTGGAGCAGGCACTACAACGCGCCCGCACCGCACCGCGCAGCTACCTGATTGAAATAAAAACCGACCCACAGCAAAGCACCGATAATGGCACCTGGTGGGATGTGGCAATACCGCAGATATCGGGCGAGGCCAAAGTACAGCAGGCACTTGATGATTATCAGCGTAAACAGCAACAACAACCGTATTAATAGCAAGGATTTACCAATGAAAACCCTAAGCAATTTTATCAACGGCCAGCATCAGCCCAGCAACAGTGGCCGTAGCCAACCGGTATATAACCCGGCTACCGGCGAAGCGCAGATGCAGGTTAGCCTGGCCAGCGCCGACGAAACCCGCAGCGCCATAGCGGTAGCTGAAACAGCCTTTCAAAGCTGGAGCCAGGTTACCCCGTTAAACCGTGCCCGGGTGATGTTTAACTTCAAAACCCTGCTGGAACAACACCGCGACGAGCTGGCAACACTGATAAGCCAGGAACACGGTAAGGTATTTTCTGATGCGCAGGGCGAGCTGACCCGCGGCCTGGAAGTGGTAGAATTTGCCTGTGGTATTCCACATTTGCTTAAAGGCGAGCACTCGATGAATGTTGGCCGTGGCGTTGACAGCTTCAGCCTGATGCAGCCCCTGGGTGTTTGTGCCGGTATTACACCGTTTAACTTCCCGGCTATGGTACCGCTGTGGATGTTCCCTATTGCGCTCGCCTGCGGCAATACTTTTATCTTAAAACCGTCAGAAAAAGATCCGTCTGTGCCGCTGCGTCTGGCAGAATTGCTGCTGGAAGCTGGTTTACCGGCAGGTGTGTTTAATGTGGTTAACGGCGATAAAGAAGCAGTAGATGTGCTACTAACCGACTCACGGGTACAGGCAGTCAGCTTTGTCGGTTCTACCCCGATTGCCGAATACGTGTATGCCACCGGCAGCGCCCACAGCAAACGGGTGCAGGCACTGGGCGGCGCTAAAAACCATATGCTGGTCATGCCCGACGCCGATTTAGGCCAGGTAACCAGCGCACTGATGGGTGCGGCTTATGGCTCGGCCGGTGAGCGCTGTATGGCGATTTCTGTGGCGCTATGCGTAGGAGACGAGGTAGCCGATGCCTTAACAGATCGCCTGCAGCAGGAAATTGCCACGCTACACACCGGGCCTGGCACAGGCATTAGCCCGGAGCCACATATGGGCCCGCTAATTAGCCAGCAACACGCCGATAAGGTGCGTAGCTATATTGATACCGGTGTCGCCGAAGGCGCTACCTTGCTGGCCGATGGCCGTAAACTGCAGGTGGCTAACCACCCGCAGGGCTATTTTGTTGGGCCAACGCTGTTTGATCATGTTAAGCCCGGTATGCGCATTTACCGCGAAGAAATCTTCGGCCCGGTACTGGCCGTCGTACGGGTACCGTCGTTTGCGGACGGCCTTAAGCTTATTAACGAGCACGAATTTGGCAACGGCACCGCCATTTTTACCGCCAGTGGCGAAGCCGCCCGCGAATTTGCTGCCCAGGTGCAGGTAGGCATGGTGGGCGTAAACGTGCCTATTCCGGTACCTATGGCATTCCATAGTTTCGGCGGCTGGAAACGCAGCGTATTTGGCCCGCTCAATATGCACGGCCCCGACGGCGTACGTTTTTACACCCGCATGAAAACCATCACCGCCCGCTGGCCCACCGGCCAGGCAACGACTAATCAGTTCTCAATGCCGACTATGCGCTGATTGCGCCAACCCTAAACTGATAACAATTACGCCGGGAAATCCCGGCGTTGTTTTCAATGTCACTAAGCATCCACCAGCGCATTCATATTTCCATGATAGCGTTTTATTATTAATGCTCCCTTCAGGAAAATCACACGATTTAATCATATTGACCATTTCATGCCATTAGCTATACTCATGCTTTACCGCAAAAAGAGCCTATCTATGCAAACCTTAACAGCAAACGACGCTAAACGAAATTTCGGTGAGTTATTGCTAAATGCTCAACGGGCACCTATCAAAATCAGCAAAAACAGTAAGGACGCCGTTGTAGTAATGTCTATTCATGACTACGAAGCGCTTGAAGCAATGAAAGCTGATTACCTTAAGCACTGTTTTCACTCTGCTCAGGAAGACCTAAAAAAAGACAATATTGTTGACGGTGCAAACTTTCTTAGCGCGCTATAGACACTGCTAATGCAAAATAAACGCTATAAGCTAAGCAGCCTGGCTAAGACGCACCTACAGAATATTAAAAAGTACACGATAGAAAATTTTTCTGAAGCACAGTGGCAAAAGTACAAACAAAACCTGCTTTCTGGCTTTCAAATGTTAGCCGACAACCCTGAGTTAGGCCGTGGCTGTAATGAGATCTACGCTAACGGGTTCTACTGTCCTGTTGCTAAGCATATGGCATATTTCACAAAAGAAGACCACTTTATCCTGATTGTCGCGGTATTGGGGCAACCGCAAACTCCACAAAGTCATCTGTAGGTTTTCAGCGGAAAAAATCCCCGTTAGATTGCCTAACCACGATTAACACCCCACTGTGTTTTCACCATCTGCGACAATTGTCGCAAATAACACTTGATCTATTGCGACAACTGTCGCACTATTCAGATTATTAATTACCTGAATAGTTATCACCCTATGCAGCAACCTACCGCACCTGAACTGGAAATTCTTAAATTACTCTGGTCGAAACAACCACTTACAGCACGGGAAATACACGATGAACTGGCAACGGTGCTGAGCTGGGGCAACTCCTCTACGCGCAAAACGCTTGAGCGCATGGGCGATAAAGGTTTTATCGCCTGTGAAACCATGGCTAATAAAAACAGCTATACCACCTTGCTGGATAAAATGCCGACACTGGCGGCTTTTGCGCAGGATTTTGCCAAACGGGTATTTGAGCTTAACGAGCCGTTGCCGGTAGCCATGTTTGCCAGCAGTAAGCTGGTTAATGCAGATGAAATGGCAGATCTGGAAAAGTTACTGGCCGAATTAGCCTCGCCAGCGCATGCCCAAACCAAAAACACTGCGATGAAAGACAACGAGAGCTGATATGACACAACATCTGCTGATTTCACTATTGTTATGTACGTTTTGGTCTGCCGCACTTTGGGCTATAGCCAAACCGCTGCTTAAAAGAAACCACGTTTTGCAGCAGTGGCCAGCTTTATACTGGTGGTTACTGGCATTGAGTTTTTTACCTTTGCTGCCGTTGCCAGAACTGTATCAACACTGGACTATTCCCTCGGTATTGCTGCAGGATACCCTGTATTCAGTGCAAACATTAGCTGCTCAGCCTATGCACCCGGCTCTGCTTGGCACACCCGCCAATACCGGGCTGTACTGGCAAATAGCCTTAGCTTTTATCGTTACTCTAAGCCTTATACAACTGGTAAAGCTAGCCAAACAATGGCAGCAACTGCAGCAGTTTATCCGCCATAGTACCAGGCTGGCACCTGACAGCCTGTTTACCGCAGCGCAACTGAAGCAAGTTGCTCCTTTAGCAAATCGTTTCACATTGCGCCAAACCGAAGCCGCAGTATCACCCTTTATTGCAGGCTGGTTTAAGCTAACACTGGTGGTGCCTGCTTATATCTGGCAAATGTCGGAACAACAGCGGCAATTGCTGATCAGCCATGAGCTGATGCACCTGCAACGGCGCGATCCACAACAACTGCTTATTATGCGTATATTGGTAGCCTTGTGCTGGTTTAATCCGGTATTCCGGCAGCTGGAAGCTGCTTTTATCCGCAACATAGAACTGGCTGTAGATAACGCCGTACTAACAGCGCAACCGCAGCACGCAGTGTTATATGGCCAAACCTTGCTGGCCAGCTTAGCGCTAAGCCAGCCAAAAACACCGCCGCAACTGATGCCCGGCTTTGTTCAAGCCAGTGCAGATAAACAATTTTATCAGCAACGTTTGCAGCAATTGTTTAAACCTGTAGCCGCCGTGCCACTGCGGCAAAAATGGCGTATTGCCCTAATATTGTGTTGTAGCGCCTCAGTACTTAATACCGCCGTTGCCCAGCTTCACTTTACTGCGCCACCTGCAATATGGCATTTGCCTGTTAACAATGTACCGGTTAACTCATTTTATGCTGAACAACACCCGTTTCGTGATAACCGCCCGCATCAGGGGCTGGATTTTGCAGCCCAGCCCGGTACTGCCGTGCTGGCTGCGCAAAAAGGCCGGGTATTAATTACCGATGACACCAGCCTGCATGAACGGTATGGCAAAGTGGTGTTAATTGACCACGGCCACGGCTATCAAACCTTATACGCGCACCTGGACGACTTTTATGTGGTAGCGGGCCAAACAGTTGAGCCCGGTCAGCCGGTTGGCAAAATGGGTGCTACAGGCCGGGTAACAGGGCCACATTTACACTTTGAGTTACTGCTACACGGTAAACAACAAGACCCGGCACCCTACTTGCCACTGTAATTTTTTAACTAAACACAGGCCAATTTTTGCCCGACTCTGCCGGGTGCGGGTTCTTATTGCCTGAAAAACGCCAAACCATTAATTAAAGAAGGAAAATCGCATGAAATTAACAATACCACGGTATAAAACACCATTCTCTACAAGCTTATGCCTTACCTTGCTAACATTACTCAGCCCGATAACGCTGGCCGATACCAAAGCCAGCGCAGAACAGCTATTGGCACAAGAACAAGCTCCGGCGTATGAGCTTAGCAATACTAAAGTACATCAGCTACCGAGCGCAAATGGGCGACACTATGAAGTGTGGATAGATTTGCCGGCGTCTTATGGTAAAACAACAAAAAAGCTGCCAGTGCTTTTTGTGTCAGACGCTAACTATGCATTCCCGCTGATCCGCAGCATCCGCAACCGCCTTGGTGCTGGCGGCCAGAATATAGAAGACTTTGTTATTGTCGGGCTGTCTTACGCCAAAGGCGATACCCCTACTGCAAGCCGTAATCTGGACTACACCCCTACCGCCACCCGCAAAGGCTATGGCGGCGCAGCCGCATATGCCGATTATTTGCAACAACAGGTGATTCCGTTTGTACTGGGGCGTTATCAGGTAGAGCCAAATCGAAAACTCTTTGTTGGCCATTCCTATGGCGGTTTACTGGGCACACAAATTCTGCTGACCAAACCAGAAACCTTTGATACGTATATTTTAAGCAGCCCATCGCTGTGGTTTGATAAAAAATATATGTTTAAACTTGAGCAACAGTACACCGCCCGGCAGCAACAACTGAAAAAGCTTAATAAAACATTGCAGGTACAATTGTATGCCGCAGAGTACGAACAAATAAAAGACGGCCCGCGCTATGCCAAATCGGTCAATATCATGGCCGACATGCAACAGTTTGAAAAAATCTTAAAAAGCCGTAATCACCCCGGTTTACAGGTAGAAAGCCAGGTTATTGCAGACGAAGATCATTTATCGGTATTTCCATCCATGATCAGCCGCGCACTGATAAAATTATTACCCGGCCACGGGCCTTATACACCAGGCTGATAGTAAACGCATCGCAAAGCCTTACCCGGCTGCTTTAACAGCCGGGTCGAAAAATTACGTACAACTAGCCCCACAGAGAGTATTCCATCGAATGTAACGGTATTAGTGGGCAACAATGGTGCCGGTAAAACCTCAATCTTAAAAGCGCTGGCAACATCGCTTAGCTGGTTTACCCGTCTGCAGCTTTAATCTTACAAACTGAGCTGAATGTTAAAACTATTTTTCAAACGCTTCTTTCAATGATTTTCAACAAGGATATTTTGGTTTGAACACCGCCATCACCTAAATGCCCTGTAAAATCCTCTCTTACTTGCTGCAAACACATTGCGGCGACAGAGTACGCTCCCAGCTTTATCGAAGCATAAGCCTTAAAAAAATAGCCCGTCTCAACATATGCATCATTACGGGGGTGAGAATCTTTCAGAGCAATAATCATGTCGAAATCACTATCTGCCAATAAATACTCTGACAGATATAGAAAGCATCGCCCTCTCTTAAAATATAAATAAGAATCATTTTTAGTAATTTCAATTTCTTTTGTGGATACATCAACAGCACTATGATAATTCCGTACAGAAATATAAGCGTGAGACAACTCAGACAAAATCATTACATCGTCAGGATAAGACGAAAGAGCTGTAGTACAAATATCTATAATTTTGCAATATTGCTTATTCTTACGAAAACAATCTATCTCCTTACAGACTAAATCAACAGAGTCATATTTCATATTTTATTATCACCACAACGTTGATAAACTAAACCTTTAGCACAGTTATATAAATCTCTGTAGCCCCGTTACTCCGGGATTTGGGCAAAATGCTGACTCCCTCCCTGCCATGCGCTGCACTTTCAGATATTTTGAGTATATTGAATACTTCCGTCACTGTGCCTTAACCAAATCCCACCTGATGCAGTATTTAACTCTATCCCGCCAATCCAGTCAGAGAAGCCATTCATATTGATCGTATTACACTCTTCTCTTAACGCGGCGGTGCCAGCTTCTGTAATTGCCACAGTACAAAAATTAACTGGTATGTTCTCTACATTCAGCTTTAGTAGCGGCGCTTCTAAGCTGTTGCAACCCAGCTTCAAAATGCGGTCATAAATATAACTATCCGTTACAAGGTCCACACCATTTCTGGCAGGATATAGCGCATAACCAATAACTCTGGCTGCTTTAATTTCGGGACCATAGAGTGAAGCTGCTTTTAGCACCTGTTCATCCCAAATGGTAAGGCCACTACAGTAAGCTGGAAAACGATTCTTTAATACTTTTAATGCACTCAACATAACTGGACAGGCCCCAGCACCGGAGGCAATTATATTCAATAATTTTTCAGGCGTACTGCAGGTATAGGCATCCCAGCATTGTAAGCGATACCCCCACTCCGGCTCAGTGAGTGCTTTAGAAATACAGAATTGCTGTAAAGGTGCATTTTCTACTGGCCGCACAATAAAACCAGGTTCTTCATTTCCTTCATCAGATAAGTAATAACAACGTAAAGAAATACGCTGATAACTGATATTCAGCAAGCGGCAGATGGCCAATTGGACTTCCCCTAAAACACTAGACACTCCTTAGGTTAGAATACAACTTTAGGAGGGCACCATGTCCAAGCAACGTTTTACATCAGAATTCAAAGC
>NZ_JANUEM010000013.1 GCF_024809855.1 Rheinheimera pacifica
ACACAGTCATTTAGGGCAGTTATCACCGGCAGATTATGAGGAAAAAGCTAATCTCAACGAGGTTAATGAGTGTCTATGAAATTAGGGGAAGTCCATACAATTTTTGGATATGGTTGATGGCCCAGTCGGCTTTACCGGTTTTGCCTTTGCCCTGCGCCTTTTGCGCTTCGACGAACTTGCGCCTTGCATGCGCCCAGCAACCGGCCAAGGTCGCATCCGTTTGCTCATAACCGGCATAGCCATCCACCTGCAGATACCCGGTGTAACCGTTAAGATAGGCTTTGGGATGTTTACCACCACGCCCATCCTGATAGTCAAACAGTACCAACCTGGGGCCTGCTGAGGACTCCATGTCACAGCCATACACCCACATGTAGCAGTTACTTTTTTCCACATCCAGCACGTTGACGGTCGTTTCATCGGCCCATAGCACCGGTTGTTGCAACAGTGTGTTTTTCATTAGAGTCAGTAGCGGCTGCAGTTTATCGGCACAGGTAATGAGCCAGCGGCTCATGGTCTGGCGGCTCAACTCAATACCGGCCTGATTAAACAGCTTCTCCTGCCGGTACAGCGGCAAGCCATAGTGCATTTTACTGCTGATGATTTGCGCCAACAGGCTCGGTGTCGCCATGCTTTTAGGCATGATAGCCGGCGGTACATCGGCAATCTGTATCACTACTTGCGTACCTTGGTTTTCGCATGCCCGGCAGCTGTATTTGGGCCGGATGTTTTTAATCACCTTGATTTGGGCCGGCACAAACTCAATTTGCTCGCTGACTTCCTCGCCCATCCGGTGCAGCGCATGGCCGCAGCAGGTGCAGGTTTTAACCGTAATGTCATGGATAACGTCTACCCGTGGCAGCTCGGCGGCAATGCGTGGGCGGCGCGGTTTGGATGGTTTTTCCGCTTCGGTCTGAGCCGATTCTGGCAGGGTTTGTTCTTCCTCAGCAAGCTGCTCTGCTTCGTTCAGCACCTCGCCATCACCCTGATAGCTTTCGCTGCTGGGGCTGTATTTTTTATACTGCGCAAGGTTGTACTGCTCCAGCAGTTGCTGCAGCTTATCTTCGAGCTTTTGGTTTACCCGCTCTAATTTAGCGATACGTTTGTCTTTTTGTGCCAGTTGGCGCTCAAGTTTTTGCGTCTGCTCAAGCAGCATTTTCTTGAGCAGTTCTACATCGTCTGGCAAGGATTTCAGGGGCTTTTTCATGACTGCTATTATAACGGCCAATACGGCTAAGTACCTGTGATTATTTAGATTGTTTAAACTGAGTTCTAAAACATTTATAGCCGATCAGCATATCAGCCGACACTTTGGTACTGCAGCGGCTGATGCGGTGTCAGTTTTTGGATATCAATACCCTGTAACAACCAGTGCCACTGCTGCTCACTGATGGCGAGCACTTTACCGGGCATCAGGCGCGGCCAGCGGAATTTATCTTTTTCCAGCCGTTTGTACCACAGGCAAAAGCCTGTGCTGTCCCAGTACAGCACTTTTAAGCGGGTGCGCTGGCGGTTACAGAACACAAACAACGCACCGCTAAACGGCGACTGCTGCATCTCCTGTTCAACCAACAGCGACAAGCCATTGATGGATTTTCTAAAATCCACCGGCTGTTTATGCAGGTAAATTTGGGGTGGGTCGATAAACATCTTCATGGTTAAAGCGCCCGGAGCAACGCAGCTAACCACAAGGCATCCGTGCCGGGTGGTAAGTGCAACTCGACATCGCGCTTTTTCAGCAGCATTGGCTGGCTTAGCAGCGTGCCTTGGGTGGTCAGCTCAACAAAGCCGGTATCGTCTTCCTGTTGCCAGGCGAGAAGTTGCCGCTTACGATAGCTGAAATAGGTCGGGTCAATGCCTTGTTGTTTTGCAAATTCGGTTTGAGTTAGCCCACTAACTTTATGCTGGTCAATCAGCGCCAGCCACTGCTCTGTTGTTCGGCGGTTCATATGAAACCTCTGTCTGGTCAAAGATTCAGACAGAGTAAGAAGATTTAGCTAAAGCTGGAATGTGCGGTTGGTGTTACGCTTACATAACGAAGAATATAAATTTACTTTTAGCTACGGAACAGGTTGCGGTATTTCAATTGAAGTACCAGTTGAGTTTAAAGAACAAACATAACAAGCGACTGTGGTCGCGCCTTAGCGCTGTGCGGCTACAAGTCTGTTCCAAAACCGGGTGTTATAGCTATGGAGTTACGAATTGAGTCCAACTGATTTCTTAGGACTAATGTTTGAAATTGCCCCAGCTTTTAGAGCTGAATGGGAAAGTGATAATAATTTATTTGTGCAAGAAGATGGTAGCTACAATTTTCAAAGTGTCTGCTGCGTGTTCTCTCACTATTTTATTGATCAAGAAAAACATAAATATGTCTCAAGAAATGAAAAAAAGTGGAATCCGACAATTGCGGACTCTGAGTTGGTTTTCTTGTTTGACTTGTTCGAATCAAACATAGATGATATCGAAACAACGGACTCATTGAAAACGCCAGAAGGCCTGCTATCAAATGCTATATGCACATGTTTTTTAGAAAATATCTCTCAAACAAATGCAGGTGAATATGCAAAGGACTTTATGGGCAATAAAAGCAGAACTTATTTTGATCATTGGCATATTTACAGTAAAAGGCTATAACAAGTTGCTTAATTTCGTTCCGACAACAAACAGCATGATCTCCACTGGACTGCCTGCGCTGCGGCCCATTAGCAATGGCGTTAAGTGCAAGGGGTAGCATTGAAACCTGAGATTTCTATCGAAAAAGTATGGTTTGATGATGATTTGACTGAATTGAAAATCTCGGTCTGTAACGGGAAATCTCTATTCACTAATAAAGTTTATGTTGGTAGACATCAAATTTTAGAGCTGGTTAACTCACTTAATATCTTTAAAAACCATTATTACGGTGGTCTAAAAGACATATTACTGGGGCAGTTTGGTCGTGAATACGCCAACGGTGCTTTTTCTGCAAAGCTTCACTTTCCAAAGCCTGGAGCTTTGTACCTAGCAACTCACCAGCAATCTGAATACTTTGAATTTAAGGGGCAGGAAGAGGCTAGCGAAGCCAAAATGTACTTAAAAACGGAGCCTGCGCTTTTAGATAACTTTATTCAGGAGTTAACGGGGCTAAGCAATGGTATTAATGATATTGCCAAGCTCGTTTGTACCTAACAATCCTGTCATTCGGAGCGTTAAGCCCGCTTCACGCTCATAACTGCCGTTTTAATATACCGCGGCGATACCAAACAAATATCGCCGCTGGTATACCAAAGATTTATCGCCTGCGACGGCTAAAAATCACGTTGCGCATTGCCGTGTGTGTATCTGAGCGTATAATCGTCACAGAGCTGGAAATCGGCAGGTATTTAGCTTGTTGCATCTGCGAGGTGATGTATTTTTCAGTTGGCATAGAAAGCCCAAAACTTTGTATCGCGCTATTTAGCGCCGCAAACACTGCAAAGTGGATCTTTGTCTAAGTTAAACTGCCGCCACCCGGCTGTTAGTGCATCAAACAACTGCAATTTACCGTACAACGGCGTACCCACACCGGTTATTATTTTTACCGCTTCCAGCGCTTGCATTGCTCCGATAACCCCCACCACCGGGCTTAACACACCGGCCTCCATGCAGCTAAGCTGTTGCTCGCCAAATAGCTGGCTTAAACAGTGGTAACAGGCACTTTCACCCTGCATGCTAAAACTTGCCACCTGGCCTTCGAAGCGGATGGCAGCCCCCGATACCAACGGCACTTTAGCGGTAACACAGGCAGCGTTAATAGCGTTGCGGGTAGCTAAATTATCGCTGCAATCCAGCACCAGTGAATGCTGTGGCACCAATTGGGCTAAATGTTCAGCGGTTAAGCGCTGCAGTAAAGTGCTGATGGTGACGTCTGAGTTTAACTGGCGCAAACTTGCCGCGGCTTGTTGTACTTTGCTGTGGCCTATATCAGCCTCGCGGTACAGTATTTGCCGCTGCAGGTTGCTGCTGTCGATAGTGTCGTGATCTGCCAATGTTAACCCGCCAACACCACTGGCGACTAAATAAGGCGCGGCGGCGCAACCCAGCCCGCCCATGCCTACCACCAGCACCGAAGCGTTAAGCAGCGCTTCCTGGCCGTCAATATCCAGTTGCGGCAGCATTAAATGCCTGCTGTAGCGCATAGCTTGTACAGTAGTCAGCTCTTTAGCCAAGGCTTGCTCCTGATATTAATTTAGCAACTGCAGCTCGGCCAGTTGCTTATATAATGGGCTTGATAACAGCAACTGCTGGTGGGTGCCGCTGGCAATCAGCCGGCCGTGTTCCAGCAACAAAATGCGGTCGGCATTTAGTACTGTAGCCAGCCGGTGGGCAATAATCAGTGTGGTTTTACCCTGCATTAAATTATCCAGCGCCTGTTGCACCTGTTGCTCGCTCAGGGCATCCAGTGAGCTGGTAGCTTCATCCAGCAACAACACGGGCCTGTCGGCCAAAATAGCCCTGGCAATAGCAATACGCTGTTTTTGACCGCCGGACAACCGTACACCGCGTTCACCTAACTGGGTGGCATAACCGTCTGTAAATTGGCTAATAAAACTATCTGCGCGCGCGGCAATACAGGCGTTTATTACCTCTTGCTCTGTGGCATCTGGCCTGCCGTAACGCACATTTTCCAGCACTGAACTGGCAAAAATAACCGACTCTTGTGGCACCAAAGCAAACTGAGCCCGCAGCTGGGCTAAATCCAGTTGGCTGATATCAGTGCCATCCAGTAGTATCTGCCCGGCTGTTGGCTGGTAAAACCGCTGTAACAGCTGAAACAACGTTGTTTTACCCGCCCCACTTGGCCCTACCAGCGCAATGCGTTCGCCAGGCTGTATGTCAATATCAAGCTGCTGCAGTACGGTTTTATCTGCTACCTGCGGGTAGGCAAAACTAAGCTGGCGCAGGCTAAGCGCACCCGCAACCGGTGCCTGAAGGGCTTGCGACACTGCCGGTGAAGCTATTTCAACCGGTGCCGTTGCCAGTTCAATTAAGCGTTCTGTGGCACCTGCTGCGCGCTGAATATCACCGGTTACTTCACTGATGGTTGCCGCGCTGCCTGCCACCATTACGGCATAAAACATAAAGGCTGTCAGTTCACCGGCACTGACAAGCCCGGCCATTACGTCACGCGCGCCCACCCAACTGATCAGTACCATAGCGGTAATGCTCAGCAGCATTACCGCTGCAATCAGTAAAGCGCGGTAGAAAATACGCTGCCTGGCTGACTGCATTACCAGCTCAATTCTGTCGGCAAACAACTGTTTATCGCGTGGCTCATGGCCATAAGACTGCACGGTATGAATTTCATGCAGGCTTTCATCTACATAAGCACCCACGTCGGCCAGGCGGTCCTGGCTGGCACGCGATAACTTACGCACTTTGCGGCCAAGTACAATAATTGGCAGTAATACCAGCGGTACTGCCAGCAATACTAATGCGGTCATTTTAAAGCTGGTTAGCGCCATCATTAGCAAACCACCAATGGCTGTTACTGCTGACCGCAGCGCCATTGACAAACTGGAGCCCACCACACTTTGCAATAAGGTGGTATCGGCAGTAAAACGGGAAATAACCTCACCGGTGCGCATTTCACTGTAGAATGACGGCGACAACTTCAGCATATGCTGGTACACACGGTTGCGGATATCAGCACTTACCCGCTCACCAAGCCAGGTCATCAAATAAAAACGGCAAAACACCGCCACCGAAGACAACATGCACAGTAGCAAAATGCCCAGCGTGATTTGATTTAGCCGGGAATTGTTATTGGCAACAAAGCCGTCGTCTACTAACAGGCGCACACCCTGTCCCAGCGCCAGCCAGCTAAGTGAGCCAATCAGTAAAAACAATATCGCCAGCAATACCCGGTTACGGTAAGGCTTTAAAAAGCTGCCTACCCAAGGCAGCACTGCTACCACTGGCGCAGTCAATTAGCTGTCTGCCAAATACTATATATAATGCCGGCGGGTGCCATTTGTTGCATGTTAACTCCTGTTTTATTAATCATGTTGCGGCATTAAACACATTATCAATACGTTTAATTTCAAAATTTGCAACCCTTGTACCATAATTAGCGCACGCATATTAGCAAGGAGCACACAATGAGCCACTGGATACAGCAACTGCGCGAGAACGATAATGCAGCTTACCTGATTTACTTGCTGTTATTACTTATTTTTGCTGCTGACAGCCAGACTCAGCTTGGTTTTGCCCACGGCTTTTTGTATGCCCCTCTACTTTTGCTGGCCAGCCTTACCAACAAACTGCGCTTGCTCCATATTATTTTCTTTGCTGCCATCATACTTATTTGGCTGGGCGTATTAGTGTCGCCTGCTGCGCCTCAGGGGTTTTCGTTTATTTTTGTGCTGGCAAACCGCGTTGGTGCCTGTATTTGCCTGCTGCTTATTTTTTTGCAAATGCGTGCGGTTATTTATCTTCAGCGCCAGCAAAACAAGCAGCGTGCCGATATGGAAATGCAAAAACAACAGCTTCAGCTGGCTAACAAGCTAACCAAATTTGCCCGCTGGACGCTTGATACCCATACCAACACGATACGCCTGTCAGAAGAAGCAAAAGCTTTACTGCCGAATGCCAGTAAGTCACGCTTCACCCTAAGCCAGTTCAGCGGTTTATTCCAGCAGCCTTATCAGGCCGCAATACAGCAGCTACTGAGCGACTATCTGGAACAACAACAGCCGTTTGATATTGAATGCCCCTGCCTGTTAGAAGGTAAAGCCGAGTGCTGGGTCAGAATTATCGCTTATGCTTCTGCCCCCACTGAAACCACAATGCAGGGTATAGTGCAGGATATTAACTCTGCCCATCAAATAAGCATACGCCTTACTCAGGAGCAACAGCGTTTTAAACAGTGGGCCGACAGCCTGCCGATTGTTGTCTGGACGGCGGATCGCAATGGTAATATCAACTTTGTAAATCAAACATTAGCGGCTTTTACCGGTATAGCTACCAGCCAACTGGTAGAAAACTGGCTGGATTCGGTACACCCTGATGATCAGCAGCAACTGATGCTGCACTGGCAGCACTGTGTGCAAACCGGTGACCCTTACAACATAGAGTTTCGTATACGCCGCCATGATGGCAGCTATATCTGGCATTTAACCAAAGCCGTAGCAGAATACGATAGTGATGGCGCAATAGAAAAATGGCTTGGCTCATCAATGGCATTAACAGCAGCAAGTAAAAAACACGACACCGCCTGGCTAAATTAACTAACCGGCTCTGCAGGCTGATACCAGCTTGTCCAACTGCGGGTGAGTACAAAAACAGCATAACTGACAAACTCTGCAGTTAACTTACTGTAAAAGTCAAAGTTAGTCAGGTTTACAGTTAGCAGACAGTTCACACCACAATTTACCCGGCGAAACGTCTGGCTGGAGGTAGCTACAACCTGGCTGCTAAAACCGTGATGTATGGTTAACTGCTTTACCCGCCAGGCGTGAAAATCGCTGGTTACAATATAATCCGGCTTTAACTGTCTAAGCGCTAAGCTATTAAATTCTTTATAGGTATTATCCCCGCCATAAAAGCAGTCAACGGCCAGGTTATTGGCCACGCTCAGCAGGTAATCAACGTACGGTTTGCAGTACTGAGTGGTTATAATAACACTGCCTGTATCCGGCATCAGTTGTACCAATTGCTGCAGGCGCGATTTAGCACAGGCCGGTAAGGCAGTTTCAGAGCCACCACAACCCAGCACCACCACACTACTGTTGGCCGGTATGGTGTAACTACTGGTATGGCTGGCATACCAGTGCCTTACCTGATTTGCCACAAAACTGTTACCGGCCAGATAATAAAACGCCAGCAGCAACCACAGGCCTTTTTTGCGGTACACAATACAGGCCAGCAGCAGGCCAAACAGCATAAGGTTATGCGGAAACATAAAGGGTTCAAGAATATCTTTCATCTTTATTCCTTAGCTGATGCCGGTGCACCAGTAGCGCATTGCACAGTGCCCACGGCAGCCACAGCATACCAGACGTTAAAATATGCCCGGCAACTGACGATACCAGCAATAACAGCAGGTTTAATAACAACAGGCTGCGCCCGGCACCATGGGCCCGCAGCTGCCAGCTACGGCGGAAAAACACAGCAAAGCACAATACAAACGCCAGCAAACCCGCAACACCGTGAAATACCAGCAGATCAAACCAGTCCAGCTCGGCAAAGTATTTTTTCAGATACAGTGCTACCCCACCCTGGCCAACACCCAGCATACGTTGCCAGTCGCTGTAGTGCTCGGCACTGGTTTGCCAGATACGCCCGGCATAGTAATCGCGTGATGAAAGCAAAATGCCGCTGATACCACGCTGCTGATAAACAAAACTCAGTTTGTCGTAAATACCCAGCAGCTTTAACAGGCTTTCGCCGTTAAACAGCACAGCCAGCAGTAACAGCCCTATTGTCAGCACCAGCCAGTACAGCACTTTGCGCTGGCGCTGCCAAAAGCCAGGCGGCTGCATTAGCAACGGAATAAACAGCACCAGCAGCAGCACACCAAATAAACCGGTTTTAGTCAGCAGTAGCACGGCAATAACCAAAGCAGTAGCACTGATACCCAGGTACGCCGGTTTGTGTCTGGGCCAGCAAAGCACCAGCAAAGCACAACTTAACACCAGCAGTACAGCCGACAATTCATTGGTGGAATAAAAAAAGCCTTTAATGCCTAAAAAAGACTGGGCTACGCCGTCAAGCGGCTGATAGGCAGTAAAACCAAACCCGGCTAAACCGGCCACAGCATTTAGCAGTAGCACCAAAGCACTGATGATCAGAGTATGTTTAAACAACACTTGCGCGGTTGCGGGTAAACGTTGTTGCAAAGACACCAGGTAGGCAAAAGCCAGCAGCGGGCTTAAAGCTTTAATGGCCAGTTGGATATCTGCCAGCCACCAGCGCTGCGCTAAAACCGGCCACTGCAGTGCCGGCCCCAGCAGCATTAACAGCAGCAACAGCAACAGGCCAAGCACAAGCTTAGGTTGCTGCACCAGCAAAACCAGAGCCATTAACAGCAGCAATAACAGCTTATAAAACACCGATAAGCCATAGCTAAAGCCATGCAGTTGCAGTAAAGCGCCGTTAATGCAATCTATCAGCAAAAACAGCGGGATCAGCCAGCACAGCAATTTATCGCTGCGCTGCTGCAACGGTAACGTTAGCGTAGCAAGCGACATTATTTTTTAAATAACCCGGCCAGGCCTTTGCTAAACACCTTAATACGCCAGCGGCTAAGTGCACCTAATTTATGTTTCAGGTAATAGCGCCATTTCAGCTTTACCAGGCCATGACGGCAACTGCTGATAAGCCCAAGCAATGTTAACGGTATTTGCTCCATGCTCTGGCGGTAAAACATCTGGTTTTGCAGGTTACGCTCACTCATATGCACCCGGTGCTTGGCAACGAACTGTTTATGCGCATCCAGCCGCTTGGGTGAGTTGGTAATACGGCCCAGTTCATGGCCCACATTAACTTTGTAACTGGCATCGGCAATACGTAGTGCCGGGCCATAAGCCTGCACCACCCGCACCCACATATCATAATCCTGAAATGCTGCCAGGCCGATATCAAAGCCACCCAGTTCCAGCATGCGCTCGCGCCGCACCAGTGCCTGGTTAGACAAAGTGTGTAAATCCAGCAACTCTGGTAAAGCCACTACGTTGCGGCTGGCAAACAGCTTTTTCTGCACTGTGCCGTAATCCCAGATATACCCCGAGCAAACACAGCTGTATTGATCATCATAAGCGTTATACAGGCTGCTTAAGCGATGTGGCAAAAACTCATCGTCATCGTCAATACCGGTAACAAAATCGCCCTTCGCTTCAGATATTGCCCGGTTACGGGCCGCACAGGCGCCCTGGCCACGGCTTTGGCGAAAAAACCTTACCCGTTCATCATTAATATATTTATTAGTTAACACATGCCAGGTGTCATCGGTTGAGGCATCGTCTACCACCAGCAACTCTATATTGCTGTAGTCCTGCGCTAACACCGACTCAATGGCACGTATAGCCATATTTACCCGGTTAAAAGTGGGCATATAAACACTGATTAGCGGTAACTGCTGTTGTTTTTCCATCTTAACTCCATCCAGGACGTTAAATTTTACCTGTCCAATACCACCAGACATACCGCAGCAGCCCCAACTGGCGGCCGATACGGCTGGGCTGAGATAACAAACGGTAAGCCCATTCTAAGTTCAGCTTACACCAAAGCTCCGGTGCACGTTTTACATTACCGGTGAACACATCGTAAGTGCCACCAACGCCCATATAAAAACAGTCAGGGTGCTGCGCCCGAATACGCTGGATCAACAGTTCCTGCTTGGGCGAGCCCATAGCAATACTGACAATACGGGCACCACTTTGTTTAATTTGCTCAATAAGCACGGCTTCATCTTTAAAATAACCGTCTACGGCCCCTACCAGATTAACCTGTTGCGCGCGTAGCTTATCCGCTGTTTGCTGGTTTACCTCCGGCCTGGCGCCAACAATAAATACCGGCACTTTGTACTGTGCGGCGCGCAGCATCAGGTTTTGCCACAACTCGCAGCCGGGAATACGCTGCACGTTTTTTTTCAGCCGTTTACGCATTACCTTAACAACGCCAATGCCGTCAGCATAGCGGATATCCGCACCGCTGATCACCGCTTCAATTTGCGGGTTGCGCATGGCTGTAAGCACTTTTTCCGGGTTAATGGCTATAGCCGAACCGGCATAGACACTGCCGTCTTCACGCACGATAAACTCTAGTAACTGCTGCATATCAGCAAATGAAGACACTTGCACCGGCCCTACCTTTACCTGGGGGATCTGCTGGCCTAATACTGCTGCACTGGCTTGAGTCATAATAAAATTTCCTGATAAAGCTGTTGTAATTCATTTACCACCTGGCCCAGCAAATACTGCTCGGCAGTGGCCCGTGCTTGTTGCTGCATATGCTGATATTCTGCCGGGCTATACTGCCACATACGTTCAATCGCGTGGGTAAATGCCACCACCAACTGTTGCTCGGTTTCTTGCTGGCTGAGCAGAATACCATTGCTGCCCGGTTTTATCTGCTCGCTGGCGCCATCTGTTTGAGTGGCAATTACCGGCGTATAACATGCCATGGCTTCAGCCATCACTAAACCAAAGGCTTCATGGCGCGACAAACTGACAAAACAGCGGGCCTGGCTGTATAACTGTTTTAATGCCAGGCTGTCTTTGGGCCCTACTACAAGCACGTTCGGAAACTGTCTGGCCGCCGCTTGCAGCTTATCCAGCCAGGGGCCGGAGCCTGCTATCACCACTTTTTTGTCACTTATGGCCGGCAACAACGCCAGCAGGCGATCCATACCTTTGTTTTGATCCAGGCTGCCAACATACAATATATCTATGGTTTTTTGCTGCCAGCTTAATGGTTCAACCTGGTGGAATAACTCACTGATACCCGCCGGTAACACGGTAGCGCGCTTAGTTGGCAGTGTAAAATGCTGTGCCAGTGCCTTGCTGGCAAAAATCCACTGGTCTACCTTGCGCGCGCACCAGCGATAGGCTTTTCCGGGTGGCTGATACTTGTATATATCACTGCCATGGCAGGTTACTACAATTTTCACTTTGCGGTTTCGTACCGCTTTATACAATAACGCCAGCCAAATAGTAGGATAAAAGAAATGCACATGCACTATATCAAAACTGCGGCGGGTAAGAATAAAACGCCAGATAAAATCCAGCATAAAAACGGGATATTTCAATAATTTGTTCAGCAACGAGTCACTGTGCCAGCGCATATAATGATAAGCAGGATGACACGCAGCCAGTGCCCACACCTGATTATGCACAAACTTGCCCTGAAACGGTGATGACGGCTTAGGCCCCATGTTACTGATAATTAAAATGTTGCTGTTAGCTGCTTGCACGCTTAAATTTCATCCTGACAGTCACACTGACTGTGTACAATACTTGTTGTCTGGCCAGAAAACACTTAGTTTATAAAGCATTGCTGGCCACGCCGAAAACGGCATAGTAATAACGGATTTTAGCTGACGCCTGGCTGAATAACTATAACCCTGAGCGCAAACCGGAAAGTTAAATGCCTGAACATATTAGCCTTTATCTCACTGCCTTTATCACCTCCTGTGTGGCTATTGCCTTTTTATATCCTTTATCTGTCCGCGTTGGCCTGGTAGATATTCCGCGAGGCCGCAAACAACATCAGGGCGCGGTACCTTTAATCGGCGGCATTGCCACCTATTGTGGCTTATGTCTGGCGCTGCTGTTATTTGCCGACAGCAGTATAGAACCCATTTACTACCTGCTGTGCAGTGGCGCTATCGTGATACTGGGGGTATTTGATGATTACCTCGACTTAAGCGTAAAACTGCGTTTGGCCGTGCAAACTCTGCTGGGGCTGGCCATGACATACAGCCTGAATTTACACCTGGCCAGTTTAGGCGATTTGTTTGGTATGGGGGTAGTAGAGCTTGGTGTGCTGGGTATTCCGGTTACGCTGATTGCCGTAATCGCTGCCATTAATGCGTTTAATATGACCGACGGCATCGATGGCTTGGCCGGTATGCTTAGCATGGTGAGCTTTGTTACTATCGCTATTTTTATGTCTTTGTGGGGCCAGCAACTGCATGCCGCTATGGCACTGGTGGTAGTGCTGGCGATGCTGCCATACCTGGCATGTAACCTTAATCTGGTGCCCGGGCGGCGTATTTTTATGGGCGATGCCGGCAGTATGTTAATTGGCCTGAGCGTAATTTGGCTGTTAATTATTGGCACCCAAAGTGAGAGTGCCAGCTTTCGCCCCGTTACCGCCCTGTGGATTATTGCCATACCGCTGATGGATATGATTGCCATTATGGTGCGCCGTATTCGTAAAGGGCAGTCGCCGTTTCAGGCCGACCGTGAACACCTGCACCATATCTCGTTGCGTTTAGGCTTAAGCTCACGCGAGTCACTGGCGTTAATTACCTCGCTGGCCTGTATTTTTGCCTGTATTGGTATTATCGGCGAATACCTGCTGGTGCCGGATCTGGTTATGTTGTTGTTATTTTTAGCCGTGTTTGCAGCTTATTTGTATAGCCTGCAAAATATTTGGCGTATTATTTCGCACTTTCGCCAAAAACGGCTTCAGAGCCGCCAGCCCAGAGTCATTAAGTAGTCAATACTGAAGTTAAGAGCTGAAGTTAAGGATAGTTAAGTAGTGAACGTTATTAAAAAAATCCTGATGGCACGCGCTACCGCAATGCTGGGTGACAAGCTGGTAAAACTGGCCGCAGGCGCCATATTAACGGTGTTTGTTGCACGTATGCTGGGCGCCAGTGAACTGGGTATTTATTCTATTGTAATGGCCTGGAGTGCCTTTTTAGTGCCGTTAACCAGCATGGGGCTGAATAATATTGTTGTGCGCCAGATGGTAAAACACGACAACAGCCACGACGCCATGACCATGCTATACAGCGCCATCAGCATACGGTTAGCGCTGGGTTTACTGGGCGGCAGCCTGATGCTGCTGGCATTTTATCTGCTGTACCCCGACATGTTTGCAGGCAACACTGCTATTGCCATTCCTACTCTGTTTATGTTGCAGGCTTTTTTCGGCTTTTTACTGTTTGAGTTTTACCTGAACTATCAGGGCACTTTTCGTAGTGTCGCCTATATAAAATCGGCTATTTCACTGCTTAGTTTTGGTGCCAAACTGGCGCTGCTTTATAGCGGCTTTGGCATTGCAAGCCTGTTATTGCTTACCGGCATTGAGTTTTTTGTTGTTGGTATGGCGCAATACCTGATTTACCGGCGTAAACACCAGCCATTTAAAGAAAACGAAGCTCGCTGGCCGGGTTACCACCCGCGCTGGTTTAATATGCAACAGGCTAAACAGCTGCTAAAACGCTCGTCCTGGTTGTGGTTGTCAGGCATTGTGTCGGTGATTTATCTGAAAATTGATATCGTTATGATAGGTTCAATGGCCGGTACCGAGCAGGCCGGTATTTATGCCGCCGCCAGCCGCTTATCTGAGCTGTGGTACGTATTTCCGGCCACTTTGGCCGCACGGTATTATCCCGATATGCTAAAAGCTCATCAGCAGGGTTGGCCACAGTATTTTATTAAGCTGCGCCGTTTTGCCATTATGTTTTTTGCCGCAGCTTTTAGCATCGCGGTGGTTATGTCGCTATCGGCACCGTGGATTATCAGCCTGCTATTTGGTGAAAACTTTTCTGCTGCGATAGAAGTGCTGCGTATTCATATCTGGGCCGGCTGCTTTATTTTTGTCCGTTATCTTATCAGCCAGCATCTGGTGATTACCGAGCAAGAGCCCCTGTCGCTGTTAAGCCATGGTATTGGCGCTGTGCTGAATGTGGGCCTGAATTTATGGTTAATTCCTAAAATGGGCATAGTTGGTGCTGCCTGGGCAACACTGATTTCTTATGCCTATGCATCGTTCTTTTTCCTGTTTTTATCTTCCAGCACCCGTAAGCAACTGTGGCAATTAATTACCACACGTCGCGCTGACATTAATTAGAAGGTTTTTCTATGAGCAAACCACTTTTCGTTGAAATTAAAGGTGTGCAGTTTCGCAACAAAGGCGCTTATTTAATGTTGCTTGCCAGCCTTGAAGGCTTAAAAGGCATTGCCCGGCCGGTAGAGCTGGTATTGTCACCCGGCCCTAACCTGCCCTACCCCGAGCGCGCCCGTTTAGGTGCCTGGCAAAAACTGTCATTTCGCCGCGGCGGCCTGGATTTAACACCAATGATCGGCAAATTACCCGGTGCGGTGCAACGGCTGTTTAACCGCTACGGCATGGTAAGCGAAAAACAAATTGATTTAGTGCTCGAAGCCAGTGGCTTTGCCTATGGTGATCAGTGGCCGCTGCGCTTTTTGCAAAACACCGCCAAAGAAGTTGTGCGTTTTGCCAAAGCCGGTAAGCCCTTTGTGTTTATGCCACAAGCCTTTGGCCCGTTTAAAACCGAAGACAGCAAAGCTGCCATGCGCGATATTATTAACCATGCCCGGCTGATTTTTGTCCGCGATCCGGTATCCTTGCAACATTTACAAAGCTGCGTGCCTAACCTGCCGGACTCCGTAGTATTAACACCGGATTTCACCGTCGGTTTAACAGCACGGCCTAATGATGAAATCCCGCTGATTAATGGCCCTTATGCCGCACTAATCCCCAACAATAAGGTGGTATCTAAATTTAACCATGCCGGAGCCGAGCAACTACGCAACGACTACATTGCTGCATTTGCCGCGGCGGCCAACACGCTGGCCAGCGCCGGTATGCAATGTGTGCTGGTAAACCATGAGGGCAAGGAAGATGCCGAGCTGTGTGCAGAAATAGCCGCCAAAGCGCCATGCCAGATAGTGCAGATTGAAGATCCGCTGGCAGTAAAAGCCTTTATCGGCAAAGCCGAACTGGCAATAAGCTCGCGTTTTCACGGCGCGGTAAATGCGTTAAGCCAGGGCGTACCCTGTATTGCCACCAGTTGGAGCCACAAATACCACGCCATGATGACTGATTTTGGCATGGGTGATTACTGCGTAGCCGAACTTAGCGAGCAAAACCTGCTTGACGCACTGGAGCAACTACTGGACAACAAAACCGCTTTAGCTGCAGAGGTAAAACAAAAAGCCGCTGCGTTAAAACAGCAAAATGCCGCTATGTGGCAACGGCTGTATCAGGCAATTAGTTAATTTTTATCCCCCTTCAACAACCGGCGGCTTAACCGTCGCCGGTTGTACTACAACTCAAACTCCACAGCTACCGCCCCACTGCACGGCTGCTTTTCAGTCACTTTAGCTACGCACTATTAAACGCAAATGATAATTGATCTTATTTGTGTTCGTGGTATTATTTGCATAAATTAGTACAACATAAAAAAGAGATTCAAATAAATTATGCGTATAAATCCAGTAAATTCCCGCAGGTTTTTGTTATCAGCTTTGGCGATAGCTGCACTTTTCGGATGCGGCGGCAGTGAAAAAAACTCAGCGCCGGTATTCAGTAATGAGTCTTATAACTTTACCGGCAATGAAGATACCGTGATTAGGGGCCAGGTACAGGCAACCGACAGCGACGGTGATACACTGAACTACTCAGTAGCATCAGCAGCAAGCCATGGTAATTTTGTCATAGCTGCTAACGGTAACTTTAGCTACACACCAAACCTGAACTACTTCGGTAGCGATCAGGTTAAAATAACCGCTAGCGATGGCCAGGCGAGTGCTACCACTACTATTATTTTTAATATTATTAATGTTAATGATGTGCCAGTACTAGTTCGTACTGATGTAACATCTGGTGCAAACGGTGTGACGATTGGCCAGATTATCGTTACCGATGCAGACAATGATCCTATAACGTTCAGCATTATTACCGGCACTCAGTACGGTACTCTGGATTTGGATGCTCAGACAGGCGCATTTACCTATACGCCATACGACCTTGAATTACTAGATGACAGCTTTGTCGTCGGTTTTACTGATGGCATTATTGATGAGCCTGTACAGGCAACCATTCCGTTGATCCCACAGTTCACCACCAATGCCGACAAGCTGAATTACTACTACAGCTCTGAGTATTCTCATCTGAAAAAAGCAGAGTCTATTGTTGGCATCATTAATGATGGCGTTGCAATTAACGAGTTGAATACTGAACTGGCTAAAGGTTATCTATTGTCTGGTTTTCTGGACCGGGCAGATACCATATTGGCTGAGGGAATCGATAATCTAGATACACAATCCCGGGCATACCTGAGCGCAGCAAAACTGGCTATAACACAGAATATGCCCGAACTAGCTAATGCTTATAATAAAAAAGCTCAGCAAACATATAATCAGTTTGTTCAGGAAAGAGGTAGCGAGAATCTAACCCAGGCTGATGCCAGATATTATACAAGCATCTTACGAGTTTATATTACCCTTAATGACTCTCAATCAGCCCAAGCACTTACCGAATATCTTCTGGCAGGCGCTAATAAGATTGCAACTGATGCTGGAGGTATCTACAACAATGCTTATGGCTATTTTTTAACATCCTTTCATGAGTACACAAGCGAACTTGTTGAAACATATGTGTCTGAAAAAAATGAGGAAAATAAAAATAACGCATTAAAGGCCCTGCAAGACTATTCTGTGTTGGCTGAAAATACAGGACTTCAAGGTACAGCTGCTGCCCGCAGCTATACATTAAAGTCTCTCCGTTTTACTAATATTGCTCAGCTATATGAAAGTATGAATGAAATGGACAAAGCAAAAGAATATATTGCTAAAACCCTTTCTATTTATACAGATGTTTCATACGACAATAATTTCACATATCCGGCAGACCCATATGCTGCAAACTCATTGGCAGCCTATATAGTGCCATTGGCAACGTTGGCAGGGCTATTTGAGGTCTTATATCCGGAATTAGAAAACATACCTGAAAAAGTGTTACTAAGTTCAACCGCGTCTAGTGTTGCAGCACAAAGTTTGGTTGCTAAAAGAGAAATAGCACGGTACTCAATATTCAACAAAATAATTAACAATGAAAGCATTGAAGAAACTATATCCAGCACAAAAGAAAATTTCAATGGCACGATAACTCAGTTCTATAGCGCATTAGCTATTGATAGCGGTTCATCACAAAGCATAGCAACACGTCTGCATATTAACGGTTATGTTGAAGAAGCCAGAAGGGTACTTGATGAAGCCTTTCCGATATTGAACTCCTCTGAATATTATGCAGCTAACCGCTCAACAATGCTGGGAGGAGCAGGTTGTTATGCGCACATAAAACTTTATAACCAGTATGGTGGAGTTCTAAATACAGCTGCAGCTGTTTGCCAGGATATTGTAGATACCTACTTTCATGCAGATAGTATTCCTGCACCAACAACAATCAATATTACAACTGCCTACCGTGATCTGATTTCTGTTTATGGATTATTTAACGATAATTCTGCTGAATCCGCGCTGATAAAGGCAGTTGAGGAACTTGATACTCATATTCAGAAATTCGATGAAATCGATGACCGTATTAACCGTTATATGATTAATACGCCTGATCTTGCTTCGATCGGTACTTTTGATCTGGCACAGCAATTTATGAATAAAGGACTGGCTCTGATTGATGAACGTCTTACTGATGAAACCCTGACTGCAGCCCAGTTAAAAACCATTATGGATGCACTCAGAGTCAATATTGGCAATTTATATAGTTCAGCAGACACTACCCCTTCCCGTAATTATGTTAACTATATAAAAGCATTACGCCGTGCTCCGCTTACTGATAATTACCCTGCCCGCCTGGCAAGTGTTTATGACGAACTGAAAAAACGGGTGGTAGTGATTAATACCAAAGCCAAAACCTACGCAATTAATGACCAGCAAAGTTTTGCCGCCAGCCTGGTTAATTTAAATCTGTCTGCCGATATGATCGCCGAAGCACATGCTATTGTGGATGATCCTATTACTGCTGCCGCTGAAAAAATTACCTTCCTGAAGGCTATCGGTATCCACCACAGCTTATTGGATCATTTCCCCGGAACGGATGTCGCCAACGTTGACAGCGATAACGATGGTAAACCTAACTTCTTCTTCCTGTACAAAACTGAGGAAGAAATTGCTGCCAGTGGTTTAATCGCCGATGACGACTCTGATGGTGACGGCGTGCCGGACACTGATGATCTGTTCCCGCTTGACCCAACCAAATCTTAAAACACCGTAATTATAAAATGCCTGCATCACTATGATGCAGGCTCTCTTCGGAGACATTCATGCGTTTAACTGCTTTCCCCGTTTACCTGCTGGCGTCTTTTAACTTATTTGCCTTGCAGGCTGAAGAAACCCAATCAGAGCCATCAGCAAAATTAAATAATATTACCCAGTGCATCAGAGGTAAAACGGCTGAAGGAAAGCCCTGCACAGATGAAAATGTAGAGTATATCCATGTCAGAGGCCGCTATATCGGTCCGGAAGTACCGGAAATACAAGGTCGTTACCATTTAAACCGGGAGTTTATTGACCGGGTACCGAAAACCTCCGGTGATATTAATGAAATAATCGCCCTGATGCCTGGCGTACAGTTATCTGAAAGTGCTCTTTCTGCAGCAGAATCTCAGGAAATAAGAGCAAAAGAACTGTCAATATCTGGCGGTCAGCCATGGCAGACCGGTTTCTTTCTGGATGGTGTTAACTTTAATAACCGGATTGATCCGGGCAGTTATTCAGGTGGTTTAACTTCAGCTAACGATGTTCGTGGCGGCCCTCAGGCATTTACCATCAACAGCCAGATTGTAGAATCTATTGACGTATATGACAGCAATGTTCCTGCTGAATACGGCGATTTCTCAGGTGGAGTGGTTGCCGTTAAATCGCGCTCAGCTACTGATTTTATCGACAATACTTTTGGGTTCTCTTATCGCACAACCCGCAGTGACTGGGGTAATTACCATATTATCAACGGCGATCTGGACACTAATATAGCAAGTCGCGTACCTCTGTTTGAAAAAAACAGCTATAGCGCACAAGGTGTTTACAAAATAAATAGCCAGCATGCGATTATGGTGAATGCCAACTATCTGGAAAGCCTGATCAGCGATGTCTCTTTATCACAGCTGGTTGAAACCAAAAGAACCAGCACCAATCTGCTGGTAAAATATTCCATGCGTGACGTTCTGCTGGACCAACTGGACTTTACCGTTACCTATGCACCTTATGAAGATCATAATCTGCTTAAAAACGTTAAAGACAGCAATATGATTGTTGATGGCGGCGGTTTAAGTTCCAGTATTAACTTCCGTGAGGGGCTGTCATTTGCAGAACTCAGCGGTAAATTGGGATTTACCCGCAGCGAAAACAGCAGACAAGCTCCGGAACATTATTACATCTGGCTGCAATCTAAAGGCAAAGACTGGGGAAGTCTGGATCCATCCAATACAGGCGCAACGACCCTTGTATCAAAAGAAGGTGGCCATGGCAACCTGGAAAAAACCCAGACCAACATCTCATTCGACAGTGATCTTAACTTCGATACCGTAAAATGGCTCGGTCTGGAGCATCAATTAAAAGCCGGGATGAATCTTAATCTGGAAAGAATGCAGCGTATTCGGGATAAAGACAGCTATAATTACAATGCCGTACGCCAGCACTCCAGCAATATCAACCCGTTAAACTGTAACGGTTACACCCTTGACTGTGTTGAATTAAGTTTCTTCCGCCCGCTTTCAGAACTGGAAGCTGAATTGGGTGAACCGCTGAACTTTCTGAACCCGGTACATGTAGCACTTTACGGTGCCAATGTCGCATCAACCCCGCAATATTTTGAATCCAGAATCGTGTACCCGGAGGAAAATATTGACGAACAATTGTTCAAAGGCGCATTGTATCTGACCGACCAACTGGCTATCGGCAAACTGACGCTTAATCTGGGGCTACGGTACAATACTGATAACTTCTTTAAAAACCATAATATCGCTCCCCGTATCAGCGGTGGTTATGATGTATTTGGTGACTCAGATACTTTACTGACATTCGGCGCTAACCGTTACTATGATGCGGGTTTACTCACTTACAAAATACGTGAGGTGCAAACACCATACCGCACGGAATACCGTCCTATCCGCAGCGGTGCGCTGCAAGGGTGGCTGGAATCGTCAGCAGACAGCGATGTACGCTACCGCTATGTTAATGTTAAAACACCTTACAATGACGAAATTACACTGGGCGTAAAACAGGCAACTGACTTGTTTGGAACGTTCTCAGTCAAATGGGTAAAACGCTGGAAAAAGGATCAGCTGGCCGCAGCAGCAGATCCAATCCTTGAAGACGGCTACCGTTACTCTTATCAGGATAACTCAGGCTCAGGCTACAGCAAGCGTCTGTCTTTATCCTGGAGTATTAAGCTTGGCCAACACAGCCTGTGGGCTAATACCAGTTTTAGCAAAAACTACAGTAACAACAACGACTACGAAGATAACCCGGATAATGTTCCTGTTGATGAGCTGGTTATCTATGAAGGCATGCTGACAACCAAAGCATCCTTAAATAGAGTAAATACCAACTTTGGCCGCCCGACTATCGTTAACTTTGGCTGGACAGCCGACTGGCTGGATAATCTGGATACCAGTCTGAGCGGTACTTTTACCGAAAGTTATGAAACCGCACTGCACACAGGCAATTATGCGTCATCAGGTGAAATCTCTCGCTTATGTCCGGAATGTGAATCTTCTTCAGTGTTAGTTCCGGTATACAGAAGAGTCTCGCTGGCATCCAGAACAATGTATAACCTCGCTGTTCGTTACCATGTACAAAGTGAACTGCTGGGCAATTTTAAAATTACAGCAGATATCAGCAACCTGTTTGACAGCAGAACTTACTTAATTTCATCGGGTAGCAGTGGTATAGAAACCGGCCGGCAGTTCTGGTTAGGGATTTCTTATGACCTTAACTAAAATAGCCTGTGCGATATTACTACTCTGGCCTTTTACACCAAGTGCCACAGTACCCATTGATATGCTGCGGCAACAATACAACCAGCACCCGGCAAAATGGCCGCAGGCCTCACTGCAGCCGGGTATTACACCGGCTGAACTGCAACCATTGCCAGTGCGGCCTGAAGTAACCGAAGACAATAAACAGCTGCTTGCACTGGGTGAGCAATTGTTTAATGAACCCAAACTCTCACGTGACAACACCCTTAGCTGTGCCGGTTGCCATCAACCACAATTGATGTTCAGTGATGGTAAGCGCTCTGCTGTTGGTATTGATCAGCAACAAGGAAAACGCAATACACCGGCAATTTTCGCCCTGGAGTTGTGGCAAAGTTTCTTTTGGGATGGGCGTACCACCACAGCACTTGAACAAGCCTTGCAGCCAATTGAAAACCCGATAGAAATGGATTTGTCGTTGGCAACAGCACTGGAGCGCCTGAATGCCGATACACAATACCGGCAGCAATTTGCTGCAGTATTTGGCAAAAGCCCAATCACCAGCACACAGTTGGCACAAGCGCTGGTAGCTTTCCAATTACAGCTAACCGTGCCAGAAACAGCTTTTGACCGCTTTTTACACGCCAGTTATCAATTAGATAAACAACAAAGCACGCAAAACGTGACTGAAGAACTAAACAACCAACAACTGCTGGGCTTACATTTGTTTCGTACCAAAGCAGGTTGCCTGAACTGTCACAACGGCCCCCTGTTAAGTGATAACCAGTTTCACGTAACCGGCTTACACTATATGGGCCGGGCGTTTGAAGATCTTGGCCGTTATGATGTCACTGGTAACCCGGTCGATGTAGGGAAATTTCGTACACCGTCATTGCGGGCGGTTACCAAAACAGGTCCCTGGATGCACAACGGTTTATTTACTCAGTTTGACGGCATTATTGCTTTTTATAACGCTGGTGGTGCCAGGCCTAAGCCCCGATCAGATCTGAAACATCCGGAATTGTTCCCGCAAACTTCTGTTTTACTAAAACCACTGGGGCTGAGCAAAGAAGAACAGCAGGCCCTAATTACATTCTTACAAATACTATAACGAAAAACTCATTGTTACCTGCTGGCAATGAGTATGTGCCCGGCGTCAAAATATCTCAATAAAGATCAGGCTCACAACATGCTTTACCTGAGCCCTGTCTTTACTCTAGTATCAGCAAATGTTGTTTTAGTGATCTTGCCTGATATGGACGCCAGCTTTTTCCGTTGTAAACAAATCCTGATTATTGATGACTGCGCGCCCGTCAGAGCATCTATCAAAGCAATGGCGCAGCAAATTGGCTTTGAGTCTATTCATCTGGCACGCGATGCCAACGAAGCTATAGCCAAATGCCATGAGCTCCCGTTTGATTTTATCCTGTGCGATTTTAACCTGGGAGAAGGTAAAGACGGTTATCAGGTATTCGAAACCCTGAAAGCACAGCAGTTACTGGCACCACTAAATTGTTTTTTAATGGTCAGTGCTGAAAATCAACGGCAAATTGTGCATGGCATGATTGAACTGCAACCCGACGATTATTTGCTTAAACCGTTTTCTTACCAGCAACTGGAAGAGCGGATTATCCGGGCCATTACCAACCGTATTGCGCTGCGCAAAGTGTATGTTCACCTGTTTGAGGATGATTATAAAAACGCTATTACCGAATGCGACAACGCCACTGCCAGCAAGCCCGAGTTTGCTATTGCGGCGATGCGGATCAAAGGCGAGCTGTTGATAAAGCTGCGGCTATTTGCTCAGGCAGAGCAATTTTATCTGCAGATAATGCAACAATATAAAAAAGCCGCCTGGGCCAGGCTTGGCTATGCGCTGTCCTGCTTTTATCAGGAGCGCTGGGATGACACCGAGCTGCAACTGGCCGACCTTACCCAGTTTGATGAAACCAAGGTAGAAGCGCTCGACTGGTTGTCGCGGCTGTACGTAAAGTACCGGCGCTTTCAGATTGCACATGACACCCTGTACGAAGCCGTGTTGTTATCGCCGAAAAATATCACCCGGCAAAAAACCCTGGCTAATCTGGCTTCTATCATTGGCGATAAGCTGGCCGCCGCACGTATTAACGCCAAAATTGTCATAGCGGCGCGTCACTCGGTAAACGATATTGCCGATAACTACCTTAACCAGGCCAGAGCACTGGTAGACGCAGCATACTGCGGTAACGTTCTGGAGCGCGCTGTAACGGTAAATAACGCCGCCAGAATAGTTGATCATCTGGCAAAACGCTTTGATATTGCCAAACTTAAAGCTGAAATTACCGTACTACGTTGCCGTTTTCTGGCAGCCAAAGGTGAACTGGCCGATGCCAAGCAGTTAATTGCCGAAGTACCCGTTTCGCACAAAACCAATATGAGTATCGACAGTTGCCTGGATGCCGCCAAAGCCTACTTCGAACTGGGCGACCTCTACGCCAGCCAGAGCTATATCGACAAGTTGCAGCATATTCTGGATCGGGACGACTTTCTGACAGAGACCCAGCGTATTATGCTGGAAATGGAGCAGGCCCGGCATGAAGAGCTCAAAGCCAAACTAAAAATCATCAACGCTGAAGCCGCTGAAGCCTACCAGCGGGGAAATTTTGACGAGGCGTTCGAGCGCTTTGCCGAAACCTTCGACTACATGCCAACCAACCCCACTATAGCGTTAAACCTGATGCAAACCATGACCAAAGGCGCCAGATTAATGCCCATAACCCAGCGTTATATGCGCGCAGCAGTAAAACTGCTGGCCAAAAGCGAGCTGGACGAAGAAATGACAGCCCGCTTTAAACGCCATCTGAACCAGCTAAAAGAAATGCACCCGGAGCTTATCCCACGCCGCCGGCCAAAAGAGCGGGAAGCGCTGTAATAGCTAATAAACCACCAACTGAGCCGGCAGCAGATTTTGGTTGTGTAGCCATAGTACTGCGCTGATATTTGCCAGTGCTGCCAGATAAAATACAGTGCGAAACGCGCGTTTTTGTGACTTATGCCGTAAATAGCTTTGCGCCAGTAATGCCCCCGGCCAACCGCCAAGCAGCGCCATAAGTTGCAGCGTAGACTCTTGTATACGCCATTGCCCGGCCAGAGCTTTGCGCTTATCCCACCAATAGGTCAGGTAGCTAACTATACTCATAGCACCATAAATTATGGGTATATATAACGGCAGCTCAGCCGTTACTACTGCACCAACCAAAAGGGCTGCAAACAGCAATACCAGTATTAATGGCCAGCGAGACGCCGTTTTCGCTGCTTTAAGCTTACGTTTTTCACCGGCATAGGTTACCTGTTGTGCCTGCAGCCTGCCCTGCGCGTCTTTAGCTACCGAATATGTTACAACCTCACCGACAAGAGGCCTGCGGCTGCGGTTTTGTAACCCCGTCATATGCAAAAACACCCGCTCGCCTTTTAGCAGTGGCTGTATAAAACCAAAACCTTTAGCGTCATCCCACTGGGTAATTTTTCCCTTTACCAGCATAACTGCTCCTTATTCTCCGGACTATTGCCTATCCGTATAGTTGTAGCAAAATTGGCTACGATTGAAGCCTGTTAAGCCGCAACGATATCGATGCTGGCCAGGGTTTAACCTGCCAGCTTTTTACCAGGCAAAAAGTGCATACGGCCTACTCAGCTTTAATCGTGGCTTGCCAGTTTACAGCCTGCCATTGGCCGTTCTTGCGGATAAAAGTCCCGCTGTTTAAATAACGTTTGGTTTCGCTGGCTGATTTACCCACCAGCACAAAGGCCACTACAGCGGTATCACCGTACTGCATAATGCGCAGATCTTCGCTGCTGTATACGGTATCAATTTCATCGGGTTTTAACATACCCCGGCTACTTACGCCTTGCATCAGCTCGGCTTTGCCAAAGCGCGTGCCGCTTGAACTGGTATAAATAAGCTCATCAGCCCAGTATTTGTTATGAATAGCTGCATCATTACGGGTAGCGCCGTCTAAAAATTCGCTTAAAAGCGCAGTAAGTTCGGCTTTGTCATCAGCCAGAGCCGGCATAGAACAAAACAGCAGTGACATAACGATTAGAATTTTTTTCATCAGAAGTTCCAAGATGTTGTTTTTGCATGCTTCAGAGTAGCAATTTCAGCCACTAACGCAATATATAACGCACTTTCACCAATCAACTATTGACCTTAAGTTAAGTTGAGATTTTATAGTGTCCGCGTTTTGCAACAAACACTTAGCTTAGTCCTTCTTAATCTGCTTATTTCAGGAGTTGTTCAATGCCTTCAGCCGTGCCGCAAGCCCGCTGGTTTGATATTTGTTTAACTGCAACAGCGCCATTAATTTGGGGCAGTACTTATATGGTTACCACTGAATTTCTGCCGCCCGATGTACCACTGTTGTCTGCCACACTACGCACTCTGCCGGTTGGTTTACTCATGCTGTTGTGCCTGCGCCAGATCCCAGCCAAAGGCTGGTGGGGCAAAATTTTTCTGCTGGGCATGCTGAATATCGGCATCTTTCAAGCGTTGCTGTTTGTGGCAGCCTATCGTTTACCTGGTGGCGTAGCAGCAACGGTTGGTGCTATTCAACCGCTGGTGGTGGTGCTACTGGGCTGGGCAGTGCTGAATGCCAAAACCAGCATGCTAAGCTGGATTGCTGCCTTGTGTGGTTTAGCCGGTGTGGCCATGTTGGTGTTGGGGCCGACAGCGAAACTGGATTTTATCGGCGTAGCCGCTGCGGCTGCAGGTGCCTTTGCTATGGCCTGTGGTACTTTGCTAACCAAAAAATGGCTGCCGCCTGCCAGCGCTATGGTATTAACCAGCTGGCAGCTTACTGCAGGCGGGCTGTTTTTATTGCCACTGGCATTGATATTCGAACCAATGCCAAACCATTTTAGCGTAATGAACATCGCCGGTTATCTGTGGCTAGGCGTAGTTGGTACCGGATTAACTTATGTGTTGTGGTTGCGTGGTGTGTTAAAGATGCAAGCAGCAGCGGTTACCACACTTAGCTTACTGAGCCCGCTAAGCGCTACTGTATTGGGGGTAATGGTACTAAAGCAAAACCTGACTGTTATTCAGGCTGTTGGCATGGCCGCAGTATTACTGGGCGTTTGGCTTGGGCAACAGCCTGTGAAAAAAGGCACAGCAATAACTGTTGAAACCCCAAAACTTATAGTAAAAAAGGCGCCGTAGCGCCAATATTGGTGCGGCTTAGCTTACATGCTAATGCCGCCATCAATTTCTACTACCCGGCCGGTAAAGAAATCGTTTTCAAAAATATACTTGGCGGTGTGGGCAATTTCGCTGGCTTCACCTAAGCGCCCTACAGGCTTCATTTTCTCTAAACGGTCGCGCGCTTCAGGTTTCATCGCATCGGTCATGGCAGTGCGGATAACGCCCGGCGCGATAGCTCCCACCCGAATACCAAAACGGCCCAGTTCACGCGCCCAGGTTACTGTCATGGCTACCACGCCGGCTTTAGAGGCGGCATAGTTGGTTTGCCCCATATTGCCGCCACGGGCAACACTGGACATATTAATAATAACGCCCTTGGTGCCGCGTTTTACCATGGCTGCTGCTGCTTCGCGGCCACAGAGAAATACGCCGGTGAGGTTTACATCAATAACCGACTGGAACTGAGAGAGCGACATCTTGCTTTGCAGCTCGCCATCTTTATATTTCAGCAGCAAGCCATCACGTAAAATACCGGCGTTGTTAATCAGGCCGTCAATGCCGTTAAAATCGCTGTCGATTTGGGCAAAGGTTTCTTCTACCTGCTGCTCATTGGCAACGTTGGCAATATAGGTATGCACTGTGGTTGTAGCACCCAGCTCAGCTTTGGCGGCCGCCAGTTGGTCGGCATTCATATCAATTAACGCCAGTTTGGCGCCCTCAGCCGCGCACATGCGAGCCATTTCCAGCCCTAAGCCTTGTGCCCCGCCTGTGATAACGATGGTTTTGTTTTGCAGGTTCATTTCTTTCTCCGTAATCGCCTGCGCTGCGAACATTTTTGCTGCGACACGCCACAAGCCTTCCCTGGGGCTCGATTCTGGCCATCCATGGCCGCCAACGGTCTTACGCAAAAAGTATCTTCGCGCAGGCTTATCATTATATTGAGACGAAGTTCGCAACTCCGCTCTGGTTAAATTAACTTAAGTGTATTAGCTGGCACAGAGGCTGACACGGATGTACTTTTTTGGCAGACCGTGTTTTTCATGAATGAAAAACAGACAAATTCGTCAGGAGCGAATTTGAACAGCGCCTTTGGCTGCCCTTGGGCAAACTTCAAGGATGAAGTTTGTAACCCTACAGGGAAGTTTTACGGCGTGTCTGACAAAAAATGTACGCAGTAGCCGCGTGACTTTACTACTTAACCAATTACTTCTTTTCAAACAGTTTAAAAATACTGGAAAAATCCAGTTTGCCATTGCCTGCCCGTTGGTGCGTTACATATAGGCTACGCGCCAGTGCGCCCATCGGCGTGCTGCTGTTACTTTGCAGCGCAGCTTCCAGTGCCAGGCCTAAATCTTTTGCCATTAAATCAACCATAAAGCCGCCCTGATAACCATTGCTGGATGGCACATTTGGCATCACATCCGGGCAGGGGTTATACAGCTCCAGCGTCCAGTTGCGGCCCGAGCTTTTTAGCATAATTTCCGATAACACTTTGGGATCCAAGCCGTTATCCACGCCCATTTGCAGCGCTTCTGAAGTGCCAACCATTAAAATACTTAACAACATATTGTTACAGATTTTCGCTACCTGACCTGCGCCCACGCTACCTGCGTGAAACAGGTTTTTGCCCATATTACCAAGCACGGTTTTCGCACGCTCAAAGTGCGCTGCTTCACCGCCGACAATAAAAGTTAAAGTACCAGCCTTCGCGCCGCCCACACCGCCGGATACCGGCGCATCAATAAAAGCAATGCCTTGTGCTGCAAGCCCAGCGCCTACTTTGCGGGCACTGTCGGCATCTATGGTAGAACAATCAATTACCAGCGCATCTTTATTAATATTACCGGCAATACCTTGTTCACCTAAGTACAACCCCAGTACATGCTTACCGGCCGGTAGCATTGAAATAACAAACTCAGCACCAGCAACAGCGTCTGCTGAGGTAGCCGCCACGGCTGCACCCTCGGCTTTTACCTGTGCCAATGCTGCGGCAGATAAATCAAAAGCTGTAACCGAATGGCCAGCTTTCACCAGATTGATGGCCATAGGGCCACCCATATTACCTAAACCTATAAATGCAACCTTAGCCATGTTTGCTCCTAATCAGTTATCTGTTTGGCCTAATTCGCGCAGCGGGTGCGCATTGGCACTCCATGGTGAGCGGAATAGCTCGTCGATCACACTCTGTGGCACATCGCTCACTGTTTTGTATTGCCACTTCGGTTGTAAATCTTTATCCATTAGCAAGGCGCGCACGCCCTCGGTAAACTCGCCCAACTTGCCACACTGCACGCTTAAACCCAGCTCCAGCCGGAAGCTGTCGGCCAGAATCTTACTTTGCCCCAGCTTTAATAGCTCAAATACAATATGCGCGGTAATAGGGCTGCCATAAGCCAGTGATTCTTTGGCTTTTTGCAGCCATTTGTCTTCGCCTGTCATGGTGTTAACTGCACTGATCACCTCAGGCAACGTAGTGAATGTCGCCAGGGCTTCAATGGCACTCTGATGTGGCCGGATATTGCTCAATGGCATTTGCGTGCGACACTGATCTTCTTCAGCTCGCAGCACATCACTGAGTTTTTGATGATTTAATGCAATGGTATCGCCCCATTTAACGGCCAGTAGCTTGTCCAACAGTGCAGTTTTACGTTCATGCAGTAAGAAGTTATCTGCTAAACCAATAAATTTGGCGTCAGCAGCATTAATAGAGGCACCGGTTAACCCTAAAAACAGGCCGCAACCGGTTGGCATACGGTTTAAAAACCAACTGGCGCCCACATCCGGGTACAAACCAATTGCCATTTCCGGCATCGCAATACGGCTGCTGGCCGTAACCACCCGGTGCGAGGCGCCAGCCATCAGGCCTAAACCGCCGCCCATTACTATGCCATTACCCCACACCAGCACAGGTTTACCAAAGGTGTGAATTAAATAATCCAGCGTATATTCTTTGGTAAAAAACTCCTCTACGTACGGGGCATACTCGCCGGGCTTATCCAGCATAGCTTTGTACAAATCACGGATATCACCACCGGCACAAAAGGCTTTATCACCCGCGCCCTGCAACAACACCATGCTAATGCTGCTATCCGACTGCCAAGCTTGTAACTGTGGCAGTAACGACTCCACCATCGGCAAACTAAGCGCATTCAATGATTTTTCTGAATTAAGCGTAGCCACGCCAATTTTTTTACCATTTTGTGCTGCCAGCTCCTGATACAGCACTACCTCGTTTGCGTCGCTCATCAGCCATTCACCCAGTTGGCTTTGCGTTTGTTTAAAAACGCCTGCACACCTTCAACCTGATCTTTAGTATCGAATAAGCCAACAAACAGCTCACGCTCCAGCGGCAGTGCACTTTGCATACTGCTGCTGCGGCCTTGCTGAATAAGCTTTTTACACGCCGTAACCGAGGACGGGCTTTGCTCAGCCACTTTTTCGGCAAGTAACAAAGCGCTTTCCAACGCCATACCGGTAGCAACCACTTCTTCCACCAGCCCAATTTGCAGCGCTTTTTCAGCGCCGATACGCTCGCCGCATAAGATCATGCGCTTGGCCCAACCCTCACCTACCAGCCAGGCCAGGTTTTGTGTACCACCGGCACAAGGCAGTAAGCCTACTTTTGCCTCCGGCAGTGCCATTTGCGCTTGCTGCTCAGCAATACGGATATCACAGGCCAGTGCGACCTCTAAACCACCGCCCATGGCGTAGCCGTTGATGGCGGCAATAGACACGCCGCTAAAGGCGCTTAAGGTTTCAAAGGCTTCGCCGAAAATACGCGCCATATCGCTGGCCACAGCTTTATCGCCATCAGCAAACAGCTTTAAATCGGCACCGGCCGAGAAGAACTTATCGCCCTCACCGGTGATCACCAGTGCGTAGATATTTTTGTCTTCATCCAGGCTTTTCACTGCGTTACGCAGCTGAGTTAAGGTGTCACGCGTCCAGGTATTGGCCGGCGGGTTAGACATAGTGATAAGCGCCGTGTGGCCACGCTTTTCCAGTTTTAGTTGAGCCATTGTTGTCTCCTTTTATTGCCCGAACGTACTCAGGCAAGAAGGAGGATTAGCCTTGTTCTAAAGCGACCGTTGGAGGCCATGGATGGCCGGAATCGAGCCCCATGGACGGTTTACGGCGTGTCGCTGTGGACAAGGCGGTTCCTCCTGATGATTTTACTCATCGTTAAACTAAGTGGTTACAGAATATCGCCTGCGGCTTCATCCAGTAAACGCCGGCCAATAATCAGCCGCATAATTTCATTGGTGCCTTCCAAAATCTGGTGCACACGCACATCACGGAAATGCCGCTCCAATGGGTATTCTTTAATGTAGCCATAACCACCGTGCAGCTGCAGCGCCTGGTCGCAAACCTGGAAACCGACATCGGTAGCAAAGCGCTTGGCCATTGCACAATAGGCAGTGGCTTCGCTGTCTTTTTGGTCCAGCTTAAAAGCCGCTAAGCGCACTAACTGGCGGGCAGCTACTAACTCGGTTGCCATATCTGCCAGTTTAAACTGCAGTGCCTGAAATGCCGCCAGTGGCTTACCAAACTGCTGACGCTCCAGCATATAGTTACGTGCGGTATTCAATGCCTGCTGTGCAGTACCGATTGAGCAGGTAGCAATATTAATCCGGCCACCGTCAAGGCCTTTCATGGCAAAACCAAAGCCTTCGCCTTCATTACCTAACAGGTAATGCGCCGGAATGCGCACATCTTCAAAGGTAATCAGCCGTGTTGGCTGGGCGTTCCAACCCATTTTCTCTTCGGCTTTGCCATAAATTACGCCTTTGGCATCGGCTGGTACAATAAAGGCTGAAATGCCTTTTGGCCCGGCTTCACCGGTACGTGCCATTACCACCAATACTTCAGTCTCACCGGCGCCGGAGATAAACATCTTTGAGCCGTTTAATACGTATTCGTTACCGTCTTTTTTCGCACTGGTGCGCAGGCTGGCGGCATCTGAGCCAGAGCCTGGCTCGGTTAAGCAGTAAGATGCCAGTTTTTGGCCGGTAACTAAGTGCTCCATCCATTCTGCCTTGGCATCACTGGTGCCCCAGTTGGCGATCATCCAGGTGGCCATATTGTGAATGGTCAGCATCGCCGTCGTCGCTGTACAGCCCATCGACAACTGTTCGAAAATAATTGAGGAATCCAGGCGTGATAAGCCCATGCCGCCGTCATCTTCGGGCGTATACAGTGAGCAAAAGCCCAGCTCACCGGCTTTTTGGATCACATTTTTAGGGAAGTGATGCTCACGATCCCACTGCGCTGCGTGTGGCGCCAGCTCTTGTTCGGCAAACTGTTTGGCCACATCGACAAAGGCTTGTTGGTCTTCTGTTAAATTGAAATTCATAGTTGGTCCTGCTTATCCAATCGGCTTCGTTGCTTTCGTACTTTGCTGTATTAATCTTTTTGAACCTGAGTCCATTGCGGATTGCAACGCGGAACCGGAACAACTAAGCAGACGATCAAAAGCGAGGATGGGAGATCCGAGCGGGTCTGCGTGTTGTTACGGTGGAAGCGATTGCCTACACCGAACAGCGAGGACCACACTTTACACACTGACACGCCATAAACCGTCCCTGGGGCTCGATTCCGGCCATCCATGGCCTCCAACGGTCAGTTTAGTAAAGTCTGGCCCTCACCCGTATTATTTACCGCAAGTTAATCGACATATTAGGGCCGGAGACCGGAATATCGTCGTCAAACCAGCGCGCGGTAATGGTTTTCGTCTCGGTATAGAAACGCACTGCCTGCTTACCGTAGGCATGCTGGTCGCCATAGAACGAACCTTTCCAGCCGGTGAACGAGAAAAACGGCAGTGGTACCGGAATAGGAATATTAATACCCACCTGGCCTACTTCCACCTCATGCTGATACTTACGTGCTGCGGCACCGCTAGCGGTGAAAATAGAAGTACCGTTACCGTATGGGCTGTCATTTACCACTTTCAGCGCTTCATCTAAAGAAGCAACGTGCATGGTAGACAACACCGGGCCAAAAATTTCCTGCTTATAAATTTCCATATCGGTAGTAACGTTGCTAAACACCGTTGGGCCTACCCAGTTACCGTTCGGGTAGCCTTCAACTTTGCAGTCAGAGCCATCCAGCACGCAGGTTGCGCCTTCTTTTTTACCCTGTTCAATTAACGATAACACCCGGGCACGCGCCTGCGGGCTTATTTGCGGGCCGTAAGCAGCGTTAGGGTCGGTGTATACACCGGGGCGAACTTTGCCAATGGCAGCAGCCACTTCCGGGATCCAGTCTGCGGCAGCGCCAACAAATACCGCTACAGAAATCGCCATACAGCGCTGACCGGCAGCACCAACAGAGGCACCAACCAGCGCATTCACCACCTGCTGCTTATTAGCATCGGGCATAATAACCATATGGTTTTTCGCACCGGCAAAGGCTTGTACGCGTTTTAAATTGTCAGTACCGGTTTTGTAGATGTACTGGCCAACGTTTACTGAGCCAACAAAAGAAATAGCTTTAATATCCGGGTGATGCAAAATAGCATCTACCTGCTCTTTTGCACCGTGCACTACTTGTAATACACCTTTTGGCGCACCGGCTTTAACAAACAACTCGGCAATTTTGTTTACCGTCATCGGATCTTGCTCAGACGGCTTTAAAATAAAGGTATTACCGCAGGCAATCGCCATCGGGAACATCCACAGCGGGATCATCGCCGGGAAGTTAAACGGTGTAATACCGGCACACACGCCCAGCGGCTGAATGTAACTGTAGGTGTCGATGCTGCGCGCGACGTTTTCTACCGTTTCGCCCATCATTAATGACGGAATATTTGCCGCTTGCTCAACAACTTCGATACCACGCCATACGTCGCCCTTGGCATCTTCAACTGTTTTACCCAGTTCGCGGCAGATAATGTCGGCAATTTCACCCTGGTGTTCTTTTAGCAAATGCGCAAAGCGCATCATTAAACGGGCACGCTCAGATACCGGTACTTCTTTCCACGTTAAAAAAGCCGCTTTGGCTGACTCAATAGCGCGTTCCATTTCGGCCGGTGTGGCACATGCCACCTGAGCAATTACATCTTGTGTTGCCGGGTTGGTAACGGGTATTAGTTTGTCACCTGTTGGTGCGACAAACTCGCCGTCGATAAAATGTTTAACCTGTTGTGTCATGTTGCTTCTCCCGATTGTTTGGGTATGCCGCCGGCCTGTTATGTGTGTAATTGCGCCGGCAGCTTTAATGTTTGTTACAGTACTTCTACGGCCAGTGCCACCGCTTCACCACCGCCGATACACAGTGAGGCTACGCCTTTAGTTAAACCGCGATTACGCAGCGCATGAATAAGCGTAACCAGAATCCGCGCGCCTGAGGCACCGATAGGATGGCCCAGCGCACAGGCACCGCCGTTTACGTTCACTTTGCCCTCATCTAGCCCCAGCTCGTTAATCGCCAACATGGTTACCATGGCAAAGGCTTCGTTAATTTCCCACAGGTCTACCTGCTGTTTATCCCAGCCGGCTTTTTGCAGTACTTTTTGCATCGCGCCAACCGGGGCTACGGTAAACAGTGCCGGTTCCATTGAATTAGTGGCATGCGCCACTACACGCGCCAGTGGCTTAGCGCCCTGCGCTTTAGCGTCAGATTCACGCATTAAAATAAGTGCTGCAGCGCCGTCAGAAATAGAACTGGAATTGGCGGCAGTAATAGTGCCGTCTTTGGCAAATGCAGGGCGTAACGAGGGAATTTTGTCGATTTTGGCATTGCCCGGCTGCTCATCAACGTTAAAGGTCACTTCACCTTTACGGGTTTGGAATGTTACCGGGGTAATTTCGTTTGCAAAAGCGCCGCTGGCAATCGCCTGCTGAGCACGGGTGGTAGATTGCACAGCAAAGGCATCCATCTGCTCACGGGTAATGCCTTTTTCATCAGCTGTGCCTTGGGCAAAACAGCCCATGGCTTTACCGTCATAGGCGTTTTCCAGGCCGTCTAACATCATATGATCTTTAATTTCGCCGTGGCCCATGCGGTAACCGCTGCGGGCTTTTGGCAAAAGGTATGGTGCGTTGCTCATTGACTCCATACCACCTGCCACCACCACATCTGCGCTACCGGCTTTTAATAAGTCACTGGCTAACATTACGGCTTTTAAACCTGAACCACATACTTTATTAATAGTAGTGGCACCCGCGCTTAGCGGTAAGCCGGCTTTTAACGTAGCCTGGCGTGCCGGAGCCTGGCCTAAACCGGCTGGCAACACGTTACCCATAATTACTTCACTGACGTGATCACCGCTTAAACCGGCTTGTTCTAACGCAGCTTTAATCGCGGTGGCACCCAGCACAGTTGCATCTACGTCAGATAAGCCGCCCATAAAGCCGCCCATAGCGGTACGTGTTGCAGCAACGATCACAATATTGTCGGTAGCCATAAAGTTCTCCAAAAAAGCTGTCGGCTAAAAGTTGCACCAGAGCCTACACCAAATTTACGTTTACGCCAACGTCAACTACCTAACACTATGGTAGTGTGCGCTGCTTTTGGTTCAGCAAAGTGTACAGTCTTACCAGTACAAACTGGCATTTTTGCTTTACAAAGGCCATAAAAATGCCGGTTTGGGCAATTTAACAGCCAGCAGCCAGCTTTACCTTTACGTAAACTTCACTTATATTGACAGCGTTTTCGGGGAAGGCGTTATGACAGAAAAAGAAGAAAAAACATATAGTATCAGCGAACTGGCCAAAGAGTTTGATATTACTACCCGTAGTATCCGCTTTTATGAAGATCAGGGGCTGATCACGCCTTTACGTAACGGCCAAACCCGCATTTACAGCAAACGCGATCGGGTGCGATTAAAGCTTATTCTGCGTGGCAAACGCCTGGGCTTTAGCCTGGCCGAAACCGGCCAGCTGTTTGAACTGTACGACGCGGATAAAAGTAGCGTCACCCAATTAAATACTATGCTGAAGCTGATAGAGCTGAAAAAGGCCGAGCTGCATCAGCAACTGGACGATATCAAAGTGGTACTGATGGAGCTGGTAACAGTAGAAAAACGTTGCCGTGACACTTTAGCCGACGCCAAACAACATAAAACCGCTTAAGCGGTCAGAAGACATAGCAAACGGGGATCAACATGATTAGTAGTTATAAAGGGCTTAATTTCGATTTAGGCGAAACGGTAGATATGATCCGCGAGCAGGTTAACGCCTTCGCCCGCGAAGAAATCGCGCCACGCGCAGCCCATATTGACGAGAAAAACGAGTTCCCGAATGAGCTATGGCGAAAATTCGGTGATTTAGGCCTGCTGGGCATTACCGTAGATGAAAAATACGGCGGCTCAGGCTTAGGTTATTTAGAGCACGTAGTCGCACTGGAAGAAATCAGCCGCGCTTCTGCCTCGGTAGGTTTGTCTTACGGTGCGCACTCAAACCTGTGTGTAAACCAGATATTCCGCAATGGTACAGAAGCGCAGAAGATAAAGTATCTGCCAAAACTGTGCTCAGGCGAGCATATCGGTGCACTGGCAATGAGTGAGCCAAACGCCGGTTCTGACGTAGTCAGCATGAGGCTACGCGCCGAGAAAAAAGGCGATAACTACATTTTGAACGGCAATAAAATGTGGATCACCAACGGTCCGGATGCGCACACTTATGTGATTTACGCCAAAACCGACATTAACGCTGGTAGCAAAGGCATCACTGCTTTTATTGTTGAGCGCGGCACCAAAGGTTTTAGCACAGCACAAAAGCTGGACAAGCTGGGTATGCGCGGCTCGAACACCTGTGAGCTGGTATTTGAAGACTGCGAAGTACCGGCAGAAAACGTACTGGGCCAGGTTGGCGGTGGCGTTAAAGTATTAATGAGCGGCCTGGACTACGAGCGCGTAGTACTATCAGCTGGTCCGCTGGGTATTATGCAAGCCTGTATGGATGTGGTAGTACCGTATATTCACGACCGTAAGCAGTTTGGCCAGGCTATTGGGGAATTCCAACTGGTACAGGGCAAACTGGCCGATATGTACACCCAGATGAATGCTGCGAAATCTTATGTTTACACCGTAGCTAAAGCTTGTGACCGTGGTGAAACCACGCGTAAAGATGCCGCTGCAGTTATTCTGTATTCAGCCGAGCTGGCTACCAAGATGGCACTGGATGCCATTCAGTTGTTAGGCGGTAACGGCTACATTAACGAATACCCTACCGGGCGCTTACTGCGTGATGCCAAGCTGTACGAAATTGGTGCCGGTACCTCGGAAATCCGCCGTATGCTGATTGGCCGGGAATTGTTTACTGAATCTAACTAAGGCTTTAAGGCGAAACCCGGGTGGAAGCGGCTGCTTCCACCGCCAAAAATAGCCGTAACCAAATAGAAAGTTGAACGAGGCGAAGCGCGTAACAGATTTAACTAAACGAGCGATCAAAAGTGAGCCGGATGGTCCGACACATCGGGAGCGGCGAACGGGCGAGTGTGTTAAATGTGTGAAAGCAGCGAAGCCGTGAATCTAAGTCCGGTGCAGGCCAAAGCTTCCACCGTAACAACACGCAGACCCGCTCGGATCTCCCATCCTCGCTCTTGATCGTCTGCTTAGTTGTTCCGGTTCCGCTTTGTCTAACCAGCTCTGGTATAAGGTGACTTAAGTGACCAGAATTACCTCCAAAATAAACCCTCGCTCTGAGGACTTCCAGAAAAACGCCGCCGCCATGCAGGCCGTGGTCGATGATCTGCAAAGCAAAGTACAGCAAATTAAACTCGGTGGCGGCGAAGCGTTAATTGCCCGCCATACCGCCCGTGGCAAACTCTTTGTGCGTGACCGTATTCAAAAACTGCTTGACCCCGGCTCACCGTTTTTAGAAGTCGGCCAGTTTGCCGGTTGGGAATGCTACGACGATTACGTACCCAGCGCCGGTGTCGTCGCCGGTATCGGCCGTGTTAACGGTGTTGAATGCATGATTGTCGCCAACGATGCCACGGTAAAAGGCGGTACTTACTACCCGCTTACGGTGAAAAAACACTTACGCGCCCAGGAAATTGCCGAGCGCTGCCACCTGCCGTGTATTTACTTGGTTGACTCCGGCGGTGCTAACCTGCCGCGCCAGGATGACGTGTTCCCCGACAAACTGCACTTTGGCCGTATTTTCTTTAACCAGGCCAATATGTCGGCCAAAGGTATACCGCAAATTGCCGTAGTAATGGGCTTGTGTACCGCCGGTGGTGCTTATGTACCGGCCATGGCTGATGAAAGCATTATCGTTAAAGAGCAAGGCACTATCTTTTTAGCCGGCCCACCGCTGGTAAAAGCTGCCACCGGCGAAGAAGTATCAGCCGAAGAACTGGGTGGTGCCGATGTGCACTGCAAAATCTCCGGCGTAGCCGATCACTATGCATTAAACGACGAACACGCACTGCAACTGGCACGTAATGCAGTAAGCCGCCTTAACCGCCCTGCCCCGCAAGCTATGGATATAAAAGCGCCGCAAGAGCCATTGTATGATGCTAAAGAGCTGTACGGCATAGTCGGTACAGACCTGCGCAAGCCGTTTGATGTAAAAGAAGTTATCGCGCGTATTGTCGATGGCTCAGACTTTGATGAGTTTAAGCAATATTACGGCGCTACTTTAGTGTGCGGCTTTGCACGCATTTTCGGCTATCCGATCGGCATCGTTGCCAATAACGGCATACTGTTTTCAGAGTCAGCGCAAAAAGGCGCGCACTTTATTGAGCTTTGCGCCCAGCGCAAAATTCCGTTGCTGTTCCTGCAAAACATCACCGGCTTTATGGTCGGAAAAAAATACGAAGCTGAAGGCATAGCCAAGCACGGTGCCAAGATGGTAATGGCAGTAAGCTGTGCCAAAGTACCCAAATTTACTGTACTTATTGGCGGCAGCTACGGCGCCGGTAACTACGGTATGTGTGGCCGGGCTTACGACCCGACCATGATGTGGATGTGGCCCAATGCCCGTATTTCAGTAATGGGTGGCGAGCAAGCAGCTGGTGTTATGGCGCAGGTGACTAAAGACGGTTTAGCGCGTAAAGGCGAAACGCTTTCAGCAGATGCCGAAAAAGCGCTGAAACAGCCTATTATTGAGCAGTATGAAAAACAGGGCCACCCGTACTATGCCAGTGGCCGCTTGTGGGATGACGGTATTATCGACCCGGCGCAAACGCGGATGACAGTGGGCCTGGCCTTAGCCGCCGCGCTGAATGCACCAATTGAAGAAAGCCGCTTTGGCGTGTTTCGGATGTGATTTCACTATGATGCAGACAATCGCAATCACTCCGTACAACTTTGTCAGAACACGCCGTGAATACATCCCTGTAGGCTCGTGTTTTTCGTCCCTGAAAAACACGGTTCTGAGCAAAGTGCACTGCGCGCTTGCTGCACCGGATATCAAGCGGGTGCGGATGTGATTTTTTCGGCGACCGTTGGAGGCCATGGATGGCCGGAATCGAGCCCCATGGATGGTTTATGGCGTGTCGCAGAAAAAACTTCACGCAGCAACCGCGATTTCGAAGAAATGCAGTCTCAAGTTGCATTAATACTTTCGGAGAGAAAATGAACCAGGTTTACACAGAAGTCAGTATCGACCCACGCGGCGTAGCCACCCTAACGCTAAACCGCCCCGAGGTGCATAACGCCTTTGACGATGCGATGATAGCCGAGCTTATCGCCGTACTGCGCGATTTAGCCAATAACGACAAAGTGCGTCTGCTGGTGCTTACCGCCAACGGCAAAAACTTCTCTGCCGGTGCCGACTTAAACTGGATGCGCTCAATGGCGCAAAAAAACTATCAGCAAAATTTAAACGACGCCAGCGAACTTGCCACCCTAATGCACCGGCTGGATAAATTTCCCAAGCCGACTATTGCCCTGGTAAAAGGCGCCGCCTTTGGTGGTGCTTTAGGCTTAGTGGCTTGCTGCGATATCGCCATTGCCGAAGAAAATGCCAGCTTTTGCTTAAGCGAAGTGCGCATCGGTTTAATACCTGCCGTGATCAGCCCTTATGTTATGCGTGCCATTGGCGAGCGTGAAAGCCGGCGTTACTTTTTAACTGCCGAACGTTTTATGGCGCCCAAAGCCAAACAGCTGGGCCTGCTGCATGAAGTGGTTAGCGAAGGCGAGTTAAACGATAGCCTGGAAACTTTTATCAATAGCCTGCTACAAAACAGCCCCAAAGCAATCACAGCCGCTAAATCGCTTATTCACAACATTTATAACCGCAAGATTAGCAATAACGTAATCGCCCACACCGAGCAGGCGATTGCTGAAATCCGGGTATCACCTGAAGGTCAGGAAGGCTTAAGCGCATTCTTAGAAAAACGTAAACCAGCCTGGCTTGGCAAGGAAGACGCATAATGTTTCGTAAAATATTAATCGCCAACCGTGGCGAAATTGCCTGCCGCGTAATTGACACTGCGCATAAACTCGGCATCCGCTGCGTGGCGGTGTATTCCGAAGCCGACGCCAATGCCCGCCATGTGCGCATGGCAGACGAAGCCTATTTGTTAGGCCCGGCGCCAAGCAAAGACTCTTACTTACGCGCAGATAAAATTATCGCCATTGCCAAACAAAGCGGCGCCGAGGCCATTCACCCCGGTTACGGCTTTTTATCGGAAAACGAAAGCTTTGCCAAAGCCTGTGAGGAAGCTGGTGTGGTGTTTATCGGCCCACCTGTGGATGCTATTACCGCCATGGGTTCAAAAAGTGCCGCCAAAGAAATTATGGCCAAAGCCGGTGTACCGCTCGTCCTCGGCTATCACGGTGACGATCAAAGCGATGCGTTGCTAAGCGCTGAGTCAGAGCGTGTCGGCTACCCACAGCTGCTAAAAGCCGCTTATGGTGGCGGTGGTAAAGGTATGCGCGTGGTATGGAAACAGCAAGAGTTTGCTGATGCTTTAGCCAGCGCCCGGCGTGAAGCCAAAGCCGGTTTTGGCAATGATAAAATGCTGATCGAGCGCTATTTAACCAAACCGCGCCACATTGAAATTCAGGTATTTGCCGACAACCACGGCAATGCGGTGTACTTAGCCGAGCGCGATTGCTCTATTCAGCGCCGCCACCAAAAGGTGATTGAAGAAGCGCCGGCACCGAACTTTAGCAGCGAACAGCGTAAAGCCATGGGCGAAGCCGCAGTTAAAGCCGCCAAAGCCATTGATTATCGCGGCGCCGGTACGGTGGAGTTTTTGTTCGACGAAGACGGCTCCTTCTACTTTATGGAAATGAACACCCGGCTGCAGGTTGAGCACCCGGTTACCGAGATGATCACCGGCCAGGATTTGGTTAAATGGCAGTTGCTGGTTGCGGCCGGTGAGAAATTGCCACTGGCACAGGATGATATTCAGCTGGATGGCCATGCTATTGAAGTACGGGTATATGCAGAAGATCCCGACAACGACTTTCTGCCACAAACCGGCAAGCTGACCTATTTACGCCAGCCCGAAGCCAACCGCCATGTACGCGTTGATACCGGTGTGGTAGAAAACGATGAAGTATCGCCGTTTTATGACCCAATGATAGCCAAGCTGATTGTCTGGGATGAAAGCCGTGACCGCGCTATCGCCCGTATGTTGCGTGCACTGGATGATTACCGCATTGCCGGTGTTACCACCAACTTAGGCTTTTTAACCAGCTTAACCGAGCACCCGGCGTTCAAAGCCGCACAACTGGATACTAACTTTATTAACCAACACCAGCACACGCTGTTTGCCCCGGCGAATAAAGAAAATAACCAGGCGCTGGTGCTGGCTGCCCTTTATATCTTGCAGCAGCAAAAAGCACCGCAAACGTCATGTAACAGCTTTAGCCCCTGGCAATTCAGCCATGGCTGGCGTATCAACGAAACCCCAACAGTAGAAATTGCCCTGCAACACGGCGGGCATAAAACACTGTTAAAAGTGCAACAGCTGCAGCAACACTATGTGATTGACGTTGAAGGCCAACAGCTTTGCTGCACTGCCGAACTAAACGGTGATGAGCTTAGTGCAGTGCTGGGCGATCATCGCACCAAGGTGCGGGTAAGTCGCTATGCTGATACCTTTAATGGCGACACCATCAGTGTGTTTATTAAGCATCAGCGGTACGACTTTATCTATCAGACTGAAGTTGCTACAGAAGTAGAAGGCGCAGATCACGCCGGCAGCTTAACGGCGCCGATGAACGGCACTATAGTGGCAGTAATGGCAAAGGCCGGTAGTAACGTAAAAGCTGGTGATACCCTGGTGATTATGGAAGCGATGAAAATGGAATACAGCATTAAAGCACCGAAAAACGGTGTGGTAAATGAAGTGTTTTATGCCGCCGGAGATTTGGTAAAAGACGGTGCCGAACTGGTCGATTTTAGCCCGGAGGAAGCATGAGTTTTCCCAAACAAGTACGCATTGTTGAAGTAGGCCCGCGTGATGGCCTGCAAAACGAAGCCGCGGTTGCCTGCGCCGATAAAATCGCACTGATTGATATGCTAACAGCAGCTGGCCATAGCTACATTGAAAGCGGTGCCTTTGTTTCGCCCAAGTGGGTACCGCAAATGGCTGATTCTACACAGGTGTTTGCCGGTATCAGCCGCAAAGCCGGTGTAACCTACGCTGCGCTTACGCCCAATTTAAAAGGCTATGAAGCAGCCAAAGCGGCCGGCGCCACTGAAGTAGCAATTTTTGGTGCAGCGTCTGAAGCTTTCAGTCAAAAGAACATTAACTGCAGCATTGCAGAAAGCCTGGAACGTTTTGCGCCTGTAGTTGAAGCGGCTAAAGCCGATGGCATTAAGGTGCGCGGCTATGTGTCTTGTGTAGTGGGTTGCCCCTATCAGGGTGATGTTGCGCCAACTGAAGTAGCCCTGGTAGCTAAAGCCCTGTTAGAGATGGGCTGCTATGAAATTTCATTGGGCGATACCATAGGTGTTGGCACGCCGGATAAAGTGAATGCCATGCTCGATGCGGTGCTTTCCATGGTGTCGCCGGATAAGCTGGCGGTGCATTTTCACGACACTTACGGCCAGGCGTTAACCAATATTTACGTGGCGCTAAGCCGCGGTATTACAGTGATTGATAGCGCCGTGGCGGGCCTGGGCGGGTGCCCTTACGCTGCAGGGGCGTCAGGCAATGTTGCCACAGAAGATGTGGTGTATTTACTTAACGGTCTTGGTATTTCGCACGGTATAGATTTAACTGCGCTGGCAAAGGCCGGCTGGTTTATTACCGACAAGCTGGGGAAACAGCCTAGTTCTAAAGTAGGATTGGCGCTAAGGGCCAAGTGCACGCAAACTGGTAGTTAGTTAACAGCAACAACTAAGGTTCTTCGAACACGGTAATCACTCCGTACAACTTTGCCGGAACACGCCGTAAATACGTCCCTGTAGGCTCCTGTTTTTCATCCATGAAAAACACGGTTCCGGTCAAAGTGTACTGCGCACTTACCTTGGCGCAGATGCCAGCGGATGCGGATGTGATTTTTTCAGCGACCGTTGAAGGCCATGGATGGCCGGAATCGAGCCCCATGGATGGTTTATGGCGTGTCGCAGAAAAAACTTCACGCAGCAGCCGCGCAATCGAAGAGCAGCTCGTAACAGATAGTTCAGCAAAGAACAGAGGACAACAAATGGCAGGGTTTAATAAAGTCATACATAGCTACGAAGACGCCATGGCAGGCCTGCAGGACGGCATGACCGTTATTGCCGGTGGCTTTGGTTTATGCGGTATTCCGGAAGGCTTAATTGCCCAGATTAAAAAAATGCAAACCAAAGATCTCACCGTAGTATCGAACAACTGCGGCGTAGACGGCTTTGGCCTGGGCATTTTGCTGGAAGACCGGCAAATTAAAAAGATGGTTGCCTCTTACGTCGGCGAAAACGCCCTGTTTGAAAAGCAATTGCTGAGTGGTGAACTGGAGGTAGAGTTAACACCTCAAGGCACTCTGGCCGAGAAAATGCGTGCAGGCGGTGCTGGCATACCGGCGTTTTTCACTGCCACAGGTTACGGTACCCCGGTAGCCGAAGGTAAAGAAACCCGCGAAATTAACGGCCGCCATTATGTACTGGAACCGGCAATTACCGGTGACTTTGCCATAGTGCGCGCCTGGAAAGCCGACCGTTACGGCAACCTGGTGTTTCGCCACACCTCTATGAACTTCAACCCGATGGCAGCTACAGCAGGTAAAATTACGGTGGCTGAGGTAGAGGAAATCGTCGAGCCGGGTGAGCTGGAGCCGTCACAAATTCATACCCCGGGTATTTACGTGCAGCGCGTTATTAAAGGCAACTTTGAAAAACGCATTGAACGCCGTATGGTTCGTCAAGGTTAAGGAGGCAACAATGGCTTTATCTCGTGAACAGGTTGCCATGCGCGTGGCGCAAGAGCTGCAAGACGGTTACTACGTTAACTTAGGTATTGGTATTCCTACGCTGGTAGCCAACTATGTGCCTGCCGGCATTGAAGTGATGCTGCAATCAGAAAACGGTTTACTCGGTATGGGCCCCTACCCGACTGAAGATAAAATTGACGCCGATATGATTAACGCCGGCAAAGAAACCGTTACTGCGATTAAAGGCGCGGCTATTTTCAGCTCGGCTGAAAGCTTTGCCATGATCCGCGGCGGCCATGTCGATTTAACCGTACTGGGCGCTTTTGAAGTAGACCAAAACGGCAACATCGCCAGTTGGATGATCCCGGGCAAACTGGTAAAAGGCATGGGCGGCGCGATGGACTTAGTGGCCGGTGCGCAGAATATCGTAGTAACCATGACCCACGCCGACAAATACGGCAACAGCAAACTGCTGGAAAGCTGTACCCTGCCGCTAACCGGCGTGGGCTGTGTAAAGAAAATCGTTACTGATTTAGCCGTGCTGGAAGTACGCAACGGCGCTTTCCACCTGCTGGAGCGCGCTCCGGGTATTTCAGTTGAGGAAATTCAGCAAAAAACGGCTGGCAAGCTGGTTATCGAAGGCAACGTGCCGGAGATGGTGTTTAGCTAAACTGCCGGTTTACTCTATTAAGAGCGCCCTGATCCTGGCGCTCTTTTTTTGACCAAAGCAAAACCATATGATAAATTTTAAAAATATCAAATGATAGAGGATGTATTATGACAGCCTTAGTACGTGAATTTACCCCTACACTCTATTCTGCACCAAACCTGTGGCAGCAGTTGGGTATTGCTGAGCGCGGGCCTAAATTATATCAGGCCCTGCATGAAGGATTTAGCTATAGCGTATTTGATAAGCTGTCCCTGGTATCTATGTTAGATAAAAAGCAGTTGGCGCAGATATGTCAGTTAGCGCCAGCTACATTAGCCCGGCGGGCAAAGCTGGGTAAGTTTACTCAGGAAGAAAGCGACCGGCTATATCGTTTTGCTACCGTGCTGGTGGCAGCCAATGCCTTGTTCAATAAAGATATGGTAGCAACCAAACGCTGGCTTACCGAACCTGTGTATGGCCTTGGCGATAAAGCACCGCTGGACATGCTGGCTACCTCGGCCGAGACGCAGGCGATATTAGATTTAATTGGCCGCTTAGAACACGGTGTGTTTGCCTGATGCAGCTGTATCGCTTAGTGCACAACAAATGGGCTGCACAAGCATTTGACGGCGAAGGAGCAAAACTTTATGGCGGACGCTGGAACAGTAAAGGTCAGCTATGTGTTTATACCGCAGGCTCTGAAGCTCTGGCCATACTGGAGATTATGGTACATTTAAACAACCGCAAAACACTGAAACAGTACAAACTATTCCAATTAACTATTGCCGCCGAAGAAGTATTATCAGTTAGCCCGGCGAACCTGCCACTTAGCTGGCAACAACAACCCGCCAGCATTGACACAGCACGTATTGGGGATAGCTGGCTGGCACAGCAAGCCAGCCTCGCGTTATCTGTACCCAGTGTTATTGCACCGCGCGAAAGCAATATATTGCTTAACCCACAGCATTCGCACTTTAATGAGTGTCTGGCAACAATTACCGAACTTGAATTTATGCCAGACCCTCGCCTAACGCTTTAACCGCGCCAGCAAGCTGGAGGTATCCCAGCGGTTACCGCCCATTTGTTGTACTTCGCTGTAGAATTGATCCACCAGTGCCGTTAGCGGCAAATGGCTGCCATTCTCACGCGCTTCGCTAAGTGCTATACCCAAGTCTTTACGCATCCAGTCTACGGCAAAACCAAAGTCGTACTTGCCTTCAAGCATGGTTAGCGAGCGGTTTTGCATCTGCCAGGATGAAGCAGCACCTTGCGAAATAACCTCTACTACCGCAGTTGCGTCTAAACCGGCGTTCTGGGCAAAGTTCAGCGCTTCGGCCAGGCCCTGCACCACCCCGGCAATACAAATCTGGTTTACCATTTTCGCCAGTTGGCCACTGCCTGCAGGGCCAAGCAATTTAGCGCAACGCGAATAACTCATAATAGCGGCTTCAGCTTTAGCAAAATCGTCACTTTCGCCACCAATCATTACTGTTAATACGCCGTTTTCAGCACCAGTCTGGCCGCCGGATACCGGCGCATCTAAAAAGCCAATCCTCTGCTGTTTTGCAGCTTGTGCCAGCTCACGGGCTAAATTGGCCGAAGCAGTAGTATGATCAACCAGCACTGAACCTGCTGCCATACCGGCTAAAACGCCATGCCCGCCGTATACTACCGAGCGTACATCGTTGTCATTACCCACGCACATAAACACCAGTGCAGCGCCGTGCACAGCTTTGGCTGGGGTATCGGCATAACCACCACCATATTGCGCAGCCCATTTTTCTGCCTTAGCAACAGTGCGGTTATACACTGTTACCTGATAACCTTTTTGTTGCAGGTAACCCGCCATCGGGTAACCCATTACCCCCAGGCCGATAAACGCGACCTTATTCTCACTATTAATTGACATATTAATGACTTAAAACTGTGACATACTGTGGCACAAAGCTTACAAAGATCTCAGCACGATTGAAAGCACTTAAATAAGGAAACGGTATGGCTAATGTGCACCAATATAAGGTAAAAGACGCCAACGGTAATGACATAGATCTGAGCCAGTATCGTGGCAAGGTATTGCTGGTCGTTAACACCGCAAGCCAATGTGGCTTTACACCACAATATAAAGAGCTGGAACAGCTACACCAAAAATACAAAGATAAAGGCCTGGTTATACTGGCGTTTCCCTGTAACCAGTTTGGCGGCCAGGAACCCGGTTCCGATAATGAAATCCAGCAGTTTTGTGAACTGAATTACGGCGTCAGTTTTCCGGTTATGGCAAAACTGGCGGTAAATGGCCCGGAAGCCTCACCACTGTTTGAATACTTAAAAGACTCAGCGCGAGGCTTAATGAAAACCCGCGCTATCAAGTGGAACTTCACCAAGTTTTTGGTAAATAAAGACGGTGATGTGGTTAAACGCTATGCCCCGCGCACCAAACCCGCCAGTATTGCCCAATCAATAGAAGATTTGCTGTAACTTTGATCCAGCGCTAAATATTGCGCTGGTATTTGCGCTAAGCTTTATGGCAAATAATGGGAGAGATACCATGAAAGTTGCCGTATTCAGTGCAAAAAAATATGACAAAGACGGCTTCAGCCAATGGGCTGACCGTAGCCTGCAATTTAGCTACCACGAAACCCGGTTAAATAAAGACAGCGTAAAACTGGCTGCCGGCAGCCATGCTGTGTGTGTATTTGTTAACGACGAGCTGGATGCAGAAGTACTACAACAGCTGTCAGAGCTCGGCATCGAAATGATAGCGTTACGCTGCGCTGGTTTTAATAATGTTGATCTGGACGCTGCCAAAATCCTTGGCATTCGTGTCTCACGGGTACCGGCTTACTCACCTGAAGCAGTAGCCGAGCATACTGTAGGTATGATGTTATGCCTTAACCGCAAACTGCATAAAGCTTATAACCGGGTACGTGATGATAACTTTGCGCTGGACGGCCTGCTCGGCTTTAACCTGTTTGGCAAAACAGTAGGTTTAATTGGCACCGGCCGTATTGGCCTTGCCACAGCGCGGATACTACGCGGTTTCGGTTGCCAGCTACTGTGCCATGATATTGCACAAAACCCACATATTACCGAGCTGGGCGGTCGCTATGTGCCACTGGCCGAATTATATGCCAGAAGCGATATTATCAGCCTGCACTGCCCGCTTACACCCGATACAAAGCATCTGATTAACCACTACAGCATTGGCAGCATGAAAGATGGTGTAATGTTAATAAACACCAGCCGCGGCGCACTAATCGATAGCAAAGCGGTAATAGCCGGGCTGAAAAACCGCAAAATTGGTTATCTCGGCTTAGACGTATACGAGCAGGAAGCCGATTTATTCTTTGAAAACCTGTCAGAGCAGGTTATAGACGACGAGGTATTTAAACGCCTGCTAACTTTCCCTAATGTGCTAATCACCGGCCATCAGGCGTTTTTTACCAAAGAGGCATTGCAGGAAATTTGTCAGGTAACCAGTGATAATTTACTGGCATTTGCCAGTAGTACTGCCACCGGCAACGAATTAGTCAACTAAAACAGCAAGGGGCGCAATTAAGCGCCCCTACGGTATTTTTAACAGCACGACAACGTTAGTCTTCCTGCATTTCATTTAACAGGGTTTCTGCCAGCTCATCAGGCATTACTACCACGCCCGGGCCATCAGTGTCCGGCAGCACGGCAATTGCCAGCTCGTCGCCGTTTAAGCCTGACGTCCATTTATCCAGCCAGGTGTCCACATCAACAGCCTGAGCAGAACAATGCGCCCACTCACCCTCAATCCACTGTTCAGCAAGTTCGGCATGTGGCCATACCGGAATACAACGCTCGTCTTCAGCACTTACCAGTACAAAACCGTCTTCATCGGTTAAAATCCAGATTTTTTCCAGATCAGCAACCGCCTGAATAAAATAAGTGTAACGCTGCTCAGCGTCTAATGCAGTGATGCGTTTAAGCTCTTCAGCCGTTAATTGATAATCCATAAGTGGTTCCTGTTCAGCGGATCAATAATGCCGCTAATGATGACGGATCCAGCGGCTTTTTACCATGATTAATTACACCAGCCAGAGGTTACCAAACCAAATTAATATGGCGTACCGTGCTGCCTTACCCACCAGCACCAGCAACATAAATACTTTAAACCGCACCTTCAGCACACCGGCGACTAAAGTTAAAGGATCGCCCACCACCGGTAACCAGGCAAATAATAAACTCCAGCTGCCAAAGCGCTGAAACTGCTGCTGTGCCCGGCCAAGTGCAGCCTCAGAAACCGGGAACCAGCGCTTATGCTGAAATTTAAGTAACTTCAGCCCCAGGTACCAGTTAATACAACTACCCAGCGTATTACCCGCCGTAGCGGCCACAAACAACCATAGTGAGTTATAGCCTTGCTGTAACAAAGCCAGCAGCAATATTTCACTGGATGCTGGAAATAACGTAGCGGCTAATAAGCCGCTACAAAACAGCGAAAAATAAGCCAGCACTAATCAGGCCACCAGCACCTGCCAGGCTAAACGCAGCCAAATTAACCACAAAGCCAGGCACGCTGATAAAAACAAATTAAAGCGCAGCCGCACATTATTGCTGCCAATATGCACGACAGTATGCAGTATTCGCAACAATACAAAAGCAGCGCCTAAAAGCACATAGCCCAAATCAGCCAAACCCAGTTGCAATGTAAACAACACACTGAATAAATACAGCATCGGCATCTGAAACTGGTTATCAAAATTACGGCTGGTGGCAATAACCTGCTCATTGGCCCCCGTCAGGTTCATGGTTTTAAATGCGGCTACGGTAATTTCTTTATTTTTAGCCGCCCTGATGCGGCGTTTGCCCATCAGTACCATCACCACGCTGGTAAGCAATATCTGCACAAACACTGGCAGCAAGATCAGTTTTTCCATTTTATTCTCCAAATTTAATCCGCTCAGAGCTTAATGCAGCCAGGTTAAAGATACCAGTGTCTTAATTCTGTCATCTCATGCCTTTATATTTCAGGCAGTGATATTGCTATACTGCATCGTCTTTTTTAGTTGGATGATGCAATGGCGCAATTATATTTTTACTACTCGGCAATGAACGCCGGTAAATCAACCTCTTTACTGCAAAGTGCATATAACTATCAGGAAAGAGGTATGACAGTGGCTATTTACACCGCCGCACTGGATAACCGCTATGGCCTGGGCAAAGTAAGCTCGCGCATTGGCCTGGCAATGGATGCCCATATTTTTAATGGCAGCTTTAATTTTGTCAGCCATGTAACACAGCTAAAAGCACAGGGCCGTTTAGATTGCGTATTAATAGACGAAGCACAGTTTTTATCCAAGGCCCAGGTGCGCCAGCTAACCGATGTCGTCGACAATTTACATATACCGGTGCTGGCCTTTGGCCTGCGAACTGACTTTTTAGGCGAAACCTTTGCTGGTAGCGAAGCACTGCTGGCCTGGGCCGATAAACTGATAGAGCTGAAAACCATTTGCCATTGTGGCCGCAAAGCCAACTTTGTTGTGCGGTTAGACGAGCATGGCAAGGCGGCAACCGAAGGCTCGCAGGTACAAATTGGTGGCAATGAAAGCTACGTATCCATGTGCCGAGCTCACTTTAAAGCCCTGGTATGGCAAGGCCAAACAACGGAGTAAAACATGAAAATTCTCTATGGTGTGCAGGCAACAGGAAATGGTCATATCAGCCGTGCCCGCGCCATGGGGAAATATCTGGCGAAAGCCGGAGTGCAGGTAGACTACCTGTTTTCCGGCCGTCCTGCCGACCAACTGTTTGATATGCAGCAGTTTGGCAATTATCAGGTTAAACGCGGTTTAACCTTCGTGACTAAAGCCGGCAAAGTCAATTACTGGCAAACGCTGCAACAAGCGTCAGTAAAAACGCTGTGGCAGGATATTAAAACCCTCGATTGCAGCAGCTATGATCTGGTTCTGACGGATTTTGAGCCCATTACCGCACACGCCGCAAAGCAGCAAAATAAGCACAGCGTAGCGCTTGGCCATCAGTATGCCTTTTTGCATAAAATCCCGATGGAGCACGCCAACCTGGTTACACACCTTATGTTCCGCCATTTTGCTCCGGCACAAATACAATTGGGCCTGCACTGGCACCATTTTAACCAGCCCATCCTGCCACCTATTATCGACGAGGCTGAGCACAACACAGCCATAGAAGCCAATAAAGTGCTGGTATATTTACCATTTGAAGACCAACAGCAGGTTATTCGCCTGTTAAAACCATTAACCGGATTTCAGTTTTGCCTGTATGGCCCCGGTTTGGCTAAAGCAGCTATCGGCCACATACAAACTCACCCACCTGCGCTGCACGCTTTTAAAGCCGATTTAACCAACTCCAGCCATGTACTGAGTAATGCCGGTTTTGAACTGATAAGCGAGGCGCTGCAACTGCAAAAACACATTATGGTAAAGCCGCTGCAAGGCCAGATGGAGCAACAATCCAATGCTCTGGCGCTGCAGCAACTGCAATTAGCCAGCCGCACCGACAGCCTCAGCACCAATGTAATTGCGAAATGGTTAAACGAAAAACAGCATCACGGCACAGTAAACTACCCCAACGTTGCCAGCGCTATTTGCAACTGGCTGCTGCAAGATACGCCGGACGAAGTAAATACCCTGAGTAAAACACTATGGAGCTAAAGCGCTAAGGGGTATTGGGGGCGGCGTAACCGGTTTATTATTGCCACACAGTAAAACGGGAAGCCAGGCTTCCCGTTTTGTTTTTCTGCCAATCAAAGCCACTGGCTTAGTCGTAGAATGGTGAACGCTGCTCGGTAGCGTTAATCAAAGTATTAGGCCGGTTCAGTGGCTGGCCACCATCTCTGGCAATCGGTACCCAGGGTAAGCGCCCACGTCCTGTAGCCGGGCGTAGCGAGAACAAATCAAAGGGGATTGATAAATAGAAGCCTTTGGTAAAGCTGCCTTCGCCATATTCCGCTGACGACACATTGGTAAAGGCCGCATAAGCGCCCACTATGATGCCGCTATCAAAGCGCTTGGCAAAATCGACATTTACCCCCCTATCCTTTGCCAAAAACTGGCCAATATTAAATGTCAGCTGGGTATCCGGTAAAAACTCGGGCTTCCAGTATACATTTACGTGGCCGGTAAAGGTTTTATAGTCAAAAAAGTCCAGATCGTTCTCATAAGAGCGTTGGCGTACATAGTTAATATCAAAACCAATAGCAAAGTTAGAATCTACCGGGCGGTATAACATTTCACCACCCACACCACCAAACATCATCTCCAGATAACCACCATAAGCCTGGGCATAAATATCCGATGCTATTTGGTCCTGCCATTGCAAATACAAATTTTCCATCGACACTGTACTGCGGGTTACATATTCACGGATATAAGTACGTACCCTGGGTAGCGGCGTATTTTGCGCATCAACTTTATAATTAAATTTATCAAAGTTCTCCAGCAAGGTTACTTTAGCCGCACCGTTAACACTAAAATTACTGGTTAAATTATAACCGGCATTCGCTAACACTCCGCCCTGATACATATAAAAGTTTTCAGGGTTACCAAAGGTTTGGATCCAAAATGTTTCAACACCGGTATAAAAACCGGTCTGATCCGGCAACTCGGTCAAACCAAGCGTTCGGAGCTCCGGCTGCTGGCGCACATAAGTTGATTTTACGTCACTGTGCAACGAATCATAGCGGGCAGCACTAATAAACTGCTGAGCATCCACTACTGTTTCTACCATTGGCAGGTTGCCATTATAGTTTACTATGCGGTAGGTTTTAATATTAGCCGGTACTTCTGTGGCTAAAATCCGGCTAATCCGCTCAATAGCCTCATCATGGTCACGATAAGAGACCTGCTGGCCATACAATACAAACTCATCATCAGTCATCTGAGACGAACGCAGCACAAAACCGGCCTCCGTGAACAATGCCGTAGGCAAAGCATCACGGTCGGTAATTTGCTTAGTGCCGTCTAACTGTTCAGGAATAATACGTGGTGCAGGCTTTATTTTATGCATTACAACATTATGTAAATTCATAGAATAATGTACACCAAAACCCAGGGTATTACCGCGCTGATAATTCAAATCAAAGTTAAAATCTCTCCAGCGATATACAGCGCCAATATTCCAGCGGCTATCTTGCTCAAGCTTACCAGCGCTGTCGTTCTGGTAGTCATTACCTTCATACTCCAGTTTTAAACGCAACGGCCGCCACGGCGTTTGGTATTCAATACCGCCAAATAATGCCGCCGGGCCTTTAAAAAACTGATCATAATCTATCTTACCGCCTTGCCCGCTAAAACCGCCTGGCCGGCTGCAAAAGCTGTCTTTTATCTCACAAAACGGGTTTTTAGTGTTGCCACTGTTACCTAAATAACCCCAGCCCATACCAAGGTGAAAATCAAAATCACCCCACTTCTTGCTTAAGCTGATAAATTCACTTTCAAAAAAGCCGGTCCCGCCAAAGTCGCGAAAACCAACAGATACCTGAGGTAAATAGGTACTCTCCTGCAGTAAACGAAACTTAACATCTATACCCTTATCTTTTAACGTCTGATCGCCGCTAAAGCCAGGAAAAGGACTATATAACCGGGTACGCACATCGGTGTAGCGCACGGTAGATTCCATCCAGTCAAATAACTGAATACTTACCGACCATAAGCGATACTCTTCGTTGTCGGTGTAGTTTATCGATAAATCACCGGCCGGCGCCATACGGGCTGTTGGCGTCTGAATTAATCCCACGCCACCGTGCGCCATTTGCGACACACCTGCCGCGCTTTGCTGCCAGCTGTCGCTGCCATCAGCTTTGGCAACCAAGGGCTGCAACGCCAGACTAATTAAAGAAAGTAAAAACGGAATACGTACTGCAGTCATGGCAACACCCTGTGGCTGGCAAGCTCAAGTAAACGCTTATTTAATATATCTAACTGTGAACTAAACAGCTGGCTTTGCAGCGGAATAAAAACCTGAGCTCCGGGCATAGCTTCTATATGAGCATGGTTCCAGTAGGCTGCACCAGCAGCTTGTACTTTACCGTTTGGCTGCAGCAGTATCAGCTCAGCAACATCAGCCAATGGCGTTGGCTGCGCCGAGATAATATAGTCAGCAGCCGCTGCGGCTCCTCGATGCGTTACCGTCATCTCCGAGCTTAGCGCACCAAACAGATACACACTGGCAGGGCGCTGTTTTAGCTGTAATAAATAAGCGCCGTTATCAAAACGCGGGTTAAACTCTGGTCGTACCCGGGCCAAATCATAATCTATTGGCATCGCAATACGTTTTGCCAAACGCCAGGACGCCAGTTGGCGCTCCAGTGATTCCATAGTAGTAAAAAAATCACTGTCAGCGGCGTTTTGTTGTTTTAACTGGGCTATTTGTTGTAACAATTGCTGGCGCAGTTGCTCCGGCTGGTCTGAGTTCAGCTGATACAACGCTGCTGCGGGCCAGTACCAATTGCTTTGCAAAGCAACCGGGGCCAGCACTTCATGTAGCCGAGGGTTAGCATCAAACTGACGGCGGTTACCATTAATATCTACCGTTACTGCAGCGTAAACTGTGGGTGCAATCAGCAATGCACTAAAAACTAACTGTTTAAGCATATTTAAGTTCTTCATTGACCACCGCCGGTATTAGTTGTACTTACCGGTGGCAGCAGCCGCCCGATCCGGCTGGCATACGTCATAGTTATCGGTTGCCAGAACGGCGCCAACCTTTGCTCACTTTTAATTAAAGTGCCGGTTTTACTGTCAAACCAAAAGTAATTTTGCCAGCTGCCATCAAAGCGCAGGTAGTTGGCTTTATCTGTATAGCTAACATGTTCCACTACCAGGGTGGTGTTCAGCTGTTGCTGAAATACTGTCAACTGCTGCGCCGGCACAACTTCAAACCGCGAGCGTAGCCCATAGCCATACTCGCCGTTGCGCCAGTCAGCCAGGCGCAACCAGCTGTTGTCCGGCTGAATAGTTTTAATTCGCCGTAGCGGATCGTTAAGCGTATTAGTCAGGTGCAGTAAATCGTGTTCAAAACCTAAAGTGCGCACCAGCCGGCCCTGCTCCATTATCAGCATGGCGTTATCTGCCGACAGCCATTTATGCTGGCCAGCCTCCAAGTGCATTAGCACCATTACCGCCTGCGCCCGCTCACCATGCTTTACATAAAGTAAATCGTATCGTGATTGCTGCACCTCGGCCAGGCTAAGTTCAGCGTCCGGGGTATCGGCAAAGGCGAGTTTAAGGGTATCAATATAAGAATGATAAGTACCGGCACAAGCGGTAAGGGTTAGCAGCACCAGGCCACTAAAAACCGTTTTAATTAATGCTATCAAGGTGTATGCCCGCTGAATAAAAATGCCAAATAAAGCCACAGCAATAAAAAAGCCGCCTGCAGGCGGCTTTTTTTAAGCAATAAGCTTATATAGTTGAAGTTACTGTTACAGTAGCAGTTGTAGTATTAGTGCCTGTGCCTGTGCCAGTTACAGTTACAGTAGTACCGGTACAAACGCCATTTACCGGTGTGCTGCCATCATCACACAGCACTGGTGGCTCAACTACAGAAGTACCACGGTTATTAGAAATAACCGCAGCAGCAACAGCAACACCCACTACGCCAGCAGCGATAGTAGTAGTTGCAACACCACCAATAGTACCTTCTTTAGCATCTGCACCGCCAGCAACGTCTTGTGCATTAACACCAGCGCTTAACGCCATTACTGCAGCAGCAATAATTAATTTTTTCATAGCAATTCCCTCAATAAACAAACTTGGATTTCCAGTTAGACGAAGAGTAACGTAAAGCACAGCATTACTCAACCTCTAAATGCATATTAACAATACTTTTTGCAGCTTACTGTTAACAGTTTTACGTTAGCAGTATTTTTTTGCCGCCACCGCTGTTACAGCATGGGTATTATCGGCTACTACATTTAATGCAACAGCAGCGGGTAAGCCTAACTCAGCATCACAACCTGCCTTTACCACCAGATCGCTACTGGCACAGCTGTAGTTAAACCCGGTTGGCGCCAGGCGCATCAACTCAATTATTTGCTCTACTGCGAAACTGTCACATAAGGTATCCAGTTGTAGCAACAAACTCTCCATTTCGCTCCAGCTAAGGTACACCTCATCGGCGGCCATAATACGCGGGTGGGCAGTTTCGCGTACACTTTCACCTATTAACAGTTCTTCGTACAGTTTTTCGCCCGGGCGCAGGCCCGAGTATTTAACTTCAATATCGCCATTGGGGTGCACTTCGTCTTTTACTTCCAGCCCCATTAAATGAATCATCCGTTTGGCTAAGTCAGCAATTTTAACCGGCTCGCCCATATCCAGCACAAAAACATCACCGCCATGGCCCATAGCACCGGCCTGTATTACCAGCTGCGCGGCCTCAGGTATAGTCATAAAATAACGGATAATATCTTTATGGGTTACGGTAACAGGGCCGCCGCGGCGAATTTGCTCACGAAATAATGGCACCACAGAGCCACTGGAGCCCAGCACATTACCAAAACGCACCATACAAAAGCGGGTACTGTTTTGACGTTGCGACAATGCCTGCAACACCAGTTCAGCCAGCCGTTTCGAAGCCCCCATCACATTAGTTGGCCGCACCGCTTTATCGGTAGAAATAAGTACAAAAGTTTCCACACCAGAGGCAATAGCCGCTTCGGCTGCATACCAGGTACCAAACAGATTATTACGCACGCCTTCAACCACATTATATTCTACCAATGGCACATGCTTATAAGCAGCAGCATGGTAAACTGTTTGCACTTTAAAGGCTTTCATTACTGTTTCCAGCCGGTTGCGCCGCTGTACGGTGCCCATAACCGGAATTAGCTGAATATCTACTTTATATTGCTTAATTAAGCCGCTGAGTTCTTGTTCTATGCCGTATAAACCAAACTCTGATAGTTCAAATAACACCAGAGTTTTAGGCTCACAGGTAATAATTTGCCGGCATAGCTCAGAGCCGATAGAGCCGCCAGCACCGGTTACCATAACTACCTTGCCGTGAATATTAGCCTGCATCAGTTTAGTTTTCGGCGCTACCGGATCCCGGCCCAGCAAATCTTCAATTTTTACGTCCTGCAACTCATCAATACGCATAGAGCCATCAACTAAATCACTCATACCAGGGATAGACTGCACCGGTATTGGCAGCTCTTCCAACGCATCAAGCACTTCGCGGCGGCGTGAGCGGCTAACAGATGGCAAGGCTAATAAGATACGGCTGATATTGTGTGATTTTATCAGGCTGGTTATTTGTGCAGGCGCGCCTACTGGTACACCCAAAATAGTAGAGCGATGCAACGTAGTGTCATCATCAATAAATATCACCGGATGATACTGCTCGCCGTTAATCAGCGCCTGCGCTAACTGGCGGCCAGATGAGCCAGCACCATAAATAAGCACGCGCTCTTTATGGCCATTATTACGTTGCACTAAAAACATTCGCGCCAGCAAACGCAAGCCGCCCGAGCTAACTAATGCCAAAATAGCATAAACAAAAATCAGGCTGCCTTTATCATGTACATTAAACAGGCCAAACAACAACGCCAGCACAAAAGCACTGCTTACTATACCGGCCAGTACCGCCCCCAGTGCATGCTGGCCAATATAGCGGATAACTGCACGGTATAACCCCAGTTTGGTAAAAATAAATAGCGTTACCGGCAGCGTTACCGCAAAAGCCAGCGCAATTTCAGCAATATGAGTCTGCTCATCGTGCTGGGTTAAAAAATAGCCCGCAAACAGCGAGCTGATTAAAAAACACATATCAGCAATTACTGACACTAAACGCTTAACAGAGCGTGGCAAACTTAATAACCAAGCCAGCATTTGTTACCTCGTCCTTGCAACCATTACATTTAAAGGTTGCCAATAATTAAATCTGCTGCCGGTGTGGTTATACCACAATGGCAAGTTTCACTGAGCATTAACCTGCAGTATGCAACAATTTGCTTAACCACTGCTTAAAACCCGGTCCCAGCTGTTTGTCGCGCAGGCCATACTCAACAAAAGCCTGCATATAGCCCAGCTTATTACCACAGTCATGGCTGCGGCCACTAATATGGTAAGCGTTAACCGTTTCAGCTTCCATTAGTAAGGCAATAGCGTCTGTCAGCTGAATTTCATCACCCGCCCCTACCGGGGTGCGCTTCAACTGTTGCCAAATGTTTCGGCTAAACACATAACGCCCCACCACCGCTAAATTAGACGGTGCCTGCTCAACAGCGGGTTTTTCTATTATTGCTGTCATTCTGACAGACTCACCGGCGGTCATCTGGTGGCCACCAACATCGGCAACGCCATAGCTGCTTACCATGTTATGCGGCACCGGCTCAACCATTACCTGGCTAACACCGCTTTGCTCAAATAACTGCACCATTTTTGCCAGGTTATCACGGCGTAAATCGCTGTCGTAAGCATCTATCAACACATCGGGCAGTAACACTGCAAATGGCGAGTTACCTACCAGCGGCAAAGCACATAGCACGGCGTGGCCCAGGCCTTTGGCCTCGCCCTGACGCACATGCATAATGGTTACATCTTTCGGGCAAATTGCCTGCACTTCGTCCAATAACTGGCGCTTAACCCGCGACTCCAGCATAGATTCCAGCTCAAAACTTTTATCAAAGTGGTTTTCTATGCTATTTTTCGATGAATGCGTCACCAGTACTATTTGTTTAATACCAGCGGCAATGCATTCACTTACCACATACTGTATCAGTGGCTTATCCACCACCGGCAGCATTTCTTTCGGTATTGCTTTAGTTGCCGGCAACATTCGCGTGCCCAGTCCTGCAACAGGAATAACCGCTTTTAATACTTTCATCTAAACTCCGACACTCAACACTAACAACTAATAGCTAATAGCTAGTCGCTACCAAACAAATCCCGGGTATACACTTTATCTTCAACATCAGCTAAAGCTTCGTTGCGCCGGTTTGCCACTATCACATCAGAAATTTGCTTAAACTCGGCCAGGTCTTTAATAACGCGTGAGCGGAAAAACTCCCCCTGCTTTAGCTCAGGTTCATATACCACTACTTCAATACCTTTAGCTTTAATCCGCTTCATAATGCCCTGAATAGCAGAAGCACGGAAATTGTCTGACCCGGCCTTCATTGCCAACCGGTATACACCGACTATTTTCGGGTTACGCTTTAAAATAGATTCAGCAATAAAGTCTTTACGGGTGCGGTTGGCATCTACCACTGCCTGCATAATGTTATTAGGTACATGCTGGTAATTAGCCAGTAACTGTTTAGTATCTTTAGGTAAGCAATAACCGCCATAACCAAAGCTGGGGTTGTTGTAATGCTTGCCAATGCGCGGATCTAAGCCTACGCCTTCAATAATCTGCCGCGAATTTAAGCCATGGCTTTCGGCGTAGCTATCCAGCTCGTTAAAATACGCCACCCGCATCGCCAGGTAGGTATTAGAAAATAGCTTTATCGCTTCGGCTTCGGTGCTGTCGGTAAATAATACCGGTACATCCTGCTTAATAGCGCCTTGTTGTAACAATGCAGCAAACTGCGTCGCCCGCTCGCTTTGCTCACCAACAATAATACGCGACGGGTAAAGGTTGTCATATAGCGCCCGGCCTTCGCGTAAAAACTCCGGCGAAAAAATCAGGTTGGCAGTAGCAAACTTTTCCCGTGCGCTCTTGGTATAGCCTACCGGCACGGTAGACTTAATTACCATTACTGCATTGGGGTTTATTGCCATTACATCGGCGATAACGGCTTCAACACTTTTGGTATTAAAGTAATTAGTTTGCGGGTCGTAATCTGTTGGCGTTGAAATAATGACAAAATCGGCATCAACATAGGCCTGCTGTTTATCCAACGTGGCAGTAAAATTCAGTGCTTTGTGCAGCAGAAAATCGCTAATTTCTTTATCTTCAATAGGCGATTGTTTAGCGTTTAACAGCGCTACTTTTTCCGGCACTATATCCAGCGCCACCACGTTATTATGCTGTGCCAGTAACATAGCATTAGATAGCCCTACATAGCCGGTACCGGCAATAGCAATTTTTAAACCTGACATAACAACCTTTTTGAATTATGAGGTGTGAGTTGTGAATTTTAAGCGCGGAGTTTACCTCAAAACTCAACACTAAACACTAATAACCACTTCTTTGACATAAGCCGCCAGTGCCCTTTGCAACGTCTGCTTGGCATTGTTATCACCATGTACTATGCGCACCCGGTGTGGCTTACGTACCATACGATTTACAAAATTAATTAAACCAGCTTGGTCGGCATGTGCTGAATAGCCGCTTAACGTAATAATCTCTGCGCCAATATTAATACGTTGGCCGTCAATTTCAACATAGCCGCCCTGCGGGCCAAAACGCTGTATTGCAGCCCCCAGAGTACCCCGTGCCTGATAACCAACAAATACCACCTGATGCGCCCTATCGGCCAGTAAGGCAGTTAAGTAATTAACCACCCGGCCACCTTCACACATACCACTGGCAGCAATAACAATAGCGGGCTGTTTAGTGCGGGCTAAAAACTGCACCAAATCTAAATGCTGGCTATGACTGTCTATAGTATGTAACTGGGTAAAACTAAGCGGGTGGCGGCCCTGGCGCAAACGCTGTTTGGCCTCGCTGTCCCAGCAGCTTTTTAAATCGCTGTATGCCTGGGTAAACTTTGCCGCCAGCGGTGAATCAACAATAATCTGCAATTCATCCCAATGTAAATTCTGATGAATTTTCTGCCCACGCAAACGGTGAATAATGGCTTCAAGCTCATACAATAACTCCTGGGTGCGGCCAATACTAAAAGCCGGAAACAACACAGTGCCGTTATCCTGTAATGAGTGCAGCAGCACCTGCTCTAACCGTTTTATGCGCTGGCGCCGGTTGTCATGTAATCTATCACCATAGGTGCTTTCTATTACTACTTCATCTGCTGCATAAGGTGGCTGGGGTGCCGGTAACAACGGCGCATAGGGCGCGCCCAAATCGCCGGAAAATACCGTTTTATACGCCTTTTTGGCGGGCGTGTTATGGCTTAGCTCAATATAAGCAGAGCCCAGTATATGGCCGGCAGGCTGAAACCGCACTTTAATTGCCGCCCCCTCTAAAGCAGGTAAAGCCACCCAGCGCTTAAACTCACAAGGCACTAACTGGCGGCGCACTCTGGCTAAAAAAGCTGTTATCAGCGCCTCATCACGGGTAACACCCACTTTAAGTGCATCTTCCAGCACCAGTGGCAATAAAGTGGCAGAAGCCACAGTACAAAAAATGGGCCCGGTAAAACCGGCGGCCAGCAAATAAGGAATCCGCCCCACATGGTCAATATGCACGTGTGTGACGATAAGGGCGCGAATGTGCGCCAGCGGGAAAGTAATCTGGGGCGAACTGGCCGATCCTGAAGCAGAAACTTCAGCGCCCTGAAACAGCCCGCAGTCAATTAACAGGCCGTAGCCGTCGCTGATGCGGTATTCATGACAAGAACCGGTAACACCATCTACGGCGCCATGGTGGATAAATTGGGGTTTCTCATATAGTTGCATAAAAATCCTTTTTAAATCCAGAATCCTTCCAGCAGTAAATCCCTCCAACCTCAAATCCCCCTAAATCCCCCTTTTTCAAAGAGGGACTTTAAAGGTACCTACCCCCCTCTTTAGCAAAGAGGGGGCTGGGGGGAGACTTGAAGCTTTGCAAGTGTTGCTCAATTTCCGCTAACACAGCTGATAGCTCCGTTTCTACCTGTTGATTAGAAAATCGCAAAACAGTTAAACCGAGCGATGCCATAACATTGTCCCGGATAGCATCATACTCCTGAGCATCTGCAGCATTATGCACTCCACCATCCAGTTCAATTACCAGTTTAGCTTTTGCACAATAAAAATCAGCAATGTAGCCCACAACAGGCTTTTGCCGGTAAAACTGAGCCCCTAGCAGTTGCTTCTTCCTTATGGCTTGCCAAAGCAATTGCTCTGCATCCGTCTGATTGCTGCGTAGCTCCCGGGAAAACGTTTTCAGCACTTTGTTGTAAGGCAACATAGAATTCCCCCAAAATCTCTCCAACCTCCCTTTAGCAAAGGGAGGCTTGCAACTCACTGCTTTTTCTCCCCCTCTTTAGTAAAGAGGGGGCTGGGGGAGATTTGGCAGTTATTTTCTAACCCGATCTCCTGCTCCCTTTGCCGCTACTGTGATAAAAATAGATTTAAAATAGTCGGCTACATTCAGCTCTGTTGCAGATAGCCGGCGGTTTCTGCCTGCAATATGCGGGCAGAAACCGTTCTATTTAATTACTTGCTAGCTGTAACACCTCTTTTAATACATCACAGCTTAGCGCTATTTCGTCTGCTGTCAGAGTCGGGTGCACCAACATCATAATACTGGTTTCGCCCAGCAATCTGGCATTTGGCAAGCGTTCAACAGGTCGCCACGGGGTGTTATCAAAGGCTTTTTCCAAATACACCTCTGAGCAACTCCCCTGATAACAAGGCGCGCCCAGGGCAACAATTTCATCAACAATACGATCGCGGCTCCAGCCATCAGCTAATTTATCCGGGTTTACAAAGAAATAATGTTTGTATTCGGCATGCTGATAATCTGCCGGAACCTTAACCACGCGTAAAACCGGATATTTAGTAGCAACCTCATCTAGTTTTGCGGCATTTTGCTGCCGTGCTTTAGTCCAGTCCGTCATACGGCGTAATTGAATACGGCCAATAACAGCCTGCATTTCCATCATGCGCCAGTTGGTGCCGAAACTTTCATGCACCCAGCGAAACCCAGGCGGGTGCTCACGCTCATACACTGCTTCAAAGCTTTTGCCATGATCTTTATAAGACCACATTTTAGACCATAACTCTTTATCGTTCGTGGTAACCATACCGCCTTCGCCGCCGGTGGTCATAATTTTATCCTGACAGAAACTCCAGGCACCGATATGACCAATAGAACCAACAGAACGGCCTTTATATTTAGCGCCATGCGCCTGCGCACAATCTTCAATCACCGCAAAACCGTGCTTTTTTGCCAATGCCATAATAGGATCCATAGCGGCTGGCATGCCAGCAAGATGCACCACTATTACGGCCTTGGTGTTAGGTGTTAACACTTTTTCGATGGTTTCCGCTGTAATGTTCTGGCTGTTTAGATCCACATCGGCAAAAACAGGATTCGCACCAGCAGTAACCACTGAAGAAGCAGACGCCAAAAAGGTGCGAGGTGTAACAATAACATCATGACCTACACCCACACCTAAAGCTTTTAACGCCACATCAAGTGCCAAAGTACCATTACTTAAGGCAATAGCGTATTTAGCATCCGCCCAGGCGGCAAATTCTTTTTCAAACTCACGACATTCCTGGCCAGTCCAGTAATTCACCTTATTGGACAACACCACATCACGAACAGCATTGGCTTCTTCTTCTGTAAAGCTTGGCCATGGGGAAAATTTAGTGTTTAACATACCGCTCCATCACGACTTAATAATTCTGGCTGGCACACCCACTGCAGTTACACCATCAGGCAGATCATTAACCACTGCAGCCCCGGCGCCAACCATTACATTTTTACCAATACGCTTTAGCTGAATAGCAGAGGCGCCGATACCAACCCAACTGAACTCACCGACTGTAACTCCGCCGGCCAAACAAGCGCCGGGGCTAATATGAACAGCATCAGCCAAAATACAATCATGCTCTACCACTGCATTTGAATTCACAATACAAGCTGCACCAATCCTGGCATCAGCGTTCACAACAGCACCAGCCATCACAACAGTACCTCGTCCGACAATAGCTGAAGAGGAGACTGTCGCAGTAGAATGCACCACAGTTGCCACAGCAAAACCCTCTGCAACTAACTCACTTTGCTTAGCAAGTCGAACCATATTATTACCAATCGCAACAACAACCTCCGGCTTTTCATGCGCGCTAAAAAGGCTTTGAGTGTTACCGACAACATCTGACTGACCATTCTTCTTTTTAGCTGGCCAGGCGTCATCATAAAAAACGATTTTAGTCCATAAGCCTGAACTCAATGCAGCATCGGCAACAACCTTGCCATGCCCACTAGCACCCAATATTGCCAACGTTTTCATTTATCACTACTGCCGGTAAATTTACTCATTGTCGCTTCACCTGCGGCAGAAATACCTTCCCGGACAAATACTTTTTTTACGGTCAGAAATAAAATCTTGATGTCCAGCCACATACTACGATTTTCGACATACCAGACATCCAATTTAAACTTATCTTCCCAGCTAATGGCATTACGGCCATTCACTTGCGCCCAGCCAGTAATACCGGGCCGAACATCATGCCGTCTTGCCTGTTCCGGTGAGTACAAAGGTAAATACTCCATCAAAAGCGGTCTCGGCCCTACCAGGCTCATATCTCCCTTCAACACGTTAATCAGCCCGGGCAATTCATCTAAACTGGTTGAACGCAGAATACGGCCAAAGCGGGTTAAGCGCTGCTCATCAGGTAATGGATTGCCATCTTTATCTACCGCATCCAGCATCGAGCGAAACTTCAGCATATTAAATGGCTTACCGTATAAACCAGGGCGAACTTGCTTAAACAGCACTGGTGAACCGAGTTTAATTCTTATAAATAAAGCCACCAGAACAATTAATGGCGACAAAGCAAGCAAAGCAACCAGAGACACAATAAAACTAAAAAATCGTACCATTACTTCCTCAACATCTCTTCGACTAACTTAAAAATTTTCTTATACTCAACTTCCCTGTCAAATCGAATATCAGGTTTGAAATTTAACTCTAATCTGCGATTGTACATCGATAAAATTTTATCAGTTGCATCTTTAATGTCGCCTGAAATGTAATTCTCGTGATCCTTACCTTGTAACAACTCCAGAACTTCTTCATTACGTTGACTGTTAAGAATTGGAATGCCAACACTCATAAAATCAGAAAGTTTATTTGTCACGGACTGCTTCGCAGCAGATGAAAGACAATTGACTGCAACATCACAACCTTTCATGAACGAATAAACTTCCCGTATATTCATAAAACCGTGAAAGACGACTCCATCTTTTGCAACCCTCTTGAGGTTCGCTTCGAATCCCCCGCCGCCAAAAATATGAAATTCTATAGGATAGCCATCAGCAACCAATGCATTAACAGCCCTTACTATAGTCTCAACATCATAACTGTAACTTAAGGTACCAATGTAAACTAATAAAAACTTTGCATTATCCTTAATTTTAGGAACTGCGTTACGGATAAGCTCAAAATCGCTACCAATATATACCACTTCAGATAAAGCATGCTTATTCGCCACCCTCGCTCTATCCATATACGTTTTTGAAACAGCCACCAGACCGTCGGCAGAGGCATAAGCTTTATTCGCTTTGCTTGAAAAAGGCAAGTACTGAGGTGAGATATAATCGACCAACGGTATCGCTGAAGAAATAGACTCAGGCCATACATCTTGCACATCGACTACCAACTTAAAATTCTTTTCTTTCTTCAACTTCCCCAAAATAACATTAGTCTCAATCAGCGGATAAGCAGAATAAACGAGATCAAAATCAAAATTTTCACTTAGCCATGATTTAAAACCATTGATAAAAACCCTGTGGCTTATCAACCTCTTAAAAGAAACATTACTTTTATATCCCGGCTCATCAATAAGACAAATTCTAAATGTCGAAAAACCGACATCTACCCTATGAGCCTTGTCAAAATGCCTGAACTTACTGGTAACCAGTGTAACCTCATATAAGCCAGTCATCTGCTGAGCCAAATATAAAAACCGGTTAAAATAAGGCTCCGAAGGCAGTGAGCAGTAAGGGGCAACAATAAGTATTTTCTTCATATACACACTTCAATTATTCAAATATCAAGCTAAATACCACTAAGAGCGTCGAAAAGTTTATCTTCCACATCATCCCAGAACACGTCTGCCTCATATTTACAAAAAGGTAAATTATTAATATCTTCGCCAATAGCAATACTCAACGTAACATATATACTATCAACATCATACTCATCAACAAGCAATACGTTAGGATTTATTCCTCTTAAACTTTCAGCCATTTTAGTATTGTTAGAAAATATGGGTACACGGCAAAATAAAGAACTTTCGAAATACTTATTTGATATAGCGTAGACAGAGTTGAAATCCAAAGTCGGGTAAGCAGCCCAAACAAAATCTGTAACTTCATATATAAAAGGGAGTTCGTTATATTTATATCTTCCGAAAAAATGAACCTTATCTTCAACCCCTTCTGATAATACATAACTTTTTAAATAATCCAAGCTTGGCCCATCACCGAATACAAATAACTTAATATCTAAAGCTTTAATCGACAGGATTAAATTACATAAAACTTCTGGGTATCGTACGACTCCAATCCAAGATACCGAAGCACTGCTTTCAATTTTCAACTTTTTTGCTACGTCATACCATGAAGGCGAACTGTCTAGAGCTGGAGAAGAATATCTCGAAGGGTAATTTTCGTAAACAAGGTAACTCTGATTTAAATCATATAAATCAGGATAATATCTAGAAGCAAAAATCACAAAATCAGTACGGCTTAAACTAAAACTTTCTACCATCTTTAGCAATTTCAGTAGCAGTCTGTTACTGGAACTAGGCAAATCCAAACAGTCGTAAACAATTTTAGCTGTACTTCCTGTTATTTTTTTTGCAATAACAGCGCAAATTAAGGAATCCCAATGGCTAGCAAAAATAATTTCTGGCGAATTATTTTTAACTACACGAACATTGTGTCTAATAAATTTTGGTAGTAAAAAAAGCTTTCCAAACCTATTCCCATACTTGATATTGCTATCTAATACATCATGACCTTGCACAGAGTCATTCTTCGAAGCCCCTCGATTCCAAGCCGAGACATGCACTAAGTACTTTTTCGATAGAGACACTCTAAACCTTTCGGTTCGGCTATTAATGGGCCAAGTAGTGTCAATCATAAGCATTTTTTTCATTAAATATTTTCTAACCTAAGTAAAAACCATAAGACTGTGCGTTATAAACAATTGGAAAAATATAAAGAACATAAATTAGCGAGTAAAAATTTGACATTACTCTTATATAGCCAAGCGACATAGAAAACCTGTAATTATAATATTTGCATATAAGAGGGATAACCAAAACACATGAAATAAGATAAAAATAACTCAGACGCCAGGCGATTATAGTAACACTTGAAAACAAAACAATTAATATCATGCCAACAAAAAATAACTTAAACACATAATTATCAAACATATGAGTTATAGACTTTCTAATATTATATATTAAAAATATAGTAACAACGCCGAGGATTATTCTGGGATCGTAAAACTTCATAGGATATCCATAATCATCAGAGGAAATATAAGACACTATCATCCACGAAATAATATCCAACCCAACAAGCTTAAAAGCTTCTGCAATTAGAATTAACGGATTCATAGTAAAGCCGAGAAATATCGAAATGCAAAAAACCGACATCAGTTGCCGGTAAGTCAATTTCGTTAGAAAGACCAGAAGCAAACAAATTGCAGAGCTGTGGAATGAAATTGCCAACAACAGAAACAGCAAAGAGATAATTTTTTTTGAGTAGTAATAATTAATAATAAAAAGCAACCCAAAAGCTGCGGCCACTGACACTCTTGAAGCATGCATATTCATTGTTAAAAAATATGGCATCCAGACCAACAACGAAATAATTCGATAACAAGAATATTTATGAATCACCCACATTATTGGAAACGCAGATAACAACGCCATGGAGAAAATTATAAATTGACCATCAAAGCCTGCGGCGTTACCTAAATACGATAGAATTCTAAAACCAGCCTCTGCATGAATAGTTGGATCAACAACATTTTCCCAGCTTGCCACCTTTGAATATAGTCGTAGATATGCATCATAATCAGCAGGACCAGTTCCCCCGACACGAAACGCGGAAAAAATAAATAAAACGAAGGATAAAAATACAAAAACTAGTTTTTCAAACTTTGTTCTATCGTAAATGATTGAAGAATACAAACTAAAAAATATCAATAAGTATGGCAGCATAGAGTAACCATCATTTAGAGAAGTATTATTTCACTGATTAAAGAGTATCTAACAGCTTAGAAGACCAGTGCGATAAAGAAAATTCATTCTTAATTTTTTGATATGCTGCCTCAGACATTTTCGCATAATCATCTTCTGATAGTTTTAATGCTCTTTCCAAAGCAGAGTAAATATCAAAGTCAAATGCTACTATGCCGTTGACTCCATCCGTTATAATTTTCTCATACCCGTCGCCTGGAAAAATTATAGGCACTAAACCAAGAGACATCGCTTCCAGTAACGCGTAGTTAGCTAAAATCACTTCTGCAGGGAACAAGAAAAATTTGTGTTTTATTAACTCAACGCTGATATCTTTTATAAAACCATCTACCGAAACAACATCACCAATATCAAGTTCTTTATAAAGTTCCAAAACATCATTGGAATAAGATTCTCCTCTCACGCCGTATACAACATTGGAAATCGAGTTAAATCCAAAGATAGAAGCAGAAAACACAAAATTATTTTTCTTAAGAGATGAAAATGCCTCAACCAAAGACTTGACGTTGCGACTTTCAATAACAGCATTAGCATATATAAAATCTTTACTTAACTTTGAGCGCGAATGATAACTCTCTTCAACTGGCACACAATTATAGATGCTTACCACTTTAGCAAGTAAATCCTCCCCAATAGATTTAATTGAGTCCAAATGATGAACTTCTTTAGCAAAGATCTTATCAGAAAGCCTCAAACTCTGTCTTGTAAGCACCTTCTTCACATTAACGAATAGACTCAAGAAGAAAGACTTGCGATTGAAGTGGGTTTTGTCGCCCTTTAGCTCCCCACCTATCAGCCAGAACCTTACTTTAACACCAAGAACCTTTGCTACAGAAACATAGTATAAAGACAATATGGAATAATCATAACAATCAATAAAGTCTGGATTATAGGTCCTTATGGTTTTAGCATAATTATACATACGCGAAAACGTACCCCTTCCAGCAAAGTGCATGTCAAAATGGTTTCCATAATCAACACAATCAGAATTAATTAAAACTCTCGGGTGAATACCAATTGAGTTATACGCATTCAACATGTAATTATACTTCTCGGCAAAAAATGGTAACCCAACAATTAGTGCTTTTTCCATGGAAAACCCTAAAGAATGCTCTTGGTAAAATATGAACTAAGTTATATTAAAAGGCAAAATCGGAAAAAAAGGCCAGTTAAAATTAGTTTACTCAGAAAATAATACTGAAAATCTCATAAGAACAGCCAGTCATATAAAGACGATAATTATTTATATTTTATAAATTTAGCAGGAACTCCACCGACAACTGACATACTTTCAACATCTTTTGTTACAACGCTACCAGCAGCGATAGTTGCACCTTTACCAACCTTGATTCCTTTTAAAATTATCGCTCTGGCCCCTATCCAAACATCATCTTCGATAGTAACGGGGGCTTCAGACATTCCTTTATTGAAGTAAGTTTTATCAATTCCACACCAGTTATGATCAGACGTGAATATCATCACATCAGGCCCCATTAACACTCTATCACCAATTGAGACTTCAGCAACACAACTTAAATAAGCATTTATTCCCAGCCCAGAGTTTTCTCCAACAGATAAATTATATGGGTTAGATACATTTACACCTTTCATAACTACAGAGCCATCGCCAAAGGACTTAGCCCAAGTTCTGAAATAAAAGCATCTCAACCTACAACTAACTCCCTTCGCATTTGCCCCCGGAAGCCAGATAAGAAACAAAAAATAGAACAACAAACTAATTCTATACATACAGAAATACCTTGTAAAAAATCAAAATCATTATATAACACATAGTGGCATTAAATTTAACTCGGAAAACCTAAATGGATAGTATAATATTTACGCAAATAAGTGCAGAAAAAATAAGATTAAGATATTACATAGTCAATCTTAAATTATTAGTTTTTGGCACACGCAATTCAAACACAGCAATTTAACTTAACCGTTTGCTAATAATCCAACTTTTCGCTTCAAAAAATTCAGTTTTAAAAAAAATAAATACACTTAACAAAATTACAGACCAAAACAATGTCAAATAATTATTATACAATTCACCATATATAGTACTTACTACAGCTCCAATTACAAGCAAACTCGTATAACTGTACAAGATAAGACGAGGCATAGGTTTCCAAACGTAGATAGCAAATTCCGTTCTCAGTATAAAGAACAGCCAAAATGATATACAAGTACTCACTGCTGCACCTTTCGCTCCCAAGATTGGTATTAGCCACCAATTCCCAAGTAGATTTACGATGAAAGCCAGGAGAGCCGCAAGCATCGCGAAGCCTGAGCGGCGAGTAACACCAACACCTACTATAGTAGTTTCTGAAAGAGTATAAAATAAAGGAAGCCCTAAACACGAAATCAGAACCCACTGAACTGCACCATAATTGCTAGGTAAAACGAAGGTTATCACCCATGAAAACAACCCCCCCAAACAAAATAGTATTATTACGACCAGCAAAACATAGCGATTCACTTTGTAAATATTTTCAAGCCCTTCTCCAACTGCTGCCCATTTGTAAACAATCGGAGCCCAAACGATACTGAAAACACTCTGAAATATCGCTGCTGCAGCGGCAAAACTAACAGCAACGGAATACAAAGCAAGTTCCTCAAAATTAGATAATTTCGTTAGTAAAATTTTATCTATTGCAGTTAGCCCCCAAAAAGCTAAGCCGCCGAAAACAAGAGGCATACCGAAACTCGCAAGACTTTTCAAATATTTATAATCAATACTCTCATTTAAACTTGCTAACCACTCATCGCGAGTGCTCCATGCATAGACTATACAAACAATTAATGTTGCCGATACATTAGCTATTAGGAGATTGGTGATATTATTTCTAGCTGAGAAGGCAATATAAGCGCCTATAATTAAAATTAAAATTAACTTTGGCAACAACTGACTCATAGAGTAAGCTACGCCACGTTCATTCATCCTTAAGATTAAGGATAAAAAACGAGTAATAAAAGTAGATAAAACCACTATTGAAACAAGCAAGCTAAGTAATTGACTATCTAGCTCAAACAACATTTTTGAAATTAAATTATCAGAACTGATAAAGATACAAAGAACTATTAGCAACAATACAAACCCTGGAAAAAATGTGACTTTGAATAATTTAGGTTTGCTTTTAATCTCATTAAACTCACGAACATAAGCTTGATCTAATCCTAAACTAAAAAATAGAGTGCAAAAGCTCGTTACAACATTTAGCATAGCCAAACGACCAATATCCTCTTTAGAAAAAAACCAAGTCATTAGAGGTATAGTAATAAGCCCTAGAACCGCACCACCTAGAGGCCCCAATGCAAACGCAGCTATTTTTCTTGGATTCATATATTTTTATAATCAGTCATGCTTACCAATTTCCTTCAGTGTAATTATTAAAAATTGCATATTGAAAGAATCAACCGAATATCTTAGCTAGCTGATTATTATAATTACCCTCAGAAAAGTACGCCTTAACAACATCAATGTTACTTCTTGTATCAAGAAAATCTAAATTTGCTAAATCCCCAACGTCTCCAAATACCAATTTTTTTTCTTTAAATAGCTGCCACTGAGTTGTACCACTTCTCAAATAAACTGTTTTACCCAACCCCAATAACGTTATCGTGTTACCCATCGCCTGCTGCCTTTCATGGTTGAATATCGCAATATCAATTGTTCCTAAAAACGCGAGATAATCTTCAAGTGACATAGAATCTGTAATAGCTTTAAATTTATTACCAAACCACTCTCGTCCTTGCGCAATTACATTTTCAGCGTGCTCTGAAGAACCATAAGACAAAGGCAAATATATTAATATATTTTCTTTCTTGTACGGCAGTAGTTTTTCTAATACTTCTATATGATTGTTGCTAGGGTCCGCAGAGTTACCCACCTGAATATTAATAGTTTCACTTTTTTTGTCAGGAATCTTGTATTCTTTATACAAGTTGCTCGGATACATTAAACACTCACAATACTTACCTTTTGCTCTATACCATTTTCTAGCAAGCTCTACATCACCTTCAACATAGGTGACTAGATGTCCCATATTTTTTATTACAGGCCTACGAAAGAACTCACTCACATACCATTTCCAACTACGAACTCCAAATTGATATGCATAAAGGTCACCTCCCCACATTATCCAGTAGCACTTTTTAAGTAGCCATGGAGTAAAAAACAAAATCTGTGTCAATCTCTGATTAAATAAACTATGCAAAATTATTTTATCGGCTTGATGCATTTTAACAATGGCAGCAAAGTAATAATTCAACTTAGAACGAAGAGTCTTAAACGATGATAGCTTTACATTTTCCACATCAACCAGATCATCATCTGCCACCGAACTAATTAATAAAAAGTCATGCTCATCAAAATTAAAATGTTTTTTGATGTTATTAATAAAAGGCGGAATGAAATTAGCGCAAGTTGCAATATGCAATATTTTATTAGTCATTTTTTCTTATATTCAGTCTAATCTATATCAATAGTGTACATTTACAAGGTATCAAAAAAATCAAATATAGCGCGGATGACTTTTTCACAATCCGCTATATCCATGCCATAGTAGAGTGGTAAACGGATGAGTCTGGAACTTTCTACTGTTGTGAAGTTGTCATCACCAATAAAACTACCAAACTGCATGCCTGCGATAGCCGAATGTAAAGGTACATAGTGAAATACAGCCAGAATACCAGCCGCTTTTAAATGACTCAGTAGTTGTGTTCGTACTTCGATATCCCGCACTTTAAGGTAAAACATATGCGCATTTTGGCTGCAGTCGCCCGGAACAGCTGACAGCGTTATAAGTTCACGCTGTACAAGGGGTAATAAACCGTTGTAATAGTTACGCCAAATTTCCAGACGCTTGGCTTGGATCTTTTCCGCATTCAGCAGCTGACCATAAAGATAGGCAGCCTGAATCTCGGAGGGTAAATAGCTGCTACCTACATCAACCCAAGTATACTTATCAACCATTCCTCTGAAAAATTGACTGCGGTTGGTGCCTTTTTCCCGAATTATCTCGGCACGCTGGACAAAACGTTTGTCATTAATAATAAGCAGCCCGCCCTCACCACCGCTGGTTACATTCTTTGTTTCATGGAAACTAAACGCCGCAAGGTGCCCACGAGTTCCAACAGGCTCGTTTTTGTAATATGAGTAAAATGCCTGAGCAGCATCTTCCACAACAAAAAGCTTATACTTGTCAGCGATCCGTATAATGGTGTCCATGTCACAACTGACACCTGCATAATGCACAGGGACTATCGCTTTTGTTTTATCCGTAATAGCCGCCTCTATAAGGGTCTCGTCAATATTCATGGTATCAGGGCGGATATCAACGAAAACAACTTTGGCGCCACGTAATACAAACGGATTTGCGGTGCTTACAAAGGTATAGCTAGGCATAATGACTTCATCGCCCGGCTGTATATCAATAAGAATTGCCGCCATCTCAAGTGCATGAGTACAAGAAGGTGTGAGTAAAGTCTTAAGACATCCCAACTGATCCTCAAACCATTTTTGACATTTCAACGCGTAAGGGCCATCGCCACATAACTTTGGCCCACGCATTGCGTCTAATACTAAATGGTCTTCTTCACCAGTATATGGCGGCATATTAAATGGAATCATTTCTATTTAAACCTTGTTCTAAGCTTTTTTATATTAACCAAATTACCATCGTTATCTTCAATTTCGTCTAACTTCAGCAAACCGCTACCACACACAATGACTGGTTTTCCATTATCAAAAAATATTATTTTTCCCGGCGTTCTATTCTCTATTACAACATCTTTTACTAAACTTACTTCTTTTATTCTTACTTGATCATCGCCGATGAAAGTTGATGCTCCAAGATAAGGATATCCGACACAGTTTACTAACTGCTGGATTTCTTCAGATGCTTGCCGCCAATCTATAGAATAATCATCATTATCACGCCATAAGCTGTAAGTCGCCAATTCATTATCCTGCGGCTCTCCTATAAGCTTATTGCTTACAAACATTGCATATGCTTTTTTAGCAACGTCATAATAAGCTTCACTAACAATTTTAATCGCATCTTCGATAACAATTGGGTAGGAAACCGGAATTTTAATCTGCGATATTATATCACCACAATCATAGTCATCCGCCGCCAGTAAAGCTGTCAGGCCAATGACATCATCTTTATTTAACAAAGCAGTGACTAATGGGTTAAACCCTCTGTACCTCGGCAATAATGAGTCATGGAAAACGATCAGAGCAGATGACGGTATATCAAAAATCATCCTTTGCCAACCAGCGGCGATAGCGAGACCAAACTCTTTGCTATTACTTTTTGTGTCGTAGGTGTATTCTAGTTTATTATCTTCACATAAAGATTCAATTTCTTTCGAAAAATCATTCTTTACATTTAAATCTCTACCTATTACAACAATTACATCTTTTGTTTCTTCGCTTATCGCCTGGACTGTTTTATATCCTTTAAGCCCGGTGGCGAAAACCTTTACTGTCGTCGATGATTTAAGGTACATATATAAAAGTCTTTATAATTTCTTATTTGTTAGCTTCACTCAGAGTATTTAAGTACTCACCGTAGCTGTTCTTAGACATTATTTTTGCGGATTTTTTTAACTGCTCTTCTGATAACCACTCATTTCTCCAAGCAATTTCTTCTAAACACGCAATTTTAAAACCTTGTCTGTGTTCGACTGTTTGAACGAAAGCACTCGCTTCTATCAAACTGTCATATGTACCTGTGTCTAACCAGGCAAAGCCTCTTCGCAATAGCTCTACATTCAAGCGACCCTGTTTTAAATATTCATTATTGACACAGGTAATCTCTAACTCACCCCGAGCTGATGGCGCTATATTTTTAGCGATGTCGATAACATCGTTATCATAAAAATACAGTCCGGTAACCGCGTAATTTGATTTTGGTTTGGCTGGCTTTTCTTCTATCGAAATCGCTTTGTAGCTTTCATCAAACTCAACAACGCCAAAGCGGTGAGGATCTTTTACCTGATAGCCAAATACAGTGGCGCCAGAGTCTCTTGAGGCTGCGCTTAGCAGTTTCGGACGCAGACCATGACCGTAAAAAATATTATCGCCGAGCACCAAACATACATTATCCTTGCCGATAAATTGTTCGCCAATGATAAAGGCTTGTGCAAGGCCATCAGGGCTTGCTTGTACTGCGTAACTGAGGTTAATACCAAATTCGCTACCATCGCCCAGCAAGCGCTGAAAAGCGGCTTGGTCTTCTGGCGTGGTAATAATAAGAATGTCACGAATCCCGGCCAACATAAGTACTGATAAGGGGTAGTAAATCATCGGCTTGTCGTATACTGGCAGTAACTGCTTAGATACACCACGGGTAATGGGATACAGCCGGGTGCCGGAGCCACCGGCTAATATTATGCCTTTCATCTGTTATGCTCCCTGCCCTAAGCGTTCCAGCTTGTAACTGCCATCCAGCACAGCTTGCCACCAGTCTTTATTATTTAAATACCACTCTACGGTTTTACGTAAGCCGGTTTCGAAGGTTTCTTCTGGCTTCCAGCCCAACTCGCGCTCAATTTTGCTGGCGTCTATCGCGTAGCGCAGGTCGTGGCCGGGGCGATCAGTTACGTGAGTGATGAGACTTTCGTAGTTTTCAATGTTAAGTGTTGAGTTTTTAATAGGGGCTAATTCTTCCAAAATAGCGCAAATGGTTTTCACCACATCGATATTTTGCTTTTCGTTATGGCCACCGATGTTATAGGTTTCACCAACTACGCCCCCGGTTACCACCTTGTACAAAGCACGGGCGTGATCTTCTACGTATAGCCAGTCGCGCACCTGATTACCCTTGCCATAGACTGGCAATGGCTTACCTGCCAGGGCATTTAAGATTATCAGCGGTATCAGCTTTTCCGGAAAATGATAAGGGCCATAGTTATTAGAGCAATTAGTGACAATAACCGGCAAGCCGTAAGTACGGTGCCAGGCGCGGACTAAATGGTCAGAACTGGCTTTGCTGGCCGAATAAGGGCTACTGGGCGCATATGGCGTGGTTTCAGTAAATAAGTCATCTGTGCCATGTAAATCACCATACACCTCATCAGTTGAAATATGATGAAAGCGGAATGCCTGTTTACGCCCTTCCGGTAACGCCTTCCAGTAATTGCGTGCAGCCTCTAACAGTGTGTAAGTACCTACTATGTTAGTTTCAATAAAGTCCGCAGGGCCATCTATAGAGCGGTCAACATGGCTCTCTGCAGCCAGGTGCATAACAGCATCAGGCTGGTGCTTAGCAAACAAAGCCTGCATCACGCCTGCGTCAGTAATATCGGCTTTTTCAAATGCATATCGCTCATTTGCCGCGACTTGCTTCAATGAGTTTAAATTACCTGCATAGGTTAATTTATCAATATTGACGACAGAATCAGCCGTGTTATTGATAATATGACGTACAACTGCAGAGCCTATAAAGCCCGCACCACCGGTAACGAGTATTTTCATCCAACTACCTGTGAAGATTGATTAACGAAATCAGCAATTAGCTCAGCACTTTGCTCCGTCATATATGGATGCATCGGCAAGCTGAATACCTGTTTAGCCAAACGAGAGGCTACCGGGAAGTCTTCATCTGTGTAACCCAATGCACTAAATGCAGTCTGCTGGTGCATACAAGTGCCATAGTAAACCATTGTTGGAATACCTTTTTCTTTGCACTTAGCCATATCGGCATCTCTGTTATTGCTTACAAGCGTATACTGTGCCCATGAGCTTATATAGCTCTTCGGCAGCAGGGGTTTTATGTAGCTATCAGACAATTGCCCGGTGTAATATCTGGCCAGCTTGTTTCTCGCGACCAACTCTGTTGGAAATTCAGCCAGTTTCTCCAACAAAACAGCGGCTTGCAATGTGTCTAACCTACTGTTGATACCTATACGCACATTGTCGTATTTATCTTTACCCTTACCATGAACCCTAAATGAGCGGAACAAAGCGGCATATTCATCGCTATTGGTAAAGATTGCGCCGCCATCACCATAACAGCCTAAAGGTTTAGCTGGAAAAAAACTGGTAGTGGCAATATCGCCGAAACTACCGGCACGCTTGCCTTCTATCTCGCCACCAAATCCCTGAGCGGCATCTTCGATCAATTTAAGCTGGTATTTTGCGGCAATTTTTTCAAGTTCCGGATAGTTAGCTGGTAAACCAAATAAATCTACCGCGATGATAGCTCGGGGGATTAATTTTCCTTCGGCTATTACCTGCTGGATACGACGCTCTAAATCTTGAGGACAAATATTAAAGGTACTAACATCCGAGTCGACAAACACCGGTGTGGCACCAGCATAGGCCACAACTTCAGCCGTAGCGAAAAACGTAAAGGTTGGGCAAAATACCGCATCATCAGGCTTAATATCTAACACCATCATAGCTAGTTGCAGAGCGTCTGTACCATTTGCACAGCTGATACAATGCTTTACACCAACATATTCAGCTAGCCGTTGCTCCAGTTCTTCAACCTCTGGCCCCATAATATAATGGCCGTGGTCTAATACAGCCTGAATTCGTTTATCGATACGCTGTTTTAACTGCTGATACTGTGCTGCCAGATCAATAAACTGCATGTTAGCCAACCTTACTTAAAGAATTATTTTTTAGAACGTAACTGGCACCGGAATGTTGACATAGCTCTTCGCCCTCTCCCAACACCGGTAGGTTTAAGCGTTCGCCAAACTCGCTCATCCAACCTATCTGCTTTGCTGGTACACCAACCATTAAAGCATATGCAGGTACATTTTTATTTATCACTGCCCCGGCACCAACAAAAGCAAATTCACCTATGGTTACACCACAGACGATAGTGCAGTTGGCACCTAGCGTAGCCCCTCTTTTGACTAAAGTATCGCGATACTCGTCTTTGCGTTCAATTAACGAGCGTGGGTTATACACATTGGTAAACACCATGCTGGGGCCGCAGAACACGCCATCTTCTAAATGCACGTTGTCATACACAGACACATTATTCTGAATTTTACACTTGTCGCCAATGGTAACTTTGTTGCCAACAAAGACGTTTTGACCAAGAGACACACCTTTGCCAATTTTTGCACCGCTGCACACATGGACAAAATGCCAAACACGTGAGCCCTCACCAATGACAGCGCCATCGTCAACAATAGCGCTGGGATGTACCTGATAATTGCTCATTTTACTTGACCAGTTTAGATACGAATGGGTGGTAGTCGCCTACCAGAGGGCTGATAGAAGAATTACGAATATTGGCGACTGTTTCAATTGCTACCCGGTTTTCTTCCAAACCAAAGCCATTGCCTGCAAGGATTTCCCGATAACTAACGGTATGCAAATCAGTAAAACCGTCAGAAAACTCAATTGATTCGCCGTCTGCCGTAATAGCGCGATAAGTACGCTGACCGGCAGCACGCACATCTGCAGGAATATCATTAACATCTACAGAAAGGAACCAGCGAACTCTGGCTTTCTCATATTCCAGGTAGCCAGCAGCTTTAGTCGGCGAGTTGAAATGTACCTTATTATCTTGCAATTTTCCGAAAACAAAATGCAGCATGTCATAGAAATGCACACCAATGTTTGTTGAAATGCCGCCAGACTTTTTATCATCGCCTTTCCACGACTGTAAATACCAGTGACCACGTGACGTGATATAGGTAAGGTCAACATCAAATTTTTTATCGGCCGGGCTGGCCGCCACTTTTTGTTTGAGCGCGATAATCGCAGGGTGTAAACGCAACTGCAGAATCGTATTTACTTTGCGGCCGGTTTCTTTCTCTATTTCCTGTAAGCCATCAATATTCCAAGGATTTAACACCAGCGGTTTTTCACAAATCGCATCGGCATCGGCACGTAAAGCAAAACGCATATGAGAATCATGCAGATAATTGGGAGAACAAATACCAACATAATCTACTTGCTTACCATTGTTGGCGCGGCGTAATTTATCTATATGCCGATCAAATCGTTCAAACTCAGTAAAAAAATCCGCATCAGGAAAGTGGCTGTCTATAATACCGACCGAATCATTTTTATCTAATGCCGCAACCAGATTATTACCTGTCTCTTTAATTGCTTTCATATGACGTGGTGCTATATAGCCTGCCGCACCTATTAATGCAAAATTCTTCATAATCTCACTCTTTCAATATTAAAAACGGATATCTACCAGATTTTTATCTAATATGTATTTTAAATCGTAAATTACACTGTCAGGCCGGCAAAGCTGCCGAATCCCTATGGCCCCCATGGTCTTAAACTCGTTATGGCCAACGGCTAATATAACGGCGTCATAATTACCTTCCACGGGTTTACAAATCGGTGTTATACCGTATTCGTGCTGTGCTTCAGCAATATTTACCCAGGGGTCGAACACATCAGCCGCAACGCCGTATTCTTTCAGTTCGGCCAGGATATCCACCACTTTGGTGTTACGGATATCAGGGCAGTTTTCTTTAAAAGTTAAACCCATTACCAATACGCGCGCACCAGATACATGAATCCGACGTTTTACCATGGCTTTTACCAGCTCGCTTACTACATAACAGCCCATGCTGTCGTTAATGCGCCGGCCAGCTAAGATAACCTCAGGGTGGTAACCAACAGCCTGAGCTTTATGGGTTAAATAGTAAGGGTCTACCCCTATACAGTGGCCACCGACTAAACCCGGCCGAAACGGCAGGAAGTTCCATTTGGTGCCGGCTGCTAGCAGCACTTCTTCGGTATCGATACCGAGTTTGTTAAAGATTACCGCCAGTTCGTTTATCAGCGCGATATTTAAGTCGCGCTGGGTGTTTTCAATGACCTTGGCGGCTTCTGCCACCCGGATAGAGCTGGCTTTATAAGTACCGGCAGTAATGATGCTGCCGTACAGCTTATCAACAAATTCGGCGATATCTGGTGTAGAGCCTGAGGTAACTTTTTTAATGGTGGTAACACGGTGCTCTTTATCGCCCGGGTTTATCCGCTCGGGGCTGTAGCCAGCAAAAAAATCGGCATTATACTTTAAGCCCGACACGCGCTCGATTACCGGAATACAGTCTTCTTCGGTGGCACCGGGGTAAACGGTAGATTCGTAAATCACCACATCACCGGTTTTTATAACTTTCCCTAAGGTTTCGGAAGCTTTGATCAGCGGGCTTAAATCCGGTTGCCGATGCTCATCTATCGGTGTCGGTACGGTAACAATATACACATTGGCTCGGCGCAAGTCATCAAGCTCACAGCTGTAACTAAGCTGGTCTGCTTCTGCCAACTCGGCACCGCTTACCTCCAGCGTATGATCCACACCCTGTTGCAGCTCAGCAACACGAGTTTTGTTAATATCAAAACCCAGGGTTGGGTAGTGTTTGCCAAATTCAACTGCCAGTGGCAGGCCGACATATCCCAGACCAATAATTGCAACATTTGTGCTCGTTAAATTCAACTTCATGTCTTTTGGTTACTCTTTTTGCTCTGCAATAAATAATATCGCAATATGACTAAAATAATTGCCATGAAGCCTCCCAAGAAAGTAAAAACAATTACAATTATTGGACGTGCAGGCCTTGCTTTTTCCTCTGGAACTATTGGTTTGTCAATTACTTTAAGCGCATATTCTTCACGAACATTAGCCAACATTAAGGTTTTGGTTTGCTCTTCTATTAAAGAATATAAAGCCGCTCTTAAATCTGAAATGTTAGTTTGGCTTATTTGTTGCTGCAGATAAGCAATACTCTTTTCTGCCTCTTCAATATCACGCATTTTCATTTCAAGATTTAAATCTGCCACCAACATTTGAACCCATCTTTGCGCTATAAAAGGTGAAATATGCTCAACACTAAGTTTCACCATGCCGGTTGCAGCATCAGTACTGATATTTAGCTTATCAGAAAGGACCTTATAAGCTTCTTGTATTGAGGGTTCAGCTTGTCTAGGCGGTTTTGCTTCACGTAGCCATTGCTGGTTATTTCGATCATATACTTCTGCATCATAGTTAAGCGTATTACTGGCAAGGTCCCAGCTTTTAACTGCCATCAAATCCTGCAGCTGAATTCGTTTTTCAATAAAACGGCCTAAAAAATCGCGTGACTTTATTATTTCAATAGCCAGTGCTGTTTTATCAACACCTGCGCCACTACCCAAATTAACCCCAGCCAGCGCCGCCAAACCGCCCAGCTGCCCTGATAAACCGTTGCTTTTTTGTTCGCTGGCAGGCGCCAGTAACGCTTCGCTTTTATAAATGTTTGGCAGGCTTAACGCGTAGAACACCGACGCAACAGCAAATACTGTAGTAACGGCGATAATAATCCATTTGCCTTGCCATATAGCTGCAAATAGCTCGCGTAAGTCGATTTCGTCATCGGCAACGCGAGATTGCGATGGGTTTGTGTTTTCAGACATGTTGTTCCTTGTTAAAGCTTACTTGCACTAAGCTTCACTTATCATTAATCATTAAAACTCAACACTTAGCACTCAACAGTCATAACTTAGAACGAATTAAGCGCCGCTATCGCTACTGCAGACTGATAGAAGATCTGCGTAATTTGGGCCCATAGCGTAAGATTATCTTTATACTCTGTATCCAGCGGCACGATGATGGTATCGCCCGGCTGCAGGCGCGAGCTGGACACGGCAAACCAGTTATTTTCTGGCACCAGTACCGATCCATCGGCCCGTATTACATATACCCGCTCTTCGTCGGCGCGTTTACGCATGCCGCCGGCTAGTTTCAGATAATCGTCCAGTGATCTTTTAGGGTCAAAACGATGACTGCTGGCATGTTGTACTTCGCCCAGTATTGAAATGGTATGGTTACGCCTTGGGATAATAAGCTGATCACCATTTTGTACCTGAATATGGTGTAAAGGGTTACCACTGATAACGCCTTCAAGGTCGATAACCAGACGACCGACCGGCTTTTGTTTTTCCAGTTCGGCTATCATGGTAATTACATCGGCTGGCGCTGTCGGCGAGCCCTGAGCTGATAAAGCGCGGCCGGCGATATCAGCCCTTAGCTGTTCGATCAGTTTTTTCTGTTGTTCGGTTTCTTGTTGCTGCACACCGGTGCGGGTAAACACAGCACCTTGAATAAAGGCATGCTCGGTTAAACCACCTGCGCGTTTTATTACATCTTCTAATGATTCATGTTGCTGAATACTGTAGACACCAGGGAAGCGCACTTCACCGCGTAGGGTAATACTGCGATTGACATCCCAGTCTGGTGTTTCAAATACGTTTAAACTATCACGGCTTTGCAGCACTACATTATTAGTGCCGCTAAATACCTCGTTTAAATTAATTGCTATATGCTGCGCCTCTATGCTGAGATTGTCAGTTACCATAGCGCGGGTTAGCTCTGCCCGGCTGACAAAAGCTGATTGCGCCAGGCCACCGGCGGCAATAATAAGATCGCTTACTGTGGCTTGTTGCGTTAGCGGGTAAGTGCCAGCCACTTTTACATTACCGCTAACACTAACCAGCTTGGGTTGCTGATTATGCCGGGCCTGCTGGCTAATTTTTTGCAGTACCGGTGTTAATAATTCCCTACGGGTAAAATAGGCTGACAATGGCAATAAAGCTGCATCTTTATAGATATTACCGATTAACTGGCTAAGGTGATAGCCTATTTGCTCTTCCTGCTCGGCAGTAACATAGCCGTAGTTAGTTTTTTTAAGTAGGGCTGCCTCAGGTTTAATATTGCTGACTTCAGTCTTTTTCTTTAGCTCTGCGTATAAGGCTTCGCGGTTATAACTACTGCCACCATGCGGAAATACCAGTATGCGATCGCGCGGTTGTAATTGCAGATTGTCGCTGCTGCCAGGTTCGGTGATGGCTTTACCAATATTAAACTGCAGCACATCGATATCGCCGGCATTATTAATTTCGCGCACGATAAGGGCATAATCCAGATCGGCTACCATATGCAGGCCAGACCATAACGATGGTAGTAAATCGGTTACTTGCATGCCTTGCTGCCAGGCAAACTGGCCCGGGCGAACTACAGCACCGGCAACGGTTACTACATTTTCAATACGCGGCGAAGTGGCTGATATTTGCAGTACGTCACCATTTTGCGCGGTAATTTGCTGTGCACTGCGCTGAGTTAGATCCAGGTTACGTAAGTCGCGCAAGTTATTGCTGTTAAAACGCTCAAGTACGGCGTTTTTCGGGTAGGCACCGGCTTTGGTACCACCGGCCATTTGTAATAAGTTTTGCAGGGTGTCATCTGCGGTAAGTTCGTAAATAGCCGGGCGCTGTACTTCGCCCTTTACTTCGGCCATAGCTGTTACGGGTGCCACAAATACTACGTCGCCGTGTTGCAGATTGATGTCGTTAACGGCATTGCCTTTTAACAGCAACTGATATAAATCAAACTGAGAAATATTTTTACCGGCGCGGTTTACGCGGATATTTCGTAGGCTGCCGATATCTGACACGCCGCCGGCAACAAATAATGCCTGGGTTACCGTGGTTAAGGCTGATACAGCATAAATACCGGGCCTTTTTGCTTCACCGGCAATAACAACGTTAATAGTGCGCATTTGCCCCATACTGACTGCGGCCTCTACGCCGATTTTGGCAGAACGAACCCGTTCGGCAATTAAACTGCGGGCCTGGTTAAAACTTAACCCTGCCAGCGTAACCGGGCCTATCTCGGGGATATTCAGGCTGCCATCACGGCCAATACGCAAATCGTATTCGAGGTTTTCTTTACCATATAGCTGTAATAATAAGCTGTCGTCCGGGCCCAATATGTAAGTATCGGGCACCGGCACATTGGTTAATGCGGCAAAAGTACTGGCGTTACTATTAAACAGTTTCAGGCCGAAGCGTTTTGCTTCTTTACTGTCGTCATCATCATTTTCAGGCTCTGGCAGTTGAGGTTGTAAAAACTCCTGCTGCTGAATTTCATTGCTTGCACCGCTGCTGTTGTTATTACTGTTACTACGAGAGGATGACGGTAAGTTGTAGCCATATTGCCGGGCTAAGCGTTCTTGCTCGGCTCGGGGCAATTTTTGGAATTGTTCTATCATCGCCGGTGACGGCGTAGCAGATTGAGCGGCAACGCTACCTATGCATCCTATACTTAAACCTATGGCTAAGCAGGCAAACTGAACAAATTTAAGCACCCGTAAACTCCAGTGTTGTTATTGATCCTGACGGCTAAATTGTATGATTTCAGGCACGCTACCGCCATTAGGTTACAGCACCCTAATGCCTGATGGTAAAAGCCTTGTTATAAAACGCCACCGTTAAAGCAACAGCTATGACCACGGCATTGGCAAAAAACTGCAAAATTTTACCGTTTTTTTGCTGATTAATCGAATGTTATCGCGCTTTTCTGTCTTATCAGCGTGCGTCTGTATGCTTTTTCGCCACTATCTGTTGGTTATCTACCACCGCAGCTACCCACTGCCCCAACATACTGATCAGAATAACGCTGCGTTTATCGCCATCGGCGGTATCGAACACTGCCTGTAGCCCACTGAATGGGCCATTAACAATACTGATTGCGTCACCTTTTTTTAAGCGGCAATCTGCAGGCTGCTGTTTAAGAGTAATTTGCTGCTGTGTAAGTAACTGCACCAACGCGTTAGGTGCAGTTGCCAGCTGGCTGCCAAACCGGACAAAATCGCTGATACCACGGGTTGCACGAATGGCGCGGATATTAAGCTGCTCACTGCTGCTGATCTGCAAAAACAGATAGCGCGGAAACAGTGGTTCAGTAACCTGCTGCCATTTGTTACCGCACAGTTTTTGCAGCGATATTTGCGGTAAAAAAGAGTTATAGCCCTGATTGGCCAGATGCTGTTGCGCTCTTAGCTCCTGGCGCGGTTTGCAGTACAGCAAATACCATTGATTAACTGAGGTGTTCAAAGAAGCAATTCCATTTTAGGCTGTAATATCATTGCAGTCTCCTGAAGCGAGTTGCTGCAGCACAGCTTGCCACTGCGGTATTGCGATAGCGAATGTATCGCAAAATTTATTGCAGTCAAGTATTGAGTTGGCCGGGCGTACAGCCAGGGTTGGCCAGTTAGCGCTGCCAATTGCCTGAAGATTAACCTTAAGCTGATGCGCTGCAAAAATAGCCTGGGCAAACTGATACCAGCTAACTGCCGGGTTGCCAGCAAAATGATAAATACCATAGGCTAAACTGCCCTGCTGCTGATAGCGCTGTAACAGTTGCACTATTGCTGCGGCAAGATCACCGGCGTATGTCGGGCAACCAAATTGATCATTAACCACCTGAATTATCTGGCCGCGTTGCGCCAGCTTTAGCATAGTGCGGTAAAAGTTATGGCCAAATTCGCTAAATAACCAACTGGTTCGCAAAATAACATATTTACTGCAAGTAGCATGTATTGCCTGCTCGGCCTGTAATTTAGACTGGCCATACACGTTAAGCGGGGCGGCAGTATCTTGCTCGGTATAAGCACTGCTTTGGCCGTTAAACACATAATCGGTAGAGAACTGCAGCAATAAGCTGTTGTACTGCTGGCAAAGCTTAGCCAGTTGCCCTACAGCGGTGCCATTAACAGCAATGCAGGTGGCAGCTTGCTGCTCGGCGGGATCTACGGCGGTATAAGCGGCGCAATTTATTACTGCATCTGGCCGGTACTGTGCCATAACAGTAGTAACAGCGCTGATATCGGTAATATCCAGCTGGCTACGATTGAGCGCCAGGCATTGAAACTGCTGTTGCAACTGTCGCGGCTGTTTTAACTGTTGCAGCAGAGCCTGCCCCAGTTGGCCATTAGCGCCCAGTATTAATAGCTTCATGCCAGCGCCGCGCTAAAACCGGGGGCGGCGGCGTCTTTTGCCGACAACAACTGTGGCACTGCCGGCCAGCTAATAGCCAGCTGTGAATCATTCCAGCAGAAACTGGCTTCATCGGCGGCATTGTAATAACTGCTGGTTTTGTATATTACGTCGGCAACATCTGACAGCACTAAAAAACCATGAGCAAAGCCCGGTGGCAACCACAGTTGCTGCGCATTATCTTCAGATAACACTACACCCTGCCACTGGCCAAAAGTGGCTGAATTTTTGCGGATATCTACGGCAACGTCATAAATTTCGCCACGTAGCACGCTGATAAGCTTGCCCTGGGGCTGGTTGCGCTGAAAATGCATGCCGCGCAGTACACCTTTTACCGAGCGTGACCAGTTATCCTGTACTAAAGGCTCGGTAATACCTGCGTCATAGTAAGCAGCAGCGCGGTAATTTTCCTGGAAAAAGCCGCGTTCATCGCTAAAGCGGTTTGGCTGCAACAGTAAACAACCGGCTAAACGGCTAGGTGTAATATTCATTGGCTTGCTGTGTTAGTAGAACAGGCACCGATTATACCGTATCGGCGCCATAACTGCCGGTAAAAGCTAGCGGATAAAACTAAGCGCCAGCGATTTACAGCCGTAAATCGCTGTCTGTAGCGCTAAGTACGTATTTTAAATCGTACAATACGCCGCCGGATTTACTAAAGGCGCGGATGCCCTCAGCACCCAGATCGCGGAATTGTTTATGGCCAACGGCCAGTATCACTGCATCATAGCTGCCCGGCTCTGGTTGCTGTAACGGTGTAATACCATATTCATGCTGTGCTTCTTGCGTATCTACCCAGGGGTCGAACACATCAGCTGTAACACCATATTCTTTTAGCTCGGCTAATATATCTACCACCTTGGTGTTGCGAATGTCCGGGCAGTTTTCTTTAAAGGTTAACCCCATTATCAGCACTTTGGCACCGGCCACATGTACGCGGCGCTTTACCATGGCTTTTACCAGTTCGCTTACTACATAACGGCCCATGCTGTCGTTAATCCGCCGCCCGGCCAGGATAACCTCGGGGTGATAACCAATGGCCTGGGCTTTATGGGTTAGGTAGTAAGGGTCGACCCCGATACAGTGGCCGCCCACCAAACCGGGCCGAAACGGCAGGAAGTTCCATTTGGTGCCTGCTGCCAGCAGCACTTCCTCAGTATCAATACCGAGTTTATTAAAGATAACGGCCAGTTCGTTTATCAACGCGATATTTAAATCACGCTGGGTGTTTTCGATAACCTTGGCAGCTTCTGCCACCTGGATAGAGCTGGCTTTATAAGTACCGGCGGTAATAATGCTGCCGTACAGCTTATCAACAAATTCGGCTATATCTGGCGTAGAGCCGGAGGTAACTTTTTTAATGGTGGTGACCCGGTGCTCTTTATCACCGGGGTTGATGCGCTCGGGGCTGTAGCCGGCAAAAAAATCGACATTATATTTAAGCCCGGATATACGCTCTATTACCGGTATGCAGTCTTCTTCGGTGGCGCCAGGGTAAACGGTAGATTCGTAAATTACCACATCACCGGCTTTTATCACTTTGCCTAAGGTTTCGGAGGCTTTAATCAGAGGCGTTAAGTCGGGCTGACGGTGTTTGTCTATTGGGGTCGGTACGGTAACAATGTAAACATTCGCGCGGCGCAAATCGTCGAGGTTACTGCTGTAACTAAGCTTACTGGCTTGCTGTAACTCTTCGCTGCTTACTTCCAGCGTGTGGTCTTCGCCTTTATTCAGCTCGCTGATACGGGCCTGGTTAATATCAAAGCCCAGTGTCGGGTAGTGTTTACCAAATTCAACCGCCAGCGGCAGGCCGACATAGCCCAAACCAATAATAGCCAGCTGACTATCTGCGATATTTTTCATGTTTAACATCCTAAATCCATTTATGTTGTTTAAACCTGCTGTACGCAGGCACAGATCAATATAATACCGTTACTGCTGTTGAATATACCATGGCATAGCCAGTTTTAAGCCATCGCGGATGCGATACTCAGGGGCATAACCCAGCATGGTTTTGGCTTTGCTGATGTCGGCCTGCGAGTGGCGTACATCACCAGAGCGAAACTCACCATATTGTGCAGCCTTAGTATAGTGAATACCGTTGTCGGCCAGGCTTTGCACAAGGCCGTTAAATAACTCGTTTAACGTGGTGCGATCGCCCAATGCCACGTTAAATACCTCGCTCTGGCTGATATTGGCCAGCGCAGCGCGGATATTGGCCTGCACCGCATTGGCAACAAAACAGAAATCGCGGCTGGTTTCACCATCACCGTTAATTACTACATCGTCGTTGGCGATCATGGCCGCTGTCCATTTTGGGATCACCGCAGCGTAAGCGCCGTTAGGGTCTTGCCGTGGGCCAAACACATTAAAATAACGCAGGCCAATGCTATGAAAGCCATAAGTGCGGGAAAATACATCGGCGTATAGCTCGTTTACGTATTTGGTAATAGCATAGGGCGATAACGGCTTACCGATAACGTCTTCAACCTTGGGTAAAGCCGGATGATCGCCATAGGTAGAACTGGAAGCGGCATAAACAAAGCGCTTTACCCCGGCGCCACGCGCGGCCACCAGCATATTTAAAAAGCCGCTGATATTGGTGTCGTTGGTGGTAATGGGGTCGTTAATTGAGCGAGGTACTGAGCCCAGCGCAGCCTGATGCAGTACATAATCGACGCCGCTGCAGGCTTGCTGGCAGTGCGCCAACTGGCGGATATCGCCGTTAATAAAGCTAAAGTTAGCCCACTGTGCCGGGCTAACCAGAGTTTGTACTTCGTCAAGGTTACGCTGATGGCCGGTGGCAAAGTTGTCCAGCCCTACTACCTGCTGGTTGGCCTTTAACAGTGCCTCTACCAGATTAGAACCAATAAAACCGGCGCAACCGGTAACCAGCCAGCGTTTAGGGGCTTGCTGCAGTTGTTGCAGAATGTCCATATTCTAATTCTCCGTTTGTCAGCTTTGCATTTATCTGTTGTTGATTAACTCAGTGCGCTGACATCTTTTCTGATTGCATCAATAATACGCTGACAGGCTTTACCATCACCATAGGGGTTATGGGCAAAACTCATGCTGTCATAGTATGCCTTATCAGTAAGCAATTTGCTTACTTCAGCAATAATTTTTGCCTGATCAGTACCGACCAGTTTTACGGTACCGGCTTCTACTGCTTCAGGCCGCTCGGTGGTGTCGCGCATAACCAGCACTGGTTTACCCAGTGATGGCGCTTCTTCCTGAATACCGCCCGAGTCGGTGAGTACCAGGGTGCTGCGGCTCATCAGGTAAACAAATGGCAGATAATCTTGCGGTTCAATTAAGTGCACATTGGATGCGTTGGACAATAAACGGAATACCGGTTCACGCACATTAGGGTTTAAATGCACCGGGTACACGATATCGCAATCAGGGAACTGCTGAGCAATTTGCTTTAATGCACCGCAGATATGCTCGAAACCGGCACCAAAACTTTCACGCCGGTGGCCGGTAACCAGAATTAACCGTCTGCCATCCTGGCCATAAGGGAATTGATCAGCAAAGCCTTGGCTTAGTACGGCGTCATCTTCTATTTTAGCTACTACCTGCAGCAGCGCATCGATAACGGTATTACCGGTAACGACAATATGTGCCGGATTAACCTGCTCGTTTAGCAGATTTTGCTGTGAGGTAGCGGTAGGTGCAAAGTGAAAACGGGTAATAGCACCGGTTAGTTTGCGGTTAGCTTCTTCCGGCCATGGGCTGTATATATTGCCTGTGCGCAAGCCGGCTTCAACATGGCCTACGGCGGTTTTTTCATAATAACAGGCCAACGCTGCGGCGAACGTGGTGCTGGTATCGCCGTGTACTAATACTACATCGGGCTTAAAATCACGCAGCACCGGCTTAATGTTTAACAGTATGCTGGTGGTTACGTCGTATAAATCCTGGCCGGCTTTCATAATGGCCAGGTCATATTCAGGTTTGATATCAAATAACTGCAGCACCTGATCCAGCATTTCACGGTGTTGGCCGGTAACACATACACGGCTGTCAATATCCGTTTGCTGTTTTAACAGATTAACCAGTGGAGCCATTTTGATAGCCTCGGGGCGGGTACCAAAGACGCTGAGAACTTTAATCATCAAAGATCCTTATTGCTGTATTGGCGTAAAGCTTACCAAAAGCGCTTTTAAAGCGATAGTCAGAACCGCTAAACTAGCGCCGGTAATATGAGGAACCATTGATGTTATATCTGAATAGCCAGAAAATACCTGAATTAGCCGGTTTAACCTTTGCCCAGCGCATGGAGGTGATCCGCAAAGCGGCTGATGGCCTACCGGTACCCACCAAAATTACGCTGAATATTATTAAACTGCTGATTTTGATCCCATTATTTTTACTGATTGCCAGAGCCAGTGGCTGGGAAATTATCGCTTATATTGTATTGCTGTTGGTTGCCTATCCGGCTATTACCCGGCCGTTAATCTTTGCCGTATGCCGTAAAGATTTTGCCAGAATTCGCCAGCAGCTGTTTGGCCAGCAACCGGCCTGACCTGCATACACCGGTAATTTTACGGTTTTTATCTGTTAACACTGTGGCGGGTGATGACAAGATTGCTGCACATCTGCATAATCCGCTGAGCTTTGTGCTAAATGGCAAAAGGTAGATAATTCTAATAAAACTCTGGGGACTCCATGACTGAATCAAGCACTGTTGCGGCGGCACATGCCAACCAGCCGCAATTTCTCGGCCATCCGGTCGGGCTTTATGTGTGCTTTCTCACCGAAATGTGGGAACGCTTCTCCTTCTACGGTATGAAATACCTGCTGTTATTGTATTTAACAAAGTACCATTTATTCAGCGACGCCGGTGGCCTTGATGTATTGGGCAGCTATGCCGGCCTGGTTTACGCTATGCCGGTTATCGGCGGTATGCTGGCAGACCGCTACCTGGGTATGCGTAAAGCCGTTACCTTTGGTGCAATTTTGCTTTGTCTGGGCCACTTGGGCCTGGCCTACGAGGGTTTTCAGGCTTATGTAGAAAACGGCGTGGTAGTGCAGGATACCGGTGCCATACAGGTATTTTATTTCTCGCTGGCGCTGATCATTATGGGTGTGGGCTTTTTAAAGCCGAATATTTCTACCATAGTGGGCCAGTTGTACGGTAAGGAAGATGCCCGGCGCGACTCAGGCTTTACTATTTTTTACATGGGTATTAATACCGGCTCTTTTATTGCCACCTTGCTCGTTACCTATATAGGTGAAAGCTATGGCTGGGGCTATGGCTTTGGTTTGGCCGGTATTGGCATGGTATTGGGTTTAATTGTGTTTTTAGGCGGCCAGAAATACCTGTACGGCTATGCAGAACCTGCCAACCCTGCCCTGTTAAAAGAAAAAGTATTTGCCGGTATTAACCGTGAATGGCTGATTTATCTGGCTACCCTGCCTGCGCTGTTTGTAGTGTGGCAGTTGGTGCAGTATAACCCGGTGGTGCATAACACCTTACTGGGGTTATCTTTTGTAGTACTGGTAGGCATTATCTGGTTTATGGTAACGCAATGTACCAAAGAAGAGCGTGACCGGATGATGGTGTTAATTGTGCTGACCATTTCAACGGTGGTGTTCTGGGCATTGTTTGAGCAATCGGCATCGTCAATGACCTTATATGCCGACCGGGTAATGGACCGCAATGTATTTGGTTTTGAAACCACTGCAGGCCAGTACGGCGCATTGAACCCGATGTTTATTATTACGCTGGCACCGTTTTTTGCCTGGTTGTGGATTTTCCTGGCCAAACGCAATATGGAGCCAAGCACTCCGGTTAAATTTGCGCTGGGTATTATTCAGGCCGGTTTAGGTTTTGGTGCTCTGGTACTGGGTGCGCAGTTTCCTAACGAAGCAGGCCTGGTTGGTGCAGGCTGGATGGTACTGGCCTATATGTTACACACTATGGGCGAGCTGTGTTTATCACCGGTGGGTTTATCAGCAGTAACCAAGCTGGCAGTACATAAAGTGGTTGGTGTAATGATGGGTGCCTGGTTCCTGGCTACAGCTTACTCTGAGTTATTAGCCACCCAATTGGCAAAACTGGCGGCAATTGAAGTACCGGCCGGTGAAACCGTTGAAGTAAGTGCCGCACTGGCAGGTTACACTGAGCTATTCAGCTTTTTGCTGTATGTTGGTCTTGGTATTGGTGTGTTTATGCTGTGCATCAGCCCATGGCTGAAAAAACGCATGCACGGCGTGCATTAATGCAAAAGGGCCGGCATGCCGGCCCTTTCTATTTGCGTCGTATTAAGCTAGCTTACTGGCCTGCCACTCTTTGTATACTACTGGCCGCGCCACTGCGCATGACATAAAGATTCATGTTTTTCGCGGCTAAGCAGTATGCGCGCCAGCACCATATCTGGCTCGCCGTTTTCGCCGGTTAAGCCAATTTGTGCTTCGTAGTGCAGCTCTGGCTCCAGGTCCTGCATCATTATTTCTACCCAGTCTTCACCGGGAATAGCCAAATCGGCATAGCCGCGGCTTTCGTAGTGCTGCTGATAAAGCGCATAATCTTCTGCCGACAGGTTTTCTGACGCCAGTTCTTCAAAGATATCAAACGCATGGTCACATAGCTCGTCCAGCGTCCATAATTCCAAATCTTGCATTGGTGCTCCGGTATAAAAATCAGTTTTGTCGCAGGCCTTGCGTTACAACGCTGCTGTGCTCGCCAAAGCAACTCGCTCACGCTTGCGCGTTCGCTCAGACACTCTTTGGCTGTGCGCAGCAGGTTCTAACCGGCCAGCTTTATCGTGCTGGAGTGTTATCACCAACACAATGCTACTTAAACAATGCCGCCATTATAGCAAGGCTTTGGCGAAAACACTGCTGTGCTGCTAAACTAGCGGCCTTTTTCCCAGCCAGATGTCGCTATGTACCTGTGCCCGCTTTGCCAAACCCCGTTGATGCTTAGCAATAAGCAGTACCAATGTGCCAACCGCCACAGCTTTGATATTGCCCGGGAGGGCTATGTTAACCTGTTGCCGGTACAGCAAAAAAACTCTAAAGATCCGGGTGACAACAAAGAGATGATGCTGGCACGGCGCGCTTTTTTGCAGGCTGGCTGGTATGCGCCACTGGCACAGGCGGTAAGCCAGGCTCTGGCAGAGTTAGCACCAAAATGCGTGCTGGATTTAGGCTGCGGCGAGGGCTACTACACCACGCAGTTAAAACAGGCAGCACCCGACGCCACAGTATATGGGGTTGATATCTCCAAAAGCGCGATTAAATTTGCAGCCAAAGCTGGCGGTAGCGATATCAATTTCAGCGTAGCTAGTGCTTACCAGTTACCTTTTGCAGCAAATTTTTTTGATGCCGTAGTGCGTATTTACGCACCGTCTAAAGCTGAAGAGTTAACACGGCTGATAACAAGCGGCGGCCATTTAATTACTGTAACACCGGGGCCAGAGCATTTGCTGCAGATAAAACAAGCAGTGTACGAGCAGGTACGGTTACATAGCGACAGCATCGACAGCCTTAGTGGCTTTACTCATGTTAAACGCCAGCGTTTGCAGTACAACCTCACATTTAAGCACCCTGCCGATGTGCTGGCTCTGGTACAAATGGTACCGCTGGCATGGAAATTCAGCGTTGAGCAAAAGCAACAGTTTGCTGCCAGCCTTCCGGTAATAAGTATCGATTTTCTGCTGGATGTGTATCAAAAAGCACCAATTTGATGCAAAACACTGGTCGCACCATCTGAGCGCAGATTGCCCCGTTATGGGGTGATATTGTGCTGCTTTTTAGCGTTAAATCCTTGTTGTAATACGCCACTGTAAATTTTTTCACTCAAGCACGCCTATTCACTTGTTAACGGCTGACTTACCGGTATGCCTTCTGGCACCTGCACTCTGGTTAACTTCGTTAACATACGTCATTTTCAATCAGCCTGTTATGCCTCCCTTAACCAATCCCAAAACAGATGCGTAGAAATTTTGCGCACAATCTTTGCATTATTGCTACCGAAGCGCAAAACAATGTAGCGTTTTTGTCTTTTAACACTTTGATAATAATCATTTTTAAATAAAAAATAACTAAGGTGGGAACAAAGATGAACTATAAGAAAAATTCTGTAGCACTAGGCATTAAAATTGCGCTTTTTGGTTCAATCGCAATGACAATGCTGGTTCAGCCGCAAGCATGGGCAGAAGCAGCAGCTGAGCAAAGCGGCGAAGCAGTAGAGAAAATTGCGGTAGTAGGCTCAAGATCAGCGCCACGCTCTGTCGGAGAGTCGCCGGTACCTATCGATATTATCGGTGGTGAAGAATTTACCAACCAGGGCAACTCAGACATGCTTAACCTGTTAAGCACTATGGTGCCCAGTTTTAATATTAATGCCCAGCCAATCAGTGATGCAGCTACACTGATCCGCCCGGCTAACCTGCGTGGTTTAGGGCCGGATCAAACACTGGTATTGGTAAATGGCAAACGGCGGCACCGGGCTGCCGTTATTGCCTTTTTAGGCGGCGGCATTTCTGATGGTGCCCAAGGACCGGATATTTCGGTGATCCCGGCCATTGCTATTCGCCAGGTAGAGGTATTGCGTGATGGCGCCGCAGCACAATATGGCTCTGACGCCATTGCCGGCGTACTAAACTTTCAGCTGAAAAACGCCAGTGAAGGCGGCATGCTGGAAGCCAAATGGGGCGAGTATTATGACGGCGGCGCCAGTGATCAGTTTGCCGGTAATATTGGCCTGCCCTTTACCGATAAAGGCTCGGCTAACTTTAGTTTTGAATACCGCACCGCTGATGCGACAAGCCGCAGCGTCCAGCGCGATGATGCTGCCGGTTTAATTGCGGCGGGCAATACTGCAGTGGCCGATCCGGCGCAAATTTGGGGTTCGCCACAAATTAAAGACGACTTAAAACTGTTTGCCAACATTGAACTGGAGGTAAGTAAAGATAAACAAGCCTACGCTTTTGGTAACTATGCCAAGCGCGAAGTTGAGGGCGGCTTTTACTATCGCAACCCGACTAACCGCAGCGGTGTTTATGCCGGCTCACCGGTAACCGTAGATGGCGTAAATTATGATACGGTACTGGTTGGCGACTTAACGCCGGATGATGGTATAAGCTGCCCGGCGCTGCGCCTGGATGCTAATGGTATTCCGATTGCATCTGATCTGGCAGCTATAACCGCAGATGCCAATTGCTGGGCCTTTACCGAAATGCTGCCCGGAGGCTTTACCCCGCGCTTTGGAGGCACTGTATACGATGCCTCGATTGCCGGCGGCGTAAAGGGCGAGTGGATCAACGATATTATGTTTGATATAAGTGCCACCTATGGCCGCAGCCAGGCAGATTTCAGTATCAAAAACACCATTAACCCGTCAATGGGGCCGGACACCCCGACAGAATTTGACCCTGGCACTTATGTGCAAACTGAAATTGGCCTGAACCTGGATATGTTCCGCGAGTTTGACGCCGGACTGGCTGAGCCGTTAATACTGGCCGGTGGCGTTGAATGGCGTGAAGATATCTTTGAAGTAAAAGCGGGTGACGTTGCTTCTTTTACCGTTGGCCCACTGGCCAGCCAGGGTTTTGGTATCGGCTCTAATGGTTTTCCGGGTTTTAAACCGGAAGCTGCCGGAGTATTTACCCGCCGTAACCTGTCGTTTTATACCGATGCCTCTGCCTGGGTAATTGATGACTTAATGTTAAATGCGGCCCTGCGCTACGAAGACTTTACCGACTTTGGTAATACCACCAACTGGAAAGTGTCTGCACTTTACAACCTTACAAGCAACATTTCGCTGCGTGCTGCTGCTGGCACCGGCTTTCGTGCCCCTACCATTGGCCAGAGTAAAGTTATTAACGTAACCACCGCCTTTGGCCCAAACGGGCTGGAGGATCAGGCCACTTTACCACCGGATAACCCGATATCAATTCAAAAAGGCGGTAAACCGTTAAAGCCGGAAGAATCTGAAAACTTCTCGGTTGGTACGGTGATGAATTTCGGCACCACGCACGTGTCGCTGGATTACTACAATATTAAAGTGACTGACCGTTTAAGCCAAACCTCGCCACTAACCCTGGATGAAGACGATATTGCCGCATTGCTGGCAATGGGCGTAGCTGACGCAACCAGTTATTCCAGCATTTTATTCTTTACCAATGACTTTGACACCCGCACGCAGGGGGTTGATTTAGTGATAAGTCAGGATCTGGATTTAGGCCGTGGCCGCAGTAAGCTCAACCTGGTATTTAACTGGAATGACACCAAAGTTACCCTCGACCCGTTAACCACTAACGTAAATGACACTAAGGTACGGCAACTGGAAGATAACCTGCCAAACACCCGTGGCAGCCTGTCATTTACCCACGAAGAAAACAGCTGGCGCGGGCTGGCCCGGCTAAACTACTACGGTTCATTCTGGGAAGCACACCTGGATGATGGCGAGCTGGGGATCGACGAAGGTTCAGCCGTTACCATTGACCTGGAACTGGGTTATAAAGTACTGCCCTCGCTGGAGCTGGTACTGGGCGCGCAAAATGCCTTTAACAAATACCCGGATGAAAACCCATACGGTGGTATAGCCGGTGCTAAGTACCCAACTACCACACCTTATGGTTTTAACGGCGGTATGTACTACTTGCGGGCTGTGTATACGTTTTGATGTCATAACCAATGCAGTGTCTGATGTTTAACAGACACTGCAGCAAAGTACCGTTACTGCACTAAGCTGGTATTGGCCAACGCTTTACTGACTTAGTGCAGCTTGCCTGCAGGATAAACCAGCGATGACACACTACTTTAAAACCCCACTTACACGGCGCCAGTGTCTGGGCTTGCTGGCAAAGGCTGGCAGCAGTTCGGCAATACTGGGGGCCGCCGGTATTTTTGGCCTGACTAATATACCGGTAAATGCAAGCCCGGTAGCGTTAAAACCGCTGCAGGGTAAAAACCGTAAAGTGCTGATCCTCGGTGCAGGCATCAGCGGCCTTACCGCAGCCTATGAGCTGGAACGGGCTGGCTATAGTTGTAAAATTCTGGAAGCATCGCACCGGGTTGGTGGCAGAGTACTGACACTGCGCCACGGCGATTTTATCAACGAGTTGGGTACTCCACAAATTTGCCCGTTTGACGATGCGCCAAACCTGTATTTTAACGCCGGAGCAGCGCGTATTCCTGCGCACCATACCGGTATTTTGCATTACTGCCGCACGCTTGGCGTAGAGTTACAGTTGTTTAGTAACCACAACAAAAACTGTTATACCCAGGATGATGCAGCGTTTAACGGCCAGCCGGTGCGAATACGTGAATATGAAGCAGATATGCGCGGCTTTGTCGGTGAGTTACTGGCTAAATCGGCCACTGCTGACAGCACTCTGGACCAACCCTTTAATGAGCAAGACTTAGATAAGTTTATTCAGTTTGCCCGGGCTTATGGTGATCTGGATGCAGATTTAACTTATCGCGGTACTGACCGCGCCGGTTATGCTGCCGGTGGGGTTACCAGCCCGGCGATACTAAAACAACCAAGATCACTGCCAGATCTGCTGCGTAGCGACTTTTGCACCGGCGCTATGCATTTTGCTGAAATTGCCGATCAGGCTCCTGCCCTGATGACACCAAACGGAGGCATGGATAGCATTGTAAAAGCCTTTTTACGCCAGCTAACCACGCCGGTGCAACTGCATTGCCAGGTCAGCAATATTCAGCTGTTACCACAAGGCGTTGCTGTAACCTACCTGAAGCAGGGAGAAAGCTATACCGAACGGGCCGATTATTGTCTTAACTGCATACCGGCACAATTGGTTAGCGGCATAGAAAACAATTTACCGGCTGATTATGTAGCCATAATGCGTCAGTTGGGCCGCGGCAAACTGACTAAAATTGGCCTGCAAGCCAAACAACGTTTTTGGGAGCAGGAAGATATTTACAGCGGCATTAGCTGGACTAAGCAAGATATTACCCAGATATGGTATCCGCACCATGATGCTTTTAAAGCCAAGGGTATTTTACTGGGCGCGTACAGCTGGGAGCCGCAGATTTCAGATCGCTTTGCTGCGATGACGCATCAGCAACGCCTTGCCACTGCTATTGCCCAGGGTACTAAAGTGCACGCCAATTACGGCCAATATATTGAAAACGGCGTCAGTGTTTGCTGGCAACGGATGAACCATATGCTCGGTTGTGGTGCGGTGTGGACAGAAGAGTTACAAAAAACCGGCTTTGAATTGCTGCAGGCTCCGGCCGGAAACCACTATCTGATTGGCGATCAACTCAGTATGCACCCTGGCTGGCAGGAAGGTGCAGTGCGCTCGGCCTGGCATGTGCTGGCCGATATTGAGCGGCGTGAGACACTACGCACAGGAGCCCGGGCATGAATAAAATATGGCTGGTGTTTATATTGCTTAGCAGCGCCGTTCAGGCAGATTCAAAACAACCCGATGCACAGTACTGCCTGGTATGCCATGGCTCAGCGGCGCAGGGTAACGCCGCCATTAAAGCCCCTAACCTGACTATGTTACCCGACTGGTATCTGCGCCAGCAGTTTATTGCTTTTCGTAACAACTGGCGTGGCAGCGACGCAAATGACAGCCACGGTAAAGAAATGCAAGCCGTTGCAAACAGCATGAATGATGCTGAAATTGACCAGGCTATAGCTTTTATCCGCCACCGGGCGCCGGTGCATGTATCTATCAGTGTTAATACTACAGCAGATATACAACACGGCCGGCAGTTATATCAGCAATGTCAGGCTTGCCATGGCGCTAACGGTGAAGGCAACGCACAACTGCATGCACCGCCGCTGGCAGGCCAGCATAACTGGTATCTGGTACAGCAACTCCGTGCCTTTAAAAATGGCTGGCGTGGTAACCAAGGCGACGATAACTACGGCCAGATAATGCGCCAGTTTGCCCAAAGTTTAGCAAATGATCAGGCCATAGCTGATGTGGTGGCCTATATTGACAGTTTACCCCCTACCCAACCGTTAGTAAGGACAACCCGATGAAACTAAGTTTTTGTTTTGCTGCTGCATTATTAGCCATTAGCCACAGTAGCGTTGCTGCCGACATTAAACGTTACCCTCTGCCAAATAACAGCACTTTTCCTATTGCCGCGGCAGTAGAAGTGCCGGCAGGTAAAACCGTGGTGTATGAAAGCGGTAAAGTACCGGCACCGCTTAATCCTAAAGCAGAAAAAAACAGTGCGGCTTACTGGGGCAATACTGAACAGCAAACCGTTAGCGTATTAAGCCAGATTGAGGCCAGCCTGAAAGATAAAGGCCTTGGGATGGGCGATGTGGTAAAAATGACAGTGTTTCTGGTAGGCGATCCGGCGCTTGACGGCAAAATGGATTTTAGCGGCTTTATGCAAGGTTACACCCGGTTCTTTGGTACTGAGCAACAACCTAACCTGCCAGCCCGCTCTGCGTTGCAAATTGCCGGTTTAGTGGCTGACGGTATGCTGGTAGAAATTGAAGTGATTGCCACACGGCCTTAAGCACTTACCGCCAGATCACAGTTTGCTGATCTGGCTTTACTAAGGCTTACAGCTCTGTTTGCGCCGCCGCTTGCTGTGCTTCACGTTCTTGCTGATGAATAGCCGTTAACATACCAGACCAAAAATAAGTGCCCATTTCATTCATTACATTAGATTCAGCATTAATCAGCATAACCAACCCCAACTGATGCTCACGCGAATAGGCAATTTCAGCGCGATAACCTTTTACCCAGCCACCGTGATAAATAAGTTCGTCCTGGCCAAACTGATACACGCGCCAGCCCAGTGCATAATGGGCATCGGTCAGGTAGCGCCGCCATTCTTTGCGCCTTAAATCACGCCGAGTTTTTACCCGCTTGGCAGTAATTTTCTCCAGCAGGCTGTCTGACAATACCGCAGGGTTATGCCCCAGTTGGGCAATTAACCAGTAGCCTAAGTCTACCGCACTGGCATTAACGCCAGCAGCAGGGCCAAAACGGTAATAGCTTTCTGCTACTTTGGTGCTGTGCCAGCTACCTCTGGCGCGCACATGCGGCATAGCACGGTTTTCTGTGCTGAAAAAACCGTCCAGCCCGACAGAGGCTGTTGGCAGTTGCAGCGGGGTAAAAATATGCTCCTGCATTAGCTCAGCATAGGTTTTACCGGTGGTTTGCTGCATGATCGGCTCAATCAAGCTAAACAGCACATTTTGGTAGCCATAGCACTGGCCGGGAGGGCAAAGAGGATCAATTTTACTGAACTGCGGCAGGATACGCTCAGGCAACAAATCGGCTTCAATCAGGTTGTCATAGGCGTTAGCCATAACACCGGTGCTTTGTGACAATAAATGTTCAACTTTTAACTGCTTATTGTAACGTGGGCTTTTAAAACTAAACTCCGGCAAATAACGGGTAACGTTGTCGTCCCAGCTGAAATGGCCTTGTGATGCCACTATGCTGGCCAGACCAGCAGCAAAGGTTTTTGACACTGAGGCAATACGAAACACCGTGTACGGATCTACCGGTTCTTTGCTGCCAAGCTGGCGTACACCAAAACCGGCCGTGGCAATAATTTTATTACCGTGCACTATGGCATAAGCGCCACCGGGAATTTTTTGTTCGTTAAGGTTAGCGGCAAAGTACTCGTCAAAGTCTGCTACCAGAGGCCCAAACTCAAGCTCTGCCATAACAGAGCTGCTAAACAAACAAGCTATTGCCAGAAAATACTGCCGCACTGTAACCCCTTTTCTGCTTTCCATTAAGCCCGCCTGTTAAATGCTGGCGGGCATTGTAGGAGCTTTATTCTGCCTTGCCAAGCCGATAACGGTAGATCATTGCCAGTAGTAGCAACCAAACAACACCAAAGCTTCCGCCACCTGAGCCACCGCCGTTATCGGTGCCACCACCTGAACTTGCCGGGTTCACGGTAATAATGACTTCAGCACTGCTGCTAACAGTGCCATCATTGGCGGTAAAACGAAACAGTAAATGCGTTTGCGTTGTTACCGTTGGCGCAGTAAAGCTGGTATTTAATGCGGTAGCGTTACTCAGGCTTACCTGTGGCCCGCCAAGTTGCTGCCACTGGTAAGTTAGGTTGTCAGCATCACTATCTGTGGCGGTAGCCCGTAATTGTACTGTAGCACCACTGCTTACCTGCTGCCCCGTACCTGCGGACACTACCGGGGCAGTATTGCTGGTGCCACAATCAGTATTGACAACCACTGTGTCTATTTGCTGCAACCAGCTTGTAAATTGCGGATCAGTTGGCGGGCACAGATCAGTATTTTCAAAGCGGAAATCCTGCATCTGCGTCAGTGCTGTAAAGCTCTGAGGCAAGGTACCGCTCAGGGTGTTATCGCTTAACCACAGCGCTCTTAGCTGGCTAAGTTGCCCCAGTGCAGAAGGCACACTACCGCTTAACAAATTACTGTCCAGGTACAATGCCTGTAGCGTTGTAAGGTTGCCCAAGGCCGCAGGAATACTGCCGGTAAAGCGGTTTTCTGACAGATCCAGGATCTGCAATGCAGGCAAAGTACTCAACTGGGCAGGTATAGCGCCTTCAATGGCGTTGCGCCATAAAATCAGCTTTTGCAGCTTGCTAAGTTGAGTCAGTGCTAACTGCAGGTTGCCTTGCAGAGTATTAAAACTCAGATCCAGTTGTTGTAGCTCAGTTAAACCGGCAATGCTGGACGGGATTAAGCCCATCAGACGGTTATCGTCTAGTGTTACAGAAACAACATGCCCGGCACTGCAACTTACCCCGAACCAGTTACATGGCGTGTTATTTTGCAGCCAGTTTGTTTGGTTATTCCAGTTTTGCCCTGCGGTATCGTAATATAAATCAGTCAGCGCAGTGCATTCAGCTAACGGAATTTCACTAACATTATTTATGCTGCAGTAGTCGTTATTACGCAACCGCACCTCGACAGTGCCATCAGGAAATACCAGGCTGGTATTGTTACCATCAAATGTCCAGCGTGCGCTATATACGCCATCACCACTATTAATGTCGGGTGCTAAGCCATTATCTGCCAGAGTTATGCTGTTGCCGCCCTGCGTGACGCTAACAGGCACACCATTGCCATCGCAGTTAATACTCAGCACTTTTAAATCAATGGCAGTATTTGCAGCAAGGTATACCACATCTGTTACCGGCAACATACGCCGCTGACGCTGAGCATTAACACAACCCAATACACCATTCTGGCTGTTGCCGCTGGCCAGCAATAAATTACCGTTAATGGTTTGTTCTGCCAGCAGCGGATCGGTTGCCGCCTGGCCGGACACCAGCAAGCGGCCGCGCAATTGCTGCATTGTTAGTGCCGGTTCGGCAGCTTTTGCCAATGCTGCTACGCCCGCAACCATAGGTGCCGCCATAGAGGTACCTGACGCACTGGCATAACCGTTATTCAGATTAGTAGAAACAATCTCGACACCGGGGGCGGATAAACTTACCCAGTCACGGCCATAATTAGCGAAGTCGGCTTTATTACCTTGTTCGTCATGGGCCGTAACACTGATAATATTGGGTAAATCAAAGGCTGCCGGATAAAACTTCGCCTGGCTGTTTTCATTGCCGGCACTGGCAACAAACAAAATACCGGCATCATTGTGTGCTGCTATGGCATTGTATAGCGCCGGAGAGTTAATAGCCGCCCCCCAGGAATTGTTGCTGGCCACAATATTAATGTTGTGGTTCAGCTTTAAATCCAGCACGTAATCCAGGCACTCTATAGCATCACTGATAAAACCATCACCATTTACATCCATAAAACGGCACGGCAGAATTTTTACGTTCCAGTTAATACCTGCTACACCGGTATTGTTATTGGTAGTGGCTGCAATAATACCGGCAATAACGGTACCATGGCCGTCTTCATCCATGGGGTCAACATTGCCATCAGCCGGGTTTATACCGCGAATATCATCGATATAGCCGTTATTGTCGTTATCTATACCATCGCCAGCAGTTTCGCCGGGGTTTTGCCAGATATTCGCGGCTAAATCGGGGTGCAGGTAATCCACTCCGGTATCGATAACGGCAACCACCAGCTCATCGTCACCGGTAGTTTGATCCCAGGCAGCAATGGCATTAATGCCTTTACCCGCGCCAAGATGCCACTGCTGAGCAAACCGTGGGTCGTTAGGAATAGCAGCTTTACTGACTTTATGATCCAGCTCTGCCGCTTTAACACCGGGCATATTCTGGTATTGTGCTAAGGCTTTATCAACGTCAGCACCGCTGGCTAAAGTGGCAACCGCCAGTTGCGGCAGATGTTGATAATGGCGCAATGGCTGCGATTTGCTTTTTGTTACGCCTTGTACCGACAGCAATTGCGGTTCAAAACTACTGGCGCTCAGCTCTGGTTCTAATGTCAGAATAATTCTTGCCTGCTGCGGTGCCGCTTCGGCCCAGGCACACAACAAGCCACAACCCGCTATAGCCAACAAACTATTTCTGAACATATTTCACCTCAAGCTGTAACAGAACGTTATCAGCTAATACTACGGGATCTTTGTATAAACAGTGTAATTCTTTTTGTATTGAAAATTGCTTCTTCAGCTGTCAGAACAATACAAGCCACTGCTAACCGGTTTAATGGCAACCAACCTACCGGCACTATTGCTGACAAACTCAACCCACTGCTGCTGAGCAAAGTCGCTAAGTTTATGCTGTTGCAGGTTTAATTGGCTTAATAACTGTCGATCTATAGTCAGTAGCAGATCGTCACATACGGTGATTTGCCACTGTTCTTCTTGTTGACGTAATAAGCCGGTATGATAATGAAAGGCCGTGCTACGCTGTTGGGCTGCAGTGTATTGTTGATAAACCACAGATGGATCGACCTGCTGCGAAAGTGCCATATACTCAGTTTGCGGTGATAACAGGTGTTGCTGTACCTCTTTATAATGCTCGCCCTGCGTTACCACTACCTGATAATACAATGGCTCTTTTTTATCTGCCGGTTGCAATAAGTATCCCATCAACAGCAACAAGGCACAGCTCATTGCCAACTGAGTATTACGCCACAACCCCATACCGTTATGGCGTTTTACTGACCTGGCGCGACGAACTATTTCACGACCAACCCGCTGCGGCAGCACATGGCAGGCTTTATCATGCTGGTACTGCTGTTGCAGCTTTTGTTCAAAATGTTCAGGCGTTGTCATCTGAGCCTCCGGCCAGTTGCTGTAAAAACTGTCTGGCATAACGTAAACGACTTTTTATGGTTTCAGCTGGCTGCCGGGTAATATCGCTGATCTGCTGTAATGAAAAACCTTCCAGTTGCAGCATTAACGCTTCTCGCTGTAAAAACGGCAGTAATTGTAATTGCTCACTAAACAATAATTGCCGCCTGTTGGCATCTAACTGCTGTGCCAGGCAGGTACTGGCAGCAAGCCCGGTTTCAGGCATATCTGTCTGCCAGCGCTTACGGCGGCGTAACTCATCAATCAGGCAATTACGTCCCACACTAAACAACCAGGTTTTAAAGCTGCTTGTGCCAGCAAAGCTGTAAGGTTGCTCAATAAGTTTAAGCCAGCATTGCTGGCTAATATCTTCTGCCAGCGCTTTGTCCGATTGCTGCGCCAAAAAGTGGTATAACTCATTGCCATGCAACGCAATCAGTTTCTCCAGATACGCAGGGCTGCCTGTGTCACGGTACAACGCGAACAGTTGCTCTGCACTGCTATCACTGCCAAACCAGCCACTAACAAAGAAGGATAATGCCATTGAACTGCTCCTTGTGCTTACCCTGTAATTTCAGCCTAGTCGTTCTGTAAACTGAAATCGAGCTGAACCTGCATATTCTGTTGTTTTACCGCTTTACCATCAACCAGTTGCGGCTGATACTTCCAGCGCCGCAGTGCCCTTACCGCTTCGCGGTTAAATAGGGTTGCCGGCTCAGCTGCAAGCACAGCTACGTCAGTAACGGCACCGGTTTCATCTATGGTAAAACTCAGCCGTACCCAGCCTGAAATACCATCGCGCGCCGCTTCTGTCGGATAACGTGGTTCAACCCTGACCAATGGCGTAGCAGAGCGCTCACCACTTTGCATCATGGTATCCGGGCCACTGCTACGGGGAATATTTATTCTGTCTATTGGATCAAAGCCAGGGGTAAGGTTTGTTAACGTGTCCACCGTCGGCTCTACTTTAGGTAAATCACGTGGCTTTAGCTCTGGCATCGGTGGTAATACTTTATTTTTTATTACATCAGACTCTGGCGGCGGGTTAAAAAGCTCAATCGGCAGGTACACAGGTGATACCTGTGGTTTTATGCCGTCCGTTTTGATCAGTTGCTGCATAGCAGCAAACAGTAAAAAAGTAATCGTTAGTGCCGATAAGCCGGCAGAAGCGATTTTTACGGTGTGTTGAGAAAGCAAAGTTTGCATATCAGCTCCTTATTAGCGGTATTAACGATTAGACGTTTGAGCCAATAAAACGGGGTTAAACTTTTTGCCTTTACACAACCTTTACCCTGCCCTGACATTGCTTAGCAGTGGAGGCTGATATAGTAAACGCATACAGTTTTATGGAGTAAAAGCAGTGCGTTATTGGATTTCAGCTTTCGTGGTAGCATTAGTCGCTGCCGGTTTTTGGCTTAACACCGGCCCCCAGCAGCAACAGATACAATATCAAACCCAAAGCCCTGCCCGTGGTGATGTTGAAAGCGTGGTAAACACCGCCGGTACCACCAAGGCAGTTGTTACAGTGGAAGTGGGTACTGAAGTGTCAGGGCTTATTACCGAGTTATATGTCGACTTTAACGACGATGTCACCCAGGGCCAGGCTATTGCTAAACTGGACGACAGAACTTATGTGGCCAAATTGCGCCAGGCAGAGGCCGATGTAGTAATGGCACAGGCCAGCCTGGCACAGCAAAAAGCCACGCTGACCAAATCTAACACCGAGCTGGCCCGTACCGAACGGGCTTATACCCGCCAGCAACAGCTGATGCAACAAAAGCTGAGCAACCAAAGTGAGCTGGATGATGCCAGAGCCGCGTTTGAAACAGCACAAGCGCAAATAGTGCTGGCACAGGCGCAAATTCAAAGCGCTGAGGCACAGCTGCTGCAACGTAATGCCCAATTAGAACAAGCCCAGCTTGATTTAGACCGCACAACTATCCGCTCGCCGGTTAACGGCACAGTAATAGACCGTCAGGTAGATACCGGCCAGACAGTGGCAGCCAGTTTGTCGGCCCCTACGCTGTTTACCATAGCGCAGGATTTATCCCGTATGCAGATTGAAGCCGACGTAGATGAGGCCGACATAGGCAAAGTGCAGCATGGCCAGTTGGTGCGCTTTCAGGTTGATGCCTATCCGGAGCGGCGTTTTTCCGGTGAAGTCGCCCAGGTACGTAAAGCAGCTATCAATACCAACAACGTGGTGACATACAAAGTTATTATTAATGCCCCGAACCAGCAGCAGTTATTGCTGCCGGGTATGACAGCCAATATGAATATTGTACGTGGCGCAAAGCAGGATGTACTGCGCATACCAAATGCGGCTTTACGTTTTAAACCCGTTGGTGTAACAGCCGAAACGCAAAGCCAGCCAGATATGGCCACTAATTTAATTAAGCAGCTAAACCTTAATGCCGACACGGCTGCTAAGGTAAAACAAGTGTATGCCGAATTTGGTAAAGCCATGCAGCAAAGCCGCAGCCAGAATGCCGACAACCCAATGGCAGACCCGCGCCAGGCAATGACGCAACAGCGGCAAAAACTGCAAAATGCACTGCAACTGGTGCTGACAGAGCAACAGTACCAGCAATATATGCAGTTAAACGAGCAGCGCCGCAACAGGGCGCCAAATGCAGAAGCCGGCACCCGAGCCCAGGTATGGCGCTTAAACACAGCTGGTCAGCCAGAACCGGTGAATATACGTATTGGTTTAGCTAATGATGAATACTCAGAACTGCTGGGCGGCGACATTAGCGAAAACGACAAGATAATTGTACGTGCAGTAAGGGCCGACTGATATGAGCCACACTGTTGTTGAAACCAAAGCGCTGGAAAAACATTACCAGATGGGGGGCCAGCATTTACGGGCGTTAAAAGATATCAGCATCCGTATTGCCGAAGGTGACTTTGTTGCCGTGATGGGCCCTTCCGGTTCGGGCAAATCAACCTTTATGAATATGATTGGTTGCCTCGATGCTCCCAGCCGGGGCCAGATCCTATTGCAGGGCGAAGCCTTAACCCAACTTTCAGCCGCCGCGCTGGCAAAAGTGCGTAATAAGTATATTGGCTTTGTATTTCAGCAGTTTAATTTGCTGCCACGTACCAGTGCGCTGGACAATGTGCTACTGCCATTGCTGTACAACAACACACCACGTGATGAAGCAAGGGCTCGGGCACAAGCTTGCCTGCAACTGGTTGGGTTGGGCGACCGGCTGGATCATCAGCCCTCGCAATTGTCCGGCGGCCAACAACAACGGGTTGCTATTGCCAGGGCACTGGTAAATGATCCGGCGCTGATTTTAGCCGACGAACCCACCGGCGCGCTGGATACAGAAACCGGGTTAGAAGTAATGCAGCTATTACAACAACTACACCAGCAAGGCAAAACTATAGTGCTGGTAACCCACGAAAGTGATATTGCCGCTTTTGCCAACCGCCAGCTGTTATTTAAAGACGGCAACCTGATATCTGATCGCAGCTCAATACCGCACAGCGCAGCAGCTGAACTGGCAATACTGCGCCAGCAACGGATAAAGGAGGTTGCGGTATGAACAGCCTGACCTTACTGCAGGTAGCCTGGGTGGCGCTACGGGTAAACCTGCTGCGCAGCATTCTTACCATGCTGGGGATAATTATCGGCGTAGCCGCAGTCATTATTATGCTGGCATTAGGGGCTGGCGCCCGCTATGACGTTGACCAACAAATAAAAAGCCTGGGCGGCAATGTATTTGTGGTATTTGCCCGCGGCCGATTTATGGGCGGTGCACGCGAAGCCAGCGGCAGCAGCCAGGGCCTGACAGAAATGGATGCACAGGCCATAGAACAGCAAATTCCGGAAGTTAATGTTGCCACTCCTACCCTGCGAGCCAGTGGCCAGCTGATTTATGGCAACCTGAACTGGGCACCGGAAATTCACGGTGTCGACAATAAAATTTATACCGCCCAAAGCTGGGAACTGGCCGAAGGGCGCAGCTTTAGTGATACCGAACTGGCCAGTGCCGGGCGGGTGGCGGTAATAGGGCAAACGGTAAAACGTGAGCTGTTTGGCGCCGCAGATGCACTTGGCCAAACGGTGCGGGTAAATAAAATGCCGGTTACGGTTATTGGTGTGCTTAAAGGCAAAGGACAAAATACTCAGGGTAATGATCAGGACGACCTGATTTTTATGCCGCTGGATACCGTACGCAAACGCATCGCCGGCATGACACTCTCCAGCCCCAAAGCCGTGCGGTCTATTATTGTGCAGGTAACAGATGAGCGCGATATGAGCATAGTTGAGCAGCAACTTGACAGCCTGCTGCGCCAGCGTTTGCGCATTAGCGACAACCAGAGCGGTTTTAGCATTCGTAACCTGGCTGAAATGGTAGAAACCCGCTCGCAAACGATGCAGATATTTAATGGCCTGCTGGCTGCAGTAGCGTCAGTATCACTGCTGGTAGGAGGTATTGGCATTATGAATATTATGTTGGTGTCGGTTACCGAGCGCACCCGTGAAATTGGCCTGCGTATGGCTGTGGGAGCCGAGCCGAGGATTATTTTAAAGCAGTTTCTGGTAGAGGCAGTGTTGCTCTGTGCCATGGGCGGGTTAATTGGCTTAACTCTGGCGGTTGCTGTCAGTTTGGGGTTAGAGCATTTTGCCGGTTTTACCGCCATAATTCAGCCGCAGGTTGTAGTAATGAGCCTGGGGTTTTCCTGCCTTATCGGGGTGTTTTTTGGCTATTATCCGGCGACTAAAGCGGCCCGTATGCAACCAATTGAAGCGCTGCGCTTTGAGTAACGCAGAATATACCAAAATCATTGAAAATGCAGGTAGGCGGCAAGTAAGCGAATCCCCATGAGCATAGGAATACCATATGATTGGGGTGAGCGAGCGCAGCTAACACCGCTGCAGCTTCAAGGATGACGGGTATAGACTTTAGTCTTGGTGCCACAGCAGCTGATTGACAGTACGGCAGAATTTCCGAACACTCAGAAAATAACCTATAGTTTTATTTTTTGTTGTGCCACGGGATACTTATGCAACTTAAAAGTGCCAAACCTGCTTTGCTGGTGTTTGCGGTTCTGCTGGTGCAGGCAATAAGTTTTGCCGCTACCTCCTCTGCCATACTGGCATTAACGCTGGCTGCTATCATGCTGTTACTGTTTTTCTACTGGCCGGTAGCTGCAGTACAACCGGCTAGTGACAATAATAATGAAGCACTGGCAAAAACCGCAGATAATATTACCGAAGCCACGTCAAAAATGGCCATTGGTGCAGCTGAAGTGTCGTTTTATATTGATAGCCTGATTAAAGATATTCAGCACAGCGGTGATGACAGCAGCAAAATTGCTGACGTGAGTAACCGCCTGGCCAGCACCGGCAACGAACTTACCCGCTCGCTGCAAAGTATTGGTAGTGCGCTGCAGCAAACGGCAGCCGCATCGCAACAGGCCGATAACCTGCTGGGATCCGGCGTCAACAATATTAAAGCGCTGGTTAGTGCTGTCAGCGACGCTGCAGTGCAACTGGCCCAGCTACGCAGCAGCAGCGACAATATTCAACGTATTACTGACGTCATTAACTCCGTAGCCGAACAAACCAACTTGCTGGCGCTAAACGCAGCCATTGAAGCAGCCCGTGCCGGTGAGCAGGGCCGTGGTTTTGCCGTGGTAGCCGATGAAGTAAGAACGCTGGCAGGCAAAACAGCTACCGCTACTAAAGATATTGCCGCTATGCTCAGTGATATCCGCGACCAAAGCCAGCATACTGCCAGCCAGATGAGCCAGCTACAACAAGCCGGTGAGCAGGTGCAGCAAGAACTGTTGCAGGTTGCTGCTGGTTTTAATGATATAAACCAGCAAATAAGCACTTCTTCGCAAACATTAGGCCAGATTGAACAGGTAAGTACTGATCTGGAACATACCAGTGAACAACTGGCCCACTCCATCGGAAATATCAGCCAGGCGCTGAAAACGATTGGCCAGAAAGGTAACTCGGTAGCACAGCAGGCGATAGAACTGTCGGTAGAAACTGAAAGTGTTTACCGCGAACTGAGCACGCTAAGTGAACACAGTTTTTTCAGCCCTATACTGGCCGAGGCCAGGCAAGCGGCAGATGCGATTGGCCGGTTGTTCAGCCAGGCAGTTGCCGATGGCCGCCTGAGTATGGAAGCGCTGTTTGCCGAGAAATACCAGCCGATAACCGGCAGCAATCCGCCAAAGTTTCATACCGGTTATGACAGCTTTACTGATCAGTTTTTACCGGCAATACAAGAGCCGGTATTAAGCCGGCATAGCAATGTGCTTTATGCCGGAGCGGTGGATCGCAAGGGGTATTTTCCTACCCATAACAAAAAATTCAGCCAGCCATTAACCGGCAATTACGACAAAGATTTACTGCAAAACCGTACTAAACGCATTTTTAGTGACCGCACCGGCAGCCGCTGTGGCAACCATACCGAAACCATGCTACTGCAAACCTATAAACGCGATACCGGCGAGATCCTGCATGATTTATCAGTGCCCATCATGATAAACGGCAAGCACTGGGGTGGTTTTCGTATTGGCTTTAAACGCTAAACCGGGCCTCAGCCCGGTTTATGTACTTACAGATCGTCGAGTAAATCATCAAAGATGCTTTCATCCACTTCAGGCTCTTCCTGCTTTGGCGGATTACCATCATATATTTTAAACAATTGGTGCTGATAATAAGATTCTTTGACAAACGCATAAGGATCAAGTGACTCGTCCAGCATCTTCTCCATCGACATCAGCTGCTCACGGCTATCTAATGCATTGATAGCCGCTCTGGTAAGGGTAAGCGGCGTATTTAGCAGCCCCAGCGGAAAATACAGGTTATCAACCAAACCACCTGCCGTACCCCGCACAGTGGTAGGGCCAAGCGCCGGTAACATCAGGAAAGGGCCGTCACCCACACCCCATACAGCTAGTGTCTGGCTAAAGTCTTCATCCTGCTCTACCAGGCCAATTCGGGTTGCAACATCAAATAAACCAAACAGACCAAGTGTGCTGTTTACCAGAAAACGCCCTGCGCTGATAGCCGCGCGGTCTGGTTTTGCCTGCAGGGCTCCATTTACAAAACTGGCTGGCTCACTGAGGTTACTGGCCACATTCACTAAGCCTTTTCGCGCAGGCTTGGGAACTACTGTCATATAACCTACCGTTGCCGGACGCAGCAAATACGTGTCCAGAATGTCGTAGTTAAAGTCCCACAGCGGCCGGTTAATAGTTTCTAACGGATCACGGCTATCCCGGTAATTATTGTGCTGCTGGGTTTGTGCATTATCAGGTTTACTTGCACAGCCGGTAACCAGCAGCATTAACGGCAATAACACGGCCAAACACGACGATTTACGCATATTAAGGTTCCAGTTTTAACGAAACAGAAAGCAAGGGATCATCAGAAAACGATAAAACATCTGAAGCCGTTTGAATATCACCAGGGCGCTGTTCTACAGTACCAGACAACGACATACGGGCAACAACCTGCACCTTATCAGCATTAGCCAGACTCCAGCCAGGCTGCATTGCCATTTGTTCAGTAAGCATCAGTTGCTGCTCACCGGAAGGTAAAGGAATACGTTGTACTGCCAGAGGCAATGCCGCCCCCTCCACCGCTTTAGCAAACAAAAACAGGCTGGCATTCGGATTAGCCTGTTTTAATGCCGGGTCAACATACAATGTAACGCTAATCTGGCGCCCTTGCGGCATTTCATCAATATTAAGCTCGTCTAAACGCTGCTGCACCACAGCATAGCGCGGGTCATTTGTTGGTAATTGTCTTAATAAAATCTGCCAGGCGCTGGCGGCTTCGGTAACATCGCCTTTTTCATAGGCAATCAGCGCCATCAGTGATAAGGCATCAGTATTTTCTGTATCACGGCTTAATACTCTGGCTACTGCGCGCCCGGCTCTGGCCAGGCTGTCGTCATCACCCAGCAGAATTAATGCCTGCGCATAACTAAGTAACAACGGTGCGCGCTCCGGCGTTAGCTTAAGTGCTTTTTCAAAAGCAGCAACAGCCTGCTCCAGCACACCCTGCGACATGCGGATACGGCCCAGCAACATCCAGGCTACGGCATCATCGCCTTCGTTAGCTAAGCGGGTGCGCAGTGCTAATGCAAACAGCTCCACTTCCTGATCTGATAACGGTTCGCCCTGGTTCAGCAAGGCCCGCTCACCATATTGAGATAAATTTTGCTGGGCCTGCTGCCATTGCTGCAACTGGCGATAATGCCCGGTACTGGCATAGACACCGGCCACTATCAGCAAAGTAAGCACTAACAGCACTAACGGCAAACGCCAGTTCGTGCGGCTGTTATCTGTTTGCGCTAACTGCTGCTGTTGCAGCAAAAACTGGCTTTTCAGTTCCTGCGCCGCACTGTCAAAGTCCTGCTCGGCCAGCTCACCGGCATCACGTGCCAGTGCCAGCAACTGCAGGCGTTCTTCAAATAGCTGGGCCGGAGTTTGCAATGGTAATTCTGTACTACGCCGGGGCCAGAACAACACTGTTGCGCTTAACAATAACATCAATACAGCAGCAGATAACAACGGCCACATCATGGCTTTTTACTCCGGTAACGTTTAATCAGCTGATCCAGCTCAGTATTTAACTCGCTTTTAGTATCAGCATTATGTTGTGGCTGCCGGCTACGGCGGTAAATTGCCGTACCGAGCAACAATGCCAGCATCAGCACCGGGGCTAACCACAACCACAGCGTATAGCGGTTCAGTGGCGGCTGATAATGCACAAAATCGCCGTAGCGGTTAATCATGTAATCTAATACCTGCTGCCGCTCCTGGCCCTGACGTACCAGCTCGTAAGTTTTTTGCCGCATATCTACTGCCACTATGGCATTAGAATCAGCAATATTCTGGTTCTGACACTGCGGGCAGCGTAGCTCTGCCGTTAAGCTGCGGTATAAATCACGCTGGCTGTCGTTATCAAACTGCAATAACTCCTGCGCATTCAGTGCACCGCTTAACAGCAATATTACTGTCGCAATCAGGTATTTCATGGCTGGCTCCACTGCTGATACAGCGGTGCCAGTTTGGCGCGCCATATTCGCGGGTTAATATCACCAATATGATGTGCCCGTACGATGCCGTCAGCGTCTACCAAAAAGGTTTCGGGTGCGCCGCTAACGCCTAAATCCAGCGATAAACTGCGCTCTAAATCAAGAATATTAAACTGGTAAGGATCGCCGTTTTGCTGCAGTTTTTGCGCTACGTCCTGCTGCAATGTTTTAAGATTAAAAGGTGTATCAAAGGTAGGATCGCGCGGCAGCTCATAGTACAGGCCAACAATTTTAACCCCTTGTTTGCGCAGCTCGGTAAGATAACCCAGCTCAGCATTACAGGTTGGGCACCAGGTTCCCCAGACATTAAGCAAAAAAGTTTCGCCGTGCAGTTGCTGTGGCGTCCAGATCTGTTGCGGCTGCATCAGATCTGCCAGCGCAAATTCAGGCAGCGCTTTATTCAGGCTGGCTGATTCACGTTCACGCGGATCAGAAAACAAGCCACTGAGCAAAAATACCGTCAGCAGCAAAAACAGAGCCAGCGGGACATAAAAAAACAGCTTACGCATTAGCTACCTCCTGCTTGATTGCCGGTGGCGTTTTCCGCCGGTAACGTTTATCTGCCAAGGCCAGTAAAGCGCCTAATGACATCAGCAAGCCTCCGAGCCAAATCCAGCGCACGAAGGGTTTAACCTGAATACGCAGCGCCCAGGCATTGCCGGGTAATTCTTCCCCCAACGACACATACAAGTCACGGCTTAAACGGGCATGTACCGCAGCTTCAGTCATAATGGTGCGCTGAATACGGTAAAAACGTTTCTCAGCATGCAAATGCGTTATATAGCGGCCATCTTTGCGCACATCAAGCTCTGCAGCCTGGCCACCATAGTTAGGCCCGTCCAGATCATACACGTCTACCAGCGTAAACTGATAACCGGCCAGTGTGGCAGTATCGCCTTCCTCCATCCGTACATCGCGCTCTTCGGTGTAGGTTTTGGTCATAGCAACACCAATCACCAGCACAGCAAAGCCAATATGTGCCAATGTCATGCCATAGTGGCTGGCATTAAGTTTGGTCATACCCTGTGTTACTGAACCGAACTGGCGCATGCGTAACATTACCTCTGCCAGTGCCGATACGCCCACCCAGGCTCCCAGTAACATGCCAAGTAACGCCAGGTTAGCCTGCACACTTTGCATACTGGCCAGCACACCAAGCGCCAGCACCAAAGACGCTACAGCTACCAGGCCAAGCGGTTTAACCAAAGGCGTAAACTGTTGCTGCTTCCAGCGTACCCATGGGCCTAAGCCCAGCATCAGTGCAAACGGGATGGTTAAATAGTAAAACATCTGATTGAAAAACGGCTCGCCGATAGAAATAGAGCCTAAACCCAGTTCTTTATGGAATAACGGAAATAACGTTCCGAGAAACACAATTAAGCAAGCCGTCAGCAGAAATATATTATTGCCCCACAGCACCATCTCGCGCGAAAACAGCTGATAGCGCGCCTGCGAGCGGACAGAATTCATCCGCATGCCGTACAACAACAGCGAACCGCCTACTACCAGCAGCAAAAATACCAACAGGTACATGCCCCGGCCCGGATCAGTAGCAAATGAATGCACTGACACCAATACGCCAGAGCGGACTAAAAAGGCTCCTACCAGGCTAAGCGCAAACGCAGCCAGTGCCAGTAGCACTGTCCAGCTTTTAAAGGTGCCGCGTTTTTCAGTTACCGCCAAACTGTGAATTAATGCTGTACCTGCCAGCCAGGGCATAAAAGAAGCGTTTTCTACCGGGTCCCAGAACCACCAGCCGCCCCAGCCCAGTTCGTTATATGCCCACCAGCTACCGAGCATGATACCCAGCGTAAGAAATAACCAGGCCGCTAATGCCCAGGGCCGTACCCAACGCGCCCATACACTATCAAAGCGGCCGCCCATCAGTGCAGCTATAGCAAAGGCAAAGGCCACAGCAAAGCCAACATAGCCCATATACAATGTAGGCGGGTGCATGATCATGCCAAAATCCTGCAACAGCGGATTCAGATCGCGCCCCTCAACCGGGAAAAACGGCAGGCTGCGCTCAAACGGATTGGACATAAACAACGAAAAAGCGATAAAGCCGACGCAAATAATACCTAAAATGCCCAGAATACGGCCCAGCAGCAATAAAGGTAAGGCTTTGGAAAACTGGGCAACTAAGGCTGTCCAGCCTGCCAGCATCAGTACCCATAACAGCATAGAGCCTTCGTGCGAGCCAAAGCTGGCAGTGATCTGGTAATACCAGGGCAAGGTGGTGCTGGAGTTTTGCGCGACGTTAACTACAGTAAAATCGTTAGTACGAAAGGCATAAATCAGTGCCAGCATTGCCAGCAAACAAAACAAAAACTGGCCTAAAGCCAGCGGTTTGGCCAGCAACAACATACGCTGGTTAGCGACAAAGCTGCCATACAAGGGCAAAATTGCCAGTAACAGCGAAAGTGCAAAGGCAAATGTCAGCGCCAGCTGACCGGCTTCAACAATCATTAATAGCTCCCGCTGGCAGGTTGCTGCTGTGACGGCGGCACATGCCGGATACCTTTTAAGGCTTCGGCAACTTCCGGCGGCATGTATTCTTCATCGTGCTTGGCAAGCACCTCAGATGCTTTAATGGTTGTGGCATCCTGCAACACGCCTTGTGCCACTATGCCCTGCCCCTCACGAAACAAATCCGGCAGAATACCTTCGTAGATCACAGTAACCAATGGGCCGGTATCAACCAGATCAAAACTGACTTTCAATGACTCAGGATCACGCTTTACTGAGCCGGCAACCACCATACCGCCAATACGCAGGCGCTGGCCAACCTGAGGCTTTATTTTATCTTTACCCAGACCATCCACTAACTGCGAGGGTGTATAAAATAAATCGATATTCTGCTGCAGAGCATAAAGCATGGCTGCTACGGCGCCGGTGAGTAAACCAATAACCAACAAAATGGCGAACAGGCGTTTCTGACGTCTTGGCTGCATTAGTCTGTTTGCTCCTGATACTGCTGAAGGCGTTTTTCGCGGGCCAGCTTTGCACTGAGCTGGCGCTTGAATTGTTTGTGCTGGTACTGACTGTACCAAACTAAGGCAGCCAGCATGATATAACTGCTGCCAAAAGATAACCAGACAAAGAGGCCATAACCGCCCATTGCCCAAAATTCTGCCCATGACTGAAAATACATATTTAGTCTCCTGCCATTGCTTTAACCCAGGGCCGGTGCTGCTCGTTTACCAGTATTGCCGTACGCAGCCGCATACACAGTAACGCCAGCATTAATATTTTAAATGCCAGTATGCTGATCAACAGTGGCCATAACATGCTTGGATCAATCGACGGTTTGGCAAACTTGGTTATAGACGCCCCCTGGTGCAAAGTGTTCCACCACTCTACTGAGAAATGAATAATAGGCAGGTTAATAACCCCCACCACAGCCAGCAAAGAGGCAACCTTAGCCCCGGTTTGCCGGTCTGAGAACGCGCCGCTTAACGCTATTACGCCAAGATAAAGAAACAACAGAATAAGCTCTGACGTTAAACGGGCATCCCAAACCCACCAGGTTCCCCACATCGGTTTACCCCAGGCCATACCGGTTATCAGTGCTATTGCTGTGTATACCGCACCAATAGGCGCAATAGCCAGCACCGACCACTGTGCTACTTTTACCTGCCACACCAGTGCAGTAAAAGCAGCTATCGCCATAGCCGAATAAGTGCCCATCGACATAATGGCCGCGGGTACATGCAAATGAATAATGCGGTAACTGTCGCCCTGCTGGTAATCGGGCGGTGTAAATGCCAGGCCCCAGATATTGCCAAGCAGCAGCAATAGCAGCGCAGCACCCATTAACCAGGGCATAAGGCGGCCACACAGGTGGTAAACGGTTTCAGGCTTAGCGTAAGGATGCAACCATTTAAACATATCAGCTCACATTTATTTTCAGTGCACTGGTTACCGCAACCGGTACCAGTGCCAACGCAAATAACAACATAGCCAGCATCACGGCCAGCTGTCCGTGATACGGCAGCGCCATACCGGCCGCCTCCATCGCCGCACTGGCGAATATCAGCAGCGGAATATACAGCGGCAGAATCAGTAGTGCCAGTAAAATGCCACCTTTATCGGCCGACACCGTAAGTGCTGCGCCCAGCACACTGAGCAAACTCAGCAGCGGCGTGCCTAACAGCAAAGTTAGTACCATAGCAGTAAAGCTGGCCATATCAACGTTAAGCAACAGGGCAACCAAAGGCGATAGCAACACCAGAGGCAAACCGGTACTTAGCCAGTTGGCCAGTAATTTGGCCAGCACAAAAGCTAACAGCGGCTGGCGTGACGCCACCAGTTGCTCTACCACTCCGTTACGGTAATCATCTTTAAACAGCCTTTCGGCGGCCAGCAGTACACTAAGCAATGCTGCTATCCAGATCACTCCGGGTGCAATAATACGTAGCAAATTTGGCTCAGGCCCAACGCCCAGCGGAAATAAACTTAGCACAATAACAAAAAACAGTACCGGGTTTAGCCAGTCAGCTTTTTGTCGTGCCAGCAGGCGCAATTCGCGCTTTAAAAAAGGTCCCAGAGTTACCATCGGTACGCCAGCTCCACGGTATTAAGGCCGTCATACACCATACTAAGCGGCTGGTGCGTGGTAAGAATAATAGCGCCGCCACAGGTTAAATGTTGCAGAAAAAACTGCTGCAACATCGCAATAGCTGATTGATCCAGTGCAGTAAAAGGCTCGTCTAAAATCCACAGCTGGCTGCGGCTAAACCACAACCGCGCCAGCGATACCCGCCGTTGTTGCCCGGCGGATAACATACGACAAGGAATATCTTCCAGCCCGGCCAGCCCGAGTGTTGCCAGCAGAGCAAAATCATCTGCCTGCGGCAACCCGGCAGCCGCGCGCCAGAATGCCAGATTTTCCAGTGCCGTTAATTGCTCATGAATACCGCTATGGTGGCCGATATAACACAGGTTGGTGGCGTAATCTGTGGCAACATCAGCTAAGAGCTTTTGGCAATAAAACAATTGCCCTTCGTCAGGCGCAGCCAGGCCAGCAAGCAACCGCAACAAAGAGCTTTTACCGGCGCCATTTTTACCGGCTACCTGTAACAGCTCACCGGCGTGCACTTGTAACGACAGTTGCTCAAACAGCACTCTGTCTTGCCGGATACAGCTAAGTGACTGAGCCTGCAGCAGCAACTGGCCAACTGGTACGGAAAAGGGCTGATGTTTAATCACTGGCCTCTGGCTATCGACGATAGGAAAAATTGCGCGCATATTACCATATTGGCGTCATAATACGAATGCAGCGACAGTACACAGCAGAACAAAACAGGCAAAATATGAACCAGATCAATCTGGATAAGCTGTTTCAGCTTAGTCCGGGTACAAAAACCGAACCGGCGATATTAAAGCTGGTGGTAGCACAGGTATATCAGGCTCAGGTGCAACAGCTGACTAACGGTCAGTTTGGCCTGCAACTGCCAGCCGCGCGCGCGCCACTGCAAATTACCCTGCCGGCTAACCTGCCAGCCAATGTGCAGGCCATGCTGCAAGCCAGTCTCCAGACACAAAGTAGTGTACAAACAGCCTTAACCGGTACACCTGGCATGGCAGCACCAAACCCGCTTTCGCACACAATACCCCGGCAGGCGAATGTACAATTGCAATTTGTGCCGCAAGGCAATGGCCAGTTGCAACTGGTGCTGCAATCAGCATCAGCGCCCGTTACGCTGACACTGAGTGCCGTACAGGCGCAACAATTGCTGTCCTCGGTGTTATCTGCCGGTGTGCCAGGCTCCGCTGCCCAGCCTGCGCTTGTAACACCCATTGCGGTTAATGTATTACCCCAACAACAAGGCCTGGCGCTGCAACTTGGCAATGCTGTGCTGCGGTTACCGGCCAACGTTCAGGCGGCACTGATGCAACAATTTGCCAGTAGTGGCGCCGCTGGTTCATTAGCTGGCGATAGCAAAACTTTACCACCGCAGTTGCTGCTGGACATAAAAGCAGAGCGCCAGCAACTGGTTCTGCAATTACAAATACTCCCAGCCAATAGCAAAGCCGGGGCAACCACAGTAGCTAACAACAATCTGGCTGCAATACCGCTAAGCCTGAATAAAGCCGGGCAAAGCGCCATACTGCAACAATTGCTGCAACTGTTTAATCAACCGGCCAGAAGCACCACAGCAATACCCGCAACCGCTCAGCAATTTCTCAGCCAGTTGCCTGTGTCTGGCGGCGTAAATATCGGTTCTCAGCCCTACCAAATGCACTTACAACAGCAGGCTGGCCAATGGCAATTGTTATTACAGCCGCTAAAAACCCCGGCCAGTGTAACAATAACAGCAGAGGCACTTAGCCGGCCGTTACAGTTTAATAGCAACAGCACAGCTGCAGTGGTAAAAGCAGCAAACCCAACAATGCAGGCACCACTGGCACAACAATTAGTACAACAGGCATGGCGCCACTTGTTGCCACTTATGCCTGTGCAGGCTGACACTCTGGCCAGCCTGCCTGAACTGCCACAAGCAGTACAACAGATTCTGCAGCTGGTGCGACAAAGCCAGCCAGGAGCAGATAAAGTGCAGCCGCCACAACAACTGATTAATCAGTTAACCAGCCTGCTGCAGTTTCAGCCCCTACAACCTGCGCCCAGCGCCCAAACCAGCGGCGGTGCACTGGCTGCAGCGATACAGTTGCTGCTGGGCCATTTATTGCAAAAACCTCTGGCAGCAGCAACGCAACCGGCGAATAAACCTCTGGCGCAGTTGGTTAGCCAATTGGAACCGGGCCAGGCCAGCAGCTTGCTGCGCCAACTGGCCGGCCATAGCAGCATCTTGCAACAAAGCCAACTGGCTACGCTAGACAACAACACCCAGACACAACAGCTGTTACTGCAATTGCCGATACAGCAAGGCGGCCAGAGCGTATTTAGCCAACTGCTGCTGGAGCAACGCGAGGCAGATGGTAAGCAACAGGGCGAAAAACAAACCTTGTGGCAACTGACCATGAAGTTCGATTTAAAACAGCTGGGCCAACTGATGGTAGTCGCAAAGTTACAGCAGCAACAATTACAGCTACAGTTTTATACCGATGAAGTGCAGGCTAAGCAGCAGGCAGATAAGTTTTTACCTTTACTCAGTGATCGTTGTAAAGCTCAGGGTTTAGAGGTAACACAAGCAGAGTGTACTCTGGGTAAAATACCCGACACCATTTTACCGCGTGCCAACAGCCTGCTGGCCATTAAAGTATAAGGAGCCTTAGTGGCAACCGACGACAACAAAACACAACGCAGTGCAACTGCCCTGCAATACGAAGGTAAGCAGGCACCTACGGTTACAGCCCAGGGGCATGCAGAACTGGCTGATGAAATTGTTGCGCTGGCGCGCGAGCATGGAGTGTTAATTCACCAGGATGAGGAACTAAGCAAACTGCTGACTAAGTTGGAACTGGGCGAGCAAATTCCGCAACAACTTTACATTGTTATTGCAGAGCTGATTGCGTTTTCATATGTGTTGCAGGGTAAGTTTCCGGAGAACTGGCATAATATTCACCAGCGAATAGATATTAAAAGCTGAGGTTAAGTTAAGGCTATTTTTTTTCCTGATGCAGGTTATACAGTAATTCAGCTTCGGCTCTGGGCAATTCGCATTCGCGGATAATTTCGTCTAAGTCGGCCCCCAGCTGCACCATTTTCATGGCCCGGCTGTATATTTTTGACTCGGGATCCGTAAGCTCTAATGCCTGTTGCTTATCAGCCAGCGCCTGCAGCTGCTGGTTAACGGTATTAATGTTAGCATCTAACTGTAATACCCGTTGTCCAACCCCGATAACACCGGCTCTTAACTCTTCCAGCTCGTGCCGGGTTTGCTGCAATTGCTGTGCTTTAAAATCAAGCTGTTGCTCCAGTTGCTGTAACTGCTGCTGCCAGTTGCGTTGTAAACGCCCTAACCACCAGACAGCAGTAAGAACAAGCACTGCCAGCAACAGTATGACAGCAATAGCAAACACCGGTAACGTCATATCAGATAGCGCCGATCTCTTCCCACTCTTCGTCACTGAGCAGTTTGTTTAAATCGACCAGGATCAGTAGTTCACCTTCGCGGTTAGATACGCCCTGAATAAAACGGGCGCTTTCTTCTGTACCTACATTTGGTGCGGTATCCACTTCAGACTGTTTCAGGTACACCACTTCGGCCACGCTGTCGACCAGAATACCAATCACCTGTTTTTCTGCCTCAATAATAACAATACGGCTGTTATCTGTTATTTCGTCTGGCTCCAGGCCAAAACGGGTACGGGTATCAATAACCGTTACCACATTACCGCGCAGGTTAATAATACCTAACACATAGTCCGGTGAACCCGGTACCGGAGCAATCTCGGTATAGCGCAGCACTTCCTGCACCTGCATCACATTGATACCGTAGGTTTCTTCCTGCAGTTTAAAGGTTACCCATTGCAACACGATATCAGCAGCATCGGCTTTATTTACCGATTGCTTGGTTAAATTGCTCATGCACAGCTCCTGTATAAATCCTTGTCTGATTATGCACTGATATCCAGACCACGGTTCAATAAATCAATCATAGCGTCCACATCCAGCAGTACACACATATGCTTTTTGATAAGGCCTGCCATCCAGGGCCGCTTGCCTTCGGCTTCACGCCATTTTACGTCATCCTGCTCCAGTACATAGGTATTAACCAGTGTTTCGCAACACAGGCCCCAGTTACTGTTGCCAAGCATAATAACATATTGATAGTTTAGCTTTTGCTGCAAACTCTGATCATATTTTTCTGGCATAACCCAACGTGCGGTATCGACAATACTAATTTTCTGTTCGCGATACAACATCACGCCTTTGAACCATTGGGGTTTGCCGATCAGGCTGTTTATACTGCCAATCTGGTGAATACCGCCCAATTCTTTAAGTGGCACGGCAACTTTTAAGCCCGCTACATCAAAAAACAGTGCCTGAAACCGGCCCCGACGGTAGTCTTTTACCGGCGCAGCCGCGACTGCCGGTGGCGTCGGTGGTACGGGTTTTGATACTGTGCTGATAATGCGCTCAGAAACCGGTACGGCACGTTGTTGTAGTGCCTGTGACGCTTCTGCCTCGGCAAATTTTGCTTTTAACGCTGCCATTGCATCAGCTTCTGCAACCACCGGGGCAGCGACTTTGGCTTTAGTTACTGTTTCTGCAACTACTTCAGTGACTACAGCCTGAGCCAGCAACTCATTTAGTTGTTGTTTTTTTTGCTCTGCTATCGCCACTTCTGCTGCAGGCGCTATGGGTTCATCTTCGGTTAACAGCGCAGACAAATAGTGCTGCATAACCTTCTGACTGGCGATTAAATTACTCATGCCTTACTCCGCAGCCAGTTGCAGTAAATATGTCAGCAGGGTGTTGTAGGCAAAAACCCCCCGGCTACCCGGCGCATGCACATTGGGTGGTGTTACTGCCAGACTGGCATCACGAAACTTGGTATCTACAGGTATTACCGCTGACCAGACTTTTTCCTGATATTTGCTTTTCAGCTCTTTATAGGCTTCAAGCGATGCTTTAGTGCGTTTGTCATACATGGTTGCGATGATAGTAAAAGCATAATCTTTTTTCTGCGAAGTACGCATTAATGCCATGGTGGCGATCATCCGCTCCAGGCCTTTTAATGCCAGAAACTCAGTTTGCACCGGGATCAGAATACGATCACAGGCAGCAATAGCATTTACCATCAGTACGCCCATCACCGGCGGGCAGTCGATTAGCACATAATCATATTCTGTATTAATTTTCTGCAATGCTTTTTTCAGCATCAGGCCCATGCCGCCTTTGTTGCCCAGCGAGCGGTCCAGTGTAGCCAGCGCCATAGATGAAGGCAGAATATCCAGATTAGCTACACCACTTGGGCATAATGACTGCAAAATTTCTTCGCTGGTAATGTCTTTACCACGAATAAAAATATCGTATACGCTAACTTCCAGCTCTTCGGCGTCAATACCAAAATAATAGGTAAGAGACGCATGCGGATCAGTGTCTACCAGCAAGACTTTATAGCCGCGCTCTGCCAGTAAACCGCCCAGCGTTACTGTAGTAGTGGTTTTGCCCACTCCGCCTTTCTGATTCGCTACTGTCCAAATGACCACTTCAGGGTTCCTGTTGTTCTGGAGGTTTTGCATCCGGGTTATCCTGGCGCGTGGTGATACGAATACCGCCACCAGGCAGGGCAATAACACGAATACTGCCATCGTCCTGCGTTACCTGCTCTAATTGCTGCCGTATCCCCTCTTCTGCTTTATCAGCAGGCTCTGGCTGAACCGGGGGAATTTCTTCAGGCTGGTAACCATAGCGGGAAATGGCAATCACCACTTTACGGTTAGCCGCCCGACCCTGCTCTGTATCATTCGGGCCAAAGGGGTAATACTGGCCAAAACCTTCAATGGCAAGCCGCTGCGGTGCAGTACCGCTACGTTCTAATATTCGCAGCACTGAGGTAGCACGGCTAACCGACAACTCCCAGTTTGACGAAAACAGTTCATTATTAATAGGCTGATTATCAGTATAACCCCGTACACGGATAAAGTTGCTGATGGGGTTAATAATCCGAGTAATTTCAGTTAGCAGCGTTTGTGCTGAACTGGTTGCCGTAGCACTGCCACTGGCAAATAACAGGCCGCTGTTGAGCTCTATAGTCAGCCAGTTTTCATCCTGTTCTATTTTTGCCAGCCCTTGCTCCAGCAAATTAGCCAAAGCTTTTGTCAGTTGCTGCTCTACCGCCTGCAAGGGGCTGCCCAGCCGGGTTTCATTGATTTCTGATAATCTTTTGGCATCAGCCACTAAGCTTGGGCCTTTTGCCTGCTCCAGCGAGGTGCCATATAAATCCAGCTCGCTTTGCGGCTCAGCATGAGTTAATACCGATTGCCCCTGCACGCCGGTATTTTGCTGCTCTGGCTTTTCAAACATCCGGGTAAGGCTGTCTGCCAGTACACTGTATTGCTCTTCTTTCACTATCGACATGGCATACAGCACCACAAAAAGCGCAAACATCAGCGTCATATAATCAGCGTATGACACCAGCCAGCGATCTAACTGCTCAGGCTCTATCTGTGTGTGTTTTTGCCTATGCCGGTACATCGCTGCTAACCCGGGTGGTAAGCGGCCAGCTTACGTTCAATATTACGCGGATTTTCGCCATAGGCGATAGACACCAGACCTTCAATAATCAGCTCGTGATACAAAGTACGTTGCTGTACCAGGCTTTTTAGCTTATTGCCTACCGGAATAAACAGCAGATTCGCAAAACCGACGCCATAAATAGTGGCAACAAATGCCGTAGCAATACCCTGACCTAATAACTGCGGCTCGGAGATATTCGACATAGCCTGAATAAGGCCCAGCACAGCACCAACGATACCGATAGTAGGGCTATAACCGCCCATAGCGTCAAATATCCGGGCACCACGCAGCAAACGCTCACGCTCAAGAGTCAGCTCAGCATCCAATGTGTCTTGTAAAGCTTTGGGTTCAACACCATCCACCAGTAAATTAAGGCCGCGGTGTAAAAATGCATCGTGCTCAGCCAGTGCATCCTGCTCAAGTGCCAAAAAACCGCTACCACGGGCAGCGCTGCCCCACTGCACGATACGCTGCGCTGTATGCTCCAGCGGCATCTGCGCCGGGCGGATCACCCAGGGCAATATTTTTAACCCCAGTTTAAATTGCGACAAGGGGGTCTGCAGCATGACCGCCCCTACTGTACCGCCAAACACAATAAGAAAAGCCGGGAAATGCAGTAACGTAGCCAGGCTGCCACCTTCAATAACAAAGCCTCCGGCTACAGCAATAACGGCCAGTAAAAAACCGCTGATCGCCAGCTTATCCATGTTTTAATTCCGTGATCAGCCGCATGGCTACTTCGTTCAGGCTAACTTCTTCATCCATCAGGCCTGCAGCAGCAACAGCCTGCGGCATCCCATAAACTACACAGCTGGCTTCGTCCTGTGCCCAGATACGGGCACCGCATTGTTTTAACAGTCTTGCGCCTTCGCGGCCATCGGCTCCCATACCGGTAAGCACAATTGCCAGCACTTTATCGCTAAAAACTTTAGCGGCTGTTGCAAAAGTAATATCAACACTGGGTTTAAATGTTATGCGTGGTGAGTCGTCTTCTTTAATCCGCAACCTGCAGGAACTATCATGACCTTCAAGCAGCATTTGTTTACCGCCGGGGGCAAGATACGCCACACCGGGCCGCAGCACATCGTTATCTTGCGCTTCGCGCACTTCAATTTTTGACAACGAATTTAACCGCTGGGCAAAAGCACCGGTAAAGGCAGCTGGCATATGCTGGATCAATACTATAGGTAACGGAAAATCTGCAGGTAACGCAGTGATAATACGCTGTAGCGCCACCGGCCCGCCGGTAGAGGTGCCAATTGCAACCAGCTTATAGCTTTTACCGCTGGCCTGAAAAGCCCCGCGTGAACCGACCCGCTCATTTAACTTAGGTCGTTCAAAGCTGCTACGGGTTAATGCCGGGCGCTCTGACAACCGGCTACTGTCGCTGGCAGCGGGTGCCGGGCGCGAAGCCAGAGGTGTGTTGCTGAAAGTTTGCCTGCCCAAAGTGCGTTTGCGGGCAACGGCTTTTACTCTGTCACGCAGTAGCTGGCTGGCTTCATCTTTGTCACGGGCAATATCTTCAAATTTTTTCGGCAAAAAATCCACTGCGCCAGCTTCCAGCGCATCAAAGGTCGCCTTGGCGCCTTCATGGGTTAATGACGAAAACATCAGAATAGGAATACGCTGTTGCTGCATAATTTCGCGCACCGCAGAAATGCCGTCTAACACCGGCATTTCTACGTCCATCGTAATCACATCAGGCTTTAGCGCTATAGCTTTATCAACTGCCTCTCTGCCATTATTGGCAGTGTCAATAACGTCGATGTCGCCATCCTTCGCCAGAATCTCTGTTAACCGGCGACGGAAAAAACTCGAATCATCAACTACTAACACCCTAATTGGCATAGTTTTCTCTCTTTAGGCGGTCATTTTATTGAAGCGATCAAACTTAATTTTTGATTTCTTCGCATAGTGCTTCAGCAAGTTTGGTACATCCAGGATCAAGGCGATACCACCATCAGAAGTAATAGTCGCGCCGGCCATACCCGGAGTGCCCTGCAGCAGTGCATCCAGAGGTTTAATAACTACCTCTTCCTGGCCTATCAGAGAATCCACTACAAAGCCAACCTGCTGGGTACCAATTTGCACTATTACCACATGGCCCTGTTCACGGCGGCGTTTTTTGTCAGAACCTTTAACCAGCCAGTGCTCAAGGAAAAATAGCGGAATAGCTTTATTACGCACTACTACGGTTAACTGGCCATCAACGACGTTGGTTTTATTCAGATCCAGATGGAAAATTTCACTGACCCCAGCCAGTGGCAGAGCAAACGTTTGCTTACCAACAACAACCATCAGCGTGGGCAAAATAGCCAGCGTCAGTGGCACTTTAATCTCCAGTAAAGTGCCCTCACCCATTTTAGAGTGGATATGCACAGTACCGTTAAGCTGGGTAATTTTTGTTTTTACTACGTCCATGCCGACGCCGCGGCCGGAGATATCTGAAATTTGTTCTTTGGTAGAAAACCCCGGTGCAAAAATCAGATTAAAGGCTTCAGTATCAGACATCCTTGCTGCGGCATCAACGTCAAGAATACCGCGTTTTATGGCGATACCTTTTAGTTTTTCCGGATCCATACCGGCGCCATCGTCATGAATAGTCAATAAAATATGATCGCCAGCCTGAGCCGCAGCCAGTTTTACGATACCGGTACGTTTTTTACCGGCTTTTTGCCGCACATCCGGCAGCTCTATACCGTGGTCTACTGAATTACGTACTAAGTGCACCAAAGGATCGGCCAGTGCTTCTACCAGGTTTTTATCCAGATCGGTATCTTCACCTTCCAGCACCAGTTCAATGTCTTTTTGCAGCGAACGGGCCAAATCACGTACCACGCGGGGAAAGCGGCCAAATACTTTCTTAATCGGCTGCATCCGGGTTTTCATTACAGCGCCCTGAATATCAGCAGTAACAACATCCAGGTTAGAGATAGCTTTACTCATTTCCTCGTTTTGCGCCGTTCCGGACAAACTCACCAGACGGTTACGCACCAATACCAGCTCGCCCACCATATTCATAATCTGGTCCAGCCGCTTGGTATCTACCCGCACTGTCGTTTCTGCTTGCGCAGCTTGCTGCTGTGCCGCTGCTTTATCCGCTGCAGGTGCAGCTACAGCTTTTGTTTCTTCTGATTTAGCTGGCGGTGCAGCCTGGCTGGCTGGCGCTGATTTTGTTTCTACAGCAACCGGTGCTTTACCCTTACCGTGTAACTGATCCAGCAGCGCTTCAAACTCAGCATCGTCTATTTCATCATCTGCTTTAGTATTGTTTGCCGGAGCTTTTGGTGTTTTTTCCGGAGTTGCAGCGGCAGTATCAGGAATAAACGAGCCTTTACCATGTAACTGGTCAAGAATTGCTTCAAATTCATCGTCTGTGATGTCATCACTGTTATTGGCACTGGCGGCTGCGGCAGGTGCAGATGCTGGCGCAGCGGTGGAAGTGGGTGAGCCTTTTTTACCATGCAGCTCATCCATCATGCGTTCAAATTCTTCTTCGGTGATATCATCCACTGTCCCGCCGGGCGCGATATCGGCAGCAACGACAGGTTCAGCTTTTACGACAGGCTCAGCTTTTGCCACAGGCGCAGCTTTTACCACCGGTGCAGGATTAGCAGCAGATTCCGGCTCGCTGTAATGATGTAACGCCTCTAGCACCGCAGCAGAAGCTGGCGTTAACGGTTGGCGGTTTTGCACTTCCACAAACATCGCATTAATGCTGTCAAGCGATTGCAGAATAACGTCCATAAGTTCAGGGGTAACACGGCGCTTACCGGTACGCAGTATATCAAACACATTTTCTGCACCATGGCAGGCATCAACCAGTTCGGTTAGCGACAAAAAACCGGCGCCGCCCTTTACGGTATGAAATCCACGGAAAATGGCATTAAGCAAATTAGCGTCATCAGGATTATTTTCCAGTTCTACCAGCTGTTCCTGTAACAGTTCGAGGATTTCACCGGCTTCAACCAGGAAGTCCTGCAGTATATCCTCATCCATATCAAAGCTCATGCAAAGACACCTCTGTTAAAAACCCAAACTGGATAACAAATCATCGACATCATCTTGACCGCTTACCACGTCATCACGTTCTGCTGCATCAATAATAGGCCCTTCTGCTTCATGTGCTTTAGGCTTACTTTTTGCTGGTTTAGCTTCAGCAGACACCATCATACTGGATTGACCAAACGCCGTTAGCAGGCCAATCAAACTTTCTTCTACTTCACGTACCAGCTCAATTACCCGGCGCAAAATCTGCCCGGTAAGATCCTGATAATCCTGTGCCATCAATACATCTGTCAGTAATGCGTTTAAGGTGCCCGAATCAGTATTTGCATGCAGTAAAAAATTATCCAGCGTATGGCACAGCTGCTTAAACTCACCCAACTGTAGTTGCCGCTGCATTAACTTTTGCCACTGTGGCTGAATTTTACCCAGTTGCTGGCTCAGTTGGTCGGCTATTGGCAGGCAGGATTCTACTGCATCCATAGTGCGGTTAGCTGCTTGCTCTGTCATATCAATAACATGATTCAGCCGCTTTTTGGCATCTGGAATATCTTCTTCTAGCAGATTATTCAGTGAAGGGTCTATCTGGAAATTTTTTAGTGAGTCATGTAGTTGCCGGGTAAGTTTACCTACTTCAGCAAATAACTCTGACGAACCTGGTACAGCCAGTTGCTGTACCATTTGATTAGCTGTTTCGTTTTCGCCCATCTCAAGGAGCTGTACCAGCTCCCGCGCTTGGTCCAGAGAAATTACAGGCGCCGTAATCGCAGACATGGCATCACTCCTTTGTCAGCTACGGTTAGCCGATCCGTTCGAATACTTTAGCTAACTTCTCTTGCAAGGTTGCAGCCGTAAACGGCTTAACGATATAACCATTTACACCAGCTTGTGCTGCTGCAATGATCTGCTCCTTTTTCGCTTCAGCGGTAACCATTAATACCGGTATGTGCTTTAACTTGGCATCGGCGCGAATAGCACGCAATAAATCAATGCCCTGCATACCCGGCATGTTCCAGTCGGTCACTACGAAGTCAAAATCGCCGTTTTGCAGCATTGGCAAAGCCGTACTGCCATCGTCAGCTTCTGACACATTGGTAAAGCCAAGGTCACGCAACAGATTTTTTATTATGCGTCTCATGGTTGAAAAATCATCTACCACAAGAATTTTCATGTTTTTATCCAAAATCCCCTCCGACGAGATATTACTTTTTATCTCAGAATAGCTTACAACCAATCCTGCATTCTGGCTTTCAATCTGACCAATGCCTGACTATGAATTTGACTAACCCGGGACTCGCTGACATTAAGCACTGCCCCAATCTCTTTTAAGTTTAGCTCGTCATTATAATACAGCGAAAGCACTAAAGCTTCCCGCTCTGGCAAATTACTGATTGTTTTAACTAAATCCTGGTGGAAGCTTTCATTGGCCTGAGATTCATACAAATGATCCCCTTCTGTATCGTCCGAGGTTACTAACACATCCTCGGAAATACCTAAGTCTTCTATACCAATAATACGGCCACTACTGATGTCGCTGAGCATATGATGATATTCATCTAAAGATATATCAAGTTTTTCAGCAACTTCAATATCTTTTATATCACGGCCATGTTGCGATTCAAGTTCAGCTATGGTTTCGGCTATCAGCCTGGCATTGCGGTGCACAGAGCGTGGAGTCCAGTCACCCCGGCGCATTTCGTCAAGCATAGCCCCGCGGATCCGGATCCCGGCAAAGGTTTCAAAACTGGCACCTTTGCTGCCGTCAAAGTTTTTTGCCGCCTCTATCAGGCCAATCATGCCTGACTGGATCAAATCGTCAACCAGCACACTGGCGGGTAAACGGGCCAGCAAATGGTAGGCAATACGTTTTACCAGCGGCGCATGGCGCTCAACCAATTGTTGCATGTGGTCAACACCACCATAGGCAGCAAGTTTACTGTTCACACCAGCCCCCGATCAGTATGTGGTTGAACCAACTGCTCCAGGAAAAATTCCAGATGCCCCGATGCAACAGCAGGTAAAGGCCATTTACCCGCCTTTAAAGCCAGACTTTTGATCGCCATACTCGCCGGCGTTTTTGGAAAAATATCAATAAAAGCTTTTTGCTTACGGGCGGCTTTACGCACATTTTCATCGTAGGGGATGACAGCAACCAGTTCCAGATTAACATCTAAAAAACGATCTGTTACCCGTGTAAGTTTAGCGAAAAGCTCCTGGCCTTCTTTTAAACTGCGTACCATATTGGCTACAATTTTAAACTTTTCTACGCCGTGGTCACGGCTGAGGATTTTCATCAGCGCATAGGCATCGGTGATAGATGATGGCTCATCACACACAACTACCAGCACATCCTGCGAGGCACGGGAAAAACTTAACACCATGTCGGAAATACCCGCAGCAGTGTCAACCAGCAGTACGTCTACCGGTGTTTTTAACTCGCTGAACGCCCGGATAAGACCAGCGTGTTCTGCCGGTGCCAGTTCTGTCATACTTTGAGAGCCGGAGGTAGCAGGAATAATTTTAATGCCGAAGGGGCCGTCGATAATGACATCATCCAGCTCTACTTCGCCTGATAACACATGCGACAGGTTTTTTTCTACCCGCAGCCCAAGCATGACATCGCAGTTGGCTAAGCCCAGGTCGGCATCCAACACCAGCACTTTTTTTCCCAACTGGGATAGCGCCATGGCGAGGTTAAGCGAAACGTTAGTTTTACCTACGCCGCCTTTGCCACCTGTAATTGATATTACTTTTACCATCTGCTTATTCATTTTTCTCAGGCCACTGGCTTGATCATCAATATTTTCATGACTATGCATAGGTTCCTTCCGCGCGGTTCATGCCGTCGTTATACCACTGATGAACCGTACTACTTTGCGCGACACGTAACGTTTCTGCCTGCTGCACCAGCGTTTTTGCCTGGGCCACAGCAATATCTTCGGGTACCCGCTGACCGTTGGTCAGGTAGCTAACCGGTAACGCATTGGCAATAGCAACATTTATAACTTCCCCCAAGCTTAAGCATTCGTCAAGTTTGGTGAAAATACAACCAGATAAAGGGATGCGTTTGAAATGCATTACGCTTTCCTGCATAACCCTTGCTTGCGATGTCGCAGACAATACCAGATAACTTTTTATTTTGACACGACTATTGTGTACCAGAGATGCAAGTTTTTCTGCCAGCCTCACATCACGTTGGCTCATACCGGCAGTATCTATCAGTATAAGTTTGCGTTGTTGTAACTGATTAATTAACAATGCCAGCTCGTCGCTATCTTTCGCCTGCTTAACCGGGCAACCAATAATACGACCAAACGTAGCCAGTTGCTCAAAAGCACCTATACGATAGCTGTCGGTGGTGATCAGTGCCACCTGATCGGCCCCATGGCGCTTGGCGAATTCTGCAGCCAGCTTTGCCACTGTCGTGGTTTTACCCACGCCGGTTGGGCCAACCAGCGCCACTACGCCACCACGGCGTAAAATATCATCATTTGTTGTGCTTAACTGGCCCGCCAATAATTCCAGCGCGGCATCCCAGGCATCAGTGGTGTTAAGATCTTCCGGCATAAAGCATGCTAATTGATCGGCAACCTGCTCAGACAAACCCAATTGCTGTAAATTTTCAATCACTAACGCCCGTACCGGCTCACGCCGTGCCAACTCCTGCCACATTAAACCAGACACCTGATGCTGTAATAACTGACGCATAGACAACATTTCATTGCGCATGGCGTCCATTTGTTGCTGAAGCAGTTTAGCTTGCTGATCCTGCTGTTTCGTCAATTCAGTAAACTGCACGGTACTGACACCGCTGCTGGCGTTAGCTGCAACGCCGGAACTTTGACGCTCAAACTGCGTGGCAAGCTGTACATCTTTTTTCTGTGTTGCGGCAGCCGCGGGCTGAGTGTTTTTTTGCTGTTTAATCATTTGCCGCGCCAGTAAAGCCTTTAACGAGTCTGCCGGTGCTTCTGTTTCATCGTCATCTGCTACGGTGATCTGCAGGCGTGGCTCAGTGCGTTTGGGCGCAACAGCAGCCGCTTTGACAGCTGGAGCAGGCTCATGATCAATCGCCGCAACGATTTCAACACCTTCAGCAACTTTTTTGTTTGACAAAATAATGGCGTCGCTTCCAAGGAATTCTTTTACTTCCTGTAATGCTGTGCGCATGTCTTTTGCTACAAAGCGTTTGATTTTCATGAGTTAACTCCTAGTTTGCCTGGCCTATAACGCTGACAATTCGAATTTGTTTATCGTCGGGTATTTCCTGATAAGACAATACCCGCAGCCCTGGAATGGTGTATTTCACGAATCGTGCCATTACTGAGCGTAAAATTCCTGACGTTAGCAATACTGCGCTGTCACCGCTAAGTTCCTGGTTTTGATGGGCGTCCTGCAGCGACTGCTGAATACGGTCTGCCAGGCCAGGTTCAATACCGGCACCATCATTACCGGCGGCCTGCATTGACTGATGCAGCATCTGCTCAAGTTCCGGCGCAAACGTAATAACCGGTATTTCTTTGCGGCTGCCGCCCACTTCCTGCACGATAAGCCGGCGCAGCGCAATACGACAAGCCGCAGTAAGTACATCGACATCCTGACTTTTAGCGCCATATTCCACCAGTGTTTGCACTATGGTACGCATATCACGGATAGGAACGCCTTCCTGCAGCAGGTTTTGCAGCACTTTAACCACTGTGGTTAACGCCAGTGTATCCGGCACTAAACCTTCGACCAGTTTGGGAGAATGCTTGGCAAGCATATCCAGCAGGTTTTGTACTTCTTCATGGCCCAGTAAACTGGCAGCATGGTTAGTTAAAATCTGGCTTAAGTGGGTTGCCACTACTGTCGCGGCATCCACTACGGTATAACCCAGTGTTTGGGCATGCTCGCGCTGATCTTTACTAATCCATACTGCATCCAGGCCAAAAGCAGGATCTTTAGTGGCGATACCTTTAACAGTACCAAATACCTGGCCCGGGTTAATTGCCAGCTCGTTATCATGGCGCAGCTCACCTTCTCCGCTGGTAACACCCATTAATGTCATACGGTAGCTGTTGGGCTCTAAATCCAGATTGTCACGGATATGCACGGCCGGAATAAGAAAACCCAGCTCTTGCGATAGTTTCTTGCGCACACCTTTAATACGGCTTAACAGCTCACCGCCCTGGGCTTTATCTACCAGCGGAATTAAACGGTAGCCCACTTCCAGGCCGATAGTATCAACGCCCTGTACATCGTCCCAGCCAATTTCTTTAACCACATTAGACTCAACCGGTGTAAGCTCCTGCGTATTACGGCTAACCAGTTCAGTACTTTGTTTTTGCTGACGTTTATGCATAAGGTATGTAATGCCGCCCAATACGGCCGCCATAGACAAAAACGCAAAGTGTGGCATACCCGGAACAATACCGATAATAACCAGAACGGCAGTAGCCACTGTCAGCACCTGCGTAGTACCCAGTTGCGCCACTACCTGCGAGCCCATTTGTTCAGATTTATTCTGCCGGGTTACCACTATGGCAGTACCGATAGATAACAACAATGCCGGGATTTGTGCCACCAGGCCATCGCCGATAGTCAGCAGGGTATAAATTTCCAGTGCATTGCCAAAGGTTAAACCGTGCTGCACCATACCGATAAATAAGCCACCGACAATACTGACCACCATAATCACAATACCGGCAATGGCATCACCTTTAACAAACTTACTGGCACCGTCCATTGAGCCATAAAAGTTAGCTTCACTGGTAACATCATCCCGCCGTGTCCGGGCTTCTTCCTGGGTAATAAGGCCGGAGTTCAGATCAGCATCAATCGCCATTTGTTTACCCGGCATCGCATCCAGGGTAAAACGGGCAGAAACTTCAGCAATACGCCCGGCGCCTTTGGTAATTACAATAAAGTTAATAATCACCAGAATAATAAATACCACCAGACCTACAGCAAAGTTACCGCCGATAACCACCGAACCAAAGGCTTCAATAACTTTACCTGCAGCCGCCTCGCCCTGGTGGCCTTCCATCAGGATCACCCGGGTACTGGCAACGTTAAGCGCCAACCGCAAAATGGTAGCAATAAGCAGCACACTGGGAAAAACAGCAAAATCTAGCGGGCGCAGGCTATAAATGGTTACCAGCAGCACCACTAACGCCAGCGCAATGTTAAAGATAAACAGCATATCCAGCAGCCAGGGCGGCAACGGCAGTACTATCATCGCCAAAGCGGCAAGAATAAACAGCGGTGTAGCTATACCCTTGGCATAGGCTAAATGGGTGCGGTCGAATTTATTAAAAACACTGGCTAACTGCATGACAACCCTGACAGTAAATTGGCGCTATGCAGCTGTTCAGCAAGAAGTGTTCCACAACGTAAAGGCTGCAATTGCAGCCTTTATAAATTAGTCACTTGTCACAACCTAAACAAGGTAACCTCTAATTAGCCAAATACTTAACAACCTCTTTACTCTTGAAAAGATAGACAAAAAGTATAAAAAAGATAAAAAACATCATGCAAGTCATCATAATTAGCCCTTCCAATCCATGCTTATATTCTTCAAATAAAGTAGGTAAGCAGCTAAGTGCAAATGCGATTAAAAAACACAGCCTAGAAAATCTCATTTTTAAAAACAGCATACCAGAGGAAACTATCGCAAAAATTGAGCTGAACAAGTAAAAAAACACCTGCCCTCCACTATATTCAGAAATGGACGAAGTCAAGCCTACTAATGCGAAAAAAGGAGCGATAAACCCAGCACCAATCATTAGCAACAGCAAATTTGGTGTATTTGTCAACCGAACTAGAATACTCATAATGTCAAAACCACCCTATAGCTTCAAAAGTTGCATGTGCTCCAGCCTGGCCCACCTCTGGTTGGTAACCACTTTCGGCCATCCCAAGTGGTCAAGCTGCAAAATGCCAAGCGCGACCTAATCGCAATATCACGGATATTTGGCTATCAATACTCACACTCTTGTTGCGAAGAATCCCATCGTCCACCATTATCCAAGCACTTATCAATAGTTGAATAATCTGAAAAAACAACAAAAAGCACTATAGAAACAACAATAACTATTAATCCAATAGATAAAAATAGCTTACCTTTCATGGCATTCTGATACTTCACAAAACTTCTCAATCAGTAACATTCCACTCTCTACAGACTCTTTCCCACCCATAAAGTATATAACGCCATCTATAATCGCAAGTCGCTGAAAAATAGCTGCGCCCTCTGACACCATATAGATATGCCATTCAAATAATATCGAAAAACATAGTAAAAACAAAAGAGTTGTGAAACACAAAATATCGCCATCATTTTCAGCCCTACAAAACAAAAAAGAATGATGATTTGAAACATCCCACTGCAATCCTCCATTGGAAACAATTTTCTCCAAGACCTTTATTTCATCATCCAACGGAAAAGTGGAATTATCAATTTGATATAAAATCCAGCCATTAACATTAATCCACTCTAAATAACTGTTCCAAACAGTAGATCACCAAAACGAAGGAACTCAATGCGGTTTACGCGATCAGATCGGTCGCCAAACTAATAAGCCACAAAAC
>NZ_JANUEM010000014.1 GCF_024809855.1 Rheinheimera pacifica
ACCACCTGAACCCATTCCGAACTCAGAAGTGAAACGCAGCTGCGACGATGGTAGTGTAGCATTCGCTATGCGAGAGTAGTTCACCGCCAGGCTCCCAATTAAACAGACCCTTCGTGAAAACGAAGGGTTTTTTTATTGGTATTGCTGGTGGGTTACCTGCCCGAGTGAGCGAAACGCTATGCGACCAGTTCGTCCGGAACGAACTGGGACAGCTTTAGCTGGCCGCGAAGCGGCGAACCCCATGGAGGGGGTGAGCAATGTAGTTCACCGCTATTCGATAGAGCCGGCCTTTTTGCTTTGCTAAGATTATTTTTCTATATTAATCTGCAACTCTGCTGCTAAGCTATAGCATTGTGACAAGGTTCAAAAGGAGTTGCCCTTGGCCCGCACACCTCAACTATATTCTTCCTCTGTCTGGAAGCAGCTTGCTGCGCTTTTGATTTGCGCTGTGCTTATTAATACGCTGATGCTGGCTGCTCAACCGATAGCATCAGCTGTTTTATTATATATTAGCGTTAATATTGTACTGCTTAGCTGCGGCGCGCTTACGTTCTGGTTTAGTATTCAGGCACAAAAAACCTATATGGTTGATGCTGATAAGTTACGCTCGGCGGTTATGTTGCTGGAAGACAAACTGGAGCTTAAAACATCCAGGGATGATTCGCTTTTAGCTGCTTTGGCTAAAGTGAGCAACCAGGTAACACATTTGCTGAAACGCGATCAGGAAGTTCGGCATCTGGTACGGGTACAGGGACTTATTGACCACGAGCTGGCCGTTGGCAACCGGGTATTTTTTGAAAGCAAGTTGCAGCATTATCTCAGTGATCAGTCTGAAGTGGGTTCTGGGGCGGTATATATTATTCAGTTGTCACATCCTGAAATCAGCCGGGCTGGTATTAAACAGGTAAGCCGGCTGAAAGGTTGTGTAGATGTGCTTAATGGCATTGCTGCCGGTTACGCCGATACTGTTATTGCGCGTTTGTCCGACACTGACCTGGTTATGTTAATTGCCGGCCTGAATGGTAAAGAAATGGAGAAACTGGGTGACCGGATGGCCGTACTGTTAAGCCGCGCCAGCTGTTTTGCTGATTGTGCCGGGCAGGATGTACTGCACATTGGTTATGCCGAATATCAGCGTGAGCAAACGTCTTATCAGATTTTATCTGAAGCAGATATGGCGTTAAAAACGGCACAGTTACATGGCCCGAACGCGGCTTTTGGTTTTATTCTGCAAAGTGACAAACCACAGGCGAAGGGTTCTGTCTGGTGGCGATCTGAGCTTAATAAAGCGTTGCAGGAGCAGCGCTTTGCATTAAGTTTTCAGCCGGTTTTCTCCTGGCATGATGGTGAAATTATCCAGCACGAAGTGCTGGTAAGACTGCAAAGCAGCGATAACGGCCAGATCCCGGCCGCCATATTTTTGCCTATGGCGCATAACTGTGGTTTATCAAGCCAGATAGACCAGCATGTTCTTATTAAAACAGCCAAACTTTGCGCTGCAGACATGGGTAAGAATAGCCGTTGTAGTGTAAATATCAGTATTCAGGCTTTACTTGAGCCGCAATGGTGGCAGTGGTTAGATCACATGGTGCTGTCCGGTCAGTTAGAACCAGATATCCTGGCACTGGAGATAAGCGAACACCATCTGCTGAAGCACTATAAACAGCTGCGTAAGAATTTAATTAAATTACATACTCTGGGTTTCGCCTTGATTATTGATCAGGTAGGGCTGGTGATTGATAACGCCGTTTATCTGGATGAATTACCACTGGAGTCAGTAAAGCTACATCCTTCGGTAGTGCGAAATATTGATCAGCACCTGGAGCAGCAATTATTTGTCCGTGGCTTAATAGCCAGCTATGCCGGTAAGAGTATTCGGGTATTGGCAACCGGTGTTGAGCTTGAAGCTGAATGGCAGGTGTTGCAAAAACTGGGTATTGCTGGCGGGCAGGGATTTTATTTCAGCCAGCCGCTGAACCAGATAATAACGCAAAGTCAGCTGTAGTTATGAGTTTACGGTAGTGCAACCCGGCTAAACCTTGCAGGCCGCCGGTATGAAAGAAGCTAAGGCGGCTGCCGGGTGAAAAATAACCCTGTTCAATCAAGGTAAATACACCCGCCAGAGCTTTACCGGTGTAAATGGGTTCCAGATACAGCTGTTGCTGCGCCATGTCACGGCAAAATTGTATGGTGCTATCATCAAACCTGGCGTAGCCTGCGCCGCAAAAATCAGTGTTTAAAGACCAGTGTTGTTTAGCGCTGCTGTGCAGTAGTTGGTTAATACGTGCTGGCAAAGACGGATCTTTTACTACAGCAATGCCCAACACTTTGCAGCCAGTGCTGTTAATGATACCGGCTAAAGTACCGCCACTGGCTGCAGCACAAATAACATGGCTGGCCGTGCCGTTCGGCGTTAAAGCCAATTCCAGCTCGGCAACTCCGCTGGCACCTGCTGCAGAAGAGCCGCCTTCGGGCACTATTAGAAAGTGCTGATGTTGTTGTTGCAATTGCTGCAGAAAGTCGGCATCGTTACGCAGGCGATATTGCTCACGGTTAAGTAGCTGAATTTGCATGCCGTGTTGCAGGCAAAATGCCAGAGTAGGATTATGTTTGTCGAGCTGATCGGCACGGACATAAGCCAGGCTTTTCAGGCCATAATGATGGCACATAGCGGCTACTGCGGCTAAATGATTAGAAAAAGCGCCGCCGAAGGTCAGAAAACCGGCTTTTTGCAGCTGTTGTGCCTGGACAATATGATATTTTAATTTCAGCCATTTATTGCCAGACAATTGTGGAATAGCAGTATTTAACTGATAAACCCATAACTCAAGCTGATGCCGGAGTAACATCGGCTGATGGATTTGTTGCCAGCTAGCGATAACAGGTAAAGCGGTAACTTCTGCTGATTGCATAACAGTATGAAATAATGACAGTTAACGGAATAGCCGCTAGTATAGCTGTATATAGGGAGATCATGGCATCGCTATGCTGAGAAAAATAATAAAGCGGTTTAGCCCGGCTGCGGGCAATTCAGACACAGTTGTTGCAATCTATCTGGCCACTGCCAGCATCCGGCTTGTAATATTACAAGGTACTGAGCTTAAACAAAGCCAGGCTTTCAGTTACAAAGCGGATAACTGGCAGGAAAGCCTGCAGCTTGCATTGCGGTCAGTGTCGCCAGGCAGCACCTTGCATCTGGTATTATCTGCCGAGCGTTATCAACTGGTGCAACTGGATAAACCGGCACTGGCTGAGCATGAATTACTGCAGGCATTGCCCTGGCAGATTAAAGATTTGGTCACAATAGCGCCGGAAGACATGGTGCTGGATTATATTGACCTGCCTGGTAATTCTCAGCAGGCAAAAATTAATGTAGTTGTGTGCAGCTATGCCTGGCTAAAGCAATTAACCGCAGTGGTTGATGCCGCCGGCCTTAGCGTTAGCTCTATCCAGCCCGAAGAATGGTTGTTAAGCCACATTTTGCCGGTATCGGCGCAGGCGACGATGTTGGTGGTGCACCAGCCAGAGCAGGAAATGTTAATTCAGATCATCCGTGATGGTCAGTTGTATTTCTCCCGCCGTACCCGCGGTTTTAGCCATTTACATCTTAATTCAGAAACAGAGCTGCGCGAAGGCACGCTGGAGCGTTTGCTGCTTGAATTGCAGCGCTCAATGGACTACTTCGAAAGCCAGTTAAAACAACCGCCGGTACGCGATATCCGTGTATTGATGGCTCAAACCGAGCTGGTATGTGAGTTGTTTGTCCAAAGCGGTTTTAGCCGCGTAGAACCATTACATCCGGTACAGCCTGCTGCTGCGATAAATCAGGACGACTTGCAGCATAACTGGCCGGCGCTGGCGGCTGCCAGTGCTGCTGTCAGAGCCGGTCATATTAAACAACAAGTAAACTTATATCAGCCAAGACTGCATCCGGTGCGTGAACGGTTAAGCCTGCAGCGCCTGGTTGGTAGTGCCGTTGCAATAGCGGGGTTAGTTGTGCTGGGTTGGCTATTATTGTCACAGCAGCAACAACAGGTGGCTGCAGCGCTGGCTGAGACAGAGTTACAGCTACAGCAACAACTGCAGCAAACCGATTTGTATCAGCAGGCGTTAGCCCAGCGTAAGCCAGACGAAGCCCTGGTAAAACAGCATCAGCAGGCTGAGTATGCTGTGGCGCAAAAGCAACAACTGCTGAATTATCTGGCTGAACAACAGCACCAGGCCAGCCAGTTTTATAGCCCGGTGTTGCAGCATTTACAGCAGGTTGACTTGCCCGAGTTATGGTTAACCAATTTTACCCTGCAGCAGGCCAGCAGCAGCTTTAGCGGTGTTACGTTACAACCCGCCAGTATTACGGTGTGGCTGGAAGGGTTGCAGCAATTTGGCTATTTCAAAGGCCAGCGCTTTAGCCAGGTAAGCATGACACAGGTACCGGATACAACTGCGGTCAGCTTTGTTCTGATGGCGCAAAAAGGAGAAACGTTGTGAGCCAGTGGCAACTGCTGTCAGATCGTTTCAGCCAGCTACAGCGGCGCGAAAAATTGCTGTTGTTCTTCGGCAGCTTATTATTACTGCTGTGGCTTAGTGTAATTTATGTACTGGAACCCTTGTGGCACAAAACTGTGCAGACGCGGGTGTTACAGGTTAAAGCCAGCCAGCAGTTGCAGGATGCACAACAACAGGCTGAGGTATTGCTTGCTCAGCTTAGTACCGATTTAAACCAGGACTACCGTGAGCGTATAAGTAACCTGGAACAGCAGCAACAACAGCTGAATGAACGTATCCGCCAAAGCGCCAGCCACTTTATCGGAGCAGAGCAAATGGTCACGTTGCTGCGTAACATTTTGCAAAGCAGTAAAGGTGTACAGCTAAAAAGCCTGCTGACATCGGCACCTAAAGCTGTACGCCTGCAAGGGCAGCAACCGGATGATTCGGCTATGTTATTTCAACATACCACCACACTGGTCGTTGCCGGAGGCTACACTGATTTGTTCAGAGCATTACAACGCATGGAACAATTACCCTGGTTGCTGAACTGGTCCGCACTGAATTATCAGGTTGTTGAGTATCCGCAGGCAGAACTGACACTGACACTTATTACTGTGAGTGAGTATGAAGACTTTATTCGTTTATAGCCTGTTGCTGCTAAGCGTTCAGGTGCTTGCTGATCCTACCCGTCCCGCGCCATCCTGGCTGGCGGCTAAGGCAACAGCAGACACAGCAGCACAACCGCAGGCGTTATCTTTACAATTGATAAAACAAACCGCCAATGGCCGTATTGCCGTAATAAACGGCAACCTGCTGCGTAAAGGTGAAAAAATAAGCCAGTATCAACTGCATGAGATTGCAGTTGATCATGTTGTATTGGATTTCAATGGTGAACGGCAAGTACTGCGTTTAGTTAATACGGCGATAAAACAAGATGAAGAATAAGCCAGTGAATAAATTAGGGTGGTTGTGCGGCAGCATTTTATTAACCGGGTGTCAGGCTTTTCAACAAAGTGATGTACCACAAGGCGCTCAGCGCGAATTACAGCAAGCTGCTGCCCAGCAGGCTCCGGCCCGCACTGCGGTGGCACCGGTGCCGCTGGCTGTAACGCAGGACTTGCTTAGCAGTAGCTATACTCCGGTACAGCCAGAGCTGCCACGTTTTGATGTAGCGGCTGCCAATGCCGGGCTGAATGACTTTTTCCAGTCTCTGGTCGCAGATACACCATACAGTGTGGTGATGCATCCCGGCGTAAGTGGCGAAATTAACCTGCAGCTAAAACAGGTAACGTTGCCGGAAACTATGGCAATAGTGCAGCAACTGTATGGTTTTGACGTTCGCCAGCAAGGGCTTATATATAAAATATATCCGGCTGGCCTGCGTACAGAAAGCATAGCGGTTAACTATTTAATGATGCAGCGTCAGGGGTTTTCTTCTGTAGCGGTAAACTCTGGTGGTGTATCTCAGGACAGCCAGAATAATCAGAATGGCCAGAATAACAGAAATAATCGCTCGTCGCAGGGCAACTTCAATCAGGGTGATTACAGCAATCAAAGCCAGTCTCAGTATGGCCAGCAGCAATTTAATGGCAGCACTATTCAAAGTGAAAGCAAAACCGACTTCTGGAAAGATCTGGAAAAAGCCGTCAGTACAGTGTTAGGAACCGGGCCCGAGCGTATGGTGGTGGTTACACCACAAGCCGGTTTGGTAACCGTACGCGGAATGCCAGACGAAATTGCTGCGGTAAAGGCTTACCTTGGCCAGTCAGAGCAGCATTTGCAGCGCCAGGTGGTGCTGGAAGCAAGAATTATCGAAGTAACTCTTGATGATGCGTATCAGCAAGGAGTGGAGTGGGGTAGCCTTATCTCACGCATTCGTTCAACAGGCTTTGATTTGAGTACTACATCGGGTCGTTTCGGCAACGTAGTAAGCGAAACTTTAGGCGGTGTCACTAGTATCAGGTTTGAGAATGCTGATTTCAGTGGTGTAATTAACTTGCTGGAAACACAAGGAAATACTCAAGTATTGTCAAATCCGCGAGTTACCGCTATGAATAATCAGAAAGCAGTTATTAAAGTTGGGCAGGATGAGTACTTTGTAACGAATGTCGCTAGTAGCACCACATTATCTGGAACAGGTGCAACAACTACACCAAATGTTACTTTGCAGCCTTTTTTCTCAGGTATCGCCCTCGATGTTACGCCGCACATTGATGCAAATGGCAATGTCATATTACATGTCCATCCTTCTGTGACAGAAACCTCCGAACAGTTGAAACGAATTGAATTATCTACAACAGATCGAATCACATTGCCGCTGGCCCAAAGTAATATCCGCGAGTCTGACACTATTATCCGCGCCCGTAGTGGTGAAATAGTGGTAATAGGTGGCTTAATGCAAACTATCACCACCGACAACGAGTCACGTACGCCGGTATTAAGCGCTATTCCGCTGCTGGGTAAATTATTTACCAACATCAATAAAGTGGAAAAAAAGAAAGAGCTGGTAATACTGCTAAAGCCAACCGTGGTTACCGAAGGCGTATGGCAGCAGCAAATTCAGCAGTCTTCGCAACTGGTATCCGGATGGGCCCAGGGTAATTAACTATGTACCTGCAGCATTTTCAGCTTAGCCGGATGCCATTCGGTTTAACACCGGACACCACATTCTTTGTACCGCTTGAGCAGCATCAGGATGTGTTGGCCGTGCTGAAAACGGCGCTGTGTGCCGGCGAAGGTTTTATTAAAGTATGTGGTGAAGTAGGCAGTGGTAAAACCCTGCTGTGCCGCAAGCTTTTGCAACAAACCGAATCCGACTGGCAATTGGCGTATATACCGGACCCTTGCCTTACGCCGCTTGAATTACGCTGGGCGCTGGCATTAGAGCTGGGCCTGAAGCACTCTGCTAATATAGACCCGCCACAACTACTGCAGTTGCTGCAACGCCAGTTACTGTTATTGGCTGCACAAGGTAAAAAAGCCATAGTATTAATTGACGAAGCCCAGGCACTGCCGGATGAAACGCTGGAGGCACTGCGGCTGTTAACCAACCTGGAAACAGAAACACGGAAACTGCTGCAAGTGGTGCTGTTTGCCCAGCCGGAACTGAATAAAAAGCTGGCAAGTTACCGTTTCCGGCAGTTGCGGCAGCGTATTACCTTTTCCGCTGATCTGGCTTTAATGAGCAAAAGCCAGATCAGAGCTTATATCTCTTTGCGTGTACAGCAAGCCGGATGCAGCCGTGCACTTTTCAGCAGCTTTGCCTTAAATGCTCTGGCCCGCTACAGCCGCGGTGTACCAAGGCTGGTAAACATTCTGGCGCATAAAGCACTGCTGCTGGCTTTTGGTGAAGGTAAGCCTTACGCCGCACTGCGCCATGTAAAGCTGGCGGCAATGGATACCGAAGATGTAACCGCCAAACCTAAAAGCTGGTGGTGGTATGCCGGTAGTTCAGGCTTACTGGCGCTGGCATGTGTGGCAGCGGCATCGCAAACCGGGCTGTTAAAGCTGGCAGGTGGCGCATGAGTGTAATTAATAAAATGCTGCGCGACTTAGATCAGCGTAACAACAGCGCGGCCAGTGCAAATCAGATTATTGCACGCCGGCACGGCCAGCCTTTATGGTTAACATTGCTACTGCTGTTGACGTTTGGCTTACTGTGCTTTGCTATTTACGCGGTATTAAGCCGCAGTGCAGTTGTGCCAACAGCCGATTTGGCCACTACTGCGCCGGAACCAGTAGCACAACAGCTGCCAAGAGAGCCGGGAATAGCGACCGAAATAGCTATATCAGCCCGCCCTGAGTCAAACAGCCTTGAACCAATAAACAGCCCTGAGCCAACAGACCGCCCAGGGCCGACAGACAGCCTTGCATCACTACAAGCCGCAGCGTCAGCGCACAGCGCCGCAGCAGAAAGTATAGCTACAACTACTATTACGGCACCAGAGTTGCCCGTTCAGGCAGTGGCAAACGTGGCCGCGATTGCCGCACAACCCGGGCAACAGCGAACTGAACCGGATGATACTGCTGCACCTGTGCCGCAGCTTCCTGAAATTGCACAGGCAGCAGTACCACCAGCGGCTAAAGCAGGCAGCAGCTTAAGCGTAACCAGCCGCGAGCCAACGGCGGCGCAGCAGCAGGCTAAACTGCGCCAGCAGGCGCTGGCAGCCACACAGGCCGGTCAGCCGCAGCAGGCACTGCGCTACTGGCAACAGTTGCAGCAGGCAGCCCCACAAGATGCCGTGGTTTATCTGGCACAAGCCCGGCTTTGGTTGCAACTGGGCCAGCCGCAACAGGCCGAGGCCAGTTTATTGCAGGCAAAAACGCAGGGTATTGTCGATGCCGACATTCAGTTGATGCTGGCTCAGGCAGCCGCCAGCCGCCAGCAATGGTTACAGACAGAAGCCTTACTACCGGCCGGTTTTGCTGTGGCATTACACCCCGACTACTACGGCCTTAAAGCAACAGCGCTACAGCAACTTGGGCAGCATCAGCAGGCATTTGACTGGTTTGCTGAGCTAAGCCGCCTGCAGCCGCAGTTGGGTAAATGGTGGCTTGGCGGTGCTGTATCGCTGGAAGCATTAGAACGCCCGGCAGAGGCGCATCAGTACTATCTTAACGCGTTGCAATGGGGTGACAACTTGTCAGTGCAGAGCAAAACTTATATTCAACAACGTTTGGTAGCAACAGAGTAGCCTTATGCAAAGACCTCGTTTAAAAATGCGCCTCGGTGATTTACTGGTTGATGAAGGTATTATCTCGCAGGACCAGTTACAGCAGGCGCTGGCGCGGCAGCAGGAAACCGGCCGTAAACTGGGATCTACCCTTACCGAGCTGAAATTTTTGACAGAGGTGCAACTGCTGCGGTTTTTGGCACAGCAGCTGAATGTGCCTTTTCTTGATATTGCGCAAAAACAGATAAACCCTAAAGCCGTACAGTTATTGCCCGAGGTGCAGGCGCGGCGTTTCAGAGCACTGGTGCTGGAAGACAACGGCGATACCGTACTGCTGGGTATGAGCGACCCGGCAGATTTAGCCGCACTGGATCAGATTGCCCGGTTGCTGGCGCCAAAAGAAGTGGCGCTGGCGGTAGTGCGGGAAAGCCAGCTGATTGAGGCTTTCGACACCCTGTACCGGCGTACCAAAGATATTGAAAGTTTTGCTACCCAGCTTAAAGCCGAGCATGGTACCGACACCAACCTTGAACTGAATGTACTGGATGAGCAAGCCGATGCCGACAACACCATTGCCAAGCTACTGCAGTCAGTGTTTGAAGATGCCGTGCAGGTAAAGGCGTCGGATATTCATATCGAGCCGGATGAAAAGGTACTGCGTATTCGTCAGCGGGTTGATGGTGTGCTGCAGGAAAATATCCTGAACGAGGTCAGTATTGCCTCTGCACTGGTGCTGCGGCTTAAATTAATGGCAAATCTGGATATTTCAGAAAAACGCATGCCACAAGACGGCCGTTTTCAGATTAATGTAAAAAAACATCAGATAGATGTGCGTATTTCTACTATGCCGGTGCAATATGGCGAATCGGTGGTAATGCGCTTACTTGATCAGTCAGCAGGTTTGCTGCAACTGGAAGAAACCGGTATGCCAGCGCCACTACTGAGTAAGTTGCGGCGTATTATTAAAAGCCCGCATGGCATGATACTGGTAACCGGCCCTACGGGCTCGGGTAAAACCACCACCTTGTACGGGCTGCTAAGTGAACTTAACCAGGCCGGCAGTAAAATTATCACCGTGGAAGATCCGGTAGAATACCGTTTACCCCGGATTAATCAGGTACAGGTTAATCATAAAATCGGCCTGAGTTTCAGCAATGTACTGCGCACCACCTTACGGCAAGACCCCGACATTATTATGGTGGGTGAAATGCGCGATCAGGAAACCGCAGAAATGGGCTTGCGCGGCGCTTTAACCGGCCATTTAGTGCTATCTACGCTGCACACCAACGATGCCGTAACCAGTACTTTGCGTTTAATTGATATGGGCGCAGCGCCTTATCTGGTAGCGTCGGCACTGCGCGCTATAGTGGCGCAGCGTCTGGTGCGGCGTTTATGCGACTACTGCAAACAACCCTATCAGCCCGACGAGCTGGAAAGCAGCTGGTTACGCCATCATAAAGCCGACACCGGTGCATCTTACTGGCATGCCAAAGGTTGTCAGTCGTGTAATCACAGTGGTTACAAAGGCCGTCTGGGGGTGTTTGAACTGTTGCTTATTACCAAACCCCTGGCGGATGCACTGCGCCGCAACGACACAGCCGGCTTTGCCCATTTAGCGCATCACAGCGAAGGTTTTGTCAGCCTGGGTACTATGGCATTACATTATGCCCAGCAAGGCATTACCAGCCTGGACGAAGTAATAAGGGTGTCGGAATACCTTGACACCGAAAGTCTTGCCACAGTGGAGCCCTAAGCACCATGGCTAACTTTGTATACACCGCGCGCGATAGCAACGGCAATGCTGTGAGTGGCCAGATAGAGGCAGGCAGTGAGGGCGCTGCTGCCGATTTACTGCGCCGTCGCAGTTTTATTCCGTTAACTATTCAGCGCCAGGCAGAACAAAGTAATGTATCAATTGCCCGGTTAGAGTTATGGCAGGCTAAAGTATCGCTAACCGATTTAATTCTGTTTTCCCGCCAGATGTATTCACTGATGAAAGCCGGTATTCCGATAGTTCGGGCTATTGAAGGCCTGGCGCAAAGCACCAGCTCTAAACGTTTGCAAAAGGTACTGGGTGAACTGGTTGGACAGTTGGAAAATGGCCGCAGCTTATCGGTAGCGCTGGCCGAACACCCCAAAGTATTTAGCCGTTTAATGGTTAGCATAGTGCACGTCGGTGAAAACACCGGCCGCCTGGATGAAGCCTTTTTACAGCTGAATTATTATTTTGAGCAAGAGCTGGAAACCCGCAAACAAATTAAACAGGCTACCCGTTATCCGTTTTTTGTGCTGATAGCCCTGGTAGTGGCTATGTTTATTCTTAACCTGGCAGTTATACCGCAATTTGCCAATATGTTTGCCCGTTTTAATGCAGAACTACCCTGGTCTACCAAAGCCTTGCTGGCCAGTTCGGCATTTTTTGTTGCCTACTGGCCATTAATTATTATTGCTGCCATGGGTGCCACGCTTGGGTTTCGCAGTTATATTAAAACTGATAAAGGCCGGGTTGTCTGGGGCCGTTGGCGGCTGGTGTTTCCTATTATCGGCAATGTTATTTACCGCGCTACGCTGGGCCGTTTTGCCCGTAGTTTTGGCATGATGCTAAAAGCCGGTGTACCCATGACCAGCGCACTAACACTGGTTGCCGATGCGGTAGACAACGAATATATGGGCGAAAAAATTCGTGATATGCGGCGTAATATAGAACGTGGCGAAAGCTTATTGCGGGCAAGCCAGCAAAGCGGGTTGTTTACGCCCCTGGTATTACAAATGATCTCAGTGGGCGAAGAAACCGGTGCCATGGACGATATGCTAGGCGAAGTAGCCGGTTTTTATGAGCGTGAAGTGGCTTTTGATTTAAAGAGTCTGACGGCAAAAATTGAACCTATTCTTATCGCGATAGTAGCGGTAATGGTACTGATTCTGGCATTGGGTATCTTTACTCCAATGTGGGATATGCTCAATGCTTACAAGGGTAATACTGGTTAATGCTTTAACTATTGTGAGCAATATGGGGATGTAATTGCGAATATTAGCGATATACTAACTACAACAAGGACACCGGAGATTTAACGATGAAAAAACAAACAGGTTTTACCCTGATAGAACTGGTTATAGTAATTATTATTTTGGGATTACTGGCCGCAACCGCCTTACCGCGGTTTTTAAATGTTACCGAACAAGCCGAAGATGCCGCCATTGAAGGTATCGCCGGTGGTTTTGCCTCTGCCGTGGGTTTGGTACGGGCACAATGGGAAGTTGAGGGCCGCCCTGCAAATGGCACGGTAAACTATGACGGCGTAGTAGTGAATGTTGCCGCTACCGGTTATCCGGCTGGTGGTGCAGCAGCTGCAAATGATATTGATGCAGCACAATGCCAGACAGTGTTAAATACGATTTTACAGGCAGCACCCAGTTCGGTTATTGCAGGCCAGGGCCTTACTCTTGCTCAGATGACAGCTCAGAAGCTGTACATTCGTGCTCAACCCGGTTCAAACCAAAATGGCACACCGGCATTATGTGTATATCACCAAACTGCTGGTTTAACGGCCATTCCGTCTGATCAGTCAAACAGTAATGGTTTTACTTACGCTCCGGCGTCAGGCCAGGTCACTGCATTTTTAACTAAACCCTAAGCTATAAGGTCTATTATGAAACGTAATCAAGGTTTTACATTAATTGAATTAATTATTGTTATCGTTATTCTGGGTATTCTGGCTGTAACAGCCGCTCCCCGGTTTTTAAATTTCTCCGGTGATGCCAGAACATCAACCCTTAATGGTGTAAAAGGAGCATTGGAATCTGCCGGTGCATTAGTTTATGGTAAAGCAATTATTGCCGGTCAGCAAAATGGGAATGGGTGTCTTACTGCAGATGGTGACGTTATTGTTCAGCCAAATGGTGGATGTACGGCGCCTGCTACAGGCGTAGTTAATGGTTACCCAGCACCAACAGTTAACTCTATTCGTGCTGTTGCTGAACTCGTAGCCGCTGAATGGAATGTTGCAGTTGGAACCGGCGATGACGCCCCTGCTTTTGGCGCGACTGCAAACTCAGTGGTCGTTTCGCCGGTAGGCACTGTATTAAGCACAGATGCAGCAGATTCTTGCCATGTTGTTTATGAGCAAGCCGTTGGTGGTGGTGTTAAGCCAGTTATTACAGTGCATGCTAATGGTTGCTAAACGGTAACTATTTATGAAATTACAGCACCGCGGCTTTACCTTAATTGAGCTTATTGTGGTGCTGGTATTAATCGGGGTACTCGCTGTTAGCGTAGTACCCCGTTTTTTTGATGCCTCTGGTACATCTGAGTATTTATACCGTGACCAGGTATTAAACTTACTGCGTAACTTTCAGATGCAGGCTATGCAGTGTACGGATGATAGTTGTCAAGAACACCGAATTATTTTCGAGAGTGACAAGATTTTTGTCGGTGCCAACAGTTGCCCAGATAACAATACGTACAGTACTAATCAACTTTGTATAGCCCGACAAGACATTGGAGCAATTCGTTTTATTAAGCTTAGTGGTATTAACTCCAATCAACTTAGATTCCGCAGCAATGGTAGCCCCAGAGCTAACTGTCCCTCTGATGGTTGCCGTATGGCAATCGAGGGAGCAGTAAAGCTTGAAATATGCATTCAAAGTGAGGGCTATATTCACCCATGCTAAAACCCAGCCTTAGATATAGCCGTGGCGTTACCTTAATAGAGCTGATTGTTGGCATAGTTGTGCTGGCCATTAGCTTAAGCATTATTACCTCGGTATTAGGCCCGTTATTTATTAAAAGCGCTGATCCCTGGCATCAGGTACGTGCTGCCGAGCTTGGGCAAAGCCTGATGAATGAAATACTGAGCCGTCGTTTTGATAAAAACAGTTTTAAAGATGGCAGTTTATTGCGTTGCGGTGAAGTTGGGGCGGCTTCCTGTAGTGCTATTCCGGTGTTCAATCCGCCAAGAAACTCTGCACGCTCCGGCTTTATTGGCGTAGAAGATTACAATAATTATGCTACTACAGGAGACACCCTGACCGATGCCAAGAATGATACTTTGGCTGAGGTATATCGTAACTACAGCATACAGGTTGATGTAGTTGACGATGCCGTCTTAGCTAATATGCGCCGTATTACCATTATAATAACCCCTCCGTCTGGCAGTAGCGTGCGTTTTACAGCCTATAAGGGTAACTGGTAATGCTTATGCGCGGTTTTACTTTGATTGAGCTAATTATTACCATGGTGGTGCTGGCTATACTTGCTCTGGGTATTACCAGCTATATTGGCTTAGGTGCCCGTATGTATACCGATGTTGCTGAACGGGAACAATTGCTGGGGCAAAGCCGTTTTGTTGCTGAACGTATGGTAAGGGAGCTTAGAAATGCACTACCTAACAGTGTAAAAGTCGACAACGACTGTTTAGAGTTTATGCCTATTAAAACAGTGGGCTTATATCAGACACTGACTGCCAGCACGGTAGAGCTTAGCTGGCTGAAAGAGCCTGCGCAGGCTGGAGATTTTTTGGTGATTTATCCACAAAATCCGCAGCATGCAGTGGCAGACAGAATGCGAAGCATAAGCAGCATATCGGGCAACAGCATGACATTTACCGGCGGAGCTTTCCCTTACGAGTCGCCGGCAAAACGTTTTTATGTATACAGCGAGACAGTGCGTTACTGCCGGACAGGTTCTACTATAACGCGTAACGGCATATTAATGGCACAGCAGGTGCGGCCAGACACACGCTTTGAGGTAACTGAGCCTACCTTACAACGTAATGCGTTAATTAACTTGTATCTGAGTTTTGGCGATGCAGGTACTGATATGTTTTTTAACTACGAGGTGCATATTCCCAATGTACCTTAACTATCAAAAGCAGCGCGGCAGTGCGCTTGTTATCGCCGTTTTTGTTATTGTTGTTATGCTGGCGCTGGCAGCGGCTTTGTCACGTTTGCTTATCAGCAGCAGTGAAACCGTAGTATATGAAGTGCAGGGCACCCGCGCACTGTTTGCGGCGCAAAGCGGGCTGGAAATTGCGTTAACCCAACTGTTTCCTCTTAATGGCGCTGCTGCGGGCTGCGGCGCTGTTACAGCATCGCGCAGTTTTAATGCCGACAGTTTGCAAAGTTGCAATGTTAGTATCAGCTGTACCCCCTTTACCACTGCAGCGCCAGAGAGTATTACGTTATTTAAGCTTAGCAGCACCGCCAGTTGCGAAGCCGGTGGTTTTCAAACCCGCCGTACAGTGCAAATAGAGGTGCGTTGATGCGACCAATATACCGCTTTGCAATCTTATGCCTGATGTTGTTGCCGGTTGGTGCTTATGCGGCTACTTACACTATGGCAGCAAACAGCAGACCGCCTTGTAGTACCAGTTGGAGTGTCAGCGGCACCACCTATACCTGTAGCGGAAATGGCCGGGTAACGCTTAACAACAACGATATTATCAGCGCTTCTGCCGGCAGTATTACGCTGGTGGCACAAAATGGTTTTCAGTTAGGTACTAATGTCACTCTCGGCCAGAATAGTAACAGAGTTAACCTGCAGGCAACCTACGGCAGCGTAGTGGTAGCGGCTAACAGCACGATTTGGGGCAATATACAAACTACCAGTGGTGCTGTTGGGCTTACTTCTTCTACGGTAAATGGCAATGTACAAACCGATGCGACATACAACCATAACGGCGGGGCTGTAAATGGCAACATCAATGCCACTAATGGCGTTGTGCTGACCAATGTAACGGTATCGGGTACGGTTACCGCAAACAGTGACGTGAGCATAACCGGCAGTAGCATAGCAGGCAGGGTAACAAGCAGTTCAAATAAAGTAACAGTGGCAAACAGTACCTTGCAAAATGGTGTATCCGGCAGTAGTGGTATTCAAATTTCTGGTGGTACTTTAAATGGTGGTCTTGAATCGGTTTGTAATAATATTCTGCTGACTAATATCACTATGCTGGCCGGTGATATTAAAACCTCGCCTCAACTGGGCTCAGGGTGCTCCGCAGATCGGGTTGAAATTGTCGGCGGAAATATAACCGCCAACATTGTTGGTGGCGCAAATAATGTAATCATTAGAGATGGTGCTGAGTTTACCGGGAACATTCAGGCCAGGTTTAATGTTTTGCTTGATGGCAGCACCCTGTATGGCAATATCAGTGGTGAGAGCGGTTATGCTTTACAAGAAGCCAAGCTGGTAAACTCTGTGGTGTATGGCTCTGTTACCGTTGGTACGTCATGGCAAAGAATTGTTGGAGAAGGCAACAGCGCAATTTATGGTGAATGCACATATGGCGCAATTAATCCGGCAACACTTTGTTCTCAGCAGGTAGCACAGTGTTTGGCAGATAATTTCAATAGCCCTTTGTCAACTGAGAGCTGGATCACGGCCCGCAGCAGTGGTGACTTTACACCATCAGTGGTTAACGGGCGTTTGCGTATGACGCAAAATGTCGGTAATCAGTCTACCTCAGTGACCTATCAGCGTTTATATCCGGCAGCAAATAATCTGGTAGTGGTTGAGTTTGACTATTTAGCCTATGGCGGCAATGGTGCTGATGGTTTAGCGCTGGTGCTGTCAGACGCTACTGTTACACCGCAGCCTGGTGCTTTTGGCGGGCCGCTGGGCTATGGCTTTAAACCTGGTATTCCGGGTTTTTCCGGTGGCTGGCTGGGGTTTGGTCTGGATGAATATGGTAATTATTCTGCTGAGGGCGGCAGTACTAATATTGGCAGACGGCAGCAATCTGTGGTGGTTCGCGGCTCGGGTTCCGGTACAACTGGCTATCGCTATTTGCGTGGTACCTGTAACAACGGTACCAGCAACACTAATGGTAATTGCCTGTCTCCTGCCGTAGATGGCAACCAGAACAATCCGCACCGCTACCGCTTTACCATAGATTCAAGAGCTACGGGCTCTACCATGGTGTCGGTTGATCGTAATACCGGTAATGGCTTTGTTAATTTAATTGCGCCCTTTAATGTACAGGGTCAAACCGGGCAGGCACCGGTGCCGGAAAACTTCTTTGTTTCTATTACCGGCTCAACCGGTGGTTCTAATAATATACATGAACTGGACAACCTGAGCATTTGTGCACAGCGCTCTATGCCGGTTGGCCAGCAAATAGATCATATTGAATTAACACACCAGGCAACAGGTATCGCCTGTGTGGCTTCGGCAGTGCAGGTAAAAGCTTGTCTGAATGCAGATTGCAGCAGTTTGTTTACCAGCCCGGTTTCGGTAGACTTGTCTAACTCTGCCGGTAACTGGCAAACCGATCCCATAACGCTAACCAATGGTGTAGGCACGGCTTACTTAAGGCACCCTGCCGGTGGCGTGGCTACCATAGGGGTAACAGAAACCGTACCGCCAAGAAAAGCCTTTAGCCAAACCGTGTGCAAGGTGGGTAGCAGCAGTAGCAATTGTCAGATCAATTTTGCCAATGCCGGTTTATTGTTTGCTCAGGCCGATGGTATTACCCCCCTTAGCCATCAAACGGCCGGTGTTGCTTTTAACGGCGTACTAAGGGCAATTCGCACCAATACCACTACCGGTGCCTGTGAGGCCAGAGCCGAAGGTACAAAAACAGTGCGCCTGGGCTTTAGTTGTGAAAACCCATCCAGTTGTATTGCCGGGCAGCAATTTAGTATTAACAATACGTCAATTGCCGCCAATAGTGCCGCAAGCAGCACTAACCGTAGTAATGTTAACCTGACATTTAATAGCAGTGGCAGCGCGCCAATCACTATGCGTTACACTGATGTGGGCCAGCTAGCCCTGCACGCCAGCCTGGCCTTGCCAGAGCAATCTCCTGATCCTGCCATAACACTAAATGGCAGCAGCACGGCCTTTGTGGTGCGGCCGCATACGCTGGCAGTGGTACAGGCCCTGAGGCAAAACGGTAGTGCTAACCCTGGCACAACAAATACCGGTGATGGCTTTGTTGCAGCAGGTGAGTCTTTCGATGCCGTGATTGAGTCACGTAATGCGGATGGCGCAGCTACGCCGAATTTTGGTAAAGAGCTAACCAGGCAGCGGGTTGAAACGGTATTTGACAAACTGGTGTATCCATTAAACGGCATTAACGGTAGCTTAAATAATGGCTTGGTCGACACCAGTATCGTAGCGACCGCAGGTCGGCAAACTGTGAGAGGAATCAGGTGGAATGAAGTCGGGAGTATCAACCTGCGCGCCAGGCTGCTAAATGACAGCTATATAGGCACAACCGATGTGTCTGATAAGCCGGTAAGCGGTACGATTGGCCGTTTCTATCCTGCAAGTATATCTGCAATCTCAACGTATACTCCTGCCTGTGGCGGTTTTAGCTATATGGGGCAGCCATTTTCGATTGATGTGTCACTGAAGGCGCTTAATTTAGCCGGAAATATCACTCAAAATTATTTTGGCGATTTTGCTTCGGCAGATTTAGAAGTGGTGACAGAAACATCTTTTACCAAGGTAGAAGATCGCTTTATGTTTATAAATGTGGCCGGTGACCCGAAAATTTACCCCTTAACATGGGATGCCGGGAGCAGTGTTGTTGCGGCTAAAGGGCGCTTTGTCAGGTTAGCAAATGAGCCAGACGGACCTTTTATGAAGCTTGATGAGTTGGCTGATAACAGAATCAAGCTCGGAGCTAAAATTGCTAACGAGCTTGACTCAGTATTGATTTTTGCACCCAATTTAATTTTCGATACTAATGCAAAACAACTTGAGAATACTGTTGCTGGTTCTACTAGCAGCAATGCAGATTTCCGCTATGGCCGTATGGTACTGGATAATGCCTATGGCCCGGAAAATGAATCTTTGCCATTAGTCTTGCGGGCTGAATACTGGAATGGAGCAAGGTTCATTACCAATCCGAATGATAATTGTAGTGTGCTTAGTGCTAGCGCAGTAGTTCGGCCTGGTAGTAGTGACCCTAATCTACAGTTAAGAGATGAATCAGCAAATACAGTGCTTATGAGCATTAACTCTCAAGCCAGTGCTTCAATCCTCCAGCAAGGCCGAAGTATGTCATTAAATGGAGTACCAACACTTTTATTGCCAGCACCGCAACCGCAGCAGCGTGGCCGCGGCGATATGGAGTATCGAACAGATCCCTGGCTGCAATATGACTGGGATGCGAACGGCGAATTTAATAATAACCCTACTGCCGAATTTATGTTTGGCCGTTTTCGCGGTAATCCAAGACAAATTTTTTGGCGTGAACTATTCCCCTAAACACCAGCCTAACGCAGGTTGAGTGCCGGTAAGTGGTTGCTGACAGATAAATGCAGGCAATACTTGGTTTAATTGCACAAAAATGTAAGATAAGGCTATTCACACGCTGGCGAGTTACTTAGAATAAACGCCGCTATATTTACTATTGCTGCGACCTTAGTGCGGTGCAGTGCTGACCTGCTTCTGGCGGCTCAGGTTTATAAGGATCCGGTTTCTTCATGTTTAATAAATTGCGTGGCCTCTTTTCAAACGATTTATCCATCGACTTAGGTACTGCCAATACGCTGATTTACGTTAAAGATCAGGGCATAGTACTGAACGAGCCTTCTGTTGTTGCCATTCGTCAGGAACGTGCAGGCGGGCCAAAAAGTGTTGCGGCGGTAGGCCATGCAGCAAAACGTATGCTTGGGCGCACCCCCGGCAATATTAAAGCGATACGCCCGATGAAAGATGGCGTGATCGCCGACTTTTACGTGACAGAAAAAATGCTGCAGCATTTTATCCGCCAGGCGCACAGCAACAGTTTTCTGCGCCCCAGCCCGCGTGTGCTGGTGTGCGTGCCTTGTGGCTCTACCCAGGTAGAACGCCGGGCGATCCGTGAATCGGCTCAGGGTGCCGGTGCGCGTGAAGTGTATTTAATTGACGAACCTATGGCCGCCGCTATCGGTGCTGGCCTGCCGGTATCTGAAGCAACCGGTTCTATGGTGGTTGATATTGGTGGTGGTACTACTGAAGTTGCCATTATCTCGTTAAACGGTGTGGTGTACTCGTCTTCTGTACGTATTGGTGGTGATAAGTTTGATGATGCCATCGTTAACTATATCCGCCGTAACTACGGCATTCTGATTGGCGAAGCCACAGCCGAGCGCATTAAAACCGAAATTGGTTCAGCTTACCCCAGTGATGACGTACTGGAAATTGAAGTACGCGGCCGTAATCTGGCCGAAGGCGTGCCACGCAGCTTTACCATGACCAGCAATGAAATTTTAGAAGCACTGCAAGAGCCGCTGGCCGGTATTGTCAGTGCAGTAATGGTTGCGCTGGAGCAATCACCACCTGAGCTGGCGTCAGATATTTCTGAGCGCGGCATGGTATTAACCGGCGGTGGCGCGTTACTGCGTGATCTGGACCGTTTACTGATGGAAGAAACCGGTATTCCGGTAGTGGTAGCTGACGATCCGTTAACCTGCGTAGCCCGCGGTGGCGGTAAGGCACTGGAGATGATCGATATGCATGGTGGTGATGTGTTCAGTTATGACTAACTGAGCCATCGCCGGTGCAGGCAGCGTTATGAATCAAAGTTATAGTCGGGGCTCGTCACTGCCACTGCGGCTTTTTCTGGCTGTAGTGTGCAGTGCTGGGCTGATGTTTCTTGACCGTTACACCGACAGTTCAACCCAGCTTCGCAGTTATCTTACCACAGCAGTAAGCCCGCTGTTTTATGTTGCCAGCTTACCGGAAACGCTGTTTTCCGGTGCGTCAGAACAGTTTATGTCGCAGCAGGCTGTACTGGACGAAAATGCCCGGTTAAAAGAAACCCTGTTGCAACAAAGCGGCCAGCTACAGCTATTACGTTATTTACAGCAAGAAAATGAAAAACTGCGCGCTTTGCTCGGATCTTCAGCGGTGATTGAAGATAAACGGCTGGTAGCAGAGGTGCTGGCGGTATACAGCCATCCGTTTAGCCATCAGGTTGTGCTGAACAAAGGCACCAAAGATGGTGTAACCGAGCATCAGGCTGTCATTGACGATCAGGGTATCGTTGGCCAGATAGTTAGTGTCGGCCCCACCAGCAGCCGTGCCTTGCTGATTTCTGACAATACCCATGCCATAGCAGTAAGGGCAGAGCGCACCGGTGTGCGGGCTATTGTTGAAGGCCTGGGCCAGTGGGATTCATTGCGCGTAATGCACCTGCCACACAGTACCGATATCCGCGAAGGTGACAGGCTACTAACGTCAGGCCTGGATGGCCGCTTTCCCGAAGGGTATCCGGTGGCCAGGGTATCAAAAATAAGCCAGGATGCCAGCCAGCCCTTTATGGTGGTATATGCTGAGCCTTACGCCTTGCTTGACCGCATCCGCCATGTACTATTGTTATCCAATACGCCGCGTGTGCCTGAGCCGACACAAGAAACCCTGGCTGGCGCTGCACCACAGGAGCAACCCTGATGCGAAAAGCTGGCCGCATTGGCTTTATTTATCTGTCGTTATTTGTGGCGCTGATCCTGACGGTGATGCCGATGCCGCAACTGGTTAAGCTGGCCCGGCCCGATTGGGTACTGCTGGTGCTGATGTACTGGGTCATGGCTTTACCGCAGCGGATCAGTGTTGGTACGGCATTTTTCAGCGGTTTTATTGTTGATGTGCTGGTAGGCACTGTACTGGGTGTTAATGCACTGGCGTTTTCTGTGGTAATTTTTATTGTTGCCCAGCATCATCTTAAGATCCGTAATTTTTCAGTGGTGCAGCAGTCTTTATTGCTGGGGCTACTGCTGGCGCTGTATCAGTTACTGCTATTCTGGCTTAGCCATTTTCTTACCGGCGTATATTTTATGCCGCAGTATCTGTGGCCGGTTGTTACCGGTATGCTGGTGTGGCCCTGGTTGTTCTGGTTACTGCGGCGCTATCGCCGACAGTTGAAAATTCAATGAGTTACCCACGTATTGCCTTAGCATCCTCTTCTCCACGCCGGCGTGAACTGCTGACGCAGCTCGGTGTAGATTTTCAGCTGGTTAAAGCGGATATTGACGAAACACCTTACCCGAATGAAGCCCCGGAGCTTTATGTTGCCCGCTTAGCCCGGCAAAAGGCCCAGGCCGGGCTGGCTCGTTTAACCACCGACATACCGGTACTGGGTGCCGATACGATAGTAGTAGCCAATAATGAAATTTTAGGTAAGCCAGCTGATTTTGCTGAATTTAACCGCACTATGCAGCTATTGTCTGGCAGCAGCCACACAGTAATGACAGCCGTGGCGCTGCTAAGCAGTGAGCGCATTTTGCAGCAGTTAGTGTGCACAGAGGTGTATTTCCGGCCGTTAACAGCGCAGGATATTGACAGCTACTGGCAAAGTGGCGAGCCGCACGATAAAGCCGGTGGCTATGGCATTCAGGGGCTGGCGGCCAGGTTTGTGCAACGCATTAATGGTAGTTATACCGCAGTGGTGGGCCTGCCATTATGCGAAACTGAACAATTATTACAGCAGTGGCAGGAGCCGGTATGAGCGCAGAACTACTACTGAATGTGACACCCAGTGAAACCCGGGTGGCTTTGATAGAAAACGGTGTACTGCAGGAACTGCATATAGAGCGCCAGGCCAAACTAGGTTTGGTTGGCAATATGTATGTGGGTAAAGTCAGCCGGGTATTGCCCGGTATGCAGGCGGCATTTGTGGATATTGGCCTGGATAAAGCCGCGTTTTTGCATGCTTCCGACATAGTACAGCACGACACGCTGGCCGAGCTGGAAGCCAAGCCGGCAGTGAGTAAGGATATCCGTGTGCTGGTGCGCGAAGGCCAGTATTTATTAGTGCAGGTGGTAAAAGATCCGCTGGGCACCAAGGGCGCGCGCTTAACTACCGATATTACTCTGCCGTCGCGTTATCTGGTGTTTATGCCCGGTTCGCCGCATGTTGGTGTATCGCAGCGGCTGGAAAGCGAAAGCGAACGCCAGCGTTTAAAAGATATTGTCAGCCAGTATCTGGATGACAGCGGTGGTTTTATTGTCCGCACGGCTGCTGAAGGTGCCGGTGCTGAAGAACTGGCACAGGATGCCAGGTTTCTGAAGAAGCTGTGGGCCAAGATAGTTAAACGTAAACAAAAAACCCGCAAAGAGGGGGTGGTATACGAAGATTTAACCCTGACATACCGTATTTTACGTGACTTTGTTGGCACCGAGCTGGAGCGGGTACGGGTAGATTCCAAGCTGACTTTCCAGCAACTGACAGCGTTTTGCGAAGAGTTTATTCCGCATTTGTCGCCGTTGCTGGAGTATTACCCCGGTGAGCGGCCTATTTTTGATATGTTTGATGTGGAAAATGAAATTCAGCGCGCACTGGAACGCAAAGTACCACTGAAAAGCGGCGGTTATCTGATTATCGATCAAACCGAGGCCATGACCACCATTGATGTTAATACCGGTGCTTTTGTTGGCCACCGCAATTTAGAAGAAACCATTTTTAATACCAATACCGAGGCCACCCAGGCTATTGCCCGCCAGCTGCGGCTGCGTAATCTGGGGGGTATTATTATTATCGACTTTATTGATATGCAAAGTGCTGAGCACAAACGCCGGGTATTTCACAGTTTAGAACTGGCGCTGGCACGGGACAGGGCCAAAACCAATATTCACGGCTTCTCGGCACTGGGTCTGGTAGAGATGACCCGTAAAAGAACCCGTGAAAGCCTGGAACATATTCTTTGTTCAGAGTGTCATGTATGTAAGGGCCGTGGCAGTTTAAAAACCGTTGAAACGGTGTGTTTTGAAGTGTTGCGCGAAATTGTCAGGGTAAACCGGGCCTATGCTGCCGACAAATTTGTTGTGTATGTGTCGCCGGCAGTAAAAGACGCCTTAACCAACGACGAGTTTCACAGCCTGGCTGAAGTACAGGTGTTTATTGGTAAACAAATCAGTATCCATACTGAGCCTTTATACACACAGGAACAATTTGATGTGGTAATGATGTAGTGCAACGCACAAAACGGGTATGTTTTTATTGTTTACATAAGCTCTGGCTGGCACTGGCTGTTACGCTGGTGCTGCTGGCTGTGTCGATCTCCGTTTTGCGTTACACCCTGCCACATGCCGACAGCTACAAGCACCATATTGAACAACTTATCAGCAACCGTTACGGCACTAATGTCAGCATTGGTGAGTTAAGTGCCGGCTGGCAGAAGTATGGCCCTGCGCTGTTGCTGCGCGATGTTAAGCTGCTGGACAGTAACGGGCAGTTACAGCTGAGTATTGGTGAAACCCGGGTACGACTGGATTTTTGGCGCAGCCTGAGTAACTGGCAACTAACGGCTCAACATTTTGAACTGAGCGGCATGCAGTACTACATTGATGCCGACAGCCTGCTAAGTGGCGAAGGTACAGCCGCACTGGACAGCGCACCTGTTTTTGCAGCACTGGAACAATTGTTTTTTCAGCAACTGACCTATTTCTCTGTAGTAGATAGCCAACTGGTGCTGCAAAATGACGACAATCCGGATCTGGTTGTTGATATTAAACAGCTGGACTGGGCTAACCGTGGCAACCGGCATCAGGGGTACGGCGATTTAGCACTGGCCGGTGTTACGGCCAATACGGTGTCATTTATTCTCGATTTACATGGTGACACGCTGGACAATGCCAGCGGCCAGCTGTATCTGGAAAGCGACAAGCTGGATGTTTTACCATGGTTTCGTACCCTGCTGCCGCCCAGCCAGAAGCTGGAGCAGGCCAGTATCAATTTTCAAGCCTGGGGCCAGGTAGAGCAGGGCTTACTGCAACGGATACAGGTAGAGCTGGCCAATAACAGCTTAAGCTGGCATCGCGGTGACACTGCCCACAGCCTGCAACTGGGGCCGGGGCAGCTGTTATGGCAACCGGCAACAGATGGCTGGGTGCTGCATTCCGGCCCGTTAACGCTGTCTGACAAACAACAGCAATGGCAGGGGCTGCAATTTCAGTTACAGCGTACTGCTCAGCAGTGGCTGGGCCAGGTAGACAATTTTTCGCTTAACGCCATTACGCCGCTGGCGAATTTGCTGGCAGACGATATCAGTGTTTTGCAACAGCTGGTAGCGTATCAGCCTGCCGGTGATGTGCAGCAGTTGCAATGGCGAGTTGCCGATCAGCAGTGGCAGTTGCAGGGCCGGTTAGCGAATGTCAGCTCGCAGGCGCATGGTGATATTCCGGGTGTCAGCAATATGCGCGGCGACTTTATAGCCACACCAACGCTGGCCAGAATACAGCTGGAAAGTTTAGGCGGTGAACTAAGCTGGGATGGCCTGTTCAGTGAAACCACCGCTTACGACGTGTTGTCGGCGCAGGTGTATTTACACAATGTAGCCGGTAACTGGCAACTGAGTATTCCGTCATTAAGCCTTCACAGCGCTGATTTGCAGTTAGACGCCAGCATTAAGTTAACCGACGAGCTGAGCATTCTGGCACGTTTGCAGCAACTGGACGCCAGCCGCGCAGCACATTATTTTCCGCAGCGTTATATGCCGCAAAGTGTGCGCGAATATCTGAGCGAAGCTATTATCAGCGGCCGGGTGAATAACGCCACTATGTTGTGGCAGGGTAAACCGGCAGAATTTCCTTACACTGAACAGCAAGGCGTGTTTCAGGTGTTAACCCAACTGGAGCAAGGGCGTTTTGCCTTCGACCCCGACTGGCCGCAAATAGCAGGTTTAAGCGCACAGTTGTGGTTTGAAAATGCCGCTATGGTTATTCAGTCTGAAGCAGGCAATTTAAACGGCATTGAACTTGAACAAGGTGTTAGTGCCGTGATCCCGGATTTGTTTGATGCGCAAACTCTGGATATTCATATTAAGCGGGAGGTACAAGCCAGTTCGGTTACTGCGCTAATGCAACAATCGCCATTACACGATAGCCTGGGTGAAACGCTGCAGCACCTTGGTGTTGAAGGCTTGGCAGACGGCGATGTTACGCTGGCAATTAGCCTGAAACAACCTGCTGTGCTGGCTAGCGGTACCGTCAGCTTTACTGACGCCAGCCTTAACCTGCAGGCCCCGGCAATGCAGGTGCAGCAGTTAACCGGCAGCTTAAGCTTTGAAAATGACAAAATCCGTGCTGATAAACTGCAGTTAAGCTGGCGCGACCTGCCGGTTACAGCGGCCCTGCAGGGCAAAAATACCGCCGATGGTTACCAACTGGCACTGCAGTTAAAAGGGGAGCAAAACAGCCGGCAATTACTGCAGGCGCTGCACGCCCCAGCGGCTACCCTGGTAGATGGTACAACTGGCTGGCAGTTACAGCTGGCACTGAACCTGACACAGGACGATATAAATTATCAGGCCCAATTGCGCAGCAGCTTGCACAACACTGCCTTATTGTTGCCCGCACCTTATAACAAAGCGGAAGATGAAACTGCAGAGCTGGCGCTAACCGTAACCGGCAACAGTGTGCAGTCTGCGATAGCGCTTGGCTATGCTAAACAGAAGAATGCCCAACAGCAGGATGCGCCACAGCTGCATTTTAATGCTGTATTACAACACGACACCCAGCAACTGCGCCGTGCCCATCTTAGCCTGGGCCTGCAGGAACCTGTACCGGCAGCGGATGAGTTTACTATTAGCATTAATTTACCTGAGTTGGATTTTCTGGCCTGGTTTGATGTGATCAAACAGCAGCTTGATGAAAGTGCCACTGATGCCGAACCGCACTTTTTTCCGCAGTTATCCCAGGTACGCGGTAAGGTAGCGCAACTGGACGTAGCGCCTGGAGTACGGCTGCATAATACGGTGTTTGACGCCGAACAGCTGCCACAGCACTGGCGATTGCAGTTAAATGGTACTGAGCTGGCCAGCCGCTGGCAATTTAATAAAGACTGGCAGCAGCAGGGTATTGTTGCCGCCTTTGACTACCTGCACCTGCCACTGAATGAAACTGCCGATGCCAGTGATCAGGCCGCCAAAGTTACCGAGAAACTGGCACTGACAGCCCAGCGCTGGCTGTTAGAATTGCCACCGTTAACGGTAAGTTGTGCCGATTGCAGCCTGGGTAATTACCGCTTTGGCCAGGTAGAGGCTAAGGCCCACAGCACTGCACAGCGCTGGGAGCTTAGTAAGCTGGATGCACGCTATAAAAGACACCAGCTAAATGTGCAGGGCTTCTGGCAAGATGACGGTAATGCCGGTTTCAGTGAATTTACCGGCCAGTTGCAAAGCCCCAATATTGGCACCATGCTAAATGAATTTCAGCTGACATCAGCCATTGCCGGTAGCACCGCCGATATTAAATTTACGCTGAACTGGCCCGGCGCGCCTAACCAGTATGCTGTGGCCGATTTGTCCGGTAATGTCAGTTATACGTTGGGGGAGGGCTCGTTAACGGAGGTAAGCGATCAGGGTTCACGCTTGTTCTCTATATTCAGCCTTGACTCACTGGTGCGCAAACTACGGCTGGACTTTCGTGACGTATTTGCCAAAGGCTTTTTTTACAACAAAATGAGCGGTAATCTGGCTATTGCAAAAGGCGTGGCACAAACCAGCGATGCCGGTATTGACGGCGTGCCCGGCAACTTGCAAATTCAGGGCTATGCTGATCTGGTGAGCAAACAACTGGATTACCAGATGGCATTTTCCCCTAAAGTTACCTCCAGTTTGCCGGTCATTATTGCCTGGATGGTAAACCCGGCCACCGGGCTTGCGGCATTAGCGCTGGATGAAGTGTTTCAAAGCGCAGAAGTGATCTCGAAAATTAACTTCACCGTTACCGGCAGTTTTGACAAACCGGTGGTAACCGAAGTAAACCGTCATAGCACTGAAGTACCGGTGCCGGTGCGGATTGCCCAGCCCGAAGCTATTATTCAACTGCCTGCAGCAACGCAACCGGAGCCTGAAAGGAACAAACCCCATGGTTAACTGGCGTGTATCGGCCATTCAGCTCACCAGCACACCGGAGCCAGAGCACAACCTGGCGCAGATAGCGCTTTACCTGCGGCAACTGGCCGATACTTATGCCGATGGCCTGCCGCATTTAGTAGCACTGCCTGAATGCTTTGCTGTGTTTGGCGGACGCGACGGCCTGCAATTGCAGTATCAGGCACTGCTGGGGCAGGGTATTATCCAGCAGGGGTGTGCGGCGCTGGCCAAACAGTTTGGCGTGTATTTACTGGCTGGCTCGTTACCCACCAGTAGCCCAGAGCCGCAACGTTTTAGCGCAAGCAGTATTTTATTTGCACCCGATGGCAGTATTGTTGCCGATTACCAGAAAATGCATTTATTTGATGTTGCAGTGAGTGACAACACCGGCAGCTACCGTGAATCGGCCAGTACCTATCCGGGGCAGAAAATCACTTTGGCTGAAGTAGGCGGGTTAAAGCTTGGCCTGACTATATGCTATGATGTGCGCTTTGCAGGCCTGGCACAGGCATTGTCCGCTAAGGGTATGAACCTGCTGACAGTGCCATCGGCTTTTACTAAGGTTACCGGCGAGGCACACTGGCATACATTGCTAAGAGCGCGGGCGATAGAAAACCAGTGCTTTGTGCTGGCGCCCAACCAAACCGGCGTGCATGCCAATGGCCGCGAAACTTACGGCCACAGCCTGATCATCGACCCCTGGGGCCGGGTATTGGCTGATGCCGGTACTGCACCGGGCTGGGTAACGGCAATAATAGATTTAACTGACGTTGTGCCGCTGCGGCAAAGCATGCAGCTGGCGCAACATAACCGATTTAACAGTGAGCTCAAACCATGACTGCACCAGAGCAGAACCTGATCACCGCTTCCGAGCTGACCGCTGCTGATTTACAGCAAACGCTGGGCTATTTATTTGATCATCAGCTTGATTTTGCTGATTTGTATTTTCAATCCAGCGTACATGAATCCTGGGTGCTGGAAGATGGTTTAGTGAAAGAAGGCTCTTTTAATATTGAGCGTGGCGTGGGTGTGCGCGCTATCAGCGGTGAAAAAACCGGCTTTGCCTATGCAGACACCATCAGCGCGGCGGCATTAAAACAGGCTGCAACAGCAGCGCGTGGCATTGCTGCACAAGGCCAGAATGGCCGTGTCAAAGCTTTTAGCAAAAGCGGTAACAGTAATATCTATTTACCGTGTGAGCCGCTGCAAAGTTTAACCAATACCGATAAAGTGGCTCTGCTGCACCAGATAGAAGCCTATATCCGCACGCTGGACAATCGTGCAGAGCAGGTAATGGTGAATATCTCCGGCGTGTATGAAGAAATACTGGTAGCCGCCACTGATGGCACCTATGCCAGCGATATCCGCCCGCTGGTGCGGTTAAACTGTTCAGTGCTGCTGCAACAAGGTGACCGGCGCGAGCGCGGCAATGCCGGTGGCGGTGGCCGCACCGATTACCGTTATTTCTACGAGCTGGTTGATGGCACTCCGCGCTGGCAGCATTATGCCCGCGAAGCTGTGCGCCAGGCTCAGGTTAATTTAACCGCCATAGATGCACCAGCCGGTACTATGCCGGTAGTGCTTGGCAGCGGCTGGCCGGGCGTATTACTGCACGAAGCCGTAGGCCATGGCCTGGAAGGCGATTTTAACCGCAAAGGTTCATCGACATTTTCGGGCCGCGTTGGCGAGCAGGTGGCATCGAAGCTATGCACTATTGTTGATGACGGCACACTGGCGCACCGCCGTGGCTCGCTGAATATCGACGACGAAGGCGTACCCAGCCAGCACAATGTGCTGATCGAAAACGGTATATTAAAAGGCTATATTCAGGACAAGCACAACGCCATGCTAATGGGTGTAGCGCCAACCGGTAATGGCCGGCGCGAGTCTTTTGCTAATCTGCCGATGCCGCGTATGACGAACACCTATATGCTGGCCGGCCAGAGTGAGCCGGCCGAAATTATCGCCAGCGTGAAAAAAGGCATTTATGCACCTAACTTTGGTGGTGGCCAGGTAGATATTACCTCCGGTAAGTTTGTGTTTTCGGCCTCTGAAGCCTACCTGATTGAAAACGGCAAAATTACCGCACCGATTAAAGGCGCAACCTTAATTGGCATGGGGCCGGAGGCGATGCAGCAGGTATCGATGGTGGGTAACGACTTAGCGCTCGACGCCGGAGTAGGTGTGTGTGGCAAGCAAGGGCAGAGCGTGCCGGTAGGCGTGGGCCAGCCCACATTAAAATTGGATGCCATGACGGTAGGTGGCACCCAGCACTAAATAACAGGCAAAGCCGCGCTAAAGCGGCCTTTAAACCAACACAACAGCAGGAAATAAAACAAGATGGCAGCGTTTGGCACTGTGTTTGTCCCAGAGATGGTGATATCCCGTTATGAGCAATCCGGCTGGAGCCAGCCAAAAATGGTTCCGGTTGACAGCATCAGCCTGCACCCGGGCGCGCATGTGCTGCATTATTCCAGCACCTGCTTTGAAGGCTTAAAAGCGTTTCGCCACGCTGATGGTGGCATTTATATTTTCCGCATGGATAAAAACGTAGCCCGCCTGGCGCAAAGCAGTGAGCTGTTGTCGCTGCCGAAAATTGATGGTGCCATGCTAAGCAAGATGATCGTTGATATCGTTAAGCATTATGCGGCAGATGTACCGACTCCGCCGGGCTCTATGTATATCCGCCCGACGCATATTGGTACTGAGGCTTCTATCGGTAAAGCTGCGGCCCCCAGCCTGGAATCTTTATTGTATGTGCTGTTATCACCGGTAGGTGATTATTTTGCCGGTGGCGCCAAGCCACTGCGCTTGCTGCTGGAAGACAATGCCCGCTGTGCCGCCCATATGGGTATGGTAAAAAGCGGCGGTAACTATGCCAGTGCGCTGCAGCCCATTATGAAAGCCCGTGCCGCAGTGCAGGCCGATCAGGTACTGTTTTGCCCCAACGGTGACGTACAGGAAACCGGCGCAGCAAACTTTTTGCTGATCGACGGCAATGAAATTATTACCAAAGCGCTGGATAGCTCGTTCCTGCACGGCGTAACCCGTGATTCTATTTTAACGCTGGCACGTGACCGCGGTATGACAGTATCCGAGCGCGAGCTAACGGTAGATGAACTGCTGGAACGCGCGGCAAAACCGGGTGCAGAAGCGGCATTATCGGGTACTGCTGCGGTATTAACGCCGGTAGGTACACTGATCCATAACGGTAAAGAGTATCAGGTGGGTTCAGGTGCCGCCGGCGGCACGACCAATGCACTGCGTCAGGCACTAAATGATATTCAGTGGGGCAAGGCTGAAGATAAACATAGCTGGCTAACGAAAGTTTGTTAAGTAGGGTTGGCTGAGATTGGGATTCCGCTGTGCTCGCCACAGTGGAATTCGGGGCAATCCGGCCCCTCATCCGGCGGGCCAGCTTGCGCTGACGGCATTCGTTCCTGACGAATGCCTTACCCGCCTTCGCTAACGCGAAAATGGTCTGTGGCTGTGCGCAACGGCATCCCAATCTGGTTTAGTTAGCACAACAGACGTTGTAGCCGTCGTGGCATATAAACTATTCTTGAATAATCAAAGGCTTAATTAGCTGAAATAACTCGCGGAACGCTTTAGGTGGCTGCTGTTTTTCCTGCTCTTTTTTCGCATTACGAATAAGCTGGCGCAGTTGCTGTACGTCAACGTCAGGGTGGGCGGCAATAAAGTCGGTTACCGCGTCATTGTCGGCCAGCAGCTTATCACGCCATTGCTCTACTTTATGAAACTGCCGGGTGGCCGCCTGGTTGGTATTACGCAATACCGCCAACGCCTGCTCTATCGGCTCCAGCTCACGGGTACGCATTAAACGGCCAATAAACTGAATATGGCGGCGCAGCGCTTCGCGCTTATTACCCAGCTTGTCGGCCAGTTGCAGCGCGTCTTTTAGTTCGTCATCCAGTGGCACTTTAGCGCGGGCGGCCGCACTTAACGACACCAGCTCTTCGCCCAGCTTTTGTAACTCGTGCATTTCACGCTTTACCTGAGATTTACTCTTACCTTCTTCTTCATCCCAGGTATCGCCGTTAATAAAATCGGTCATGCTTGCTTCACTCTTAACAATAATGCCGCTAAGTATACATGATAGTGCAGCACAGCAGCAGTAGAGCGCCATATAGTTTAATAGGTGGATCTCGCTGGCGTCGCTTTTTAAACTATATGGTGCTCTAGCTTACGCAGACTATGATAAGCTTGTGGCAAATAATTTAGCTGAACAGACATTATGCAAGTAACACAACCGACTATCTGGCAGGAAATTGACGAAGTTAAACAGGCTGTAGCCGAAGTACTGGCCCATGCCAAACAACTGGGTGCCAGTACGGCTGAAGCCTCAATGAGCCGTACCAAAGGTTTAAGCGTAGAAACCCGCCATGGCGAAGTTGAAACGGTAGAGTTTAACCAGGATGGCGGCTTAGGGATCAGCCTGTATTTTGGCCAGCGTAAAGGCTCGGCGTCTACTGCCGATTTAAGCCCGCAGGCACTGCGCCGCACGGTTGAGGCTGCTGCCGATATCGCCCGCTATACTTCTGAAGACCCGCACGCCGGTTTGGCTGACGCCAGCTGGCTGGAAATGTCTCCGCCGGATCTGGATTTATTCTATCCCGACAGCATCGGCACCGACGAAGCCATAGCGCTGTGTGCATCATCTGAAGAAGCCGCTTTTGCCACCGACAAGCGTATTACCAACTCTGAAGGTGCGTCGTTCTCAACGCATCAGGGGTTAAAGGTGTATGGTAACAGCCATGGCCAGTTAGTGGGTTATCCCAGCTCGCGCCACAGCTTTAGTTGCGTGGTAATAGGCGAAGATGGCGACGATATGCAGCGCGACTATAGCTTTACTGTAGCACGCCAGTACAGCCAGTTGCTTGACCCAAAACAAATTGGCCGTGAAGCAGCGCTGGAAACGGTTGCCCGTTTAAATGCCCGTAAAATTGCCACGCAGAAAGTGCCGGTAATTTTCCGTGCTGATATTGCCAGCAGCTTGTTTGGCCATTTGGTGTCGGCCATTGGCGGTGGTGCCATTTACCGTAACTCCAGCTTTTTAGTGGGTAAAGTTGGCCAGCAGATTATGGCGCCGGGTATTACCATTGTAGAGCAGCCGCATTTAAAGCAAGCGCTGGCGTCCAGCCCGTTTGATGGCGAAGGCGTAAAAACCCGCGACTTAGCGGTAATTGAGCAGGGTGTACTGGCTACTTACCTTACCAGCACTTACTCTGCCCGTAAGCTGGGTATGGTCAGCACCGGCCATGCTGGCGGTATTCATAACTGGCTGGTAAGCCACGGAGATGAAGACTTACTGCAACTTTGCCGCACTATGGGCAAAGGTTTGTTGGTTACCGAGCTGATGGGCCAGGGTGTAAATACCGTTACCGGTGATTACTCGCGCGGTGCAGCCGGTTTTTGGGTAGAAAACGGCGAAATTCAGTTTCCGGTATCTGAGGTAACGATTGCCGGTAATTTAAAAGATATGTTGATGAATATCAGCGCCGTAGGTAACGACATTGACCGCCGTGGCGGGGTATTAACCGGCTCGGTACTGATCAACCAGATGCAGGTGGCAGGTAGTTAATTAAGCAGCCACCAACAAAAAGCCCCGCTAAATCAGCGGGGCTTTTTAATGTATCACAGGCAGGCGGCTAACTGGTTTACTCACATCAACGCGCCGTAAATACGTCCCTGTAGGCTCGACTCAGGCATCCTTGCCTTCAACGGTTGATTTAGAGTAAACCGATATCCGCCAAGATATTAATCTACTTTGGTTTTCAGGCCGCGGCGGATTAACAGTGCATCAGTAGTAGGCTCCTGGCCACGGAAGGCTTTGTAAGACTCCATTGGTGGCCGTGAGTTACCCACAGACAGAATGTTTTTCCGGTAGTTCTGGCCGTTCTCCAGCTTTAAACCGCCTTGTTGCTGCACATAAGCAAAAGCATCAGCCGCTAAAATTTCACTCCACATATAGGCATAGTAACCGGCAGAATAACCGCCGCCCATAGAGTGAGAGAAGTAAGTAGATTTATAGCGCGGTGGTACTGCTGCTAAATCTACACCGTGTTTTTTCAGTGCTGCGGCTTCAAACGCATTTACATCCTGCAGTGGCTCGTCAGCCGACAGTGAGTGCCATTCCATATCCAGCAGGGCGGCAGACATATATTCCAGTGTATCAAAGCCCTGGTTGAAACTGCGTGAGTTCATCACTTTTTGCAGCAATTCAGTAGGAATAGGCTCGCCGGTTTTGTAGTGCTTAGCGTAGTTAGCGATCACTTCAGGGTGTGCTGCCCAGTCTTCTTCAAAGGTAGACGGAAACTCAACAAAATCGCGTGATACTGAAGTACCAGCCAGTGTCGGGTATTTCACATCTGAGAACATGCCGTGTAAACCGTGGCCCAGTTCGTGGAAGATAGTAGTAACGTGGTCATAGCTTACCAGGGTAGGTTGCCCTTCCGGTGCTTTTGGAATGTTCATTACGTTAACCACTACCGGCTTTTGGCCGGTTAAATGAGACTGACCAACAAATGAGCTCATCCAGGCGCCACCACGTTTGCCTTCGCGGGCAAAGTAATCGGCGTAGAAAATAGCCAGGCTGGTGCCGTCGGCATCAAACAGTTCGTAGGCGTCTACATCCGGGTGGTAGGTAGGTAAATCTGGCCGTGGTTTAAAGGTTACGCCGTATAAACGGTTCATGGTAAAGAACACGCCGTCTTTTAATACGCGGTTAAACTCAAAGTATTGTTTAACTTCGTTTTCGTCCAGATCAAACTTAGCCTGGCGCACAAACTCGGCGTAGTATTCCCAGTCCCACGGTTGCAGCTCAAAGTCACCGCCTTTTTGCTTAATCATTTCCTGAATAGCAGCGGCTTCCACTTTAGTGTTAGCAACAACGGCCGGCACCATAGAGCCAAGCATATCCAGCACGGCCTGTGGTGTTTTAGCCATGTTGTTTTCCAGGCTGAAGCTGGCCCAGTTGTCATAACCTAACAACCTGGCACGCTCTGCACGCAGTTGGGCTAAGCGGGCTACCAGCGGGCGGTTATCTGTTTCGCCGCTTTGTGCGCGGTTGGCAGAGGCTTCCCATACACGTTTACGCACATCGCGGTTGCTAAGCTGGCTTAAAACCGGCTGGCGAGTGGTGTTGGTAATGCTCAGCAGGTATTTACCGTCATGGCCAGCGTCTTTAGCGGCAGTGGCCGCTGCAGTAATTTGTGAATCAGATAAGCCATCCAGCTCTTCTTTGGTATCCACAATAACGGCGATATTTTTAGTTTCGGCCAGCAGGTTTTGTGAGAACTGGTTAGTAAGTTTAGAGTGCTCTTCGTTCAGTGCGCGAATTGCTGTTTTTTGCTCTTCAGTTAACTGTGCACCAGCGCGGACAAAACGCTCGTAATAAACTTCCACCAGACGCAGCGATTCCGGGTCCAGTTTCAGTTCGTTGCGTTGGTTGTACAGGCTTTTAATGCGGGCGAACAACTGTGGGTTTAAGTTAATGTTGTCTGAGTGCGCTGCCATTTTCGGTGCCAGTTCAGACTGAATGCTGCGCCGCTCTGCGTTAGAGTCGGAGCCTGCCAGGTTATAAAATACCCGTGATACCCGGGTTAACAGCTCGCCACTTTTTTCCAGTGCAACCAATGTGTTTTCAAAGGTAGCCGGTTCAGGGTTGCTGGCAATGGCCTGCACTTCGGTCATATGCTGCTTCATGCCTTCTTCAAAGGCTGGCAGGAAATGCTCGTCTTTTATTTCAGTAAAGTTTGGTGCTTCGTACTGCAGCATACTTTTGGTAAATAACGGGTTAGTTGATGTCACATCGGCTACCGGTGCAGCGTCTTGCTGCGTTTGAGTTTGCGTGGTATCAGTTTGCTGTGGTGCCGTATTGTCAGAACAGGCGGTAAGCGCCAGTACAGTGCCAACGGCCGTGGCGATAAGCGTTTTACGCATGAGTATCTCCCTGGAAGATGTAAAGCTTTGTTGTAATAATTGCGCCTTAGCGCAGGCTGCCTGACCGAGTATGCCAAAAATACTCAGCGATAAACCAAGTTTGCAGCCAGACGCCAACAAATTAAGACAAAAACCGGCTTAGGGCAACTGTCACGGCTGAATTGATGCGTTAAACGGCAGTTCTATATAAAAACAGCTGCCCTGCGGTGTATTTGGCATATAACCTATACTGCCATGCATATGGCCAATCAGGTTTTTACTTACCGCCAAACCCAGGCCGCTGCCGCCATGCATGCTGCTGTCAGAGCTATCGGCCTGGCTAAAGCGGTTAAATAATTTCGGTACAAATTGCTCACTGACGCCTGCTCCCTGATCAGCAATAACCACTCTTAGCAGGCGCTGGTGCAATTGTACATTTATCTGCACTATTAGTTGCACTGTGCTGTTTGGCGGGGAAAACTTTATGGCATTGCCCAATAAATGCAGTAACACCTGCTTTAAGTGCAGCCTATCGGCCTGTACCTGCGCCTGTTGCAGCTCGGGCGGGCAATGTAGTACTAAGCTAATACGCCGTGCTTTAGCCAGTATCTGGCTGTCTTCAATACCTTGTTGCAGCAGTGGCAATAACGGCAGCCTGGTTAACTGAAACTGCATATTACCGCTGGCCAGTTTTTCTACGTCCAGCAGTGTATTTAGCAACGTAGTAAGCTGCTGACAATGGGTATGGGCCAATTGCAGCATACGTAGCTGTGATGAATTTAACTCGCCAAGGGCTCCGCCGGTAGCCAGCCCCAGCGCGGCTGAAATAGACGTAAGCGGGGTGCGCAGTTCATGGCTTACTGTGGCAATAAACTCTTGTTTTAACTGTTCGGTTTTTTGTTGTTCAGATAAATCCCGCAGTACCAGCAACTGGCGGGCCTGGCGCTGCAGCCGGATATGGCTGCGTCTTATCGCCAGCGGAAATAAACTGTCATCGTGCCGCCGCCCCAGCGTTTCATACTCTGCTTTGTTGGTAGAGGTGGCAGTATACAATTCATCCAGCCGCTGTGGCTCAGCCAGTAAGGCAGACCAGTGCATACCCGGTAAGGTTGCCGCGCTATAGCCAAACATCGGGTAACATGACAAATTTACCTGCTCTATAGTGCCGTCCGGCAGGGTGGTAATAATGGCATCGGCGACGTTATCCATAATACAGCGTAGTTGCAGTTTACTGCGCTGTTGCTCTGCCACACTGCGGCGTAAATGCTGGCGCGACATAAATAACCAGCACAGCAGAGCCAGCAGCAACAGGGTTACACTGTAAGCCGTTGTGCGGATAGCCAGCGAGCGATCTTGCGGTGGTGTAAGTGAGCGCAGCGCCATTTGCCATAAGGCGCCGCGCAGGCTCACTGCCAGTAGCATGCTGTCGTCATGAAATAAGCGCTCATCACCATAAAACGCCGGGCCGGCACGGCCTGTTGCCGACAGGCTGCGAAGCGCTATCTGTACTTCCTGTTCAGAGGTTTGCTTTTCCAGTAAACGCCAGACGGAATCAATATCTACCACCGTACTGATAATGCCCCAGTAGTTGCGGGCATTAAGATAGACCGGCAGCCGATAGATAAAAGCTGTACCACCCTGCACCAGTGCAATAGGCCCTACCAGCCGGGCTTCGCGCTGGGCAATAATGGCTTCAATATCCGGCCATTGTTCTTTTATGTCGGGATAATACAGGCCAATGGCTTGCTCATTACCGGTTTTTGGATACACGTAACGCAGGGTATTGCCCGGCGCAATGCCAATATTACGGATATGGCGGGCCTGATGTACCAGTTCGGGTAACAATAAATGCATGTCGGCCGGAGATATTTCGCCGTTACGGGCCTGTACATGGGCAGTAAGGCCAATGGTGAGGTACAGAGGGATATTCAGTTCAGACTCAATCAGTGCCCGCAGCTGGCCGGCACTGGCAATTTCATGGCGTAACTGCTGGCTGCGGGCATGCTGCTGTTCATGCACAACCAGTGTTTCAGTAGCATATGCCGCCCCTAACAGCAGAGCTAACAGCAATATCCATTGCCAGAACGGAAGTAACTTAGTATCCATATTAAGTTATAGCGCCAATGCGGATTAAGTTACACTCTATATGTTGCGGGCAGGGCTTGTAAACAAAGGATTTATAACTGAGTGTTGAAAAAACGCACAGCAAGGCAATAGACACACAGCATAAGGCTGACTATAATGCGCGCTCGCCCAAACAGGCGATGTGTGCACCCGTAGCTCAGCTGGATAGAGCGCTGCCCTCCGGAGGCAGAGGTCATAGGTTCGAATCCTATCGGGTGCGCCAAAACAAACAACCGCCAATCAGGCGGTTTTTTGTTTTGTGTACCTGTGGATGAGAACCTGCGTTCGAAAAATCGGCAGGACAGCCGATTTTGACGTTGCGCCAGCGACGCCCGAAGGGTGAGGTGCAGGATGCACCGAATCAATCCTATCGGGTGCAACCGCCATTTCGGCGGTCTTTGCGTTTATAGTTATCCTGGCTGTTGCATTCTCACCACTAACAGCCTTAAAGCCGCCGTTTATCTTATGCTTACTGACAGCACAATACCTTGTGCTAGTATCGTTCCCGGTATCATTCTAATAACAACCAGGGAGTTTCACCGATGAGAAAACTGCACCTTTTACTGGTGTTGTGCCTGCTGCCATTTATGGTTTTTGCACAGGACGACAACAGCCTGAGCGTAGAGCGGCTGTGGCAACTGCAGCGTATAGGTTCGCCTGTGGTATCAGCCGATGGCCGCTATATTGTGGCGCCGGTTACCCAATATGACGTTAAAGCCGACAAAGCACATACCCGTTTATGGCTGTTCAGTGCCGATGGCAAGCAGCAAACACCGCTTACCGCCGAAGGCCTGCGTGCCAGCGAGGCCACCTTTTCGCCTGATGGCAAAACCTTAGCTTTTATCAGCCAGCGCGACAAAGATGACGCCGGGCAAATTTACCTGCTGTCTATGGACAAGCCGGGTGAAGCGCAGCGTTTAACCCAGGTTCCTACCGGCGTATATGGTATTAAGTGGGCAGGCAAGCATTTGTACTTTATCAGCCGTATCTGGCCGGGTAAAAGCTGGGATGAGATGACAGCACAGCTAAAAGCCGACAAAGATAAAAAAGTGTCGGCCCGGCAGTGGAATGCGCTGCCTTACTCGCAGTTTGATCACTGGATAGACGAAAGCCGCCAGGCGCATGTATTCCGTATTGCCGCCAGCGGCGGTGACGTACAGGCTGTTACCCAGCCGCTGGGCTATGAGCTGCCGCGCGCCAGCCAGAGTGCATCCAGCTACGATATTGACAGCAAAGAGCAGTACATCGCCTTTACTGCCAACGGCTGGGACAATCAGGTTGATCCGAAAACCGATATCTTTCTGGCCCGTATTGGTGCCGCGAATGCAGAAGGTGCAAAGAGCGCTGAAAATCTGACGACCGATAACCAGGCGCCGGATGCTAACCCCAGTTTCAGCCCGGACGGTAAAAGCCTGGCTTTTACCCGCCAGCGTATTCATGGCTTTTATGCTGATACTGCCAAATTAACAATTTATGATCTGGCAAAGAAAACCAGCCGTGAGGTAGCAAGCAACTGGGATCGCTCAGTCAGTAATTTTGTCTGGACAGCCGACAGCCGCGGTTTTTACAGCAGCATCGACGATGCCGCCACCCAGCGTCTGTACCATATTGATGCCAAAAGTGGCAAAACCCGCGCCGTTACCCAAGCCACCAGCTTTGGCCAGCCAGCGTTAGCGGGCGGCAATACGCTGGTAGCTACCAACGACAGCTTTATGTACCCGGCACGGCTGGTAACGGTAGATACCCGTAACGGCAAAACCACCCGGCTTGACAGCTTTAACGACGATATTCTGAACAACACCGAACTGGGTAGTTATGAGTCGGTAACCTATAAAGGTGCCGATGGTAAAGATATTCAGATGTGGGTGCATTACCCGGCAGGCTTTGATAAAAGCAAAAAATATCCGCTGTTTTTACTTATTCATGGCGGGCCGCATAATGCCATTGGCGACAGCTTCAGCTACCGCTGGAATGCGCAAACTTTTGCCTCCTGGGGTTATGTTACCGCCTGGCCGAATTTTCATGGTTCAAGCGGTTTTGGCCAGGATTTTGCCGATGCGATAAACCCCGACTGGCGCACCAAGCCGTTAGCCGATATTCAGGCAGCAACCAAATGGTTTGAAAACCAAAGCTGGATTGACACCGACCGTATGGTGGCCGGTGGGGCCAGTTACGGCGGTTATTTAACCTCAGTACTGCTGGGTACCGAGCACCCGTTTAAAGCGCTGCTTATTCATGCTGCGGTATACAATATGTACTCGCAAATGGCGGCCGACTTTGCCGTGCATTCCACCCGTTTTGGTGGCTACTGGGAAAATCCCGACATCTATAAAAACATCTCGCCGCACTACCATGCCGATAAATTTAACACGCCAACCTTAGTGATCCACGGCCAGTTGGATTACCGCGTACCGGTAGGGCAGGGTTTTGAGTTGTTCCGCACGCTGCAAAGCCGTGGTGTGGAATCGCGGATGATTTACTTCCCGGACGAAAATCACTGGATCTTAAAACCAAATAACTCCATTTATTGGTATAACCAGGTTAAAGACTGGATGACTAAATTCGCCGAACCCGGCGCACGTTAAGCTTAAATATCACGGCGCCTCTGGGCGCCGTTTTTACGTCAAGTTATTCTGCAAAAGATCATTAAGGCAACCACAAGACAGCCAAACCGGCTTGTGTTACTTTCCGCTTAGCCTGACGTGGAGAACCGCAATGACATCATCGCCTTACCATTATTTTGAGCAGCAGCGCTTAACACTGCAATGTGGCAGCCGTTTACCTGCTGCACAGTCGTTGTTGCAAGTAGCGGGTAACGAACCGTTGCTGGCGCAACTGGCTGCAGAGCCTGGCGCACAGCAATTGCTGGATGCCACAGAGCAAGCCTATCAGGCCGGTTACGAGCAGCAAGCCTCTACCGAATTTGAATTACAAGGCCTGGCTATTGCTGGTATTGGTGATCCGCTGTTGCAACTGGAAGTGCTGGCCGCATTTTTACCGGCTTTTAAAACCAAACGTCACGGCGTGCCGGTGACATTGGTAACTTATGGTTTGGTGCCACCAAATGAGGCCGCGGCATTATGCCAACAGTTGCTTGAGCTGGAAGTAGAAAAGCTGGAAATTTACTTACCAGCCAGCAACCCGCCGGCGTATCAACAGGTGGTAAAACCAATACAGTTGGGTTTTAGTGACGTATGCCAGTTTATGCACACTGCCAGTGAGGCAGGCTTACAGGTAACGTGCTTTGCCTATGCGCCGGTAGCCCAACAAAGCGAACTGCGCGCCCTGGCGCTGGATTTAGGCGCACGGCAGTTTGTGGTTAAACCTCAGCCGGGGGCTTAAGCAAGCTATCCAGTTCAGTGCGCTGGCGCGGCAGCACCGCCAGCTCCAATCCGAGCAATTTAAAATAGCTGCGTAAATTATCTAACCGCGGGTTGCCATTATCGTTTTCTATATCGCTGACAACCTGGCGGCTCAAACCGGTAAGTTTGCATACGTCTGTTTGTGACATTTGTAAGCCTTCGGTTCGCAAGGCTTTACCAATTTGACCCAGAGTTGTATTGCCAGACAGCATTTGCTGCACCAGGCGTTGCTTTAATGCAAAGCGATCTATTGTGGTAGTGGCCTTAGCTTTTGTCATGGCAATAACCGCCACTTTTGCAGCCTGGTTTCCAGATAGGCAAAGCCCATTACCGGCATCTGCATAATGCTGGTAGGCACACCACGCTCTGTTAAGCGCCTGGTTAAGTGTTGTAGCTTGGCGGCCAATTGGCGTAATTCAGTTTTAAACAATTCAGGCTCACCATAACAGGCCAGGTTGTCACATAACCCCAGCCAGTCAATATCACCACCGCGCTCAAATGTGTTGCTCCAATGGGTCGTACGCATTACTACCTCCGGGTCTGCTTTCATGGGGGCAAAGTCATAAATGGGGGCCAGTGATACCGACGTTGCTTGTTTTAGTACCGCCATATTGCGGCCATGGTTATCGGAGTTGCCAAATACCACGTTTAACAAATCACGCTTCAGGTATTCGGCGGTTAATTCTGCCGCAGTTTGGCTGTTTACCACTTGCGTAAGTACCTTTAATACCTCTTCATGTTTCAAATGGCTACCTGCGGGTTTATTTAACAGCGAGAACACAGATTCAACACCATAACGTTTTACAGCATCGGCATTAAACTCTCTGTCAAAGCGCGGCAACCAAAGCGAGGGCTGTTTGCTACCTTCTTGTAGTTGCAGTTTGGCAACGTCCATGCTGGCGAACCCCAGTTCTGCCAATTCACAGTAGTAGTGGTATTCCGTGCGCAAAATGTCCTGGTCTATCGCAGTGTTACCGCGTGGGAATTTCACCAGATAATGCGCGTCAGCACTATTATCGTTTTGCAGGGTGTCTATCCATACCTCGCGCTGCGAGTTTAGCCTGACCAACAATTTAGGTGCGGCACCACCGGCACCGGTTGCGCCGCCCGACACTGCGCCGCGTTGTCTGGCATAGTTTAGAAAGTCATGGTTGCGCTCTATTACCTGCCGTTGCTCAAAACGCATCTGCTCCAATGCACTTACCTGTTGCCCGGCCACCATTTCAACCGATTCTTTCAAGCGTAAGTTACCCACAGGTGCAATGGTGCCGGCTTGCAACAAGGTGAGATCCTGCACAGCCACCGTTTGTTGCTGCAGGCCCAGCATATCCAGCCATAGCGTGCGGGCGTAGCCCATCGGCATAATATCTTCAAATACGCCGGGCCAGCTGTTAAAGCTGTACACATCCATAGGGTTAACCGGGTACATTGCCGAAAAACTACGTGATCCCGTCTCATCAAAATAAGCTGCGGCGTATGTTGTTTGGGCCTGCAAAGATACCCTGCTATGTTTGCCTGCCTCCGGGGCGGCGATGGTAATAACAAAAGCATCCTGCCAGTGGCCATCATTAAAGGCTTGCAATGTAAGCTGCATAAATGTCCTATTGCTGCTGTTCTATTGTCTAATATAACGCACAAAAAGGCAGAAAGGACAATTTTTTGTCTAATATAAGGCGCAATTTAGCTAAAAAGACAATTTTTTGTCTAACATATCAGACAGGTGATTGTCTTGCTAAACCCATCGCGGTATCACTGCGCGGCTATGGCCCAAGGTCAGCGCCTAGCGGCGGGCGCTGACCTTGGTGTCATATAAATGCTGCAGCGCTTCGGTTATCGCCATATCGGCGTTTTCACTCAGGTAACGCTCTACCTGTTTATGCACAAAAATCACCAAACTCATCACTGCTTTGGCCTACGGCTTAACTTCTGAATAGCTTTCAGGAGGGTGGTGGTGGCCTTTCTGTGTTGTTTTTATCATCAGCAACAGCGGTAGCAGGAAAAAATTCCAGTAATTTTTGTAAAAGCTACAGAAGCAAACCCAAGTGTTTTTAAAATAATCCAATAAAAACAATATTATATTGTTGGTTTGTTTTTTGCTGGCTAAACGTTGAATACGGTTGAACATGACAACTAACACTTAACGACAGGAGCTTACACCATGTACAGGTATATGAAATCTACATTTATGTTGGCTGCACCGGTGCTGGTGTATCTGAGCATTTATACCCTTGGTGTTGTTGTTGGTAATAATGTTTTTAATTACGTCGCAGTTTATATGGCTGCCTGTTGTGCCATGTTGATGTTGTTTTTTATTACCCGCGGCAACGATGATTATAAAAATGCCTTAGCTGCAGTTGGCCTGGGGGCTTGTGTGTTTTTCGCGTCGTCTTATATGGTGAGGGCGTTAGACCATAAACCTTACCCGCGGCCAGCATATTCTGAAACCACAGCAGTATTAGCTAACGCCACTATTCAGCATTGGTTGGCCAGCCGGCTATCGGATACCGGGCCATCGGGCGGGGATGCCCAGGACGACACTGAAGTTTTTACACAGCAATAAATGCGTATATACAAACACCTGACAGAGCCGGAGTTGGGCCTGTCCGGTGCTGCTTTGCTCTGACGAGACTATACTGAACCTTATTCTGAACGTTCTTGCTGTTGGTCAGCGTTTTTACGCTTTTGGTCGCGCAGCAATTATTTCAGACTTGATTACATACAGGCCTGTATGTATATTGCCAGTCTTATTCTGCCTAAGCTGTGCACAGCTTATTGGGGGCAGTGTCTCACAGGAGTTTGTATGCGTGTAAATATGAAGCTGTTAAGTGCGTCAGTGCTGGCTGTATTGTTGGTAGCCTGTAGCGAGCCGGAACAAGCCGGGGCACAGGGAGCGGCCACACCGGAAGTTGAAGTTGTAACACTGAGCAAGTCATCTGTGGCATTAACAACTGAATTACCGGGCCGTACTACAGATTACCGCCAGGCTGAAATTCGCCCGCAGGTAAATGGTATTTTAAAACAGCGTTTATTTACCGAAGGCCAACTGGTTGAAGCAGGCCAGGTGCTGTATAAAATTGATGCCGCACCTTACCAGGCCGCACTGGCCAATGCCAAAGCTAACCTTACCAGCAGCAAAGCGGTGCAGCACAATGCCAAGTTAAAAGCTGACCGGTTTAAAGGGTTGCTGGGCGGTAAAGCGGTAAGCCAACAAGATTTTGATGATGCCCAGGCTACGCTGATGCAAGCTGATGCGGCGGTAGCCAGCAGCGAAGCTGCGCTGCAAACTGCACAAATTAACCTGAACTACACCAATATTACCGCCCCGATTAGCGGCCAGATTGGCCGCTCTGCCGTGACTGAAGGTGCGCTGTTAACAGCAAACCAAACTCAGGTGATGGCCACCATTCGCCAGTTGGATCCGATTTATGTTGATTTAACCCAGTCCAGCAGCGAGCTGCTGCGGTTAAAGCGGCAACATCAGGGCGATGGTGCTGATAAAGTTAGTGTGGATTTACTGCTGGATGATGGCAGTGAGTATGCCCACAAAGGCAGCCTGCAGTTTTCTGAGGTAAATGTCGATCCCAGCACCGGCATGGTAACGCTGCGGGCAGTGTTTCCGAATGAAACCGGCGACTTGTTGCCTGGTATGTTTGTGCGGGCCCGCTTACACCACGGTACCGATAATAATGCCTTGTTAGTGCCACAGGCTGCAGTTAGCCGTACACCCAAAGGCCAGGCGTCCGTAATGCTGGTAACCGGTGAAAATAAAGTGGAAGCCCGGGTGATTGAAACCGGCCGTACCGTTGAGCAAAGCTGGCAGGTGCTGTCGGGCCTTAAAGCCGGTGACAAAGTGATAGTGGCGGGCTTGCAAAAAGTACAGCCGGGTGCCACGGTTAAAGTGGTTACAGCGCAAGCTGCTGCTAAAAACGACGCCGCTAATACTGCTGCGCAGTAAACTCAGGAGTAGCAGATGGCAAATTTCTTTATTAACAGGCCAATTTTTGCCTGGGTAATTGCAATAGTAATAATGTTGGCCGGGTTGTTGTCTATTAAGCAATTACCGGTAGAACAGTATCCGCGTGTAGCACCTCCGGCTATTAGTATTAGTGCGTCTTACCGTGGTGCTGCGGCGCAAACGGCTGAGGACGCGGTAACCCAGGTTATTGAGCAGGCAATGAACGGCCTGGACAATCTGATGTATATGTCGGCCAATACCGATTCGTCCGGTAATGTTAGCCTGACCTTAACCTTTGAAACCGGTACCGACCCGGATATTGCCCAGGTGCAGGTGCAAAATAAACTGCAACAGGCGTTACCGTTATTACCGCAGGAAGTGCAGCAAAACGGCGTGCGGGTTGCCAAATCTAACGGCGGCTTTTTGATGGTAGTGGGGTTTATCTCTGAAGACGGCAGCATGGCGCGTGATGATATATCCGACTTTGTCGTTGCCAACGTAAGAGATCCGCTAAGCCGTACACTGGGTGTAGGTAATGTGCAGGTGTTTGGTAGCCAGTATGCCATGCGGGTATGGCTGGACGCTGATAAACTAAACCAGTATCAGCTGACACCGGCCGATGTAACTTCAGCTATTCAGGTACAAAATAATCAGGTCACTGCCGGGCAGCTTGGTGGCGCGCCTGCGTTACCGGGCCAGCAGTTTAATGCGGCTATTCTGGCGCAAACCCGGTTGACATCGGCTGAAGAGTTTGGCCGGATCTTGCTTAAAGTTAATGCCGATGGCTCAACAGTAAAGCTGTCTGATGTGGCCCGCATTGAGCTTGGCGGCGAAGATTACTCTGTTATTGCCCGTTATAACGGCAAAATGGCTACCGGTTTGGCTATTGAACTGGCCACCGGCGCTAACGCTCTGGATACCGCCAATGCGGTACGGGCTAAATTGGCTGAGCTGGAACCTTACTTCCCGGCCGGTTTATCTACTGTGATCCCCTATGACACCACGCCTTTTGTGGAAGTATCTATCAGCTCGGTAGTGCAAACCCTGATTGAAGCCATCATTCTGGTGTTTTTGGTCATGTATCTGTTTTTACAGAACTTCCGCGCTACGTTAATTCCTACTCTGGCTGTGCCCGTGGTACTGCTGGGTACCTTTGGTGTGATGTCGGCCTTTGGTTTTACCATTAATACCCTAACCATGTTTGGTATGGTGCTGGCTATCGGCTTGCTGGTAGACGATGCCATAGTGGTGGTGGAAAACGTTGAGCGGGTAATGAGCGAAGAAGGCCTGGGCCCGGTAGAGGCCACGCGTAAATCTATGGGCCAGATCACCGGTGCGCTGGTAGGTATTGGCCTGGTGTTATCTGCGGTATTTGTGCCGATGGCATTTTTCGGTGGTGCAACAGGGGCCATCTACAAGCAGTTTTCTATTACCATTGTAACCGCCATGGCGTTGTCGGTGCTGGTGGCGTTAATTTTCACCCCGGCACTTTGTGCTACCATGTTAAAACCCATTAAGGGCGATCATCACGCCAAAGGCGGTTTTTTCGGCTGGTTTAACCGTGGTTTTGACAGTACCAACCGTAATTATCAGCGCGGTGTAGCCGGTATGCTGGCACGGCCGAAGCGGTCGATGCTGGTGTATGGCGCTATTGTGGCTGTTATGGCGCTGATGTTTATGCGTTTGCCTACGTCGTTTTTGCCGGAAGAAGATCAAGGCGTGTTTTTAACCATGATCCAACTGCCTACCGGTGCCAGCCAGGAACGCACCGAAGCTGTTATGGATAAAGTGGCTGAACACTATGGCACAGAGGCCGCGGTAAAGTCAGTGTTTACGGTATCGGGTTTCAGTTTTGCCGGGCGGGGCCAGAATATGGGCCTGGCGTTTGTGCGGTTGGCTGACTGGGGAGATCGTGGCCCGGAAGATAGCGTACAAGCAGTTATCGGCCGTGCATGGGGTTTCTTTGGCACGGTGAAAGAGGCACAGATTTTTGCCTTTAACCTGCCGCCTATTGCCGAGCTGGGCCGGGCAACCGGTTTCTCGCTGTTTTTACAAGACCGTGGCGGCGTAGGGCATGCGGCATTATTAAATGCACGTAATCAGTTACTGGGTATGGCAGCACAGCAACAAAACCTGGTAGGTGTGCGGCCAAACGGTATGGAAGACGCGCCGCAGTTACAAATTTCTGTCGATCAGTTAAAGGCACAGGCGCTTGGCGTGTCGCTTAGCGATATTAACCAAACCTTGTCTATTGGCTGGGGCTCTACCTACGTTAACGACTTTGTTGACCGCGGCCGGGTGAAAAAAGTGTATGTGCAGGCCGAGCCTGAGTTTCGTATGACACCGGAAGATATCAAACGCTGGCATGTACGTAACCGCAACGGCGAGATGGTTAGCTTTGCCTCCTTTGCCAACAGTGATTGGGTATATGGTCCGCAACGGTTAGAGCGCTATAACGGCGTGTCGGCCATGGAAATTCAGGGTGAACCGGCACCGGGTTCCAGCTCGGGTGATGCAATGGCCACAATGGAGCGCTTAATTGGCCAGTTACCTGACGGTATTGGTTTTGAATGGACGGCAACCTCATATCAGGAAAAACTGTCTGGCTCACAGGCACCGGCTTTATATGCGCTGTCTATTCTGGTGGTGTTTTTGTGTTTAGCTGCACTATATGAAAGCTGGAGCGTACCTTTTGCAGTAATACTGGTAGTACCGCTGGGTATTGTCGGTGCACTGACAGCTGCTTATATGCGCGGCCTGGGTAACGATGTTTACTTCCAGGTGGGCTTGCTGACCACCATGGGGTTAGCATCGAAAAACGCGATCTTAATAGTTGAATTTGCCCGTGAACTGCAACACCAGGGTAAAGCACTGGTAGATGCCATATTAGAAGCTGTGCGCTTACGTTTACGGCCCATTATTATGACGTCAATGGCGTTTTCATTAGGCGTACTGCCGCTGGTTATCAGCAGTGGTGCAGGGTCTGCCAGCCGTAATGCCATTGGTACCGGCGTACTGGGCGGTATGATTTCAGCCACTGTACTGGCAGTGTTTCTGGTGCCGGTGTTTTATCTGGTGATCATGCGTGTGTTTGCAACAAAGGCCAAAACCACGCAGCAAGACGATACTGAACAAGGTAACACCGAAGTTGTAAAGCAGTCTTAAAGTAACACAGGGCAGCGTTGCTGCCCTGCTAAGTTTGTACCTTTACCGGCTTTTTGGTCCCACGCTGAACAGCCGGTTTTTTTATGGTTTTTTCAGGCCCTGCAGCATAGCGTCAACCAGGGCACAGGCGTGCTGATATAAATCGCATTGCTGCGGTTTAAGCAGAAAATTACTGATAATACCACCCATGTACATATGTAAAGCTGTTGCCGCCAGATAGGGGCAAATACCATCGCGCAGCAAATCTGCCTGGGCGGCTCGCTCAAAAGCACGTTGCAGTATTGCAATGGTTTGCTCATCCAGTTCATCCTGCTTATTTACTGCCGGGTTCAGTTCATCAATGTATTCACAGCGGTGGAACACAATGGTTAGTACCCGGTGATGCTGCGCACTGGAAGCAATAAGCTGCAAGCCATTAATCATTAAATTGCGGATTTGCTCAAAAGGGTTGGCAGTGGGGTTATTATCTATTTCTGTTAACAGGGTTTGAAATGGCAACCGCACCCGCTCCAGCATGGCATTGAATAAATCAGCCTTGTTCTGAAAGTGCCAGTATATAGCACCACGGGTAACATTGGCAGCTACGGCGATTTTCTCCAATGTTGTACGCGATACACCGTGCTGAAAAAATAACACTTCTGCAGCATCTAAAATTGCTGCCCGGGTGCTTTCGGCTTCGGCCTTGGTACGTCTTGCCATTTTGTTGTCTCTTAACCCTGTTATCAGCTTAATATGGCGGCAATTTTACCATATTTTGCCACTTAGAGCCTAACCTAATATAGTCATAAATACCTGGCTATCCTGCACCAGAATAGAAAATCACTGGATGTAACAACGTGCTTTTTTGTTGGTTACTTTTTATTTTATAAGTGAAGTTGTTTTGAAAGTTTCGATTATTATATTTTATGGATACAATTTGTAATTTTTATTGCCAACTTATTTGTTGACATAATGTTTTTTGTATTAATAATTGGCAGCTTATTTGGCTGTAATATGATCAGGGATGTTTATGTTGAAAATTGCAAGGGATGCTGCAAAGCATAGTAATGTATTTGTTTTTTTACTACTGCTTATAAACTTTTGTGCGGCTGCAGATGCAGAGTTGCCAGTATCGGATGCCGAGCTGAATAATTGCATCCCACTCTCTATTCAGGATAGTGCTGAACAACAAAGTGAGCAGGGTGCGGCGAATAGCAATATACAATCTCCTGATTGCCAGCGAACCCCTCCTTATATGTCTAGCTCGCCTGTTGCCAGTGCAAGTGGTAACACTATTACTGTCAACTGGAGTTATGCCACCAATGCATACTATTACCTGATACAGCAGAGAATAAATGGTGGTGCATGGCAGTCTGTTGCGACAGTTTGGGGGTTAAGCCAGCAGTTTGCTGGTAGTGCTGGTAATACCTATCAATATCAGGCTGCAGCTTGTAACGATTGGGGATGTTCCGGGTATTGGGTAGGTAATGTTATTAGCCTGGTGGCTTCGGAGCCGGCACCGGCCACACCGGGTGCGCCTACGGTAAGCCTTAGCGGCAATACCATTAACACCAGTTGGAGCGCTGTGACGGGTGCCACTTCTTATCGTATTCAGCAGAGTGTCAATGGCGGTAGTTGGCAGGCTGAGATTAATAAGGGGACTACACGCAGTCATGCCTTTAGTAGTATGGCGGGCAATAGTTATCGCTATCGTGTTAGGGCATGTAATGCTTCGGCCTGTTCGGCCTGGTCTGCTATCAGCGGCAGTATCTCTATCTTGTCGGTTCCTGCTGTACCGACTAAGCCAACAGCCTCTTTAACTTCAATCAATAGTATTACTGTTAGTTGGGCAGGGGGCGGCGGTAGCGAGCTACCACCATGTCACTATACCGGCACCTGTCATTGCCGTGAAAACGAGCCTTGCATTCCGCTGGGTGGCGGCGATATTCCGGTTGCTGCGATAAAGGAAGATGACGGCGCAATGGATAGCTCGGCTCTGCAGGCCGATACAGGGATACAAAGCACTGGCACAATCAGTTATCGCATTCAGCAGCGGTTGAATGGTGGTAGCTGGCAGACTGAAATCAATGCCGGCACCGGTACCAGTCGCGTTTTTAGCAGTTTGGCAGCGGGGAGTTATCAGTATCAGGTACGAGCTTGTAATGCTAACAATCAGTGCTCGGCTTACACTGCAGTCAGCAACTCAATTAGTATTGTCGCTATACCGGCAGCACCAGCTAAGCCTACTGCCAGTGTTAGCGCCAACACAATCACGGCTAGTTGGAATGCAGTCAGCGGTGCCGCCAGTTACCGTATTCAGCAGCGATTGAATAGCGGCAGTTGGCAAAGTGAAATCAATGCAGGAACGGCAACGAGTCGCGCTTTTACTGGCCTTAATGTTGGAAACTATCAATATCAGGTGCGTGCCTGTAATGCTAATAACCAGTGTTCAGTATACAGCCCGGTAAGTGATAGCCGATCTGTATTGTCTGTCCCGGCAACACCTGCTAAGCCAGTTGCCTCTATAACCTCAGTCAATAGTATTACTGTTAGTTGGGCAGGAGGCGGCGGTAGCGAGCTACCGCCATGTCACTATACTGGCACCTGTCATTGCTCTGATGGTCAGCCGTGTATTCCGCTGGATGGCGGCGACATTCCGGTTGCTGCGATAAAGGAAGATGACGGCGCAATGGATAGCTCGGCTCTGCAGGCCGATGCAGGGATACAAAGCACTGGCACAATCAGCTATCGCATTCAGCAGCGGCTGAATGGTGGCAGCTGGCAGACTGAAATCAATGCCGGCACCGGTACCAGTCGTGCTTTTACCGGTTTGGCGGTCGGAAACTACCAATATCAGGTACGAGCTTGCAATGCTAATAACCAGTGTTCGGCTTATAGCGTTGTTAGCGATGCCAGGTCTATTTTGGCAACACCGGCCGCACCGGCCAAACCTGCTGCCAGTGTTAGCGGTAATAGCATTACTGCGAGCTGGGGTACGGTTAGCGGCGCCACTTTTTACACGATCCAGCAGCGGGTAAATGGCGGGGCGTGGCAGGCTGAGGTTAATGCCGGTACCGCGACCATCCGGGCTTTTACCGGTTTGGCCGTAGGCAGCTACCAGTACCAGGTGCGCGCCTGTAACGCCAATAATTACTGCTCGGCTTACAGCCCTATCAGTGATGCGGCGGCGATTCTGGCTGTGCCTGCGACACCGGCTAAACCGGGAGTGAGCATTAATGGTAACAGTATTACCATCAGTTGGGTGGCTGTTAGCGGTGCAGCCAGTTATCGTATCCAGCAGCGGCTCAATGGTGGTGCCTGGCAAACGGAAATCAATGCTGGCACCAGTACTAGCCGGGTATTTTCCAGTCTGGCTGTAGGCAGCTACCAGTATCAGGTGCGAGCCTGCAATGCCAATAACCAGTGCTCGGCTTATAGTCCGATGAGCGACAGTGCGGCCATCCTGGCGGTGCCCCCGTTGCCGCCGATCCCGTTAGCGTCACTGACCTCGGTGAACGGTATCACTGTTAGTTGGGCAGGCGGCGGTAGCGAGCCACCGCCATGTCACTTTACTGGCACCTGTCATTGCCGTGAAAACGAGCCTTGCATTCCGCTGGGTGGCGGCGACATTCCGGTTGCTGCGATAAAGGAAGATGACGGCGCAATGGATAGCTCGGCTCTGCAGGCCGATGCAGGAATACAAAGCACTGGCACAATCAGCTATCGCATTCAGCAGCGGCTGAATGGTGGTAGCTGGCAGACTGAAATCAATGCCGGCACCGGTACCAATCGCGTTTTTAGCAGTTTGGCAGCGGGGAGTTATCAGTATCAGGTACGAGCCTGCAATGCTAACAATCAGTGCTCGGCTTACGCTGCAGTCAGTAACAGCATTAATGTACTGGAGGTGCCTGCGGTGCCTGCAGCCCCAACAGCAAGCTTTAATGGTACGTCACTTAGCACCAATTGGTTGCCGGTTAGCGGTGCTGCGTCCTACCGTGTCCAGCAACGAGTCAATGGTGGCAACTGGAGTAGCGATATCTACGCTATTACTCCTGGTTATAACACGACCGGTACCGCAGGCAACAGTTACCAATATCAGGTCAAGGCCTGTAATGCCAATAACTACTGCTCAACTTTCTCGGCAGTCAGTAATCAGGTAAGTTTGTCGCCGGTGCCAGCCATTCCTACCGGGTTGGCAGCCAGCCTGGACGGCACAACCATCAATACCAGCTGGAATATGGCTACCCACGCCACTGCTTACCATATCCGCCAGAGCCTGAATGGCAGTTGGCAGAACGAAATCAACAAAGACACGACGCGGGTCCACCCCTTTCCCGCGACACCGGGGGCTAACCACCAGTATCAGGTCAGAGCTTGCAGCAGCAGTGGATGCTCCGGTTGGTCAGCGGCGACGGTCACCCTGACCCCGCCGCCACTGCCTGCTGTGCCTCCAAACCCGACTGCCAGTTTAAGCGGCAATAATATTGTAGTTAGTTGGGTTGTCAGCACGCCACCGCTTGATCCATGTCACTATACCGGTACATGCCATTGCCGCGACGGTGAGCCTTGTATTCCTTTGGGTGGCCCTGCTCCTGCTGAGACTCTGCAACTTAAAGAGGACGGCGGGTTGGCTACCACACAGAGTAGTGCTGCGACGTATCGGATGCAGGGCTATAAAGACGGCGCAGTTTGGGGAGAAGAAGTTGTCAATATCAGCGGCACCTCCAGTAACCGTCCCTGGACACAGGCTGGCAGTTATACCTTTAAAGTACGAGCTTGTAACAGTAGTGGTTGTTCAAATTACACGGCCCTAAGCAATGCAGTCACTATCAGCCAGGTGGCCACCCCGGTAACCACGCCTAATGGCGGCAGCCATAGCAGCCAGGTAAACGTTACGCTCAGTACAACCACCAGTGGGGCGACTATACGCTATACGCTAAATAACTCTGCTGTAACGGCAAGCTCAGCACAATATACTGCCGCCATAGCTTTAAGCCAGAGCGCGACAATAAGAGCAAAAGCGTTTAAGACCGGTATGGCAGAGAGTAGCGAAATCACTAAAGTGTTCACTATAGTGCCGCCGGTGCCGTCTAAGCCTCAGGTTAGTGGAGGTAGTGGCAGAGTGTCTATTAGCTGGCCGCAAACTGTCGGAGCTACCACTTACAAGCTAAGGCAAAGTAAAAATGGGGCTACATGGCAAGAGTTTAGTGTGGCAAATAACCCCTCCTGCCAGCAAAATCAATGTGTGTTTAATGATGTGGGAGCAGGAGTATATACCTACCAATTAAGTGCCTGTAACACATCTGGTTGCTCGGGTTGGTCTGCTACAAGCAGTGCAGTAACAATTACTGAAAATGGCGCTGACAGTGATTTTATTACTGCAGTACCTGCCGCTGCTAGCGTATCCATTCCGGCAGAATCTGCCGCTTCGACCTCCGTCATGACTGTGGCGGGTGACTTTACGGTAACCAACCAGGGGGCCGCAACCTATAACATTCCGATAACGTTACCTGCGGGGCTTGGCGGCTATACGCCAGAGCTTGCACTGAACTACTCGTCTTTAGGTGGCAGCGGTGATGCAGGCTTAGGCTGGAGTTTAGCTGCCGTTTCGTCGATTAGCCGCTGCCAGAAGGTATTGGAAGGTGATGGGCGTTACCAGGAAATTACCTTTACCGACCAGGACGCTTTATGTCTGGATGGAGAAAAGCTGCGCCTGGTGTCTGGTACTAACCTCAGAGGCGGTGCCGAGTACCGGGCTGATAAACAGCCGGATGTTAAAGTTGTGCAAAGCGGCAATGGTGCGAGCAGCTATTTTACGCTGTACCGCCCGAATGGTGAAACCGTCATTTTTGGTGACGATGCACAAAGCCGGCAGATTGACAGTATATCGCAGCAACCCTATAGCTGGCTGCAATCAGTAAAGGCCAACCTGTTTGGCCAGCAAGTAGAATACCTGTACTTACGCAGGCTGAATTATGCTCCGCTGTTGCAGTTTATCCGCTATGCAGGTAATCAGGTTGAAATGGTATATGAAGACCGGTCGGATGCGTCTACTCATTATTATTTGGGTAATAAACTGGTTTATGACTCACGAATTGCGGCCATTACTATCAGCAACCATAGCAATCAGTTAATCAGAAGCTACCATCTGGGTTACCGGCTAAGCGGTTTTAGTGGGCGCAGCCTGCTTGAAACAGTACAAATGTGTAACGGCACAACCAGTGGTATTTGCAGCCTGCTAACCCGGCTGGATTACTCTGATTATGATATGGCTGGTTTTCAAAGCAATGAGGTTGTTATTAATCTGGGTTCTTATAGCTCTGTGCAGGGCAAATCCAATTGTACCAAACGGGAGATGTATGGCTCCTGCCCAGCTTATAAATTACAAGTCACTGATTTTGATGATAATGGTAAGGCAGAGCTTTTTGTATCAAGTTTGCATGGTGAAACCGGTAAAATCTTTGCGTTTGAATTTATCGGGCAGTCCTTTACCTACCAGAGTAATAAATCGCTGCTTAATGTTGATTTAAGACCATTTAAGTATGCCCGCAATATGGAACCAATTGTCTACCACTTTCCCTGGCGACTAATTGATACCAATGGCGATGGTATAAAAGAAATCAACTATGGCTATGTCGCTTATTATGATTGGGATGGTGATGGTGTAGATGAGGTAAGCCCCAGAACGTCATCGGCCGCAATGCAACAGTTTATTGACGAGAATATGTATAGCGGTGATTACTCCATTGAATATTATGTACGACCTTATGGTATGGAACAAAGGCTGTCTGATTTTGTATTTGATTACAATGGTGATGGGCTGTTAGATAGAGCTGTGCCAGTACATTTTTATCGTGAAATGTATGATCCACAAACAGGTGATACGCCGGCTGAGTTTATTGGTGATAATTATGTTATTGAATTAAACCAGACAAACGGTCAGCACTATAGTGGAGTACTGGTGCCTTATGAAGATAGCAGGTATATGGATAAGTATGAGATCCCGGGCGATATAAACGGAGATGGTGTTATTGACTACCTCGGTTATGTAAAAACGGGCAGAAATTTCCAGAATGCCTCAACATCATTTGGAAATGTACCTTCTACTTGCAACTCCTATTCAAATAACCAAAACTGCCTTAAGGGCTTGGCTGATATTAACGGCGATGGTAAAGATGATATTGTCTATGTGCACGATAAGAAAATTTACTGGCGGCAGTCATTGTCAGACGCGTCAGCCTCTGCGGTTCAGCTTGGCAGTGTTAGCTGGTCTATTCGTGAAACAGACCCTTACCTATGGGCAGATCTGAATGGTAATGACCAACCCGAGCTGATCTATTTTGATGTCGCCGCCCAAAAAGTCCATATCCGTTTTGATCGCAACACCAACAACGAAGTGCTGGATAAGCTTATTTCAGTTGAGAACGGTTTAGGCAAGAATTACGCAATTGAATACCGCCGGTTAAACGACTCACAAGTTTACCAAAAAGGCACCGGTGCAGCGGCAGCTAACTGGGGCAGTGGTTCAAAGGTGCGCGATATTGTCTCCACCATGCCGGTAGTGGCCAGAGTAACTGAAGTTACCGGTTTATCGCAAAGCGGCCAGCCGTTAAATAAAGAAATTGAATATAGCTATAAAGGCATGAAAACGCAGGCCGGTGGCCGTGGTGCACTTGGTTTTGCAGAAGTAACAACAGAAGATGTCACTGCGAAAACCAAAACCATTAAGTACTTCCGGCAAGACTCGCCTTTTAATGGGATGTTGAGTAAATCTGAGACATTCGTCGACGGCCAGCTGGCTGAACGTACTACCGTAGCAACCTGGTGGAACCTGGCAAGCAACAATAACCAAAGCCGCTTTGTGGCACCACGTAAACAGCAGACGGATAATTACTACCTTAATGCTGACTATGGCGACATATCTTCTGCTATTGCGGCCTTGACTACCGTAGTAGAAACTACTTTTGAAATGACCGCTACCAATTATCCCAGAGTAAAAAGCACAGTCACTACAGTATCTGACAAGCTGGATAATACCAGCAGCAGCCAAACAGTCAGCTATGAGTACACCGATGAAGATCTTGCTAATTGGCGTATTAAGCGGCCAACCCGCACAGTTACTGGCAGAAGCCGCACGGGCCAGAGCACTATAAGCCAAACTGCTGACACCATATATAACACCAACGGTAGTGTGCAGCAGGTGGTTCAGGAGCCGGACAGTAGTGATGCCAGCTTGTATCTGCAAACTTTTATGCGTTACGACAGTAAAGGTAATCTTACTGAGCAAACGCAGTGTAGCCTGCATTTTGCACAAAACTGTGGTGATGCATCGGTACCCGATACTCAGGATAATGCTGAGAAAGTGTTCCGGCGTAAAATTTTCAGTTATGACACTACCGGCCGTTATCTAACAAAGGTCAGTAATCCGTATTACACCGAGCAGTCATTCCATAGCTTTAATAAGTTGGGGCAGGCACAAGAGGTACGGTTCAACCAGTACGATAGCCGCGCCGGACAGCGTGAGTATTATCGTTATGACAGTTTTGGTGAGCGTTATTTTAGTTACACCAATCAGGGCAGCTCTGGCAAGGTCGCTAAACAGCTGTGTAGTAATCGTAGTGATTGCCCGGTCAATGCTGTGCTGGCAGTGGTTATGTCATCGCCAGACCAGCCAGACACTATTACTTATCTGGATAGCAATGGTAATAAAGTGCGGGAGGCTATTCAGTTACTTGATGGCCGCTGGAGTCTGGCTGATACCCTTTACGATACTCTAATGCGGCCAGTTAAGGTGTCAAAGCCTTATATTAATGGGCAAACAGCCTACTACGATACCTTAAGCTATGATGCCTTAGGCCGCAAAGGCGCGGTACAATCGGCTGATGACTTAGCTACCCGTTTTAGTTATTACGCTGGTAAGGTTACGCAATATATCAGTGGCAGTTACAGCGATGCAGGCAGTAGTGCCAGCCTGGACCGTACACGGGAAGAGCAGCACAATGGCCGTGGTGAAGTAAGCTATTCTACCGATAGCCTGGGTAATAATACCCACTTTACTTACACTGCTCTGGGCATGCCACAAAGAGTAACGGGAGTAGGTGGCGCAATAACATCGCTTAGTTATGACAGCTATGGCCGCCGTACAGGAATGAATGACCCCGATAAGGGCAATATCAGTTATGGCTTTAATGCGCTGGGCGAAGATGCAAGCCGCACCAGCCCGGACGGCATAGTAAAAACCCATTACCGCAATGCTGTTGGCCAGATTGTTAGTACCAATACGGTGCACGGTGCCACGTCGCTTAGCTACAGCTTTAACTATGCAAATACGCCTTTTATCCAGCAACAAAGCCATAACGGCAGCATTACCAGCTATAGCTATGACAGCTACCACCGGCCCTTTACCGAAAGTTACCAGATAGACAACAAGAGCTGGAGCCGGACGTACTATTACGACGAATACGGCCGGCTGTTCCGCGATATGGATATTGCCGGTAACGGCTATGGCCAGCAATACCAGTATGCCCATGGCCATATGAACCGGATTTTTGAGGTAAAAACCGGCCAGGCGTACTACCGGATGCGGGAGGTTGATGCTTATCAAAACCTGACACAGGCTGAGGCAGCTAACCATATACAGGTAGATCGCGACTATGACGCTAAATCTGGCCGTTTAACCGGGCTGTTTGCTGGTTTTGGCCTTATTCAACACCAGTACTATCGCTATGACCAGTTGGGTAACCTGCGCTACCGCAGTAACCTAAATGCCTTTGGTAGTGCCGATTTAATCGAGAGCTTTGGTTATGACGAGTTAAATAGGCTGGAAACGGTCACTTTTAATGGCGTGCTGAGCCAGCGGATGACCTATCTGGATAACGGCAATATTCTGACCAAGTCGGATGTAGAAAACGCGGCTACCTACCAATATGGCACTAAAGCCAGCTCGTGCAGTGTGACACCGGGTGTACACGCAGTAAGCCAAATTGGCACCCGGCGTTTTTGTTACGATGCCCGAGGCAACCAGACACACCGTTATGCGGGCAGCAGCTTAACGCGACGGGTAGATTACACCGCGTTTGATAAGCCGCACACTATTTGGTCAAACCAGGGTGAAAGCCGCTTTAATTACGATGCGACAGAAAAGCTGGTAAAACGGATAGACAAAAAAGCCGGTGGCGATATGGTGACTTACTACGTAGGTGGCCATGAAGCGATTTACCAGCCGGACGGCAGCAGTGAAATAAAGCGCTATATCCGTGATATTGCTATTCACACGATAAAAAGCACAGGTGCCACCACGCTGCACTATGTGTTTAACGACCACTTAGGCTCGGGCAGTGTGATTACCGATGCCAATGGCGCTATCGTGGAAACAGCCAGCTTTGATGCCTTTGGTAAACGCAGAAATGCCAACAGCTGGCAGGGCTATACAAACCCATTTAGCCAACTGCCAAATCTTGCAGCTTTGCTCAACATTACGCAAAAAGGCTATACCGGCCATATTCAGGTAGACCATGCTGCGGTTATCCATATGGGCGGGCGGATATACGACCCGGAGCTGGGGCGCTTTATCCAGGCAGACCCAATCGTGCAAGACCCGCGCGATGCGCAAAGCTTAAACCGGTATACCTATGTATTTAATAACCCGTTAAGCTATACCGACCCAACGGGATATGACTGTCATAACCAGCGTGGAAAACAATGTAACTCAGCGATAGAGCAACAGAAGGAAGATACGGCAAAAGCGGCCCAAACCCAGGGCAGCTCGAAGACGGAAGACGTGAGCAAAGGCAACCAGAGTGCTAATTTGCAAAATGCGGCTAAAGTGGCCAGTGGGCAAAAGCCAACACCTGAGCAAATGCGTGAGCTTCGACAGCTAGAGCAAAAAGCCAAGCGCGGTGGGCGAGACCTTGACAGGTATCAAGATGCTTTGGGTTTAATAGCTATAGGGCTTAACGGTAGTGGCCAAGCTGGGGCTGTCGGGGCTGGGGAGTCCCTGATGTCAGGGCTTAAACACGTAGCAAAAGGTGGGATACTTGGAGCAGTACTGTCGATGTCTGGTGATGTCGCTAATGACTCCAAAGAACCTTATCTATATGTCACTTATACTAGATTTAATCCAGATACGGGGCAGGTCTATGCTGGGAGAACTGGTGGGTATGGCACTCCGGAGGAATTGGTTAATAGGAGAGCAATAGGTCAGCCGCACTTGAATTCTGAGGGGTTCTTACCTCCCACTGTTGATCGTTTTTCTATAAATCGCCATGCTATTAGAGGCAGAGAGCAACAGCTTATAGATTATTATGGAGGGGCTAGAAGTGTAGGTGGAACCGCAAGAAATATGATAAATGGAGTCGCGGATTTCAACCCTAATCGTCCGTTCTACATGATGGCGACACGAAGGGAGTTTGGAGATTTGCAAGATAATTCCCCTAACAGGTTAAGATTGGACTGGAAATAAATATATGGTCGTCGAGAAAAAAATGAGACATTCCGGAAACTTGGGAAAAGTTTATGCAGTTCCGTTGGGTGATAAAAGTTTTACTTTTTGTGTCAATTGTATTGGACAGGAATTTACCTTTTTTGACTACTTGTCGGATTCTGCAACAATTCCTGATTTGTTGTTGGGCCTCCCAATCGCATTCCGCATTTTCGTAGGGAAAGGTGAACCTAAACATGGTAAATGGCTGGAAATTGGTAAAGTTGAGTTGGATGGCGAGTTCCTGCTATCAGGCAAATTCTTACATAAACCAGTTGGTTCTGATGAGTATTTTATTTACCAAGATGGGAAGTCAAACCCAGCAAGCTTATCTGAAGTTAAAGACCTGGAGTTATTTAGCGTCTGGTTTTCTGAGCATGTCAGAAAAAGGTTAGAAGAATACTACGATGGAAAAAAGAGTAGTGCGGTGCTTGCAATTAAAAAGCATTTAGGAATTCCTGTGTAGTTAAAGTCCAAAAAGTCAGAGTACTGGCAGTCAAATGCCTGCACTATGTGTTTAACGACCACTTAGGCTCGGGCAGTGTGATTACCGATGCCAATGGCACTATCGTAGAAACGGCCAGCTTTGATGCCTTTGGTAAACGCAGAAATGCCAACAGCTGGCAGGGTTATACAAACCCATTTAGCCAACTGCCAAATCTTGCCGCTTTGCTGAATATTACGCAAAAAGGCTATACCGGGCATATTCAGGTAGACCATGCCAGCATTATTCATATGGGCGGGCGGATATACGACCCGGAGCTGGGGCGCTTTATCCAGGCAGACCCAATCGTGCAAGACCCACGCGATGCACAGAGTTTAAACCGGTATACCTATGTATTTAATAACCCGTTAAGCTATACCGACCCAACGGGATATGATTGCCATAACCAGCGTGGAAAACAATGTAACTCAGCGATAGAGAAGCAGAAGGAAGATACGGCAAAAGCGGCCCAAACGCAGGGCAGCTCGAAGACGGAAGACGTGAGCAAAGGCAACCAGAGTGCTAATTTGCAAAATGCGGCTAAAGTGGCCAGTGGGCAAAAGCCATCAGCTGAGCAAGTTCTGTGGGAGCAGCTTTATCAGCCCTCTGTGAGCCAGCAGGCAGCTACATGGATATTTGATAATGTTATAAATCCCGTTCCGGATATTGTAAACGCGTTTAATGCTGGCATGGAGGGGGATTTCAGTGGCGCGGCCCAATCGATGTTTGGTATTGTCGGAAAGAAAATTGAAGCAGTTGGTAAAGTTGGCGGTAAACTGGTTGAGGGCGCAGAAGGTGTTATTAATGCTGTTAAAAAGAAAACACCAGACATTACGACTCCATATAAACGACCATCTGGTGCTACGACGAAAGCCCAGCGAGAGTCAGTACAGAATCAACCATGTGTTGATTGCGGAAATATCGCAAACAGACAGGTTGCCGATCACAAGACTCCTCTCGTTAAGGAGTATTACGAAACGGGTACGATTGATCAGGCCAAGATGCGAAGCTTGGATGCGGTTCAGCCACAATGCCCAGCATGTTCAGCAAGGCAGGGGGCAGAGATGAGTCGATACTCCAAGCAACAGAAACAGGAGCTAGGGTTATGACGACTTCAGCTATAGAAGATTTGCAAAAGGAATTGTGTAAAAAATATGACGCAGAATTTCTTGCTTCTCCAGGCGATCTTAAAGTTGGTATCGCTAGCAATGTTCGTGAAGGAATTGTGCCTATTAATGGTTTTCGCCATCCGCCGGAAGGTGATACTACTGGGTGGTATATTTATGCTGGTGAAGAGTTATCCGATGATGCGGTTTTCTTTAAACCGTTGCACGTTGAGCATCTTGACGATTGGTGTCCCCAGGTCAAAAAGTATATGGGGTTGGCGCCCGGATGGAGGTTTCTTATCGCTGGGGATTACGAAGACGTATGGTTCGATGAGAGCTTGCTTGACGTCTAAATTTTGGTTTTTGCCTGTGATGTAATGCGAGGTTTATAAAATTTCTATAGAGGCGGTTCAGTATTTTGAGATGTCCTGTCAGTAATGGGCGTTGCTTTGTATTTTACTCTTTTATGCCCAATAGCCACCTTGCTCAAGTAAAAGTAAGAAGCATATAAGCAATTAAAATTGCTGCGAATTTAACACCCTATTTTGCAAAAGCCACTCTGTTACGACCGGCTTTTTTGGCGCTGTATAGTGCTTCGTCGGCGCGTTTTAGCAGTTGTTCTGTGGTTTCGCCGGGGGCGCGGATGGCGCAGCCTAAGCTGATGGTAACATGCACGGTTTTACTGCCTGGCGTATTGCCGCGTTGTTGCTTGCCTTGCTTACTGTCTTGTGGCCGGGTTTGCTGGCGGATCACCAGTGGGTATTCTGCAACTTTAGCGCGCACCTGTTCCAGCTTTTCTGCCAGGGTGTCTTTATTATTGTGGCGAAATACCAGCGTAAACTCTTCGCCGCCGTAGCGGTAAGCACTTAGGCCGCGTTCGCTGCCAAGTAAAGAACCCAGTAGTTTTAATACCTGATCGCCAACATCGTGGCCGTAGGTGTCGTTAAATTTTTTAAAGTGATCAACATCCAGCATAGTAACCGCACTGCGCCGGCCAAGTCGGCTTAAGTGGTTTAACAAGGCGCGCCGCTGCGGTAACTGGGTTAGCTCGTCAATATAGGCCAGTTGCAGCATCTGGCTGGCCAGGCTCAGCAGCAAACTTAAACTGGCTGCCAGTGTCATCCAGCCCGACATCTGTGGTTGCTGGATTAACAGATAAAACAGCATTATGGCCAACCAGGCGGCAAACTGGCCCCAGCGCTGGCTGTTGGCAGCGTAAAAATTGAGTAACCCTAACCAACAGGCAGCGATAACCGCTACCCACCATAACTGGCCCCAACTAAGCAAAAATTGTGCTGATACCGGCTGAAAAAAGGCGGCTGGCAGGGGTAACAATGCCAGCCAATCGGCCAGTGGCAACAATAGCAGTAGCGGAGGCGCCAGTAGCATCAGCAGTAGCAGTAATACTCCGCGTGGGGTAAGCAATTGCGGTTTTTGCTGCAGCTGCAGTAATAGTATCAGCACGGTGAACAACAGCGGCAGGGTAAAACTAAGGGCCGCAGTTGTTGGGTCGGTTAACGGGCGTTGCAGCGCCTGTTGCACTACATAATAGTGGCTGCCAAGCAGACTTAGGCTGTATAACCAGTGCCATTGCCGCATCAGGCTGGCCAGAGTGGCTGTTAGCAATAGCATGGCTGCAACAATGTGCGGAAACTGAGCGCTGATGGTTGAGGCCAGCGGAGCAAACTGCCATTGCAACAACAGGATCAGCAGCAGCGGTAACAGAACAAACAAATGCACCCAAACCTCGGTGATATTTAATTGGTAGCGTTAATATACCCGTCGTCTTTCAAGATGCACGGTTGTTGGCTGCGTTCACTCACCCCAATCACATAGTATTGCTATGCTCATGGGGATTCGCTCACTTGCCGCCTACGTGCATCTTGAAATCCATTGGGTATAAGTAGTGTTAATTGGTGCCATTTTATGCTGTAGTCATACTCAGCACTTTGCCTCTGGCATTGTGCAGTGGCAATACAGGTTTACTGCTGCCGGTTTTTCTGCTGGCATCTGCTGCCTGTACTTCACCGGTAAAGCGGCCACCTGATTCAATGCTCAGATTATCGCTGTAAATAGTACCATTTAGTACGCCCGATTGCAGAATTTCAACCTGCTCGGCATAAAATTCGCCTTCGGCGTGGCCTTTTATGATTAGATGACGGGCGTAAACTTTGCCTTGTACCCGGCCGGGTTGGCTAATGGTTACTGCATGACTACTGCGGATATTACCCAGCAACTGGCCGTCAATTTGCATATTACAATCGAGCATCAGGTCGCCCTGTAATTCACAGCCTTCAGAAAGCAATGTTGCATGTTTAGTACCGGTTTTATCCTGCATAGCTTTAGCTGAAAACATGGTTGTTGGCTTCCTGTGGTAAAGGTTGGCCGCAGTTACAGCGGCATGGCGGGATAGCTGGTGCGGCTGTCCATCCCGGTGAGTTTTTGCATGAGCTGGCGCTGGCTGGCCAGTAGCTTACCGCTTTTTTCGTTCTGGGCGTGGCATAAGCGGGCTTTTAATGTCAGTTCCTGCAGTAACTGGCGGGTACCGTGCTGCACCGGTGCCGGTAAGCGGCTTACCAGTTGGCGCATACCGTCGCGGTTATTTTGCAAACCAAACTGTTGCAGCAGCGCGTCGCGTTCGTTGTGGCTAAGCTCGAGTGTTGTCATCAGTTGCAGTGACTGTTGGTTCAACTGCTGCAGCTGGGTGCTGTCGCGTTGGCTCATCAGTTCATACTGTTGTTCCAGTAACTGATTCAGCTGATCCAGCCGCTGCACATCCTGTTGCAGGCTGCTGATAAATTGTTTCAGCAGCTGAGCGCTCATCGTTTGTGCATTTCCAGCATAGCGCTAACCAGCGCGTCTTCATCCAGCCGCAACTCACCATTGGCGATAGCTTGTTTAAGTTGCTGCACCTTGGCCATATCTACACTGTCTTTGTCTGACAGTGCCTGAAAGGTTTGTTCCAATGAACGGCTAAAGGCACTGACCTGACTGACACCAGCTTCAGTTTTGTCTGCTACCCGGGCTTTGGCTGGCTCTGCACTGTGTTGCTCTTGTGTCAGCCGGTTTACCGGGTTTACCTGTAGCGGGTTTTTCGGATCTATTTGCATACTGTATGTTCCACAATTTGGCTCTGTTGAATTAAAGCGGCGCGGTACCGGTGAAACTTTAATTTATTTCTGTGTGGTTTCTGCATTATTTTCTCCGGTTACGATGGCATCAATTACTTTACCGGAACTGACATTCTGCACACTGATCCGCTCGCCCAGCTGGCCATCACTAAGGGCTATAGCACTGGTGGCAACAGCAAAGCCATCGCCACGGTACTGCAAAGTGATCTGCGCACCTTTTTGCACCAGATAAGCCGCCTGTAGCAGATGGCGGCTAACCGGGCTGCCTGCATTTATACGGCGTTTTACTGTCATGCCCAGCAGGGTTGTGGCATCAAACTCCAGGCCGTGGCGTATGTTACTGATATCCAAATCCTGCAGGCTGAGCATATCAGCAGTGAGCACTTCATCGCGCTCCAGCGTACGGCTGGCTACTACCAGCGGTAAAAATAGTTTTACTTGTGCCACCGCCCGGCTTTGCCAGCGCTGCGGCGAGGTGCAGCTTAAACTGTAGCTAACCCGGCCCAGCGGTGGCTCGGTTTGCTGGCGGCGGCTGATATCAAGCTTGTCGCAGCGGCTGTCGTTCAGTGCTGAGGGTAAATTAAGCTGGATCTCCTGCTGGCGGGCTTTTACCCCTAACTGGCGTAGGTACTGTTGCAGCTCTTGTTGAATATGCTGTTTAAGCTGTTGCTCTGGCGTAGACCCGGGTGTGGCCTGCGCTGGCCAGACGATTAGCAGTAACAGCGCCAGGATGGTGCAGGCTGCAGGAAAAAGCGCCAGCTTCCGCTGCGGAAGCGTTACTTCCGCTTTGGGTGATGATTCTGGCGTATTCATATAGCAATTCATTGATACATATCGCTTTTTAATTGTGGCACAGAGCTTGTAAAACCCAGGGTAAGCAAAGGCAATCTGTGTAAAGAGAGCAACCTGAATATGTTTGATAAAGCGCTTGGTGTACACCCGTTTTCATTACAGCTACGCCTGGACCGAGCTGAAATTATTGCAGGCAATCTGGCCAATGTCGATACGCCTGGTTTTAAAGCGCGGGATATCAACTACAAGCAAGTTATGCAGGATGTGGCTTACAACATGAGCAACGGCATGGACAAACCGTATCAGGTCGCACAAAACGGGCATCAGTTACTGTATCGCACGCCGTACCAGGTATCTGCCGATGGCAACACGGCCGAGCTGAATATTGAGCAGGCTAATTTCGCTGCCAACAGCATGGATTTTCAAACCAGCCTTACTTTTATGAATATGAAAATCAGCGGCCTGCAAAAAGCCATTAAAGGAGAGTAAGCATGTCATTTAACAGCATTTATGACGTCAGCGGCAGCGCAATGCGTGCTCAGGTAATGCGCCTGGATACCATCGCCTCAAATTTAGCCAATGCCGACACGGCTTCTGCTACTGAAACCGGGGCATTCAGGGCATTAAAGCCGGTATTTGCTGCGTTATATAAACAAACGGCAGACAGCCAGAGTTTGTCTGCCGAAGTACAAATGCTGGGTGTGACTACCTCCAGCCGGCCGGTAGAGCAGCGCTATGAGCCGAATAACCCACTGGCGAATCAAGACGGTTATGTATTTTATTCCAACGTTAATGTGCTGGAAGAAATGGCTGACATGATGTCTGCGTCGCGCAGTTATCAAACCTCGGTAGAAGTAATGGGCCGGGTTTCCAGTATGCAGCAAAGCGTGCTGCGGCTTGGCGGCCAGTAAAGGAGCAATAGCGTGAGTGCAATCAGCGGCTTCGCAAACAATGTTAATACGACTAATGACAGTACGATAGCAAAAAACGGTACTGATAACGGTACTACCGGCGCAGAAGGGCTATCAACCATGTTTCTGGAGTTACTGGTGGCGCAAATCAGCCACCAGAACCCACTGGACCCAATGGAAGGCACCCAATATGTCAGCCAACTGGCCGAGTTTGCCAATGTTGAAAGCCTGCAAAGCCTGAAAATAGATTCCGGTAAAAACCTGGCTCTGCAAAGCAGCCAGCAGGCATTACAGGCCACAGCGTTAATTGGTACTCAGGTTGATGTTGCCGCTGAAACCATAGTGCTGGAGCAGGCCGGTCAGGTAAAAGGTGCGCTTAATCTGGGTGTTGAAGCCGACAGCATTGAACTGCGGCTATATAACGCTGAAGGTAAATTAATGCAGCAGCAAACACTGCCTTACAGTGGCATCGGTACCCTGCGGTTTGCCTTTGATGAACAGGCGGCTGGTGGTTATTACGTGCAGGCCGATGCTTATATTAACGGACAGCCAAACCCGCTTACCACCTTGTTAAGTGGCGAAGTTGAGCGGGTGTCTGTCGGTAGTAATAAAGACGACATTATTTTGCAAGTCAACGGCCTGGGTAACCACGCTCTGTTAGATACCAATCAGCTGGCCTTTGGCGGCAACAGTTAAGGAATCAGTATTATGTCTATGTTTAATATCGGGTTAAGCGGGTTGAAAACCACGCAAAAAGCACTGGAAGTTACCAGCCATAACATTGCCAACTCAGGTACTGCCGGTTTTAAAAGTGGCAGCGCTGAATTTGCCTCAGTGTACAACGGCGGCCAGCGCGGCGGGGTAGACGTAAGTGATATTAAAGAAAACTTTACCCGTGAAGGCGGTGTGGTAAATACCGGCTCAGCGCTGGATTTAGCTATTACCGGTAAAGGTTTTTTTGTTGTTGCTGAAAACGGCCGTATGGCTTACACCCAGGCAGGCCGCTTTGATCTGGATAAAGATCAGAACATTGTTAACAGCAGCGGCAACCGCTTACAAGGCTACGGCGTAGATGCCGACGGCAACCTGGTACCTGGCGTACTCACTGATTTAAAAATTGAAGCGGCCAATATCCCGGCACAGGCTTCTACCGAAGTAGCTTTTTCGCTTAATTTAAGCTCAGCCAGTGATGTAATAGCTGTGCCATTCGATCCGGCGGTGGGCAGTAGCTATAACTACTCACAGTCGAGCGAAATATTCGACTCTTTGGGCAACAGCCATACCTTAACGCAGTATTTTGTGCATACCGGGCCCAATACCTGGCAGGCGCACTACTTTGTTAATGGCACGGATTTGACAACACCTGCCAACCTGACATTTGATGCCGACGGCCAGTTAACTGCACCTGCTGCTCCGGCAACAGTGGCGCTCAGTTACACCCCAACCACCGGTGCTGCGGTAATGGACTTTGGCATTAACCTAACCAAAAGCACCCAGTTTGGCAGCGGTTTTAATATTTATAAAAACGACCCTAACGGCTATACCGCAGGTGAGTTTGCCGGGGTAGCAATAGCCGAAACCGGTGAAGTATTTGCCACTTTTACCAATGGTGAAACCAAGCTGCAAGGCCAGGTAGTACTGGCTAACTTTGCCAATATCAATGGCCTGCAAACCGGTAATAAAACCGTTTGGTATGCCACTAATGAATCTGGCGCAGCCCTGTATGGCACACCGGATGCTGGTAGTTTTGGTGCTTTGCTGTCGGGCGCCTATGTTGGCTCTAACGTAGATATCAGCGAGCAGTTGGTTGATTTAATGGCGTTTCAGCAAAACTACCAGGCGAATGCCAAAACTATCAGCACGGCCGATCAGATGATGCAGGTTTTATTTAACGCCACCTAAAGGTAAGCCGTTATGGAACGCTTAATTTATACCGCTGTATCAGGGGCCGAACTCAACCAGACGGCACTGCGTGTTAGCGCCAATAATTTGGCCAACGTTAATACGCCCGGTTTTAAAGCAGATATTGAACAGGCGCAGGCAATGATGATTGCCGGTGACGGCTTTCGTACCCGTTATCAGGCGCAGTTACTGCCGGTGTTTACCAATCTGGCTAATGGCCCGGTGCAACAAACCGGCCGTGATCTGGACATTGTACTGAGCGACGGCGGCTTTTTAGCTATAGCCGATGCCAACGGTAATGAAGCCTATACCCGTGCCGGCAACCTGCAGGTAGATGCCGATGGCCGCTTAATGCTAAACGGCTATGCGGTACAGGGTGAGCAAGGCGACATAGTGTTACCGGAGTTTGGTGATATCGACATCAGCAGCGATGGCACTATTAATTTGTTGCCGATAGGCGGTGGTGTTATTGCCCAGGAAGGCCGGTTAAAAATGGTCAGTGTGGGTGATGACACTCTGGTAAAAGGGCTGGATGGCCTGTTACGGCCACAACAGCAGGAGCAATTACCGGCAGATTTAACGATTACCCTGCGTACCGGCGCGCTGGAAGGCGCCAATGTTAATGCGGTGGAAGAGATGGTAAACACCATGAATATCAGCCGCCAGTTTGAAATGAATATCCGCATGATGAAAACCGCTGACGAACTGGCGGTAGCCGGTAACAAGCTGGTAAGTGGCAACAGTTAACAGGAGCAGCACATGAACTCTGCCTTATGGGTTAGTAAAACCGGTTTAGCCGCGCAGGATATGCGCATGACCACCATCTCAAACAATCTGGCTAACGTTAGTACCGCAGGCTTTAAAAAAGACCGCGTCGTGTTTGAAGATTTGTTTTATCAGGTACAGCGCCAGCCGGGCACTCAGGCTGACGAGCTAAACCAGGTGCCGTCGGGCATTCAGGTGGGTACCGGTGTACGGATTAACGGCACCCAGAAAATTTTTACCGAAGGCAGCTTTGAAAAAAGTGACAACCCGCTGGATATCGCCATTGCCGGGCAGGGCTTTTTCCAGATTGAAAACCCGGACGGCGAAATATTGTATAGCCGCAGTGGCCAGTTTCAGCTAAACGCCGATTCATTAATCGTCAATGCCAACGGCCTGCCACTGCTGCAAAATATCGCTATACCAGAGAACTCCACCAAAGTAACCATTGGCCGCGACGGTACCGTTACTGCTGTTGTTGCCGGCCAGGCTGATCCGGTAGAACTGGGGCAGATTTTAACCGTTAACTTTGTTAATCCTGCCGGTTTAGAAGCACTGGGTGGCAATTTATTCCGCGCTACTGCAGCCTCAGGTGAAGCGGTAGAAGGTGTTCCCGGAGAAGACGCACTGGGTGCCTTGCAACAACATACCATTGAAGGCTCTAACGTTAGTGTGGTTGATGAAATGGTCAGCATGATAGCGGTGCAGCGCGCCTACGAAATGAACGCCAAAGTGGTATCGGCGGCCGATGAAATGCTGCGCTTTATTAACCAGAGCCTGTAAGCCTATGAAAGCCTGTAGCGCCTTAATCATTATGTTACTGCTAAGCGCCTGTGCCAGCCAGCCACCGCTGGTACATGAAGCCGACTGGGAGCAGGTGGTGGCGCAGCGCAGCGCTGATGAGCCGCTGCCGGGCCAGCAGCACGGCAGCCTGTACAGCGACCGTTATATGTTTACCCTGTACGAAGATAAACGTGCCTACAGGGTCGGCGATATTCTGACAGTTGAGCTGAATGAGCGTACCCAATCGAGTAAAAGTGCTGATTCCAGCATAGACAGAAGCACCGGCATTAATGTTGGCGTGCCGCTGGTAGGTAACTTAAATACCTCAGAGCTGGCTATGCAGCTGAACTCACGTTCACAGTTTGACGGCGAAAGTGCCGCCAGCCAGCAGAACTTTCTGCGCGGCTCTATTACCGTGCGGGTAACCGATGTATTGCCCAACGGCGCTCTGGCAATCCGTGGCGAAAAATGGATCAAGCTGAACCAGGGCGATGAGTATATCCGCCTGCAGGGGCTGGTGCGGCCGGAAGATATTGATGTTACCAACCGCATCTCGTCGCAGCGTATTGCCGATGCCCGTATTAGTTATTCCGGCAAAGGCGATTTAGCCAGTGCCAGCCAGGCTGGTTGGTTTACCCGCTTGTTTAACCGCTTTCTTAACCCGTTTTAACTGAGGTGTTATGAAACATTGTATAACTGCCGTGCTGTTGCTGTTATGGCCCGTATTGTTACAAGCCCGGCCGCTGCTTGATCTGGTCGATATTCAGGGTGTGCGCGATAACCAACTGGTGGGCTATGGCCTGGTGGTGGGGTTACCAGGCTCGGGCGATAAAGCGCAAATCAGGTTTGCTGCCCAGTCATTAAACAATATGCTGAAACAGTTTGGTGTGCAGCTGGATGAAAACAGCCTGCCGAAGTCAAAAAATGTGGCGGCGGTTGCCGTTACCGCTACGTTACCGGCCAATGCCAGCCCCGGGCAAACCATGGACGTAACCATTATGTCACTGGGTGACGCCAAAAGCCTGCATGGTGGCAGCCTGATGCTGACGCCGCTGCGCGGGGTTGACGGCAAAGTATATGCGCTGGCGCAGGGTAACCTGGTGGTAGGGGGCTTAAATGCCACCGGCCAGAATGGCTCGTCGGTTACCGTTAATGTGCCCACTGCCGGTATTATTCCGTCCGGCGCTATTGTTGAGCGCAGCGTGCAGCAATTATATGAACCTGCCGCTCAGGTCGTGCTTAACCTGAAGCAACCCAATTATCAGACTGCCCGCAATGTTGTTACCGCCATTAATCAGGTGTTTGGGCCTGACGTTGCCAGAGCCGAGCATAAAGGCAAGCTGGTTGTCAGCGCTCCGGTAGACGCGAACAGCCGTATTACCTTTATGTCGATGTTACAGGACATTGACGTAGAAGAAGGCAGCCAGCGGCCGCGCGTGGTATTTAACAGCCGCACCGGTACTGTGGTGATGAACGACGTAGTGCGGGTAAAACGCGCTGCAGTCAGCCACGGCAGTTTAACCATTACGATCAGTGAGCAACAGGGTGTAAGCCAGCCATTGCCTTTTAGTGGCGGTACGACAACACCGGTACAAAACAGTGGGGTTGATGTGCAGGAGCGCACAGCCAACATGATGTTGTGGCCGGAAGGCAGCTCGCTGGACGCTATAGTACAGGCCATTAATGCGCTGGGGGCAACTCCGGCAGAACTGATGTCGATCCTGATTGCGCTGGATAACGCCGGTGCGCTGGATGCTGATTTGCTGGTGATCTGAATGAATATAACCTCGTTAACCAGTTACGCTTTACCTGGCGAAGGGCTGGCGATAGACCCACGCGCTGCCGCAGGCATAGATAGCAACCAGGATCCTGCCGCCCGGCTGACTAAAGCGGCAGAGCAGTTTGAAGCGATATTTTTGCAGCTGGTACTAAAAAACATGCACGCCGGTACCGATGCTATTGCCGGTGATAACGGCCTGTTTGGCAGCAGTGAGGCACAAACATTTCGCGATATGCACGATGCCCAACTGGCACAACACCTGGCGTCCAGGCAGCAGCTCGGTTTAGCCGAAGCCATAGTGCGGCAGTTAGGCGATGGCCTGGTACAAACTGAAAATAAATTTAAGCAACTGGCCGAAGCCGTCGCTTTACCTGATAAGACGGCGCTGAGTCTGGTTGCGCCAAAATACAGTAACAGCGGATTTAGCCAGCCATTATGGCAGGCCGACAGCGGCGGGAAACCCAGCTTATGAGTATGCTTTTAAACGGTGTGTCTGGCCTTAACGCGGCTAACAATGCACTAAACGTGGTAGGCCAGAACGTGGCTAATGCTGCCGTAAAGGGCTATAGCCGCCAAACGGTGTATCTGGAAACCGCTGCCGGGGGCTTAAACGGCGTTAAGGTGACTAAGGTTGATCGCATCGTTAATGATTTTCTGAATGACGATATCTGGCGCACCAGTTCAGATGTAAGCTATTACGAAGGTTTTCAAAGCTATCTGGGGTATCTGGAACAAATACTCGGCACTGAGTCGCTGAACCTGAATGATGCCGTTGCCGGTATCAGTGCGGCTTTTAACGCCGCCATGTCTGCCCCCGATTCAAGCGCTTACCGTCAGCAGGTATTGTCCGCCGCACAGGCACTGGTACAAGACTTGTCGCAAATTAATGGTGCCTTGTCAGATCAGCAAGACAAACTCGGCAAAGAATTAAGCAACCTTGCAGATAACAGTAGTTCGTTGGCACAACAGATTGCCGAGCTAAACAGCAAAATAAGTAAAGCGCAGGCGCTGGGCCAGCCTACCGCAGAGTTGGCTGATGCCCGCGAAGTGCTCATCACCGAACTGTCTGGTTATATGGGCGTAGATATTGTCGATCCGGGTGATGGCAATATCAATATCAGCAGTAAAAACGGCGCACCGCTGGTGGTTGGCTCTAAATCTTCGGCAGTCAGCGTAAATGGCACTGCGGTTAATGTTAGCTTTAACGGCCAGAACTTCGGTCTTAACGAGTTTGTCGGTGGCCGTATCGGCGGTTTACTTAATGTCGATGTAAATGTGCTGCAACCGAGTAAACTGCAACTGGAGCAAATAGTTACTAATATTGCCGACTCAGTAAATACTGCGCTGTCACAGGGCTTCGATTTAAACGGCCAGCCAGGTGAGCCGCTGTTTTTGTACAACCCGGCTGATGTACTGGGCACAATTAGTGTCAACCCTGATTTGCAACCGGATGGCCTGGCCTTTATCGGTAACGACGGTTTGGGTAATCCGGCCGGTGGCCGTGGCGACAACGGCAATATTGCTAATCTGGTGGCGTCATTAAATGGTGGCACAGCTGGCTATGATACGTTAATCGGCGATCTGGCTATTCAAAGCAAGCAGGTGCAAAGCAGCGTGAAAACTGCCCAGGTACTAAACAACAATGCTGTGGCCGCGCGTGACAGCGTGAGCGGCGTAAACCTGGACGAAGAAGCCGCTAACCTGATGTATTACCAGCAGCTCTATGACGCTAATGCCCGGGTGATCAGCACAGCGGATCAATTGTTTAAAACCCTGATCAATATCTTCTGAGGCCGTGGCTATGCGCGTTAGCAGCAATCAGTATCACCTAACCACTATCCGTAATATTCAGCAGTCTACTGCTGAATACAGCAAGTTATCTACCCAGCTTGCAACTAACCAACGGATCCAAAACCCATCAGATGACCCTTTAGGCTCAGTGATGCTGTTAACGTTAAACAGCGAGCTGACTAAACTGGATCAGTACAAATCGAATATGAACGCTGTACATTTTAATCTGGGCCAGCAGGAAACCCAACTGAGCAGCATTGTCAATACACTGTACTCAGTACAGGAGATTGTCACCACGGCGGCCGATGGCACTATGGGCCAGGCCGAGCTGGAAGCATTTAGCCAGGAACTGGCAGTATTAATGCCGGGTATAGTGGATTTACTTAATGCCAAAGACGGCAATGGCAATTATTACTTTTCAGGCAGCTTAACCGACGTTAAACCGTTTGAACGCGATGGCGCCGGGGTGTATCAGTACAACGGCGACAGCCGTGTACGGCAGATTGCTGTGTCAGATAATTCCAGTGTGCCGGGCAATATCGTTGGTAGCGCACTGGATCCGGGCGTGAATTTTTTAAATGAAATGCAAACCTATCTGGATTTAATCAGCACCGCGCCTGCTGGCGGTGTGGGCGATGAATCACGCGATATGCTGGGCCATATCAGTAGCTTTCTGGCTACGGTAAGCGGCGAAATTACCCGCATTGGTGGCACTTTAGCTTCGCTGGACGATATGGCGCTGGGCAATGAGGATATAGCACTCTTTACCGAAACACTGCGTGATGACATTAAAGAAGTGGATTACCCGGAAGCCTACGTCAAAATGAATCAGGCTATGGCGTCTTATGAGTCGTCGCTGAAAGTGTATTCCAGTGTCTCTCGGCTTACCTTGTTTTCTTACGTTTAAATAAGGTGCAGCTATGCAGCTATCCGGTGCGGTTGATAAGGTCAGTAACAGTGCGCTAACGCCGCTAAATGCGGCAGACCGTGCTGCTGTGATCAAGGCTGTACGTTCTGACGATACCGGCCGCACGGTACCGGTATCCCGGCAATCGCGGCAGATACAGGTATTAAGCAAATGGGCGCTGGCAGCAGATGTCAGTAAACAGCTTAGCCAGACAGATCAAACCGAGCGCAATATCCGCCAGGCATATCAGGCGCTGGAAAACCTGCGCCGGCAGCTGAATGCACCGGGTAACAGCAAGTTATCCGCACAACAGCAACAACAGGCACAGCAGCAGTTAGCGCAACTTGAACAGAAACTGGTACACAGCAGCTCTGGCCTTAATGCCGATCTTACCCCAGCCAGTGCGCAACCGGCACCGGTAAAGGCCAGCCTGGGCAACAATATAGATTTATTGTCCGAGCGGCGCCAAAACGAGCAAGTTAGTATTTTGCTGGGCCGCAGTGGCAGTGCTGTCAGTATCAGCTTACCGGCAGGCCAAAGCGCAGAGCAAAATCTGCACACTGTGCAGCAAGCCTTTGCTCAACAGCAAATCAGTGTGAGCAGCAATAATCAGCAACTGTATTTCTCTGCCGAAGCGCGCGATGCCCGTAAGCTGCAGGAACCCTGGCTCATCAGTGGCCAGGGTGTGCGCGTTGCCGCAGGTAACCCGGTAAGTGTAAAGCTACAGGCTGCTGACAGCACATTGGCTCAGTTGGGTAAAGCCGCAGCAACAGCCGACAACGTGCAGGCTTATAGCCAGCAAATTCAGCTGGCGCAGCAACAATTAAAAGACGCGCTGGGTAAAGTGCAGGCACAACGTGCGGCATTGCAGGCGCAACTGGTGGCGATTTCGCAAAGCCAGAACGATAACACTGAACTTAATGCGCTTAGTCAGCAACTGCGTATCGAAATGCAAAGTGGCAGTAAAAGTTCGGTGTCGGTGGTGATGTCGCAAGCCAATATTACCCGCAGCCTGGTTGAATTTGGTTTGGGTTAACAGATTAATGAATAACGACTGTTTTGCGCAAAATATGCGCGTAATTGCCAGCCGCTGGCCCGCTTTGGCCAATGTGCTACAACAGGCTGCCGCTGAAGAACACCGACCTGCAGTGCAACTGATAGAAGGGCTGGACAATACTCTGCTGATTAACGGCATTCAGCTAACCAGCCGCCATAACCGGCAGCAGGAAGCCCTGCAGCAAATCAGTAAACTACCGCAACACTACCCACATATAACATTGTACGGTACCGGCCTTGGCGATATGCAGCAACAGTTGCTTAGCCGTGATCGCCTGCAGCAGTTAAGTATCTGTATTTTAAATGAGTATATTTTTGCGCTGGTGCTGCAATTGCTTGATCAACGGCACTGGCTGAGTGATAGCCGGGTAAGCTTACAACTGGCTGCCAGCCAGAGCGATATTCAGCTGCCATTTGCCGTACTGCCGTCTGAATTAGTTTTGGCCAGTGATAGCAATATGAAAACCCGCGATCGTTTGTACAGCGAACTTGAAGCCGGTTATGCCGCGCAGCGTTTAAAACAGGATATCAGCAGGTTTTTACCGCGGCTGCAGCAAAACCAGCCTTACTGGCAGCAAGATCAACAGGTACAGGCGTTATTTAACTCTTTAGCAGCAGATAAAGATGTTTACGTGATAGGGGCCGGGCCTTCGCTGGAGCAACATTACGGCTTTATTAGGCAAGCGCAGCAGCAGGCTAATGCACCTTTACTGATCTGTGTGGACACCGCAGTAAAAGCCTTGGTATTGCAGGATATCAGGCCGGATATTATTGTCAGCCGTGACCATAAAATTACATTAAAGCATTTGCCCTGCAGCAGCTTAACCGCTGCCAGTAGTTTGGTGTATTTTCCGCTGGCTAATCCCGAATTATTACAGCATTTCCCCGGTACACGTTATATTGCCTTAAGTGACAGCGCAGTGTTTAACCCGGTGCGCAAACAATTAGCGGCTGCGGCGTTATTCAGCCATGGCAGTGTCATACACCCCGCCGTTGATCTGGCGGTAAAAATGGGCGCCAGGCGTGTGTTGTTGTTTGGTGCCGACTTTGCCTTTAGCCACAATAAAACCCACGCCAACTGGCAAAACGGTGCTTTAGGGCCAGGGTACCAGGCGGCTACCGAACAGGTTATTAATGGCTTTGGCGAAAAAGTGCCCACCTTACGCAACCTGCTTACTTACCTGACCGGCTTAGAGCGTTATATCAGCAAGCAACCTGCTGTCAGCTTTGTTAATACTTCGAAAGCCGGTGCGGTGATTGCCGGTACGCAATACCATGCGGAGCTTACACGCTAATGGACACAGTTACGCAATACAGGCAGCACCTTAAAGCGCTGGCGCTGCAGTTCCGGCTGGGTATCACTACGCAGCCGGCGCTAGAGCTGGCAACCCTTGCCGGGCAACTTATTACGTTGTTTGCCGGTGCCGCACCACAACAGATCGCTCAGTTGCACCAGCTATTAACCGCCGTGCTGCAGTGCCAGCAAAACCGTGACTGGTCAGGCCTGGCTGATTATCTTGAATACGAACTGCAAGACTTGCTGGCAACATCTTCAGCCTGATTTAGCTGGTCAATAAGCCAAATTAACCCTAATATAGGGTAATAATACAGAGCTAACCTGCTGTCTTGTATCGTTGTCTGCCAGCCTGAGAGGCAATGTTATATAGCCAGCCTTGCCGGTAAGGAGTAAAGGATGCCCAGCGAAACTATTTTCCGCGCCCGATCATGGTTGTTCAGCTTTTCGTTAATCTTATTAACACTTCCGGCTTGTGCCCAGCAAAATTCACCGCAGCCTGCTGCCGGGGCGGTTACCTCTTACGGCGATTGTTCACTGATTGACTTTAAAGATATTGATGGCAGCGAATTGACCAAAGCCGAGCTACTGGAACGCATGGACGCTGATTTTGCCGCCAATCTGAATCAAACTGAAAAATGTATGACTGAGGCAATAAGTAGCGGTGCCGGGCGGATCAGTGCCGCTGGCGCCGGAGCAGGCAGCGAGGCAGATGCTACTGCCGGCAATAATGCGCAGGCTGCACAATCAGCCGGTACTGAACAGACACAACATGCTGATAATGCGAAAGAGCCAGAGACGTCACCGTCAAAAGCAACCCAGAAAGGTAAAGGGCAGCAAGGTAACTCTGCTGTGTGTGACACGGTAAAACAAGGCCTGGCAGGTGCAACGACTGACACTGAGAAAAAACATTTCAGCGCTTTGATGACACAATATGGCTGCGAATAATTTAGAATAGTTGTGAATAATTCAGATTGGCTGTGAATAATTTAAAATAGCTGTGAATCATTTAGAAATGGAGCTGGCAATGCAACCTCGTTCTTTTTTGCAACACTATAAAAACTGGCTGGCGGCTGCCTGTACCCTGATTGCACTGGCGCTTAGTGGTTGTCAGTCTACCCAAACTAATGTCAGTAGCGTAGGCCCTGCTATTGGCGGCCAGGCAAAAACAGCTGAGTTGGGTAAGACAGAACGCGAGTTTAAATATCAGTCTGCCATTTATCTGGATGTAGCCGTGCCGGTATTTGATCCGGGCATTCCGCTGGATGCCAAAGGCAATATTGATGACAAAAAAGTGGCTGAAGAAGATATCTGGCCACAGGTACGGCGGTTGGAAGCAAACCGCTTTGCCATTGATACCAAAAAAGCACTGGCGGCAACCAAAGTATTTGGCTCGATTAATGTTACTCCGGACGCGTCGGTTTCTGCCGATGTGTATGTACTTGGCAAAATCAATTATTCGGATACCGAAACCGTGCGCATCAGTGTGCGGGTAATGGATGCTACCAACGATATTTGGGGAGAGAAAACCTTTGAGCATCAGGTAGGTGAAGCCTTTTATCGTGATGCTCTGCGTAAAGATCAAAACCCTTACTCGCCGGTATTTAACGATATTGCCGCTTATGTTTACGATTTGCTGATTAAAAAATCAGAGGCAGATAAAAAGAAAATTCAGCAGGTATCAGATTTACGCTATGCCGCTATGTATAGCCAGGAAGCCTTTTCACCTTATCTGGTCAGCAAAAGAAAAAGCTTTACCTCACGGCAAACCGTATTCGATCTGAACGGTGCACCGGCAGCAAATGACCCGATGTTGCAACGGGTAAACTTGCTACAGGCAAAAGATGAACAGTTTATTGACCAACTGCAAGACAGCTATGAAGCTTTTTATGCCGAGTCAGACGAAGCCTATCGTAAGTATCAGCGCGAAACCCTGCCGATTGCTGCCGATATCCGCAAGAAAAAAGCAGAGCGCACCACTCAGCAATTAGTTGCTGCCGGTAGTGCAGTACTGGGCATTATGTTGGTGAAAAACTCTAATTCAGCTATCGGTGAAGTTGGCGCTATTGCGGCAGGTGCGGCAGCAATTTACAGCCTTAGCCAGGCAATACAAACAAACCGCGAGCTGAGTGCACAACGTGACGTGCTCAGTGAAATGGGGCAAAGCCTGGATATTAAAGTGACACCGCAGGTAGTCGAACTTAACGAGCAGACTATTGAGCTTAAAGGTACAGCTACTGAGCAATACACCCAGTTAAGACAAAAGCTGTTTGAAATTTATCAGTTAGAAGCAACACCAAATCAGCAGTTGTAAATGTGTCTTAAGCTTCGGGCAAGGAGCCGGATGTGGCAGCGTTAGATGATGTAATAAAGCACGATAAACAGTCACAAAAGGCATTTTATATCAAAGTAATAGCCGGTTTTTTTGCGGTGTTACTTTTATTGCTTGTGGTGTGGCTGGCGTCAAACAGGTTTGCTGCTTCGGCCCCGGTTGCCGGTACCGCACCGGGCGCGCCGTTATCTGCAACGTCTGCGCCTGCTGTACCAGAGGTTCAGGACGAGCAAGCCCGTAAGGCTTTACAACAAATGCTGTCAGACACCAATAATCAGGTTAATCAGCTGGCCGCAGATCCGCATCTTTTTGCCTGGCAAAGCGCTACGGTAAATACCTTACAGCAAAACATGCAGCAAGCTTACCGGCTGTACGGCCAGCAACTGTACAGTGAAACCGGTACTTTGCTGCGCGACATTCAGCAGCAAAGCAGCACATTACAGCAAAACTATGTCAAGACTTATGAAACCGCATACCAGACAGCCAGTGCAGCATTTACCAATACCGACCTGACGGCGGCGCAGCTTAACAACAGCCGGGCGCTGACGGTAAATCCGCTATATCAGCCGGCATTGCAGTTGCAGCAGCGGCTGGATGTGGCAACGCAAGTGCAGGAACTGTGGCAACAGGTACGGGTAGCGCAGCTGGAAAACAATGTCAGTAAGCAAAAAACGTTGCTGGAGAGTATTCGCCGGTTAGATCCGGCAGAGCAACAGGCACAGCAACGTTTGGCTGCGTTAAACCAGCAAGCACAGCAACAATCATTTGCTGATGTTGTGGCGCAGGCTGTTGCTGCTTTGGATCAGGCTGATTACGCCACTGCCCGCCAGGCATTGGCCCGGGCGCGCAATATTGATAGCAACCGGCCGGAGTTAGTGAGTTTACAGCGCCGGCTGGATAGTGCAGAAAAAGCGGGAGCAGCTGCGCAGACCGAGCAGCAAATTCAGGTATTTATTGAGGTTGATGAATGGCCGACAGTAAAAATGCTGGCAGAAAATGGCCTGAAATTAAATGCCGATAACCCGGTATTGCAGCAGGCGTTGCAAAACGCTAATCAGATTATTCAGGCCGGGCAGCGCTTGCAGACATTTTTAGCCAGCCCGCAACGCCTTAGCGATGCCAATATCCGCCAGCGCGCCAATGAAGCAATAGCGGCAGCGCAGCCGTTAACTACGCAAAGCGACAAGCTGGCGCAGCAGCTTAACCAGTTACAAAGCTTGCTGCAGGCTCAGGCACAACCGGTGCCGGTGCTGGTAAAAAGTGATGGCCGCACTAGTATCCGGGTACTCGGGGTGGGTAATGTCGGTGAAGTAAAAGAGAAAACCATCAACCTGTTGCCCGGCACTTATCAGTTTGAAGGCAGTTGTAAAGGCTATCGTACTGAAATTATCAGTGTTGAGGTTAGCCCGGCTATGCCTGCTGTACAGCTACAATGCAAAACCCGGATCTGAGAGGAATAAGCAGTGAGTCGGATTGATACGTCTATCGCATCAGATAAACGCAAGCGCAAATGGATAGTGCTCAGCAGTATTGTGCTGTTGGCTTTGGTTATGGCCAGCTATCTGGCCTGGCTGTTTTTATTAAAAGGTTTTACCGTTACCGTATTGCCAGCTGAAGCCGCGCAAACCCAGCGTTTTGCAGTGGTGTCGGGCAGCGGCTTTTTTATCGAAAATAAACTCTATATGTTGGGCTCGCGCGCAGAAATTGTAGTCAGCGCCGATAAGTTTGAGCCATTACAGCGGTTAGTGCTAAGCAGTGAACAAAGCAATCTGGCGGTTACACTACAGCCAATGCCAGCCAGTATTACACTGAATACAGTGCCTGAGGTGGCGGATATCAGTTGGACAGTCAATGGCCAGCTACACAGCCAGGGGCCAACGCTGGCAGGCCGTTTTGCACCGGGTGAGTATCAAATCAGTGCCGAACAGCCGTATTTTCAGCCACAAAGCCTGATGCTGACAGCGGCTATTGCTGATGAGATTGCCAAAACGCTGACATTAACACCGGTATCGGGAGACCTGACACTGGCGTCGCGCCCGGCAGGGGCCAGCGTTACAGTAAATGGCCAGGCTGTGGGTAAAACACCATTGGTTATACCGCAAAATGGCGGCAGCTATCAGGTACAGGTTCAGCTGGAAGGCTATGAGCCGGTGCAGGATACTATCGACATAACCTACCGCCAGCCCAAAGCGGCACGGGATTATTTTTTACAGCCGCTGCAAGCTGTACTCACCGTAGCTACCACGCCACAAGACGGCGTGCTGCTTTTAAATGGTAAACCGGCCAGTAGCCCGGCCAGTATTGATGCCGGTAAAGCTTATACCGTGCGCTATGAAAAGGCCGGTTACCTGGCGCAGTCGCAAAGCGTTACGCTAAAACCGGCAGAGCAGCGTACACTGAATTTTGAGCTGAAAGCAGAAATGGGTCAGGTTCGTTTTAGTGCTAATCATACGGCCGATGTACTGATCAATGGCAAGACGGTAGGGCAAACCCCGCTCACCTTGTCGTTGCAGGCATTAGCGCAGAATGTTGAATTTCGTAAAACCGGTTACCGTACCGTCAGCCGCACTGTTACGCCCAGCCAGCGGCAAACGCAGACCGTGCAAGCCGACATGCTGACAGAATTTGATGCCCGCCGCCGTGAAGGTAAACCGTTGTTTGCCCAAACACTGGGCATTAGTCTTATTGAAGTACAACTTAAAGCCTTTACCATGGGCTCACCGGCCAATGAGGCAGATCGGGGCCGCAATGAGCACCCGCTTAATGTTAATTTCAGCCGTAATATCTGGGTGTCGGCTCATGAGATCACTGAAGCTCAGTATGGCACTTTTAAAGGACAAACCGGTGGCTCGGCGTTGCCGGTAACCCAGGTATCCTGGCTGGACGCCGTTAAATTCAGCAACTGGTTAAGTGTGCAGGAAGGGCTGGCAGTATTTTATAACCTGCAAGGCGACAGAGTGGTGGGCATTAATGCCGACAGCCCCGGTTACCGGCTGCTAACCGAAGCCGAATGGGAGTTTATTGCCAAGCACAACCGGCGTGCTGCCAGAACCACCTATGTATGGGGCAATGAAGATCGGCTACGCGATAAACAGGGCAACTTTGCCGACAAATCGGTACAAGGGCAACAAACTTTCTTTTTCCGCGATTATAACGACGGCTTTGCCGGTAAAGCGCCGGTAGGCAGTTTCCGTGCTGACCGGGCCGGTTTTTATGATCTGGATGGTAATGTACGAGAATGGGTGCATGATGCTTATGCGGTAACCGCGCCCGATACGACAAAACAGTATACCGATTATCGCGGTGCCAGCGGCGGACAGGGGTATGTGATCAAAGGAGCGTCGTATAAATCCGGCCGCTTAAAAGAGCTCAGAGCCAGTATCCGTAACGAAGGGAACGGGCCGCAAGACGATGTTGGCTTTCGGATTGCCCGCTATCAATAGTATCAAGAGCAGGAGTTAACTATGAAAAAACGCATCATACTGGCCCTGGTGCTACTGGCTGTAGCTGGATCTGCGGCGGCTTATTTTGTATCACTGGATGCGCCACAGGATTTCCCTATTAATATCTGACGAGCGGAGCAGCACATTTATGCGTAACAAAGATTCTGCCGCAATGAACCCCGGCATTATTACCAGTGTGTTGGTGCTGGCGGGTTGTTTTACCCTGGTGCATTTGTTTTATGAAGGCATAGTGCGGCCAACCGCAGCTGCAATTCTGGCTGCCGAGGGCAGCAGTGGTTTGTTTTCTGTCTGGGTGATTATAAAAGACATGGAGCAACAGGTATGTTTTTCGTTGCTGCTGTTTTGCCTGTTTTTGATGGGTTACAAACTATGGCGGCTGCTAGATGAAGAAACCCTGTATACCCGTGATTTTTTGCGTGACTATGACAAAAGCCTGCCGCTGGACGTAGAGCTGGCGCTGTCTGAGCTGGAAGCCTCGTCTTACAAAGATAACCCGGCCATGGCAACCTGGATCAACTGTATCCGGCGTTTTAAAAATACCCGTAATGTACAGCATGCTGCCGACGCTATTGAATCCTCTGTAGAAAGCCTGGCGGCACAGCTGGAAAGCGGTAATAGTATGGTGCGTTATATTATCTGGGCCATTCCCAGTATTGGCTTTGTTGGTACTGTGCGCGGTATTGGCCAGGCACTGGCGCAGGCAGATAAGGCGCTGGCCGGTGATATTGCCGGTATGACAGCCTCGCTGGGGGTTGCCTTTAACTCAACGCTGGTAGCGTTATTTATTTCACTGATTTTAATGTATTTTATGCATATTCTTAATGGCAGGCAGGACACCATGGTGTTAAATACACAGCAGTCCTGCGAGAAACACCTGTTAGCGCATTTACATAACTGATTAGTACGCTATGAAACTAAAACGGCGCGCTGAAGATGGTTTTAATCTGTCATTTCTGGATGTGATGGCCTGTGGGCTGGGCGCGGTTATTCTGATCTTAATTCTGGTCGATTTTAACGCCTTTGTGCCAGAACCCACCGACGAAACCAATAAGTTGCAGCAGGAGCTAAACGCCGCCCAGCAGCAGCGCGAGCAACTGCAAAAATCAATTGATGAACTGAACGACAAAATTGCACTGGAATCGGCCAGCCAGCAGGATGTTAAGCTGTCGCAAAGCGATACCAGCAGCGACCAAAGCAAACTGCTGCAGCAAATTTCCACTGAACTGGCGGTAGTGGCCGATCTGGAAAAACAACTGGCCGCCATCGCCCGCTTGCCGGTACCGGATGCCAACGTACAACTAAGCGGCAGCGGCCAGCAAAATTATATTACCGGGCTGAAGGTCGAGGGCCAGGAAATTGGTATTTTGCTGGACAAGTCAGCATCGATGATGGGCGAAAACCTGCTTGAAGTGTTGCGCTATATGGCGCTGCCCGATAACCAGAAGCTGGCGCTGCCCAAGTGGCAGCGTAGCAGGCGGGCAGCGCAGTGGCTGCTGGCCCGTTTACCAAAAAACGCCAAAGTAACCGTAGTGGCTTTCTCTGAAGACGCCATTATGTTAGGCCAACGCCCGGCCAGCTCTGCCCAGGTTTCTGACTCAATGAATGCTATAGTGCGTGATATTGGCAAGCTGGTGCCAAATGGTGGTACCAATTTGCAAATTGGCTTGCAAAAACTGCGAGAGTTGCACCCAAATGTCACAGACGTGTACTTAATTACCGATGGCTTACCAACACTGGGTGATGGCCTTGGCGTGCGCTGCCGTGGTTTGCTGACCAGTAAAAAGTCAATTTCGTCACAGTGCCGGCAGGAGCTGTTGGTTGAAACCGTTAAACGCGCTGGTCAGGGGCTGCGGATGAATGTGATTTTGCTACCAATAGAGGGTGATCCTTATGCGTCGGCTATGTACTGGAGCTGGTCGCAGGTAACGCAGGGTACCTTTTTGGCGCCGGCAAAGGAGTGGCCATAGTGGCAGGACGTATGCGCAGAATAAAACGGCCGCCGGTGGAAATTTTTACGCTGTCGTTTCTCGATATTATCTCCTGTGCCTTTGGTGCTGTGGTACTACTGGTGTTGCTGGCTAAAAATGGTGAAAGCGAAACTGAACTGGGGCCGGATAATTTAAGCACTATGGTAGAGCAGGTGTTGGCGGCGCAACTTAACGTAGAGCTGTTAAAAGGCGCGGTGTCAGATAAACAGCAGCAGCTTGCGGCTGCTCAGGCCCGTTCGGCTTCTGTCACAGAGCAGCTGAAATCGCTGGAGTCTTCTATTCCCCGTGCCCAGCAAACGTTACAGCAATTGCAGGATCAGGCCAGTTCATTGCGCAATGAACTGCGTCAGGCCACAGCCATGCTGAATGTGCCTAAATCTACCGATAAACCGTCAGACGAAGTGGGCGGTATTCCAACCGATGCCGATTATGTGATCTTTGTTATTGATAATTCGGGCTCAATGGTAGCAGGCAATAAATGGCAGCAGGTGATTAATGTCGTAAATGATATTTTAGTGAATCACCCGCAAATGAAAGGTTTTCAGGTTATGGCTGCCGATGGCACCTTTTTATACCCCGGCCAGGAAGGCCAGTGGCTGAGTGACTCAACCAGTATGCGCCAGCGTGCCATGGACCGGATGAAGCGTTTTACCGGTGGTGGCAGTGCACCTGAGGTGGGTATTTTACGTGCGCTGGACTTGTACAGCAAAACAAAAGGCAAAGTTAGCCTGTATGTATTTGGCGATGATTACCGCTCCTCCAGCCTGGATGCCATTGTTGGCACTATTACCGGCAAAAATGCCGATGCGGCCGGTGAGCCACGTTTTCGAATTCATGGTATCGGTTTTTACCGGCCCGTTGGTGGTGACGCAGCACAATTTGCCGCCTTTATGCAGGCTGTGGCTAAGCGCAACCGCGGTGCTTTTGTCGGCCTGGCATTTTAGGGCTAGCGGCTTAAAAAAATCTGCTAAAAAAGATTTTAGTTCTGCCACACCGCTGTCGCTTTAACTCTGTGAGCATCAATCACAGGAGATTTCACGATGGCTTTATCAATTCAATCTAATGCAGCGTCAAAATCAATTCAAAACCAACTGGGCCGTACTAATAACGATTTATCGGTAGCGTTAGAGCGTTTAGGCTCAGGCTTTAAAATTAACTCTGCTAAAGATGACGCAGCAGGCTTACAAATTGCCAACCGTTTAAATGCGCAGGTTCGTGGCCAGGAAGCGGCTATCTATAACGCTAACAATGCTATGTCTATGCTGCAAACCGCTGAAGGTGCGTTTGAAGAAATGACTAACATTGCGTACCGCATGAAAGAGCTGGCAACGCAAGGTGCTAACGGTACCAACAACTCTTCTGAATATACGGCATTAAACTCTGAGTTTACAGCGTTGAAAAGTGAGTTAGAAAATATTATCGGCAATACGTCTTATGGTTCTGGCACCAAGTTACTTGATGAAACCGATGGTAAACTTCAGGATGCAGTGACCTTTCAAATTGGTGCTACGAGCGCAGAAACCTTAGAAGTTGATATCAGCACGCAGTTAGGCAATATTACAACCGCTATGACAGCAACAGAGTTTGCTGCTGGTTTCGCTAGTGGTGTTAACGCAGATGACCAAACTGATGCCCAGACCATTATGGGCCAGGTAGATACCTTACTAAATGCAATTGGCGCAGCCCGTTCTGAGCTGGGTGCCAGTATGAACCGTTTGGATCACTCTATTAATAACGTGACCAATATGATGGAAAATACTCAGTCTGCAGCTGGCCAACTGATGGATGCAGATTTCGCCAAAGAAACCTCAAATATGACCAAACAGCAGTTACTGATGAACTCAGGTATTTCTGTACTGAGCGCGTCTAACAGCACAACACAAATGATTGGTTCACTGCTGCGTTAATACGCTGCCAGGGTAACAACAGTGTTATAACCCTGCCGGCTTTAGCTGGCGGGGTGTTTTTCAGGTAATAGTTGGTGGCAGAAGGTATACATTATGGCGTCTTATTTAAGTATTGATCCCCAGACTCTGGCCCGCCAGTACACCCAGATTGACCGTGCCGGTAAAGATAATTTACTGTCGGCTAAGTCAAAACAGTTTACTGCCCAGCTTAATGCCATTAAAAAATTACAAACCTCGATGGGTAGCTTTTTAACCCAACTGAAAGATTTCCGCAAAGCTGACAGCAGCTTGCTGGCCAATACCGCCAGTAGCACCAGCGAGTCAACTTTAGCTGTTACAGCCAGCGGTAAAGCGGTGGCTGGTAGTTACGATATTTTTGTGCAGCAACTGGCACAAAACCATCAGTTAGCCATGTCATTTGACCCCACAGCTGCGCTGGCAACAGATGGTGAGTTTACTATTGATTTGGGCGGCAGCAGTTTTTCTGTCGATATGGCCGGGCTACCCGCTAATGCCAAGCTGGCAGATCTGGCCAAGGCAATTAACAGCCATGCCGATAACCCTGGCGTTAGCGCCACGTTAATGCGCAGCGGCAATGAAACCTTTTTAGTGATCTCAAGCGATGAAAGCGGTGCAGCCAATGAGCTGACACTGGGTTTTAACGCTGGTGCAGATGCGGCTGGTGCCGATATTACGGCGGCCCTGGCAGCAAAACAGGAGTTAAAAAAGGCTCAGGACGCGATAGTGCGTTTAGGTAGTGACAGTGCCATTAATGTTACCAGCGCCAGCAATACTTTAACCGACGTGATTGAAGGTGTAACGCTTGATCTGGTTAAAGCTCAGGCTGCCGGCGACAGCCCGGTAAATATCAAAATTGGCCAGGATCAGACAGCGATTAAAGCCAATGTGCAAAAGTTTATTGATGGTTACAATGGCATTGTCAGCAGTATTACCGGCGATGCCAACCTGAAAAATGACAGTATGGCGCGCAGTATACAAAACCAGTTCCGTGCCGCTTTTCAGGGCGAGATTGACGGTAAAACACTATATAGCGTTGGCCTGGAGTTTGACCGCAACGGTAAGCTGAGTATTAACAGCGACCGGTTTGAAAAAGCCCTGGCGGATGACCCGGCGGCACTGGAAGCCATGCTAACCTCTGACACCGGGGTGCTGGCCAAGCTGGAAAAGACAGTAGAACCCTACAGCAAAAGTTATGGTGGTTTACTGGGTGATAAGCAAAAAACACTGCAGGCCAGCCTGGATTTAGTGACCGAGAAACAAAAGCGGCATGATTATTCCATGGAATTAACCTACAAGCGTTATCTGAGTCAGTTTACCCAGATGCAAATTACCATAGCGCAGCTTGAAAGCTCTATGGGTCAGTTTTAACTAGTGAGAGACAGCTTATGTTAGATTTTGGCAATGGTTATCAGGCTTATAAAAGTACAGCAGTAGAGGGCAAAGCTGCCGGGGCTGATATTCACAAGCTGGTGCTAATGTTATTTGATGGTTTTCTTGATGAACTGTCGCGCACCGAGGGCCATATTCAGGCAAAACGTTTTGATAAAAAAGCCGCCGGTATTGAGCGCATGCTAAAAATTCTGGGCGGGCTGGATGCATCGCTGGACCAGCAAAATGGTGGTGAAGTGGCTGCCAATATGCAGAAACTGTATCAGCACTGCGGCCAGGCACTGCTTAACGCCAGCCTGAAAAACGATTTAACTTCGCTGGATACCGTGCGGGTGATCATGACCAACCTGCAAGAAGGCTGGCAAGGGCTGGCACAAAGCGCGGCCTGATACCACTTTACGGCCTGCCGGTATCTTTCCGCTGTTTCAAGTGCTCTGACCCCTTGAAAACCGCTGCCAGGCAGCGGTTTTTGCTATCTGGCTGCTAAATGTGCGGCAAGCGGTAGCTGCTTGCTTCCGATCAGCGGAAGTAATACTTCCGCTTTTTAGCAGTGCTGCTTTAAAAACACTTATAAATCATTGGTTTGAATTGTGGCCTGACAGTTGCTAAATCATTCTGCTTAGCGAAGTTGAACAGGGGCTGAATGTGCCGTTAAACCATTTACAGGCAGTTGATGTGGCAAAACAGCTGTTAAAACTGCAGCAGAACTTGCTGTTGGCAGCAAAGGCGCAGAATTGGCCGCTATTGCGCAACCTGGATCACCAGTTTATGGCGCTGCTCCGGCAGCTAGATCTTGCCGGTGCCCGCGAGCAATTTTCAAGCCAGCTTACTGCCCTGCAGCAGAGCTACCAGCAGGTGATCACGCTGGCTAAAGATGAGATGCACCGCACGGAGGCGCAGATGAAGCAATTTAATCAAAACCGGCCGGGTGTGCTGGCCTATAAACAAACTATTGAGGGTGAAGGGCTATGAGCCAGTTACAGGTCGGCCAGCCTATTGCCAACAGCAGCGGCGCTGCAGCCGGGGTGCTGCCAAACCACAACTCTGGTGGGGGCGCTGAAGAGAGCGCTGACAGTTTAGTGTTTGTGTTAAACCAGCCAGACACCGCCGCATCTTCTGGCCGTTATACAGAGCTATCGGCACAGACGGAGATGCTGCTGGCAGAAATAACACAGGTAAACCTGATAACAGCAGCGATAGCTGAAACCGGTATGTTACCTGAAGGGGCCGAAGTGCCTGAAAGTAGCACCGAAACGGATAATAGCGCTGTCATAACTGATACTGTGCTGCTGCCAGACGATGCCGCAGAAATATCAATAGACCCTTTACTGCTATCCGCACTTAATTTTGGGCCATTGCCCACACTAAACCAAATGCGCACGGAGAGTACGCCGCAAAGCAGTGCAGGGTTATCAGGTTTTACTGACAAAGACTATAGCGCTGCACTGCTAAACAGCAGCGCCTACAACACTACAAAAGATTTGCCGCTGACAGGCACAAACACGGCTTTGCCTGTTACGCCAATGTCTTTGCAGCATTTTATCCGCCAGGCTACTGAGCTGGTGCGCCCGCTTAGCAGTGACACTGCTGCAGTTAGCGGCGTAGCCACCGCGCAGATAGCTGCCAGCACAACATCCGCAGAACCAGCGTTTCAGTGGAAGGCTGACCAACTGGGCCTGCAAAGCAGCCAGTGGGGCCAGAAGCTGGTGTATTTATTATCTGACAAAATTAATTTACAGCTGGGCCAGCAAATTCAGCGGGCGCAAATCCGGCTGGACCCACCACAACTGGGGTTAATTGAACTGAGTGTCAGTGTTGATGGCGACCGCACTACGGTGCAGCTATACGCCAGCAATAATCAGATGCGTGACGCTATGCAACAAAACCTGGAGCAGCTGCGCCAGCAACTGGCACAGCGGCTGGACAGTGAACAACTGCTTGATATAGATGTACGCCAGCAATCACAGCAGCAGGCAGGGCAGCAACATGCTGAGCCTGAGCATATTGCTGCCCATTTTGCCGACGACGTGACAGAACTAAGTAGCTCAGCGTCAGCGCAGCTAACCACTGGCTGGCTTAACCGGCTGATATAGGAGAACAGTAAGACATGAAAGCTTTAGTGTTAGTCATTGCAGCAGTGTTACTGCTGGCCGTTGGCGGTGGTGCAGCGTATTTTTGGTTTGGCCAGCAACAAAGCCCGGTTGCGGAGCAGAGCAAGCCACTGTTTTATCCGCTGGACCGCTTTGTTATCAGCGTTGACCATGCACAACATTCGCGTTATCTGGTGCTGGAGCTGACACTGCTCAGCCACGACAGCCAGGTAATGGCACAACTGCCCGATGCCTCGCCGTTACTGCGTAATACGCTGGTGGCGCATTTTAGCAATATCAGCCATGGCGATGCGAAAGATGCCTTTAAGGATATTCCTCAGGTGCAAGGCACATTGCTGGATAAGTTTAACCAAACCCTGCGCCAGAACAAGTTCAGTTATCAGATTGAACAGGTACTGGTTACTAATGTGTTTATTCAGTAAGGCCGTTTTATGCTGGCTACGTCCCAATGGTCTGATCCGGAACAACCGAGCAGTTTTAAGTTCAGCCCGGCGCAGGAAAGTGCTTTGCTGAACCGTTACGGCTATCTGGTAAAACGGGCGGCGGCACATCTACGCAGCCTGGTTGGCAGTATGGTAGATAGAGACGACTTACAACAAATTGGTCTGATGGGCCTGCTAAGTGCGCTGCGCCGCTATGGCCGTGATGTAGACGACCAGTTTGAGTCTTATGCCTTTAAGCGTGTCCGTGGTGCCATGCTGGATGAATTTCGCCGCATCGACTGGCGGCCACGGCAATTACGCCAGCAGTCACATCAGTTACGGGATAAAAGCCGTGAGCTTACCCGGCAACTGGGCCGTGTGCCCACTGATGACGAGCTGTGCCAGGCGCTGGACATTGATCAAAAAACCTTGCTTGAGCTGCAATATGTCGGCCAGGCCGAAGCGATGGAAAGCCTGGATTTATTGCTGGAACAACAGGCTGAGGCTCAGCTTGGCAGCAGCAGTTTAAGCCAGTTTGAACTTAAGCTGTCACTGACAAAGGCGATGGCATCGCTGCCTGAACGCAATAAATTGCTGCTACAGCTGTATTACACCCATGAGTTAAATATGAAAGAGATTGCACTGGTACTGGAGTTAACTGAGTCCAGAGTTTGCCAGTTACATAAGCAATCAGTGGAAATGCTCAGCAAAAAGCTGGCGCAATGGTAAAGGTACAGGAAGCAGAACAATGCAAAAAATAATAGGTTTTATTATCGTACTGGGCGCCGTTGTAGGTGGTTATATGTTTGCTGGCGGTAATGTGGCGACATTATGGCAACCAGCCGAATTTCTTATTATTTTTGGTGCCGGTTTCGGTGCTTTGGTAGTGGGTAATTCCGGCTATGTGTTAAAAGAAATGTGGTCGCAGCTGAAGTCGCAGTTTATAAAACACAAAGACAGCAGTGCCTTGTACCGCGAGCTGTTGTTATTAATGTACTCGTTGTTGGATCTGGCCAAAAGCAAAGGCTTACGTGAACTGGACGAGCATGTTGAAAACCCGCAAACCAGCTCGGTCTTTCTTGCCTATCCACTGGTGCTGGAACATGAAGCACTGGTGGTGTTTGTTTGCGACAACCTACGTCTGATGAGCATGGGTAAGTTAAACGCCCACGACTTTGACAGCCTGCTGGAGCAGGAAATTTACACCATTGAACAGCAAAAGCTAAAGCCCTCATCTGCGATGGCAACCATTGCAGAGGCGATGCCTGGTTTTGGCATTCTGGCTGCGGTGGGCGGCATTATTATTACTATGCAGCATCTGGATGGCCCGCTAAGCAATATTGGTTATCACGTTGCGGCTGCACTGGTGGGTACCTTTATTGGTATTTTTGGCTGCTATTGTCTGATGGCCCCGTTAAGTTCCGCTATGGAGCAATACGTTAAAAAGCAGGTGGCTCTGCTTGAATGTGTGCGCGCTATTTTGGTGGCCCACGCCAAAGGTCATGTGGCGATAGTCGCAACCGACTCCGGCCGTCGCATGATTAACGAAGAGCAAAAGCCGTCGTTTACCACGATGGAACAATGGATTAACGATAAGGCCGCCTGATGAACAGCTCCAGCTCGCCGGTTATTATTAAACGCAGTCAGCGCAGCTCTGGCAAAACCAAATCTGGCGGCGCCTGGAAAGTCGCCTTTGCCGATTTTACGCTGGCGATGATGGCGTTCTTTATGGTGTTGTGGATTTTAGAAGTCTCGAATATAAAAGAGCGCGCTGAAATTGCCAACTATATGCGTACCCACTCTATTTTTGAAGGCAGCCCGGCACCGTTTGAACCGGGCAATAGCCCGTTCCCGGTCGATTTAGGCGGTACCCCTTCGGTAATTGATCAGAATTCTGCCAATGCCTTGCCGCCGGATAACCCGTTGCCCGGCATGTCAGAATATCTGCAGGTGCCTTCAGGTGAGGACAGGCCACTGGCAGGTAAGGGCGATAAGCTGAATTCACTGATTGATGGCCAGTTCGACAGCCCGGCTGAACTGAGTTTGTTGTTGCAGGCCTTTGAACAGCTAGCTGCTGAGCTGATGGCACAGGAGCATATCCAACTGGACATCGTGCCATCGGGCTTACGGGTTATTATCCGTGACAACAAAAAGCAGCAAATGTTTATCCGCGGCCAAATGCGTATGACACCGTTTTTTGAAGATTTATTGCTTAGCCTGGGGCCGGTGTTTAAAAAAGTACAAAACAAACTGATTATTTCCGGCCACACCGACAGCACGGCTTTTAGTGGCAGCCAGTACAGTAACTGGGAGTTGTCCGGGGACCGCGCTTTGCAGGCCCGCCAGGTACTGGCTGCCGGGGGCATGCCGGTTGGGCGGGTAGCACAGGTGGCTGCATTTTCGGCTACCCGGCCGCTAAACGAGCAAGACAGTGGCGACAGCGCTAACCGGCGCATTGAATTACTGATCTTAACCAGTGCCGCCGAGGCTGAACTCAACCAGCTGTTTTCGCCCGATAATCAGAACAATGCCGTACAGCAGGCCGCACAGGAAGCACAGCGTAATCAGCCCGTTGGCCGTTCAGGAGTGAGGGTAGAAGATGGTAGCAACTAAGCCTGATGTGTCACGCAAATATTTGCGCTGGTACTTTAGTTCGGCAAGTCAACCCCATGAAACGCAGACCAAAGGTATAGCGGTAAAGTTGTGGCAAAGCGGCCTGTTTGGCCGCCATATATGCCAGGCCGTGGTAAAAGACATGAGCTTGGGTGGCGCAGGTTTATTGGCACCGCTGACAAAAACAGTACCGGATATCGTTGTGGTTGAATATGACAACCAGTTCAAAATTAAAGCTGAGGTGGTATACCGCCGCCAGGTTAGCGACAAACTGGTGTTTCTGGGTATCAGCTGGCTGGACGCTAAGCGCGAACAGCGGCTGAATTTACTGCGCCGCTTAAGTAAAAAAGCCTACCGGGCATCGCGCGATGCCAAAGCCCAAAGCCACGGATAACGTAACTGCAGATGAATAAGATGAAAACCCCTACTTTGCTGATCCCGGCTGACCAGGCCACTCATTGCCAGCCTTTTGCACTGACACTGGACCAACGCCGCTTCAGCGCGGCCGGTAAACAGGCGAAACAGCGCTTAGCAGATCTGGCACAGGCGGCAGAGACAGAACTGAGCAAATTGCTGACCGATATTGAGTTTAGTATTGAACTGACGTTATGTCAGGGCACTGCGCTGGACAGTTGGCTGGCAGAGCCGGGGCGGTTGTTATTACAGTGTCCGGTGCTGGTGCCAACCGACACCAATTGTTATCTGGCACTGGATTACACCAGCGTACACCATCTGGCGGATTTATCGCTTGGCGGCCAGCTTAGCAAAGTGCTGCCCGGTGAAGAAAAAACCGAGTTAAGCGCTTCAGAGCTACGCATTTGCAGCCGCATTGCCCAGCGCCAGCTACAGGCCATGCAGCAGCTGTTGTTTAAAGAGCAATCAGCACTACCGGCCAGTGCAGTAAAGCAGCAAATGGAACCGGCCCGGTTTCAGTATCTGCCTTTAAAGGTACGGCTGTTGCTTGGCAGTGATGTGATTAGCTGGTTTTTATGGCTACCGCTGGAGTTCTTTGTTGCGCCGCAATACCACAGTGTTGTTAGTGCCAGTGCAGCAGATATATCGCACTGGCCGCAGGTGCCGGTGCAGTGCCGGGTTGAAATGGTGCGCAAAAAAGTCAGCCTGCGCCAGTTACAGGCCTGTCTGGATGGCGCTGTACTGCCAATTGAGTTTGGCAGTGCTATGACATTCCAGCTTAACCAGACAGCATTATTTCTGGGCAAAGTGGCAGAAGAAGCCAACAGCCTGGTATTCCAGATTACCGATATCGTTAATAAAGAGAAACAAGCATGAACGAAAACCTGAATAACAGCAAAGGTCTGGATGCGGCTTTGGCCGGGCTGGATATGATGGAGATGGACGATATCTTCGAGCAGGGTACTGACAGTGCCGGTACCACAGGCGATGGTTTGTCGATGTTTCGTGATGTGCCGCTGACGGTCACATTAGAAGTGGCCAGTGCTGAAGTTACGCTGGGCGAGCTTAGCCGGGCCAGTGTCGGCGATGTGCTGCCGCTGGACAAAGCCGTAGGCGAAGCGCTGGATGTAAAAGTAAATGGTGTATTGTTTGCCAAAGCTGAGGTGGTAATGGTTGATGGCAAATATGGCCTTAAGTTTGTCAACCGTAAGGCGGCATCTGAGCATCATGAGTAGGCCACTGCTGACCTTGTTATTACTGCTGGCAGCTATGTTGCTAAGCGGTACGGCAATGGCAAATGACTTAACGCTGCTGTCAGTACGTGATGCAGATGGCGGTCAGGATTACAGCGTAAAGCTGCAGATTGTGCTGCTGATGACAGTGCTAAGCCTGATCCCCGGTATGTTGATGGTGCTGACATCATTCACCCGTATTGTGATTGTACTGGCCATTTTGCGCCAGGCGCTGGGTTTGCAGCAAAGCCCGCCGAACCGTGTACTGATTGGCATCTCACTGATGTTGACACTGCTGATTATGCGCCCGGTGTGGCAGGACGTTTATCAAAATGCCTTTAAACCCTACCAGGCCGAAGAAATGACGCTTGAACAAGCCCTGGCACGTGCAGAACAACCATTACGGCAGTTTATGCTGGCACAAACACGCGAAAGTGAGCTGCATCAGGTGCTGCTAATAGCTCAGGAGCCTACGTCTATGGCCGCTGCTGAGGTGCCAATTGAAGTGTTGATCCCGGCTTTTGTACTAAGCGAACTGACCACGGCATTCCAGATCGGTTTTATGCTGTTCTTGCCATTTTTGATTATTGATATGGTGGTGGCCAGCGTACTGATGTCGATGGGTATGATGATGCTATCACCGCTTATTATCAGCCTGCCGTTTAAGTTAATGATTTTTGTGCTGGCAGATGGCTGGTCGATGGTGGCCGGTACTCTGGCAGCAACCTTTGGGACAATACCGTGAGATTAGCCATGAACGGAGTTAAATAATGAGCCCGGATCAGAGTACCGAACTTGTTGCCCAGGCTGTGTATACCATCATCAAAATTTTATTGGTAATGGTGGTGCCCAGCCTGATCCTGGGTTTAATTATTGCCGTGTTTCAGGCTGCTACGTCTATTCAGGAACAAACCCTGACATTTTTGCCCCGTATGGTACTGACATTATTAATGCTGGTATTTGCCGGCAACTGGATTTTGCAAACCCTGGTAGACTGGTTTCGTAACCTGATGGTGATTATCCCCGGAGTATTTGGGTGAGTTCGTTAATTTCGCTCACCAGTGCTGAACTGATGAGCTGGATAGGAGCTGTCTGGTGGCCTTTTGTTCGCTTGTCGGCATTATTATGGGCCATGCCAGCCTTTGATAACCCTGCTGTACCGCCGCGAGCCAGAATTTTGTTGGCAGTGTTTATCAGCTTTTTACTCGCCCCGATGTTGCCAGCTATGCCAACAGTAGACCCGTTTTCTTTAGACAGCGCAGTCATCACGTTCGAACAAATTGGCTTTGGCATTATGATGGGCTTAGCGGTACGTATGCTGTTTGAAGTACTGATGATGTCCGGGATGATGCTGTCGATGCAGATGGGGTTATCTATGGCCACTATGATGGACCCGGCTACCGGTGATTCTGCACCGTTGCTGGGGCATTTATTCTGGATGATGGGGGCATTGTTATTTTTCGCACTGGGCGGTCATTTGCTGGTACTTGCGGTGCTGGTAGATAGTTTTTCACTTTGGCCGGTAGGTAGCAGCTTATATCAGTTGAATATCACCGTGTTGTTACAAATGTTTGGCTGGATGTTTGGCGCTGCTGTGTTGGTTGCACTGCCCGGCGTCATTGCAATGTTATTGGTTAATCTGACATTTGGCGTCGCTACCCGCGCTGCGCCTTCGCTGAATATCTTTGTGCTTGGTTTTCCGATGAACATGGTGCTGGGTTTTGTGTGTGTGTATCTGACCGTGGTGCAAACCGGCTTTCGTTTTTCTGTAATGATTAACGAGATGCTGGATAACCTTTATTTGCTGATGAGGTAGCCGATGGCAGAGCAAAACAGCGCTCAGGAAAAGTCGGAGCAACCCACAGCAAAGCGGTTAGAAAAAGGGCAAAAAGAAGGGCAGGTAGCCCGCTCTAAAGAGCTTAATACGGCGGTACTGTTAATGCTGGGAGTGGCCGGTTTATTGTGGTTTGCCCAGCTGTTTCTGACGCTGTTTATGCAACTGATGCAGCGCAGTTTACAGCTGAACAATGCGATGCTAGCCGATGAAAAATTGATGCCGCGGGCGATGGGACAAGCTGTAGGCGATATGCTGGCAACTTTGTTCCCGTTTTTGTTTTTGCTGTTTATGGCGATGCTGGTTATTGGCGGTATGCCAGGAGGCTATATTTTTTCTGCTAAATTATTCAGCCCGCGTTTTAAACAGCTGGATCCGCTAAAAGGGTTGGCCAGAATGGTCAGCCTTAATTCTTTGGTAGAACTGGCTAAGTCAATTTTAAAGATAGCGCTGCTGGCCGGCTGCCTGTACTTGTTTCTCAGCCAATTATGGCAACGGCTATTAATGTTGCAGCGGCTGGATGTGAATGCAGCCTTGCAGGAAGGCATGGGCTTACTGGCACTTTGCCTGATGTTGACGGTCACTGCGTTGCTACTGGTCGCCGCAATTGATGTACCTTACCAGGCGCATAAAGTTGCGAAAGAACTGAAAATGACCAAGCAGGAAGTAAAAGAAGAGCGTAAATCTGCTGATGGCAGCCCGGAGATAAAAGGCCGGATCCGCCAGATCCAGTTTCAAATGGCCAACCGGCGTATTGAAGAGCGCGTGCCTAAAGCAGATGTGATCGTAATGAACCCAACGCACTATGCAGTGGCCATCCGCTACAGCGAAAAAGATGCCAGAGCACCTTATGTGGTCGCCAAAGGCATAGATGAAATGGCGCTGCGGATCAAAGCGGTAGGCCAGCGCCATAAGATAGAAGTGTTAGAAGTGCCGGTGCTGGCGCGGGCTATTTATTATTCCACCCGCGTGGATCAGGAAGTGCCTAAAGGCTTGTATACGGCAATAGCCTATGTATTGACCTACGTAATGCAGTTAAAAGCCTACAAATATGGCCGTGGCCAGCAACCTGCACCGTTGCCTGCGCTGGATATTCCGAAATCGTTGTTAGACAACGCTAATGTCAGAGGTAGTTAAACAGTGAACTGGCGTACTCTTACCCAACCTTATACCGCTATTCCCATACTGCTGCTGGCCATTCTGGCGATGGTGGTATTACCGTTACCGGCCTGGATGCTGGACGCGCTGTTTACCTTCAATATAGTGCTGTCGGTGATTGTGCTGCTGGTAGCCGTTTCAAGTAAAAAGCCATTGGACTTTTCGGTATTTCCTACCGTGCTGCTGGTGGCAACGCTGATGCGGCTGACGCTGAATATTGCCTCTACCCGGGTAGTATTGCTACATGGCCATGAGGGGACAGACGTTGCTGGCCGGGTGATCCAGGCCTTTGGTGAGGTAGTCATTGGCGGCAACTATGTTGTCGGTATGGTGGTATTTATTATTCTGATGGTGATTAACTTTGTGGTTATCACCAAAGGTGGCGAGCGTATTTCAGAGGTGGCTGCCCGTTTTACGCTGGACGCTTTACCCGGCAAGCAAATGGCCATAGATGCCGATATGAACGCCGGTTTGATTGGCCCGGAACAAGCCAAAGAGCGGCGTAATGAAGTTGCCCGCGAAGCAGATTTTTACGGGTCAATGGATGGTGCGTCCAAGTTTGTCCGTGGTGATGCGATTGCCGGTTTAGTTATTCTGGTCATTAACCTGCTTGGTGGTATCAGCATCGGGGTATTCCAGCACGGTCTGAGCATGGGTGAGGCGTTTCAACGCTTTGCGTTACTCACCATAGGTGATGGCCTGGTAGCTCAGATCCCATCGTTACTGCTGGCCGTTGCGGCAGCAATTATCGTCACCCGGATGAATGACGAAGGCGAAATGTCTGATGAGGTAGGCAAACAGCTGCTGGCCTCTCCCAGAGTGTTGCTGACTACCGGCGGTATTATGTTGATCCTGGGGCTGGTGCCGGGTATGCCGGCGCTGGCTTTTATCAGCTTTGGCCTGCCTCTGGTATACGTAGCCTGGCGTTTACAACAGCAGGTAGATAAAGGCGAGTTGGTTCAGGCAGAGCTGTTAACCGAAAGCATAGCGCAAACGCCAAAAGCACTGGGCTGGGACGACATTCCACATATTGACCGTTTATCAATAGAGCTGGGCTTTCGTCTGGTGTATCTGGCCGACAAAGATAAAGGCGAAGAACTGGTGCAAACCTTACGCGGTATCCGCAAAACGCTGTCAGAGCAAAGTGGCTTTTTATTACCGGAAGTACGGGTACGCGACAATCTGCAGCTAAACCCGCAGGAATACCGTATTAAACTGGCCGGGGTGCCGTTAGCCAGTGGCCGGTTAAACCCGCAGCAGTTGCTGGCACTTAACACCGGCGAAATTTATGGTCAGCTTGACGGTGAAATTACCCGTGACCCGGCTTATGGCCTCGAAGCGGTATGGGTTGACAACAATACCCGCGCCAAGGCACTGAACCTGGGTTATTCGGTGGTGGATCTGGCGACTATTATTGCTACCCATGCCGGCAAGGTTATTAAAGAAAATTTGTCTGAGCTGTTTGTTTATGAAGACGTAAAGCAGCTGAATAAACGGCTGGCGGCAGTAGCACCGGTGCTGGCAGAAGCGTTGGATAAAGCACTCAGTGCCACTGTACAGTTAAAAGTATACCGGCTGATGCTGCGGGAACAGGTAAGCCTGGGCGATATTCTGACCATCGCCAGCACCTTACTGGACAGCAGCGAAGTAACCAAAGATCCTATTTTACTTACCTCAGACGTGCGCTGTGCGCTGCAGCGGGCGTTGGTGCGGCAAATAAGCGGTGATAAAGATGAACTGGCCGCCTTTACGCTGGATGAAAAGCTGGAACAAACCTTACAGAGTGCGCTGAACCAGGCCATGCAGGCCGGTAAAGTTGCGTTAGACAGTTTTCCGGTAGCGCCCAATCTGTTAAGCCAGTTTCAGCGCAATATGCCACTTATCTGCAGCCAGATGCAGCAACAGGGTAATACTCCGGCATTAGTGGTAGTGCCACAATTACGGCCTTTGCTAGCGCGCTATGCCCGCACTTTTACACAAAACTCGCTGGCAGTGCTTTCATATAATGAAATCCCGGAAACATTACGGGTAAATGTAATAGGTACACTGGGCTGACCTAATATGTTGTTGGCCCGGGCTGTCATCGTGCTGTCACAGCACTGCGGTATGCTGAATAATGTATTTAGATAGTTGTGCAGGTTTTATAAATAGTTAGTCATTTTTAAATAAGATCTGGTCTGAGCAGTTGAGGCAGAAAAGTGGTTAAATATGTAACAATTTGGGGTTTTAACTATATGATCTTTAAGATCATGAAAGATCTTTTTAAAGTTTGACTTGCCAGACAATAGTAATTTAGATATCTTTTATATTATTCAGTTTAGGTTCATAAATCATTTTATGTTTTATGAACCGGTTAAGACAATTAAAAGGCAAACTGCACCGAAAGGGCAGGACGCAAAGCCTCCGGTCTACGGCGTTTAATAACGTTATGATAGCGGGGTTGCATTAGCTTGGCGCCATCCTCGTGATGTGTCTCTGCCTGCGCGGCTGCCCGCGTTAGTGCCGGGCGCTTTCTATGCAGTTTTCCTTTTATTTTCTTAAGCCAGTGGCGTATCGCATTGCGATACAGGTTACGGTTAAATAAAAGGGTATCAATGTGTCTTGGTTTTCTCTTAGCTTGTGGTTCAGCACTTCTGCAATTGGCACTGCCATTGCGGGCTCTGTGCTGATCCAGCCAGCCGAGCAGGCGCAGTGGCAGCTTGACAGCAGCGCCTTTCATTGCCGTTTACAGCAGCGGGTTAGCGGGCTGGGCCAGGTGAGCTTTGCGCTGGAACCCGGCCAGCCGTTACAGCTTGACGTTGAACTGGCGCAGCCTTACCCCGCTTTAGAGCAAGCCACTGTTGCCGCCCGCAATGCTGATTGGCAACCTGATGTTATCCAACTGGAAAGCCTGCCTTATATCGCCGAGCTGTATCACGATAGCCGGGTAAGCTTCTTACAGGCCGCATTACCGTTATTTCAGCAAGTGCAGGCTGGTGCCTGGCTGCAGTTTGAGCTGGGTAATAGCCGGCAGCAGCAACAGTTATTACTTACCAGTGTGCGAGGCCATGAGGCGGTAGAGCAGTTTCGCGGTTGTGTGGCAAAAATGTCGCCGTTGTCCTGGCAGCAGGCCCGTGACACTGACATTGTTTTTGCCTCAGGCCAAAGTGTGGTTGACCGTACGCAATTGCCGGTATTGCAAAAACTGGCGCGTTATCTGCAGCTTGACCCTTCTGTTAAGAAAATTCTGATTGATGGCCATACCGACGACGTTGGCACGGCATTGGCTAACCGGCAACTATCAAAAGAAAGGGCCGATGATGTGGCTGCCCGCCTGATAGAGCTGGGGGTAAAAGCCAGCATGCTGGAAGTACGCGCCCATGGTAACCGTTATCCGTTGCTGCACAGCCAGGGTAAGGCTGAGCAGTCTCATCGCCGGGTGTCCATCCGGTTAATCCGAACCACTTCCTGAGCAGGATCTGACTAACCATGAATTCACCCTACGTACTATGGATAGACTCACATAAACCCGCTGCCGAGATACAGCAATGTATCAGTGCTGAAGGGTATTGTTTATTACACACCCACTCTGTGACTGAGATAATCAGCCTGTGCCATGACTACCAGCCAGCACTGGTATTTATTGACAGTGGCATGCCGCAAATGACACTACCGGATCTGGTAACACTGGTTTACCGCAAGCTACCTGCGGCGCAAATTATCAGTATGGTAAACAACGACCAAAGTGAATTGGCTTCAGATACCTTACAAAGCGGCGCTATTGATTATTTACTTAAACCTTTTTTTGCCTCGCAGTTAAAAACCTCAATCCGTAACGCTACGGCCATGAGTAAGGGGCTGAAAGATTTAGTGGCCGTGTCGCATGCCAGCCGTCAGATCCTGCAACTGGCGAACCGGGCTGCGCAGACTGAAGCCAGCGTGTTGATCCTGGGCGAGTCGGGCACAGGTAAAGAGCGGTTGGCGCAGTTTATTCACCAGGCATCAGACCGCGCCGGTAAACCTTTTATTGCTGTTAATTGCGCGGCTATTCCGGAACATATGCTTGAGGCCATGCTGTTTGGTTACAACAAGGGCGCTTTTACCGGCGCTGTCAGCCAGCAAATTGGCAAATTTGAGGCTGCCAACGGCGGCAGCATTTTACTGGATGAAATTTCTGAGTTACCCCTGGCCCTGCAGGCCAAACTATTACGGGTACTGCAAGAGCGGGAATTGGAACGCCTTGGCAGTAACAACCGCATTAAGCTGGATATCCGCGTTATTGCTGCCAGCAATAAAAATTTACGCACTCAGGTAGAACACGGGCTATTTCGCGAAGACTTATTCTACCGGCTGGATGTTTTGCCACTAAGCTGGCCGGCACTGCGCGAGCGGCGTGATGATATTTTGCCACTGGCAGAGTTTTTTATTAATAAATACGGTAACGGCAAATACCGTTTAAGCCGCAGCGCGGCCGACGTGATGCTGCAATACAACTGGCCGGGTAATGTGCGTGAGCTGGAAAATGTTATGCAGCGAGCCCTGGTTATGGCGCGCGGCATCGAACTGCAGATAGCCGATCTGAATTTACCGCAATGCCACCCGCAGGCTGCCGCTATTTGTGCCAGCCTGCTTAAGCAAAGTAAGAAAAATGCCGAGTTTGATTACATTCTCGATGTACTGAACAAGTGTAATGGCCACCGCACCCGCACGGCACAGGCGCTGGGTGTGAGTACCCGCGCTCTGCGCTACAAATTAGCTGCTATGCGTGAGCATGGTGTAGACATAGACGCATTAGCTTCTTAAGGAATTTATGATGATTTCACCAATAAACAGCCAGAGCCAGATGCTGGAGATGATGACAGCATTGCAGCAGGCTGCCAGTAATGAGCGCATTGCACCGGCTAATAATGACAGCGGCATCGGTAGCGACTTTTCACAGGTGATCCGCTCAATCAACCAGCAGCAGAATATTGCCGCCGACATGATGACGGCAGTAGACACCGGCCAGTCTGACGATGTGGTGGGCGCTATGATAGCCAGCCAGAAAGCCAGTTTAAGTTTCTCCATGCTGCTGCAGGCGCGTAATAAAGTACTGAGCGGCATTGATGATGTAATGCGGATGTCACTGTAAGGACAATGTAATGAAAGGCGAAGTGATAAAAAAAATGCCTGCTGCACATATTGAGGGCAACTTTCGCGAGAAAGTCATTAACTTGTCCAGCAGGTTTAACCGGTTACCGGGTGGCGACCGCAGCATAGCCTCTATCGCTTTGCTGGCCACTCTGGTGGCGGCGACGATAGTACTGATTTTATGGACTTCAGCTAAAAACTATGTGCCTTTGTATGGCAATCAGGAGCATTACGACAAAGCCGGTATTCTGGAAGTGCTCGACAAAGAAAAAGTCGCCTTTCGGATTGATACCGACACCGGCAATATTATGGTGCCGCAGGATCGTCTGGCAGATGCCCGTATTACGCTGGCTGCACGCGGTATTAAAGCTGCCATGCCAGAGGGATTGTCAACCATCGGTGAGAAAGTGACGATGGGTACCAGCCAGTTTATGGAGTCTATGCAATACCAGCATGCACTGGAAGGCGAACTGGCCCGTACCATTATTACTATGGATGGTGTGCGTAACAGCCGGGTGCATCTGGCTGTGCCTAAACGCAATTTATTTGTTGGCCGCCAGGAAGAAAAATCTGCTGCTTCAGTAATGGTTGATTTAGCGCCGGGCTATGAGCTTAAACCAACTCAGGTTGAAGCAATTGTCAGCCTGATCAGTGGCAGTGTGCCGGGGCTGGACCCACGCAAAGTATCGGTAGTAGATCAGCGTGGTAAGTTGCTTACCGGCGAATTGTACGACGATGCCCCGATTGGCAAGGAAACAGACAAAAAACTGGCTTTTATTCAAAAGCTGGAACGTAATATTGAGCAACGTGCCGCCATTATGCTGCTGCCTATTCTGGGTGATGGTAACTACCGGATCCAGGTATCGTCAGACGTTGATTTTAGTGTGATAGAAGAAACCCGCGAAGTGGTAGACCCAGCCTCGGTCATGCGGTCTGAATCAATAAAAACCGATACCATGCTTGATCAACTGGCAATGGGCATTCCCGGTTCGCTGGCAAATCAACCGCCATTACCAGCTAATCAGCAAGCCGATGATAATAACCAGCGTACTTCAGAGCGCAATGAAAGCAGCCGCCAGTTTGACAACGGCCGTGCAGTCACGCACACCCGCTTTGAAGTGGGCCGGTTAAAGTCGATGAGCGTGTCGGTGCTGGTAAATGAAGCTGCTGCAGGCGATACCGGCTGGACTCAGCCTCAGTTACAGCAACTGGGTGAAATGGTAAAAACGGCCACCGGTTTTCAGGCCGAGCGTGGCGATCAGTTTAATATTACCAGTTTTGGTTTTGTTGCTGCAGAGCTATCAGGCGAGCCGCAGGCAGGCCTACCCTGGTGGCAGTTACCTGAAGTAAAAGAATATGCCCGCTATGTATTTGGCAGTTTAATCGCGCTGGCGTTGATCCTGTTTGGCGTGCGGCCTTTGGTTAACCATCTGATCTCGGGTAAAAAGCAGCGCGAACCGGAAACCGACCACGCTTACGCCACCTTGCCGGATGAACCACTGGCAGCACTGAATGCACAAGCAAATGTAAAAAATACCGCAGACAGCAATGCTGATGCCGCTCAGAGTGATATACCACAACCGGGTTTTAACGCCATTAATCTGCCTAAAATTGGTTCTGAATTTGCTGAGCAAATCAGCCATATGCAGCTTTTGGCCAGTAAAGAATCTGACCGGGTAACCGCAGTGATTAAATATTGGGTAGAGCGAGGAGTCAGCATTGAATCAACTAAGGTCTGAACATAGCCGCACTATTACCGATTTAGATCGGGCGGCCATATTGCTGCTAAGCATGGGCGAAGAAAATGCCGCCGGTATTATTAAAAAGCTCAGCCGGCATGAAGTGCGGGCGTTGTCAGAGCGGATGGCGAAGATCACCAACGTAACGCAGGACGACGTAGCATTAATTTTAAACGATTTTTTTGACTGCTACCGCAGTGAAAGCGGAGTCAGTGGTGCTTCAAGGCTGTATCTGGAGCGGGCGCTGGACAAAGCCGTTGGCCGTAAGCTGGCGCGTGGCATGCTGGATGATATTTACGGCGGCGCACTGGCGGATGATTTACGCCGGCTGGAATGGGTACCGCCTGAGTTATTGGCACGCTTTTTAGAGCAGGAGCATGTGCAAATGCAGGCATTGTTGCTGGCATTTTTACCGCCCGAGCAAGCCTCTGCCGTTATTGCGCTGTTTCCTAAACAAAAGCATGACGACATTCTGTTTCGTATTGCCAGCCTGCGTGAAGTTAGTGAACACGTAATGGATGATTTACGCCATACACTGGAAGCCTGCATTGAATTTGTTGGCGAACAGGTAGGTGCCCGCGTTAATGGCGTGGAAAAAGTGGCAGAAATTATGAACCGTTACAACGGCAATAAAGCTGAAGTAATGGAACTGCTAAAGCAGCATAACGCTGAAACGGCCGAAGCTGTGCAGGACAAAATGTACGACTTTGCCTCACTGGCACGGCAAAGCGAAGATGTGCTGGCGTACTTACTGAACGAAATACCGGACGAGCTATGGGTAGTGGCATTAAAAGGCTGCGAACCGGCCATGCTGGACAGCATTATGTCGGCCCTGCCAAAACGGCTGGCGCAGGTTTACCGCCAGCAAATTGAAGGCACCAAAGCGCAAACGGTTACCAAAGTTGAAGCAGCCCGGGCCGAAATAATGCGCATGATCCGCCAGATGATGGCCAAAGGCGAAGTAGATTACCGCTTATACGAAGAAGCAACGCTGGGATAACTATGGCCGATCTGTATCGTTTCCCCGGTGTACAGCGCGATCTGAGCCGGCAAAGCCCCGAACAGCAACTGCAGCAGGCTTATGAGCGCGGTATGCAGGAAGGCAGGTTGCAAGGGGCAGAGCAAGGCCGCCAACAGGCACAACAGCAAGCCGAGCAACAGGCGTTGCAACAGGCTGATGCCCGCCAGCAACAGGCGATACAGCAACTGCGCCAGCAGTTTGAACAACAATTGCAGCAGCTACAACAGCAACTGCTGCAACAACAGCAACAGCAGGAAAAACAACTGGCCCGGGCCATATTTGAACTGGTCAGCCAACTGGCCACACTGACGCTTGAGGCTGAACTTAGCCTGCAACCTGCGCACTTGCAGCAGGCTGTCACCAGTGTACTGGCTTTATTGCAGGTAGATGAACAGATCCATACTATCCGGCTGGCCCCGGCAGATTTTGCGTTATGGCAACAACTGGACATTGCCGCCCTTGGTACGATTAACCTGCAACCCGACGCCAGGCTGGCACCGCGTAGCGCTGAATTTGTTGGCCTGTCTCAGCTGCATTTACTCGATTTTCGCCAGCGTTTAAGCCAGATGTTACCGCAGTTGAAGCAACAGCTTGAGAGCACCGATGAGCCTGCTTAACCGCTTGCAACAGGTAGGCAGCCGGTTAGATGCCGGGGCCTTATACCAGAGCTTTGGCACTTTGGTGCGGGTAAACGGCATGGTGCTTACCGTCGCCGGTGGCCAGTATACGCTGGGGCAGCGCTATCAGGTAGAAATGCAGGATGGCCAGTGGGTTGAGGCTGAAGTAGTCGGTTTTGACCGCGAACAGGCATTTTTAATGCCGCTTACCAACGCCAGTGCACTAACAACCGGTGCCAGAGTCAGGCCGCAGGTAAACGCGGCTGCATTAACTGTAAGCCGGGCTTTGCTGGGGCGGGTGCTTGATGGCCTGATGCAGCCACTTGATGGCGGTCCGGTATTAACCAAAGGTGAGCATATCAGCAGCCAGTTGGCGGCGGTAAACCCGATGCAGAAAAAGGGCGTTAGTACGCCGCTTGATGTTGGTATAAAAGCCATTAATGGTTTATTTACCGTTGGCCAGGGCCAGCGGTTGGGTTTATTTGCCGGGTCAGGCGTGGGTAAAAGTAAATTGCTCGGCATGATGACACGTTTTACCAGTGCTGATGTGGTGATAGTTGGCTTAGTAGGTGAGCGTGGCTGGGAAGTAAAAGATTTTATTGAACATAGCCTCGGCCCTGAAGGCATGAAAAAAGCCATTGTTGTGGCGGCACCGGCCGATCAGTCGCCGTTGCTGCGGATGCGCAGTGCCGAGCTGGCACACCGTTTGGCAGCCTGGTTTCGCGATCAGGGTTTGCATGTACTGTTACTGGTAGATTCATTAACCCGCTATGCCCAGGCACAGCGCGAAATTGCGCTGTCAGTCGGCGAGCCGCCGGCTACCCGTGGTTATCCGCCGTCAGTGTTTAGCAAACTTACCCAGTTGGTAGAGCGTGCCGGTAACAGCAGTGACAGCAATGGCAGTATGACAGCCATTTACACCGTGCTGGCCGAAGGTGACGACCAGCAAGACCCGATAGCCGACGCCGCCCGCGCTATTCTGGATGGCCATGTGGTATTAAGCCGCGAGCTGGCCGAACGCGGCCATTATCCGGCGATAGATATCGGTGCCTCCATCAGCCGGGTTATGCCGAATATTGTCTCTGAGCAGCAGCTAAAAAGCTGTTACAGCTTAAAACGTTTATACAGCCGGTATCAGCAGGTACAAGAGCTGATACCGCTGGGGGCTTATCAGGCCGGGAAAGACAGCGAGCTGGATCGCGCCGTGGCGTTGTATCCGAAAATAGAGCAGTTCCTGTGTCAGGGTTTACATGAACAGGTTGATTTCAGCCAAACCGAACAACAACTGGCAACTTTGGTGGCGCAGCATGCTTAAAAAATATCTGCAAACGCAACAGGATAACTTCGATATCATGCGCAGCCGGCACAGCCAGCTGCAACGTCAGGCCGAATATGAGCAGCAGCGCAGCAGCCTGCTGGCGCAACATATCGACAGCATGGAAACCAGCCGCCAGATGGTATGCAGCCTCAGCCTGCAGAATTTGTCGGGTTTAAAGGTGATCATGCATGATATGGCGCAGCAACAACAACACCGCAGCTTGCTGGCGCAGCAGGAAGCAAGCATGCAGCAACAGGCCTGCAACAAACAGGCTGCCTATAATCTGGCGATAGAGCAGGTACTGGAAAAACGCCGCCAGCATCAGTTACTGCAACAACAACGGCGCGAGCAAAAACAACAGGACGAGCTGGCAATGCAAATGTATCAGCGTCAGTTGGCTTCCGACTGCTGAAAACAGCTAAATTAAGATACTTTTAGACGCGCAGCCCGATCTATCTTCGCGGCAATTTTTTTAGTTTTCCCATTTATACCGTTTGCACCAAAGGCTTTCAATTAAAGCAGATATACCGCTGATGACGAGGGTTTAACCGAATCGTGTAAGGTTTATCAAAACGCACTGTGGGGCCAGGTATGGCGGATCACATTCTACATTGAGCCGATAACTCATTTTTTGTAGTTTCCGTTACATAACTATTGTTTGTTAATATCAAAATAAAATTAATTTGCTTATTTTGCAGAAATAAATTACAACTTTGCGTTGTGTACAAAATGCTTCGTCATTCAGGGGCATTATTATTCAAGGATGAGGAAGTATGCGACGTTGGATATTAGCATTATTGTTTGTATTTCCATTGGCTAGCCAGGCAGTTAGCTTTACCCAGTACCCTACCTCTACCAATACCTCCGGTAGTTTTACCCTGGCATGGCAGTCTCTTCCCACAGATACGCAGAATTTCAAAGTGCAGGAGCTAAAAGCAGGGGTAGAAACACGTGTTGTAGCAAATAGCGGCACTTCTGTGATTGTTACCGGCCTCAGTAGTGGTACTTACAGTTATGAATTGTGGATAACCCGACGTTATTACAATAATCAAATTAGCGAGTGGGTAAGGGAAACCACTAAGCATGACACTATTTCAGTTGTTGTGTCTGTAACCATACCGCCACCTGCCAAACCGACAGCACCCTCATTAAGTAATAATGGCAGTTATAGTGTCAGTTGGGATGCTGTTACTGGTGCAAATAGCTATCGCCTTGAAGAACAAATAAATACCGGAGGTTGGCTTGAAGTACAAAACTCTGCTGATCGGAGTATAGCTTATACCGGTAAAGCAGATGGTACCTATGGCTATAGAGTGAGAGCTTGTATTGGCAGTAATTGCTCAGGTTATAGTGCTACTGCAACGGTGCAGGTTAGCTACCCGCCAGCCGTTGCACCGGGTATTAGCTCGAATGTCAGCCAGACAACATACAGTTATCAAGGTAACCTCAGCGTGGCGTGGAATACGGTTGCGACGGCTACCCGTTATGAGCTGGAGCAGTTAATAGGGAGTACCTGGACAAATAAAGTGAGGGCGAACCAAACTTCGGTATCGTTACTAAATTATGAGTTGGGCAGTTACTCATTCCGGGTGCGGGCGTGTAATGCCGGTGGCTGCAGCGGCTGGTCGGCCACGAGAGTGATTTCGCTGGCACAGGCACCCAATATTACCGGCGCAACCACTTCCCGTGGAACGGTAAGTTTAACCTGGGCACAACCGGGGCCGGCGAACTATGTTAATGTGGTAGAGAA
>NZ_JANUEM010000015.1 GCF_024809855.1 Rheinheimera pacifica
GTGAGTAATCCCGCTGAGTTCGTTTATTACTTGTTTTCATTACACTCTCCAAAAAGAAGCTGGAAAGTGTCAACTTTATTTAGGACGGGTCACAGGTATTAAAAAAGCCCCGTGAGGATAACTTGCGGGGCTTTTAGCATTTAATAATACTGCCTGTTAAAAACTGGATGTATCCTGAAACAAACCGACTTTAAGATCGGTAGCTGCATAAATATCGCGGCCATCTACACTTACCACGCCATCGCCAATACCCATATAGAGTTTGCGTTTTATTACGCGTTTCATATTAATAGTGTAAGTCACTTTTTTTGCTGTCGGCAGCACCTGGCCGGTAAATTTTACTTCGCCCACCCCCAATGCACGGCCTTTCCCCGGGCCGCCACACCAGCCCAAGAAAAACCCTACCAGTTGCCACATAGCATCAAGACCGAGGCAACCGGGCATTACCGGGTCACCTTTAAAATGGCAGGCAAAAAACCACAGGTCTGGTGTAATATCCAGCTCAGCAATAATCTGGCCTTTACCATACAGACCGCCTTCTTCTGAAATATGGATAATTCGGTCCATCATCAGCATATTGTCAGAGGGTAGCTGGCTATTGCCTTCACCAAACAGTTCACCATTGGCACAGGCGATTAAATCTTCTTTTGTAAAGCTATTCTTAGTCATGTATGTTTAATCCGTTGAAAATACCGGGCCACTTTAGCGAACACTTGTACGCCAAACAAGTCCGATTTGTATTAAGTCTCAATTTTGTGCGTCAGGCAGTTAACTGCCTGAGTGTATGACAGTGTTATTGCCAAAGAGTGACATCATGACAAATTCGAGTGGAAAAGCGCTGACCAATGCAGAAAAGCAACTGCGTTATCGTGAGCGGCAAAAGCAATCCGGCAAAAAAGAGCTACGCGGTTATTTAACGCCTGAAGCGCTAAGTTGCTATGAAGAAATCCAGAAAAAAACGGAGTGGAGCGACAGTGTTTTGCTCAGTAATGCTATCCGGCTGATGTACGCTGCACATAAATGTGGCCAGGTGGGTATTTTAAACAGCTGGTTAACCGAGCATAAGCGCTGATTTATCGGTATCGGCGGTGTTGCTGACGCCTGTTCAACGGTATAATGCCTGCAGAATATACCTGAGTAACCAGAGAGCTTTTAATGATTTTGTTCGTACGGGATCTTACCGTTATTGATTTTTCTTATCTGTGTGCCAAACGCGGTATGCTGGGTGAAAGCTATATTGTTGACGTAGAGCTGCACGGTGGTTTGGATCAAACCTCAATGGTGCTGGATTTTGCCAAAGTTAAAAAAGTGATTAAGCAAGCCATAGATCAACTGGTGGATCATAAGCTGGCGGTACCGGCCTTATCTTCGGCCCTGACGATGGATAGCAGTGCCGGTTTACAGCGCATAAACTTCCAGTCAGCACGTGGCCGCATCAGTATGGCTGCACCGGCGCAGGCCATTGCAGCTGTTTCCAGCGATGAAATTAATGAACGCAGTATCACGGCATTTTTGCAGCAGCACATTACACCTTTGCTACCGGATAATGTGCAACAGCTGGTTTTTAATCTGCGCCCTGAAGCCAGCAACAGCTTTTATTATCACTACAGCCATGGTTTAAAAAAGCACGATGGCAATTGCCAGCGCATTGCGCACGGGCATCGCTCAACCATTCAAATATATACCGACGGTATGTTAACGCCACGCTTAAACAAATACTGGTGTGAGCGCTGGCAGGATATTTATCTGGGCTCTGCTGAAGACTTATGCGCCGCCGCTGCTTTACAGCATCTTACTGCCGGCGCAGATGATTACAGCTTTCGCTATCAGGCAGCGCAGGGCTGGTTTGAGCTGACCATGCCCAAAACCCATTGTGAAATTGTACCCTGCGATACCACTGTAGAATGTCTGGCAGAGTATATCGCAGCAGAGTTAAAACAACTGGATAACACCAGACAATATAAGGTAGTAGCTTATGAAGGCGTGGGTAAAGGCGCTATCGCTGTTAGCTAGTGTCAGCTTTTCACTAGTTGCCCAACCCGCTATAGAGCTGGAAGGGCAGTTAACCCAGGGCAGCTTGCTGCGTGGTAAGACTACACCTGGCAGTAAGGTGTTTTTTAATGGCATTGAACTGCCATTAAGCAGCGATGGCCGTTTTGTATTTGGTATTGGCCGGGATGCACCACTTAAGCATCAGCTTAGCGTGCACTTTAACGGTGAAAAATATACTAAACCGTTAACCTTTACTGCGCGCCAGTATGATATTCAGCACGTTAATGGTGTGGCACAAAAGTACGTTACCCCACCTGCTGAGGTAACTGAACGTATCCGCCGTGACAACCAGCAGGTGCGTGTGGTACGTAATACTGTTTCCGGCCTGCCGTTTATTTTTGATACTCCCATCATGCCGGCAAAAGGCCGCATTTCAGGTGTTTATGGCAGCCAGCGGGTATTTAACGGCGAGCCAAGAAACCCACATTATGGCCTTGATGTTGCTGCACCGGTTGGGGCTCCAGTTGTAGCGCCGTTAAGTGGTAAAGTATTGTTAGCACAAGACTTATATTATTCCGGTTTAACACTGATCATTGACCATGGTTTTGGTATCAGCTCTACCTTTATGCATTTAAGCCGCTTTGATGTTGCTGTTGGCGATAATATTAAGCAAGGGCAGAAAATTGCCGAAGTAGGAGCGACCGGAAGAGTAACCGGCCCGCACCTGGATTGGCGGATTAACTGGCAGCAGGAACGGTTGGACCCAGCACTGCTACCAGGATTGCAGCTGCCTTAGGCTGGCACAACCTGCTGCAGCCAGCTATCGCACGGTTCTTGTTCATCTATAGCAAGTATTGCAACCTGTTGTACTGCTGTGTTTAATGTCAGTTGACGTTGCAGCAGGCGATCTTTACGGTAGAAATGCACCGTTAACGTACAACCAGCAGGATAACGCCTTAACAGCTGAGGCAGGCTGGCTGCGCTGATTTTACGGTTATCCAGAGCTAATAACTGATCCCCGCTCATTAAACCAGCCTGATGTGCGCTACCGCCATGATAAACCTGTGTTAGCTGTAACAGACCATTTAGCTGTTTAGTTTGGGCGCCAATAAAGGGGGGATTTTCAGCACCGGCTTCACCACCGAAATCCTCACTATGCTGCATTGGCCTGAGTGTTAAAGTCAGGCCAAGTGCCGGCAATAATTCAGCCAGTGGCAGGGGGGCAGCTTGAGTCAACCAATTACCAGTTTGCGTAGCAAGTTCAGCAAAGCCAAGCTCTGTCAAAACACTATGTAGTGCATTGTCTGGCGTACCAGATTTCAGGTATCGTTGCCATAACCGGCGCACAACGTCATCCAGTGAGCCATTGCGGCTTCGCAGACTGGCATCCAGACATAAAGCCAGTAAGGCGCCTTTAGCGTAATAACTTACTACAGCGTTTACGGCGTTTTCATCTTGCTTGTAAAATTTGGTCCAGGCGGTAAAGCTGCTGTCTGTAAGGCTTTGCTGCATATCGCTTGGGTTACGCATAACTCTTGAGATGGTTTTTTCCAGAGTTTTAATATAGGTTTTGCTGTCAATTAAGCCTGCCCGCACCAAGGCTAAATCATCATAATAAGAGGTAAAGCCTTCATATAGCCAAAGCTGGCGGGTGTACTGTTCGGCGGTTAGCTGATACTGCTGGAATACCGCGGGTTTTAAGCGTTTAACCCACCAGGTATGAAAGTACTCGTGGCTGCACAGTGCCAGTAGATTCTGATAGTTTTCGTCTACCTGAATATGCTCCGGTGCAGGCAAATCAAAACGGCTGCACAACAGTAAAGTAGAATTAAGATGCTCCAGGCCGCCATAGCCATCCTCTGTTACCCACAGCAGAAACCAGTAGCTGGTTAAATCTACCGGTAAATTACCAAACACGTTAACCTGCTGCTGGCAAATTTGGGTCAAATCGTCGGTAAAACGGCTAAGATCAGTCAAATTATCACCGGTAACAACCAAATAATGGCTGATACTATTAATAACAAACTCAGTCAGGGCAAATTTACCTAATAAGATAGGACAATCAATCAGTAGCTGATAATTTGTTGCACTGTATTCACCAAAGCTAAGAAAATCAGTGTTTTGACTACGAGTTAAACCGGTAGCGACTCGCCAGCTGTCCGTAACGCGTGACTGGGGCTTGCTGATATTAATATAATGAGGCAAGGTTTCCTGCGTACTGACACTCAGGCACAGGCAGGCTGGGTTTAATACTGCTACCTCATCATCAATGTAAGCCGCCCGCACTGATAAGTCATAAGCATATAACTGATATTTAACCGTTACCGGGCTGTCGTTACACTGTATTTGCCAGCGTTGTTTATCCAGCTGTTGTAGTTCAAGTATGCCTGATTTATCACTGGCGCTTATGGCAACAATGTTTCTGGCAAAATCACGGATCATATAGCTGCCGGGGATCCACGCCGGTAGCATCAGGTCATGCACCGGGGAGCTGGGAGTGAAATTAAGCGTTACGGATATAAGATGGGCACTGACATCGCTTATCTCAAACTGGTACTTTACAGATTTCATAGTGTTACTCTTTTAGCCGCTAAAGGGTTTACCCTTTACCTGCAGCGTTAGGCCGTATTAAGCTGGCTATTATGCCGCCAAAACCGAATAAGGAAAATGACATGGCAACAGAAACGGTATTTAGTAAAATTATCCGCCGTGAGGCGCTGGCTGATATTTTATATCAGGACGACCTGGTTACTGCATTTCGCGATATCCGTCCGCGTGCGCCGGTGCATATTTTATTGGTGCCTAATCAGCTTATTCCAACGGTGAATGATGTTGAACCAAAACATGAGGCCGCGCTTGGCAGGCTTTTTACCGTAGCACGCAAATTGGCTGCAGAGCATGGTATTGCAGATAAAGGCTACCGCCTCATTATGAATTGCAACGCACATGGCGGACAGGAGGTTTATCATATTCATTTGCACCTGGTTGGCGGCAGGGCACTTGGCCCAATGTTAAGCAGGTAACGGAAGCCGTAACCGGGCCACAAGACAGGTATTTATGTGCGATACTGTTGCAATTGAGAGTGGCTCTTATAGAATCGCCGCGTCTTTCACTATAACCGGGTATTGCTATGAGTAACGAAGCGTTGATTGCCAAACGGATGGAACATGCGGTAACACGGGTCACAAAAACGGTGTTTCCCGGCCGGACTAATCATCATAATACTTTATTTGGTGGCGAAGCCCTGGCCTGGATGGATGAAGCTGCTTTTATTGCCGCCACGCGCTTTTGCCGTAAGCCTCTGGTTACCGTTAGTTCCGATCGGGTTGATTTTAAAGAGTCTATACCTGCAGGCACCATTATTGAACTGGTCGCCAGAGTTGAGCATGTTGGCCGTACCAGTATTCGTGTGCATGTCGATATTTTTGTTGAACATATGTACGACGATGATCAGCATAAAGCGATTTCAGGCAACTTTACCTTTGTGGCCTTGGGGCCAGACAGAAAACCGACACCGGTATTGGGCTAAAGTGTCAGGTTAATGCGATTAATACATATGCAAACACGGCCAGTTAACAGGGTTTTTGACTGCTATTTGGTTATAATCGGGCAATTACCTTTATGGCCTGCGGGTTACTGTTTTGTATAAGTTATTTGAAGACCGGACCCGCCAGTTTTGGATCCTGCATACCTTAGGCTGGTTGGGTTTTGCCATAGTCAATTATCTTGGCTCTCTGATCCAGGAAACGCGGGACGCTTATCTGATAATTGTTGCGCTGGATTCCTATATTGGCTGGTTAATTACTATACCTCTGCGCTACGCCTATCAGCGTGCCTGGTATTGGACGCCCTGGAAAATGGTCATAACAGTATTGCTGTTGGCATTTTTTGTCGCCGCAATATGGACGGCAGTGCGTAACTTTAATTATTGGGAAATATATCGCCATGGTGCGCGGCCAGACGACTGGCTGAAGTACATCCGTGACACGCCAGTAGCATTTTATGTCATGTTAAGCTGGAGTGGTTTGTATTTTGGTATTAAGTACTATCAAACATTACAGCAAGAAAAACAAAAATCGCTGACTGCAACCAACAAAGCGCATGAAGCGCAGCTGAAAATGCTGCGTTATCAGCTTAATCCGCATTTTTTGTTTAATACGCTTAATGCCATTTCAACACTGGTGTTAATTAATGAAGCCGATACTGCCAATAAAATGGTAACCAGGCTTAGTGACTTTTTGCGCTATTCATTGTACAAAGATCCCATCAACAAGGTACCGCTTGAGCAAGAGGTGTATGCTGCCCGTTTGTATCTTGAGATTGAAAAGGTGCGCTTCTCCGAGCGTTTGTCTGTTATATTCGATCTTGAGCCTGGAACAGAAAAAGCACTGGTACCCAGTTTAATTTTGCAGCCGCTAATTGAAAATGCTATTAAGTATGCGGTAGCCAGCCAGATTAATGGCGGTGAAATAGCTATTACGGCGAAAAAGTTTGGCCATGATTTATTGCTGGAAATAGCTGATAACGGGCCGGGCATGACCATTACTAATGGTTTGCCCAAAAGTAGTGACAGTGGGGTTGGGCTGGTTAACACTAAAGAGCGTTTATCCGCACTGTATGACAATAACTTTGCTCTGGTTTTAACGCATAATCAGCCACAGGGCTTAAAAGTAAATATCAGAATTCCATTACAACTAGAAAAAACGGAACAGGAACATGCTTAAGGTAATAGTAGTTGATGATGAGCCTTTAGCCCGCAAGGGAATGATGGTGCGCTTACGGGAGTTCCCTGAGCTGGACGTTATTGCTGAATGCAGCAATGGCCAACAGGCTATTGACAGTATTAGCCAGCTAACACCGGATCTGGTTTTTATGGACGTTGAAATGCCGGGCATAGATGGCTTTGCGGTGTTAAAGCAATTGCAGGCCCAAAATGCGGTATTACCTTACATTATTTTTGTTACTGCCTATGACCATTATGCTTACAGCGCGTTTGAAGTCAGTGCCCTGGATTATGTTTTAAAGCCGGTTGAACCTGAGCGGTTAAAACAGGCAGTAGAAAAAGTGCTGAGAATATATCAGGCACAGGATACACAAAAACATAAAGGCCAGTTGGCAGAGGCCGTTGCAAAACTAACCGGAGACGACACCGGTAATATACTGCAGCGGCTGGATAACGCCCAGCCTGTGGTAAATGATCGTTTTCCGGATGCAATAAGCATTAAAGACAGTGGCGAAATTACCCGGGTACCTGTAGCCGCTATTGAGTGGGTTGATGCTGCTGGCGACTATATGTGTATTCATACCCGTGATGGCCAAACACATATTCTGCGCCGGACTATGAAAGAGTTGGAGCAGGAGCTGGATCCCAAGCTGTTTGTCAGGGTACATCGTTCCGCTATTGTAAATGTGCATACCATTGCCAAATTACAAATGCTCGCCAATGGTGAGCATCAGTTAATGTTAACCAACGGCCAGGCAGTTAAAGTAAGCCGCAGCTATAAAGACCGGGTAAAACAAGTTTTTAATCAATAGGGCGCAGCGTTAATCGCTGGCAATAGTTTGTTGCCAGCGTGCCAGATAAGGGTCTATCTGCTTTTTCTTTGCACTGGTTTGTGCAAGCGGGTATAGCACCGCTTGCTGGTTTATTTCACCAGCCATCATTAAGTGGGCCCCCTGCATCAGTTGCTCTATGGCATAAGCTCCCAGCTTTGTTGCCAGTATCCTGTCAGCCCCGACAGGAGATCCCCCACGCTGGATATGGCCAAGAATACAAGCGCGGCATTCAATGCCCAAAGCACTGCTAAGCGCTTCTGCCAGTGCGGTGGTACCACCAGGATAGCTGTTTTCTGCGACGACAATAATGTAACTGCTCTTGCCGCGTAATAATTGTGCGCGTTGCACCGGCGCGATCAATGTTTTTAAATCATCACGTTGCAGTGCACCAAATTCCGGACAAATGATCTGTTCAGCTCCTGCGGCGATCCCCGCAGACAGAGTAATATAACCAGAGTGACGGCCCATCAGTTCAACCAGAAATATCCGTTCAAATGCGTCGGCGGTGTCGCGGATTTTGTCTACTGCATCTAACGCTGTGTCTATTGCAGTAGCAAAGCCAATGGTATAGTCAGTACCATCTACATCATTATCAATTGTGCCTGGCACACCTATGATCTGCCCCTGATAATAGTCGGCTATTGCCAGGGCGCCGCGAAAACTGCCATCACCACCGATCACCACCAGCGCATCCAATTGTAAACGCTGCAGTGCCTCTGCGGCTTGTTTTGCGCCTTCCGGGGTATGTAATGCTTTGCAGCGGGCGCTTTTTAAAATTGTACCGCCATGCTGAATAATATTCTGTACATGCTGCGGCAGCAATGTTTGGTAGTCATCGTCGAGCAAGCCATTGAACCCATGGCGAAAACCAATAATATCGATATTGTATGCTGCGCCGGTAAGAACAATAGCGCGGATAGCTGCGTTCATGCCCGGCGCGTCGCCACCTGAGGTTAGTACACCAACACGTTTCATTCTTTATCTCTGCTTAAAAACGGATATCTTGCTCAGTATAGGGGGTTAAAGCACAGGCCGTGTTTGATATGGCGCAATAGTTAGTGTGTTAGTCGATATAACTGTATTTGTTAAAGACAGTGGCAGGTAAAATAAGCGAAAATAGCACCGCTATTTGCAGAGATTCTCTGCAACACCTGCCACTTGTTTATTACACTGGATCCGCACCATGCATCAAATTACAGGTAAAAGCCTTGTTGGCTTGCTGTTAGCCTTAACCACTGCTGTTTTATGGGGTATTTTACCCATAGCTTTGAAAATTGTGCTTGATGTGCTAACAGCTAACACCATAACGGCAATTCGTTTTCTGGCGGCTGCGGTTATCGTTGGTATCTGGCTGGGAGCCCGGGGTAAATTACCCAAAGCTGCTTTGCTTCTTAGCCCCAACATAGCAAAACTGATGTTGATTGCCATAGCGGGCTTACTGTCTAACTACATCATGTATTTAAGCGGGCTAAATTACCTCAGTGCAGAAACCGCACAGGTGGTTATTCAGCTCGCACCATTTTTAATGATGATAGGCGGTGTTTTTATATTTAAAGAACGTTTGTTACTGTGGCAAAAAGCCGGTGCAGTTATTCTGGTTGCAGGTTTATTGCTGTTTTTTAATGAGCGTCTGGTACAGCTGGTTTTACAAGCTGGCAGCGAAACACTGGGCGTGTTGCTGGTGATTGCTGCCGCGATAACCTGGGCGGCCTATGCTTTGGCACAAAAGCAATTACTGGTGCATTACACATCCAAACAAATTATGTATGTGCTGTATGCAGCGGGCACCATTGCGTTTATGCCAGTATCTGATTTCACGCCGCTGTTAACTATGACGGGTTTACACTGGCTGCTACTTATATTTTGCTGTTTAAATACCGTGGTGGCTTATGGCGCTTTTGCAGAGGCACTGCATCATTGGGAAGCATCTAAAGTCAGTGCGGTACTGGCTATAACACCGCTGTTTACTATTTTATTTGCCAATATCGTAGGCTGGCTGTTTCCGGCTTATTTGGTTGCGCAACAACTTAATCTTTGGTCCTGGGTGGGTGCCACGCTAGTGGTAGTAGGATCAGCGTTAACCGCTCTGGCTCCACAGTTTGTGCAATATCACAACGCACGCAAAACACGTAAGCTGCAACGCGATGTGTTTTAAAAGCTGTAAATAGCAGGCAGTAAAAAGGGCTCTTATGAGCCCTCAGTATTGATTATCGGTGGCTTACTTTACCTGCACAATTCTGCAGGTGTTAGAGGCACCGATAGTTTCCATAACATCACCGTGCGTCATAATAACCAGATCACCACTTTTTAAACCCGCTTTGGCTTTTACCGCTTCAATAGCAGCATCGGCCAGCGATTGTCCCTGTAACGCTGTGCTGTCAAAGAACGCCGGATAAACGCCGCGATACAATGCCATTTTGTTCAGCGTCTTAGTATGGCGCGACAAAGCGTAAATAGGTTGTGGCGAAGTAATACGTGACATCAGCTTGGCGGTATAACCAGATTCTGTCAGCGTAATAATGGCTTTGATACCTTCCAGATGGTTGGCGGCATACATTGCGGATAATGCGATCGTTTCGCTTATTTCGGTAAAGGTCACATCCATACGGTGTTTGGAGATTTGCACACTGGGGTGTTTTTCCGCACCGTCACATACCCGGGCCATCGCCCGTACAGTTTCAGTCGGGTATTTACCGGCAGCCGTTTCAGCCGACAACATAACCGCATCTGTACCATCGAGCACGGCATTGGCTACGTCCATTACTTCGGCACGGGTTGGCATCGGGCTTTCAATCATGCTTTCCATCATCTGGGTTGCAGTAATCACCACCCGGTTTAACTGACGTGAGCGGGCAATAATGCGCTTTTGCTGGCCAACCAGCTCGGCATCACCAATTTCAACGCCTAAATCACCACGGGCAACCATTACGGCATCAGAAGCGCGGATAATATCATCCAGCGTTTCATTATCTGCTACTGCTTCAGCACGTTCAATTTTTGCCATAATGCGGGCTTCAGAGCCTGCCGCCAGTGCTAAATCGCGGGCCAGGCGTAAGTCATCGCCGCAGCGTGGGAAAGATACCGCCAGATAATCAACGTCAATTTCTGCTGCGGTAATAATATCGCGCTTGTCTTTGTCAGTCAGGGCAGGGGCCGTTAAACCACCTCCCTGGCGGTTAATACCTTTATTGTTACTTAATTTACCACCAACGGTCACGGTAGTATAAACTCTGGCACCTTCAACACGGTCTACCGTTAACTGAATACGGCCATCGTCCAGCAGTAATAAATCGCCGGCTTCTACGTCCTGTGGTAATTCTTTGTAGTCGATACCCACCTGATGTTCATCACCTTCGCCTTTTGGCAGCTCTGCATCCAGGACATAGGGCACGCCTTCTTCCAGTATCACAGAACCATTTTTAAAGGTAGATACGCGAATTTTTGGCCCTTGTAAATCACCTAAAATAGCAACGTGTGCGCCCAGTGCTGCAGCAGCACCTCGTACCATAGCGGCACGCTCACGGTGATCATCAGCACTGCCATGCGAGAAGTTCAGACGGAATACGGTTGCACCAGCCTTGATCAGTTTTTCAATGGAAATTTGGGTATTAGTGGCGGGGCCTAGCGTCGCGACGATTTTAGTTCTTCTGTGCATGGTTATTTCCTGCTTGTTGCAAAGAGGGTGTAGTATCTGGCTGTTAGTTTAATGTAATTTAATTACAGAATACAGCAAAGCGATGAAGAAAAATTACAGGTTGGTGCAGTTGCCGGCACAACTGCACCGGCTTATCAGTTGTTGAAATCTTTTTTATCGAAGCGGGAGCCGCGCAGGCTGTCTTTCACTTTTTTCAGGTTTTCCCGAAACTTACTGCCACGGCGCAGTGTAAAACCAGTGGCAAGAATATCAATAAGTACCAATTGTGCTACGCGTGACGCCATAGGCATGTACATGTCGGTATCTTCCGGCACGTCCAGCGACAATACCAGTGTGCATTCTTTTGCCAGTGGGCTGTCATAAGCGGTAACACCTATAACAGTAGCATCATTTTCACGCGCTATAGCGGCAATATCACACAGGTTTTTTGTACGGCCGGTATGGCTGATGCATACCACAACATCGCCTTCGGCACTGTTTATTGCGCTCATTCGCTGCATCACGATGTCATCAAAACACACCACCGGCACATTAAAGCGGAAGAATTTATTCTGCGCGTCATGCGCCACAGAAGCAGAAGCACCCAAGCCGAAAAAAGAAATTTTCTTGGCCTGAGTCAGCACATCAACTGCACGGTTTATTGTGTTAATATCAACACGTTGCCTTGCGGTATCCAGTGCAGCCATCGTAGATTCAAAGATTTTAGCGGTATAGGCTTCCGGGCCGTCTTCTTCTTCTACATGCCGGTTAACATAAGGTGTGCCATTAGCAAGGCTTTGTGCTAAATGCAGCTTAAAATCAGGAAAACCTTTAGTGTCCAGTCTGCGACAAAAGCGGTTGACTGTAGGTTCGCTTACGTCGGCCATTTTAGCTAATGCCGCTATACTACTATGTATAGTGGTCTGCGGGTTAGCCAGAATGACATCGGCTACTTTACGCTCCGATTTACTAAAACTGTTTACGCTATTGACGATTTTTTCCAGCACGTTCATCCGGCAATTCCTGGCTTATAATTAGGCTGATACAGGTTGTAATACAGGGTGTAGCCCGTCAGGGCGGTGGTCAAAATAGTACTAAATTTACTACAAAACCACAGATCCGTTGCTAAGGCTGCCTTATTATATAAGAATAGTCAAAACATTACGCAATCTGTAATTTAATTACAAGATATCTGGTTTACAACCCTGTTATGCTGCGCTAGTATGGCCGAAGTGTTGTAAAATTACATCTAAATCAAGGGTCAGCTATGACGACAACAGCACAAAATTCAGCATGTGATTTAATTCTGTTTGGCACCAAAGGTGATTTGGCACGGCGCAAGCTGTTACCGGCAATGTATCAGCTGGAAAAAGCAGATTTGCTTTGCCCTGAATCGCGTATTATCGGCGTTGCCCGTGATGAAATGTCAACAGAAGCTTATGCTGAGCTGGTGTTAACCAATCTGAACAAGTTCCTTAAAGAACCGCTGGACAATGAGATATGGCAGCGTTTGCAGCAAAAGCTGGTATACGTGCAGCTGGATCTGGCAAATGAGCAAGACTATAAAAAGCTCACCGCAGTGACTGATATCAATAAGCGGGTACCGGTTAGCTACTTCGCCACACCACCTTCGTTATTCGGCTCTATCTGTAAAGGTTTAGCATTAGCCGGGCTGGCAGAAGAACCTGCGCGCGTGGTACTGGAAAAACCCATCGGCCATGATTTAGCTTCATCTAAAGTGATCAATGATCAGGTTGCTGAGTTTTATAAAGAAAGCCAAATTTACCGTATAGACCACTATTTAGGTAAAGAAACAGTACTAAACCTGTTGGCGCTGCGTTTTGCTAACGCTATTTTTGCCGGTAACTGGGACCATAACTCTATTGATCATGTGCAAATAACAGTTGCAGAAGAAGTTGGTGTAGAAGGGCGCTGGAGCTATTACGACGATGCCGGGCAAATGCGCGATATGGTGCAAAACCACCTGTTGCAGGTACTGACATTAATTGCGATGGAGCCGCCGGCACGTTTGGATGCAGACAGTATTCGCGACGAAAAACTAAAAGTGCTTAAAGCTCTGCGCCGCATTGATATCAGCAATATTCAGGAAAAAACTGTGCGGGGTCAGTACGGCAGCGGCTTTGTTGCCGGTAAATCCGCGCCTGGTTATCTGGAAGAAGAGGGCGCCAGGCCAAATAGTAAAACCGAAACCTTTGTTGCTATTAAGGTTGATATTGATAACTGGCGTTGGGCTGGGGTGCCGTTTTACCTGCGTACCGGTAAACGTATGGCATCTAAGTTAAGTGAAGTGGTGATTTGCTTTAAACCGCAACCTCACAATATTTTTCGCGCTACCTATAACCAGTTGCCCGCTAACAAACTAATTATTCGTTTACAGCCAGACGAAGGTGTGGAAATTCAGGTGCTGAATAAGATACCTGGCCTTGGCGAAAATATGCGACTGCAGGAAAGTAAGCTTGATTTAAGCTTTGACGAAACCTTTAAATCGCAGCGTATTGCCGATGCATACGAGCGCCTGTTACTGGAAGCTATGCTGGGTAACCAGTATTTGTTTGTGCGCCGTGATGAAGTTGAACATGCCTGGAAATGGGTAGACGGTATTCTGAATGCGTGGAAAGCCAGCAACGAGCCACCAAAAACGTATCAGGCAGGTAGTTGGGGGCCGGTAGCGGCTATTTCTATGCTGGCCCGTGATGAGCGCAACTGGGAAGAATAAGCCATGATGCAACTGAAGCAATTTAACAATACCAGTGCTCTGAATGACGATTTTGCCAGCCGCTTAGTCAGTATTCTGCAACAGGCTATAGATGAACGCGGTGCAGCGTATATGGTGGTGTCTGGGGGGAAAACACCTCAGGCGCTGTTTAGTACCTTAAGTCAGGTTGATTTAGCCTGGGACAAAGTTACGATATTGCTGGCCGACGATCGCTGGCTGGATGACAGTCAGCCAGATTCTAACGAGCGTTTGGTTAAAGCCACATTGTTGCAAAATAATGCTAAGGCAGCCCGTTTTATCAGCCTGTATGCCAATGTAGAATCAGCTTTTGAAGGCGTAGCTCAAGTGCTGCCGCGTATTACGCCGTTACCAACTTTTGATGCCGTTATCCTTGGCATGGGTGAAGATGGCCACACGGCATCGTTATTTCCATGCAGTGCGCAAATTAAAGATGGCCTGGCTGATAACGCCCCTGTGGTATTAGCAGTACAGCCACAAACTGCACCTTATCAGCGCATGTCGTTAAGTCTGCCCCGGCTGTTAAACAGCCGCAATATCTTTTTGCATCTGGTTGGCAGCAATAAACTCGCGGTACTGAACAAGGCGATGGGTGAGCCGGATGTGCTTGCCATGCCAATCCGTGCCTTTTTACACCATCCTGTAGCGCAAGTTACGGTGATGTACACCGAAAACTAGGGGATAGTCATGGATCCTGTGATTCAGAAAGTAACGGACAGAATTATTGCCCGCAGTACACGCAGCCGCGATATTTATCTGCAACGGCTGGAAAAAGCCCGCTTAAAGGGCCCGCATCGGGGCGTATTAAGCTGTGGTAACCTCGCGCATGGTTTTGCAGCCTGTAACCAGCAAGAAAAAGGCGACTTGCGTAGCCTGACCAAAGCAAACATTGGCATCGTATCATCTTATAACGACATGCTGTCGGCACATCAGCCGTATGAACACTATCCGACAATTATTAAACAAGCAGTAAAAGATGTTGGCAGCGTAGCGCAATTTGCCGGTGGTGTGCCGGCAATGTGTGATGGCGTAACCCAGGGCCAGCCGGGTATGGAGCTTAGCCTGCTAAGCCGCGACATTATTGCAATGTCAGCAGCGGTAGGCTTATCGCACAATATGTTCGACGGCGGTTTAATGCTGGGCATTTGCGATAAAATTGTGCCGGGTCTATTTATGGCCGCCCTGAGTTTTGGCCATCTGCCATTTGTATTTGTACCGGCCGGCCCTATGCCTTCTGGCATTCCGAATAAAGAAAAAGCCCGCATACGCCAGTTATATGCTGAAGGTAAAGTGGGTAAAGAAGAGTTACTGGCGGCTGAATCGGCCTCTTATCACTCTGCTGGTACCTGTACTTTTTACGGCACCGCTAATTCTAATCAGTTAGTGGTGGAAATTATGGGCTTGCACCTACCGGGTGCGTCTTTTGTCAACCCCGGTACAGAACTGCGCGATGAGTTAACCAAAGCTGCTGCACGCCAGGTTACCCGGTTAACAGACTTAGGCACAGATTACCTGCCGGTAGGTAAAATGATCGATGCCAAAGCTATAGTAAACGGTATTGTTGGCTTGCTGGCTACCGGCGGTTCAACTAATCACACGATGCATTTAATTGCTATGGCCCGTGCGGCCGGTTTTATCGTTAACTGGGACGATTTTGCCGAGCTGTCTGCGGCAACACCACTGCTGACCCGTATTTACCCGAATGGCCAGGCCGATATTAACCATTTCCAGCATGCCGGTGGTATGGCGCTGCTGATCCGTGAGTTGCTGGACGCCGGTTTATTACATGAAGATGTGCAAACTGTTGCAGGCCCTGGTTTACGCCGTTATACGCAGCAACCGGTAATGCAAGACGGTAAACTGGTTTGGGTTGATGCACCGCAAACATCACTCGACCCGGATGTACTGGCAACGGTGAAAAAACCCTTTAAAGCCCATGGTGGCCTTGAAGTGTTGTCTGGCAATGTTGGCCGTGGTGTGATTAAAACCTCGGCACTGCGCGAAGGCACCGAAGTTGTTAAAGCCCCTGCGGTGGTATTTTCCAGCCAGCATGAGCTGGATGCAGCCTTTAAAGCCGGTGAGCTAAACAAAGATTGTATAGTCGTTGTACGGTTTCAGGGGCCTAAGGCTTGCGGTATGCCAGAGCTGCATAAACTTACACCGCCACTGGGCGTGTTACAGGATCGCGGTTATAAAGTGGCGTTGGTAACTGATGGCCGTATGTCAGGCGCGTCAGGTAAAGTGCCTGCAGCTATTCATGTTACGCCAGAGGCTATTGATGGCGGCAATATTGCCCGGATTAAAACCGGCGATATGATGTTGGTAGACGGCAACACCGGCCGGCTTGAAGTGCTGGTATCCGATGCTGAGCTGGCCGCCCGTGATATTGCCACTACAGATATGGCAGAAAGTTACTACGGCATGGGGCGGGAAATGTTTGGCGCACTGCGCAGTCAGTTAACCGGCGCAGAGCAGGGTGCTTGCAGCTTATTTACTACAGAGGAGCATCTGCATGGTTAAGTTGCCTGCCTACGCTATTGTAGCCGATATCGGTGGCACCAACGCCCGTTTTAGCCGGGTTGAGCTGGCCAGCCTGGCTCTGGACAACGTTGCGGTTTATCCCTGTGCCGAATTTGCCACTTTAGCTGACGCATTAGTCCATTATCAGCAGCAACAAGGATTAACTGATATTAAACATGTTGCTATTGCTATAGCTTGCCCGGTAACCAGTGATCAGATCAGCATGACCAATTTTCACTGGCGTTTTTCGGTTAAAGCCATGCAGCAGCAACTGGGCCTCGAAGCACTGCAGGTAATGAATGACTTTACCGCTGTTGCTATGTGTTTGCCGGCGTTAACAGCAGAACAAAAAGTGAAAGTTGGCTCCGGCGAAGTTCAGCATGGTAAGCCTATGGCTGTGCTTGGTGCAGGCACTGGCCTGGGCGTTGCGCATTTGCTGCCGGTTAATGATCAGTTTATTCCGTTGCCCGGCGAAGGTGGCCATGTAGATTGGGCTGCGCAAACTGAGCAGGAATGGTTTATTCAGCAAATGCTGACCAAAGAATATGGCCATGTGTCACCTGAACGGTTGTTATCAGGCCCCGGGCTTGAAGCCATTTACAAAGCACTGGCTCTGTATCGCCAACAGGTTGCTGCGCCACTTAGTGCCGCTAAGATTGCCAAACAGGCTCTGACAGGCGAATGTACGTTAGCCCGCGATACCGTGCTGCAATTTTTTGCCAGCCTTGGCAGCGTTGCCGGCGATCTGTCGCTGACACTCAGTACCTTTGGTGGTGTTTATATCGCTGGTGGTATAGCCCCGAAATTATTACCTCTGCTTGCAGATAGCGAGTTTAGAGTACGTTTTGAAGCAAAAGGCCGGTTTAGCGCTTTTAATCGCCAGATCGCCACCTATGTCGTTACTGCAGAACAACCTGGATTGGTTGGCGCCGCAGTGTACCTGAAACAATTTTTGGCGAGTAATTAATATGGCATTTGAAAACTGGCAGTTACAACCTGGGGTTTTGTTTGATCAGGGGCCTGTGGTACCTGTAATTGTGATTAAAGATCTCTCTGATGCTGTGCCGATGGCAAAAGCCTTGCTGGCAGGTGGCATTAAGGTGCTTGAAGTCACTTTGCGCACACCGGTAGCACTTGATGCTATTCGTTTGCTGGCAGCAGAAGTGCCCGATGCTATTGTTGGCGCCGGAACCGTTACAACTGCAGCACAACTACAACAGGTGGTGGATGCCGGTGCTAAGTTTGCCATTAGTCCGGGTTTAACGCGTGAACTGCTGCAAGCCGGTAAAGATGCTGCAATTCCGCTGATCCCAGGCATCGCCAGTATTTCTGAGTTGATGGAAGGTACCGGTTTAGGTTACAGCCACTTTAAGTTTTTCCCGGCTGAAGCCGCTGGTGGAGTTAAGACCTTAAAGTCGATTTACGGCCCTTTTGCTGACATCCGCTTTTGCCCAACCGGTGGTATTAACGAGAAAAACTTTCTCGAATATCTGGCACTGCCAAATGTAAAATGTGTTGGTGGTTCCTGGATAGTACCCGATGATGCAGTTGCTGCTAAAGACTGGCCGCGCATTACACAGCTGTGTAAAGCCGCAGTAGAACAAGCACGCCGCTAAGAAGGTGATGTGAGGCTTCGCTTACGCCTGGTAAATACCGGGCGTTTGTTTTTGAGTTTAACGGTAAAAGCGCGTATAGTGGCGCACTTTTATTCTTAGTCGTCTGTTACCCTTAGCTGCTTTGGGCTATTTGTCTTAACTTGTTCTGGAACACACTGTGATATCAACTGCTAACATTACAATGCAATTTGGCGCTAAGCCGTTGTTTGAAAATATATCGATTAAGTTTGGCGAAGGTAATCGCTATGGTTTAATTGGTGCCAACGGTTGCGGTAAATCAACATTTATGAAGATTTTAAGCCGGGAGCTGGAACCCAGCGCCGGTAATGTATTTGTTGAACCAAACCACCGTGTAGCCAAGTTGCATCAGGATCAGTTTGCTTTTGAACAATATTCGGTTATTGATACCGTTATTATGGGGCATGCTGAGCTGTGGGCGGTAAAGGAAGAGCGCGATCGTATATACAGCAGTGCTGAAATGAGCGAAGAAGACGGCATGAAAGTGGCCGATCTGGAAGTCGCTTTTGGCGAAATGGACGGTTACACCGCGGAATCACGCGCCGGTGAGTTGTTAATTGGTGTGGGCATTCCGGTTGAACAGCATTTTGGCCCAATGTCAGCAATCGCGCCGGGCTTTAAATTACGGGTATTACTGGCACAGGTGCTGTTTGCCGATCCGGAAATAATGCTGCTGGATGAGCCAACCAACAACCTGGATATTAATACTATTCGCTGGCTGGAAAATATTCTGGCTGAGCGTAACAGCACCATGGTTATTATTTCGCACGACCGTCACTTTTTAAACAGCGTTTGTACCCACATGGCCGACTTAGATTACGGCGAGCTGCGCTTATATCCCGGTAATTACGATGAGTACATGTTTGCCGCCACTCAGGCCCGCGAACGTTTATTATCAGATAACGCGAAAAAGAAAGCCCAGATAGCTGAGCTGCAAACCTTCGTTAGCCGTTTTTCTGCCAATGCATCAAAAGCCAAGCAGGCAACATCGCGTGCTAAGCAGATAGATAAAATTCAACTGGAAGAAGTTAAAGCCTCCAGCCGGGTCAATCCTTTTATCCGTTTCGAGCAACAAAAGCAGTTATACCGGCTGGCATTAGAAGTTGAGGGGCTGAACAAGAGTTTTGGCGAGCTGTCTTTGCTGAAAAACTTAGGCCTGACCATTGAAGTAGGCGAGAAAGTTGCCATTTTAGGCGCTAACGGTATTGGTAAAACCACTTTGCTTAAATGTCTGGTGGGTGATTTAACACCAGAATCCGGCATGGTGAAGTGGTCTGAAAATGCCAAAATTGGCTATTATGCGCAAGATCATGCCCACGAATTTAATGAAGCGATGACATTGTTTGACTGGATGAGCCAGTGGAAGCAGCCATCAGATGACGAGCAGGCAATACGCGGTATTCTGGGGCGTTTGCTGTTTTCACAAGACGAGATAAAAAAATCGGTTAAAGTGCTTTCCGGTGGTGAAAAAGGGCGCATGCTGTTTGGCAAATTAATGCTACAACGGCCAAATATTCTGGTAATGGATGAGCCGACAAACCACCTGGATATGGAGTCTATCGAGTCGCTTAATCTGGCATTGGAGCATTACAAAGGCACCTTGCTGTTTGTCAGCCACGATCGCGAGTTTGTCTCCAGCCTAGCCAGCCGTATTATCGAAATTACCGACAAAGACATCCGTAACTTTGTGGGCACCTATGAAGAGTATCTTGCGGCACAAACTGCATAGTAATACCGCGAAAGCCGGTCAGTGCTGACCGGCTTCTACTTTATAGCTTGATTTTCCTGCCTTTTGTCCCCATGTTGTTTTAAACTCAGTTTATTCACGCCCGGTAAGATACTGTTTTAACTGGTAGGGCTTAAGACTAAGCCAGTATTTTTATGCTATGTTAAGGCAGTCTCCGTGCTCATTTAAGAGGAAGCGCTATGAAAATTAATATTGGTATTAATGAAGAACAACGTAAAGCGATTGCTGGTGGTTTATCTGTGCTGCTGGCCGACACTTACACTCTCTACTTAAAAACGCACAACTACCACTGGAACGTAACCGGGCCAATGTTTCAGACACTGCATACGCTGTTTGAAACGCAATATAATGAGTTGGCACTGGCAGTGGATGACATTGCTGAACGCATTCGTGCCCTTGGCGAATTTGCGCCGGGTTCTTACAAAGAATATGCCAAACTAACCAGCATTAAAGAAGCGGATGGTATTCCAACTGCAGAAGAGATGATTAAAGATCTGGTGAAAGGGCAGGAAGCTATAGCTAAAACGGCACGTTCTATCGTACCGGTCGCTGATGAAGCTTCTGACGAAGTAACCCTTGATCTGTTGACTCAACGCATGACAGTACATGAAAAAACTGCCTGGATGCTGCGTAGTCTGGTTGCCTGATACAGGTGTATTGGCCCGAGCTGATCGGGCCAGTGCTTTATTTGGCTGATTTCTGCACTATCTGGTACAGAAACTAATCCTCCTGGTAAAAAAGACTAAGATTTTCTGGCCAAAGCTTGTAAAATCGCTGACAGCAGTAACACTTATAGCTGGCTGTAGTACGTTGGTGTCAGCTGGAGGAGAGTCGCCCAATGAAAGCGTTGCAGTATGCCCAGAATGTATCCGATCTGTTTGCCCTGCCTGAAGGCTATCTCAGGGTTAAAGAGTTAATGGACTCTGACACCGCCAGTTTGGACGAAGTTGCAGAAGTTATTTTACTGGACCCGGTGCTCACTTCAAAATTGCTGAAACTGGCTAATAGCGCAATTTACAGTTTGCCTTATCAGGTAGAAAGTGTCAGTAAAGCTCTGTTAGTGCTGGGTAAAACGCAGGTATATAATCTGGTGTTGAGTATCGGCATTGCATCAGCCTGCAGTAAAGTTGACACCTCAGCCATAGATCTTGAGCGCTTTTGGGAGCAAAGCATTAATGCTGCGCTTATTGCCAAATATCTGGCCCAGTGCTGCGGAATTAAACCAACAGATCGTTTCTATGTTGCAGGTTTACTGCATAATATTGGTGAGTTGGCGGTATTACAGAATGATGCAGCGCAGGCATACAGCTGTCAGGCATATAACGCAGAACAGCGCCCATGGCAGCTTCAGCAAAGTAAACTGGGTTTTACTTATGCCGATTGTGGCGCAGAATTGCTGCATTTGTGGCATTTACCCGACAGTATTGTCGAACCGGTAGCACTGCAACACAGCACCCGCTTTGACCAAAAAAACAAAGCTCAGCTGATTATTTATCTCGCCGTGCGTTTAGCTCTGGCGAATCAACATCCCGAGATGTACTCCACGAAGCGACTTGTTGACCCTTTTGTACTGGAGTTATTAAACTTAACTCAGCCAGACATTATTCGCGCCATCGACTTTTGTAACACCGAGGGCCTGTTTATTTTGTCCGTATTAAACCCCAGGATCAGCACTATTTATTAATATTTTCTGTCCGGTACAACCTCAGGTTTGCCGGAACAGTTATCTGGAAGCCGTTCATGAGCAGTTCAAGCAAGAAATCTCCGTTGTATACCGCCTATTCAGGCTCTGCATTACTGGAAACACCATTACTTAATAAAGGCAGTGCTTTCACTGCAGACGAGCGTTTAGCGTTTAACCTTGCCGGTTTATTACCACCACGTTATGAAACGATAGAAGAACAGGTAAGCCGGGCTTATATGCAGTATAAAAGTTTTGATACTGCGATTAACAAGCATATCTATCTGCGTGCAATTCAGGACAACAACGAAACATTATTTTACCGGCTGTTGCAACAACATCTGGAGGAAATGATCCCAATCATCTATACGCCAACAGTAGGTGATGCCTGTGAGCAATTTTCTGATATTTACCGCAGTGCCCGTGGCTTATTTATCAGTTACCAGGACCGCCATCAGTTGGATGATGTATTGCGTAACGCCACCAAGCGTAAGGTTAAAGTCATTGTTGTTACTGACGGCGAGCGGGTATTGGGGCTTGGCGATCAGGGTATTGGCGGTATGGGTATTTCTATCGGCAAGTTGTCGTTGTATACCGCCTGCGGTGGTATCAGCCCGGCTTATGCATTGCCGGTAATGCTGGATGTAGGCACCAACAACGAAAAGCTGCTGAACGACCCAATGTATATGGGCCTGCGGCAAAAGCGGGTTGGCCAGGCAGAGTACGATGAGTTTGTAGACCTGTTTATTCAGGCAGTAAAACGGCGTTGGCCAGATGCTATTATTCAGTTTGAAGATTTTGCCCAACCCAACGCCATGCCTTTATTACAGCGTTACCGCGACAAAATATGCTGCTTTAACGACGATATTCAGGGTACAGCTGCAGTAACAGTGGGGACTTTACTGGCGGCATGCCGTAGTAAAAATGCAAAGTTGTCTGAGCAAAAAGTGGTGTTTGTTGGTGCAGGGTCAGCAGGTTGCGGTATTGCTGAACAGGTGATAAGCCAGATGGTAGCGGAAGGCATAAACGAAGCACAGGCACGCAGCCAGGTTTATATGATTGACCGCTTTGGCTTACTTACCGACAGCACACCTGGCCTGCGTGATTTTCAACAGGCTTTGGCGCAGTCTTCAGCGGCAATTGCAGACTGGAGCTACAGCAGTGAATTTCCAAGCTTACTGGATGTAATGAACTGTGCCCAACCGGGGATTTTAATTGGCGTATCAGGCCAGGCTGGTTTATTTACCGAGCCGGTAGTGCGGGCGATGAAAAAAGGCTGTGCAACGCCGATTATTTTCCCGCTTAGCAACCCGTCACGTCAGGTAGAAGCTACACCAGAACAGGTAATCAACTGGACCGAAGGCGACGTTATTATCGCCACCGGCAGCCCTTTTGCACCAGTGGCATATAATGGCAGGTTTTACCCGATAGCCCAATGTAATAACAGCTACATTTTCCCTGGTATAGGCCTTGGCGTTATTGCCAGTAAAGCCCGGCTTATCAGCGATGAAATGTTGCGCGAAGCCAGCAAAACTCTGGCCTCTGCATCGCCAAAAGCAAATAGCGGCGAGGGTGGTTTACTACCGGCCTTTACCGAATTGTCAGCGCTGAGTAAGCAAATAGCCTTTAACGTAGCCAAAGTAGCAATGCAGCAGGGCCTGGCGCTTGAGCTGGATGACGCTATGTTGCTGCAAAAAATTGACGATAATTTCTGGCTGCCGCAATACCGCCAGTATAAGCGGGTAAGTGCCTGAGTTGACAAAGCTGCTTACAATTAGTTTTTAGACTAATTATCAGCCAGAGGGTAGGCTATGTTTTGGTATAACCAAAACTATAAAGGAACCCTCTAATGCATAAGTCTGTTATTGCCCTTGCCGTGGCCGGTATTCTTGCCGGCTGCGGCCCGGCACCACAAAACAATACCCCCAGTTCCACACCTGAAGTTGTTGTAGAGCAAAAGCAGCAGTCAGAAACTGAGCGGTTAAACCAGTGGTTTGAAGTTAAGTACGAGCAACAACTACAACAAAGCCCGCTGCAAATGACTTTTCTTGGTCGCAAAGATAAGTATGATCAAGTAGACGACACCTCAATAGCAGCAGAAGATGAGCAACTGGCCTGGTTGGCCGCAACGGTAGAAGAGCTTAAAACCAGCTTCGATTACAGCAAGCTTGATCTTGAAGCCCAAACATCTTATGACATCTGGGTTTATCAGTATGAACAGGCCAAAGAGGGCGTAGCGTTTCGTAAAAATGGCTATGTGTTTACCCAGATGCATGGCATTCACGCTATGTTGCCGCAAATTATGATCAACTTTCATAAAGTTGATACCGCAGAAGATATGCAAGCCTATATCAAGCGTATTGAAGGTATTAGCCGGGCTTTGACACAGCTGCTGGAACGGGCTCAGGCGAATGCAGAGCATGATGTACGCCCGCCACGCTTTGCCTATGATGGCGTTATAGAGCAGATTAATAATCTGATCAGCGGCGCTCCGTTTACCGACGCAGAACAGGACATACCGTTGTGGAGCGATGCTAAAGGCAAAATTGATGCTTTGGTTGCAGCCGATAAACTTACCGATGAGCAGGCCAAAAAGTTAGCTGACGATACAAAAACCGCCCTGCAAACACACTTCTTGCCGGCGTACACTGCGTTGAAACAATGGTTAGAAAAAGATATTCAGTTTACTGATGAAATTGCTACCGGCGTAGGCAAGCAACCAAATGGTACAGCCTTTTATAACTACCGGTTAAAAGCCTCTACTACTACCGACTTAACCGCAGATCAGATCCATCAGATTGGTCTGGATGAAGTTGAGCGCTTAACCAAAGAGATGATCGCAATTAAAGACAAGGTTGGCTTTCAGGGCGATTTACAGGCGTTCTTTAAGTTTATCAAAGATGATGATCAGTTTTATTACCCGGATACCGATGAAGGCCGTGAAGGCTATCTGGAAGATTCAAGACAGTATCTGGCGTTTATTAATGAAAAACTGCCAGAATACTTTGGCATTTTACCCAAAGCTGAACTGACAGTTAAACGGGTAGAGCCATTTCGTGAACAGCCTGGTGCGGCACAGCATTATTTCCCTGGTACCCCGGATGGTGCAAGACCGGGTATTTATTATGCGCATTTATCTGACATGCGTTCTATGCCGAAAAATGAGATGGAAGCCATTGCCTATCACGAAGGTAATCCTGGCCATCATATGCAAATTTCTATCGCACAAGAGCTAACCACAGTACCCACATTCCGTACTCAGGCCGGGTTTACTGCCTATTCAGAAGGTTGGGCATTGTATTCAGAGCTGTTGGCAAAAGAAATGGGCGCCTATCAGAACCCATATTCAGATTTTGGCCGCCTGATCACCGAAATGTGGCGCGCAGTGCGCTTAGTGGTAGACACCGGCCTGCACAGTAAAGGTTGGAATGAGCAACAGGCGATAGATTACTTCCTGGAAAAAACACCGATCGCCCAGGGAGCCGTGATCTCTGAAGTACGTCGTTACATCGTTTGGCCCGGCCAGGCGACAGCATATAAAATCGGCATGATCAAAATTCTTGAACTGCGCAGCAACGCACAGAAAGAGCTTGGGGATAAATTTGATATCCGCGCTTTTCACGATACCGTGCTTGGCGGTGGCGCCTTGCCACTTAGCGTGCTTGAAAAACGGGTTAATAACTGGATTAACACGGTAAAAGCGGGGTAATCAGCTTAGCGTTAAGCTATATAAAGTCAACAGGCCGCAATTGCGGCCTGTTTTTTGCCTGTTATTAATTACCTAATATGACAGGAGGGCTTATGCGAGTTGAATCTTTCCGTGATCTACTAACCTGGACATCCGGTTACCATCAACATTTATCCCATTGTTTTGCTCAAAGTGCCAAACGCCATTCAGACGAACGCAGTAGGATGTTGCTTGATCATCTTGCTGATAAGGAAATTCAGCTGGCCGACACCGTGGCTGGTTTTAAAGAAATTGCTGCTGACAACACGTTAAGTACCTGGTGCATTGAGCATTTGGAGCAACATCCGCTGCTTGATAATACCGTGGATGGCAAAGCATTTGCTGCAATGACCAATGCTGAAATTATTACTGAAGTAGAAAATCTGCATCAGCAGATAATCTTGCTCTATCAAAACCTTCAAGGACGCTCTCATCCGCCGCAAATGCAGCGACTTTTGGCGGAGATCCACGATTTGGAAAAAAATGAGGCACAGCAAATAATGCAAGGTGCTAACAGGCTGGAAGATATTTAGCTGGTTACCCGGCTACTTTGGTATACCAGGTAATCTTTACACTACACCATGTAACATTGAATAATATTGGAGGCACATTATGAACGTTCAACCGGTTTTAACAGGTAAAAAAATTGCAATTCTTGCCACTGATGGTTTTGAGTTCAGTGAGCTTACCTCTCCCCGAAATACTCTGATTGCTGCAGGTGCTACAGTACATATTATTTCACAGCAAGATGGCAACATCAGAGGCTGGTCGGGTAAAGATTGGGCTGACACCGTAGCAGTAGATAAAACCCTGCAACATGCCAAAGCAACAGACTATGATGCTTTAGTGTTGCCAGGCGGCTTGATAAACCCCGACACCTTGCGCCAGGACGAACGAGCGGTCCACTTTATTCAGGCCTTTTTCAGTGATAGCGCCAATAAGCCGGTGGCAGCCATTTGCCACGGCCCCTGGTTGTTGGCAGAAGCTGGCGTACTAAAAGGGCGCAAAGTTACGTCATATAACAGTATCAAGACTGATTTGAAAAATGCCGGCGCCATTTGGGTGGACGAACAGGTAGTAGTAGACAATGGCCTGGTAACCAGCCGGACTCCTGACGATTTAGAGGCGTTTAATAAAAAACTACTGGAAGAAATACGTGAAGGGCGCCACGCCGCATAACTTTGCAGTTAACCCTAACCCAGCCATGAGCCACACGCAGTAGTACCAGGGCTGGCAAACCAGCAAGGATGCTGTCAAACTGCTTGGCAATTACGTTTTAAAGGCAGGTAGAAGGAGTGGGTTATAAGTAAGCAACATGCGGCGGCCACACCGGGTATTAACGATCTGTGGTTTCTACCACTGGGGGGCACCGGTGAAATTGGCATGAACCTTAACCTGTATGGCCATGCCGGCCAGTGGTTGATGGTAGATTGTGGTGTAACCTTTAACAGCCCTTTGTCTGCGCAATATAGCACTGTTGATGGCACCCCAAATGCCGAAGTACTGGCAGCAGATCCTACTTTTATCAGCCAGCAAAAAGAAAATTTGTGCGGCATAGTTATTACCCACGCGCACGAAGACCATATTGGTGCTTTGCCACAATTGTGGCAGCGTTTTAATTGCCCGGTATACACCACGCCATTTACCGCTGAAGTACTGCGGCGTAAGTTAAGTGGTCTTGGCTTAGCTGACAAAGTACCGGTTATTGAAGTATTAAGCGGTGCCACTATAAATATTGGGCCTTTTTGTCTGCACTGGCTGGCTATTACCCATTCTATTCCTGACCCCCATGCTTTGGTGATCAAAACCCTTGCCGGTACTGTATTTCATACCGCAGACTGGAAAATTGACGCCAGCCCGATCACTGGCCGCGCATTTAAAAGCACGATATTTAAGCGCCTGGCGCAGCACAATATTACGGCGATGGTGTGCGATTCTACCAATGCCTTGCGTGAGGGGTTTTCTCTGTCTGAAGCTGACTGCCATAACGCCTTATTACAGGTTGTTAAAGCCGCATCAGGCAGGGTAGTAGTAACGGGGTTTAGCTCTAACGTAGGCCGGCTGATTTCACTGGCCCGTATAGCCGCCCAAACCGGCCGGTATCTGGCACTGCTGGGCCGTTCGCTGGACAATATGGTAGGGGTAGCCCGGGCTACCGGTTATTGGCCTGATGAGTTAACAGTAGTGGACGCCAGTCATATTGGTTATTTACCAAAGGAAGAGGTGTTGGTTATTGCTACCGGTTCACAGGGAGAGCCGCGTGCAGCCCTTAGCCGTCTTGCCGATGATAACCATCCGCTGTTGCTGCTGGAGCAGGGCGATCTGGTGGTTTTCAGCTCTATCATTATTCCCGGTAATGAAATGCTGATTAGCCGCCTGGTGGAGAAATTTAACGCCCGGAATATCCAAACATTGCAAAGCCATGATACTGAGCTGCCAATTCACGTGTCCGGTCATCCAAACAGGGGCGAGCTGGATTTACTCTACCGTTGGGTACAGCCGCAAATAGCCGTGCCGGTGCATGGCGAAGCCGCGCACTTAGCCGCTAATGCCGATGTTGCCAAAGCCGCCGGTGTGCCACAACAACTTACCGGATTAAACGGTGATTTGTTTGTGCTAGCCCCCGTACCGCGTTTATGGCCGGGTTTTGTTAAAGCAGGGCGCATTGCTTTGGTACGTTGAAATTGGGCACAGTAATTTAAATAAAGCCAGCGTAGCTGGGCTACCAGAAAAGCCTTGAGGTATAAATGACAGTTAAGTTTTCTCCTATTTTGTTATACAGCCTGCTGTTAGCCAGCCCGGTGCTGGCAGATCAACCCGCGTTACCGCTGTGGGAAGCCGGTTTAATTGGTATTAATGTCAATCAGTTGGCATATCCGGGTTCAGATCAGTTGGTACGGCGCAACTTTGTATTACCGTATTTGATTTATCGCGGCGATATACTACGCGCTGACCGTAACAATGTAGGTTTGCGTGCATTTAAAACCGACTCTCTGGAGCTGGATATGGGCTTTGCCGGCTCTCTGGGGTCGTCCGATGATGATATTACCGTACGTGAAGGTATGGACGACTTAGGTATTTTAGTAGAAGCCGGGCCACGGCTGCGCTGGACGTTAAGCGAAGATTTCTTTGGTACCACTGTGCGGGCAGATTTTCCGCTGCGGGCAGTGTTTGATCTGGACGACAGTCTGCGATATAGCGGCGTGAGCTTTGAGCCAGGGCTAAATGCAGATCTTATCACCGCAGCACAAACGTTTTACTCTTTTGGCGTAAGCGCACTGTTTGGCAATGAAAGATTAAACGATTATTTTTATCAGGTATCAGAAGACGATGTTACTGCGCAGCGGCCATTTTACGATGCACAAGCCGGTTTAATTGCCCTTAGAGGATCGGCCAGTGTGGGTAAAAAGTTCTCTGATAAATGGCGCGGTTTCGGTTTTGCCCGCTATGAATGGACGCAAGGCGCTAAAAATGCCAACAGCCCGTTGCTGGTACAGACGGGAGGCTGGTCGTTTGGTGTTGGTGTTACCTATATCTGGGCAGAATCGGCACGTAAAGTAACGGACTAACCTGATATTAAGCGGCTTGCTGGTGTTCAACAGGCCGCTACGTAGTCAGAGATTAAACTGAGCAAAATCGTCGCTGCTGTGGCGCTCTGGCAACAGCGGGCCATCGCCAAAGTTACGGTTAACAATATAACCGCGTTTAACCGCCGGGCGCTGATCAATCTGTTTTGCCCAGCGCATCAGGTGCTTATAACTTTGGGTATCTAAAAACTCTGCGGCGTTGTAAGCCCGGTTTAGCGCTATACCGCCGTACCAGGGCCATATTGCCATGTCAGCAATGCTGTACTCATCGCCCGCGACAAACTCATGTTTTGCCAGCTGTTTGTCCAGCACATCTAATTGCCGCTTGGTTTCCATGGCATAGCGATTTATCGGGTACTCATATTTTTCCGGTGCGTACGCATAAAAATGGCCAAAACCGCCACCGACAAAAGGCGCACTGCCCATTTGCCAGAATAGCCAGTTCAGTACCTCAGTGCGTTTGGCGATATCTTTCGGTAAAAATGCACCAAATTTTTCTGCCAGGTAAAGCAAAATAGAACCTGATTCAAACACCCGCACACCGTTAGTGGTATCCAGTAATGCCGGAATTTTTGAATTAGGATTTACGCCGACAAAACCGCTGCCAAACTGGTCGCCATCTTTAATGCTGATAAGCCAGGCATCATATTCAGCACCGCTGTGGCCAGCAGCCAGCAGCTCTTCGAGCATAATGTTTACTTTAACACCGTTGGGGGTGGCCAGTGAGTAGAGTTGCAAAGGCTGTTTACCTTTGGGCAGCACTTTATCGTGGGTAGCACCGGAAACAGGGCGGTTAATACTGGCAAACTGGCCGCCATTTTCGGCGTTCCACTGCCAGACTTTGGGTGGGGTATACTGTTGGCTCATCATGTCTCCTTAAGCTGGGTGGGTAAAATAGTTTTACAAGGAACAGGCTTACACAAGATATAGTTACGCAGGTAAAACATCTCAAGGGGCTGATCAACAACATGCATACCACTTTATTCTACCTGATAACCAAACCGACTAATTGTTATGCAGCTTAAATGGCTTAGCTCATTAACTCAGGTGACCGCACAGCAGTGGGATATGTTGTTTATCAATAATACGCCACACGCTTACCCTTTTTGCCGGCATGCTTTTTTACTGGCGCTGGAGCAGGGCGGCAGTGTAGATAGTGTCCACCGCACCAGCAAGCACAACCGCGGCTGGTATAGCCAACATTTGACATTATGGCAGGACAACATTTTGCTGGCTGCAGTACCTGGCTATATTAAAAGCCACTCCTATGGCGAATACCTGTTCGACTGGCTAATTGCTGAGGCGTATCAGCAGCACAAACTGGCTTATTATCCGAAATGGATAGCCGCTATTCCCTTTACACCGGCAACCGGGCCCAGGCTTGGCCTGCTAAGTGCTGATCTTGCCGATAGCCTGTTGCCACTTGTTTGTGCAGCAATAAAGCAGCGAGTAGCAGCGAACGATTTTTGCAGCGCGCAATGGTTATATACAACAGCACCATTGCAACACAACCTGACAGAGCAGGGCTTTTTAGCGCGGCATGATGTGCAGTTTTTATGGCAAAACAGCGGTTATAAGCAATTTGATGATTTCTTGCAGCAGCTTAATGCCCGTAAGCGTAAACAAATCCGTCATGAGCGCCAAACCAACGGTTTTAGCATCAAAACGCTGCATGGCAATGAGCTTAGTGCTGTGCATTGGCAGGCAGTTATCCGTTGTTATCAGGCTACCTATTTAAAACGCTCCGGCCATCATGGCTATATCAGCCCGCAAAGCTTTATTGCTTTGGCTGAAACCATGGCCGATAGCATCGTGGTATTTGCGGCTTTTAGCGGCGAAACAGAACAAGACATTGTTGCTGCTGCCCTGTGTTTTAAAAGCGCTGATACTTTGTACGGCCGATATTGGGGCACACTTATTGATGCCGAGCATTTGCATTTCGAGCTGTGTTATTACCAGGGTATTGAGTATTGCATTAAACATGGTCTGCGCTACTTTGATGCCGGTGCCCAGGGCGAGCATAAACTTAAACGCGGCTTTGAACCGGTAATGCGCTATGGTAGCTACCTGTTTGCTGATACGCCGCTAAGTGGTGCAATAACAGCATATTTTCAGCAGGAAACTGAACACCTTAAAGCCTATAGTACGCAGGCGATGCAGGCTTTGCCCTATAAAAAGTCTAGCTAAGCGCCAGTTCGGAAAAACTGCAGCAAACGGTTATTTGCCGGCATACTGTGATCGTGCTGTAGCGTAAAACCGGCGGCAGCGGCCAAAGCAACAACCGCAGCAATATCACGAATACCCATTGCCGGGTTGCGGCTTTTAAGTGACAGATTAAAGGCTTTATTACTATCACTGGTAAAGCGGCCGTTATAGTTAAAAGGGCCATAAATACAAAGCGTTGCTTGCTGTGTAGTTAAAGCGGTTAAGCGGCTGAAAAACTGCTTAACCACAGGCCACGGCATAATATGCAGCGTATTGGCGCTAAACAGTGCGTCAAACTGCTGCTCTGGTAATGCATCGGTACTGATGTCCAGTTGCAATGGCAAGGGCAGGTTAGGCAAGGCTGCACGGCGCAGCCTTTCGGTTAAATCAGGCAAGTACATCGCCTGATCCGACGCCTGCCAGCGCAAATGTGGCAAAGCAGCGGCAAAATGCACCGCATGCTGGCCGGTACCGCTGCCCACTTCCAACACCTTACTGCAATTAGAAAAGGCTTGCTGCAACACCGCTAAAATGGGCGCTTTGTTGTTTTCGCAAGCCTGGGAGAAAGGCAGTTCGGTTTGCATTAATTTGGTCACCTATCAGAAATTCAGTGCAACGCCGGTGCCCAGCAAAGAAGCATCACTATCGAACTGATAGTTAATGTATAAATCGATCATTGGCGTAACGCGATAACGCGCCGAGATATCGCCAAAAGTACTACTGTCACTGCCTGAGCTGTCGTTATAACGCAGCGCTGCTGACAATTCCAGACTCTGGATCACAAGATAACGAAAACCAGCACTGGCCTGGAAGCCATTGAACGTTTGTTTTTCAAAATTAACCACTCCCATTTCTGAGCGCACATAGCCAGCTTCAATAAAAGAATCTATGTTTTTAGCTACTGCCTGACGCACACCTAAGCCTACAACTAATTCAGACGCTTCCAGCTCAAGCCCCACAATATCATCAAGGACAATATCACCTGATACATCATAGTAAGAAGCATGCAGGTACAAGTTATCAGACAACAGATAACGGGCATTTAGCTGATAACCATCAAGATCTACGTCATCATTACCTATATTTTTAATCGTTGCTTTGGCATAACCAGCACCTACGTAATTCCAGTTAATATCAGACTTAGCAGCCTGTTTCCAGCCAATATTTGACGTATTGGCTTGTGCAGCAAAAGCAGAGCAGCCTAAAGCAGTCAGAGCCAGGCCAGCGATAATTGACTTCATAAAACCTCTGTTGTGATCTAAGGGAAATAAACGCAAACAGAGTAGCATCTTTGCAGCAAATAAGTGAACATGTTCAATAAAGTATTGTAGTATCAGCGTCATGCTACAAGCAGGCTTAATGTGGCACGGTTGATAAAGGAGAGTTATGAATAGCGTCCGACAATGCGACGACAATATTGACGAAGTTAGGGATGTCTTTGACGTTATTGAACGCTTTTCTAATCAAAGAAAAATTCCAATAATTAAAAACACCCATGCCTGGGAGCAGAGAATAGGCGGTGTGTTTCTGGTTACTTTGGCCGTTTCACTTGTCACGCTGGTAATAGCGCCAGAATGGTTGATTTATTCGGGCGCAATTTGTTTGCTCGCAGCATTTGCGTACGCTGTAGCGCAAATCCTTAGTTTTGGCATTTTTTATAATCAACCATTGTCGGGTTACAGCAAACTGGCCAGTATAAGAACTCACAATAGAATGGACTTTATAGATTACCTTGCGTCATTTTCAGAGGATTCATTGAATGAAGTTAAGCGTACCATCGAGAAGGACTATGAAACGATCGATAAACGAATAGGCTTTTTGATTGGTGTCATTGATAAAACAGGGCTAATACCGGCAGCAATAGCACTGATTTTTGCAATCCAACAACAAGGTGGCATTTTATCGGGCATCCTATACGGAACCGCGATAGCGATGTACGCCACAGCTTTTTTAGGTAAAAGGGCCATTGAAGTAATGAAGTCTAATGCTGAATGTATAGAGCTAGCGTTGAACTTGCAGAAGGAAGAGAAATAGCACATGAGCACTTACAATCAACTGTAAACGCAATTCAACATAATAGAAAAACGGACTTATGCCCGTTTTTTAATGCATTTAATCTAACCATTATTAAGATCTACGCCTCCCGACGAGAATAGTGGGCTTAATTGAAGTATGAGATTTTACATAAACATCAATTTCAGCGCTTTCATGATTAGAAGGATAGATGGAATCTACAATGAACTCGATTTCAGAAAACTCAAGAACGTCACCAATTTCAGGACGTTTAGGTAAGTCATGAATTTCAGACCTACCGTTATAAAAACAGATGTTGAATGCTTGCATGGTCAACCTCAAATTTGCCGGTCAATATTTAACCAAGATGATTGTGACACCCAAAAACAAAAAGATCAAATAATTCTTTAAAATCAGCTACTTGTTAATCTTTAATTAACCAATAAAAATTAATTTAGGGTTAACTCAAACCATCTGAGAAGTCCTGAACTAAACGATTTAAATAGTCAGCAGTATGCAGGAGCATTTTGTATTTAGCGCCCTGGTAATGTCTCGTAGCTTTTTCCGTGTTGCTTTAAGCTTGCTCGGCTGTCCACTTACAGCGCCATAGCATGGCAATGAGGCAGTTTCACAACGAACTTAATCTGGAAGTAATCAAATCGGTCATATTTTTCAATTTTTCTTTTGCTACCTTTTCAGATGATTGAATCCTTTCCAAATACTTACTAAATCGGTAATCCAAATGTTGGATGTCATTAAAACGATAGTTATTTATAGAAAGTTCCAGGTCTTCACGGATAGATGTTATATGGTCTTTATAGCTACGGAATTCTTGAGCGATAGCATTTAGTTCATCTAATTGAGCTTTAATCACAAATGCCTTGCTAGGTGAAAGAACCGAGATATTAACTCTAACGCTTTCAAAATCATGGATTATCATCGACCATACGCCTTCAGCTCTGATTATTTTCAGTAATAATTGAGTTTTAAGGCTTCCAAGTGAAAGCATATTGTCGCGTTGCCAAATTTTTATGCTTAAAATAAGACTAATAATCGATATAGTTAACGCAAAATATTCCATAAACACCTAAATTTAGCCCTTAAAATCTTTAACCAATCTATTTAGGTAATCTGCAGTATGCAACAACATTTTGTACTTAGTGCCGCTGGTTCTGTCCTTTTCCCTTGCCGCCTTGTGAGCTGTTCTGCTGTCCATTTACGCCAGCCGTGGGTAATTGGCAGGTAGTCTACGTTATCTGGCAAGACAGCAGCAAATTGATGGGTGAGGGCGATGAACCGCCGTTAATGCTTAAAATATGTTAAATACTTGCGCTATTGGCTGACTGCGAGTTATGTTCTACGCGAATTCACAACAACTCACAAGCTGCAAGGACGTGCCAATGTCGGTTTTTCTGTATGCTATTAAAGTGTTTAACTCAGTTTTCATCATTAGCAGGTATTTAGTTTGGAACATCTAACATCAGACTTAGTTAACACACATTGGTTAATTGCTGCGGTAGTTATCAGCATTTCATTGGTATCAGGGCTGATTAAAGTTATCAGAGCCGTCATCGATACTCACGACGAACTGTATTTAAAACGTGATCTAAAACGGCTAGCCGAGGTTAAAGCCAATATTTCTGTTGATTCAAAGGTCGCGGAATATCTTGATAAACGTATTGAAGAAGAAGCTTTTGTGTTGGCATCTGGCATTCGTGCATCAATGGAAAACGCAGACATGCTGAGGGAGTTATATTTGAAAAACTTTCTCACCAGTAGACAGTTAAAGCGCATTGCGAAGTACGTCAGACCAATAAACGGCAAAATTGCCATTGAATTTGGCTGGTTTGATAAGAGCCAAACGTTTTATTCTTTTTGGGCGTCGATAATTTTATTCATTTTGGGCTTCAGTGGTATCGTGCCGCTAATAGCAGAGCCAAGCTTGCTTCATGCTTTGTTTGCTATAACAATGTTTGGCGTAGCGCTATCACTTATCTGGTTTGTTGGTTCAGACTTTCAGCGGTATAAAACCTTGTACTTTGTCTGGTGCAGGCTGAAAACAGAGAACCAGCTTGCAAACCCTGATTTAGAAGTTAAGACGAAGGGGGTTTATACGCCAACTTATCAATTCAATTAGTGGATGGCGATGGTAGTAACACAGATAAATAGAAATCACGTAAAAGGCTAGCATGCCTTATTGGTTGCAACTGTCAATTTAACATAATTGACGTTTGCATAGCGGGGCTTAAAGCCCCGTTTTTGTACGTTTGTTATGGCATTTGGTACAGAAAGGAACTTCTTGACCATTAACCTTGTACCAATATCGGTTCTGTTTCATTGTTAAATATCTACCACAAGAGCCGCAGTTACTAAGTCTGGGGCTGGAGTGATAGATAATAAATCCAACGACCATTATTACAAATACAAAACCATAGCCAATTAGATTAGCAACCTCACTTGTCATAATTAAAATCCTTTTTCTTCAATGCAGTAATTTTACATAGCTAATTTGACGTATTCTATAAAGACACTACAGTACTAGGTGTTCTTGAAAAGAACTATCAATTTATTTTATAAGGAAATTACATGACAACTTACTACGTAAATGATAATCCGCAAAACACTCCAAGCAAAGAGCACGAAGTACATACAGCGGGTTGCAGTTGGCTAAGTCTTGCAACGAACAAAAGCTATCTGGGAGAATTTAGCAGCTGTAAAGAAGCTGTAGCTGCTGCAAAAAGAAAATACAGTAGTGTGGATGGGTGTAAACATTGTAGTCCGGCATGCCACACTAGATAACCATAAGGGGGCTTTAAGCCCCCGTCTTAATGGGAAATAGTAAGATTTATATCGTAAACATGTGAGTATGCTTCAGGAATCATTTCAAATGGTGAGGCAGAAACAATGCCCTTGATGATCATGGCGCTGTACTGAGGATCACAATTCAAAGCCGAAATACTGGTAATTCCACCGTCAGGAGAAAGTTTAAGATTAACCATACAAGTTAAACCAGCTGGCAAAACAGGCTTAAACTTCTGAATCTGGTTCCTAATTAAAACGGTGTTGTAAACAACAGCATTAACCATCTGACAGCGGTTAGGTTTGTAGCAATACTCATACTTTTTTTCTAACTCAGGTGCAGCAAGCAGCAAAGAAAAAACTAGTTCTATCATAAGGTTTAGCCGGTTCCATCGGTAAAGTCCTGTACCAGCCTATTAAGATAATCAGCAGTATGCAACAGCATTTTGTATTTGGTGCCACTGGTGATGTCTGAGAGCTTTTCCCGTGTGGTTTTAAGCTGCTTTGATGACTGTTCTGCTGCCCACTTGTAGCGCCATATCATAGCAACGTCACCGGCCGTACAGCTACCGTGTGGTGTGTGCAATATGCCGTCTTTGTCTATGCTGCAATGCCGCCAGCCGTGCGTTAGTGGCAGATAACCAGAGTTGTGTACGGCAAGGTATCGGTAGGCTGACGGGTGCGGGGTATTTGTTTCATACCAGCGTTTGGCGGTTTGCTCTGTAACGCCGAAAAATTCTGCAGCTAACTTGTGCTTTTTTTCCCAAAAACCAAATGCAGATGTATACATCTGCCTGAAGTCTGGTAACGATGCTTTTTTAGGCAACATACGTCTGAATTACTCCCTGAAAAGCGACCGGAACTAGTTCCAGTACCTTAAAGGGGTAATTATTGTTAGCTTTTGCAAAATAGTCCTTATGAAACAATGATATATGTTTAGTGGTAGTGGTTTTCCGCTACAGTAAAGTGTGTAGTTCTACTGCGGATGTCCGCACTCAGTTCGAGTGTAACAGGAACTCGAACTTTCGCCGCTGCTCAACACTGCCAAAATCCACTCCTTTTTAGCCCCAAAAATCGCAGACGCGCAGACGCGCCGAGAATGTGAAAAAACGCGCTTAGGCGCGGGGCCGGAGACGGCCAAGAAAACGCAGCAAGCTGCGAGACGCTAACGCGATCTAATGCGTGCCTGCGGCACTGCTTTTTATGCCAGCTGCGCTGGCTAGGGGTTCGGCAGGGCGCGAACCGGCGCCGGATTGGCCGCCAGTCCTGCGAACGCGAAAAAGCCCTGTGCCGCTCACAGCTGGGTTGGCTCCCGTTGCGCGCGCTCCTCCGTCGCGTGCTCACTGCAAAGGGGCGTTGCCCCTTTACCCCATAGCACAACTGCCGCTTGCTCGCGCTTGCCGCCCCTAAAAGGGGCTGGCAGCGCTCACAGCTTCGGCAGTTGTGTCCGGTGGCGGTTTACCATGATATGCCAGAGAATCCGGCATACAGGTCAGGCGTTGCGTGACCCCCTCCAGCTGTATACGCGCCACACACTGGCCCATCTCCCTGACATGGTAGCTTAGCGGGTAGTAGGGCGCTCCGGTCTGGTCAACAAAATTGACCTGCCAGCCTTTGTTAGTGAGCTGCCAACCGGCCATGTAAATGACCTGTGATTGTCCTGGCTCTGTTGTCTGTGACGCAGTTTCGGATTTATCGGCCTGTTTTTCTTCTGGTTTGGGGTAGTAATAGTCGTAAGGTGCTATCGGTTTGGCGCTGCAGCTGCCGTACAGCTGTTTGTAGGCGTCATTACATGACCAGACGCCCTTTTTAGGGATTTCTGGCTCTGAGGTGACTAGGGCATTAACGGTAAACGCTGCAACTAATGCCCCAATTGAAAAAAAATGAATGCTTTTAACCTGGTAGTTTTTAACTGCATTTTTTGCGCGCTCCCATTTAGTTACGTAACGCCCGTGGGTGTACCAGCTGGGCAGAATAGTCGTTAAGCCGGTAATACCGGAATGGTTTACCGATTCGCTGAAAAGTTGCTCGGTGTTGTACGCTTCATAAAGGCGGCTACCGTAGTATTGCCATCGGTCAACGGTCATGGCCATTTCAGATATGCCGTACTTCACAATGCCCATGTGCAACTGCGGCATGGGTAAATCAAAGGTAGTTAGCAGTTTGAACAGGGCGGAGATAATAGGAATGCGCATCCTGTCCATGCGGCGGCAGTAAACCACGTGTTCGGCAATGGTTCGCCTGGCATCGGCGTCCAGGTTCTCTATGTCCTGAATGATAAAAATTGCATCCCAGCGCAGTTTTCTAAGCAACTTAAAATGCGCATTCACTTCGGCACGCCCAGGGGCGTTCCAGTTGCGCGAATTTAAAAAAATGCCGGTTTCGTCCAGGACAAGCAGACCGTTTTTGTTTTCGTCAATTTTGTCATCGTCGTAGCCGCGGGGAAGGGCTTCAAGGTCTGCTATGGTCGGTATGTCAGGTAACCGGTAAAGCTGGGTTTGCTTCTTGTCAGGGCCAAGCATGTGCTCTGGATAGATATCAAGGTTTGTGGCAACTTTACGGCCCTGCAGCAGGTATTGCTGTATGCGCGACACAGACATCAGGCTTTTGCCGCCACCCAGTTTACCTGTAACTATCCAGACCGGCACGGTTACTTAGCCTTGAAATGCGAAAGCGCTTTTTCTGCCCAGCGTGCTTTCATCCTGGCGATTTCAATAATCAGGTGAACACTGAGGCTTAAGAGGTAATAGCCGATGATGGTAGCAGCAAGAGCAGGCATGTTGGTCGGCAAAAAGGATGCTATGCCAATAAGGGTGTTTTGGCTGATATGGCCCATGCCGTTTATATAGTCAGTGATAGCACCGTTTACGAAGGCAAAAAAGCCAAGGATGCTGCCGACAATGGCAGCAAACATGATGGTGTAAATAGCAATGGTTTTTAAGGCACCAATGGCCCAAGCTGCAGCCAGCCAGGCGAAGTAACGCGACAGAAAAGCACCAAAAAAAGCGACTATAGGCATGTTAAGACATCCTTATTTTTTTGATATCAGCGCTGATGGAATGGATAAGGAAAATAATCGTTAGCACAGTGAGCACCCAGGACAAAATACCCGAGCTGGTGGCAGCGTACGGGCAAAGGTCTAAGCTGATATTGCTGCCAAACGATACCGGCTGACAGTTATCAGCAGCGAAATCAAACAGTGCCGGAACAGATGAAAAAGCACGTAAGTTTTCATCTAAATTCAGTAATTGGCCTTCTTTTTGGTTGTTATCGTCAGAGTTAATGGCACCGATAATGTCACCAAAGCCATTGTCTATCGTGCGTTGGTAGTCTGGCAGCGATACACCGTCTGCTGCTGCTTCGCCTTCCTCAGCGGTTCCCATGCCATCTTTAATGCCGTCGATGCCTTCTTTGATACCGTCTAATTTGCCCTCAATGCCAGACATATCAGGGTTGCCAAGGCCGTCGATAGCATCGCGAATACCTTCTAAATTGTCGTTGGCTTCGATAAGGCCCTGACCAAGGCCGTTAACCTTTTCAACGAGGTTGGCGCTGTTCTGGTTTTCTACTTTTAAGCGCTCGTTAGTCTCGTTCTGGCGGTCTGTAATGGGGCTGAAATCCTGATCCATTTCTAGGTTGATGTTGGTGACCTTGCCTTCGCTATCTGTGGCGGTGCCGGTAACGCTGGTATTGCTGGAATTAGGGCCACCGCCAGTGCCAGGAACACCTGAACCATCATCACCACCGGGTGGTGTTTCGGGGTCTGTAGGTTCGCAGTTTTCAGTGCAAGGTTCAGGGTCACAGTTTTCAGTGCATGGCTCAGGGTCTGCGCCACCGTCTGGGCCAGTAGGGGCATCACATGAATCCACAGAAATAAAATGCGTAAAATTGCCGGAGCCGGTAGGGACTTCAATGGCATCTTTAGACCGGCAGAGTAATGGCTGTGGATTGGTGCCGCCTGTAGTGAGGCTGGTGTTTACGCAATAGCTATCAGCAGAGCTGTGATAACCCTCAATTGTATTACCTTCAATAGTCCTGCACGTTTGGGTAGGTTCATCGGCAACCTGTGTTGGAAAAGTGGTATATCTAAGGACAGGAACATTGCCACACGAGTAGTTATTGGGAATAGGATTTGAGCCTGAGCAATATGTTAAACCGTAAGTTAAACCTGAGCTGGTTGTAAGCTCCAAAGCATCAGCCAGATAAGCGTTAATGCAAGGGCTGTCATGCTGATTGCAAGGAACATAAACTTCTGAGGGAGACAGTGACCAGCCTGTAATGTATTGCGCACCTTGATACATAGCAAAGCCAGATACACGCATTGCTTGAGAATAAGAAAAACTGCTCCAGACAGAAGCAGTTAAAGCGATAAATAACATTAACGTTTTCATGTCTGGAGCGGCCTTTGTTATTTAGCTGCCCGCTGAGCAAACTTTTTAAATAAACCAATGCCGATTATGGCAACGGTTACAGCGGTAGCGATAGGCCACGCATGACCTGTCATAGTTGAAATTTCTGTACCAATTGCTGTGAACGCGGCTTCTACTGGATCCATTGGATACCTCTCAATTTAAAGTTAACGTGTTGCTGTCCAGGCAAGACGCCGGAACAGATAAAGACCAGCAGCAAAGCACCAGCCTAAGAAATAGGAACCGATGCAGGCGCTGGCGATAATCGCGAAAGTAATCATTTTGCTGACGACTCCCACGCATTCAGGCCCAGACAAAAACAAATACAGCAACCGGTCATCATAATGACGCCGGCTAAGTAATCGAGTTGGTCAGGGTCAATGAATATGGTTTCCATTTAGACGGCCTTTTTAACTTGCGGGTCGTCTATGGTTAAGGCTTCAAAGGTCATACCGCTTTTAGTGATTTTGGTGCGGCAGTTCAGATACACCTCTTTCATAAAGACGTTTGCCTTGCGTAGTTCCTCTGCCAGCTTGATATTTGGCAGGCCGGTACTTTGGTCAATCAGCTTGATTTTCAGGGTAGGAGAGCCGTAGCTGAACCCTGTTTTACGCTGATCGTTATTCGGGAAATTTTGAACGCCGGTAACGCTGGCATACGGCGTGGTACTGCCGTCTGACTGTTCCATTAAACCGGCTGAAATTTCAGTAATGACAAATTGCACTGTGGTTAAGCTCATAGTGTTTCCTTAGGCCGCGCGGCCATGAATTACAACAAAGTTGCGGGTTGAGGGTTTGCGATACCAGTCCGGCATTTGGTGCGGTTGGACAGTGATTTCGCGCTGGTGTCTTATCATTGGCAATGCTGTACGGCTTGCATCGAATGGCATGGAGATATCCAGACCGAGCTGGAGCAGACGCTGTTTATGCACGTAGTATTGACGCGGGTACTTACCGGTATCTTCGTTGTATAAGGGCTGACCATTGAGCCACATATGACAGTAGTTAGCGGTAGCGTTCGCGGCCTGACGTGACTTACAAACTTGGCGGCGTAGCAGCTGGTCGGCAATGGTTACATAGTCCATAGTTGCGACCTCTAGAGTTTCAGTGAGATTTTCCAACGTGGTTAACGTGTGGTGTGTTGCTAAATCCTCGATAGTGACATGGCCGTAAAAGCACAGCTCATAGCGGTCTAATTTCTTAGCCTTAAAGCTGTGTTCTTCGCGGACAATTCCGGCAGCCTGACAGTGTTCAACCAGCTTTTTGTAATAGGATTTATCTTCGTCGCTGGCGTCTTTCAGGTTCTTTTTTTCATGTTCAACAAGTTCAAGCCATTTGATATAAAACTTGCTGTAATCCCAGCTGCTACCGCCTATGCTGCGGCTGGTGGAGTAATCAACAGTAGCGCCGTTAGGGTAAAGGTTAGGACGCTTACCATTGGGCATAGACATCGTTGCGAGGGCGCGCAAAAAGGCGAATTCGTTTTGATACCCGACCATATGATTCCGCGTTATGTCTACATGGCGAATTATGGCGCCGGTGTAACGCTTTTTGTGCTTGCGGTTGGCAGCATCGTCGTGAAAGTCTTTCGTAAAGTAGAAGCTGCCGGTGGTGAACGGTGGTAAGCCAAGCTTGCCCAGCACTATGTTGTAAACCTGTATGCACTCTTCAAAAGTGGTGAATCCATACAGGTTTTCAACACGGCCAAAGCGTGAGGGGTTGCCCTCAACTCTAACGCGGTGGCCATCACAGCTAACACGTAGTGACGTAGAGAAGCTGCTTTGAATGGTGGCGCGGGAAGCAACGATTTTTTCAGGGTCAAATTCGCCTGTATGCAGGTTCACGGTGACATAGCCCTTGTCACCAATCATTGGCAGACGATCACCTAAGTGTGTCTGCTCAACAACAAGCCGGTCTATGAACCAGTGGCCAAGGGCGGACATTACGCTGCACCGCCTAAAGGTGCTAATGAAGCAACAAAAATTGCGCCAAAAATAAGAGCTATACCCAAAATGCCGTAAGCGGATTTGCCTGAGTAAACCCACTTATTGCAGCAAATAAAGCCACCGATAAGCATACAGCCAGCAAAAAGACCGTAAGGTAAAGAAGGGTCATTAAGTAAATCATTCATGACGACAACCCCTTAACACGGCTGTAGCGTAACCGGCGATCAGTACGTAAAACCTCTTTACGCATATCAAGCTTGGCATAGTGCTTTTGTAGCCAGTTGCGTACAGGCTTATCCACAGATTCTGTGGATTGTTCAGGTATAACAAGGTGCTCAACAGCGGCCGGAGAATCATGGGCTGGAACCGACTTAGATAATTCCAGCTGCTGTTGAGCGTAAACGGCTTGGTACTGTTCAACTGTGACTGAAGGGCTAACACCGTCAAACGTGATAACCAGTGGTAACTGGTAATTGCGTGAAGCGAAGAAAATCAGGCCAAATTCATCTATGACGCTGTAGCTTTGGTAAGTGGTTACGTTTGCGTTGATGGCAGCAAGCTTTGCCAGTGCATCGGCATAGTCCGTTGCGGTATACAGAATTTGAGTAACTTGCTCTAACTTGTTCATGGTTCCAGCCTCTAACAAGGTATGTCAATCGTGACATAAAAAGTATGATCCTCTGCTTTTAATATGTCAAGCATGACATACTTATAGATGCTAAAATTTCGGAAAAATAAGGGGATAGTGAAATGCCAGATAACTACAGCTATTGGCTTGTAACGAAGCTAAAGGAAAAAGTGGGACTGAAAACGGATTCTGAGATAGCAGAACGTATTGATGGTCTGAATCAAGGGAATGTTGCGCACATTAAAGCCGGTAGACGTCACTTAACACCAGAGCAGGCTTTGTTCATTGCTGAACAGTGCAACTTAGACATTGGTGAAGTGCTGGTTAAGCTGGATATGGAAAAAGCTAAATCACCGGCAGTACGTGAAGCACTGGGTAGCGTCCTAAAGAGGATAGCCGGGGCGGTAGCGGCCATAGCTCTGATAGCGGGGCTAATGACGACTCCGGCGAGTGACGACGGCAGCCTTGCTGCGTCCTAATGCCTATTTAACATAATATACATTATGGGATATAATCTATAGTTGGTAAAGCAGCTATTGAAACCATAAAATCCATGTGTCACTTCTAATTACCTCTAGTATGCTTCCAATAGGCTTTCTATTTTAACTCAACGCTGTAGAATGCTTTCGTTCTGTATTTCTGTTCAGGTTTATCTATGGCAATTACCATTCGCCCTAATGACGAGCAACTGGCTATCTTAGCTAAAGCACAGCGTATGACAGCTGAGCTTACTTACTCAAAAGCTATCTTTAAAGGCCTTGCTGAATATATACAGCTAAAAAAAGATTTTGATGAGCTGGAAAAAAAGCATAACGCACTGCTAAGTGCGCATGCCGAGTTAAAAGACACCGTAACCATGTATGTTATGTCGAAAACCAAGCTGGAACGTATGCTGCAAAATGATGCCAAAGCTCAGGATTAACGGCGTTAATCAGCTACGGGTTTAATACCCACCTGAGTTGCTTCGCCGGCTTCATTTACCTGCCGAACGGTTAATAGCAATTTGTCCAGCTGTACCTGGTCACCAATAACGACCCGACGGTGAAAACGTTGTGTGATATAGCCAGCCAGGGTTTGCTGCGGATCCTGATCTTCAAAGTTTATCGTGTAAAACGCATCTAAATCACTAAGGCTGATGCTGCCATTAAGCACAAAATCACCAAAGAAGCTGCTTTGGTTTAGTACTGCTTTTTCTGCATCTTTGGCCAGAGTTTCGCTTATTTGCCGGGCATGTTTAAGTTTGGTTAGCACCATTATGGTGTCTTTGGCATTAAATACCGGCTTTTTCTCCGGCAATATCCATTCACCATTACGTACTACACCCAGAAACTGTACCGGTTGCTTAAACTGTAAATCTGGCCAACTGGAAGAGAGTACCGGCGAGTGGTCTGTTACTTTAAATGCCAGCACTTCCATTACATCGTTGCTTGGCACTGCATCCAGGGGCATTACCTGATCTGGTGTCAGCTCGGCCGGCACTTCTAGTTTTAACCAGCGGGCTATTGGTACTATGCTCCAGCCTTGCACTACTAACGATACGATAACTACAACAAAGGCTACGTCAAAATACAGATGTTCATCCGGCATGCCGGCCAACCAGGGAAACAATGCCAGAATAATCGGCACTGCACCGCGTAGCCCAACCCAGCTGATAAACAGCTGATCGCGTGCCGGAAAACGGAATGGTATTAAACTCAAAAGTACAGCTATTGGCCGGGCTATAAAAATCAGCACTGCCGCCAATAGTAACGCCGGAACCAGATGATTCATCAGATTGCTGGGCACAACCAGTAAACCTAACATCAAAAACATACCAATTTGGCTTATCCATGCTAAACCATCATGCATACGCAAAATATGGATAATCTGTGGCAAGCGTGCATTACCGACAAGATAACCCATCAAATACACCGCTAAAAAACCACTGCCACCAAAGAAGTTGGTTACCGCATAAATGAAGATACAGCTGGCTACAGCAAGTAACGGGAAAAAAGCAAAGCTAAGCGGTAATTTACGGCATAAAAAAACAAATATGCGCCCTGCTCCGTAACCCATAAGCCCGCCTACTACTGCTTGTTGTAAAAATACAATAGCGACCGACCAGCTTACAGGTTCACCTTGTGCCAGAATACCCACCAGAGTCAGTGTGAGCATAATTGCCATAGGGTCATTACTCCCCGACTCTATTTCCAGCGTTGATGCAACGCGATCTTTGATCCGCAGCCCTTGTGACTGAAAAATAGAAAATACCGCTGCAGCATCGGTTGAACTTAAAATGGCACCCAGCAGTAAACCTTGCAGCAATGTCAGGTTAAGCAAATAAGCTGCAGCAACACCAGCAATACCACAGGTAAGCACTACGCCAACAGTCGCCAACATAGATGCCGGTGCCAGAGCCACTCTAAAGCGCTCCGGATGGGTACGCATACCGCCGTCAAACAGAATAATAACCAGCGCTATAGAGCCAATTAAAAACGCAACCTGCGGGTTATCGAACTTAATGCCAACCAAGCCTTGCTCGCCTGCCAGCATGCCGATTATAAGGAATACCAATAGCATCGGCGCGCCAAGGCGCGCAGAAATAAGAGTAGCTATGATACTGATAACAAAAAGAAAACCGCCAACCAATATCGCGAGGTTTATGCTATCCACCCTAACCTCCTGATAAATTAAGCGTTTGATATCTCCTGAACTATAGCATTCAATGCTTGCAGTGGTTGTGCCGCTTTAGTAATCGGGCGCCCGATTACCATATAATCAACACCTGCCAAAAGTGCCTGAGCCGGTGTCATCACGCGTTTCTGGTCGTCCTGGCTGCTGCTGGCAGGACGAATACCAGGTGTAACCAGGCAAAACTGCTTACCAAATTGTTGTTTGAGTATTACCGCTTCTTGTGCCGAGCACACTACGCCGTCTAACGCTGCACTATGCGCCAGAGTAGCAAGCTTAAGTACCTGCTGTTCTGGTGTTTGATTAATACCTAGTTCTGTTAAGTCGCTTTGCTCCATGCTGGTTAACACGGTAACGGCGATAAGATAGGGTTTGTCATTACCATAAGTCAGCAACGCTTCGCGCGCCGCATTCATCATTTTACTGCCACCAGTGGCATGCACATTTACCATCCACACCCCCAAATCTGCAGCGGCTTTAACCGCTTTAGCTACAGTGTTGGGTATATCGTGAAATTTTAAATCCAGAAACACATCAAAATGGCGTTGCTGCAATTGCTGTACAAACTGTGGGCCAAAGTGAGTAAACATCTCTTTGCCAATTTTCAACCGGCAAAGGGTTGGGTCTAACTGACTAACTAAATTCAGTGCTTCTGTTTTTTGTTCGAAATCAAGAGCTACCACCACAGGGGTCTTGCAGGACATGCTTTTTCCTTTCACTAACGACCGTCAATGCCACTGATAGGCTCTACAGTTTCCCACTGCTGACAAGACGGACACAACCAATAATGTTTGCGGGTTTTAAAGCCACAGTTACGACAACTGTATAACGATTTCTTATCCAGATAGGCATTTACAAGCTCTTCTACGGACGACAACGCTTCAGCAGCCGGTGCTGATTGCTGTTGCCTGATCTGCAGCAGTTTTTGAAACAACCGGATACTGGGTTGCTGTTTTAGTTTATCCAGCAAAAATTGCTCAGCTGCAGTAGCCGAACCATGTTCTGCCAGCCAACTGGCAAGCAGCACTACTGCGCTGATATTATGCTGTTTGTTTGCTAACTGGCTTAACAGCTGATACCACTCTTCATCGCTAAGCGCGCATTGTTGTAACAACGGCAGAATATCGGCGCTCCATTGTGGCCTGTGTTCAACAATATATAGCAAGGCTGATTTGGCCAGCGCAGTATGCTGCTCTGCCAGTGCTTGTTTAGCAAGTTCATATTTAGGCCGCACCGCAGCGGGGTAACGTGAAGCCAACTCCAGCAATGGCTCGGTGTTATGTCCGGGGTGTTGCTTAAGCGCTTCAATTTGCATATTGGCCTGAGCAATACGCAAAGTGCTGGATTCAGTACTATCTACCACAGTGCTATATTGCTTAGCTTTATGCCACTCATGAGTAGCAATAAAAATACTAAACAGTTGTTTCAGTGCTGCTTCACCAAGTACAGGTGACTTAACCAGGTTAACCAACAATTTTTCAGCTCTGTCATACAAGCCGGCAGAAAAATAATCTTTGGCCAGTTCAAACTGAATTTGCTGCGCCTGCGGTTTGGGTAATTTAAGCTGATGCAGCTTTTCATGAATACGAATGGCCTTATCCCAATCGCCTTTGCGACGAAACAGGTTGGCCAATGCCAGATAGGTTTCTATAGTAGCGGCTTCGATATCAAGCAGTTCTAATAACTGCTCAATAGCTTTATCTTCCTGATCGGTTAATAAGAAGTTTAAACCAGAAGATAAATTGCGGGTAATGCTGGCACGGCCTTTAAGTTCTTTATGTGTAACGCTGTTGCGCCCCATAAACCAGCCATAAGCTGCAGCTACCGGCAATAACAAAAACAGCAGCTCTAACATAGGCTAGCTGTTTTCCGTTGATTTACGCAGCCAACTCTTTGCTTTACGTTGCAGTGAATACAGCAGGGCTATCATCAGGCCAAGCAAGATGCCCAGCAGCAGGAAAATCAGCGCAATATCAACAACTCTTAAGCGTGCGCTGACAATAAGAAGATTTAAATCAGCAATTTGCTGATTAATAGAACCAAACAGCACCCCTACTACAATCAGGGCTACTATTACTGCGATATAAAGTAGTCTGCGCAAGGGAAACTCCGTTTACGCCTGCAAACTCAATAAATTGAGGCTCAGGTGTTGTCTTTTACCCGGTCACGTAATTCTTTACCAGGTTTGAAGTGCGGTACATGTTTACCGTCCAGTTCAACCTTGTCACCGGTTTTAGGGTTACGCCCTACACGCGGTGCACGGTAATGCAGTGAAAAACTACCAAAACCACGAATTTCAATGCGTTCGTTAGCGGCTAATGATTGCGCCATCTGCTCGAGGATTTCTTTAACTGAAGCTTCAACATCCTTGACCTGAATATGCGGGAAATCAGTAGCTAATTTTTCAATTAATTCAGACTTGGTCATAGCCCCTCCGGCAAACCTGATTTTGGATAAAGCAGGAGGCTTAAGCCCCCTGCTTCGTTAGCAATTAATCCTGCTTCTGAGCAGCTTTAAATGCTTCGGCCATAGCGTTACCACCAAAGTCAGCTTCTTGTTGCTTGCTGTTGACAGTATCCATAGCTTCTTTTTCTTCAGCTTCAAATTTCGCTTTGATTGACAGGCTGATTACGCGGTTCTTGCGGTCAACACCCATTAAACGAGCTTCAATTTCTTCGCCAACTTTCAGTACTGTAGTGGCATCTTCAATACGCTCACGCGCGATATCAGATACACGAACATAACCTTCTACTGCACCTTCTAACATTACAGTCGCGCCTTTAGCGTCAACGGCAGTTACTTCACCTTTAACGATAGCACCTTTTTTGTTGTCAGCAAGGTAGCCATTGAACGGGTCTTCGTCCAGTTGCTTGATACCTAAAGAGATACGCTCGCGCTCTGGGTCAACTTGTAACACAACTGCGTGTACTTCGTCGCCTTTCTTAAAGTCACGTACCGCTTCTTCGCCAGTAGCGTTCCAGCTGATGTCTGATAAGTGAACCAGACCGTCGATGCCGCCATCTAAACCGATGAAGATACCGAAGTCAGTGATTGACTTGATCTTACCGCTTACGCGATCACCCTTGTTGAAGCCCTTAGCGAACTCTTCCCATGGGTTAGCTTTACACTGTTTCAGGCCTAAAGAAATACGACGACGTTCTTCGTCAATTTCCAGAACCATAACTTCCACTGAATCACCTAAGTTAACCACTTTAGATGGGTGGATGTTTTTGTTAGTCCAGTCCATTTCTGAAACGTGTACTAAGCCTTCTACGCCTTCTTCGATTTCTACGAAGCAGCCGTAATCAGTCAGGTTAGTTACGCGGCCAGTGATGCGGGCACCTTCTGGGTAACGTGATGCGATAGCGGCCCATGGATCTTCACCCATTTGCTTCAAGCCTAAAGATACACGTTGCTTCTCACGGTCGAATTTCAGTACTTTTACCGGAATTTCGTCGCCAACATTAACGATTTCGCTTGGGTGCTTAACGCGCTTCCATGCCATATCAGTGATATGCAGTAAGCCGTCTACGCCACCTAAGTCTACGAATGCACCGTAGTCAGTCAGGTTCTTAACGATACCTTTAACTTCCATGCCTTCTTCCAGCGTTTCTAACAGCTGGTCACGTTCATGGCTGCTTTCTGATTCAATAACGGCACGACGTGATACCACCACGTTGTTACGCTTCTGATCCAGTTTGATAACTTTGAACTCAAGTTCTTTGTTTTCCAGGTGCAGAGTGTCACGCACCGGACGTACGTCTACTAATGAACCAGGCAGGAATGCACGAATGCTATCAACTTCAACTGTGAAACCACCTTTAACTTTACCAGTGATCACACCGATAACAGTTTCTTTGTCTTCACAGGCTTTTTCCAGACGTACCCAGGCTTCGTGGCGTTTAGCTTTTTCACGAGACAGCTGAGTTTCACCGAAACCATCTTCGATAGCGTCTAACGCTACATCGATGATGTCGCCAACGCTTACTTCGATTTCGCCGTTCAGAGATTTGAACTGCTCAACAGGGATTGCGGCTTCTGATTTCAGACCTGCGTCAACCATAACAACATCTTTCAGAACAGCAACAACTGTTCCTTTGATGATAGAGCCAAGGCGTGTTTCAGATTTGAAGCTTTCTTCAAGTAGTTGTGCAAAATTTTCAGTCATAGTCACTTTTTTCAGTTAAGTGCTCCACGCCGCGTCTTGCGTTGTGGGGTTGCTAAATTTACCTGTTTAAATCCATTTAACAGGCTGTCCAAAATGTGGCTTTGGCCTGGTTCATACTAAGCCTGGTATTTTCATACCCGCGTAGTTCAGTACCTCTTCCAACACTTGTTCAATAGTTTTATTGGTCGAATCCAGCATATAGGCATCGGCAGCCGGTTTTAGCGGCGCTGTAGCGCGGTTCATATCGCGCTCGTCTCTTGCCTGGATTTCGCTCAAAAGGTCGCCGATGTTAACATCAAAGCCCTTTTCTTTCAACTCTAAATAGCGCCGTCTGGCGCGCTCTTCCGGGGTAGCTGTTAAATATATTTTAACTGCAGCCTGTGGAAATACTACTGTACCCATATCGCGGCCGTCCGCCACTAAACCAGGTTCCTCAGCAAAGGCACGCTGCCGGCGTAGCAATGCTTCCCTTACCCGTGGCAATGAAGCAATTTTTGAGGCTAGATCAGCGACTTCTTGTGTACGTATAGTATGCGACACATTTTCGCCTTCGAGGGTTATACGGATATTACCGTGCTCATCACTGCTAAACTGCACATCCAGATGCGCAGCCAGCGGCTGTAAGGCTTCTTCATCGTCACACACAATCTGATGATGCATAGCTGCCAAAGCCAGCACGCGGTAAATAGCGCCACTGTCGAGTAATTGCCAGCCTAAACGCTGAGCCAGTAAACGGCAAATAGTGCCTTTGCCGGAACCGCCGGGGCCATCGATGGTAATTACTGCTGCAGAATGTGGCATCCTACCCCCTTACAAACTACTGGTTAATCGGATTTGAAAACGGCGGTATTATACAGCTTTTTGCGACAAAATCTGTGTTTAATTGCGCTAAAGCGGAGGAAAGACGCGCAGTTAGAAGGCTACGCGTCTGGATGTTTTTAGTTATCTAACCAGCCAATTGAGCAAATAAATTGAAATAATTCGGGAAGGTTTTAGCGGTGCAATCCGGATCTTCTATAGTTACCGGTGTATCGCTCAGAGCAACCAGCGAAAAACACATCGCCATACGGTGATCATTGTAGGTGGCAATGCTGGCATGCTTAAGTGTGGCTGGTGGTGTAACCTTAATATAATCGTGGCCTTCTTCTACCTCTGCACCCACTTTTCTAAGTTCAGTTGCCATCGCGGCCAGGCGATCTGTTTCTTTTACCCGCCAGTTATACACATTACGGATCACAGTTGGGCCCTTGGCAAATAATGCTGTTGTAGCAATGGTCATAGCAGCATCGGGTATGGCGTTATAATCGCGATCTATACCGTTTAATGTGTTACGCGTTACCTTGATATAATCATCACCCCACTCAACATTGGCTCCCATTGCTTCCAGTGCGTCGGCAAAGTGAATATCACCCTGCACGGCGTGTTTACCAATGCCGGTCACTTTTATGCTGCCGCCTTTAATGGCCGCTGCTGCCAAAAAGTATGATGCTGATGACGCATCGCCCTCTATCAGCCACTGGCCGGGAGAGCGGTACACCTGCTTACCACTGATACTAAAACGCTTGTAGTCATGGTTTTGTACGCTAACGCCAAAACGCTGCATCAATGCCAGGGTAATATCAATGTAAGGTTTGGATACCAGCTCGCCGATGATGTCTATTTCACTGTCACCATTTAACAGCGGTGCTACCATCAGCACTGCGGTTAAAAACTGACTGGAGATACTGCCGTCAATCTGCATTTTACCGCCAGATAAAGCTTTACCTTTGATCTGCAGCGGTGGAAAGTCTGCATTGCCAAGATAGCGGATATCGGCCTGCCACTGATTAAGCGCCTCCACTAAATGACCTATTGGCCGTTCGTACATACGTGGCTCGCCGGTAAGCGTGACATCTACATCCGATGCTGCCAGAGCTGCAGTTAGCGGCCGCATTGCTGTACCCGCGTTGCCAAGGAACATCGTTAGTGCATGCGGGTGCTTGAATAAACCGCCAATCCCCTCTACCGTGCATTCGGTGCGACAAGAAGACAGCGTATAGTTGATACCCAAGGCTGTTAAGGCATTAAGCATATGCCTGATGTCATCACTATCGAGTAAATTAGTGATCTGTGTCGTGCCTTCTGCCAGTGCCGCCAGTAGTAATACCCGGTTCGAAATACTTTTTGAACCGGGCAAATGCACTTCGCCATTCATTTTGCTGATAGGGTTTAAGGTTAATGTTTTCATCCGTGCACCCGCTCAAATTCCTGCATAAAGCTCACTAACGTTTGCACACCTTCCAGTGGCATTGCGTTATAGATACTGGCGCGCATACCGCCAACCATACGGTGGCCTTTTAACGCCAACAGGCCATGAGTTTCTGCCTGATCGACAAACATATCGTTTAAACGCTCATCGCTTAAGAAAAACGGTACGTTCATCCACGACCGGTATGCCGGATCGACGTCATTGCTGTAAAAATCACTTTTATCAATATAATCATATAATAAGCTGGCCTTAACCTGGTTACGCGTAGCCATTGCGGTAACGCCACCTTGCTGTTTTAACCATTTAAACACTAACGCTGCCAGATACCAGGCAAAGGTAGGCGGAGTGTTAAACATACTGTCGTTCTCTGCCGCTAAACGGTAATCCAGTACCGATGGAATAACAGCGTCTTTAGCGGGTAACAAGTCGTCACGTACTATGGCCAGCGTTAAACCTGACGGGCCGATATTTTTCTGCGCACCGGCATAAATTACGCCGTAACGGCTAACGTCAATTGGTCTGGATAAAATAGTAGAAGATAAATCAGCAACGATGGGGCTGTCGGTTTGCGGTAATGCGGTAAATTCGACACCATCTACGGTTTCATTCGGGCAACAATGCACATAGGCAGCACCTTTGGTTAACTGCCAGTTATCCGGTGCCGTAACAGTACGAATACCATTAGCCGTTTTTTGCCGGATATCCTGTACATTAATACCACCGTATTTTACCGCTTCTTCTACCGCTGATTTGGACCAGGCACCGGAGACAATATAATCTGCACATAAACCCGGCTTTAACAGATTTAAAGGCACAGCGGAAAACTGGCCGCGGCCGCCGCCGTGCATAAACAACACTTTATAATTTGGCGGAATACTGAGCAAATCGCGTAAATCCTGTTCCGCTTCTGCGGCCAGGCGGATAAAAGGTTTGCTGCGGTGGCTCATTTCCATTACGGAACAGCCATGTTGTTGCCAGTTAATAAATTCCTGTTGTGCCTGCTGCATTACTTCTACCGGCAACATTGCCGGGCCGGCACAAAAATTAAAGGTTGTCATTTTTACTGCTTACTCCTGATTTAGCGCGTCTATTCAACTGGCCTGGTCGTATTTACTGCTGCCGGCTTAATACCGATCTTGTTGTTTTAATTTTGCTCCAGCTAAAAGCAAAACGAGCGCATAAGCGCCCGTTTTATCTGGGGGTTACTCTTCTCCATCCTGCGCTAACTGGGTATCCGTCAACACAGTATTGGCAGCTTTTTCTGCCTCGGCAGCGGCTAACTCTTCCGCATCCTGAATTTCGTCTACTTTGGCTACACCAACTACTTTTTCATTTTCGGCGGTGCGGATCAGGATCACGCCCTGCGTATTACGACCGACTTCAGATACTTCATTAACACGGGTACGTACCAGAGTGCCCTTGTTGGAAATCATCATAATTTCATCCAACTCGTTCACCTGTACCGCTCCTACCACCAAGCCATTACGCTCAGATACCTTAATGGATACCACACCCTGAGTGGCACGGCTCTTCGCCGGATATTCAGTTAACGCAGTACGTTTACCGTAGCCGTTTTCTGTAACCGTAAGAATCGGGCCTTCACCATTTGGAATAATTAACGATACGACAGATCCACCTTCACGCAGTTTAATACCGCGTACACCGGTAGCCGTACGGCCCATGCCCCGCACCTGATCTTCGGCAAAGCGCACGACTTTACCATCATCAGAAAACAGCATAATTTCGCTGTTGCCATCGGTAATGCCTACGCCAATTAAGCGGTCACCGTCATTCAGGTTAACGGCAATAATACCGTTAGAACGCGGCCGCGAGTATTCCACCAACGAGGTTTTCTTCACAGTACCATTGGCAGTAGCCATAAACACATACTTGTCGGCTTCGTACTCACGTACCGGCAGAATAGCGTTAATACGCTCGCCTTCTTCCAGCGGCAGTAAGTTTACAATTGGCTTACCACGGGCAGTTCTGCTGGCCAGTGGTAATTGATACACCTTCATCCAGTACAAACGGCCACGGTTAGAGAAACACAAAATAGTGTCGTGGGTGCTGGCAACTAAGAGCTTATCAACGAAGTCTTCATCTTTTACGGTAGTGGCAGCTTTACCTTTACCACCGCGGCGCTGCGCTTCGTAATCAGACAATGGCTGATACTTGGCATAGCCAAGATGCGACAAGGTCACAACAACGTCTTCCTCGGTGATCAAGTCTTCCATATTGATGTCCAGCATATTGTCCTGGATATCAGTGCGGCGTTTATCAGCATATTGTGCTTTAACCGCTTCGAGCTCTTCGCAGATCACTTCCATTAAGCGCTCAGGGCTGGCCAGGATATGCAGCAACTCGGCAATCAGCTCTAATAGTTGCTTGTACTCATCGAGGATTTTTTCGTGCTCAAGCCCGGTCAGTTTGTGTAAACGCAGATCCAAAATAGCCTGCGCCTGTTGCTCGGTCAGGAAGTACAAGCCATCACGAATACCGAAGTGCTCTTCTAACCACTCCGGACGCGCCGCATCTTGACCGGCACGCTCTAACATGGCACTAACACCGCCTAACTGCCAGCCACGGTCAACTAAACGTAACTTGGCTTCAGATGGGCTGGGCGAGGTTTTAATCAGCTCTATAATATCGTCGATATTAGCCAGTGCTATGGCTAAACCTTCAAGAATATGCGCACGGTCACGGGCTTTACGCAGATCGTACACGGTACGACGGGTAACCACTTCACGGCGGTGCAGCACGAAGCACTTGAGCATTTCAATTAAGCTCAGCAGCTTAGGCTGGCCCTGATCCAAAGCAACCATATTAATACCAAACACAGTTTGCATTTGGGTGTTGGTGTACAGCTGGTTTAACATTACGTCGGTAGACTCACCGCGTTTAAGCTCAATAACGATACGCATACCGTCTTTGTCAGACTCATCGCGTAGCGCTGAAATACCCTCAATACGCTTTTCTTTTACCAGCTCAGCTATTTTTTCAATTAAACGGGCTTTGTTCACCTGGTATGGAATTTCGTTGACGATAATGGCTTCACGGCCGGTTTTCTCGTCTGTTTCTACCACGGTTTTAGCGCGGATATACACCTTGCCGCGGCCGGTGCGGTAGGCTTCTTCAATACCTTTGCGGCCGTTAATAATAGCTGCAGTCGGGAAATCCGGTCCCGGGATATATTGCATTAATTCGTGCAGTTCGATATCCGGGTTAGCAATTAAGGCTAAGCAGCCGTCGATAACTTCGGTTAAGTTATGCGGCGGAATATTAGTAGCCATGCCCACAGCGATACCGCTGGAGCCGTTAATCAGTAAGTTCGGTAATTTGGTCGGCATTACCGCCGGAATTTGCTCAGTGCCGTCGTAGTTAGGGACAAAATCGACGGTTTCTTTGTCTAAATCGGCCAGCAGCTCGTGTGCAATACGCGCCATACGCACTTCGGTATAACGCATTGCTGCCGCCGAGTCGCCATCGATAGAGCCGAAGTTACCCTGGCCGTCTACCAGCATGTAGCGTAGTGAAAATGGCTGCGCCATCCGTACTATAGTGTCATATACAGCACTATCGCCGTGCGGGTGGTATTTACCGATAACGTCACCTACCACACGGGCAGATTTTTTATAGGCTTTGTTCCAGTCATTGCCCAGTTCCTTCATCGCGAACAGCACGCGGCGGTGTACCGGCTTTAAACCATCCCTTACGTCCGGTAAGGCGCGGCCAACAATGACGCTCATTGCGTAATCGAGGTACGAATTCTTTAATTCGTCTTCGATATTTATAGGAACTATTTCTCTGGCCAGATCTGTCATAAAACGCTAATTTCCCTTAAATCAGATAGATAACTCGCTTTTTTCGATGTTATAAAGCGCGAGACAACGCAGGATTCTAACACAGAAAATCCCGCTTGCCATGCCCCAAATGCAAGGCAAAGCAAGCTTTGGCATTGCTCAAATGGATCAAGGCTTTATAATGCGCAAAAACTAACGAGCATCAGGTATGACTGCAAATATGAATGTTGATCCGGGCGAAATCGCCAAATTTAACGATATTGCCTCGCGCTGGTGGGATCCATCGGGTGAATTCAAACCTTTGCATTTACTTAACCCGGTACGGTTAAGCTATATCAGCGACGAGCTTCAGGGCTTGTTTGGTAAAACGGTTATTGATATCGGTTGTGGCGGCGGTATCCTGGCTGAAAGCATGGCGCGTTGCGGTGCCGTAGTAACCGGGCTGGATATGGCCAATGACTCCCTTAACGTAGCACGGCTGCATGCGCTGGAAGCCGGTGTTGAAGTAAACTACCAGCAAGATACTGCCGAGCAGTATGCTAAAAACCATGCAGCGCAGTTTGATGTGGTGACATGCATGGAGATGCTGGAGCATGTGCCACAGCCAATGTCGGTTATTCAGGCCTGTGCTGATCTGGCCAAACCGGGTGCGACACTGTTTTTCTCTACGCTGAACAAAACCTGGAAAGCCTATTTGCTGGCTATTATTGGCGCAGAGCAGCTGTTAAAACTGGTACCCAAAGGTACGCATGAGTTTAGTAAATTTATCCGCCCTTCAGAGCTGATGCGCTTTATCGAACAAGCCGGGCTTGAAGTAACAGATGCAACCGGACTGCACTTTAACCCGATTAATGAAAGCTTTAAAACCGGCCCCGGCGTAGACGTAAACTATATCGTCGTTGCCCGTAAGCCAGCCTGAAACCTCAGGCTGGTTATTTTTCCGGCGTCTAAATAGCTGCTGGCTATAAAAAAAATATTGATAGAATAAATAAATTTAACCAGAGAAAAAGCTTGCGTTGTTCCGGTATATCTTTGCACACTGCTAAGGCGGTTAGCAGCTACTAACCCCAAACTTAACGGCGCTATTTTTCCTCAGTGTCAAGCCTTGCAAAAAGTCAAAATACACACTATCTTGTGATCACTTTCAAAAAAGCACCTATATGTTGTGTAATTAAGCAACAATGGCTGCTGGTAAAATAGCCGTGCGCTACATGGCTGACTATAACCATTAATTACAACTGAAATGGAAAGCTGCAGCAATGACTCAATCTCTTTTCGTCACTAAACGTGATGGCCGCCGTGAAGCCTTAGATCTGGATAAAATTCACCGCGTTATTACCTGGGCCGCCGAAGGTTTGTCGAATGTCTCGGTATCTCAGGTTGAGCTAAAGTCTCATATTCAGTTTTACGATGGTATTAAATCTGAAGACATCCACGAAACTATTATTAAGGCCGCAGCAGATCTGATCTCAAAAGACAGCCCTGATTACCAGTATCTTGCTGCACGCCTGGCAGTGTTTCATTTACGGAAAAAGGCTTACGGCCAGTTTGAGCCGCCACACCTGTACGATCAGGTCGTCAAAATGGTGGAAGCCAAACGGTATGATCAGCATATTCTGGCAGATTACAGCCGTGATGAGCTGGAGCAAATGAACAGCTTTATCGACCACAGCCGTGACTTAAACTTCAGCTATGCTGCGGTCAAGCAACTGGAAGGTAAGTACCTGGTGCAAAACCGGGTAAGCGGTGAAATATACGAGAGCGCGCAGTTCCTTTATATGCTGGTTGCTGCCTGCCTGTTTGCAACGTACCCTAAATCGACCCGTTTAAGCTATGTGCGCCGTTTCTATGACGCTTGCTCTTTGTTCAAATTATCACTGCCAACCCCGATTATGTCTGGTGTGCGTACCCCTACCCGTCAGTTTAGCTCTTGTGTACTGATCGAGTGCGGTGACAGCCTGGATTCAATTAATGCAACCTCCAGCGCCATTGTTAAATATGTTAGCCAGCGCGCTGGTATTGGTATTAATGCCGGCCGTATTCGTGCACTGGGCAGTCCAATCCGTAATGGCGAAGCCTTTCATACCGGCTGTATTCCATTTTACAAACATTTTCAGACTGCTGTTAAAAGCTGTTCGCAAGGCGGTGTCCGTGGCGGCGCAGCTACGTTATTCTACCCGTTGTGGCACTTAGAAGTGGAATCTTTGCTGGTGCTGAAAAACAACCGCGGTGTAGAAGAAAACCGCGTACGGCATCTGGATTACGGCGTGCAGTTTAACCGCCTGATGTACACCCGCCTGATTAAAGATGATTACATCACATTATTCAGCCCGTCTGATGTACCCGGCTTATACGATGCCTTTTTTGAAGATCAGGAAAAGTTTGAAGAGTTGTACGTTAAGTACGAAGCCGATACGTCTATCCGGAAAAAGCGCTTAAAGGCACTGGAATTGTTTACGCTGTTTATGCAGGAGCGCGCCAGTACCGGCCGTATCTATCTGCAAAACGTTGACCATTGCAATACCCACAGCCCGTTTAATCCGAAACTGGCGCCGGTGCGCCAGAGCAATTTGTGTCTGGAAATTGCCCTGCCAACCAAACCTTTGAATGATGTGAATGATCCGGAAGGCGAAATAGCCCTGTGTACGCTATCAGCGTTTAACTTAGGTGCTATTGAAAACCTGAGCGAACTTGAAGAACTGGCAGAGCTGGCTGTGCGCTCATTGGATAGCTTGCTGGATTATCAGGACTACCCTATTCCGGCAGCATTTCATGCGTCTATCAGCCGCCGCACTTTAGGTGTGGGTGTCATTAATTACGCTTATTATCTGGCGAAAAATGGCGTTAAATACTCAGATGGTTCAGCCAATGGTTTAACGCACCGTACTTTTGAAGCTATTCAGTACTATCTGCTCAAAGCGTCGAATAAGCTGGCACAGGAGTTTGGCGCCTGCCCTAAATTTAATGAAACCACTTATGCTCAGGGCATACTGCCAATTGATAGCTATAAGAAAGATCTTGATAAAGTCTGCAACGAGCCACTACTGCTGGATTGGGAACAGCTGCGTAAAGACATTCTGAATCATGGTTTGCGTAACTCCACGCTGTCGGCATTAATGCCGTCAGAAACTTCGTCACAAATTTCCAATGCTACTAACGGCATTGAACCACCACGCGGCCATATCAGCGTAAAAGCCAGTAAGGACGGTATTTTAAAGCAGGTAGTGCCGGAATATGAGCGTCTGAAAAACCAGTATGAGCTGTTGTGGGATATTCCGAACAACACCGGTTATATCTCGCTGGTGGCAATTATGCAGAAATTTATCGACCAGACCATTTCTGCTAACACTAACTATGACCCGAATAAGTTTGACGGCGGCAAAGTACCAATGAAGCTGTTACTGCAAGACTTACTGTCGGCGTATAAGCTGGGTGTAAAAACCATGTACTACCACAACACCCGTGACGGCGCATCTGATATGCAGGAAGATATTAAACCCCAAGTAGAAGATGATGGCTGCGCAGGCGGCGCCTGTAAAATTTAATTCCGGACTAAACGGGCTACTTCGGTAGCCCGTACTTTGTAATGACACCCTATTAGGACGATAAGTGGCAATGGCGTACACAACCTTTAACCGACAAATTAACGATCAAATGAAAGAGCCAATGTTCTTCGGTAATCCGGTGAATGTTTCGCGCTATGATCAGCAAAAATACGGTATTTTCGAAAAATTGATCGAAAAACAGCTGAGCTTTTTCTGGCGGCCGGAAGAAGTTGATGTCAGTAAAGATCGGATTGACTATCAAAACCTGCCAGAGCATGAAAAGCATATTTTCATCAGTAATCTGAAATATCAAACCCTGCTGGATTCGGTACAGGGGCGCTCGCCCAATGTCGCTTTTTTGCCTATTGTCTCTTTGCCTGAGCTGGAAACCTGGATTGAAACCTGGGCTTTTAGCGAAACCATCCACAGCCGCAGTTATACCCATATTGTGCGTAACATCAGTGCCGAGCCGCACAAAGTGTTTGACGACATTATGCTGAACGAGAAGATCCTTGAGCGCGCCGAAGATGTTACCCGCTACTACGATGACCTGATAAACGGCATTAACCTGTATCAGCGTTGCGGTGAAGGTACACACACTATTAACGGCGAAACACACAGCATCAGCCTGTACGAGTTAAAACGCCGCTTATATTTGTGCGTGATGTCGGTAAACGTGCTGGAAGCAATTCGCTTTTACGTTAGCTTCGCCTGCAGCTTCGCCTTTGCTGAGCGCGAGCTGATGGAAGGTAATGCGAAAATTATCCGTCTGATTGCCCGTGACGAAGCTCTGCATTTAACCGGCACCCAGCACATGCTGAATATTATGGCCGCCGGCGATGATGACGCCGATATGGCAAAGATTGCCAAAGAATGTGAAGAAGAAGCTTATACTATTTTCCGTAAGGCCGCCGAGCAGGAAAAAGACTGGGCGCAGTACTTATTTAAAGATGGCTCAATGATTGGCCTGAATAAAGATATTTTGTGCCAATATGTCGAATACATTACTAACAGCCGGATGCAGGCTATTGGTATGAAAGCTATTTTTCCTACCACGCAAAACCCTATTCCGTGGATCAATACCTGGCTGGTATCAGACAATGTGCAGGTGGCACCGCAAGAAGCCGAAATCAGCTCTTATCTGGTTGGCCAGATTGATAACGAAGTTGATGGTGGCGACTTCGGCGATTTCGATCTCTAAGCCTGTTTATGCCTGACATTAAGCTTAGCAATGGCGCTGTTATCAACTTTGATAACAGCGCACGAACTTTGCTTGATGCACTGGAGCGTGAACAATTAGAAGTAAATTTTCATTGCCGGGAAGGCTATTGTGGTGCCTGCCGCTGTAAATTACTATGCGGCGAAGTAAGTTATATTAATGAACCGCTGGCTTTTGTCCGTAAAGGTGAGTTTCTGCCTTGCTGTAGCGTTCCGGTTACAGATATAGAAATTGAAATCCCCTGAACTGATGGTAATTTCTGGCGTATTCCCGCAGACTATTGATAATACTCATTGATCTTTAAGGAGATCGATAATGAAAGCCTTATTGTTTTTGCTCGCCGGTGCCCTGCCAGCCAGTAACGTAGCCCAGTACGAAGAGTTGCTGGCCAAATCTCAGTTTAGCGAACTTGAGCACCAGATTTTACAACAAAGCGATTATAAGCAGCATGGCGATATCTTAGTGATCTACGCCAAAGCTCTGATTGCCCAGCAACGGCTGGAAGATGCCAATACCTTGCTTAACTTTGCCGTAGAACAATTTCCGGGTAACAGCGAGCTTAATTATCTGGCAGGCTTGAGTAAAATCCGTTTAGCGAGTAATGGTAACGTATTTTCGGCTAAAGAACGGGCTGCGCGTGGTGTGGAATTATTGCAAAAAGCCGTGATTATAAAACCTGATCACTATGCTGCCCGCCAGGCACTAATTGATTTTTATAGCGTTGCACCTGCCAATGCCGGCGGCGATAAAGAACTGGCATTGACAATGACAGAACAACTGGCAAAAGAAAATCCGGCTCAGGCATTACTGGCACAAAGCCGTATTTTGTTAAATGAAAAGAAACCCGCCGAAGCTTTGGCTCTGCTGGAACAAATGATACCAGACCCGCCTAATGCCCGCCTGCTGGCACGTAAAGCGCAAATTCTTAATGAACTGGAAGACTATGACGGCGCTTTTGACAACTACAAACTGGCGGCAGAATATGCAACCGATCTAACCGACAAATACAATGCGCTGTACCATATTGGCCGCCTGGCAGTTATGGCCGATCAGGATGCTATGCAGGGTATTACGGCGTTGCAGCAATACCTGGAGTTTTACAGTGACAGCGAAAACAAAACCCTACCCTGGGCCACGCTGCGTCTGGCACAACTGATGTACCGTACCGGTGATAACTTCGAAGCCACCTTGTTGGTCGGCAGCCTGACACACGCCCGGGTTGCTGATGAAGAATTCAACCTTATTCTGTTAAGTTTACTCAGCGCATTAAAAGCTAAAGACGCACCAACCGTTATTGAACAACCAGAAGCGGTAACAGAGCCAATACAAGAAAAGCAGGAAGAAAAGCAAGATAACGGACAGGATCAGGCCGAAACAAAAGAAACCAAACAGGAGATCTGATGATCTCCTGTTTCGCGGTATTACTTACGAATACCTTCTACCGTTAAATCCAGCTGCACAGTGGCAGATGCCGGGCCTAAATCAGTATTAATAGCAAAGTCTTTAAGGGTTAAGGTGGTAGTACCGGCAAAACCTGCACGGTAACCGCCCCACGGGTCTTTACCCTCCCCCAGTTTTTCTGCGGCAATAACTACCTCTTTAGTCACACCATTTAAGGTAAGGTTGCCATGCAAATCAAAAGTGTCGCCTGCCTTGGGGACAATTTTAGTACTGACAAAAGTGGCTTTAGGGTGTTTGCTGACATTTAGAAAATCACCGCTGCGCAGGTGTTTATCGCGTTCGGCATGGTTAGAATCGACACTGTTAGTGTCGATAGTCAGCTGAATTTTAGAAGCTTCCAGTTTGTCAGCGTCATAGCTGAAATCACCGGAAAATGTATTAAAGCGACCATATAACCAGCTATATCCCAGGTGGCTTATTTTAAATTGCACAAAGGCATGCGCGCCTTGTGTATCAATAACGTAGTCAGCCGCTTGCGCCGGTACTGCCATCATAGCGGCCATTGACGCAGCCAATAATAGTTTTTTCATTGTTATCTCCAGAGTTAAGGTTTACGCCCAAACATACGTTTTAGCGTATTGTCTTTATCAATAAAGTGATGCTTTAATGCCGCCAGACTATGTAGTACAGCCAACGTTATCAAACTGTAGGCGACATATTCATGCACTAAGCCTGCTATATCCGCCTGGTTGGCAAACAATGCCCCCAGCGAAGGAACCTCAAACCAGGTAAACACCGCTATTGGCCGGCCATCTTCTGTAGAAATAAGATAGCCACTTATTACCAATATAAAAATACCTAAATACAAACAAAACTGTACCGCAGCCGATGTACGTTTTTCCCAGCCTTTATGCGATGCCAATGCTGATGGCGGAGGGCTGAAATAACGCCACAAAACGCGCAGTAGCATTGCTATGGCCAGTAAAATACCAACACTTTTATGCCAGTATGGTGCTGTTCGATACCACTCGCTGTAATAGCTCAGATCTACCATCCAAAAACCCACACCAAACAAGCCAAATACTGTTAATGCTACCAGCCAGTGCAGTACAACACTGATTAAACCATATTGGGATGAACTATTTTTCAGCATACTGAGCTCCTGTAATTTCCTGATAATATAGCAATTTCATTAAAGTAAAATTGCAATATTCATCAAAAATAATTCTATTTATTAGAAAGATTTGCCGGTGTCATGTTTATAAAGGCGCAAAAAAGCCAGCATTAAGCTGGCTCCAATCATAGCTGACGACAATATTTACTCAAATTTACCATCACGAATATGCTTTTCTCCGCGCTGCCTGGCTAACTCAACCTGACGCTGGCGCTCAGCAAAGGCTGCTTTTTGCTCTGTTGTCGTATTGTCATAACAATGCGGACAGCTCAAACCTTTAACATATTTATCAGAGGTCATTTCTTCTACCGACAATGGCATACGGCAGGCATAACACTGATCATAGCTTCCTTGTTCCAGACCATGCTTTACCGCTACGCGCTGGTCAAATACAAAGCACTCGCCTTGCCACAGGCTATTTTGTTCCGGCATTTCTTCTAAGTATTTCAGAATACCGCCATCAAGGTGATACACCTCGTCAAAGCCTTGCTCTTTTAAAAAAGCGGTGGATTTTTCGCAGCGGATACCACCGGTACAAAACATGGCGACTTTCTTATGTTTGGCTTTATCTAAATTCTCTGCCGCCCACTGCGGAAATTCACGAAAGGTAGTAGTGTTGGGATTTATCGCATTTTTAAAAGTGCCGATAGCCACTTCGTAGTCATTGCGGGTATCAATTAAAATGGTGTCGGGATCGCTGATCAGTTGGTTCCAGTCATCGCCTTTTACATAAGTACCGACAATGTGCGCAGGGTTAATACCTTCTACGCCCATAGTAACAATTTCTTTTTTCAGTTTTACTTTAGTGCGGTAAAACGCCAGTTCGTTAGACAGTGATTCTTTGTAACTCATACCATCAAAGCGGCTATCAGCATTAAGCCAGGCTTTAACGGCATCCACTCCGGCACGTTCACCACAGATGGTACCATTAATACCTTCTTCAGCCAGTAATAACGTCCCTTTGACTTTGTTCGCTACCATGTGATCGTACAGCGCATCGCGCAGTGTTACGTAATCAGGCAAACGGACAAATTTATATAAAGCAGCAACTACGTACATAACTTACCTCTTGCAAAGGCGGACCGTAAATCCGAAGCAATATTAAAATCGGGCGTATTATAGCGTTCGCAGTAATTAAGGCAAGTCCACATATTTAATGTGGTTTTTCCAGCAATGCAGAAAGATTAAGTTGTAATAAATGCTCGCCATCGGTAATAGACAACAGCGGATCTTCGCGCCATACACTAAGCTTCATATGGCTTTTCAGCATCAGACAACACTCTGCCAGCTGTGCAGCACTCAGTGTAAAAATACGTTGATTAGCTGGCCACTGGTCGTGTTGTGCTTTGCTGGTTTCCTGTTCATCCAACACCAACAGCAGTTGATCTGCCAGGTGCGAAGCACGCAACCGGCGTTTTTCGGGTACCAGCTCCAGTTGGCACCAGAGCTGAAAATGCTGCTGTTGATCCTGAATATACAAGTCAGGCGCTTTACCGCCTGAGTCATCTTTAGCAAAACTGGGGTGTTGTTCGTACAAGCTAAAATAAGCCAGTAAGCGTTTGGCAAAATGCTCTGCGCTTTCCCCCTGCCAGGGTGAAACATAATGCCGTTGTTGCTGATAAGCATGGCTGGCTTCGCAACTGTATTGCAGATCCAGCTTTATTACCTTGCTGGCCATTTGCATGATCACAACCTCACTAAGCCAGACTCTGTCTGGCATAGGCAGAGTTTAGCGGTTAATACCTGAAACAACCAGATGCATAGCCAGTGCCAATAATAATAGCCCCATTAACCGATCAAACCAGTAGCCTTTTAGCAGTAAAAAACCTCTTACTTTTGTTTGAGTTAGAATGATTGATAACATACAAAACCAGGCTGCTGTGGCAGCAGCCATATAACCACCATAAATTACTTTGTAAAAAAGTGGTGTCGCTGGCGAAATAATGACCGCAAACAGCGATAAGAAGAATAAGGTAGCTTTGGGATTTAAGCCATTAGTAATAAAACCAGCTACAAAGGCTTTACCGGTTGAGGGCATATTCTCATGTACGCTGTTAGCAATAGCTTGTTCAGGATGCGACGGTGCAGAGCTTCTCAGCGCCATTATGCCGATGTAAAACAAATACCCTGCTGCGGCAAAGCTTAATACGTTAAACAGCCAGGGTGTAGTCTGAATAAGCACTGCTATGCCCACCAGTGACCAGGTAACATGCAACAGTATTGCAGCACCAATGCCAAGGCTAGCAGCAGTCGCCGCTTTGCGGCCAAACCGCACGGCATAACGCAGCACTATGGCAAAATCCGGCCCGGGGCTAGCAACCGCCATCAGGTGTACTACAGCAATTAATAAAAACTCCGGCCAAAAACCTGCCACGTAGAAACCTCAACAGTAAAAAACAAATATTCTAATAACTTCTGCCGGTGTTGTACCAGAATTTAATCGCTGATAGCTGTCATTTAGGCTATTCACTCCGTATGGCGTTTGCTGGCGCAGCATAAAACTGTAAAATGTTTATTTTTTTGAGAGATTTCAACATGCGCCGTATCCCTGTTTTGCGACGTTACAGCCTGTTATCAATATTTGTTGGTCTGGCATTTAATGTTGCAGCACAAGAGCAAACGCAACGCTATACCGGCGTTGTAACAGATCCTCAGGGCCAACCGCTGAAAAATGCCCGTGTCCACATCCATGGCCGCCAGCAGTATGTTTATGCCGATGAACAAGGCCGTTTTAGCATTCAGGCTCCGGCCAATGCAGAACTGCATATCTCAGCTGCGGGTTATGGCGATAGCTTTATTACCGTAACGCCGGCGCAACCACAATTGAATATTAACTTACTACCAGGTGGTGTAGAGCGTATTGTAGTCGCCGCCTCAGGTATTCATAAATACAACCTGGAAATGGCGACGCCGGTATCCGTATTAACCGGAGAAGAGCTAAGCCGGCGTACTGAGCCTACTATTGGCGAAACGTTAAAGTATGAGCCTGGCGTACATGCCAATTATTATGGCCCGGTGGCATCAAGCCCGATTATCCGAGGCCTGGACGGCCCGCGCGTACGTATTTTAAATAATGGTCTGGACACGGCGGATGTATCCCGTGTCGGGCCGGACCATGCAATTAGTGCAGATGCCATTACCGCGCAACAAATTGAAGTATTGCGAGGCCCCGCTACTTTACTGTATGGCAGTGGCGCTATTGGTGGGGTGATCAACGTTGTAGATAACCGTATTCCGCGCCAGTTACGCAGCAGCAGCGAAACCACCCTGGAAACCCGCTATGTGGATGTTTCAGATGAAAAAACTGTCGCATTAAACCACGAAGGCAGTAACAATAATATTGCCTGGCACTTTGATGGCTTTAACCGTGATAGCTCAGATTATGGTGTACCACGTTTTAGCAACGATGAAGGCGACAGCAGTAAAACACTGGAAAACTCCTGGATACAAAGCAAAGCTGTTAATGGCGGTGTCAGTTATATTGGCGAGCGCGGTTTATTCGGCATCAGCATTGGTCGGCTGGAATCTGACTATGGTATCCCGGGTCATCACCACCATGAGGAAGAACACGACGAACATGACGATGAACATTTGCACGATGATGACAATGTTTTTGCCAAACTAAAGCAAAACCGCGTCAGTGTAGCCGGTGAATGGTACAGCCCGTTTTCGGGTATTGAAACTTTATCACTTAATACTGCTTACACTGATTATCAACATCAGGAAATTGAAGCAGGTAGCATAGGTTCCACCTTTAAAAACAAAGCACTGGAAAGCCGTATTACGCTGGAACATGAAACCATTGGCGGTTGGCATGGCCTGGTAGGCTACCATTTACAGCACGCTGATTATCAGGCCCTGGGCGAAGAAGCATTTACACCGGACAGCAAAACATTAACGCATGCGCTTTTTATGCTGGAAGAAAAACAGTTTGGTAATTTATCAGCTCAGTTGGGCGGCCGTATTGAGCGGACAAAGCATGATGCTGGCGCATTGGCGCTGGGGCATGATGATGCCTTAGTTAATGGCATGGCTGACAGGTTTGCAGCTGTCAGTGCGTCGGCCGGTGTGGTCTGGGAATTTGTACCGGGCTTTTCCTGGGCATTGGCAGTAAGCCGCTCAGAGCGTGCGCCCAGTGCGGCAGAGCTGTATTCGAACGGTGCGCATATTGCCACCAGCAGCTATGAACTTGGCCTGATGTACCAGCTACATGATGGTGAACTGGAGTTATCTGAACAAAAAGCAAAAAAAGAAACTGCAAATAATATCGATATCACCTTTCGCAGTTTTAACGGCGATCTGAGTTTCACCTATAACTTTTTCTACAACAAGGTACACAACTACCTGTATCTGGCAGATACCGGCCTTACCATGGCAGATTTAGAAGCGGGCCATGGTGACGAAGCAGATGAGGAAGATCACAGCCATGAAAATTTTGGCTTGTATCAGTATCAGCAGCAGGATGCCACCTTGTACGGTGCAGAATTTGAAGCCCGCTACAAGTTAGATCATGCTCAATCACTGAATGTATTTTTTGACGCCGTGCGCGCCAAACTGGATGGTGGTGATTATCTGCCACGTATTCCGCCTTATAAAACCGGCCTGGGTTATCAGTACAACGGTATTAACTGGAGCGCTGATTTAGGTATAACGCGTTACGCAAAGCAGGACAAAGTGTCAGCCAACGAAACCGTTACCAAAGCCTATACCCTGCTTGATGCCAGCGTAAATTACGATTTCAGTTTGTCCCGGTTAGATATGAGCGTATTTTTACGCGGCACCAATTTAACCAACGAGTTGGGTTTTGTGCACAGCTCTTTTATCAAAGCCGATGCGCCACTGCCAGGCCGGGCGATAACCGTTGGCCTGCGGGCAACCTTCTGATAAATTACGCCCGGTTTAACCGGGCTTTTTATTACAGAAAACGGTCTTTAACGCGGCCCCACTGGTAATAAGCCAGCTGACCAAGCCGCCTGAAAGCCGGTAACGGAAACGGCGGCAGGCGGTTTTGGTATATCGGCAACGGCGGTACTTTAATGCCCATGGTTAATTCGGCCAGACGCACTCCGGCCAGAGTACTGAACGATAAACCACTGCCGCAATAACCGCCGGCATAAAACAATCCGGGTTCAGCTTCACACACCCGTGGTAAATCATCATATGACACGGCAACCCAGCCACTCCAGTGGTATTCACAACCTAACTGTGCCAGCACCGGGAAACAGGTTTTAAGTGCGCTTAACAGACGCGCCGGATACACTGCTTTTTCAGCATCTTTACCATACACGGCACTACGCCCGCCGAATAAAATACGGTTATCCGGTAACTTACGGTAGTAGTATTTCAGCGCACGGGTATCCATTACCAACTGAGTGTGGTGTAAACCACTTTGTTCAAGCTGCTCCGCTGTCAGCGGCTGGGTAACAATAATGCTGCTTAGCACCGGCAAACAGGCGCGGTTTAACGGTGGGTACAGGCACTTGGGTGTGTAACCATTAGTTGCCAGCACCAGTTGTTTACAACGCAATCTGGCCTGTGGCGTTTGCAGCAGAAAACTGCCGTCAGTGCCGCGCTGCCAACTTAACAACGGAGAACCTGTGTAGAGCTTGGCACCACTTTGTTGCGCCATAGCTGCATAGCCCTGAGCAAGTGTCAGCGGGTTAACGCCAAAACAATCGGGGAACCTGACAGCCCCATAGGCATGGGGGTTGTGCATATAGTCGTTTTTCAGTTGCGCAGCAGACAAATACTCTGCCTGATAACCAAACTGACGCTGCAAAAACGCTGCCTGTGCCGGTAACTCTGCCGCTATCGTTGCATTATGAGCGACTTTTAAATAGCCCTCTGGCTGGATATCGCAAGCAATATCGCCCTCTGCAATCATCTGCTTAACCTGCTCTATAGCAGCGCCGTATTCCTGGTGAAACAACTGTGCAGTATCTAAGCCAAATCGTTTTGTCAGCTGTGCCAGCCCAAGGCGACCGGTGCCACGCAGTACAAAACCGGCGTTACGGCCACTACAGCCCCAGCCGGTCTGATGCGCTTCCAATATAGTAACGTCGCGGTTAAACCGTTTTGCCAACTGATAGGCACAGCTCAGCCCCGTATAACCGGCGCCAATCACTACAATGTCTGTGCTTTGGTCAGCTACAATTGCACCAGTGCCTGCGCTGTTTTTGGTTTGCGCAGCCCAGTAAGAAGACGGATAGTTTGCCCCCTGCCCGATATCCTTATCCACCAGCGGATCATACATAACGGGCTCCTGAACTAGCGGGCATTAAAAGTTAGCACCATTTCAGCTGCGCTGCAGTTACATAATGCACCACACACCGGGCAAAAGTAGCCCACCGTTTCAGACAAATGCCGCCAGCGCTGTGGGTGAACTTTAACTAACACAGCCCCTGCCCGGCTAAAATAACGTTGCGCTGCATTGCCCGGGCTCTCGCGCCAGATATGCGCCAGCCCGGCTTTAGCACCCTGTTGCTTTAATGCTGTAACTGAGGCCCGCAACAGTGAAGACGCAATGCCTTTACCCCGCTGCCCGGCACTTACTCCCACAGATTTAAAATACGCCATATCAGCACGCGCTACAGGCCACAGTGCTTCTGAACACCAGTTGTCGCTTTGCCACTGCCCGGCAGCAAAGCTTAAGCGATAACCCACTAGCTGCTGTTGCTCATCAACTGCTACAAAACTGGCATTAATGCCCCTTGCAATACCTTGCAGTTGCATTGCTGCCAGGTTGGTATGGCTAAGATAATTATCGCCGTGAATAGTGTTGGCCAGGCTGACAACGGCAGGAAAAAAAGCCGGGGTGAGTTCGGTGATCTGCATCGTTGCTGCCAAAACGAAAAAGGTAGTGCAGTTTATAAATCAGACAAAGTGTCAACTGCAATCTATTTTTGCTGTTGCAAACGAATGCAATTACCGATTAGAGCGACGAAATAACATAATTGTGCGATGGACAGCGGGTGGATTATCTCATAAGGTTATTAGGACGCAACAAAAACAGTATAAGCGTCTGGTAGACAACATAATCCAGGAAAAGACTATGAAAAACCTTAACAACTATAATCCGGTTGCACGGGCAGTTAAATTTGCACTGGCAGCATCACTATCTTTTGGTATCACGTCAACTGCCGCACTGGCACAGGAAAGCACGCCAGATGGTGCAGCAGAAAAATCTATAGAAAAAATTGCCATTGTAGGCAGCCGCTCTGCCCCGCGCTCTGTTGGTGACTCGCCGGTGCCGGTAGATATTATTGGCGGTGAAGAACTAAATAAAAACGGCAACTCTGACATGCTGAACCTGATCAGCACGACTGTGCCATCTTTAAACGTACATGCCCAACCTATCAGTGATGCCGCATCATTGATCCGGCCAATTAACCTGCGGGGTTTATCTTCCGACAGCACGCTGGTGCTGTTAAATGGTAAACGGCGGCACCGCTCTTCGGTTATTTCATTCCTGGGCGGCGGTATAAACGATGGCGCTCAGGGGCCCGATTTATCCGTGATACCAGGCATCGCGATGAAGCAGGTTGAAGTATTGCGTGATGGTGCTGCCGCTCAGTACGGTTCAGACGCCATTGCTGGTGTGATTAACTTTGTACTGAAAGACGCCGCTGAAGGCGGTACTGTCGAAGTAAAGCGAGGCGAGTATTATGCCGGGGATGGCACCTCAACTGAACTATCAGCCAATGTGGGCATGCCGCTGACCAAAGACGGCTTTGTTAATGTCAGTATGCAGTATAAAAATGTTGATGCTACCAGCCGCAGTGTGCAGCGTGGCGATGCCCAGAGCTTAATAGATGCAGGTAATACCTTTGTAGCAAACCCGGTACAAGTATGGGGTTCCCCTGAAATTAACGACGATATTACGCTGTTTGCCAATGCCGGGCTTGATTTAGGCAACGGCCGTGAAGCTTACATGTTTGGTAACTATTCAGAACGTGATATACGCGGTGGTTTCTACTATCGTAATCCACATAACCGGCCCCAGGTATTTTCAAACGATGGTGGCGAAACCTTGCAGGTAGTAGACACTACCGGCGCAGGAGGCTGCGCTAACGTGCCTATTTCCGGCTTGAATCATGCGCAAATTACCTCAGCCGTCAATGCCTTGCCGGATAATTGCTTTACGTTCTTTTCAATGTTCCCTGGTGGCTTTACTCCAAACTTCGGCGGCAATATTACCGACACGTCTTTAGCTGTAGGGACTAAAGGCGAGTTTAAAAACGGTTTTGCCAGCGGCATTCTGTATGACTTCAGCGGAGTAGTTGGCCGTAGTGAGTCAACATTTCAGTTATTTAACTCGGTCAATGCGTCTTTAGGCCCGGAAACCCCTACTGATTTTGAAGCCGGCAGATATATTCAGCTGGAAAAAACCTTTAGCGCTGACTTTGTAAAGTTTGTTCCTGCCGGTTTATATGAAGACTTAACAGTTGCTTTTGGTGCCCAGTGGACAGAGGAAAGCTTTGAAATTGTTGCTGGTGAACAAGCATCCTGGGAAATTGGCCCTTATGTCGATCAGGGGTTAAGTAACGGTTCTAACGGTTTCCCTGGCTTTCAGCCACAAACAGCAGGTATCTCTACCCGGCGTAACTATGCAGCGTACATTGATGTTGAAGCCGAATTTACGGAAAAACTGTTAGGTGCTGTGGCACTGCGGTTTGAAGACTATGATTCTTTTGGCACCACAACCAACTATAAACTTACCGGCCAATACCGCATTAACGATGATTGGGCGCTACGGGCCTCAACCAGCACTGGCTTTCGCGCCCCTACCGTTGGTCAGGCTAATGTCAGCAATGTGCGTACTGAGGCAAATCAGGGCGTGCTGGTAGATATTGGCGTTTTACCCCCGACTAACCCGGTAGCACAGCTAAAAGGTGCCACTGAGTTACAACCGGAAGAATCAACCAGCTATGCATTGGGTCTGGTTTATACCGGCTATGACTTCTTCGTTACTGCCGATTATTATCGTATTGAGGTAGAAGATCGTATCAGCCAGTCAGATGCAATTCCGGTTACCCCTGAGGATATCGCCGAGTTAAAAGCGGCCGGTGTCCGGGGGATTGACTCATTAACCAGTATTACTTACCTGACGAACGATTTTGACACCCGAACCCAGGGTATCGATATTGTGGCCAACTACGCTATGGATCTGTACGGTGGGCGCAGCAGTTTCGCGCTTGCCTACAACTGGAACGATACCGAAGTTACCCGTTTTACCGATATTACCGGTGCATTCCGTGTATCACGCCTTGAAGAAGATTTGCCAAAACACCGCGCCACCTTTACCTGGACCCAAAGTTGGGATGACTGGTCTATGTTTCTGCGAACCAACTATTACGGTACTTATCAGGGCGTACATGCTGATGATCCGGCCCGTACAACTAAGGCAAGCTGGAAAGTAACGTTGGATGCGGAAGTCAGTTACTACATTAACGACAACTTTATTGTGTCTGCCGGTGCGCAAAATTTACTGGATAATGACCCGGAGGAACTGCCGGATGCATGGAAAGCCGAGTTGGGTGGTAAGTATTATGAAACCTCCCCGATGGGAATTAACGGTGGTTACTGGTACTTAAAAGGTACTTATAAGTTCTGATTTTTGGCTGTTATAACCAAGATCGGCTAAAGCGGTCACCACCTCCGTGGAGGTGGTTTACGACTGACAAAAAATCCGCCGGCTAAGGCGGATTTTTCAGTTTCAAAGTGCTGCCAATAATGCCTGCAGCGGGTGTTTTGGCTTATCTCCTACCAGCCGCTTTACCTGGCTGCGACAGGAAAAACCGGTAACCAGTATCTGTTCGGTGCCAAACTGCTCTACCGGCGCACGCCAACTCATATCAAACAGTGTTTTACTGTTATCCAGATTTTGTGCTTCATGACCATAAGTACCTGCCATACCACAGCAACCTACGCTCACCGGTTTTAAGCTTAGCCCTGTGCTGCTAAATATTTGCTGCCAGGCTTTTTCAGTAGCCGGTAAGGCCGTTTTTTCTGTGCAATGCGCCAGCAAGGCGAACTCGGCAGCTTTATTGGCCCTGGGCAAGGTTTGTTGTACCAGCCATTCATGCAGTAACTGTACGTTAAAATCACCGCGTTTATCCGCCAGCGCTTTATTGTACTCATCGCGGTATACCAGTACTAAAGAGGCATCCAGCCCCAGCATGGGTAAACCCAGCTGTTGTAACTGATTTAAAAACTGCGCTGCTGTAGCCGCAGTTTTGGCAAATTGGCGTAAAAAGCCTTTTACATGCTGCGGCTTACCATTAGGCAAAAATGGCAGCAACACCGGGTTAAAACCAAGTTTTTGCAGTAAATGTAATGCATCTGTCACCAGCTCTGCTTCATAAAAGCTGGTAAAAGGATCTTGCACCAGCAAAACGGTGCGTGCTTTTAGCTCTGTTGGTAGCTGCTGCAAGCTAACTAAATCAAAACGATACTGCTCACCAATTTGCTGCGCCAGGGTGGGCACCGATAGCAATGGCGTATCGACATAGCCAACTGTTTTTTCAAGCAATGTAGCGGTAACTTTGCGCTTTAAAACAAAGTTAACCAACCCGGCCGCTTTGGCCAGTAACGGTGCTGTGCGCTCAATATTAGCGACGATATAATCTTTCGCAGGGCGCAAATAACGGCTGTGGTACAACTGTAAAAACCGCGCGCGAAACGACGGTACATCGACTTTTATCGGACACTGGCCAGCACAGGCTTTACAGGCCAGGCAGCCTTCCATGGCGTCCATCACCTCATGCGAAAAATCCTCTTCGCCCTGACGCTTGGCTACAGTGTTTTTTATACGTTGCCATAAACCATTGATACTAGAAGATTTACTGAGTAGTTGTTGTTCTTGTGCCAGCACATCAGTGCCTTGCAGTTCGGTTAGGCGTAACCATTCACGCATTAAACCGGCCCGGCCTTTCGGGCTGTGGCGCCTGTCTTTGGTGACTTTGCTCGACGGGCACATCGGCGAGTTTTCTTCGTAGTTAAAACACAGGCCGTTACCATTACAGTTTAGGCTGCTGTCAAAACTGTCTTTTACCGCTACCGGTATTTGCCGGTCGAACCAGGCGCGCTTTTGGTCATCTACCGACACTAGGCTGTCGGCACTGTTAAACGGCGTGCAGATTTTTCCGGGGTTTACTCTGTTGCGTGGATCAAAGGCTGCTTTAATTTTGCGCAGTTCGTTAAACAGCTCATCACCAAAAAACGCCGGGCCATACTCACTACGGTAACCTTTACCATGTTCACCCCACATCAGGCCGCCATACTTGGCTGTTAATGCCACTACCTGATCAGAAATAGTGCGCAGTAATTGCTCTTGCTGTGGGTCGCATAAATCCAGCGCCGGTCGCACGTGCAATACGCCGGCATCAACATGACCAAACATACCGTACTGCAAGCCGTGGCTATCGAGCAAAGCACGAAACTCCATAATGAAATCGGCCAGATTCTCCGGTGGTACCGCAGTATCTTCGGTAAAGGCGATGGGTTTCTGCCGCCCTTTTGCATTACCCAGCAAGCCCACGGCCTTTTTACGCATGGCGTAAATATTACCAATAGCAGCGTTATCATAGGTTAGCTGGTAGCCAATAATACCATCGGTTTTATCGGCTATTGCGCCATCCAGCCGCGCTGTTAGTGCGGTAATTTTCTGCTCTATCTCTGTTTGGCTTTCACTGTTGTACTCCACCATATTCAGCCCTTGCATCTCAATGCCGGGCACATCGGTGATTAAGTCTTTTACCTGGTGCCAGATGATATCGGCGCGGGCTAAATTCAGTACCTTACTGTCAACCGTTTCAACCGAGGTTGCGTCAGCTGCAACCAGAAACGGCGCGTTGCGCAATGCGCTTTCAAAGCTGTCGTATTTAACATTAACCAGGCATTTGTATTTGGCAATCGGGGTAATATTCAGTTTGGCTTCTGTTACAAAACCAAGCGAACCTTCAGAGCCGGTGATAATACGCGATAAATCGAATTCGGTGAGATCGTCATTAAACACATGTTCTAAATCGTAGCCGGTTAAAAAACGATTTAAGCGGGGGAACTTTGCTAAAATTTGCGGCCGGAAATTACGACAGCTATCAAGCACCTGCTGATAAATACGGCCAATGCTGTTTGGCATTTGAGCACGGTGTTCAGCCTCAAAGGTGGCCATTTTATGGGTATTTAAGATATTGCCGTCTATAAGCACCGTTTTTAATGCCAGCACATGATCACTGGTTTTACCGTATACTAATGAGCCTTGCCCCGAAGCATCGGTATTTACCATACCGCCGATGGTAGCGCGGTTTGAGGTGGATAAATCCGGCGCGAAGAAAAAGCCGTAGGGTTTTAAAAATGCGTTCAGCTGATCTTTAATCACCCCCGCCTGCACCCGTACCCAGCGCTGTTCGAGGTTAATTTCCAGAATGTTGCGCATATGGCGCGATAAATCGACCACTACGTGTTCCGTAAGTGCCTGGCCATTCGTACCGGTGCCACCGCCGCGTGGGCTGAATTTAATATGCGAGAAACTGGACGTTTGTGCCAATGATGTAAGAATAACCAGGTCATCGGTAGATTTAGGCAGCAATACTGCTTGTGGCAAAGCCTGATATACGCTGTTATCGGTAGCAACGGCTAAACGGCTGCCATAACTGGTTTCAATATCGCCGGCAAAACCAGCGGCAACTAACGCTTTACTAAAAGCAACAATGCTGGCATCCAGCGCGAGTTCGGGATTAAGCTTTGGGATCATAACTGCAGACACTCGGCAATAAGTGCCTGCAGTATAACATTAACTTGGCAGCAGATTTAACTGCAATTATGCGGTAAAAACTAACTGACGACCGGCCGTATTTTCTGCTGCAGGCCACGTAAGAAATAACGCAGAACCTGTTCCTGGCATGCACGGTAGTGTTTATGATCCGGGCGGCGGAAAAAGGCACTGAGTTCATGCTTGCTTAAACGGAAGTCTGCACCGTCTAATAAGGCTAAAATGTCATCGTCTTTTAAATCAAAGGCAATTTTGAGTTTACGCAAAATAATATTGTAATTGAGCTTGGTTTCCGGCTCGGGAATAACACCGTCTTTAGCCCCGCGACGCTGAATAATTACACCATTAAGAAAGCCAGCCAGCAGCACATCGCTGATTAAGGCAAAATTTTCGCTTTCGTCAGATTCCAGCCAGGCAATTACCTGCTCTTTCGTCACCGTAACATTGGTCAGGGCGAAAATAGCAACCATGCTGTGGTTGGGAGCGTTTAGCGTGTAACGCAGGCTGCGCAGTACGTCGTTGTTGGTCAAGATAATATCCTGTAGCAAAAGTCAGATGAAAAACGGCGGCTATAATACCACAGCCGCCGTTAAATCCGTATTTTGCTGTAACACACTGCTGCCTATGGCAAATGCCCCAGTTTACTGGCTTTGGTAGCCAGGTAACGGTGGCTGTGTGCCGAGGTTTTTACCCGGTGTTGCACTCTCTCTAATACGTTAACACCAGCATCGGTTAACGCTTTTAGCTTACGCGGGTTATTGGTAAGCAGCCTAATTTGCTGAATACCCAATTGCTCAAACATTTGAGCTGCTATGCCGTACTCGCGCATATCCGGCAAAAAGCCCAGAATTTCGTTTGCTTCTACCGTGTCCAGGCCTTTGTCCTGCTCGGCATAGGCACGAATTTTATTAATCAGGCCAATACCACGGCCTTCCTGGCGTAAATACAAAATGCAACCGCGGCCTGCCTCAGCAATTTTGCGCATCGCCGCTTCTAATTGTGGGCCGCAATCGCAGCGCAGGCTAAACAAGGCATCTCCGGTTAAACACTCTGAATGCACCCGAGCCAGCACAGGCTCATCTGTGGTAACGTCGCCCAGTGTTAACGCAACATGCTCTTTACCATTAGGTGCTTCAAAGCCATGCAAACGGAACTCAGCAAAAGGTGTGGGTAATAGTGTTGAGGTTACAAGTTTTAGTTTCATCATGACTTCTCAGATAGCGGCTGCACTTAACACAGCGCACGCTTTATTAACTACAGTGCAAGCTTTCATTGGCCGTTAATTGGGCCACAGCGCCGTTAATTCAAGGAGGCCCAACGCAGGTATTATAGCAGTGTCCGATATTATATCAGCCGACAAATTGTGATAATATCACAAAACCATGCCGTGAAAATATCTGCAACTAATACCGTTAAAAACCGGTGAATTGCCGCAGTAACCATGCAATTTTTATTAAACCCGTTACAATAGCCGCTGTTTTTACTACCGGTTATTCTTCATGCTACGCTTTTTTGAACGCCTTACCCAACCCTTTCCAGCAGCCGAGCCGGGCCAACCGCCACGTGGCTTACTGGCTTTTTGTCGGCACTACACCAGGGGCACGGAAACATCGTTGTTATTCATGTCGTTATCGTCAGCTATTTTAGCGGTACTGGAGGTATCACTATTTAGCTTTATGGGGCAGTTAGTTGACTGGCTGGTTGCTAATGATCCGGAAAACTTTTTTACCGACGAGCGCGCTAAATTGATTTGGATGGCACTGGTAACCCTGGTGTTACTGCCATTAATGACTTTTCTTCACTCGGCCATAGTGCATCAAACCTTGCTGGGCAATTACCCCATGTCGATCCGCTGGCTGGCTCACCGTTATTTGCTGCGCCAGAGTGTCAGTTTTTATCAGAATGACTTTGCCGGCCGTATCGCTACCAAAGTTATGCAAACGGCATTATCGGTACGGGAAACCGTAATGAAGTTGCTGGATGTGATGGTTTACGTGCTGGTGTATTTTAGCGCCATGCTGTTCTTTGTTGCCGATGCCGATATACGTTTAATCGTGCCGATGTTGATTTGGCTGGTATTTTACATAATGCTGCAGTTTTATTTTGTGCCACGCTTAAAACGCGTGTCTACCGCTCAGGCAGATGCCCGTTCAGAGATGACCGGCCGTATTGTAGACAGCTACACTAATATCACCACTATTAAGCTGTTTTCGCATACAAACCGCGAAGAAAGCTACGCCAAAGACAGTATGGATGTGTTTCTACAGCCGGTATACAAGCAAATGCGCCTCGCCACCGGATTAAGCGTATCAGTGCAAACGCTTAACTACCTGTTAGTTTTTAGTGTTGCGGCATTGTCATTGTATTTGTGGGCAGGCAGCGCCATTACGGTGGGCGCTATTGCTATCGCAATCAGCCTGGCGCTACGCTTAAATGGTATGGCACAGTGGATTATGTGGGAAGTCAGTGCCCTGTTTGAAAATATAGGCACGGTTGCCGATGGTATCGCCACTCTGTCACGCCCGGTTGACGTAAAAGACGCCGATAACGCGGCTAAGTTAACAGTACCACAGGGAAAAATAGAATTTCAGCAGGTTAGTTTTAATTATGGCAAAGCCCCTACGCAAGACGGTAAAGCCGCAATATTACAACAGTTGAACCTGAGCATAAAACCAGGCGAAAAAGTAGGTTTAGTTGGTCGCTCAGGCGCCGGTAAATCAACATTGGTAAACCTGCTGCTGCGTTTTTATGATATTGAAAGCGGTAAAATCCTGATAGATGGTCAGGACATCAGTCAGGTAAGCCAGGAAAGCCTGCGTCAACATATCGCCATGGTGACACAGGATACCTCCCTGCTACACCGCTCAGTGCGCGACAATGTTGCCTACGGCAAACCAGACGCCACTGAAGCTGAGTTACAGCTGGCTGCAGAGCAAGCCGAAGCCAGTGATTTTATCCGTGATTTAACCGACCCCAAAGGTAACAGAGGTTTTGATGCCCAGGTCGGTGAGCGCGGTGTTAAATTATCTGGTGGCCAGCGCCAGCGTATCGCTATTGCCCGTGTGCTACTTAAAAACGCACCTATTTTAATTCTCGATGAGGCCACCTCAGCGCTGGATTCAGAAGTAGAAGCAGCCATACAAGCCAGTTTAAATAAGCTAATGGATGGTAAAACCGTTATTGCGATAGCCCACCGTTTGTCTACCATTGCGCAGATGGACCGGCTTATTGTACTGGATCAGGGTAATATCGTTGAGCAAGGCAGCCACAGCGAGCTGATTGCCAGCGGCGGTATTTATGCTCAGTTGTGGGCGCATCAAACCGGTGGTTTTATTGGTGTAGAATAACCAAGGGTTATATTAGATTATCTCAGGCTGTTATAAAGAGCCCGGCATGTGCCGGGCTTCTTAATCAGATTTTACTCAGGCAGAGTTATTTCTGCTCTTGCTGCTGTTTGGCCAGCCGTTTTTCCCAGAAAGTCGCGTTTTTGATACCCAGTTTTACCGGATCAAAGGTAATAGGACCGCCTGCCTTTTTCTGCTCTTCAAAATCACGCAGGCAACGCATTGTGGGCTTATACATAAAAAATATCACCAGAATACCCACTACGTTAACCCAGGCCATTAAGCCTACGCCTATATCGCCGATATTCCAGATATACCCGGCACTGTTTACCGTACCGTAGGCCACCATAAACATCAGTAGCAGCTTAAATACGATATTGGGCAGTTTGTTATTAAACACCCGGTTTAAATAAGCCACGTTAGTTTCTGTAATGTAGTAGTACGCTAAAATGGTGGTAAAAGCGAAGAAGAAAATAGCCAGACCCGCAAACACCTGGCCAAAGTGGCCAAACACACTTAATAACGCCATTTGGGTAAAGGCAGGTGAAGCCACTTCAGTTGCCGCATCAACGTTCTGTATGATCATGGTGCCAACACCAGTTGCTGCATTAAAGTTTTCGGTTTGAATATTGTACTGCTGCGTAATTAAGATCATAAGTGCCGTGGCCGTACACACAAACAGCGTATCAACGTAGACCGAAAACGCCTGTACTAAACCTTGTTGCGACGGGTGCTCAACTTCAGCGGCAGCTGCAGCATGCGGGCCCGTACCCTGGCCTGCTTCATTCGAATATATACCCCGCTTCACGCCCCAGCCTATAGCTGCGCCAAAACCGGCCTGTGCAGTAAAGGCATCAGTGATTATCAGGCTTAGCACACCCGGCACTTTATCAAGGTTCAGAAATACCACTATTAACGCAAGTACTATGTAACCCAGCGCCATAAAAGGCACAACAATCTGGGTAAAGTGTGCAATACGCTTAATACCACCAAAAATAATAAATGCCAGCACAATCAGGATCACTGCCAACGCAATCAGTTTATGGGTACCTACTTCACCGAAACTGGTGACAACCATATTACCGTCGCCAAAAACCTGAGTTACCGCATTACCTACAGCATTGGCCTGTACGCCCGGTAAAAAGATACCGCAGCCGATAACTGCAGAAATGGCAAACAAAATACCCAGCCAGCGCCAACCAAGGCAACGTTCAAAATAATACGCCGGGCCACCGCGATACTGACCGTTTTCTTCAACTTTATAAATTTGCCCCAGTGTAGATTCAACATAGGCGGTGCTGGCACCTAAAAATGCTACAACCCACATCCAGAACACGGCGCCTGGGCCACCAAAGCCAATAGCAGCGGCTACACCGGCAATATTACCAACCCCCACCCGGCCGGATAATGATACGGCCAGTGCCTGAAATGATGAGATACCTTTGGCTGATTCAGTATTATTCAGCAGCAGTTTGCACATTTCTTTAAAATGGCGAACCTGTGCAAACCGGGTGAGTATTGAGTAAAATAAGCCAGCGCCAAGACAAAGATATATCAGCGCCGGGCTCCAGATAATGCCATTTAGCGCACTAATAAAGCCTTCCATTTCCCTTCCTTATAATTATTTTTAAGCTAATTGTGTTATACGCCGCTTAATTTGCCACAGCAAAACCAGAATTGCTATGCCGTTAGCTGGTTTGCCGCAGATCTGCGATAATTTGCCCTGCAGCGGCAATTTCATCATCGTGAGCCTGATCAACCCATGGCTCTGCCAATGCTTGCTTATACCAATCCTGCATTGATGGCAAAGCCAACAAATTTTGCAGGTAGCTGGTGGCCACTTTACTAAACGGCAAATTATAACTTTGCATACGAAACGCCACCGGTGCAAAAAAAGCATCTGCAGCACAAAACGCTTTACCGGCTAAAAATGGCCCGCCAAACTGCCGGATCCCCTGCTCAAATAATTCATTTAAGCGATTAATGTCCTGTGCAAGAGCCGGTGTTACCTGATGCAATTTCACGCGGTGGCCACAGCTCATACCGCAGGTATTACGCAACGTGCTAAAACCAGAATGCATTTCTGCCGCAGCACTGCGGGCAAAAGCGCGGGCCTTTGCATCTTTTGGCCAGACATCCGGGGAGGTTTCATACAGGTATTCGGCAATGGCCAATGAATCCCATACCACCATGTCTTTTTGTACTAAACATGGCACTTTGCCTGAAGGAGAAAAAGTGCGGAAGTTCTCAAAGTTGCCCTGTTGGCTAAAAGGCACCAGTTGCTCCATAAACGGGATATTCAGCTGCTGCATTAGTACCCAGGGGCGTAAAGACCAGGACGAATAATTTTTGTTGGCAATATAAAGTTCACGCATAGTCGGCTCCTTAGTAGCATGCAGATGTTTACTATGTGCTGAAGTGAAAAAAATCACAATCAGCTTTTCCATCAAGACATGTAACACTATATAGCAGATACAAAAAAGCCCCGGCTAAAGGGGCTTAGTTTGCAATATCACAGCAATAACACTTTACTGTTTACCGTATTTTTCCGCCAGATACAGCCAGGTTTCCAGCACAGTATCCGGGTTCAGCGATACGCTATCAATACCCTGTTGCATTAACCAGGCAGCAAAGTCTTCATGATCTGACGGCCCCTGGCCACAAATACCAATGTACTTACCTTTGGCTTTGCAGGTTTTAATGGCCATCTCCAGCAATTTGTAGATCGCCGGGTTACGCTCATCAAACAGGTGGGCTATCAGGCCGCTATCTCTGTCAAGCCCCAGCGTTAACTGGGTTAAGTCGTTTGAACCAATGGAGAAACCATCAAAGTATTCTAAAAACTCCTCCGCCAGCAGTGCATTAGAGGGCAGTTCACACATCATTATTACGCGCAGGCCATTATCACCCCGCTTTAAACCGTGCTCTGCCAATAAATCAATAACACTACTTGCTTCGCCCAGCGTACGTACAAATGGGATCATTACCTCAACATTGGTAAAACCCATTACATTACGCACCCGTTTTAATGCCTCTACTTCTAAGGCAAAGCAGTCGCGAAAATCTTCTGAGATATAACGCGAAGCACCACGAAAGCCGATCATCGGGTTTTCTTCATGCGGCTCGTACTGGCGTCCGCCAACTAAGTTAGCGTACTCATTTGATTTAAAATCCGACATTCGCACGATAACTTTTTGCGGCGCAAAAGCACAAGCTAAAGTGGCAATACCTTCGGTTAGCTTGGCAATATAAAACTCGACCGGGTTGGCGTAGCCGGCAATCATGTCACTGATGGTGGCTTTAAGCTCCGGAGTCTGCGCATCAAAATTCAGCAGTGCTTTAGGGTGCACGCCAATCATACGGTTAATAATAAACTCCAGCCGCGCCAGGCCAATACCTGCATGCGGCAATTTGGCAAACGAGAACGCCCGCTCCGGGTTGCCAACGTTCATCATTATTTTTAAATCCAGCTTCGGCATTTGATCAACACGGCTGCTGACAACTTTATAGTCCAGTTTACCGTCATAGATAAAACCGGTATCACCTTCAGCGCAAGACACCGTAACCTGCTGACCGGTTTTAATTTTAGTTGTAGCATCGCCACAGCCAACTACCGCAGGAATACCCAGCTCACGGGCAATAATGGCCGCATGGCAGGTACGGCCGCCCCGATTGGTAACTATAGCCGACGCCCGCTTCATAATCGGTTCCCAGTCCGGGTCAGTCATGTCGGTTACCAGCACATCACCCGGCTGAATTTGGTCCATCTGTTCAATGCCTTTAAGCACCTTAGCAGTACCGGCCCCAATACGCTGGCCAATGGCCCGGCCTTCTACCAACACCGGCGCTTTTGCCAACAGTTGAAAGCGTTCCATACTGTTGCTGTCTTCACGGCTTTTTACCGTTTCCGGCCGCGCCTGCACTATATAAAGCTTGCCATCGTTACCATCTTTCGCCCATTCGATATCCATTGCGCGGCCATAGTGCTTAGCAATAATAACGGCTTGCCTGGCCAGCTCTTCTACTTCGGCGTCGGTTAGTGAAAATTGTTGGCTACGTTTTGCTTCAATATCAACGACCTTAACCTGCTTGCCATGGCCTTGTTCGCCGGAATAGATCATCTCAACTTTTTTGCTGCCTAAGCTGCGTTTTACCACTGCCGGGCGGCCAGCGGCCAGTGTGGGTTTGTGTACATAGAATTCATCCGGGTTAACGGCACCCTGCACCACCATTTCACCCAAACCGTAAGAAGACGTAATAAACACCACATCTTCAAAGCCAGATTCAGTGTCAATACTAAACATAACGCCGGAAGAGGCTAAATCAGAGCGCACCATTTTCTGTACGCCCGCGGACAATGCCACACCACGGTGGTCATATCCCTGATGCACACGGTAAGAAATCGCGCGATCGTTAAACAACGAGGCAAACACATGTTTAATAGCTACAATCACAGCGTCATAACCGCGCACGTTTAAGAAGGTTTCCTGCTGACCGGCAAAAGACGCATCCGGCATATCTTCGGCGGTTGCTGATGAACGTACGGCAAAAGATACATCCTGCGCTGTGTCTGGATGTAGTTGCTGGTAAGCGTCGCGAATGGCCAGTTCTAACTCTGGCTGAAACGGTGTTTCAATAACCCACTGGCGTATTTGTGCACCAGCTTTGGCCAGTGCTGTTACATCGTCAACGTCCAGACCGTCGAGCAGTTGGTAAATGCGCTCGTTAACGCCGCTTTGTTCAAGAAATTGGTTAAAGGCATAGGCTGTTGTAGCAAAACCGCCAGGTACCTGTACGCCGGCATTAGCCAGATTACTGATCATTTCACCCAGTGAGGCATTTTTGCCCCCCACCCGGTTTACATCGTGCATTCCCAGGTTTTCATACCAAATCACAAATTCTTGCACAGTTCGTCTCCAATTTTTGTCGTATGGCGTGTAAGCTTACATCCAGCATTACAGGGCCTGGCAATTTTACACTGGCGTCAGGGTTAATTAAAACCTTAATTTCAATGTAATTTTATAACAACAAAACGGAGTTTCCGGTGCGTACAGCCTTTTATATATCAGATGGAACCGCCATTACTGCAGAGGTGTTTGGCCATGCCTTACTTACTCTTTTTCCTGCACAATTTGAGCATGTTACCATCCCTTTTGTTGAAACTGCCGATATGGCCGAGCAGGTAAAGCAGCGTATTAACGATCGTTATAAAACAACGGGGCAACGGCCATTAATCTTTCAAACCTTTGTTGATGACCAGTTACGGCAGATTATTAATAGCAGTAATGGCGTTTGCTATGACTTTCTCAATACTTTTGTCGAGCCTATTCAGCGCGAGCTGGGTGTGGCGCCTGTACCCAAAACCCATCGTACTCACAGCATCCATGAACAAAGTTATGATTTTCGTATAGATGCGGTTAATTTTGCTCTGGCTAATGATGACGGCTCCAACCTGAAAAACTTTGATCAGGCCGACATTATTCTGGTGGGAGTGAGTCGCTCCGGAAAAACGCCAACCAGCCTGTATCTGGCACTGCAATACGGTATTAAAGCGGCAAATTATCCGTTTGTAGAGGAAGATATGCAGCAGCTGGGTTTGCCTGAGGTGTTAAAACGTAACAAGAGTAAACTGTTTGGTTTAACCATCACCGCCGAGCGTTTAAGCCAAATTCGTGAGCAGCGCCGGGCTAATAGCCGCTATGCGTCACTGCGGCAATGCCAACTGGAGCTGGCAGAAGTAGAAAATTTATATCAGCGCGAGCAAATTCCGTTTTTAAACTCGACCCATCTGTCAATTGAGGAAATTTCAGCGAAAATTATCGCCAAAACCGGGCTTAAACGGCACAAGTATTAACTTTGCAGTTTCACCAGTAGTAGTATTTGACGAATAGAAAGCGGTTCACCCTCGCCGCTTTCCAGCCGCTTTATTTGCTCAACCAGTAAGGTGTTAACCGGGGTGGGTAACTGATAAAGTTGCCCCATCCGTACCACTGCACCATTTAAAAACATAATTTCAGTGCGCTTTTTAGCCTGAATGTCATCCCACATCGATGAACGGGCCTGCTCATCCATCGGCAACATTTTACTGGCAATATGACGGAACAGCATAGTAGGTAAACGCAGTAACCACGGCAACATGGCGTTTGGCAACCCGGTGTACGGCACCGGGCGGATTTTTGCTTTACTACATATTGCCAGGCATTCCTGCATGGCCAGCGCCAGTAACATACGGCTGTCGGCATCCAGTAACTGCTGTTTCAACGGTAAATTGCTGATAGCATTTAGTGCGTTGTTTAAGTTAAGTAATAGCTTGCCATATTCTGCCGCCGTAATATCAGTGGTCAGTTGCACCGGTAACTGTAAATGATTGAACACTCTGATGACGTAGTTTACCGCAGCATGCTGATTTTGTTGGCAAATAATATTGCCAGCCGTAGCCCGATGAAACTGCCCTGCGCGTTTTTTTACCACGTTAAACGGTATGATGGCGCGTAGCACCGGGTTAGCCAAATCCTGGTTTAGCATTTCACCAATGCCGATACCGTTTTGCATAGCAACCACAGGCACTTCAGGCCGTAAAAAACGTTTTAACTGGGCTAGCATTGGCACAAGAGCTGGGGCTTTTACTGTTAGCAGTACTACATCACATTCAATTAAGCTGTTCAGCGAGCTGTAAAACGCTACAGGCTGGGCAAAATATGCCTGATGATCAAACGAGGTAGCACTTAAGCCATTGGCCGCCAGTTCCAGTGCCATCGTTTCACGGCCAAAAAACTTAACGTCCAGTGCACTGTCCTGGCATAAGTAAGCGCCAAGATAGCAGCCCACACTACCCGCTCCTACTATACCAATGCAGTAACGCTGGCCAGCAGTAGAATACTGGCCAGCGTCATCCTGAGCCTGTTGTCCTGATAACACTTACGCTCCTTTGAGCGCGTGATTATTTACGCGCAGTGCGTAGAGTATCGGCAATCAGGAAGGCTAATTCCAGTACCTGATCAGCATTTAACCGCGGATCGCATTGCGTAAAGTAGCGTTTACCCAAATCGTGCTCACTTAAACCATAAGCGCCGCCCGTGCATTCAGTTACATGTTCACCGGTCATTTCCAGGTGAATACCACCGGCGTGGCTGCCTTCAGCTTTGTGCACCGCAAAGAAATTACGAATTTCACGTAAAATGGCTTCAAAATCACGTGTTTTGTAGTCGTTGCTCGCTTTTACCGTATTGCCGTGCATCGGATCAGAGCTCCACACGACTTTACGGCCCTCCTGCTGCACTTTACGCACCAAAGCCGGCAACTTGTCTGCCAGTTTGTCTGCCCCCATACGGGTAATGAGCGTTAAACGGCCGGCGACGTTGCCAGGGTTTAATGCATCAATCAGGCGAATTAAGTCGTCTGGCTGCATACCCGGCCCCACTTTTACGCCAACCGGGTTATGAATGCCACGGAAAAACTCAATATGTGCATGATCCAGCTGGCGGGTACGCTCACCTATCCATACCATGTGGGCTGAGCAGTCGTACCAGTCACCGGTTAACGAATCACGCCGTGTCAGGGCTTCTTCGTAATTTAGCAGTAAAGCTTCATGCGACGTATACAACTGGGTTTCACGGATAGAGGGGGAATTCTGTCCGGTAATACCGCAAATCTCCATAAAACGCAGTGCTTCCTGAATACGTTGCGCCACATCCTGGTATCTGTCTTTCAGCGGATTAGACTCAACAAAGCCCATATTCCACTTACTGACCTGATGTAAGTCAGCCAAACCACCCTGAGCAAACGCACGCAACAGGTTCAGCGTAGCAGCTGAATGATGATAAGCCGTAGTTAACCGGTTTGGGTCTGGCAATCTGGCATCTTCGGTAAACTCAAAGCTGTTAACAATATCACCACGGTAGCTTGGCAGCGATACGCCGTTAATGGTTTCCAGATCACTTGAGCGCGGCTTGGCATATTGCCCGGCCATGCGGGCCACTTTTACCACCGGCAAACCACCGGCAAAGGTTAACACTACTGCCATTTGCAGTAATACTTTAAAGGTGTCACGAATTTTAGGTGCATTGAAATCGTTAAAACTTTCGGCGCAATCGCCCCCCTGCAGTAAAAACCCCTGACCTTCAGCAACCTGGCCCAACTGGCTAAACAGATCCCGCGTTTCCTGGGCAAACACCAGCGGCGGATATTTATGTAATTGCTGTTCAACACGGTGTAGCAAATCCTGATCCTTATAGCTCGGTTGCTGTTGGATCGGCAGATTGCGCCAGCTTTGAGGCGTCCAGGTGGTCACGATGATTTTCCTATATTTGATGATGAGTTTGATGAATTGCCATGCAAGTTATAGACTTCTGGACGTAAATTCAATGCTGAGCATGGCATAATTTATGACAATTTTATCTGCTGGCAAAAGAATGCTGCAGTTTTGCGCAATCAGGCTTGCTTAAAATACGGATCTGACAAATATTCCAGCAGGCCATCACAGCCCTGCTCAATCAGCTGCAATACCAGAGCAAAGCCCCGGCTACCGCCGTAATAGGGATCTGGTACTTCGCTTACAGTTGGAAACTCAGGATGGTATTGTAAAAATAGCTGTAGCTTGTGTTGATGCTCTGGCGGGCAGCGGCGGTTTAACTCCTGCAAATTATCATTATCCATCGCCAGGATCAGATCGTAGTAGGTAAAGTCCTGCTCTTTTACCGGCCTGGATGTAATACCGTTAAATTTATAACCTTTCGCCTGCCCTTCACGCACGCTACGCGGATCTGGAGATTCGCCACGATGCGATGCACTGGTACCTGCCGATTCTATTTCAACCGGCAGTGCATACTGGGCTGCTTTATAGCGCATAACCGCATGAGCCGTGGGCGAACGACAGATATTTCCCAGACAAACAAACAAGATTTTCCTTGGCATAACAACTCCCTGTATCTCAATTTCACTATGCTAGCATGCTTTAAGCTGAACGTTAAATGGTTGCATATTGCTAAACTCAGGTTCAGTATGGCGTTTCCTGACAGGAAAATTTGATTGTTTTTCGGAGAGAAGTAAATGGATAAGTTTGTCAAACTTATCGTGCTGACGGAACAAGAAACTGTACACAATATTTCACTGCTGGCACAGTCTGTCGGCATTAAAGTACAACAACAGAGTCGTTCAGACATATTACAAATGCCCCAACTTAAAGCAGGTACGTTACTGGCCTGTCCATACCACAGTATAGACTTAAATAAAAAAGGCATGTCGGTAGAACTGCAATGTTTACAGCAAAAATCCCCGCTATTCTTTTTTCAGGCAGAACGTGCTCTGCTTAATCCAACCCAGGCGTTGGTAAACGGCATCCGCGGTGCAATATTCCGCGACGAGCAGTTAGATCGAGTGCTGACAGCCTTGAAAACAATGATGGACGGCCAGTTGTATTATGCCCGCCCGGTAATGTCTGAATTGCTGGATGAACTGCTACAACAAAGGCTGAACTCTACTGCCGGGCAACGCCTTGTCACAGACAGCAATCTGTTAACCAGGCAAGAAAAACGCATTATTCAACTGGTGGCTGAAGGCTCGCGTAATAAAGAAATTGCCGATAACCTTAATATCAGTGCGCATACTGTAAAAGCCCATATGTCATCAATATTCCGTAAAACACAGGCCAGAAACCGGGTAGAGCTGCTGCGCTGGCTGCAGCAGCCCGGCAGGAATGATCAGCCCTCGCTGGTAAGGCCAGCCTGAGTATCAGCCCGCCAAAAACCACGTTGCTGGCCCTGACTTATCAGTTCAGCAACGGCGGTTTCAATAGCCTGCTTCACACAGTACTGTACCGGCTCGTTGGTTGAGTAGCCGCCTTCAGCTTCCAGTAAACGATTTAACGATACATAACGGAACAGTCCGGCGCGCAACTCCTGCGAGAATACCTTTTTATTGCTGGCCACAGACAACAATACCTGCCCGGTATGCACATCCACAGCACGCAGATAAATGGTAACCTGATCTTCCCGATATAACTCAGATGCGCCAACCCCGAAATATTCCGCACCGATACCACCGGTTGTCAGGTTGGTTTCATAACTAATAATACCGCCTTCAAACAGTAAGCGCGCTTCTTTTAACGGCGGCAGTTCAGCCGCTTTTTTGTTCGAGCCATGAATTTTACGTTCCGTTAGCAAGTTTTGCAGCCCCTCACGCTCAAGTGGTGCAAACCAGCCACTGTCCAGTAAGGTTTGAGTTAATATAGAGGTAGCGCCCTGAGTAACAGCAGTAGAAAAACTGGAAACATTGGCCTGTGGCTTGTATTGCCCGGTTTGATCACGAAACGTATACACTGACACCGGAATAGCCAATCTGGGTTTGTTGCCTTGCTGCAATTCCTGCATCAGCGTACTGGGTACGTCAATACTGGCAGCAGAGATATTAATTGCCGGTTTGGGCAATAACGAACAGCCGCTCAGCAACACTGCGGTAAGGAAGAATACTGCTTTCATTTATCCTCCAATTACCGGAATAGTAATAATGGTTACTTCACCGCTATTAAGGTTGGTGATATTTACAATTACACTGCCATCGGTGTCAGTAACTACCTCCACCATAAACTCGCCGGTGTTATATACCCCTTCAACCAGCTCGCCGTCGGCTATACGGCGCGTTAACGAGTTAATAATATTACGCTCTAAGGCATCGCGAAACTTATCAACAAAAGACTGGCCCGGATTACTTGCTTTATGAGCATTTTGGCTTTGGGCTTTTTGCAGTAAAAAATTTCCATTTAATGCATTACCGCCAAAACTGGGGTTTATGGGTGTATATACCAGTTCAGTTGCCTGAATACCGGCACTTAGCATGAATAACGGCAGAAATATCCACTTCATTTTTAATCCTTTCACAGCTCATCGCTCTGTGGGTCACCCAGCATACGCGCAGTTTGTATATTGGCTAACTCGTTAATACTTAGAAGAATAGCTTGTTCAGCCATTTGTTTGACATCGTTATAGCGTCGGCCGAAATAAGTCTGATATACCCGGCTCTGATTCATTTCTACCCACAAAAAAGTGCCCGCTTGCGGGTAAACCTGTTCGTATACCACAACAGTGATACCATCGGTGCCTGGCATATCGCGCCAGTAACCAGCATAGTAGTAGGTGAAATCTTTGCCAAAACGCGAAATGGTGCGATCCAGCACCAGTCCTTCCAGCTCAATATCGGCAGCGGCCAGCGGCAAACTCATACCGCAGGCCAGCAACAAAATAAAAAGTAATTTCATAGCAGATAATACAGCAGGCTCAGACAGGCAGGCTGCCTGAGCCAATACATTAGTTTTGTACTACAATGGCGGTATTGAAATCGCCGTTTTGCGTAACACTCATCACATTGCCCTGACCTGCCTGGCTACCCAAGACCAGGTTATCACTGCCGTTCTGAGTAATGGCCACCAGGCCGTTATTACCACTTAATGCAAAATAGCCATTGTCACCGGCAACCCAGTTACCATTGCCCGACTGCAGGATATCCAGCGTATTAGTATTGCCGGCAATTAACACATCAACCAGGTTAATATCGCCGTTTTGCTCTACGTTTACGCTGTTACCATTAACTGCTACATCGCTGGTTATCAGCAGTTCATTGGCAGAGCCTGACTGGTCAATATAAAAATCATTATTGTCGCCAAGCACATCAACCACTGCGAAGTTTGTATCACCTATTTGCTGAATATCGGCACTGTTGCCGGCACCATATAAGCCTGCAGCGGCAATATTATCATCGCCACGGCTGTATACCATGGCGCTGTTATCACTGCCTGCCAGTACCAGCTCTGCGATATTACCGTCACCGCGCTGGATAACTTCAACGTTATGGCCATCGCCGTCAGTGGCAAATAAGGTGGCATTCAGATTACCGTTTTGCCAGATATCAATCTGGTTGTCGTTACCAACCAGGCCAAGCGGTGCCTCAATAAGGTTGCCATCGCCACGTTGATCAATTAACACCAGATTTTGCTCGCCCTGCAGCGGGTCCAGCAGGAATTGGTTGGCATTACCATGCTGATACACATCAACAAGGTTGTCATCGCCAATCAGATTAGACAGGATAAAAACGTTGCCATCGCCTTGTTGTTGCACAAAGGTGCTGTTGTTGTCACCACTTACGCCCACAATACCACCAACGTTAGCATTACCGGTTTGCTCTACCTCAAAGGTATTGCGGTTGCCGGTCAGATTAAACATACCGGCTTCGTTGTTATCGCCAACCTGCACACTGAACAGGCTGTTATCGTTACCACTGAAGCCAGCATTGGCCCAGTTACCAAAACCTTCCTGCGTAGTTTCAACCAAATTTCCATTGCCGGTAATGTTGATAAAGGTCTCGTTCAAATCACCAAATTGCAGTACGGCCACATCATTGATATTACCGGTAATCACCGCTTCAGCAACATTGTAAAAACCGTCTTGCGTCATGCTGGCGGTGTTGTCATCGCCGATAATATCAATATAGGCAATATGCCAGTCAGTCAGTTGTTCAGTACGGGTTTGGTTGTCGTTGCCGCTGACAAAATGATAAGCCTCCAGCCAAACGCCATCCTGCATAGCGCTGGCGGTATTGATGCTGCCGTTTTGATCAATAACAGCAAGGTTGATTTCGCCGCTTTGTGTCACTTCAGCCAGGTTACCTTCAGCCGCTGCTGCTGATGTCTGGTTAATAATAACTTCATTGCTGACAGCCAGTGCAGGTGCTGACATCGCCAGCGCAACTGTAAGGCCGAGTATATGCTTACGTGAAATTAGACCTTTCATCTGATTCTCCCTAACTCTTTGTTGTTTATTAGTTTATTATTTATATCTTGTTGCCGGTTACCCTATAACCGAATGAGAACTCTCAGTACTGAACAATAGAGATTCGCTCACCAACGCCGCTTTGCTCAATGGACAATTGTCTGTTGCCCCACTGCTCGACCCGGATCAGATTGCTTTCACCGGTTTGAATAATGTTGGCAATATTGTTGTTACCTGTCTGCAGCAGCTCAGCCTGATGCCCATAGCCAGTTTGTTGCAACAAAATTTGATTTAGCACACCTTGTTGCAACAGCACAGCGTAATGAGCCTGACCAGACTGAGTAACATCCGCCACATTCAGATCGCCCAATTGCGTGATGTCTACACCGCTTGCCAGTGCATGTCGTTCCAGCAGAGATGTCATTTGCAACGAAATATCTGCATGCACTGAGCCGCTTAACAGCAACAAACTCACTAATGCCAGCTTTTTGTTAATACTATGCAAAATACCTACCTCAAATCGTTACGACGAAAGTTAGGCTAAAGCACCACGAAAAAGGTGCAATAGGAATAAAGAGCTATTTTGAAAACAATTAATAACATCAGTTAAAATAATATAACCCTTAATAAACAAAGATATGCTGATTATCATTTACAACTACCCCACCGATTAGCCTAGTTAATTTGGCTTATTTTTGTATAAATTGTTTAATAGTTGTTGCATTGCGTGCTATTCCTATCTGGTGCTAAAAATAAGCATATTTTTCACAATTAATTAATCTGGGGACAGTTATGACTAATAAGAAAATGATCGCATTGGCTGTAGCAACAGCCTTGTTATCAGCGAATACACTGGCTGACACCGTAACAAATTCAGCAGAAGATGCTGTGTTGGTGATGTTTAAACATGGCGTATCCAAACAAGAACGGGAAACTGTGATCCAGCAGCATGGCGCCAGCCTGCGTCAGTTGGATGCACAGGGCCGCGATATGAAAATGCGCTATGTTGCAGATGGTCGTATTGTTAAAGTTCAGGTACCCAATGGAGTCCAGCGTGATCATCTGATCAAGAAACTGGCATCAAACCCGGCAGTTGAAGTGGCCGAGCCAGATTATCCGTTACATGCTTTAGCCGTGCCAAATGACCCCAGCTTTGGTGATTTATGGGGCCTGCAAAACACCGGACAAAACGGTGGTACCGCAGGAGTTGATATTAAAGCGGTTGATGCCTGGGATATCTCAACCGGCAGCCATGACATTATCATTGGCGTAATTGATAGCGGCATGGACTACACCCACCCGGACCTTATCGACAACCGCTGGGTAAATCCGGGCAATCTGCCAGGCAGTACTTATGGTTATTCAACGTTAAATGCTGAACAAGACCCGATGGACAGCGACAGCCACGGTACACACGTAGCCGGTACTATAGGTGCATCAGGTAATAATGGCATTGGTATTACCGGCGTAAACTGGAGTGTAACCTTATTGCCTTGTCAGTTTTTAGGCCCGTTAGGTGGTAGTACAGCCGGCGCTATCGAATGTATTAACTATTTTACCGATTTAAAACTCAACCACGGCGTTGATATTAAGGCAACCAACAACTCCTGGGGCGGCGGTGCGTTTTCTGAAACCTTAAGGGCTGCGATTCAGTCCGGTGGTGATGCCGGTATACTGTTTATTGCCGCAGCAGGCAATAATGGCGCAGATGCAGACAGCACACCAATGTATCCGGCAGCTTATGATCTTGATGTTATCGTGTCTGTTGCCTCAACTGACAGAAATGACAATCTGTCTATTTTTGTCAATGGTGCCTCTAACTATGGTGCAACTTCGGTAGATCTCGGCGCGCCGGGTTCAGCCATCTTATCGACCGTGCCCGGTGGTGGCTATGCCAGCTATTCAGGTACTTCTATGGCATCACCTCATGTCGCTGGCGCTGCAGCGCTGTTGTGGTCAGTTAATCCTGATATTACAGCGCTTGAAATGAAGGCCATTCTGATGGATTCAGGCGACAGCCTGCCTGCATTAGATGGTAAAACGGTATCAGGCAAACGGCTGAATCTGTCCAGTGCCATGGTTGAAGCCGATCCTACCCCATCATTTAAACTGGCTATCAGCCCACGCGCTCAAGAGATTACCGCTGGTGATGCCGCACAGTATACGCTGGATATTGGTAATATTGCCGACTGGACAGGTGAAGTTGCGCTAAGTGTTGATGTGCAACCCGCTTTGGACGGCGTCAGCTTGTCTGCCAGTACAGCACAACCGGGTGATACGGTAACGCTGAATATTGCAACGTCAGCAGAAACTGACTGGGGTAGTTATCAGTTTACTGTTACCGGCGTTGACAGCGCGACCGGTGAGCTGGTGAAATCGGTCAATGCCAGCCTGAGCATATTGCCGCAAGGCTTACAGGATTATTCTTTTAGCAACAACACTGCCGTGGCTATTCCAGACAACAATGCTGCCGGTATAGAAAGTGTGATTAATGTGCCACAAACCGGCGTGGTGTTTGGTACTGATGTTGGCGTAAATATTACCCATACCTGGCGCGGCGATCTGATCGTTAAACTGCGCTCGCCGGAAGGCACAGAGCATATGCTGCATAACCGTACCGGTGGCAGTGCTGACGATTTGATACAAAACTGGCAAGTAACCAGCTTTAACGACGAAAGCATGCAGGGCAACTGGACACTGGTTGTGTCTGATAACGCAGGCCTGGATACCGGCACTCTCAATAGCTGGACACTGACGCTGACAGCATTGTCTGACGATGATACCCCACCCGGCCCAGTGGCACCGGTAGCCGATTTCAGTTTTGTTGCGTCCGGCTTAACGGTTAACTTTACTGATCTGTCTACCGATGCTGATAACGATATCAGCAGCTGGAGCTGGGATTTTGGTGACGGCAATCAGGCCGATACAGCCAGCCCAAGCCATACCTATGCCAGCAGTGGCAGCTACAGTGTTAGCCTGACTACCACTGACAGCACCGGCCTGAGCAACACAGCCGAGAAAACAGTAACCGTAACCGACAGCACTATTGCACTTAGCCTGCAACGCTCTGTACGCACCCGCACCGGCTCAACCATTGTTGATCTGCGCTGGACAGGTGCATCCGGTGAGTTAGATCTGTTCCGCGATGGTCAACTGGTAGAAACCATTGATAACAGCGGCAGCTACCGTGATCGTTTTAATTCACAAGCGGCAACGGTAACGTACAAGATTTGTCTGGCGGGTACAGACGCTTGTTCAGCCGATTTAACCGTTAACTTCTGATAGTAGCGTTAAACATATCTGCAGGCGGCTTCGGCCGCCTTTTTAGTTTGCAGTTCTGCATCGCAGAGGTAGTATGAGCCAACGGTAAATGTTATTTCCGCTCACAGCAGTAAGGAGCCATAGTGTTAACTCAGTTACATAATGTAGAGCAAAGCCTTAATCAGGTGATTCTGGGAAAAAGCAGCCAGATCCGGCTGGCGTTATGCTGCCTGCTGGCAGAGGGCCATTTACTGCTGGAAGATTTACCCGGTATGGGAAAAACCACTCTGGCACACGCGCTGGCAAATAGCTTAGGTCTTAGTTATCGCCGGGTACAGTTTACCAGCGATTTGCTGCCCGGTGATTTGGTCGGCATGAACATTTACGATACCCGGTCACAACAATTTCGTTTTCAGGCTGGTCCGGTATTCAGCCAGGTATTGCTGGCAGACGAGATAAACCGTGCCAGCCCGAAAACACAAAGCGCACTGCTCGAAGCGATGGAAGAAAAACAGGTGTCTGTCGATGGTGAAACCCGCGCCCTGCCCACACCGTTTTTTGTAATTGCCACACAAAACCCGTTATTTCATGCCGGTACTTCCGCACTGCCAGAGTCACAGCTGGACCGTTTTATGTTTCGCCTGTCGCTGGGTTTTCCTGATCATCAGACAGAACATCAGCTACTGCAACGCGACAGTAGTACTTCCCGGCTGGAGCTGTTAACCGAGCAACTGAATACCGAACAGCTGCGCGCCTTACAGCAACAAGTACCCAAAGTAGCAGCATCAGATGCACTGATAGATTATTTGCTGGCACTGGTTAACAGCAGCCGCCACCGCAGCGATATGTTGCCATTATCACCGCGCGCATCAAAAGCTATTTTGCGTGCCGCCAAAGCGTTCGCCTTAATTAACCAGCGTGATTATGTTACCGCTGCAGATGTACAACAGGTGTTTCCTTATGTTGCTGAGCACCGCCTGGCGCCATCGTCGGACGCACAGGAGAGCCGTTTAAGCCAATTGTTGCTCTTACAAACACCATGCCCAATCTGACGTTAAAACAACGGCTATATCAGCGGTACTGGCGGTTGATCAGCCGGTATCTGGATAAGCGCCAACCGGCCGCAGACAAAGTTACGCTGGTACAAAAACTGATTTTTATTCTGCCCACCCGCTATGGTTGGTGGTTTGTGTTATTAATTGCGCTGTTATATTTGTTGGGCACTAACTATCAGAATAACCTGATCTTATTGCTGTGCTATTTGCTGCTGAGTATGTTTTTGGTCAGCATTGTGCTGGTTTACCAGAATATGAGCGGCTTAACCCTGCAGTGCCGCCATGCCGCAGAAGGCTTTGCCGGTACAAAAACCGCCGTGGCGGTAAATCTTAGCCGTGATAAACAGCACTTTATGCTGAGTATGCATTTTGTGCAGCCCTATAACACCCGGCACAAAGACACAGAACAGAATGAAACCGTACTGCTAAGCCAGCCCGCTACCACAGCCTCACTAGACCTCTGCGGTGCAAAGCGTGGTAAATATGCCCTGCCACGCATCAAGATCACCAGCCAGTATCCGTTTGGTTTATGGCGTGCCTGGAGCTATGTTGCACTGGTGCAATACCATTGGGTTTACCCCAGCCCTGATACCGATAAACCTGCGGTTAACTTCTCATCAGATGCGGCCAGCCAACAGGCTAAAACCGATGCCGGAGAAACACTGGCACCTTATCGCGCCGGCGATAGTGTGCGGCATATGGTGTGGAAACGCCTGGCCCGTGACCCGGCGAACCCGGTTGTCAGGCAACAACACTTTTTGGCTCAGGCAGAACCAAGCTGGGTGGTCGTGCCAGCGTTGTCAGGCGACGCTTTAGAGCGTGCCTTACGTTATGCCTGCCAGCAATTATTACAACTGGAACAATCCGGCAGCAGTTACGGGCTTAAACTGCCAGCACTGACACTGCCCCAGGCAAAGGGCCCGCAGCATTTACAGCGCTGCCTGCAGGAGCTGGCACTGTGCTGACCCAACAGATGCTGCAACAAAAAAAGTTACTGCTTTGCTGGGCGGTCATTCAGTTTTCGTTGTTATTGCTATTGCAACAGGCTTTTGCCGGCTGGGTTATTGCCATATTTGCTTTGTTACTGCTGTACCGGTTGCTCAGTGTATTTCAGGCCAAAGCGCCGGTTAGCCTTAAACTGGTAAATCTGCTGGCAGGTATTATCGCTATAACCTTCTTTTTACAGCTTCGCCAAGCCGGTGTGCTGCACTTTATGCTGCAAATTTTGCTATTGGCTGCTACTGCACGCCTGCTGGCTTTACGGCATTTATACGAAGCCCGCCAACTGGTGTGGGTGCATTACTTCCTGATTGCCTGCTGCTTTATTCTGCACCAGGACATGTTGATAGCCCTGCTTATTTTTCTGGTGTTTGCCGCTAACCTGTACAGCCACTACCGGCTGTTTTCGCCCTCTGTCCACCAGGTGAACTGGCCTCAGACCGGCCGCAGCTTACTGATTATTCTGCCACTGTGGCTGGTAATGTTTTTGCTGTTTCCCCGCCTGCCACCGTTCTGGCAGATCCCCAACGCTAACATTGCCAGCACAGGCCTTAGCGATACGCTGGATCCGGGCAGCATAGAACAACTGGTGCAGGATGACAGCCTGGCATTTCGGGTAGAGTTTGACGGTGCCCTGCCACCGCGACAGCAACTGTACTGGCGCGCCAGGCTATACGAAGATTTTGATGGCAGACGTTGGCAGGTAACTACACTGCGGCAAAATGCCAACCGCCAGCGTGCGGCAAACGATGCTGCCGCTAGTAAAGATAGCAGCCTGAGTTACCGCATTATTGCCGAGGCCAGCCAACAAACCGGCTTATTTGCTTTGGCTACCCCCGTTACCAGCAGCAGTAATGTTTTTATCAGCCCGGGCGGGCTGTTAAGCAGCAGTAAACCGGTAAGCCAGCGGTTAAGTTATCAGGTAAGCGGCAGCCTTATACCTGTTATGCTGGTATCTGAGCAAGAGCAACTGTTGAACCTGCGCACCGCGCCGGGTAACCCGCAGACACGGCAATTTGCCTATCAACTTAAGCAGCAGTACCCACAAAACCATGCTCTGGTGCAGGCTCTGGCTGAACACTTTCGCCAGCAAGCGTTTTATTACAGCCTTACCCCGCCGCCACTTGGTAGCAACAGTATTGATGCTTTTTTATTTGACAGCCGTACCGGCTTTTGCAGCCATTATGCGTCGGCCAGCGCCGTTATTCTGCGCCATGCCGGTATTGCAGCACGGGTGGTTGGGGGCTATCAGGGCGGTAACTGGCACCCGCAGCAAGGCTATCTGGCGGTACGACAGCGCGAAGCCCATGCCTGGGTAGAGTATCTTGATAACGGTGTCTGGCAGCCATTTGATCCAACCGCAGCGGTGGCGCCTGAGCGCATTCTGAATAGCCTGGACTCTGCCTTACCGGAAGATCAGCGTGCTTTACTGGATCCGGGTTGGCGCCAGCTGGCTTTACTGCAAAATGTACGGCAACAGCTGATGCATCTCGACTATTACTGGTCGGTATGGGTACTGGGGTTTAATGAAAACAGCCAGCAGCAGCTGTGGCGCAACCTGTACCGCCACTTACCGGCTATCGCTTATGCCGTGGCTGCCCTATTCAGTATTATTATTGTAGTGCTGTTGTATTACCGCTTAACCCGAAGCAGCACTGACAACACGCCGGAGGCCACCAAACAGCTGTATCGTTATCTGGGCAAGGTATTGGCATCAAAACCGCCATCGCTATCTGTTTCGGCATTTTTACTGCAATACGCCAGCCACTACCCGGCACACAATGTATGTCTTAAGCAGTTAATTGCACTATACGAGTTGGCATTATATAAAGAAGATGTGGTGGCACTTAAGCAGTTGAAACAATACCTTCAGTGCCACAAAGCAGAGTTAGGCCGGTTGCGCCGCGCCATTAAGAATACGTAACGCCGTTTGCAGGTGCTCGGCACAGTGAATGCCTAAATCGGTTAAATAACCGCCGTCTTCCTGTGTTACCAACCCTTTTTCATACAGCCGCTTTATGGCGGCCAGCGTATCTGTATCGGCCGATTTATGCACTTTAATCCCTTCCATTGCACTGTCCAGATTAAACAAGGTTAACACGCGAATTTCAGCATTAAGTTGTGGTGATATTGGCATAGGTGTGTTCCTGCTCTGTTGTTTTACTCACCATAGCTGCCCTTAAGCTAAAAGCAAAGCTCTGATGTGAAATACAGCAGTAAAAAAAGCCCGGTTATATTTACCGGGCTTATATCAGTGTGAACTGGTGCTAAAGATGTTACGGCAGAATGTCTGCTGCCAATGGTTTTGCCATAGGTTGTGCTTTTAGCGGCGCAACGGGCTGGCTTTGTAATTTTTGCTGTAAATAAGCAATAGCCTGCTCTAATTGCGCGTCTTTGCCGTTAAAGCGGGCATAAGGTAAATTATCCACTTCCTGATCCGGCGTTACACCATAGCCTTCAATGATCCAGCGTCCGTCCATGGCAAACTGAGCTGTTTCCGCCACCCGGGCCATGCCGTTATCAGCCAACCGGTTACGGCCGGATAACCAGACACCAGCACCTGCTGTACGCTTACCAATTAATGGCCCAAGCCCCAACGCTTTAACCCCGGCAGAAAAGGTTTCGCCGTCTGAGTACGTCAGTTGATCAGCTAATACCACTAAATGGCCGCGAAATGCCTGCTGCATATTGGTATAGGCATCGCCCTGTGTTGGCTGCCAGAACGCCCAGGCACGGCGCAGCAGTTTTTCAATGATCCAACTGTCAATATTACCACCGCGGTTACGCCTTACATCAATAATTAAGCCGGGTTTATCATAATGTGCATAAAACTCGCGGGCAAAGTTAGCAATATCATTGGCGCCCATCGCATATAAATGTAAGTAACCTAACTGATTATTGGTTGCATCGGCAACCTGCTGCTGGTTAGCCGTAACCCAGTCCTGATACCGCAGCATGCTGTCACTGCCGCTGCTAACCGGCTCTACAACCGTTTGCCACTGCTGCTTACCGCGCTGCAGAGTTAAAAGTACCTGTTTACCGGCCTGATTGCGCAGTGCCTGGGTAAGGGCCGGTAAGTCTTTTACCGCCAGGCCGTTAATAGCAATAAGTTTATCACCAGCTCTGGCATTAACACCCGGCTTAGCCAGTGGCGCGGCCTGTGCCGGTAGCTCACCGTCAGTGCGGTAGATATGCCGGATAACCAGGCCATCTCTACCGGTACTAAACTCTGCCCCCAGGCTGGCTGCTTTTGCTGCTGTTTCATCAGCACGATATTCACCACCACGAACCTGTGAGTGTAAGGCATTAAGCTCACCCATCATCTGGGCAAAAATATCATCCAGTTCATAGCGGTCAGTAACCCGTGCTAATAATGGCTGATACTTCGCTTTGCTGGCTTGCCAGTCCAGGCCACGCATGCCCTTATCAAACAGAAAATCACGGTGCATACGCCAGCCGTCAGCAAACATTTGCTGCCATTCCTGCGCCGGGTTAATACTCAGTTGCCAACTGTCACTATTAAGCCGGGCTTTGGCCAGATCAGCTGGCGCTTTATCACCCGCCTCCACCACATACATAGCACCGGCACCGTTGGCACTGTGCTTACGCATAAACAGCTTTTTGCCGTTGGCTGCTAACTGATAGTCAGCAATATCATTAGCAAACACTTCAGCCCTGGCTTCTGTTTGGCTGAATTTAACTTGCTTTAATGCCGGTTTGCTATCAGGGCCACTGTTGCGGTCCAGCAGATACAGCCTTTTATCCGTTACCGCCAACTGGCTGTAGTTACCTGATGCCAGCGGCACCTGCCACAAGCGGGCGCTGAGGCCGTCCCAATCCACTAACGCCGCTTTTTTACCGCTCAGGCTGGCTTTAGCTGCCTTGTCGTCACAGTTTTCCAACTCCTGTACCGGGCGGAATGCAAAGCAGGCTTGTTGCTTCAGGCTAACAGCAAACAACTGGCTACGGCGGTCAAACATCGGCCCAAGATTACGATCGCCCCAGGGGTGGCCGGGAGTGGCAGTGAACTGCCTGTCTGAAACAAAATACAGCCAGAGGCCATCGGGGCTGAATGCCGGTGCATAAGACGTGTATTTATCCGAAGTCAGTACCGCATTTTTTTGCTCTGCCAGGCTATACAACACAACCTGCGAGCGGCTTTGTCTGGACGAATTAAGCGTAAACGCCAGCAGTTTGCTATCTGCCGCCCAGCTAATGTCATCATAACCCGCCAGGCCGATACCGCCGCTGTATACTTTACTATTGCGGCCAGTACTGAGCTGCAGCAGCCACAAATCGCCGTTTTTGTCATCGTGTGCCAGATAGTCACCATCAGGCGATAACATTAGCTGCCAGCGATGCCCGCTGCCATCTTTCGTTAATTGCTGCGCGCTATCTGAGCCATCGGCTGCAAAACGCCAAATTTCATTTTCGCCACTGTGATCGTTAATGGCATATATCCATTTACCGTCTTTAGATAGCACCGCAGCGCGGGAACGACTGCCCGGCGGTGTACTGATCTGCACCAACCGCTGTTTACCCGGCACAGCAACTGCAATCTGGCTGCGGGCAGTTACCACCACTTTGTCGCTGTTATCGTGCTGCGCCTGATAAATGGCCGAATTAAAATACTGCAGCGGTTTACTGATAATTCGTTCGCGCTGTTGCACTAAATCTGACTGTATCTCAAGCGCTAACGCACGGCTTTGGCCATCTGCCAGTTGCAACAGCTGGATATCAGCGCCCAACTGATATGCTATACGCCCGTCTGACACACTGATCCGGCCAATGCGCCAGTCCTGATGAAAACTATGCTGTTTAATATCACCACCGTTAGCGGCAACAGACCAGATATTGCTGTTGCCATCAGCATCACTGACAAAATATACCCGGCCCTGATAAAACAACGGCTGGCTGATACTGCCATGATGATCTTTACCAAGCTGCACCGCTTCTTCTTTGCTGCCCAGTGTCCAGCGCCACAGCTCGCCCATCGCTCCACCGCGATAAACCTTGCTATTGTCACCGGTTAGTTGCAGGCCAAAGCGGGTAAAGAACACCGTACCGTTTTGCTCATCAATTGTGCCGCCGGATGCATCGGCCAGAGGTAAGGTATCAGTGGCTAAACTGACCGGATCAACCGTTTTCAACAGCCAGTAGTTGGCTGGCCCGGCAGCACTGTCGGTAGCATATAAAATACGGCCGTCGGCTAACCATTGCTGAATACGCACCCGGCTGTTTTCATAGCTGATACGTTTGGCTACACCACCGGCTAAAGGCATAACATAAATTTCAGCAGCGCCGTCATAATCGGCCACAAAGGCTAAGTGGCTGCCATCAGGCGACAGCAGAGGTTGGGTTTCTTCTGCTGCATGGCTGGTAATACGCCGGGCTTTTTCATTGTTGAGCCGGGCTTGCCATAAATCGCCTTCAGCGGTAAACACCAGTTGATCCTGCTGTAGTACCGGTGAACGGTAATAACCCTGTACTGCCAATGCCGGCAACGACAATAAACCCGGCAATGCCAGGCTTAGTAAGGTGTAACGTAGTTTCATTATGGCCTCGTGCCTATTTAACTTAATTGAGTGGCTTAGTTATGTTTATTTCGTGCTTCAACTTAGCAGAAGCGGCAAAACGCGCCAAACAAAAACGACCAAATAACCACAAGGCATGATTAGCTAATAAACTACGGCAGAACATCCTCTAACGCTTTGATACACAGTGCGATATTTTCGCGCCGGGCGGCATAGCCCATCAGACCGATACGCCAGGCTTTGCCTGCCAGCTCACCCAGACCAGCGCCTATTTCCAGGTTGTATTGCACCAGCAACTGTTTGCGCACAGCGGCATCGTCCACGCCTTGCGGAATATACACACTGTTAAGCTGCGGCAAGCGGTACGGCTCTGCTACAACAAACTCCAGCCCCAGATTAACTAAACCTTGCTTTAGCAGCGTGTGCATATCAGCATGGCGCTGCCAGCTTTGCTCCAGCCCTTCGCCAGCCAGCAAACGCAGCGATTCATGCAGCGCATATAACGCATTAACCGGTGCCGTGTGGTGATAACTGCGTTTGGCGCCGCCACTCCAATAACTCATTACCAGGCTTTGGTCTAAAAACCAGCTTTGTACCGGCCTGGAACGAGCTTTAATACGCTCAACTGCTTTGGGCGAAAATGATACCGGTGATAAACCCGGCACACAGGATAAACACTTCTGACTGCCAGAATAAATGGCATCAATGCCCCAATCATCTACCCGCAGTTCAACACCACCTAATGACGTTACCGCGTCAACAATAGATAAACAGCCGTATTGCTGCGCCAGTGCACACAAGGTTTTCGCGTCCGACAATGCGCCGGTAGAGGTTTCAGCATGCACAAAGGCCAGATACCGGGCTTGTGGGTTAGCTTTTAATGCCGCTTCAACTGCCGTTGGATCTACCGGCTCGCCCCAGGCATTGTCTACGGTAATGGCCGTAGCGCCACAGCGCTCAACGTTCTGGCGCATACGTTCACCAAATACGCCGTTACGGCACACAATTACGGTATCACCGGGCTGCAGTAAGTTAACAAAGCAGGTTTCCATACCGGCGCTGCCGGGCGCAGATACCGCCAGTGTCATCTCGTTTTGAGTTTGAAAGGCATACTGCAGCAGCTGTTTTAACTCATCCATCATCCCGATAAACAGTGGGTCCAGATGGCCGATTGTTGGCCTGGCCTGAGCAGCTAAAACCTGCGGATGTACATCAGAAGGCCCGGGGCCCATTAAAATGCGCCGTGGTGGTAAAAAAGCCTCTGTTGTCGGTGCCTTTAACATAGCCTGTTGCATAGTTACTCCGTACAGTTATTTTTTGCTTACCATAGCAAAACCAGTGCCCAAAGCCAGCATGGTTCGGCTATTGCCACTATTCAAAAGATCAATAGCTCAGAGGATTAATAGCTCAACGGATCAATAGTGCCACCAGTGAGCCGCCCTGATGTATAATGCGCGTTTTTGCGTTTCAGGAACCCTGCTATGAGTACATTACCCGCCTGCCCTAAATGTCAGTCTGTTTACACCTATGAAGACGGCACTCTGCTAATCTGCCCTGAGTGCGGCCATGAATGGTCGGCCAATGCCGTTGATACCACAGACAGCAAACAAATTCGTGATAGCGCAGGTAATGTACTGCAAGATGGTGACACCGTTACCGTGATTAAAGATTTAAAAGTAAAAGGCTCATCCTCAGTGGTAAAAATTGGCACTAAGGTGAAAAACATTCGTTTAGTGGATGGCGATCACGATATTGACTGCAAAATAGATGGCTTTGGCGCCATGAGTTTAAAGTCTGAATTTGTACGTAAGGTACAAGACTAAAAAAGTGCAAGCCCAGCATAACAAAACGGGGCTTTAAGCCTGTCTCTTGATCACAAGTCGGCTTCAAGAGACTTAGCGAGGTCATAACCCTCAAGGATGGTTTGTAGTTTAAACCATCCTTGCCACAACAC
>NZ_JANUEM010000016.1 GCF_024809855.1 Rheinheimera pacifica
GCTATGCGAGAGTAGTTCACCGCCAGGCTCCCAATTAAACAGACCCTTCGTGAAAACGAAGGGTTTTTTTATTGGTATTGCTGGTGGGTTACCTGTCCGAGTGAGCGAAACGCTATGCGACCAGTTCGTCCGGAACGAACTGGGACAGCTTTAGCTGGCCGCAAAGCGGCGAACCCCATGGAGGGGGTGAGCAATGTAGTTCACCGCTATTCGACAGAGCCGGCCTTTTTGCTTTATCTACCTAAAAAGCTGTCCCAATCTTTCCATACAGGCTGCAGACCTTGCTGTATCAAGGCTTTGGCGACCTCTTCAGGTAAACGGGTATCATCTATACTAAATTGTTCGAGGTTTTCTGGCTCAACACTGTAACCGCCGGGTTGGGTCTTTGAACCTGCGCTGACGCTGGTGATGGCCAGTGGTACTACGTGCTGGCGAAACTCGGCCGACTCGCGCGTTGACAGGCTGATTTCCAACTCTGGCGCAAACAGACGAAAGGCGCATAGCAATTGGATTAACTCTTTATCACTGATTGGATTACTCACCTTGTTACCGCCACTGCAAGGGCGTATTCTGGGGACAGATAAGCTAAAACGGCATTGCCAATACTGTTTTTGTAAGTATTGCAGATGCTGCGCCAGTAAGATGGCATCGGTTCGCCAATCGCTAAGACCCAGCAAAATACCCAGGCCGATTTTATCGATACCGGCCTGGCCAACTCTGTCGGGTGCATCCAGCCGCCAGTGGATATCGCTTTTTTTGCCTTTTAAATGATACTGCTGATAAGCGGCGGCATTGTAGGTTTCCTGGTATAGCATTACAGCGTCTACACCAAGACTTTTCAGCCTGGCATATTCCTCGATGGTTAGTGGCTGCACTTCTAACTGCACGTTGCTGAAGTGACGTCGGATCAATGGCAGCACATCACAAAAGTAGTCTATACCCACTTTACGCTCGTGCTCACCGGTAACAATCAGCACCTGATCTATGCCGAGGCCTTTAATAGCAAGGCATTCCTGTGCTATTTCGGCAGAGTTTAAGGTGCGCCGTTTTACTTTTTGGCTTAAAGAAAAACCGCAGTAGGTGCATTCGTTAGCACAAAGGTTAGACAGATACAAAGGCGCATAAAACTGCACACTGTGGCCAAACCTTTGCCGGGTCAGCTGTTGTGCTTTGGCTGCTAGCAAAGGTAACAAAGGTAAAGCGGCCGGAGACAGCAGCGTTTGTAAGTCACAGAGTGTTAAACGTGTTTTATGCAGTGCTGACCGCACCTGAGCTGTTGAAAAATTGCGGCTTTGCAGTTGCAGTGTTTGCCAGTCTTGTTGCTGCCATTGCGTATAAAAGCTCATAGGGTCGCCAGAAAGTCAGTGAGCGGGCTTGAGGGCTCCGCGTGTGAATGTGCGGCCGCTAACCCGGCGTTGTATGCCGTGCGACCAGCATTTACTGCTTGTGCAAAGGCTAGGGCCATTGCAACCGGGTTCTGGCTGCTGGCAATGGCGGTATTAACCAGCACTGCCGCAGCGCCTAGCTCCATGGCCGCTGCCGCGTGGGATGGTGCGCCAAGGCCAGCGTCGATAATAACCGGCACTGTGGCTTGTTCGATAATAATCTCCAGCATAGCGCGGGTTTGTAAACCCTGATTAGAGCCAATGGCAGCGCCCAACGGCATTACCGCAGCACAACCGGCTTGTTCCAGCCGTTTACATAAAACAGGATCGGCGCTGCAGTAGGGCAGTACCACAAAACCCAATTTAACCAGTTGCTCTGCTGCTATTAACGTTTCGATAGGATCCGGCATTAAATAACGTGGATCAGGATGGATCTCCAGTTTTAGCCAGTTGGTTTGCAAGGCTTCACGCGCTAACTGCGCCGCAAAAATGGCTTCTTTGGCTGTTTTGGCCCCTGAAGTGTTAGGTAGCAGTTGGATATTCATCTGTTGTAGTGGGTGAAGCAAATCATCCTGCTGTTGTCCCAACTGCAGGCGTTTCAGCGCCAGAGTAACCAACTGACAACCACTGGCTTGTATCGCTTGCTGCATAAGGCTGGGATGAGCAAATTTACCACTACCCAGCAGTAAGCGGCTACTAAAGCTTTTGTCTGCTATGCGAAGCATGGTCAACCTCCGGTAACTATCTGAAATAGTTGTATCTGATCATGGTTTTGCAGTTGATACTCTTGCCACAGACGTTTAGCGATAACGCTGTTATTAACCGCTATTGCCAGGCCCTCAGTTCTTAATTGTTGCTGCTGCAACAGTTGCGTTAACGTGCTGACAGTAGCAAGTTGCAGCGGGGTGTCGTTAAGCATGATGCGCATAGTATTGCTCCACTTGATGTTTAAGCCGTAAGAACGCCTGCTCCGGTTCAGTTTGTGCAGTGATGGCCGACACAACGGCAACGCCTGCTACACCGCATTGCAATACAGCATCAAGTCGCTGTGGATTAATACCACCAATGGCGACAGTCGGGATATCGTCACAGAATGCGGCATAATGTTTCAGGCGAGTCAGCCCTTGTGGCTGCGACGGCATCTGTTTGGTTTGTGTGGCAAAAATATGCCCCAGCGCAATGTAAGAGGGCCGTAATTGATGTGCCCGCAGCAGCTCTGTATAGCTGTGCGTTGAGATACCAAGACATAAACCCGCTGCTGCTATTGCATTAAGATCTGCCTGTGCTAAATCCTCCTGCCCGAGGTGGACACCATAAGCACCGTATTTAATGGCCAGTTGCCAGTGATCATTAATAAATAGCCGTAGTTTATAATCGCGGCTAAGCAGTACTGCTTCTGCTATTTGCCGTTCAATCTCGTCTGGTGAGCCTTGTTTTATCCGCAATTGAATGACATCGGGCTCAAGCGGTAGCAAACGTTTTAACCACTGTAGGCTGTCAATTACCGGATAAAAGCCGATAGGTGTACTGATACAGGTAAAACTTAGCCCTTTATAAAGGGTATCCTGCGGCAGAATTAACTGTGGGAAATAGCAGCGTTTTGTTGGCCAGCTATGATGTTGCAGACAACCGGCACCTTTGCCCGTGGCATAACTATGCTTTAAAGCCTGCTGTAAATAAGCCCGGGCAACGATGACGCTATCGGCAAGTTTATAGCCATAAGCATGCACAGCTGCGATAGCACTGGACAAAACACAGCCGGTGCCATGGTTATGCAGTGTATTAAGCCGGGGCTGTTGTAAGCTAAAGCGTTGCGCTGTGCTGCAGTAATGGTCGGTTACCGTAGCTGTATCAGCACCGTGACCGCCTTTAACCAATACGGCTTTTACACCCCATTGTAATAATTGATTCGCCTGCTCATTGCTGTCTGCAAGCGCCAGGTCACTGAGTATTGCCAGCTCTGGCAGATTTGGCGTGATAAGGTCAAGCAGCGGCAGGAGTTGCTGCCGCCAGATGCTTAGCATGCTTTGGCTGACAAAGTTATAACCGCTACTGCTGCTTAACACCGGATCGGCGATAACCACAAACTGATGGTCCGCTTTATGTTGTACCAGCCAGTTAACCAGCTGCGCCAGTAATTCTGCATCAGGGATAAGCCCGATTTTAATCACTTTAGGAGGCATATCCTGCAACAAGCAGTTCAGCTGAGTGATAAACAAGGTTGTGCTTACTGGCTCATAACCAATGACTTCAGTGCTGTTTTGCGCAGTTACGGCGGCAATTACACTACAGCCATGACAGCCCAGTGCGGCAAAAGTGTGCAAATCGGCCTGAATGCCGGCACCGCCACCACTGTCTGAACTGGCAATCGTCCAGACGATGGGTTTGGTTTCAGTTAAAGTGCTATGCATCAGTGGCGGCCTCTTCCTGCTGGATTTGCTGATTAAGCCGCATAGAGCAGAACTTAGGGCCGCACATAGAGCAAAATGGCTCGGCATCTGCACCTTCGTGGCTTAGTGTTTCATCGTGATAGGCTTTAGCGGTAAATGGATCCAGTGCCAGGTTGTACTGATCCTGCCAGCGAAACTCGTAGCGGGCTTTAGACAATGCATTGTCTCTTAGCTGTGCAGCAGGATGGCCTTTAGCCAGATCTGCCGCATGAGCAGCAATTTTATAGGCGATAAGGCCTTGTTTTACATCTTCTTTGTTTGGCAGGCCTAAATGCTCTTTTGGTGTGACATAACACAACATGGCACAGCCAAACCAGCCAATCATAGCTGCACCGATGCCTGAGGTAATATGATCATACCCCGGTGCGATATCTGTGGTCAGCGGGCCAAGCGTATAAAAGGGGGCTTCATGGCAGTGTTTTAGCTGCTCAGTCATATTTTCCTGAATAAGCTGCATTGGTACATGGCCCGGGCCTTCAATCATTACCTGCACATCATAGTGCCAGGCAATTTTTGTCAGCTCGCCTAAGGTGCGCAGTTCGGCAAATTGCGCCTCATCATTGGCATCGGCAATACTGCCCGGGCGCAGGCCATCACCCAGCGACAATGAAATATCGTAAGCGGCACAGAGCTGGCAAATTTGCTCAAAGTGCTGGTACAAAAAGTTTTCCTGATTATACAGCCTGGTCCATTGCGCCATAATAGCGCCACCACGCGATACTATGCCGGTAACCCGCTTAGCCGTTAAGGCAACAAAATCTTTTAACACACCGGCATGGATAGTAAAGTAATCGACGCCTTGTTCGGCTTGCTCTACCAGAGTGTCGTAAAACACCTGCCAGTTAAGCTGGCTGACATCACCTTTAACTTTTTCCAGCGCCTGATAAATCGGTACTGTGCCAATCGGTACCGGGCTATTGCGTAAGATCCAGTCGCGGGTTTGGTGAATACGCCGGCCGGTTGATAAGTCCATTACCGTATCGGCGCCCCAACGGGTGGCCCACACCAGTTTTTCTACTTCTTCTTCAATGCTGGAGCTGACCGAGGAGTTGCCGATATTGGCATTAACTTTTACTTTAAAGTTGCGGCCAATAATCATTGGCTCTGCTTCCGGGTGATTAATATTGGCCGGAATAATGGCGCGGCCAGCCGCAACTTCCCGGCGTACAAACTCTGCTGTGATATGTTTGGGTATCGCTGCACCAAAGCTTTCGCCCTGATGGCTTCTAACGCCATCGCTGGTAGCCGCCATATTTTCTCTAAGTGCAATAAAATGCATCTCCGGCGTAATAATACCGGCCCGGGCATAATGTAATTGGGTTACCGTTTTACCGGCTTTGGCCCGCAGTGGTTGGTGCTCAAACTCGGTGATCTGCTCATCCAGGGCGATATCAGCAAAGGGCGGTAGCGGTGAGGGCGCAACATCGGCGCGCGCGGTAATCCAGTTAAGGCGTAACTTCGGTAAGCCTTTGAGCACATCTAATTGCTGCGCCGGATCACCATAAGGGCCTGAGGTGTCATACACCGGCAGGTTTTGGTTAGGCTGCTCGCTGCCATCGGCCAAGCGGCTGGGACTAAGATGAATATCCCGCACTGGTACCTGCATGCCGCTGTGTTCGCACAACAGATAACGGCGGCTGGAACCGGGGAACGTTTCACCCTGCAGCGCCTGAATATAAGCACGGGCATGGGCACGTAAATCACGTTTGGATAAGGTTGGTGCAGACATAGCAAACTCCGGTTAACAAGTTGAGGTTGCTTGTCCGGAGTGGGGCAGGTAATAACAGGTAACAAAACCGCCAGGCGGATTACTACTGTGTTATGTGCTGTATTTCCCCTTGTTTCCCTTCGCAGGTATTAGCCTGATCAGGTTCAACGGATCCCGTTTTCACGGTCTCAGCCCGCTGTAAACAGCTGGGCACTCCGACAAGATAGCGCTAAGTATTCATGTATTCCTGATGAAATTCAATAGTGATGTTTAAAAGCTTGCGCCGGTAACACCCATTGTGCTCGCCACAGCAACTCGCCCTAATGCCTACGGCAGGGCTCAGACACTCTGTGGCTGCGCAAACGGGGTTATCGGCTTCGCTATGCACAGCATAACGGTCAGAGTTATAAACTTTGCACATAGAGATAAAGCGACTTTAGAATTTTCATTTTCTGCTCATCACTGGCATGTTCATGCGCCAGATTTTCCAGCACCAGACTAAAATCTTCCATCGTCAGGTTAGGGTTATCCACGCCATGCATCAGCTTATCGGTGCGGTAGCGTTGCCACTTCTGCTGTTCGCTGTCGGTCAGGCTGGCCGGATAATTACGGGCGCGGTATAAAAACAGCAGGCTGTTCAGGCGCTCATCACTAAACACCGGTGCACTAACGGCTAATTGCTCCGGTGCTAACTGATGCAATTGCTGCATTTTTTGCTTATCGCCATCGCTAATAAAACCGCTATACAGCTGATAATCCGGGTTGGTTTCTGCCGGAAACTCATTTAACTGCTGATACAGCTCTATTGTTTTGGCTTGCGTAGCGCGATGTTGGCGCAAAAAGTCTAAATGTTTAAGGCACTGGGCGCGGTCGATACCAAAAGCGGCTGCGCGCTCTTCAGTCAGCGTTTTTGCCGGTGCTAACACAGGGCATTTATTCAGGTGAATAAGTTTTAAACCCAGCCGCTGCTCGCCGTCAGCCAGATCGGCGGTTTTGGTGTACAGCTTTTGCTGCAAAGTCGCAATATCGTCTGCAAACAACGGTGTTGGATCAGCCTGCAGGTTATAGCAAATCACCGCATTTTTATTAGTAGGGTGAAATGCCAGGGGCACTATCCAGCTAACACAACCCTGAGTGGCGGGAAACTTAGACGATACATGCACCAGTGGTGTCATGCCAGCAACATCAATCAGCTCGGCCACTTTGGCTTTTTTACGCAGTTCAAATAAATATCCAAACAGCTTGGGCTGCTTTTGTTTTATCAGTTTTGCCATAGCAATAGTGGCGTATACATCGGATAACGCATCGTGAGCGTTTTCATGTGCCAGACTGTTAGCTTTAGTCAGCTCTTCCAGCTTAAAGCTGGGGCTGCCATCCTCGCGCACAGGCCAGTTTATGCCGTCTGGTCGCAGTGCATAGCAGGCGCGCACCATGTCTATAAGATCCCAACGGCTGTTGCCGTTTTGCCATTCGCGGCCGTAGGGCTCATAAAAATTGCGGTACAGGCTGTAACGGGTGACTTCATCGTCAAAACGCAGGTTATTATAGCCCAGCACACAGGTATTGGGCGTGCTGAAACGCTGCAGAATGCGCTGCATAAACTCAGTTTCGGCCAGGCCTTTTTTATTACACAGCTGCGGTGTCAGGCCGGTAATTAATGCCGCTTGCGGATGCGGCAGGTAATCGTTTGCCAGTTGGCAATACCAAACATCAGGCTCGCCAATAATATTCAGCTCAAGATCGGTGCGAATGCCGGCAAACTGAGCCGGGCGGTCGCGTTTGGGATCGGCGCCCCAGGTTTCATAGTCGTGAAAATAGAACGTAGGCTGTTGGTTCAATTTTTATGTCCTGCGTTGTAATGTGTAGTATTCGTTTGGGGCAAAGACAAAACCATGCCTTTAGCCATAGTGTAACAGCTGGGGGGCAATGTCGTCGATGCAGCCAATACGCAGCAGAAACAGAATGCTATTGCCAGAGCGGTTTCATGCATACGGGCCAAGCTTAAAATTGCTGACTTTGTACCGCATAATTTTCGCCGTACTATAGCAACCAGGCTGACAGAGTAGGGCGTAGCGCCGCATCTAGCATAGAAGATGTTAGGCCATAAGCTTAGTGGGTTATGGCCATTTACAACAGGCACGACTGGATAGATGAGCAACGCCAAGCTTATGAAAAGTGGTTTGAATTTATTAGCAACGCGCTGGTTAAAAAGCCGTCTAGGTGATATGTTTCTTTGCTTTCAGGGATTTATTGTTCAATGGAAAATAGCTAAATGGAGTCAGTACGCTTAATGCATCTTACAATTGGCTGGTGGAATACAAGTCTTTCGCCGAGAGGTAAGCCAAGATTAGGAGGACATGAAGAGAATTTAGTGTTGGCTCTGATTGTTATTAAGAATATGCTTGTGGAAAAAGAGTTAGACTTTTTGGCTCTTGGAGAGGTGTGCCGCGATGATTTTATTGAAATATCCTTACTCTTAAAAAATACAAGTTATGAAATACAAATCTGTGACTCCAAAGTGGGAGGAAGCGTATTCAGCCAAGCTTATATCTATAACTCACAGAAAATTGGCATTTTGACGTCTACTTTACTCACATGGGAAATTGTAGATAGGAAGTATAGAGTCGGGCACGCTTTAAAAATTGCTATTGTAGACGGTTCGCAGTTTATTCTTATAGTGTCTCATTGGCCGAGTAAAATGCCAGGCGATGCCGATAAAATTAGACCTCATTTGGGAGCTAGGTTGAGGGACTACTTCAATGACATAAGAGCCTCCGAAACGGATATCCCTCACATGATACTTATGGGTGACTATAATTCTGAGCCATTTGAGGCACCATTGTCAGAGTATTTAATAGCGACCAGAGATAAAGAAAGAGTTCGAAAAAAATCAGATCTTTTCTATAACCCGTACTGGAAAAATTTGGGAATGTCAACGTGTGACAGATACTGTGGCAGTAGTTACTATAAAAGTGGTTTATATAGCAACTGGAGCTTGTTTGACCAAATATTATTTTCTTCCGCCTTTGTTAATGGAAATTTTTGGAAGTTAGATGAGGATGGAGTCACCCTTGGCATCGAATCTGCCTTAGAGTTAGTGTCGAACAGCAAATTAGTATTTGATCACCTACCTGTTTTCGCTCGACTGGAGAAGATAAATGAATAATTTTAAAAGGGCATTTGAGCAAGGAATTAAACATGCAGATGAAGCTGCTGAAAATATAGCGGAGATAAATGAAGTTTTAGATGACTTTATTAAGTCGATAGCCGAGCTTTCTGGTAACAAGGTTAAAATCTCTGTTAAGGACAAATTTGAATCTGAGAGTGGTAACCCTTTTACTACAGCGTTGGCTGCAGGTATAGGATATTTCGGCCCAAAAGGCCGTCATTATGAGGCTTTGGTTGCAACAAATGATAATGTTGCAGACTCCCCACAATTTGAGCTTTGTGAATGGAAATTGAGTGAAAAAGGTTATCCTGTGAGAATAAGCTATGCAGGACAATCTCCTTCATGTGCCGATAAAGAGTCCCTCACTGATAATTTGACTGAGTTGATCAGCAGCCCTAGAGCAGGAAAGTTTTTTAAACAACTGATAGAGCTTACAAGTTAAATCCAATAGCTTCTAAAAGCTGCTTTTATTACTCCTGATTAAGTTTTTATACGACTTCAAAGCGATTTTACATTAAATGTTATGTAGGTGGGAACTTAAAGGTCTAAAACATGTTGAAATTCACTGGTAGTGATGTTGTTGCGATAGTTAGTATTGTTGTGGCCGCGTTATCCTCCGGCTACGCTGCCTGGGTGTCTAATGAAGCCAATATAAAAGTTGAGGTTCTTCGATTGAAATACAAGGATGAAGCTACACTTCGAGATCAGCAATTCACATTAAAAAATAATAGATGCAAGTCTCTCGTCGATACCGCTGCAAGTCTCGCCAAAGCTGGGGCAGGAACTGATATTGAGTCTATTTCTGAAAATGAGCGTTATATTTGGGCGGGGATAGCGCAGCTTCCTCCGTTGAAGCAAAACTACTTACTGAAACACTATATTAAAGGACCTGATCAGTCTGATGAGTATGGTGTAATATTCACTAACCAGCTAACAAGTCTTACTCTAATAAATCTTGCTGAAGAGGCCGTGTTGTGCCAGACAGAAAAGATATAAAAATGTATTAGTCTCGACTTGATCTGACACATCTACTTGAAAAGATGAGTAACACCTTCAGCATGGCTCATAGAAGCCGTTTGATAAAAAAGCTAAGCCCCGTATTGATGATTTGATAAAGGAAGCAATGCGTTCGCCGTTAGAAGGTAAGGGTAAACCTGAACGTTTAGTCGGGGATTTCGCCGGCTTCTATTCACGCCGAATAGACCGTGAACACCGTTTGGTTTACACCTACTCAGATGGGTATCTGATAATAGCGCAGTGTCGGTTTCACTATTAAGAAAGGGGCCTAAGGCCCCTTTCTCCCATATCCATTTGAACGCCTTACTTATCATCATCCATTAAACTTTCCAGTGCAGAGCCTGGATCTTCTTCACCACAAACAGAGCCGTCGTCAGGGCAGGCGGCTTCAGCATCCCGGTGTGATAAGGGCTTGTGTTGTTTAGGTTGGCTGGCTGGTGCACGGTTCTCAGGTTCAGTATCTACAGGAAGCGTCATGCGGTTATTTTACCTTAACTAAAACTTAGTTAAGTATAGGCAACAGCCTCAGCTATGCAATGCTGGCTTACGCTGAGCTTACCGGCTTAATAGTTTTAGCTGATAATGTTTTGGTAAAGTCCTGTGCTGGCCGTGGTGGTGACACCAGATAACCCTGGCCTTTATCACAGCCTGCCTGCAGCAGAAAATCCAGCTGTTGCTGATGTTCAATACCTTCGGCAATAACATCAAGCCCTAGCGCTTTCCCCATAGCAATAATAGCGCTGGCAATTTGGCAGGCACTGATATTGCCCGGCAGATCCTGCACAAAGCTTTGATCAATTTTTAGCGTATCAATTGGCAAGCGTCGCAGGTATGACAGCGAAGAATAACCGGTGCCAAAGTCGTCTATAGATAATTTAAACCCCAGTGCTTTGAGTTGGGTTAGTTGATTCAGCGTTTGTTCTGCCTGCTCCGGGATCAGGCAGCTTTCAGTCAGTTCAAGTTCAATCAGCTGTGGGGCTATAGCTGCCAGTTGTACTATCCGATGTAGCCGCGTAACAAAGTCTGTATCTGCCAGTTGTAGCGCCGAAACATTTACCGACACGGGAATGGCAAAATCTTGCCATTGCTGCAGCTGCAGGCATACCCGTTGCAGTACCTGTTCGCCCAGTGCGCTAATTAAACCGAGCTTTTCTGCCAGCGGAATAAATAATGCCGGCGATACGGTACCAAGCTCAGAGTGTTGCCAGCGTACTAAGGCTTCAAACCCCACCAGTTTTTTTGTTGTCAGTTCAAATTTGGGCTGGTAATGCACATCCAGTTGCTGTAACCGCAGTGCTTCGCGCAATGCCTGCTCCAGTTTGAGTTCATCTGCATTTTGCTGCCCGGCGCTGGCCTGATAAAAACAATACTGATTACGCCCGCCGCTTTTCGCCTGATACATGGCGACATCGGCATGTTTTACCAGTTGCTCTGCCGTGCAGCCATCTTGTGGGTATACTGCAATGCCAATGCTGGTGGTAAGAAAAAACTCCTGGCCAAGTAAACGTACTGGTTTTTCTATTTGGCAGATCATGCGTTTCGCTAGGTGTTCTACTGTTGAAGCATCGGTTACCTCGGGCAGTAAAATAGTAAATTCATCACCGCCGAGCCTGGCAACCGATTCGCCTTCACGTACAGTTGCGCTTATCCGGCTGGCCACTTCTTTTAATGCCTGATCGCCAGCCTGATGGCCCAAAGTGTCATTAATACGTTTGAATAAATCCAGATCCAGAAACAGCACCGCAAGTTTATGCTTATGCCGGTGCGCGTTAGCTAAGCTCAGCTGTAGCCGGTCAAGAAACATACGCCGGTTAGCCAAACCAGTTAGCTCATCAATATAAGCCAACTGGTGAATTTTTTGCTCTTGCTGTTTGCGCTCAGTAATATCGCTGAAAATAGCGGCAAACTGGCTTATTTGTTGTTCTTCATTACGAATGGCGGTGATGGTAAGCCACTGCGGGTATTGTTCACCGTTTTTACGCTTGTTCCAGATCTCGCCTTGCCAGCGCCCTTGTTGTAATAACACCTGCCACATGCTGCGGTAAAAGTCTGGCTGATGCCTGCCAGAGCTTAACAAACGGGGGCTGTTGCCAACAACATCCTGCATGCTGTAGCCGGTGATATGGCAAAAGCTGGGGTTTACCGACTGAATAATACCGTCTTTATCGGTGATCATAATGCCATCTAGCGAGGCATCAATCACTTTGTGTGCCAGGCGTAAATAATCGGCAGAGGTACGCAGTGCTACATCGCGCGCCAGCAGTGCGGTTCTTAGCTGGTCTACATAGGCGTATTCAACATTACGCAAAATGTCGTTAAAAGATAATAAGCCAATCAGCAATGTATCGTTGTGTACTGCAATATGTCGCAGCTGATTATCTGTAAGCAGTTTTACCGCCTGCAATAGCGTGGCCGTAGAGGCGATGCTCAGCAGCGGTGTTGTTGCCAGCTCGCCAACAGCGATACAATTGCTTTGCTGCGCCAGAAAATGAATCAGATCCTGCTCAGTAACAATACCATTGCGGCCATCATCAAACCGTACGATAGCGGCTTCGGTATTCAGCTGTTGCATTTGCTGTACTGCTTGCGCCAGCGGCATGGTTGCATTTAGTTGTAGTGGTGTAGCTGTAATACAGGAACTGACATCACGGAACTGCAGATAAAATTCAATTTTTTGCTGCCGGACGATATCACTCTGAGTTAGCAGGCCAACGGCCTCGCCGTGCTTATTAACCACCAGTAAGCGGCGGATACCATGCTGCAGCATAGTGCTGGCGGCACTGCTAAGCCTGCTACTATCAGTTATGCTGCGCACAGGCGAGCTCATTACTTGCGTCAGTGGCGTATCTGCTGCTTCCGGGCGGCTGAAATCCAGTTTTCTGGCATCGGCTGCTGTCCAGATACCACACACTTTACCATCGGGCACAGCGGTGATCAGAATACAGCTGATAGCATGCTGGCGCATCAGCTTTGCAGCCTCCCGCACGGTTTGTGTGCTGTTACAGCAAACAGGCTTTTTCAGCAGGACAGAAGCAATGATCGGATCGTTATCCTGGTCTTGGGCGTGTGAAACAACAGACATAAAGCAACCTGCAAAGTATGGCGGACAAAGACGGCACTTTATCGTAGTTCGCACTAAGCGGTATTGCGTCAGATCAAGCGGGGGATTTAAGCTTACTGGCTAAGAAACGGGCTGACACAACTGGCGTAACACCGTAAGTGAGGCAGATGTCTGATTTTTTCCGTAGGCCAGCCCCAACTGGCGCTCAAGTTTCAGCTGGGCGATAGGGCGTAGTACTATGTCCTGGCGCTGTAGCAAAGTGTCAAAGTTTGGCACCAAAGCACAGCCAACACCGGCAGAAACCAGGCCCAGTGCATACTCAATGGTTTGAATATCGGCACGTACATCGGCTTTGATACCGCGGCGAACCAGCTCGGGGTACAGTGTATTCCAGGCATCGCACGGAGTACGTTTGATCAGTGGCAGTTGTTCAAAATCGGCCAAATGCACTTCCGCCTGTAAACTAAGTGGGGTACCGGGAGGCATTGCCAGCAAATAGCTGTCATGCCAGAACGGCTGAAATGCTTCACCGGCTTTTAGCAGTTGCGGGGTAATAATACGGGCGTCACAGTGTTCATCAGGCTCTACCAAATGCAACTCCAGCCCCTGCACATTATTGCTGAATTCGCGTAACAGCTGGCTCATGCGCTCGACACCTAAAGCACGAATTAAACCAAGGCGGAATTTTACCCGCGCCACCGGTTGGCTGAATGACGCTTTAAGCGACTGCAACTGGCTTAGCAAACGCCCGGCATGGCCATAGAGTTTTTCGCCATCTTCCGTTGGTGTTACGCCTTTAGGTAACCGGACAAACAGTGTAACCCCCAGCTCTTGTTCCAACTGGCGCAAGGCAGCAGAAAGCGAAGGCTGTGCCACGCAGCACAGGCGGGCAGCAGCACTAACACTGCCTTGCTCGTACACCGCAACAAAGTAACTGAGTTGGCGGATATCCATAGTTTTAAACTATACCTGATACAGAATTATTATATTTTAACTCTATACCAAAGCAGGCTAATCTGGCCATAACAAAAATTATTTCGCTGGTTTTATTGAGGAATTTGCTATGACACGTGCACATTTTGACTGGCAGGACCCATTCGCATTTAGCAACATGTTGACAGAAGAAGAGCGGATGATCCGCGATACCGCTCATCAGTATTGTCAGGAAAAGCTGCAGACACGTGTGTTAATGGCCAACCGCGAAGAGCATTTTCACCGTGAAATTATGACTGAACTCGGCGCGCTGGGTTTGCTTGGCGCTACCTTGCCGGAAAAATACGGCTGCTCAGCAGTTAATTATGTCTGTTATGGCCTGGTGGCCCGTGAAGTAGAGCGGGTAGACAGTGGTTATCGCAGTGCAATGAGTGTGCAATCGTCTTTGGTCATGCACCCCATTCACGAGTACGGCAGCGAAGCACAGCGGCAAAAATACCTGCCTAAATTAGCCAGTGGTGAGTGGGTTGGCTGTTTTGGTTTAACTGAGCCGGATGCAGGTTCAGATCCGGCTGGTATGCGAACCACAGCGAAAAAGACCGCCGCTGGTTATGTGTTAAACGGCAGTAAGATGTGGATCACCAATTCACCCATTGCCGATGTATTTGTGGTGTGGGCCAAACTGGACGGTGATATTCGTGGTTTTGTGCTGGAAAAGGGTATGAAAGGATTAACAGCGCCAAAAATTGAAGGTAAGTTCTCATTACGTGCTTCAGTTACCGGCGAAATTGTAATGGATAATGTTGAGGTACCGGAAGATGCACTGCTGCCTAATGTCAGCGGCTTAAAAGGGCCCTTTGGCTGCTTAAATAAAGCCCGCTACGGCATAGCCTGGGGCGCGCTGGGGGCGGCAGAGTTTTGCTGGCATGCAGCCAGACAGTATACGCTTGACCGCAATCAGTTTGGCCGGCCGCTGGCAGCAAACCAGCTTATTCAGAAAAAGCTGGCTGATATGCAAACTGAGATCAGCATTGGTTTGTTGTCGTGCTTACAAGCCGGGCGGCTGATGGATCAGAATTTACTGGCACCGGAGACGATCTCGCTGATTAAACGCAATTCTTGTGGTAAAGCACTGGATATTGCCCGTGTAGCGCGTGATATGCACGGCGGTAACGGTATCGCCGACGAGTTCCATGTAATCCGTCATGTGATGAACCTTGAAGCAGTAAACACCTATGAAGGTACCCATGATGTACATGCGCTGATTTTAGGCCGGGCGCAAACTGGCTTACAGGCGTTTAGCGGCTAACAAGCCTGACATTTTACTTAAGTGGAGTCAGCCTGATGTCAGAAGCCGTGCATCCCTGGGTTAATGAATACCGTCAAAGGTTAGGTAGCGGCAAATTGCCGGTACATAGCAGTTGCCACAGCATTGAATTTGCAGCACTGTATCAGCTGTGGCACAGCCAGCTTTGCAGCCGGTTGCTGGACTTACAATCACGCCTGTTACAAGCCAAAGGCCAGAGCTTTTATACCATTGGCAGTGCGGGTCACGAAGGTAACGCTGCGGTAGCCGCAGCGTTACGTGTTACCGATCCGGCGTTTTTGCACTACCGCAGCGGCGCCTTTTTTATCGAACGCAGCAAGCAATTGCCGGGCAGTACGCCACTGTACGATATGTTGCTGTCATTTTGCGCCAGCAGTGACGATCCAATATCTGGCGGCAGGCACAAGGTACTGGGCAGCCTGGCGCTGAATATTCCACCGCAAACCAGCACCATAGCGTCACAGCTACCTAAAGCGGTAGGCGCTGCTTTTGCCATAGACTTAACCCGGCGGTTGGGGCTAAACGGCCAGTGGCCACAGGATGCTATAGCGCTGTGTAGTTTTGGTGATGCCTCAGCAAACCATTCCACGGCACAAGGCGCAATTAATTCAGCCTGCTGGGCCGCTTATCAGCAAGTGCCGTTGCCGGTACTGTTTTTGTGCGAAGATAATGGCCTGGGTATTTCTACGCCGACACCCAGTGGCTGGATAGAGCAGGATTTAGCCGACAGGCCCGCATTAAAGTACTTTGCTGCCGACAGCCGCGATTTGGCACAAACCTATGCCGTGGCTAAACGTGCAGCCGACTATGTACGTACTAAACGTAAGCCCGCAGTACTGCATTTATCTACTGTGCGCTTGTTTGGCCACGCCGGAGCAGATGCTGAAGCTGCCTATCGTACCAAAGCTCAAATTGATGCCGGGTTGGAACTGGATCCTTTATTAAGCAGCAGTGCTGCGCTGCTAGCCAGCGGTAATATTACCTCTGAGCAATTACTAAGACAGCTGGACAGCCTGGTTGCACAAATTGCCCGGGTAGCAGAAGTTGCCAGCAGCCGGCCTAAACTGACGACAGCAGCCCAGGTTATGGCATCCATTGCGCCAGTGCGGCAGGCTTTGCCTGTGCCGCCGTTGCCTGCAGCTGAAGCACGCCAGCAATTGTTCGCTTTTGATCAGCATAACACCGGTAAAAAGCAGCATCTGGCCAAGTTATTAAACTGGGCGCTGCATGATGTGTTGGCGCAGTACTCTAATACTGTGGTTTTTGGCGAAGATGTTGGCAAAAAAGGCGGAGTTTACGGCGTAACGCAGCATTTAGTGCATGCCTTTGGCAGTAACCGGGTCATTAATACATTGCTGGATGAGCAAAGTATTCTCGGGCTGGCAATTGGCCTGGCGCAACAGGGCTTTATTGCCATTCCGGAAATTCAGTTTTTAGCTTACGTACACAATGCTGAAGATCAGATCCGCGGCGAAGCGGCCACTTTGCCGTTTTTCTCCAATGGCCAGTATCACAATGCCATGGTGATCCGGATAGCTGGTTTGGCTTATCAGCGGGGTTTTGGCGGCCATTTTCATAATGACAACTCTTTTGCAGTATTTCGCGATATACCTGGCGTAGTTTTACTGTGTCCGTCTAACGGCCATGATGCCGCCTTGCTGCTGCGCCAGGCAGTACAGCTGGCACATCAGCAAAAGCGTCTGGTAATACTGCTAGAACCTATAGCGCTGTATATGACACGTGATTTAATCACTGCCGGGGATGGTTTATGGCTCAGTGATTATCCGCCGCCTGATACGCCATTGCCTGAGTTAGGTGAACCTGCCATCTTTGGTAATGGCGAACAACTGGCCATTATCAGTTATGGTAATGGCTATTATTTAAGCCGCCAGGCAGAGCAGATACTAAATGCCCGTGGTGTACGGTTACGCGTACTTGATTTGCGCACTCTGGTGCCGCTGCATATTGATTTAATTATCAAAGCATTAGCAAGTTGTCGCAAGGTATTGATTGTAGATGAGTGCCGCCGTCGGGGTTCACTCAGTGAAGAGCTGTTTACAGCGCTGCATGAAGCCAGGCCAGGATATTTTCAGCTTAGCCGTTTATGTGCACAAGACAGCTTTATCCCATTAGGTGCGGCAGCTTATACGGTATTACCATCGGCACAGCAAATTATTGACCAGGCACTTCAGTTACTGGGTGAAACCGCGGCGGAGGGTGTGCAATGAAAAAAAGAGCCTTAGTGGTATGCCCCGGCCGCGGTACTTATAACAAAGCCGAGCTTGGTTATATCAGCCAACACAATAAAACAAAAACTATACTGGCGCAGTTTGACCAGATCAGATCCGGGATGGGTTTAGCAACGGTAAGTGGGTTAGATCAGCAAGCTGCTTTTAGCCGCAGTCTGCATTTAAAAGCTGATAATGCCGCCGCGTTAATTTATGCGGCAGGTGTTTGTGATTACCACAGTATTAACGCTAACCATTTTGATGTAGTAGCAGTTACCGGTAATTCTATGGGGTGGTATACCGCTCTGGGCTGTGCCGGTGTACTGACACCAGCAAGCGGCATGCAACTGGTAACCGATATGGCGCAATTAACCGCAGATGGTGCCGGTGCGCAATTTATTTACCCGGTTATTGATGACAACTGGCAACCCGATATTAACCGCATGGCATTGGTGCAGCAGCAACTGGCCATACATAGCAATGCGTTATTTATGTCTATTGTGTATGGTGGCTATGCGGTAGTAGCAGGAAGCGAACCGGCCGTAAAAGCGGCGATGGCGGCACTACCGCCCTGTGATGAGCGTTTTCCGTTGTTACTGGCAGGTCATGCCGCTTTTCATACCGGTTTTATGCAAGCCGCCTCAGATAAGGCGTTGTCGCTGTGGCCAGCATCGCGCTTTAACCAGCCACAACTGCCATTGATAGACGGCCGCGGCCAGATCTGGCCCAATTTCGGCAGTGATTTAGCCGCATTGCAACGTTATACGCTGCAACATCAGGTTTGCCAGACATATCATTTCAGTAAAGCGTTACAGGTGGCAGTAAAAGAGTTTGCGCCACAGCATATTATTTTGTTGGGCCCTGGTGCCAGCTTAGGTGGTGCCGTAGCACAAAGCCTGATCGAGATTAACTGGCAGGGGATAAGCTCAAAGCAGGATTTTATAGCCGCCCAGCAAAGTGAACAGCCTTACGTGTTAAGTATGGGAATGGCTGAGCAGCGCTTATTGCTTGGCTAGTTTGCTAATAAGCGCTGGTAAGCTGATTTAATACCTCAAGTTTATGCCGGTAGCGCTGCTGATCATAAGCTGAAGGGGCACTACGTGTGGCTTTTAGCATATAACTGGCTGCTTGCTGGTTGTTTTGTATGGCGTAGTAGCTACGTGCTAAACCAAAATAGGCTTCATGGTTTTTACTATCCAGCGCTACAGCTTTTTCATAATGGGCAATGGCAGTGTCGTAACTTTGCCCTTTGTACGCTTCATTACCCAGCATCAGGTGGTAATACGGGTTAGTGCGCCGTTTCAGCATTACGCGCCTTTCCAGTGGTTCGGCTTTAGCTATTTCACCACGTTGGCGGTACAAATAGGCCAGATTAGCCAGCGTATTGGTGGAACCCGGATCCAGCATTAAACTTTGCTGGTAACTACGCTCGGCCAGATCGTGCATATCGTTGGTACGATATAACACGCCAAGGTTTGACCAGCTTGGCGCAAAATAAGCGTCTGCCTCAATGGCTGCCTGATAATAACGATAGGCCTGAGCATCATTACCTGCAGCATAAGCAACAGCGGCTTTATTATTATAAAACATCGCAACAATGCGATTGACACTAATAGCATGTTCAGGAAATTGTTGCTTCAGGCTGTATGGATCAAAATCAACCACAATGTCTTTTGCCAGTAATACAAAACCCGGCGCTCCTCTGAGCGCTCTGCCATGCTGCAAGCGCAGGTTAACGTGGCCATTAAGCCAGGTCTGGCTAAGTTCGCTGGTCCAGTATTCCGGGATCTGCACATCCTGAAATACCGCCGTCATGCCCAGTTCTTTTGCCATACTGTAGGTCAGTATCGACAAGCTCAGGCAGTTAGCGCGCCCGGCAGCTATGGTTTCACTGGCAGTTTTAGTTGCAGCATTGTCATAAAGTAAGCCGTCATGCGCATAAGATAAAATTAATTTCAGTACGCTGGTTGTGCGTTCTTCCATCGACTGGGTGGCGTTAATCAGCCGCGATAGTTCAAAGCGGGTTTGCTGCGGCAAGGCAAATATTTGCTCAGCTGTTTCAGGTTCAGTTACTTCGCCTTTAAGTTGGGGCGCAACCAGCAGTTGTTCTGGCGGAAACAACATAGCAGGCGCAGTTGACTGACAGCCGCTTAGCAGTGCTGTTATTACAATGGGGTATATAAACAGCGGTAACTTCATAAACCACCCTGCCTGATTGCCACAGGGTAAATATAGTTCAGGCGTGCCAAAATACCGCAGTTGTTTTGTAACAAAGTACGATGACAACAGGCATGAAAGCTTTACATAAAGTTGCTCCATTGCCGGATATAAAGTACAAAGGTGCGATAACACACTCTGCGGGGAAAATCTGAACAATGAAACAACTACTGCTTGTCTTACTAATGCTGAGTTCTGCCGGTGCCATGGCATCAAAAGCGCCGATAGGTATAGTGATCCACGGTGGCGCCGGCACCATAAACCGCGACAGTATGACACCAGCGCAGGAACAAGCCTATCACGCTATGTTAACTCACGCAGTTAATCAGGGATACGCAGTGCTGGAGCGGGGTGGTTCCAGTTTAGATGCGGTAACAACAGCAGTAATGGTATTAGAAGATTCACCACTGTTTAATGCCGGTAAAGGTGCGGTGTACACTTTTGATGAAAGCCACGAGCTGGATGCCTCTATTATGGATGGCCGGGATCGCAGCGCGGGTGCTGTTGCCGGTGTCACCAATGTAAAAAACCCAATATTGCTGGCGCGGGCAGTAATGGAGAAATCAGACCATGTCATGTTATCCGGTAAAGGTGCAGAACAATTTGCCAAACAGCAGAAACTGGAGCTGGTAGATAACAGCTATTTTAATACCCCATTTCGCTACGAAGCCTTACAACGGGCAAAACAGGCTATAGCACCGCAGCCGCATCAGGCGGCAGTACCTTATGATCCGGCCTGGAAAATGGGTACCGTAGGAGCGGTTGCAATAGATCGCAAGGGTAATTTGGCAGCAGCAACCTCAACCGGCGGTATGACAGCAAAGCGCTATGGCCGTATTGGTGATGCACCTGTTATTGGTGCCGGTAACTTTGCCGACAATAAAAGTTGTGCTGTATCAGCCACCGGCCACGGCGAGTTTTTTATCCGTTATCAGGTTGCCGGCGATATTTGTGCCAGAGTGAAATACCAGAAAAAAACGGCCGCCGTGGCAGCAAAAGAAGTGATGGCAGAACTGAAAGCTGTTGGTGGTGATGGCGGCGTTATCGTGGTTGATAGCAAAGGGCAATTAAGCTGGACCTTTAATACTGAAGGAATGTACCGCGCACTTAAAGCCGAAGGCGGGCAGGTTGTCAGCGAGATCTTTGCTGCTAAAAGCTGATTTTGCAGCAAAGCGGTTAAATTCGGCTAACCTTAATAAGAGCCTGATGCTCAGCAATACAGTGCAGGGGGAAGCATGGATTTACTAAAAGTGGCAGATTATATGAACCGGTATCCGGTTACGTTTACTGCTGATATGCCGGTAGAAATGGCCGTAGCCCGTTTAATTAAAGGCCGGCAGACCGGTGGGCCTGTAATTGATGAACAGCGTAAAATAGTGGGTTTTATCTCAGAGCAGGATTGTCTGCAACGCATGCTGATGTCTACTTATCATGATCAGCAGGCGTCAAGAGTAGCTGATGTGATGAACCCCGCTGTGTTAACGGTAAAAGGCTATGACGGTATTATCGATTTAGCGCAAATCATGTTAAAAGCTAAACCTAAGTTGTACCCGGTGGTAGACGATGATGGCTATTTACTTGGCATTATTACCCGCTCAGATGTACTGGGAGCCATCGATAAAGAGCTGCATTCGCATTATGGTAATGTAGGATAGCGTTAAGCGCTGGATTTTTACCTGCTGCTCTTGGTAGCATGGCGCCCTCTGTTAACGAGGGCGTTGTTTTGTCTGAAGCTGTTATCTCCGTATCTGAACTTATTTCCCGTATTCCCGCTTGTCTGTTAAAAGACCAGTTTCGTCTGCGCCGGCGTTTGCATAACTGCAAAAACCTGGCTGAAGAAGCAAAAATATCGCAGTTGCAGCGTATAGCTGCGGACATTACCCGTTCGCAAATGCAACGCACGGCCAGGCTGGCTGCGTTGCCCAAGGTAAATTACCCGCCACAGCTGCCGGTATCAGAAAAAAAAGACGATATCAAAGCCGCTATTGCCGCTAATCAGGTGGTGATTATTGCTGGCGAAACCGGCTCGGGCAAAACCACGCAAATCCCGAAAATTTGCCTGGAGTTAGGCCGTGGCGTAGCCGGTATGATAGGCCACACCCAGCCCCGGCGTTTAGCTGCACGCAGTGTTTGTGATCGTATCGCTGAAGAATTGCAGTGCCAGGTGGGTAGCCAGGTTGGTTATAAAATCCGTTTTGGTGATCACACCAGCGACAATACCTTTATTAAACTAATGACCGACGGTATTTTACTGGCTGAAATCCAGCAAGACCGCTTTTTAAACCAGTACGACACCTTAATTATTGACGAAGCGCACGAGCGCAGCCTGAATATCGACTTTTTACTCGGTTATCTAAAACAACTGCTGCCGAAACGGCCTGATCTCAAGCTGATTATCACCTCAGCAACTATTGATCCGCAGCGTTTTTCCCGGCACTTTTTTAATGCACCTGTAATTGAAGTGTCTGGCCGTACTTTTCCGGTAGAAACCCGCTACCGGCCGGTAACTGAGCAGGACGACAAAGACGCCGACCAGCTACAGGGCATTTTTGACGCTGTAGAAGAGTTATACCGTGAGCCACCTGGCGATATTCTGATTTTTTTAAACGGTGAGCGTGAAATCCGCGATACTACCGACGCGCTGGAAAAACTCAAACTGCCACATACCGAAGTGCTGCCGCTGTATGCCAGATTAAGCGCGGCCGAGCAAAACCGTATTTTTCAAAGCCACGCCGGGCGGCGCATTGTGCTGGCTACCAATGTGGCTGAAACTTCACTGACGGTGCCCGGCATTCGCTATGTGATAGACCCCGGTACTGCGCGCCTATCGCGCTACAGCTATCGCTCCAAAGTACAACAATTGCCGATAGAAGCGATTAGCCAGGCCAGTGCCAACCAGCGTAAAGGCCGCTGTGGCCGGGTAGCAGCCGGTATTTGTATCCGGCTGTACAGTGAGGAAGACTTTAACGGCCGCCCCGAGTTTACTGATCCGGAAATACTGCGCACTAATCTGGCGTCCGTTATTATGCAAATGCTAGCGCTGGGCCTTGGCGATATTGAAGCCTTTCCGTTTTTGCAAAAACCGGACAGCCGCTTTGTTAACGATGGTATAAAACTGCTGGAAGAGCTGGGTGCCATCCCGCTAAACCGCAATAAGCAGGGCTTGCAACTAACAGAGCTTGGCAAAAAGCTGTCGCGGCTGCCGATCGATCCGCGCCTGGCGCGCATGGTACTGTTTGGTGCCGACAACGGCACACTAACAGAGTTACTGGTGCTTTCAGCTGCGCTGTCCATTCAGGACCCGCGCGAGCGTCCATTAGACAAACAGCAAAAAGCCGATCAGTGCCATGCCCGTTTTGCCGATCCGGATTCCGACTTCGCCGCCTGGCTTAAGCTATGGCAATACCTGCAAGAACAACAAGAGCAGTTAAGCAATAACCAGTTTCGCCGTCTGTGTCGCCAGGAGTTTTTAAATTACCTGCGGGTACGCGAATGGCAGGATCTTACCGGCCAGCTTACCCAACTTATGCAGGAGCAAGGCTATCAGCTAAACCAGCAAACTGCCGGTTATCAGGCTATTCACCAGGCCGTGCTAAGTGGCTTGCTCGGCCAGGTCGGCTTTAAAGACTCAGAAGCCGATTATTTAGGCCCGCGGCAAACGCGGTTTTATGTATTTCCGGGCAGCCATTTATTTAAACGCAAACCCAAATGGGTGGCAGCAGCGGAGTGGGTAGAAACCAGTAAGTTGTATGCCCGCACGCTGGCTAAAATTGAACCGGAGTGGATAGAGCCGCTGGCAGAACATTTGGTGACGCGCAGTTACAGTGAGCCGCATTGGGAGAAAAAGCGTGGTGCGGTTATCGCATACGAGCAAGTCAGTTTATACGGTTTGGTTATCGTGCCCAAACGCGCTGTGCTGTACAGCAAAATTGACCCGGCAGTGTGCCATACGCTGTTTGTACGCGAAGCGCTGGTGAACCAGGAACTGGGTACTAACGACAGCTTTTTACAGCATAACCAGCGCTTAATTGACGATGTGACCGCACTGGAAGAGAAATCACGCCGGCGTGATATTCTGGTTGATGAAGACACCCTGGCGGCGTTTTATACCGGGCGTGTACCACAATGGGCGAATAACCGGATAGATTTTGCCAAATGGTGGAAGAAAAAGCGTAGTGAAGATGCCGGCTTTCTTAATTTTGATCCCGACAGCCTGCTTAACCGCGATGCCAGTGATATTACCGCCGATAAATTCCCCGAAACCTGGCGTCAGGGCAATTTAACCTTACCGTTGGAGTACCATTTTGCCCCCGGTGAGCCGGACGATGGCGTCAGCGTTATTATTCCACTGGCGCTGCTTAACCAGTTGGATGATAACGGCTTTGACTGGTTGATCCCGGCACTGCGTCACGAATTGCTGGTGGCATTAATTAAATCACTGCCTAAGCAATACCGGCGTAACTTTGTACCGGCGCCCAACTATGCCGATGCATTAATGCAAACGCTGAACCCGGATAAAGGCCGGTTACTTGACGTTATTAGTTCGCGCTTAAAGCGGATGTCCGGCGTAACGATTCTGGAAGATGCCTGGGATTTAACCAGCCTGCCGCCGCATTTAAAAATGAATTTTAAAGTAGTAGATGAAAAGGGCATAACCTTACGCCAGGGCCGCTCGCTGAATTTGCTAAAACAGGGCTTACAAGGTGAAGTACAGCAAAGCTTAAGCCAGGTTGCCGAGCAGGGGATAGAGCAGGATCAATTAACCCAGTGGAGCTTTGGCCAACTGCCACGCGAATACGTTAAGTTGCAGGCCGGTTATGAAATTAAAGCCTTTCCGGCCTTAGTGGACGAGCGTGATTCTGTGGCCATAAAGTTACTGGATAATCCGCAGCAGGCGCTGGAAACCACTAAACAGGGATTGCGGCGCTTACTGCTGCTGAATATTCCGTCACCGGTAAAATACCTGCAGGAATCCTTGCCGAATAAAGCCAAGCTGGGGCTGTATTTTAATCCGTTTGGGCGGGTGTTAGAGCTGATAGATGACTGTATCGCTGCCGGTGTTGATGCTTTTATTGATAACGAAGCATTGCCGCAAAATGAGCCGCAATTTATTGCATTAAAAGAAAAAGTGCGTGCAGAGCTGGGCGACAGCGTGGTGACCATAGCACTTAAAGTAGAACAAATCTTAACCCTGTGCCATGACATACAAAAGCGTTTAAAGGGCAAAGTCGATTTGGCGCATGTGCAGTCACAGGGCGATATTAAGCAGCAACTGAATGAGCTGATTTTTAAAGGCTTTGTCAGTAAGCACGGTGCCGCGCGGCTGGACGATATAGTGCGTTATTTGCAGGCTATGCAAAAGCGGCTGGAAAAACTGCCGGTTGATCCACAGCGCGACCGCTTATTGATGCACGAGTATCAAAAAGCCTTTGATAGCTACAACAATCTGTTAGGTAAATTTGCCGGCAGCAAAGTACTGCCTGAGCCGGTGCAGGCAATTTACTGGATGTTGCAAGAGCTGAAAGTATCTTTGCATGCCCAACAGTTGGGCACGCCTTATCCGGTATCGGTGAAAAGAGTACTGCACGCAGTGAACGAAGCTAAGGTGTAACAATGCCGATATGTTAACGCCTACTTTACACCGGCGATGGAAAGTTCTATAACTAACCCTGACGTAGTTAGGAGGTATTATGCTGACAAAAGGCGACAACCGGCATTATTTCAGGATGATGGTCAATGCTGATGTAAAACTGATGATTAATGACCCTGAAACCGGGCGGGTGATTGACGGCATTTGCCGTGATTTAAGTGCATCAGGCATGTCAATTGAAGTGGATGAACCGCTGGAAATGGGTACGCTGATCCGGGTACGGCTTGATTCTGCCAATGCCAGCATACCGCCGCTGGATGCAAGTGCGAAAGTGATGCGCTGCAGCCAGGAAAGTGAAGATATTTATCAGTTAGGTTTAGCTTTTATGGAGCTAAATTAAAAACAGCCAACAAAAAAGCAGCCAAAGCTGCTTTTTTGCATTATGGGGTTAGCCAACCTGGGCTTTTACTGTTGGTTAAAGCGCACAGTAAAACTAACCGGTACTAAAGTGTCAATACTCTTAAGCCCTGCCAACTCCTGCAATTTGGCTACACCGTCAAGGAGTTTAAAGCTGCCGGTATTTAACATCAGTGGTGCTTCAGTTGTCGCCTGAAGGGTATTGGCACTGAGCCTGGTAATACGTAGCTTGGCATTTAACGCCGCTGTTTCTGTGGCTATGGTAACGTTAAGTGGCAGCTCTAGTAACATACTGTCGCGAATTGCAAGGTTGGCTAGCGCATCTTGTTTTAACTCTGCAGATACCGTAATGGCGGAAAATTGCTCAGCCTGCAGCACATACTGCCATATCCGCTCGTTACGGATTGGGATCAGTGTTTCCAGGCTATTTACCGGAATACTGATGTTAACCATGCTGCCATCCCAGTTGCCGCTTAACTGTTTAAATTGATGTGTTTCAGCGACTACCTCATTTTTTACCGATACAAAATGCAGGCTGGACTGGCTGTTATCTAACTGCCAGTTGGCAGCAGAAACCAGACTGCTGCTAAATGCTAAGGCAAGGGTGAATAGTTTCACGTTGTTTCTCCAATGATGACAATTTTATGTCAGCATACCCCAAAGCTATGCTGTTACCCAAGATCTAATATCAGTAGATTTTACACACTAAGCCTTTGAGGTAGCTGCCTTCCGGGTAAAAGCTGGCTATTGGATGGTCGCTATCCTGGCTGAGCTTTTCAATAAACAAACAGTCACGTTTGGCATCCAGTGCGGCATCGGCAACAATTTTCTGAAACAAGCTATCTTCCATCAGGCCTGAACAGGAAAAAGTAAGCAATAAGCCGCCGGGTTTAACAATTTGCATGGCTACCATATTAATATCTTTATAACCGCGGCAGGCACCCATTAATTGCGCTTTGCTTTCAGCAAATTTGGGCGGGTCCAGGATCACCATATCAAACTGTTTACCTTGCTCGCGATACTGGCGCAGCAGTTTAAACACGTCAAATTTAACGTTATCTATTTTTGACAGATCAAGCTGGTTAAGCTCTGCATTTTTCAGTGCTGTACTCAGCGCCAGCCCGGATAAATCAGCATTGGTTACCTTTTGCGCACCACCTTGCAAGGCTGCTACACCAAAAGTACCGGTATAGCTAAAGCAATTCAGTACGGTTTTATTTTTGGCATAACGTTTGGCTGCAGCCCGGCTGGCCCGTTGGTCCAGATAAAAGCCGGTTTTATGGCCCTGCATAACATCAACCAGTAACGACATACCGTGTTCTTTAATTACCACTTCGCCGTTATTACGCGGCAAATGCAGCCAGCCGGTAACCGGTTGTAAGCCTTCTTTTTTGCGCACATCGACATCAGAGCGCTCATAAATACTGTGCTCAGGAAACAGTGCTATCAAAGCCTGCACTATAGCATCGCGCCAGGCATCGGCACCGGAAGATAACAACTGGCACACCAGTATGGTGTCGTATTTATCGATGGTAACACCAGGTAAACCGTCAGATTCTGCTGCTACAACCCGTAAACCTGTGGTCTGGTTAAGGTCAAAAAGCTCAGTGCGTAACTGCCAGGCCCGGGCAATACGGCGCTGAAAAAATGCGGCGTCTATTTGCTCTTGCGGATTAAAGCTCCATACCCGCGCCCGGATCTGCGACTCGGCAGAGTAAGCACCATAGCCCAGCCATTCACCTTTGCTACTGACAATCTCAATTGTCTGGCCATTGGCCGGATTACCACTGATACTTTTTACTGCTTTGGAGAATATCCACGGATGCAGCCGTTTTAACGACTTCTCCCGGGTTTCCTGCAGAGTTAACCGGGGTAATACAGATGAGACTGAAGGCTTATTCATGGGCATTTATACACTGTGCTAGACTAAAGGCCGCATTGTAGAGAAGCGCTGCCCAAAGCTAAAGCACAATTTAAGCTAAAGCAGCCAATTTACTAAGGAGTCAGTTTTGGTCAGCATCCCCGCCACTATGCAGGTTATCGCCGTAGAAAACGCCGGTAAAGACAGCACATTGCGTATCGAACAGCGTGCAGTACCACAACCTTCGGCAGAACAGCTGCTGGTTAAAGTGGCGGCTGCCGGTGTCAACCGGGCAGATTTAATGCAGCGTCGTGGCTTGTATCCGCCACCAGAGGGCGAAAGCGATATTCTGGGGCTGGAAGTAGCCGGTGTGGTTGTTGCTGCCGGGCCACTGCATAAAAGCTGGTTGGGTAAAGCGGTGTTTGGTTTGGTGCCGGGTGGAGGTTATGCTGAATATGCATTATTGCATGCCGGGCATGCTATGGCCGTGCCTGCCGGCTACAGCATGGCAGAAGCTGCCGCAACGGCAGAAGTATTTTTAACGGCTTATCAGCTGTTGTGCAGCATCGGCAACCTGCAAACTAACCAACGGGTGCTTATTCATGCAGGTGCCAGTGGAGTAGGTACCGCCGCCATACAATTGGCTAAAGCCCTTGGTGCAAAGGTAGCAGTTACGGCCAGCAGTGCAGATAAGTTGGCAGTATGCACTGCATTGGGGGCCGACCTGACAATAAACTATAAAACAAACGCTTTTGAACAGGAACTAGCCAGCCAATGGCCGCAAGGCCTGGATTTAATACTGGATCCGGTGGCAGGCGGGTATATCAGCCGCGAAATTCCGTTACTGGCAATGGACGGCAAAATCGTGCTGTATGCCATGATGGGTGGGCATGACATACCGCAACTCAATTTAGCACCTTTGTTTAAACGCCGTGGCCAGCTGATATGCTCTACCTTGCGTAATCGCAGTAACCGGTATAAAACTAATCTCACTCAGGCGTTTAGTCAGGCTTTTGCCAGGATGCTGGCGCAGCGCCAGATACAGCCGGTACTACAACAACAATTTGACTGGCGCCAGGCACAAATTGCGCATCAGCTTATGGCCAGTAATGCCACCAGTGGCAAGCTTGTGTTAACATTCTGATTTGCTGAAAACCTTTTCCTGCCCGCACCTCGTTTTGTGTTAGCCGGGCAGTGCGCATATTGTAACAAGGACGCCTTACCAGAATGACTTTAGGTACCATCGGAAAATCAACTTACAGTAAGTTGGTGACAACACTGATTAACCGTATTTGTGATACTACGGCAGTAGCCGACTCCATGTACGAGCAGGCGGTACAGTATTTTCAGCAGGCGGTAGCACAGCAGGCAGAAAAAATTGAACTGGAACAACAGGTATTTTTATTTGAAAACCGCCAGAAGCAGGTAAGCAAGCGCGATCTGGCGTTGGTTGAGCGTAACTTGCTGCAAGCACAAAATGAAAGGCAAACCTTTCAGCAGGCACGCAATGATGAAGCCAGCGCCCGTTTGACGACGCTTAAAAAAATCTGTCTGGATATTTTGGAGCTATGTCAGGGGGAATCGCAGGAAGATACTAATATGAACAGTGCTAAATTACTGGGCACTATTCAGCTGCTATCGCCTACCGAAGGCAAGCATGTTGCTGCCAGCAATCAAAAAAGTAAGCATTTATATAAAGCTATTCTGTCACTGCGCTTGTTGGATAAGCTGTTGGCCGATGGTGAGCTGAACAACGCTTATGTGCAGCAGCGTTATATGGCCAGTAAAGGCAAAAAAAACGGCAAAGATGAGTATGATCCGTTTCGCGATGATGTACAAATTCCACTGTTAATGGCCGCACTGCTGCAGGATATTGGTAACTGCCACCCTGAAGCACTGCTGATATTAAAAGGTGCAGATGGTAAAGCTGATGAATTTCGGGTACTTGAGAACGACGAGCGGCTGGCGTTGCTGCAAATTAGTTATCGCGAAAGCCTGAAATATGTTACCCAGGGCCTGGGTCTGGATAAATACAGCGGTAATTCCAGAGAAGAGCGTGACCAGTTTATTAAGCTTGAAGGTGAGCGGCAGAATTTTGTGCTGATGTTGCTGAAAAACGCCATCAAGCCGGAGCACGGTATTGGCAATGTGCTTAAAATTCCGCAAATTTATACCTCGGTGGTGTTATCGACCAAAAGCAGCTTTGCCTACGAAACCTTACCTAAAGTGGCTCTGGTGCTGGAAAAAGGCGTAGAGAAAGGCGTATACAGCAAGGTAGCGGTAGATGCGCTGTTAAGTATTACCGGTATTTTCCCACAGGGCTTTGGCATTACTTATATTCCGAAAGATTCAGACAGGCAGGATCTGGATCGTTACGAATATGCCATTGTTACCGGGCTTTACCCGGCCGATATCCGCCAACCGGTTTGCCGCATGGTAACCCGTAACCTTACTTATAACGTGTCTGCCCAGGGCTGTATCGTCAGTGTTGAAAACAACCTGTACTACCCGCAGGCGCGTAAAAAGCTGGAGCGGATCAGCGAAGAGCGTTTGCTGGAAATTCTGAGTAAACTGGTGTCAAATTTTGAAGAGCGCAAAAATATGCCGCTGTTGCCCAAATTCTGGCGCCCGGATGAATATTTCTCTTATGTGAAAAACCAGAATCTGTGGAATAAAGTGGTGATGCACAGTAACTAGCACAAGCAACAAAACCGTCATCAGACGGTTTTGTTTTGCTCAGTATTTCTGGGGTAGTTCTCCGCTGGCTCTGTGGCATCAAAATGATCTTCAGATTGCTCTTGTTCAATATCTTCGTCATAACCGGCAGGCACTTGCTGATAAGCGGCAATAAAGTCGTCATCACGCATTTGTGCCACAACCACTTCTTCGTCAACGCGTGGATCAAGCGCCGCCGCCAGCGGTGATGATACCAAATCGCCTGAGCCCATTTTAAACTGGGCATTTTGTTGCTCGTCCATCATGCGTTTAACCATTTTTTGCGTATAGTTTACCCGGATCAGCCGCAGAAACAGCGTCAGAGCACAGCAACTGATAAAGGCATACAGCATCGCCGGACCAACCAGTTGCATTAACGCCGATGCCAGCAAGGGGCCAAAACAGGCTCCCAAGCCAAATGTCAGTAACACTGTGGCAGACAGTGCCACCCGATCGTTTTGCTCTACATTCTGGTTGGCAAAAGCCGAAGCAATAGGGTAAAGCGTAAAGGCCAGCACACCGTAGCAAAAGGTTGCCAGCAACAACAGCCAGCCACTTAATGGCAACAACGCAATGAGCAAGGTAAGAATAGTTAGCACTGCAGCATTAAAACGCAAGATACGGCTGCGTGGTACCCGATCAGAAATTTTGCCCATAGGCCACTGCGCTAACAAACCAGCTAAGATCGTTACCGACATAAATAAGGTAACCTGTTCGGTAGTCATTCCTTTAGCGGCAGCATAAGCGGGCGCCAGGCCATAAAAAGCACCGGCCATCATGCCTGCTACCGTTATTGCTGTCAGCGACTGAGGCACCAGCTTCCAAAACGCCAGAATCTTCAGCGGTGCCGGTTGCAGCGGTGCCGGGTGAATACGTTTAGTCAGTGCTATCGGTACTATGCACAGCGAGTAACACATACTGATAATAAGCAGTGGCGCAATACCCAGCTCAGGAAACTGGCTAAGCATTAACTGGCCGCCAATCATACCAAGATAAGAGGTGATCATATAAAAGGCGAACACAGTGCCACGCTGCGAGCTTTCGGTTTGTTCGTTCAGCCAGCTTTCCAGCACCATATACTGGCACATCATGCCCATACCAACGATAACCCGCATTAGCAGCCATATTTCCAACTGGTTTATCAGCACATGGCTCATCGCACAAGCGCTGACAATAGCCGCGCTGGCAACAAAAGCGCGGATATGGCCAACCTGCGCAATAACCTTGTGGCCAAGCTTAGAGCCCAGCACCAGGCCAAGATAATAGCAGGACATTAACGCGCCAATCCAGATAGAATCGACTTGCTGCTGTGCCAGCGACAAACCAAGGTAAGTTGATAACGAACCCTGTGCCACCAGCATCAGCAAAGTGGTAAGAAACAAAGCGCTAAAACTGCGGTAAGGGTGTTTACTGGTCATCCGTTGCCTTAAAAAAATACAGGCAGCCCAAAGCTGCCTGAAACAGTTACTTCACACGCATTCCGGGTTGTGCACCGTCATCCGGTGACAGAATAAACAAGTCGCTGCCACCAGGGCCTGCGGCCAACACCATGCCTTCGGATAAACCAAAACGCATTTTACGTGGTGCCAGGTTTGCTACCATCACCGTTAGGCGCCCTTCAAGCTGCTCAGGGCTGTAAGCCGATTTAATACCGGCAAACACCTGGCGTACTTCGCCGCCGCCAATATCCAGTTGCAGCTGCACCAGTTTGTCGGCACCTTCAACGGCGCTGGCTTTAATAATTTTGGCTACGCGCAAATCAATTTTGGCAAAATCATCAATGCTGATGGTTTCACTTATTGGTTCACGCTCTGCCGCAGGTGCTTTTTCAGCCTTAGCCGCAGTTTTTACCGGTGCAGCAGCTTGTGGTTGCAGGTTTTCTTTTGAAGCTTCCAGCATGGCGGTAACTTTTACCGGATCAACCCGCTGCATCAGAGCTTTAAACGGGTTGATAGCATGATTAGTTAATGGCTGCTGATAATTCTGCCAGCTTAGTTCGCTGTTTAAGAAGGCTTCGGTTTCTGCGGCCATTAACGGCAACACTGGTTTTAAATAGTGCATCAGTACGCGAAACAGGTTAATACCCATAGAGCAAACGTCATGCGCTTCTTGCTGTTTGGTATCATCTTTTACCAGCACCCAGGGCGCTTTGGCATCAATGTATTGGTTGGCTTTATCGGCCAGCGCCATAATGTCGCGGATAGCGCGGGCAAACTCACGCTTTTCAAAGCTGTCGGCGATGCTTTCACCCATAGCGGTAAATTCTGTCAGCAGGGCAGGCTCGGCTACCGTAGCCGATAACTTGCCATCAAAGCGCTTAGTAATAAAGCTGGCACAGCGGCTGGCAATATTGACCACTTTACCCACTAAATCGGCATTAACCTTCTGGCTGAAGTCATCCAGGTTTAAATCCAGGTCAATAATGCTGCTGCTAAGCTTAGACGCAAAGTAATAACGCAGATATTCCGGGTTTAAATGATCCAGATAAGTGCGGGCTTTAATAAAAGTACCGCGCGACTTAGACATTTTGGCGCCGTTTACGGTAACAAAACCGTGGGCGAAAATGGCATTGGGTTTGCGCATACCGGCACCGTGCAACATGGCCGGCCAGAACAGGCTGTGAAAATAAATAATGTCTTTGCCGATAAAGTGATACACCTCGGCGCTGGAGTCCAGCTGCCAGAAGCTGTCAAAGTCGATGCCGGTTTTATCACACAGGTTTTTAAAGCTGGCCAGATAACCGATAGGCGCATCTAACCAGACATAAAAGAATTTACCCGGTGCGCCTGGTATTTCAAAACCAAAGTAGGGCGCATCGCGGCTGATATCCCACATTTGCAGGCCATCTTTAAACCACTCTTGTAGTTTATTCGCCATTTCATCCTGTAAGCTACCACTGCGGGTCCAGTCTTGCAGCATTTGGCTAAAGGCAGGTAAATCAAAGAAATAGTGCTCAGAGTCTTTTAATACCGGTGTAGCACCGGATACCACAGAGCGGGCGTTTTTAACTTCAGTTGGGCTGTAGGTAGCACCACAGACATCACAGCTGTCACCGTTTTGATCCAGCGCACCGCATTTGGGGCAGTCGCCTTTTACAAAACGGTCAGGCAAAAACATTTGCTTTTCCGGGTCAAACAACTGGCTGATAGTTTTACGCTTAATGTAGCCGCCAGCATTAAGTTTATTGTAAATCTGGCTGGCAAACTCGCGGTTTTCTTCGCTGTGTGTCGAGTGATAATTGTCAAAGCCAATGCCAAAACCGGCAAAGTCGGCCTGGTGTTCAATATTGGTTTTGGCAATCATTTGTTCGGGTGTAATGCCTTGCTCCTGCGCTTTGAGCATAATAGGGGTGCCATGCGCGTCGTCGGCGCAAACGTAATAGCATTCATGGCCACGGGCTTTTTGAAAGCGGGCCCAGATATCGGTTTGAATGTATTCCAGTAAGTGGCCTAAATGGATAGGGCCGTTGGCGTAGGGTAAAGCGCTGGTTACAAGTATTTTGCGTGTCGACATTAAGCGGTGCTCTTTTGCATAAATAACTGAAAAAATTTCACTAAATGATACACTAGCCGCCATCGATCCGCACCCGCCAAGGTGCGGTTCTGCTAAAAAAACGCGTTAAAGCCTGAATTTGGAACTTGCTGATGTTTAACTGGTTTAAATCTGCCAAAACCGATGCTTTGCCTGAAGCCGCACAGCAACTGCTGCAACACTGGCAATTGCCCGACAGTGGCGCGCCGCTGGCGTTATTACTTGACAGCGTAAGCCTGCAAAAAAACAATCTGCGTATCAGCCTGAAACTGCCGCTGTTATCCATCGCACAGCCGTTGCAGCAGGCGCTGCTTGATGCCGGTTTTAGTTATCAGTTAAGCCTGGATTATCAGCTAACAGCAGCACCGGTATTTAAAGATATTAAGCAGATTATTCTTATTGCGTCGGGTAAGGGCGGAGTGGGTAAATCTACCACTGCCGTTAATCTGGCGACTGCGCTGGCGCTGGAAGGTGCTAAGGTTGGCTTGCTGGATGCGGATATTTATGGCCCGTCTATTCCTGTGATGCTGGGGCTGAGCGGCGAGAAAATCAGCTCGCCGGATAATAAGTTAATGCAGCCCAAGTTTGCTCATGGCGTGTATTTACAGTCTATCGGTTTTCTGGTTGATCCACAGCAAGCCTCAGTTTGGCGCGGCCCCATGGCCAGCCAGGCGTTGTTGCAACTGCTGAACGAAACGCTGTGGCCAGAGCTGGATTATTTAATTGTTGATATGCCGCCGGGCACCGGTGACATTCAACTGACCATGGCGCAAAAACTGCCGGTTACCGGTGCTGTGGTAGTAACCACACCGCAGGATGTAGCACTGTCGGATGCAGAAAAAGCCATCAGCATGTTTCGTCAGGTCAATATTCCGCTAGCGGGCCTGATTGAAAATATGAGTTTTTACCAGTGCAGCCACTGCGGCAGCATTGATGATATTTTTGGTACTGAAGGCGGTATCTTATTGGCAGAGCGTTATCAGGTACCGGTGCTGGGCCAGTTACCGCTGCAAAAACAGATCCGCGAGCAGGCCGACGCCGGGGTGCCCATAGTGTTAAAACAGCAGCCTGTGGCGCAAATTTACCGTACAATTGGCCGGCAACTAATGCTGGCATTGCATTGGCAGGCTGCAGCGCAAGCGGCTGGCCAACCTGAAATAATAATAACGGACGATTAAAATGAGACTGTGTGACCGCGATATAGAACGCTATTTAGCTGAAGGTAAAATTAGCATTACTCCGTTGCCTGATGCCGACATGATAAGCGGCGTGAGTGTTGATATTCGTCTGGGCAATAAATTTCGTGTATTTGTTGCCCACACCGCTGCTTATATTGATTTAAGTGGCCCACGCGCCGAGGTGGATAAGGCACTTAACAGCGTAATGAGTGACGAAATTTACATCGCAGACGGTGACAAGTTTATTTTACACCCCGGTGAGCTGGCACTGGCGATGACGCTGGAATCGGTCACCTTGCCGGATGATATTGTCGGCTGGTTAGACGGGCGCTCGTCTTTAGCGCGGCTGGGATTAATGGTGCATGTTACTGCGCACCGCATTGATCCGGGTTGGTCTGGCAATATCGTGCTGGAGTTTTATAACAGCGGTAAGTTGCCACTGGCGCTTAGGCCACAGATGAAAATTGGTGCGCTGAATTTTGAACTGATGACAGGCCCGGCCGAGCGGCCTTATAACAAAAGGCTGGATGCGAAATATCAGCAGCAAACCGGCGCTGTAGCCAGCCGTATTGGCCACGACGATAAAGGTTGATGCCATGTTGTTGGCGTAAAAAGTAAAAAGCCCACGCATAAGCGTGGGCCAAAAGCTATAAAACAAAAATGAAGCCGGATGATTATGCAATAAAGTTGCATAGCTTGGCAATGTAGGTGGGTAAAAATTCTGTATCAGGCTATTTGGTAACATTAGGCCATGTGGTAAATAGTGCAGCGCTGCATTATGCTAAATTAATTTTTTGTCTCAGGGAGCGACGGCTGTGGCTGATAATACTACACAACATAAATGGCGTTTTTTCCGCTCAGGCGGTTTTGATCAGGTTGCGCTGGAAACCGGTGCCGACTTGCAACACCTAAACGAGCTTGATCCTAAACTCTGGACAGTGCTGAGTTGCCCAACCTCCGGGCTGGAAATTAATAGCCGCACTTTGGCGTTATTAGACGTAGACGGTGACGGCCAGATCCGGGTGCCGGAAATACAGGCCGCAGTAAGCTGGTGTTGTCAGCGCCTTACTGATGCGCAGTTGATGTTTCAACCACCTGGCGTGCCACTGGATGCAATTTCTGACGCTGATGAAATTGGCGCCGCCATTAAACTTGCCGCTTTGCGGGTGCTGGAATATACCGGCAAAACCGCTGCTGACAGTTTACAGGTAGGCGATTTTACTGATAAATCCCGTTTATTCTCACCGGATCATTTCAACGGTGACGGCGTGGTGATGGCCGAGCTTACCGCAGACGATGATGTAAAACAGCTGATTACCGACATTGTCAGTGTGTTGGGTGGCGTGGCTGACTGCAGTGGCGGTATGGGTACTGACACCGAGATGTTAAACAGTTTTATGGCGCAGGCGCAGGCCATAGTTGATTGGCATAAAGCCGGTGCCGCAGAGTCGGACGATTTGCATCCGCTGGGTAATGACACCGCTGCAGCAGTAGCGGTATTTGACAGTGTGCAGGAAAAAGTGGATGACTTTTTTGTTCGTTGCCAGTTAGCCGCATTTGACAGCCGGGCCGCCCAAACGTTAAACCCTGAAGCTACCGTATATGCAGTGCTGGCAAACCGGGCGATAGGCCAGAGCGATGATGATATCGCGGCTTTACCGCTGGCCGAAGTAGGGGCTGGCCTGGCTTTGCCATTAGGGCAGGGTATTAACCCGGCCTGGGCGGAAAAAATTGAGCAGTTATCTCAGCTGGTTATCAAGCCTTTGCTGGGTAACACCCCGGACAGTTTAAGTTTGGCCGAGTGGTCAGCTATTTCAGCCAAACTGGCAACCTGGCGTGCCTGGCAGGCTGCTAAACCTGATTCAGCCTTACATCAGCTAGCGCCCGAACGTTTAACTACCATTGTTACCACCGATGCTGCAGCGCGGTTGCAGCAGCTTATCGCCCTTGATGTAGCTGAAAAAACCTTTGCCGATAATGTCGATGCAGTTGAGCGTCTGGTGCATTATCAAAGCAATCTGGTTACCTTGCTGCGTAACTATGTATCGTTAAGTGATTTTTATCAGGGCGAAAATAAAGCTATTTTTCAGGCCGGAACCCTGTATCTGGATCAACGCAGTTGCGAGCTGGTGCTATATGTAGCAGATATGGCCCGCCACGCCAGCATGGCGCCGTTCAGTGGTTGTTATCTGGTGTATTGTACCTGTACCCGCCAGGGGGAGGCGGCAGTAAATATTGTTGCTGCACTTACCGGAGGTGATGTCGATGAGCTGATGGTGCCGGGGCGCAACGGTATATTTTATGATCGCAATGGCCGTGACTGGAAAGCCAGTGTAATAAAAGTAGTGGCCCAGCCCGTGAGTATCCGCCAGGCTTTCTGGTCACCCTATAAACGGGTCGCCGCTTTTATTGAAGCGCAATTGCAAAAATTTGCCGCTTCGCGTGATAAAGATATTGAAACCAAAACGACCAGTGGTGTAGCCGATGCCGCCGCAGCACCGGCAGCGGCAACATCTGGCTTTGATATTGCTAAATTTGCCGGTATTTTTGCGGCAATTGGTCTGGCGTTAGGGGCTTTAGGCACCATGCTGGCGGCGGTGGTTGCCGGCTTGTTTTCGCTGCAATGGTGGCAGATACCTTTAGTACTGCTTGGCGTTATGCTGCTTATTTCATGTCCGTCTATGTTAATGGCTTTTATGACATTACGGCGGCGCAATCTTGGGCCTTTGCTGGATGCCAATGGCTGGGCGGTTAATACCAGAGCAAAAATTAATGTACCCTTTGGTGCTGCGTTAACCGGTTTGGCTAAGTTGCCCAAAGGCGCCAAACGCTCGCTAAAAGATCCGTACGCCGGGAAAAAACAACCCTGGGGCTTAATACTGTTGATGGTGCTGGTAATTGCCGCCGCAATTGGGTATTGGTGGTACTGGTAAGTGCAGTGGCCAGTAATAAATGTATACAGCAGCAATAATTAACAAACAGGATAGTGAAGGTGAATTCAGGCAGTATTATCCGGTTATTTTCGCTGGCCGCTATTTGGGGCGCTTCCTTTCTGTTTATGCGTATTGCGGTGCCGGAGCTTGGCCCGGCCTGGCTGATGTTTGGCCGGGTGCTGCTGGCGGCACTGTTCTTGGCACTGGTTGCCGTAGCATTTAAACGCAGTTTGCCAATACGTGGCTACGCTAGCCACTTTATGGTGCTGAGCTTTTTTAATACCGCTTTACCATTTTTGCTGTTTGCCTATGCGGCGCAAACACTAACCGCATCTTTACTGGCGGTGCTTAATGCTACAGCACCGTTGTGGGGCGCATTAATTGGCTGGGTGTTTTTTCGCCAGCGTATGTCATTAAAAATTGCCGGCGGTTTACTGCTGGGGATCAGTGGTGTGGCCATACTGGTAGGCTTTGATGCTACTGCAAATAGCAATGCCTTACCGGCTATAGCTGCCGCAGCAGGGGCTGCCTGTTGTTATGGTATTGCCACCTGGTATACCCGGTTGGCTAAACCGGTGCCGGCTTTTACCAATGCACATGGCAATATGTGGGGGGCCTGCCTGTGGTTATTGCCATTACTCTGGTTTATACCCTTGCCGGTGGCTGAGCCGGCCATGCAAAGCTTGTATGCTGTGCTGGCGCTGGGAGTGATTTGTACCGGTGTGGCCTATATGCTGTATTTCCGGCTGGTGCAGGATTTAGGTGCTACACCCACGCTAACCGTTACCTTTTTAATACCGGTATTTGGTGTATTGTGGGGCCACCTGTTTTTAGATGAAACTGTCGGCTGGCATACGCTGGCCGGTGCTGCCATTGTTATTATCGGCACCATGCTGGTAACCGGTTTTAGCCTGAATTCATTACGCGCTGCAACAGCGCCTGTTAAGGAGTAAATATGAAACTATACGGTTCACAAACCTCACCTTATGTGCGGCGCATTCGCTTATTGCTGGCTACTACCGCACACGAGTTTATTAACCTGAATATTTTTACCGGTGAAGGTCGGCAAACATTGGCAGCCATTAACCCGGCACTGCGCATTCCAATGCTGGACGATGCAGGTCAGGTTATTTTTGATTCTGGCGTGATCTACCGTTATCTGGCAGCCAAGCTGGGCATAGCGCCGCTTAGCTGGTATCAGGAAAACCAGCTAACAGTAATTAATGCCGTAAGTGATTCTTTAGTGATGCTGCTGCAATGCAGCCGTAGCGGCTTTGACACCAATGACGATAAGCTGTTTTTTAATTTACAGCGTGAGCGGGTAGCTACCTCTTTGTATGTGCTGGAACAACAGGCAGCAAATGACGAGTTTGCCAAATGGGATTATGTTGCCATGGCGCTATATAGCCTGGTGGACTGGACTTTGTTCCGTGAACTGCTGGAGTTTGACGATTATCCGGCATTACTGGCCTTTGTTGCGCAAAACAAAACGCAACCGATGATTAAAGACAGCGACCCACGCCTGGGATAAGCCGGCGCAGGCCTTTATTACGGCGCTGCTACTGTGCTGCTTTTAGCAGCACAGGTTCAATTAATACACTCTGCTCAGCGTCGGACAGCCAGATCTGGCCTTCGCTGATATTGCACTGCAGGTTCATAGTGCGGTTTACCAGTTTTGCCATGGCTTTTACGGCTTCTTCGCTGATTTCCAGCACCGCCAGATTCTGGTAACGCTCCAGAGCTTGTTGAATGTTTTTCCACCATACCGGTACGCTACGCCCGCCATAGCAAAATAATTGCACCTGTTTTGCCCGTCCGGCGGCTTTACGCAGCCATTTTTCATCGCTTTGGCCAAACTCTACCCACAAATTAATCTCACCACTGAGGGTTTTGTCCCATAACTCCGGTTCATCGTCTTCTGCGCTTAAACCTTTGGTAAAGGCCAGCGTGTCGCTGGCATTGATGGCAAAGGCTAACAGGCGCACCATCATACGCTCGTCATTTTCTGACGGGTGCTGCGCCAGTGTCAGGCTGTGATCCTGATAATAATGCCGGTCCATATCAGCAATTTGCAGCTGAACTTTAAATACAGTGGCTTTTAGTGCCATAAGCAAACCCGTAATCAATGCAAAGGCAGCGAGTGTAACGCGAACCATGATTTTGCTCAATTTAACAGTTTGGCGCGGTTGCATCTGCCACGGCCGGACAAACTGCGCTATGCTGTGGCTAATAACCGCTAACCAACTGAGTTCAATCGAAAGTGTCAGAATTTGATATTGATATGGTGCAAAACTTTTTAATCGCCTTGTTGTTGGGGGCGTTGGTTGGCATTGAGCGGGAAAAACACCGCCGCGACGAACACCCCGGGGGCTTTGGTGGCTTACGCACCTACATTTTGTTTGCCCAGGCTGGTGCGGTGTCGGCCTGGTTATCACTGCATCTGCAATCACCCTGGCTATTTGTCATTACCGTTTTGGTGGTTGCACTGGCCGTACTCACCGCTTACATACTGGAAAACCGGCATAACCCGACGGCGTTGGGGTTAACCAGTGAAATCAGCGCTATTACCGTGTGTTTACTCGGTGGCGCAGTGATGTTTGGTTATGCTGAATTAGCGGTGATGCTGGGTATTCTGACATCGGCCATTCTTACCTTTAAACGGCCGCTGCACACTATGGTCAGTAAAATCGACAATGAAGATTTATACGCCGGAGTCAAACTGCTGATAGCCAGCTTTATCGTATTGCCATTACTCCCAAATGAACCAGTCGATCCCTGGCAGGCGCTTAACCCTTACCGGCTTTGGTTGCTGGTAATACTGATTTCCTCTATGTCGCTGCTGGGATATGTTGCCGTGCGCTGGCTTGGTGCTGCCCATGGTGCCGTAGTTACCGGTATTAGTGGTGGCCTGGCATCGTCTACTGCCGTTACCTTAAGCTTTGCCCGCAGCAGTAAATTTGAACCCGATCCGCTGGCTGCCGATACTCAGGCCTGCGGGGTATTATTGGCCTGGCTGGTAATGTTTGTCCGTGTGCTGGTAACAGTAAGCATTGTGTATAAACCTTTGCTGGCACATTTGTGGCTGCCGTTTAGCGTTATGGCGGTGGCTACTGCCGCTATGGCGGCTATTTACTACCAGCTTGGCCGCAGGCGTTATCAGGCACCACAACAAAGTACCGTTAAGGTTAGTAACCCGTTTAGCCTGATTGCAGCAATGAAATTTGGAGTGTTGTTTGCGGTTATTTTGCTGCTGGTTAAACTTACCGAGCAATATGCCGCCAGCGAAGGCTTGTATATATTGGCAGCTGTAGCAGGTTTAACTGATGTGGACGCCATAACCTTGTCAATGGCGGATTACGCCCGGCGTATACCTGAGGGCATAGCACTGGCCGCTGGCGCTGTTACTGTAGCAGCACTGAGTAATACCGTTGTTAAATGTATTCTGGTGTTTGTATTGGGTGGCAGGGCGCTGGCTAACAAGTTGTTAGTTGCCACGCTGGTAATACTGGCTTTGGGGCTGGCGGTGCTGTTTTTCGTTTAAGGATTGCGGCACAGGCTTCAGGCTGGATTAAGCCTTGCCCTGTTCAGATAGCGCGATAACATAAATTCCGGAGATACCATGATGAAACCAACCAGCATTGCCGGCTTGACACTGCTTAGTGTGCTTGCTTTGCCTGTAATGGCTGCAACAGTGCTGACAGATGCTAATCTGGACCAGTTTGAAGCCATGTTGCCCAAATTACAGCAGTTAGAGCAAAGGCCACAAAACAAGCAGTTTAAGTTACAGCAACACTGTGACTGGCCACGACACTACCGTGAGCTTAGCGCACAGGAAAAAGATTCCGCTTATCAAACGCAAATTGAGCAACTGGCGAAAGAGCATGGTTTTACGCCGGTACAGTTTGTTGAGTTAAGTGCCAAAGTAACCTGGCCCGTGCTGGATGCTGTGCAGCCTGCGCTGGAAGTATCACGCCAGGCGTTGATGTTTTTACCGGCAGCGCAGCGGCAAAAAACTGAAAAAAGCATTCAGCAGGGCCAACAGTATTACCAAACGCTAACCGGTTGCTTAACCGCAGATGATAAAACCGCACTGGCTAAACACCATGATCGCATTATGCAAATGGCCAAACGCCTTGGCGGTGTAGAGCAAATATTGCCGCCTGGCATGGCAGCACAAAATAAGTTTTAACGCTGGTTGATCTATACGTATTTGGGTACAGTAATGATGTTATCAACACAGTAAGTGTTATATCCGGGTTATTGTCGCAGCTTAGTCGCTACCCAATCGCTATTTAGTCGCAACCTAAGGTTTTCAGATGAAATTGAGTCATTGTGTTTTAGCCAGTGTTATCGGTACCAGTTTGGTGTGTTGTACAGCAATGGCACAAAGTGCCGCATCACAAGGTTTTTCCTATGGTGTGGGTGTCGGGGTTAATCAGGAAATATATCAGGGCTACAGCAACCGCACTATCCCGTTACCTATCATTGGTTATCAGGGCGACAGGCTGACGGTATACGGGCCTTTTGTAAGCTATAAACTGCTGGATCTGGGTAATATCAGTTTTAGCGCCAAACTTGCTCCGCGGTTTGCTGGTTTTGATGAATCTGACAGTGCGGTGTTTAACGGTATGGCCAAACGTAAAGATTCAATTGATGGCGGTATTGGCATGCAGCTGCGCCAGGATAGCTGGAAGTTTGAAGCCCAAACCGTATTTGATTTATTAGGTAACTCTAACGGCCAGGAATCAAAGGTATCAGTGAGTTATAGCTACCGTGCCGGGCAGGTCATCATTGAGCCGGCATTTGGCGTCAGCTATTCCGACAGCAATCTGGTCGATTACTACTACGGCGTGCGCCCGGATGAAGCTACAGCGCAGCGTCCCGCTTATCAAGCCAGTGGTGCCGTTAATTATAATGCCGGCGTTTCTGTCACTACGGCGCTGTTTTTTGGTGGTATGACAAGACTTGGTGTACAACATCACTGGTATGGCAGCAGTATCAGTGACAGCCCGTTAACGGATCGTGATACCGGGCTGTCAGCATTTTTATCCTGGTCGCGGCTGTTTTAACTTAATCTGTTAAGGCCTGCACTAACTGGTGTATGGCCTTAAGTTGTATCCCTTCTTTGGTAGCATAATCAGCGCCGGTATAGCCCCACCAATCCCAACAAGCATTAGGGTTAAATGGGTTTATGCTGCTGGCAGTGGTTTGCGGGTATAACACCACAATATTATTGCTATCGGCATAATTATTCAGCCCGCTGCCTGTTACATAGGCTTCGCCTACGCTGGCGGCATTTTGCTTACAACCATGAAAACTAACATGTAACCGGCAACTTTCACCGCTGGCACAACTTTGTGGTATGTACAAATAACCGGTTTCAGCCAGGGCATCTTTGGCAGCCGCAGCCAGCTGATGCTGGTTAATTGTAATTAGCCGGCCGCTGCTGCTGGCTGTTTTTGCTTTAACACTGCCCAGTAAGTGCTTAAGCAGCTCGCCTGCAGCATCATAATTACAGCTGGCCAGAAAAGGCGGCTCAGAGACATCGCAACTACCCAAAGCAGTATTGTCTGTCGGAAAGGTATGGCCAAAAGGTTTATCTGTTATCAGTGCAATATGGCTGCTATCAACCCATTGCCGGTACTGCTGGTAAAGTACTGCGGCCAGGCCGGGGTATACTGTGGTGTCTTTGCTGCCATGAAAAATCCATACTTTGTCATCTTTAACTGCTGCAACCGGCGCCAGCTTGCCCGTGGCGCGCTGCGCGGTTAAATACTGGTTTATTGCATTCATATCCGGCGAGCTGCTGGCTTTATTAAAACAATGTTCCAGGGCCAGGCCTAAACTGTTTTGCGCACAATATACCGGGCCACCGGCCAGCATGGCTACGCCGCTAACCTGTTCGGCAAATGCTAAGTGGTACTGGCCAGCCATATAAGCGCCGCTGGATAAACCCGACAAGGTAATGTGCTCTGCCAACTGCAGTTTGGGCAATGTCTGCTGTGCTGATAGCGGTATGGCAAAAGCAGATAACAGTGTAAAACTAACCAACTTAAGTTTGGGCATAACGGCTCCGGCAATAACAGGGTAATAGACTACGGAATGTTGCATAAACGTGGCCCGGCAACAATAAGGCTTTAGTACAGCACTAATGCCAAAGTAGCGCCAAAGTAAAAAAGTAAGGCTAAAACTAAAACCTTATTGCTCGGTGGTGTTAATGCAAGTTAATAACCTTCGCCACCCCACGTGAGCGCGGATCGGCAACGGCAGTTATTTTGCCGTCTATTACCTGAATTGCCTGAATATCACCAAGGTTCCAGCCTTGAGTCACCAGCTGATAGCCCTTGGCCTTTAGCTCATTTTGTACTGCTGTACTAAGCGATGCATAAGGCTCCATGGTGATCTGATCTTTGGGCAGTAACTGATGATGAAAACGCGGTGCAGCCACAGCGTCAGCCAGCGGTAACCGGTAGTCATATAAATTCGTCATTACCTGAAAAATAGAGGTGAAAATGGTTGAGCCACCCGGCGTGCCAATCACCAACCCGACTTTACCATCTTTTATCAGCAGGCTGGGGGTCATCGACGACAACATTCGTTTGCCCGGTGCTATCGCATTGGCATCACTGCCTACTACGCCAAAGGCATTGGGAACACCGGCCTTGGCAGAAAAGTCGTCCATTTCGTTGTTCAGTAAAAAACCAGCGCCTTCTACTATCACGCCGCTGCCAAAATCCAGATTCAGCGTATAGGTGTTAGACACCGCATTACCGTCTTTATCCAGCACAGAAAAGTGCGTGGTGTGGTAGCCTTCCAGCCCCGGCTTTACCGCTGCGGTGGCCGATATTGCTGCCGGGTTTATCTCCGCCGCGCGTTTATCCAGATAAGCACTGTCAAGCAGTTGCTGCTGCGGTACTGTCGTAAAGTCTGGATCGCCCAGATAATCGGCGCGATCAGCAAATACGCGTTTTTCTATCTCAGCAATTAAATGCACATACTGGCTGCTGTTAAGCGCAACATTAGTAAAGTCGGCACTGCGCCGCTGTTTTAATGCCAGCAACTGGCTAAGCGCAATACCACCAGAACTTGGTGGTGCAGCAGTTACCAACTGGTAATCGCGCCAGGGGGTAATAACCGGCTCACGCCAGCCAGCTTTATATGCCGCTAAATCATCAAGAGTGATCAGGCCGCCACCGCGTTGCATTTGCGCTACCAGTAATTTAGCCGTTTCACCTTGATAAAAGTCGGCCGGGCCATGTTCAGCAATACGTTTTAGAGTGCTGGCAAGCTCGCTTTGAACAAAGTTTTCGTTAGGCTGCATAGCAGAAAAATAGCGGGCAAAATTGGTTTTGCCTTCCAGTTGGCTAAGTAAATCGGCACGGTACTGATACTGGTTTTCTGCTACGGTAAAACCATTTTGGGCATAGTAAATAGCAGGTTGTATCAGCTCTGCCCAGGGCAGGCTGCCAAACCGCTGATGTGCCTGCCATAATCCCATTACTGTGCCCGGCACACCACTGGCTTTATGGCCAATTAAGCTTAAGTTTTCAATAACCTGTTTTTCTTCATCTAAATACATATCACGTTGGGCAGCTGCAGGCGCTGTTTCGCGGTAATCCAGAAAGTAAGCTTTACCGTCAAACCACAGTGTCATAAAACCACCACCGCCAATATTGCCCGCCTCAGGGTAGGTTACTGCCAGTGTAAAAGCAGTTGCTACCGCAGCATCAACCGCATTGCCGCCTTTTTTTAATATTTGCTCTGCCACTGTGGCACCGTACTGATCCGGCGAAGCTACGGCAGCCTGGCCTTTAAGGCAAGCCTGTGCCGCGGCTGAAAGTACAGCCAGGCTGAACAACAAATAAAAGCTAACGCGATACAAAAACTGCATAACAAACCACTCCGCTGAGAACCACGTTATCAGTTCTAACGTGGTTATTTGTTAATTACAAGATGTGACAGCTGATAAAGCACAGGCTATGCTGATAAAGTTAAAAAAAGCTTTGACTCTGGCAGTGAAATTAACTGCTAAATCAGGAACATCGAAGTAATAAAAAAGGATATATCATGGCATTTTGGAAAACCGTGGGCGGGCGTTTGTTAAGCATTCCTTTACTGGCATTGCTTGGTTTTATGGTGCTTGGTGCAGTGGCGTTAAATGCCTTGCAGCACAGCCTGACAGAGGGCAGAGAAAACAGGGTTGTGGCGGTAATTGACAGCGCCCTTAGCCTGGTGAAACATTATCAGGCACTGGAGCAGAGCGGCAGCCTGAGTAAAGATCAGGCACAACAACAGGCCATGGCTGCCATTAAGGCCATACGCTACGATGGCACAGAATATATCTGGATTAACGACACCGGCCGTCCCATTCCCAAAATGATTATGCACCCGACAGTACCTGCGCTAGATGGTACCGTGCTCGACAGACCCAACTTTAACCATGCCACTTTAATGCGTAGCCGCGATGGCAAAGAGCAGCAAACCTTAAATAATGCCAATCTGTTCGTCAGCTTTGTTGATGTAATAAACCGCTACGGTGACGGTTTTGTTGAGTATCAATGGCCAAAACCATTAAAAGGCGGTGGGGTAACCGAGGAGCGTTATACCAAGCTGTCTTATGTCGCAAAAGACGATAGCTGGGGCTGGGTGCTGGGCTCTGGTATTTATATCGATGATATGAAAGCGGCATTCTGGGCTGTTGCGATGCAAATTGGTGTGGTGGTAATTATTATTATGCTGCTGACAGCGGGAGTGTCGTTATTTATCCGCAGTTGGCTACTAAGCACGCTCGGTGGTGAAGTGGCCGACACCAAGCTGTTGGTGCAGCAGGTTGCCGCCGGTGATTTCTCTGTGCAGTTTGCGCTGCGAAGTGGTGACAATGACAGCCTGCTAGCAGCGCTTGGCATTTTGGTTAGCCAGCTACGTAGTATTATCAGCCAGCAGATATCGATGGCCGAGCAATTGTCGATGCAATCTGAGGCTTTAGATGACAGCAGCCAGCAAACGCAGCAGATTTTGCAAAATGTTATGGATCAAACCGCGCAGGTTGCTACTGCGGTAAATGAAATGACAGCTACCTGTGAAGATATGGCACGCAGTGCCACCACTGCAGCCAAAGCTGCCCGGGATGCCGACACCGAAACACAAAACGGGGTAACGTCAGTTGGCCAAACCATTACCGCTATTGACGCGTTAAAGCTGAAGTTAGAGCAGGTATCTGAGGTTATTGCGCAGTTATCCAAGCGCGGTGAAGAGGTTGGGGCAGTAACCGATGTTATTGGTGCCATTGCTGAGCAAACTAATTTACTGGCACTAAACGCGGCCATTGAAGCTGCCCGTGCCGGTGAAATGGGCCGAGGCTTTGCCGTGGTAGCCGACGAAGTACGCACCCTGGCCAGCCGCTCGCAAGCTTCTACGCAGGATATCAACAAACGTATTCAGGGTATTCAGCAGGACTCTGCCAACGCCGTGCAATCTATGACGCAAAGCAAAGCTGAAACCGAGCAAACCATAGTCTGCTCGCAGCAAGCCAGTGAGGCGCTAAAACGCATAAATACCGCAGTATCCAGCATTACCGATGTTAACGACCAACTGGCCAGCGCCACCGAAGAGCTGGCCGTGGTGTCGGGCACCATCAACGAAAATATGGAAAATATCGCCACGGCAGTGGAAAGCACTACAGCAAAATCGACCGAGCTGTCAGTCGCCAGCCAGCAACTGCGAAAAATGGCCAGTGATATGAAAAAATCGCTAAGTGGGTTTAAACTGTAAGTATAGACATAACATCCCGTGATAGAGCACTGTCACGGGATGTTATCTGCCACAGATTCAAATTAGTTATTTACAGACTTAAGTGAGCAGGTTTGTGTCTTTCGTTGCAGTTGTGATGTTCACATTGGCCAGCATTTTTTTCTGAGCGTTTTCAGCATCTTTCTGCCAGGATTTCTCACTGGCATTGTCAACCCGGTGTTTAAAAGCAATTGTCAGGTAAAACTTGCTGCTAAGTGGCAGGCAGTAAAAGTCTGTCCGGGTTGGGTGTCTATCGTATTTTTCCTGATAAAACACCCATTCAAGGCCTTGCAGGGTAATGAGTTTCGCTGCTTGCAGCGGTGGGTAGCCATAATTATTGATCCGGCCTTGCAGTTCTTCGCGGTAGCGCTCTTCAGTGAATGGCGAACCTCGGGATGCACGAAGTTCTGCATATTCTTTCAGTTCTGCCTCAATTTCGGTATTGCGGCCAAGGCCGTATTCACCATCAGTGCCAATTACAGATGAATTGTAGTGCTGGTCATGTTCATCAATTACATGTTCATCAATTACATGTTCATCAATTACATGTTTAGCAAGTACCTGGCGGTCAAGTGCATCAACACCTTCTGGTACTTTCTTTAACCAGACATTTAACCACAACCAACCGTACTCACTGCCATCAAAACGCAGCAGAGGCGCTAAGTAGCACCAACCCTCAGTATGTATCTGGACATACTTGTGTTGATCTTTCTGTTGCTGGTGTTGTTCAAACCAGCCTACTGAGCGAAACGGGTAATTAACCTGCTTTGGTTGCTCGTCAGAGGTAATATTGGAGTAGGGCAGCGTAAGCTGAACAGAATACTCTTCCAGCAAAAAGCTAAGCTTTTGCTGCTGGTTGAAATCAGGCCCGCCAGCGAACCCCTGCCACCAGTTTTTTAGCAACTTTACTCTGCCTTTTTGCTCGTATGAACCAGTAAGTTATCAGCAGTAATATCAACCGGGCTCACTTTTAAGCTATCCAATACCATTTGTTGGGTCGCTTTGGCGTGTTTAAGCCAGCGCGTATTACCAGATTGACACACGGTATATTGGAAACTGATAGCAAAGTAGTAGCTATTATCCAGTGGCAGACAGTAAAAATCTGCGCCATTAGGTAAGTCTGGACGCCGCTTATCCTGATAAAATACCCAGTCCTGCCCGTGAAGTGAAATGATGTTGGCAGGTGCTAATGGCGAATAGCCGTGGCTGTTAATGGCTATTGCCGTATATTTTTCCAGATTATCTAACCTGTAGGGAGAGCCTCTCGAAGCAGCTAACTCCGCTTCGGCGCGCGTATCCTGTCTGATTTCAGTATTTATCCCCTTACCATGATTGTACGGCGTTTCTGGTTGTACTGCTGCATTGTAATGTTCGTTGTGCTCTTCTATCACGCACTGGACTAGCTGCTGCCGATCTAATGCATTAATCCCATCGGGTACTCGTTTTAACCAAAGTGAGCAAAATAGGTGGCCTAATTCACCATCGTCAAAGCGTAAAACTGGGGCGAGATAAAACCAGCATTCTGTATTGAGGTGCACGTAAAAATGCTGTCTTTGTTGTTCCATATTACTTTCAAACCAGCCAGGCCTTTTATAAGGAAAATTAACAAGACGTGGTGATGCAATGGTTTCGATATTAGAATGCGGCATGCGTACTTGCACCTGAATATCTTCCAGTAAAAACCGGTGTATTTGTTGGCGATTTAAATCCGGCCCACCGGCAAAACCCTGCCACACATTTTTAACTAAACCCATTAGCGAACCTTACCTGCATGTATCTGAATATATCGTTGTACCTGCGCTGCTTTTTTATGGTTACCCATCATCCATAATTGCTGCCTGTAAGTTTCGATGCCGAGATAAGGCAACGTATGTGGGCTTACACCTGGGCCTGAGTTTGGTCCAAATACCAGACCGCAGAATTTTAAGCTGCGACATAAACTGCTGGGCGATAAATTGTTGCCTCCAGCCAAGTTGGGCACCAAATCAAATGGGTTATTTCTTACGTCAGTAATTTTCATTCCAAGGCCTGTGGCGATATTTATCAGACGTTCCACATTTGCTCCGCTGCCATGCACTGCCAACTGTTGCAAACCTAAACGGCCACCATAATGCGCCCGGTAGTGCACCAGTGCAGCATTAAAAATAATTGCGCCCTGACTATGAGCAACCCATTTTACCGCTTTGCCTTGCTGCTGTGCTTGCGCCAATACTGCAGCTAAATGTTGCGCATTATGGGATTTAGTGCGGCTAAGTTTATCAAATAAGCACTCTGTCAGGTCTAACATACCGCCATCAGTGGGGTTATGAAACAACGTATAGGCAGATATCGTATCCGAGCTATAAGCCGCCTGGGCATGTACGCCCATTAGCCACGCTGCTTTATTAAGGTTATTTTGCATGCCATTTACTGCTGCATGTTCAGTGCGAACTTGATTTGTTGGCGCGAACTTTGGAGCAGATAAAACTAATCCTCTAATTTCATCATGATTTTTAGCGCTATCATAGTGTTGATCGGCATCTCTACCCACATGATAGAGCATAGTGCGTTCAGCTGCGGAGTTTACATTTTCTCCGGTTAATGTTTTGTCGAAAAATATTTCATCAATCACAACCTGGCCATTGGCCGCCGTGCGGTATTCAATTAAATAATGGTAACTACGAAACGGATATCGGGTGCGGTAGATACGCCGGAACGGGTTTAAACTGTGCTTGGTAGAGTAGGTTGTGCTGGGGTAGCGGGTAACGTATTCAATCTCTTTCATGACCTGCTGCTGGTCATAATCGTTCAGGCTGGCCAGCATCAACAGTGCCTGATGAGTCAGCTGCCACTTGTTGACAAAATATTGAGCGGGTAACCGAATACCGTGCTCCTGCGCCAGGTTTTTATCCAAACCGGTGTAATTAAAAGCCTGTGTTTTTCCAGTATGTATCCAGCTCATTTCTAACCTCCCTGTATCTATTTAACTTGCGCAGCATACATAACTTCTTTTTGTAACTCAATATTCACAAATTAATTTCATTTAAAATGCACTTGCTTAAGTTCGACAAACTGAGGCATCTCAGGATATCAACAAACGTATTCAGGATATTTAGCAAGACTCTGCCAACGCCCTGCAATCTATGGCACAAAGCAAAATCGACCGAGCTTTCAGTCGTCAGCCAGCAACTACGGAAAGTGCCCTGTGATATGAAAAAATCGCTTAATGGTTTTAAACTCTAAACCGTTATGTGTAAGTACAGAAACACGAAGCTCTGCAAAAGCGTGGCTTCGTTTTGAGGAATTTAATGGTCGTTACGATAAGATTTGAATCTCCGATCTCTGACACCCGATGAGAAGCTACTGTAAAGAAATTTTATAATTTAAAAACAATTGGTTGAGTTGGCAGTTTGTGCTTTTGTCCTACAAAATTACCACTTTGTCGTCAAAATGCAAACTATGCAAATCAACAAGTTAGCGTTATGCTACTACTGTATATTGGGGTAAGGAATCTATCAGGTCATGAAGCTTAAACATACAAATACAGTATGTCCGTATTGCCGCCAGATCATGAATAGGATCCCAGATCATCCCTTAAGTCGTTCACGCGAACATTTAGTGCCAAATACTCTTTTGCAAAAAACCAGGACGAATGGAGATTTTGAATTTTGGGCATGTAAAGGCTGCAACTCAGATAAATCAAACTTGGACTTTATTTTGGGAACTGTTGCTAAAAGCCAGTCTGAATGCGTTGACTTGGCGGTTAATGCATTTATCAAAGCTGTTGATTACAGGGGTAGTCAAGAAAGGTTCTTAGATATGATCCGGTCAGGAAAAAAAATGCCTGACGGCTCTATAGCACTAAAAATACCGGTTAGTGGTTTGGAAATGGCTAAGTACTGCACTTATCTCGGGCAGGGCGCCTATTTCCTGAAGAATGGCATACCAATGTCTAAGAGTATGCACATTGTATTATTTGAGGTATTCAACAGCCATGTTGCAAAAGAGCTTGAACATAGATATCGACAACAGTGGGGTACAAATGCGTATCGTGATTTAGAGCAGAATTCATATACCCGAGTGTTTGCACCTGGTGAAGCAATCATGTGGATGCGCAACGGTCAGGTAATGTTTGTCTTCCATGACAGATTCGTATTGATATTGAGAATTGTCAGACGAACAAAAGCAAATTTAATTAAGCTTGACCAATGCTCTTACGAATTTTATAGATAGCACTCAACTCAAACCATTTACTCATCATATAGCCAGCTTCGCCGCAAGTACTTCCATCCTCTGCACATGGCCTTCCGGGTATATTTTCGTTGACTTATTAACGGTGTGTACAGCTAGGAAAAGTACAGATTTGAAATACAAATTCAAGATTTGCAAATCAATGTGTTAGCGTTATGCTATCGCCATATATTATGGCGAGGGATGACGCATGCTTTACCAGTTTTTTGTCGACGCTAATGGTAGTAACAAACGAGCATCATCTATAGCCATGATCATGTTATTTGCGACCGGATTTATTCCAATATATCTTGGATTGAAGGTGACAGATTTAGACATAGATATAAGTTGGTTTGGTAAGATTGTGGTCAGCCATCCCGATAAAATTGTAATGATATACTTGGTTTCATCAGTTTTTTCTGTTCTCCGATTTTATCTTCATAACAAAAAAGAATACCTATATGTTAAAACAAGCTGCCTCCGTTACTTTTTCAGAACTTCGGCTGGATTTGGTTTTATCAGACAGTATGTACTAAACAAGGATGCGTCTTTTTTCATTGGTCCTATAGAGAATAAAGATGATGATTTTTCGTTTACTATCAGTGGTTACTGCAATAGTACTGACAATAGTCCATCTGAGAAGTTTGAAACATCGGTAGGGCCAAGGGGTGGGGTGATACATAAGTTAGAAATCGAGCATGTAAACAAAGAAAATATCAATATAAATTATCTAAGGCACGCAACTGAGTGGGGAGTGGTCGTTCAGAGGTTTGAAGAAGGCCAAACTTCTATTGTGCGAACTGTTTGGGCTTCACCTAAAAGTTTGCGGCTCAAAGCCATTATGACACTTGGCAGCTTTTGTGCGTTTCCTAAACAGCTGATGATGGATCTAACTGTTTTGGATTTTTTAGTACCCGTTCTACTAAACTTAGGCCTCTGTTATTTTATACTGTTTAATATGATATTTTTATAGCCAGTACCGCGGCTGGAACTTCAACTGAATCGTACCGGTAAATTCGGAGGCGGATTTGTTTGAGTCATGCTGCCGTATCTTGCTTTAATTGTCGATAATAGTTTTCCTCATATTCAGCTGGCGGGATATCGCCAATCGAGCTCAGTAATCTGCTATTGTTAAACCAGTCTACCCAATCCAGCGTTGCAAGCTCAACCTGCTCCAACCCTCGCCAAGGGCCGTCTTTATAAATGACCTCGGCTTTGTACAGGCCGTTAATTGTCTCTGCTAATGCATTGTCATACGAGTCCCCAACACTGCCGACAGACGCGGTAAAGCCTACTTCTGATAATCGCTCTGAGTATCGTATCGAGACATACTGGCTTCCTCTGTCGCTGTGATGAATGACGCCTTTCGGCTTGCCCCTGGCCCATAAAGCCTGCTCCAGTGCATCCAGAATTAACGGCGTCTGCATCGACTTCATTACCCTCCAGCCTACAACTTTACGGGAGAACACATCGGTGACGAAGGCGACGTAAACGAAGCCTGACCAAGTGGCTACATAGGTAATATCCGCCACCCAAAGCTGGTTTGGCCGACTTACAGTAAACTCCCGGTTCACCAGATCCAGTGGTGTTGCAGCACTCTCATCAGGGAGCGTCGTGACACAACGACGCCCTCGTCGCACACCCTGTATCCCAAGAATGCTCATCAGTCTGGCAACGGTACAGCGAGCCACCGTAAAGTCCTCACGCCTCAGTTGCTTCCAGACCTTCCTGATACCATAGCATTGCCGATTGTCCTGCCATACACGCAGAATCTCTGGCTTTAACGCCTCATCCTGATGATAACGCTGACAGCGCAGCTGTGGCCGGGCTGCAAGTGACTTGCACCGAAAATACGTTGATGGCGCGATTTGCAGCACACGGCAAATCGGCTCGACACCATGCAACGCTCGGTGCGAATCAATGAACTGGATTATTTCTTCGGTTTGCGCAGGACGGCCTGCCCGTCGGCTCCGCTTGGGCAAAAAACGCCGCAGCTTTCTTCAGGATCTCGTTGGCCTGCTTAAGCTCTTTGTTTTCTCGCTCAAGTTGTTTGATCTTGGCTGCGGCATCGGTAGTAATACCTGGCCTTTTGCCTGAGTCCACCTCGATTCGATTAACCCAAGCCCTTAACGTCTCAGGTGTACAACCAATTTTTGATGAAATAGACACCAGCGCCGCCCATCTCGATGGGTGATCATGCTCTGAGGTTAAAACCATACGAACTGCGCGTTCGCGTACTTCTGCGGAATAAGTTGTTCTTTTGTTCATGGACTAATTCTCTCAAGAAAATTAGCCTCCGACAAACCCGGTATGATTCAAACCCACTACACATGCCTTTTCTGGTATATCTTCGTTGACTTGGCATCGGTGTGCGTTGCCTATGCCTGCTGGTCTTTGCCGATGTCGGTGAGCAGGTGAATGGATAAGTGCGTACTTCGTGGAACATCGGCCTTCCTTCTGCTGCCAAGTTGTTGAGTACATTTAAACGTTAGCCTGGGCTAAATGCAGTTCCCATTAACACTTACTTTGTAAATGAGCTATCGTTAATTGATTGCTTTTTATACAAAAAGGTTTATTGCATGACAGCACCTCTAAATTTGATAATCAAAGATCGTCAACGGCTACAAAATCCTTTTGCACATCTCGATGATGAAGGGGAATTTAGCGCCGATATGCCCAGCCAATTTGCTGCCACTAACATAAATAAAGCTCAAGCTGATATTGCTGCGGCTAATGGAGGTCCTCGGCACCCGTATGAAGTGTTAGCCAATCAGATTGATGATGAAATTAAAGTGCCACCATCTTTAAATGCTTATCCGGGTATTCCTGCTACAACGTATGAAAGCAAAGAACTGCACGAAGGCTACAAAGGTAACCTGAACCGCTACGCAGTAGCGGCAAACCAGGAAGAAGATGAGTTTTTATCCGTTGGCGGTAATAACAAACAGAACTTACCTTTACCGCTGCTGCAATTTAATCAGCTTGTTACGGATAGCAAAGGCAAAATTAGTTACAAGCATATCGAAGAGGCAGCACGAAAACTCGCTCATGCCATATGGTATCAGAAAGAAGCACTGTGGCCGGATGGTGTACCTGATGATCCGGCAGAGTTGCTGAACCCTGAAAAGGCGTTTGAACTGTTGGGCTATAAGGTATTTAAAAGAAGCTCATTGGGTGTGATTGAAGGTGATATTGATGTCGCTGGAATTATAGACAAAGATAATCGAACAGCAGAACTCTCTCTGTTAATGCCACCTGAAATTATGAATTTTACAGCTGCCCATGAGGTAGGGCATGCCATTATGCATCAGCAGTCTGGTTTACATCGTGACAGACCATTGGATGGCAGTGGCGCTGTACCCCGCGACCATATTGAGCTTGAAGCAGACAAGTTTGCAGTATATTTTTTAATGCCTGCCAAATTAGTAACCAGCCGCTTTAAGGCACGGTTCTCAGAGGACGTGTTGTTACGGGATAACCTGCAATATCTGCTTAATAGTAGTAATGATAAGCGCATCGAAAAGGAGCTCTCGACCAAACGGGGGTTAGCGAGAGCTTTGGCAGGTTTGGATCGTATAAACGGTGAAGCAGTATTCTCGCTTGCTGAGCAGTTTAAGGTTTCCATAGGAGCAATGGCTATTCGGCTGGAAGAGTTGGACTTGATACCAGAATACTAAATTTGCGCTTAAGGCCGATAAACCGGCTTTAGATGTTGGCTACAGAAACAACAAAGCCCCGCTTTTGCGGGGCTTTGTTTTGGGGAATTTAATGGTCGGTACGAGAGGATTCGAACCTCCGACCCCTTCACCCCCAGCGAAGTGCGCTACCAAGCTGCGCTACGTACCGACGTAGCGCGTATCATAATGATTCCCCGCCAGAATGCAATGCTGTATCGCCTGACTGCAGCAATTTTCGCCAGTTTAACAATAGCCTGCTGAGCAATTAAGTAACCATTCAGTCTTTACTGCTATTAGTTAGGTTGCACTAACGGAGGGCAAATTAATGAAACAGACAATACTGACAAGTGCAGTGCTGGCGTCGTTGACGTTACTGGCTGCGTGCGACAGCGACTCAGACGACGATGATATACAACCACAGATGACCCGCTTTAGTTTGGCAGTAAGCGATGCACCGGTAAATGGCGCTAAAGTCGTTATGTTGTGTTTTAGTGAAATTGAGTTAACCGGTAATGGCGTGGGCAATCAGAGTTTTACCGTGGGGGATGACGACGCGGCAGCAGAGGCGAATGATGAATGCCGTGATGCGCAGGGGACAATTATTCCTAATACGCGCGGGGTAGATTTACTGCTGCTTGATGGCGCTAAGTCTGAAGCGCTTTTAACCGATGCTGATATTGAAGCCGGCAATTATGGCCAGCTACGGCTGGAAATTGCCTCCGGCAGTTATGTCGAGTTGGAAGATGGCATGCGGGAGCCATTACAGGTGCCGTCAAATGAATTAAAGCTGGGCAGTTTAACACTGGTTGAAGGCGGCAATGCTAATTACACACTGGAGTTTGATTTACGTAAGGCGCTGATTAACCCGCCAGGGCAAAATGGTTATTTCCTTAAACCAACCGGCTTGCGCTTGGTTAACAACACTGAGGTTGGCCATTTAACCGGCCAGGTAGCAGAAGGGTTGCTGATCAATAATAACTGCACAGTAGCCCCGGCTGATGCCTCTGTGCCGGTAGCGGCGGTGTATTTGTACCAGGGGGCTGATCGGCCACTGGATGAGTTAGCTGATAATGGCGGCGATAATACCTATCAGCCTTATGCCAGCACCAACGTATATTTTGATGGTGTAAGCGAGTACCACTACAGTATTGGCTTTATTCAGGCTGATAACTATACCGTAGCGCTAAGTTGTGACGTAGACGACAACCCGGAAGCGGCCGACGATATCGCCTTTTTACAGGCAAAAAATGTGGTGGTAAGCCCTACAGCAACACCGGTTGAAATAGACTTTATCGACTAAGCAGCTTATCAGCGTAATGAATGGCCGCTATTGCTGCGGCCAGCTATCACGTTTTACGCTTTTTTGTTAATATAGCCGTCTTTACGTCTTCGGGTGTGTCGCTGTGCTGTGGATCCCTTTTACCTTGCTGGCTGCATTTATGCAGGCCTGGCGCAATGCGTTTCAAAAACAACTTAGCAAAGATGTTAGCGTAGCCGGTGTTACGCTGGCGCGGTTTATCTGGGCATCGCCTTTAGCGGCGCTTTATTTGTATGTGTTATACCAGTGGCAACCAGCAGCTATGCCGGTGTTTAGCGGCCATTTTGCCGGTTTTATTATTGCCGCCTCTCTGGCACAAATACTGGCTACGGCACTAATGGTAAAGCTGTTTAAGTTACGAAACTACGCTATAGGTGCCGGCCTGGCAAAAAGTGAAGCCGTGTTGGCGGCGGTGCTGGGCGTAGTGTTTTTTAGTGAGTCGTTAACCTTACTCGGCTGGTTTGGTGTTGCTTTAGGAGGCTTCGCGGTATTTTTACTCAGTGGTGCCAGTTTGCGCCAGTTATCCGTGTCGGTGCTGTTGCTGGGCCTTGGCAGCGGTTTAGCCTTTGCACTGACATCCTTATGGGTGCGGCAGGCCAGTTTAGTTATGGGTTTACCGTTTCCATACGGTGCAGCCTGGGTATTATTGCTGGTTATTATGCTGCAAACGCTGTTATTGCTGCTGTGGTTAACGTTGAAAGACAGGCCGACATTAACGGCTTTATGGCAGCGGCCTAAACTTACCTTACTGATCAGCCTGTGCAGCTGCATTGGCTCCGTTGGCTGGTTTACCGCCATGAGCCTGGAGTCGGTGGCGCTGGTAAAAACACTGGGGCAGGTTGAAGTGCTGTTTATGTTACTGATTTCGGCTTTTGTATTTAAAGAAAAACTGCAAAAAGCTGACCACTGGGGGCTGGCGCTGATAGTAGTGGCCGCTATTGCGGTAATGTGGGCCTGAGGCTGGCGCCTCAGGCAGTGGCTTTTATTAAGGCTGGGTTAGTGCCCATTGCGTTAGCAGTTGTACGCCATAACCGGTTGCACCTTCAGGGGTTATTCCGCTATTGCTGTTAGCCAGAGCATTACCGGCAATATCAATATGCGCAAAGGGTGTGTTACCAACAAACTGCTGCAAAAACAGCGCTGCGGTTGAGGCTCCGGCACTGCGGCCACCGTTGCGCAGATCGGCAATACGGCTTTTTAGCTCTGGCAACATGTCGTCGCTAAGCGGCAGGCGCCATAGCTTCTCGTTTACCTGCTCACCAGCCTGTTGTAGTTGCGTCACCAGGTTATCGTTCTTACTAAATACGCCGGCATAGTAAGCGCCCAGTGCGGTTACTTTAGCGCCTGTCAGGGTGGCTATATCTACTATAGCGCGTGGCTTGTAGTGTTTTTCGGCGTACCAGAGCGCATCAGCCATTACCATACGGCCTTCAGCATCGGTGTTAATTATTTCAACACTGATACCGGCCGCTGTATTAACCACATCTCCCGGCAGGTAGGCGCGGTCAGAAATCATATTTTCTGCCAGTGCCATTACAGCCACTACATTTACCGCTGCTTTTTGCTCAGCTAAAGCGGCGATAGTACCAAGAGCGGCGGCTGCACCGGCCATATCGCTGGTCATACGGATAATAGAATCTGCCTGGATTTTCAGGTTATAACCGCCGGTGTCAAAGGTAATGCCTTTACCGATAATAGCCAGAGGAGCCTGCTGGCTGCCTTGCCAATGGGCAATAACCAACCGTGGCGGGCGGGCACTGCCGCGGCCAACAGCTAAAATGGCGCCCATATTGTTTTTTTGCAGCGCGTTTTCATCAAAAACAGTAACTTTTACGCCCAGTTTTTTCAGCTCACTGGTTTTGTCAGCAAAATTGGCTGGCGACAGCCCCATAGCCGGCTCGTTGGTAAGGTCCCGTGCCAGAGTGACACCATTGGCAATAGCGTTTAACTGGGTATGACGGCGTTGAGCTTCGTTGGGATTGGCAACAACAAAGTTTAGTTGCTGGCCTTTAGTATCAGTTTTGGCATCAGCAGGTTTGGCTTTGTAGCGCGTAAAGGTATAAGCACTCAGCGTTGCACCGAAAGCCAGTTGTGCTGCCAGTTCGGTATCAGCCAGGCTGCTGTTAATCTGGCTGGCATCAATAACAATATTTTTTGCCGCAGATTTAGCCAGCAAGCGGGCAAGATCAGCCCCTACGGTAGCCGCAGTATTTGCTGTATGCTCTGCTGCGTTACCAACACCTAAAAGCACTACACGCTTATAGTTGCTATAGGGCGCTGCCGGTGTAAGCCACTGCAGGCTCTGGCCGGTTTTGCCGCTGAAATTTTCGCTGTCAGCCAGCTGTTTTAGCGATTCCTGTTGCAGGGGGGCATTGCTGGCAGCAAGCAGGATTAATGTATCGGCGTCGGTATTGGCCTGCTCGTTAAAGCGGATATCAAAGGCGGTAGCATAGGTGGTAAAACTTAGCAGCATTAACGCTGTTATCATTATTTTGTGCATCTGGTGCGGTCCTTATGTTGTTTTTTGTATTGTCTGTATAAAATTGCTGGTTGCAAGACTTATGCGATAAGGCAACGGGGGGTTATGCCCGCCGTGTTGAAAAACAATTGGCTTTCGCTACTGGTGAATTTTGATTAACTCAGTAAAATAGTTCGCTCTTTGAGCCTCATACGTAGTGATCCCAGTGTCAGACCAAGATTTATATGCCGATATCCGGCCGTACAATGATGATGAAGTTGCTCCGGCAATAGCCCGTTTAATTGCTGATGACGAGTTTATTCAGGCTATTTTGCATTACCGTTTTCCGCATTTATCCGGCCCGTTCGGCTGGTTGTTGTCGCCTATGGTTAAATTTGCCTTAAAGCGGCGCTGGGCAAAATTAAACAGCGTGCATGCGGTGCAAAAGCAGGTTGCCAGTTTTATGGACCGCATGATAGACAGCACCACCAATAAAATCACCGTATCGGGTTTAGAAAACCTGACAGCCAGCCAGGCCTATCTGTTTGTGTCTAATCACCGTGATATTGCTATGGATCCGGCATTGGTAAATTGGTGCCTGCATCATAATGGCTTTAATACAGTACGTATTGCCATTGGCGATAACCTGCTGCGCAAAGCCTGCGCTACCGAGCTGATGAAGCTGAATAAAAGTTTTATTGTAAAGCGTGGCGCCAAAGGCCCGCGCGAGATGCTGAAAAACTTCTCGCAGTTATCGGCCTATATTAAGCATTCGCTGCAACAGCAGCATTCGGTATGGATTGCGCAAAAAGAAGGCCGCGCCAAAGACGGTAATGATGAAACCGATCCGGCTATTCTGAAAATGTTTTATATGGAAGGCAAAAAACGCGGCGAAGATTTTGCCACTTACATGGCCGGTTTAAACATAGTGCCGGTGTGCCTGTCATACGAATACGACCCTTGTGATATCAATAAAATAAAAGAGTTGTGGCAAAAGCGCACAGAGGGCTCATACCAAAAAGGCGAGTTTGAAGATATCGACAGTATTATCAAAGGCATTGTTGGTTATAAAGGCCGGGTGCATGTTGCTTTTGGCAAACCCCTAACTACTGTGCCGGCAGAGCCGGAGCAACTTGCTGCGTTAATTGACCAGCAAATCTGGCAGCAGTACCGCTTATTTCCGGTAAATTACCTGGCAGCAGGCCAGCAGCACGCCTCGGTGGATCATGCGGTTATTGAACTATGGCAGCAGCGTTTACAAGCCTTACCAGCAGCGGCAGCCCCTATGCTAAGTGCACTTTATGCCGCACCGCTGGTTAAGCAGCAATTGCAACAGCAAACGGAAAACTGTGCTTGAGCTACCTTGTTGGGGTAACTCTGCTATGGGCATTTTCTTTTAGCCTGATTGGTGTCTATCTGGCTGGGCAGGTTGATGCTTACTTTGCTGTTTTGCTACGTGTTGCGCTGGCTCTGCTGGTGTTTTTGCCGTTTATGCGCCCGCTACCCTGGCAACTTGCCTGTAAATTGTCAGCCTTGGGCGCGGTGCAGCTTGGGCTGATGTATTTATTTTATTATCAGTCATTTCTATTACTAACGGTGCCGGAAGTATTAATTTTTACCATTTTTACGCCGGTATATATCACCTTACTTTATGACGCGCTGCAGCGCCGGTTTCAATATCGCTTTTTACTGGCGGCCTTACTGGCTGTTATTGCCGCGGCGCTAATGCGTTATAAAGGCTTAACGGAGGAATACTGGCTTGGTTTTGCTGTAGTGCAGGGGGCCAATCTGTGTTTTGCCATCGGCCAGGTAGGGTATAAAGTACTGCTGGCCAGGCAGCCGGTTAAGTTGGCGCAGCATCAGCTGTTTGGCTGGTTTTATCTGGGAGCGCTTGTTGTTGTGTTACCGGCCTGGTTGTTATTAGGTTCGGCGCAGTATCCGCAGCACAACATACATTGGGCAGTGTTGTTGTGGCTGGGTTTGGTAGCATCTGGTGGTGGCTACTATTGGTGGAATAAAGGCGCTACCCTGGTAAGCAGCGGCATGCTGGCAGTAATGAACAATATGCTGATCCCGGCCGGTTTGCTGGTGAATATATTGCTGTGGAACCGTAATGAAAATTTACTGACTCTGGCAGCAGGTTCGGTGTTATTAATACTATCCTGTATGTTGTGTAAGCCTGTGCACAGTGCAGTAAAACCCGGAGTGGTAAATGGCCAGACAAATTAGCTATACCTTTAATAAGCAGCGTAAAGTGATCAACTTCAGCTATGACAAGCACCACGATATGTATGAAGCCGTAGCAGCTGCTGAGGGCATAGATTTAACCCGCTTTCTGGCGATGGAGCAGCAGGTTGCCATGGCAGCCAAGCGCGGGGCAGCAGTGAAAAACTACCGGCAGCAAGAGTTTGCCCGTATGGGGTTTGCTGATATCGCTTTTGTCAGAGAAGAGCAGTAGGGTATTGGCCTTACCGCCTGTGTAAACAGAGCCCGGTATCCGGGCGCTTATTTCTTTATATTAAATTACAGGCAATAAAAAAGGACACCGCGGTGTCCTTTTTTTAGCAAGTGCTTAAAATTACAGAACTGTAACGTTAGCAGCTTGTGGGCCTTTTTGGCCTTGTTCGATTTCGAAAGCTACGCGTTGGCCTTCGTTTAAGGTTTTGTAACCTTCAGTCTGGATTGCACGGAAGTGAACGAATGCGTCAGCGCCGCCGTTATCCTGAGTAATGAAACCGAAACCTTTATCAGCGTTGAACCACTTTACTACACCAGTTACTTTAGCCATGAATGACTCCTAAAAATTTAATAAAACTAATTGACGCTTAATTGCGCTTTTAGCCTGACTGTTACCTTACTTATGCGGCCAAACGTGCGTGAATCTTCAGGACATGACTTACAATGAAGCTGTGTAGCGAAGTTTTCATAAACATTTTGTTACATAGGTCTGCTTTACAGGCCGGCAATCACTATAGCAGGTCTGATATGAATGTATATAGCAAAATGCAAATAAACCGTTGTCTGGCAATAAAAAAGCCTTAAAAATAAAAAAGGCCGCAAAAGCAGCCTTTATCTCAGTTGTTTATTTATTGAGCATTAAGCATTTAACGCAACTTTAGGCTCAACAAAGCTAAAGCCTAACGCTTCTGCAACACTTTGGTTCGTTACATGGCCGTGCATTACATTTAAACCATTCATTAAGTGTTGGTCATCCAGCAGCGCCTGCTTATAGCCTTTATTAGCTAAACGGATAATAAACGGTAGGGTAGCGTTGTTCAGTGCAAAGGTAGAGGTGCGTGGCACAGCGCCAGGCATGTTAGCTACACAGTAGTGCACAACATCGTCTACGATATAGGTTGGTTCCGCGTGGGTAGTTGGCTTAGAGGTTTCTACACAACCGCCCTGATCGATAGCAACATCAACAATAGCTGAGCCAGGCTTCATCCGCTTGATATGATCTTTGGTAACGAGTTTAGGTGCTGCAGCGCCAGGCACCAGCACACCACCGATAACTAAGTCTGCTGCAAGCACTTCCTGTTCCAGCGCGTCAGCAGTAGAGTATATAGCTTTTACGGCACCGTTAAACTGGGCATTAATACGGCGCAGTACATCAACACTACGATCCAGTACGGTAACGTCAGCACCTAAGCCTACAGCCATTTGTGCAGCGTTAGTACCCACCATACCGCCACCAATTACGACAACTTTAGCCGGAGCAACACCTGGTACACCACCTAATAACATACCGCGGCCGCCGCATGATTTTTCCAGGGCACGGGCACCGGCCTGAATTGACATCCGGCCGGCCACTTCAGACATTGGCGCTAACAGCGGTAAACCGCCACGGTTATCCGTAACAGTTTCATAAGCAATACAAATAGCTTTAGATTTGATCAGATCCTGTGTTTGCGGTAAATCCGGTGCCAGGTGCAGGTAAGTAAACAGAATTTGGCCTTCACGCAGCATAGCGCGCTCAACTGCCTGAGGCTCTTTTACCTTAACAATCATTTCTGCTTTGGCAAAAATTTCTGCAGCAGTGCCCAGTACAGTCGCACCGGCGGCGACGTAATCGTCGTCGGTAAAGCCAATGCCCATACCGGCGTTTGTTTCAACCAGTACGCTGTGCTTGTTATTTACCAGCTCACGCACGCTGGCCGGTGTCATGCCTACGCGGTATTCATGGTTTTTAATTTCTTTTGGTACGCCAATTATCATAATGTTATGCCCTTTTCTGAGGTAAATGTTGGCTAAGGTAAAATTTGTGCGCAGTATACTGCTAATTTTGTAGAATTAATGCTTGTTTTATGGCGCCGCAGTAGTGCAAAATTCTGTTTAAATTTAAAAAGCAAATTTTTTAGCTGCCATGTACTCTTTAAGTAAAAGTATCAAGAAGTTAGACAGGATAGATCGCAAAATACTGCTCGAATTGCAGCGTGATGGCCGTTTAGCCAATGTAGAACTGGCGCGCAGGGTAGGGCTAAGCCCGACACCTTGCCTGGAGCGGGTACGTAAGCTGGAAGCTGAGGGCGTGATTTTAGGCTACAGCGCACAAATTGATCCGCATAAAGTTGGCGCAGCCTTATTAGTGTTTGTCGAAATTACCTTAAGTAAAACCTCGCCGGAAGATTTTGACGAATTCAGCAAAGCGGTGCAAAAACTGGAAGAAATTCAGGAATGCCACCTGGTATCCGGCAGCTTCGACTTTTTACTGAAAACCAGGGTGGCAAATATGGCTGCCTACCGGGAACTGTTGGGAGAAACCCTGCTCAGATTACCCAGTGTGCGTGAAAGCCGCACTTATGTAGTGATGGAAGAGGTGAAGCAAAGCACTTTTGTTGCGATAAGTGCCATAAGCAGCTAATTAGCAGTTCAGCCGTGCTTCACGGATGCACTTTTACAGTGTCTCTGGTATCTTAGCCTGCAGTACTACACTCTGGTGCGCTTGAACAAAAACGATGATAAAAAAGGTAGGGCCTTTCATTTGCAAAACCGAGCTTATTTTCCGCTAAACGGTGTACAGCGCTTGCTGGAAGTCGGATTAATTGTGTTTTCCGGCTTTGCCTTATTTCTGTTACTGGCACTGTTGTCTTTTGATCCGGCTGACCCCAGCTGGTCGCAAACCGGTTACCAAACCAGCATTCATAACTACGCCGGGCCAATAGGTGCCTGGCTGGCTGATTTATTGTTATTCAGTTTTGGCTGGATTGCTTATCTGATCCCGTTTTTGGTGGCACTTGCCGGTTATTTGTTGTTTAAGCGTTTTCACGACGTAATGAGCCTGGATTATCTGATCCTGGGCCTGCGCCTGATTGGCCTGGTATTAACACTGCTCACAGCAACGGCAATAAGCAGTATGAATTTTAATGATATTTTTTATTTTTCTTCCGGTGGCGTTATCGGTGATGTAGTTAGTGGCGCCTTGCTGCCGTACTTTAATTTTATCGGTACTGTTTTGCTGTTGTTGTGCGGTTTTGCTACCGGCTTAACCCTGATGACCGGGATATCCTGGCTAACGGTAGCCGATGCGCTGGGCGCAGCCTGTTATAGCGCTGTGCAGTTTGCGATCTCTGTACCACAGCGCCTGCGTGAGCGCAGTAAAGACGACTATGACCCTTTTGCCGCAGAACCAGAGCAGGACGAGTTTGACGACGAACCCGTGGTTATAGCCGAAAAGCCGCGCAAGACACCACAGCTGAGTAAGCCGGTGGCAGATACGTTGCCGATCACGCCGTTAAATGCCAAAACCGAAGCCAAGGCGTTTTACAGTGTGGATACGCTGGCTGATGAGGAATTGTCGTTCAGTGCGATTGATGAGCCGGACGCTGCACGCTGGAGCGATACCCTGCAACAACTGGATTTACCGCCAGACTCTGAAATTGAAACCATCCTGACTGAAATTGCAGATGAAGAAGATGACAGTGAAGAAGTCTCTCACCTGATGGAAGAGCTGCCGTCACTGGCATTACTGGACCGGCCGGACAAAGCCGCAAACCCGATTGACCCGGCTGATTTAGAGCGGGTGTCGCGTTTGGTAGAGGCGAAGCTGCTTGATTTTAACGTTGACGCTAAAGTAGTCGGCGTACACCCAGGCCCTGTGGTAACCCGTTTTGAGCTTGATTTAGCACCCGGTGTTAAAGTCAGTAAAATTACCGGCCTGGCCAAAGATTTGGCGCGTTCGTTATCTGCCATCAGTGTGCGGGTAGTAGAGGTTATTCCGGGGAAATCTTATATTGGTTTAGAGCTGCCAAACCAGCACCGTGAAATTGTGCGGTTATCTGAAGTGATTGGTGATGAGATATTTGAAAGCTCTAAATCTCCGCTGACAATGGTCTTGGGTAAAGATATTGCCGGTAAGTCGGTAGTGGCTGATCTGGCGAAAATGCCGCATTTGCTGGTGGCTGGTACAACCGGTTCGGGTAAATCGGTTGGCGTAAACGTGATGATTTGTAGTTTATTATATAAATCGACGCCGGATGATGTGCGCTTTTTAATGATCGACCCGAAAATGCTGGAATTATCTATTTACGAAGGTATTCCGCACCTGCTAACTGAAGTTGTTACCGATATGAAAGATGCCGCTAATGGCTTACGCTGGTGTGTCGGCGAGATGGAGCGGCGCTACAAATTAATGTCGGCGCTGGGAGTGCGTAACCTTAAAGGCTATAACGCCAAAGTAAAAGAAGCCATTGCAGAGGGGGCGCCGTTAAAAGATCCGCTGTGGCGCCCGTCAGATAATATGCGCACTGAAGCACCATTATTAGAGAAATTACCGTCTATTGTGGTGGTTATCGACGAATTTGCTGACATGATGATGATTGTCGGTAAAAAAGTAGAAGAGCTGATTGCCCGTATTGCGCAAAAAGCCCGTGCGGCAGGTATCCATCTGATCCTGGCAACCCAACGGCCGTCGGTAGACGTTATCACCGGTTTAATTAAAGCTAATATTCCTACCCGGATAGCCTTTCAGGTGTCATCAAAAATTGACTCCCGCACTATTTTGGATCAGCAAGGCGCAGAAAGCTTATTGGGGCAGGGTGATATGTTGTATTTGCCGCCAGGCTCCGGTGTACCAAACCGGGTGCATGGTGCCTTTGTCGATGATCACGAAGTGCATGCTGTGGTTGCCGACTGGAAAAAACGCGGTAAGCCAAACTATATTGCTGAAATTTTAAGTGGAGAAACCACTGAAGAGAATCTGCTGCCAGGCGAAACCCTGGAAGGTGAGGATGGCGAAGCCGATCCGCTGTATGATCAGGCTGTAGCCTTTGTTACCGAAAGCCGTCGTGCTTCGGTGTCCGGTGTGCAGCGCAAGTTTCGTATAGGATATAACCGTGCCGCCCGTTTGGTTGAACAAATGGAGCATAGCGGCATTGTCAGTGGCCCCGGCCACAATGGTAATCGTGAAGTGATGGCACCACCGCCACCCAAAGGATATTAAATGCTACGTAGTTTGCTAGCGGTTATTGTGTTGTGTAGTTCTGTTTCTGCTGTGGCGCAAAATGCCGAGCAGACGCTACAACGTAAACTGGCCAGTATTAAAAGTTTTTCTGCCAGTTTTGAGCAGCAAGTGTTTGATGCACAAAAGCAGTTGCTGCAACAGGGCAAAGGCGAGCTGATGATCAGGCAGCCAGCACTGTTCCGCTTTGAAACCACTGAGCCCGAGCCAAATCTGTTTATTGGCGATGGCCAAAGCCTGTGGTTTTATAATGAAGCGCTGGAGCAGTTAACCATTTATGACGCTGCTAGTGAGGTAAACCGCACGCCGTTTGTGTTACTCACATCTACCAAACCTGAGCTTTGGGCGCAGTATAACGTGGAGCAACAAGGCGAGCAGTTTGTTATCCGCTCAAAAGACGCTGATAGCCCGGTAAAACAATTAACCCTGAGTTTTTCCGGCGCGGCATTATCTAACATGCAGGTATTGGACATGAATCAGCAAACCAGCGAATTTAACTTCACTTTAATGCAGCTGAATATTGAGCTGGATAAAGCTTTATTCCGGTTTACCCCGCCAGAGCATACTGATATTGACGATCAGCGTCAGCGATAGCAACCTAAAGATAATTTTGTGAACTCATTACCACTTGATTTTGCTGATGATTTTCGACCTCTGGCCGCCAGAATGCGGCCACAGACATTGGCCGAATATGCCGGGCAACAACATTTAATTGGTGAAGGCACCGCGCTTAAAAAAGCCATTGAAGCCGGGCGGGTGTTTTCGCTTATTTTATGGGGGCCACCGGGTACCGGTAAAACCACTTTGGCAGAAGTTATAGCCCGCCACGCTGATGCGGCTATTAGTAAATTGTCGGCAGTAACCTGTGGTATTAAAGAAATTCGCGAGGCAATTGCGCAGGCACAGCAACGCCAGCAGCAATATCAGCAACGTAGCTTGCTGTTTGTTGACGAGGTACACCGTTTTAATAAAAGCCAGCAAGATGCCTTTTTACCTTTTATAGAAGATGGCACCATTATTTTTATTGGCGCCACCACTGAAAACCCTTCTTTTGCGCTGAATAACGCTATTTTATCCCGTGCCCGGGTGTGTGTGCTTAAACCGCTAAGCGATACCGATTTACAGCAGGTACTAGCACAGGCTTTGACAGATAAAGAGCGTGGTTTGGGGCTTGAAGCTGTGCATCTGGCTGCTGATGCTGAGCAGTTGCTGCTGCAACTGGCAGACGGCGACGCACGTAAATTACTCAACCTGCTGGAACAGGCCGCAGAGCTTACTGAGGCTGATAGCAACGGCAAAATGATAAGCTTTGACACGCTGAAAAATCTGGTGCCAAAGCAGTTACCGGGCTTTGATAATCAGGGTGATCTGTTTTATGACCTGATCTCCGCCTTTCATAAATCAGTGCGCGGCTCGGATCCGGATGCCGCCTTGTATTGGTATTGCCGTATTCTGGCAGGCGGTGGCGATCCGCTGTATGTTGCCAGGCGGTTGCTGGCCATTGCCAGTGAAGATATTGGCAATGCGGACCCACGTGCACTGACACTGGCATTAAATGCCTGGGATACCTTTGAACGGGTGGGTCCTGCCGAAGGTGAGCGGGCTATAGCGCAAGCCGCGGTGTATCTGGCATTGGCGCCAAAAAGTAACGCCGTGTACAGCGCCTTTAATCAACTGAAACAACTGGTGGCAGAACAGCCTGCTTTTGAGGTGCCACTGCATTTGCGTAACGCGCCAACAAAGTTAATGAAACAACTGGGTTTTGGTGAAGGTTATCGTTATGCCCATGATGAAGCCGGCGCCTATGCCGCCGGCGAGCGTTATTTGCCGGCCGAGCTTGCCGGGCAGCGCTTCTATCAACCGGCAGAGCGTGGCATGGAAAAACAACTGGCAGAAAAACTGCGTTACTTAAAGCAGCTTGATGCTGACAGCTCATGTAAGAGAGATAAGTAATGCTGACCTATCTGGCGGTCGCTGTCGGTGGTGCCGTCGGGGCATGTTTACGCTTTGGCATTAACGAACTGATGGTGAATGTTTTAGGTAAGTCATTCCCTTTTGGCACTTTGCTGGTTAATATTCTTGGCTCTTTTGTGCTGGGGTGGTTATTTGCACTGTTCAGTAGTGGTGTACTGGCGGTATCACCCTGGCGGGCACTGATAGCTATTGGCCTTATTGGTGCTTTTACCACGTTTTCAACCTTTTCGCTGGATACTGTTTTGCTGATACAGCAAGGCGACTGGCTAAAAGCAATCGCCAACGTATTATTAAATGTGTTGTTGTGTTTAACGCTTGCCTGGTTAGGGCTTAAACTGGGTTCAATGAAGTAATTACTATGCTAGATGCGAAATTTTTACGTACCGAATTAACTGAAACGGCCAACCGTCTGGCCCAGCGTGGCTTTGTACTGGATGTGGCGCGTTTAACTGCGCTCGAAGAACAGCGTCGCACTTTACAGGTAGACACGCAGGAGCTGCAAAACCTGCGTAATACCAAATCTAAAGCGATTGGTCAGGCGAAAAGCCGTGGTGAAGATATTACGCCACTGCTGGCGGAAGTTGACGGCCTGGGATCTCAGCTTGATGCAGCCAAACAGCAACTGGATGCCGTGCTCTCTGAAGTAGAGCAAATCGCCCTGACGATCCCCAACTTACCGGACGCTTCAGTACCAGCCGGGAAAGACGAAACTCAAAACGTAGAAGTACGTCGTTTCGGCCAGCCACGTGAGTTTGAGTTTACTATTCAGGATCATGTGGCACTGGGTGAAGCGCTGGATAAAGGGCTGGACTTTGAAAGTGCAGTAAAAGTAGCGGGCTCACGGTTTGTGGTAATGCGCGGCCAGGTTGCCCGGCTGCATCGTGCGTTAACCCAGTTTATGCTGGATTTACACACCAACGAGCATGGTTACACTGAGCTTTATGTACCTTATCTGGTTAATCATGCCAGCTTATACGGCACCGGTCAGTTACCCAAATTTGGTGGCGATTTATTTCACACCCAACCTGCCACCGAAGAGGGGCAGGGTATGGCGCTTATTCCAACGGCCGAGGTGCCGGTGACGAATTTAGCCCGTGACACTATTTTTGATGCCAGCGAATTACCGGTTAAATATACTGCCCATACGCCATGCTTCAGAAGTGAAGCCGGTTCATACGGCCGTGACACCCGTGGTTTAATCCGCCAGCATCAGTTTGACAAAGTAGAGCTGGTGCAACTGGTGCAGCCTGAGCACTCAATGCAGGCGCTGGAAGAGTTAACCGGCCACGCTGAGAAAGTGTTGCAGCTGCTAGGTTTGCCATACCGCGTAATGCTGTTATGTACCGGTGATATGGGTTTTGGTGCAAGCAAAACCTATGATCTGGAAGTATGGCTACCGGCACAAAATACTTACCGCGAAATTTCATCCTGCAGCAATATGGGTGATTTCCAGGCCCGGCGTATGCAGGCACGCTATCGCAGCACTGAGATGAAAAAACCAGAACTTATTCATACGTTAAATGGCTCTGCTCTGGCTGTAGGCCGTACTCTTGTTGCTATTCTGGAAAACTACCAGCAGGCAGATGGCTCTGTTGTTGTGCCTGAAGCGCTGCGGCCTTATATGGGTGGTTTACAGCAATTAGGCTGATAAGCTGCTGGTTGTCTTGTGCTCCATCCCAAGCTAACGGACGGAGCTTTAAAAGGATAGGCAAATGGCGCCAAAACCGCGTAAAAGTATAAAACACAGTAATCCGGCCCTGATGCGGGCTATTTACTGGGCTATTATTATCGGTATTGTTGCCGTGTTTGTCCTTATTACTCTGGAAGCTATAGTGGGTATTGTCGGCGACGCCGTTTAACGGTTAAAGGCACTTTGCCGGTTTAGGTAAGCCCGCTATGCGGGTTGCCTGCTTGGCTGGGCCCTGGGGAAATAGCATAAACAGGTATTTACTGTTACCTTTATCCGGGCCAAGCTGTTGTGCCATGGCTTTTACCAGAATGCGGATTGCCGGAGAGGTACTAAACTCCAGATAAAACTGCCGTACAAAGTGTACCACTTCCCAATGCGCATCCGTCAGGGCAATACTTTCCAGTCGGGCAAATTCCTCTGCCACTTGCTTATTCCACTGTTGCATATCGGCCAGATAACCATGTTTATCCAGCGCCAGTGGCGTATCATTTACGATTAATTCTGCCATAACAGATTCTGCTCTGCGTTAATACTCAGTTCTAACCAACGCCGGGCGTTAATAACGGTTACATTGGTTACCGGCGTGATTTGCCTTACCTGGATATCTACATCCAGCGCGTAAAGCTGAGCCGGCCAGTTGAGGTCGCTGCGTAAACACAAATACACAGCATCCTGGCGCAGTAAAATAATATCCTGAGCCTGGCATATAAGGCTCAGCTCACTTAAGCTCACCGACGGGCTGATAACACTGATTAATTTCATTAGCTGCTGATAACCTGATGTTGGCGGGCGAATAATTCTGCAATGCCGTTGCTGTCGAGCACGGTAACGTCAATACTTAAATCTGCGGCATTAATGCCGCGCTGTTTAAGTGACTGCTGGCAAACATATACCTGCTCAATATCGTACAGGGTAAACAGCTTAAAACTACGTGGATAAGCTTTAAGCTTAAAATCTGTATGGTCTTGTGTGGGCAGTAACTGATAAACCGCGTCAGCGCTGAATAGCACACTGATATTGTGCTCAACGGCAGCCATTGCCAGTATCATATCCAGTGCCTCACGGCCTTTACTGTCATTAAAGGGGCTGCTGCGTTGTAATAGCAAAATATTACGCATTAAAATTGCACCAGTTTATCAATATTGCTCTGGCGCATAGCAAATTCGGCCAGGCCAGCGCTGGTATAACCCTCTCTGGCATCGAGTTTATCACTTACCACTCCACGCTTTTCTGCTGCAGTGACACAAAACAGTAAAGCAATATTATGTTGCTGACAAAATTGTGCCAGTTCAGCGCTTAGGTCCGGTTCATCAGCGGGCAAATCGATATGCTGTGCCGCACTGCAGACGGCATCCTGATATAAAAAAATATGGTCGATACAGTAGCCATGATTGACCGCTGTTTTAGCAAATAACAGCGCACTGGCCAGGCTTTGGCTGGCAAAGCTATTACTGGTAAGCAGTAATCCAAAGCGTGTCATAGCGGATCCTAAAAAACAAAAAGCCCCGACTGGCGGGGCATTTTAGCGAATAACCTTGTTAAGGCAAAGCGCTGTGCTTAATCATCACCACCAAAAACACCCAGCAGCTGCAGCAGGTGGACGAAAATGTTAAATACATTCAGGTACAAGCTTACTGTAGCGCGGATATAGTTGGTTTCGCCGCCATTAATAATACGGCTGGTATCAAACAGAATCAGTGCTGACATAATCAGGATAATAGCGGCGCTGATCGTCAGGCTTAACGCCGGAATGGCCAGGAAAATATTGGCCAGTGCCGCTACCAGCACAACAATAAGACCAACCATTAAAAAACCACCCATAAAAGAGAAGTCTTTACGTGTAGTCAGAGCATAAGCTGACAGGCTGAAGAAAATCAGCGCGGTGCCACCCAGTGCCTGCATAATCAGTGCAGTACCATTTGGTAAACCGGCATAATGATTAAGCATTGGCCCTAACGATGCACCCATTGCAGCGGTAAAAGCAAACACCCAAAAAATACCACTGGCTGAGTCTGCCTTTTTATTTACCACAAACAGCATAATAAAGCCGGCAACAAAACATACCAGCGACATCATTGGTGACATGTTCAGTGCCATGGCCACGCCAGCGGCTACTGCACTGAATGCTAACGTCATTGCCAGCAAAAAGTAGGTGTTGCGCAGTACTTTATTAATCTCGACACTACGTCCGGCAGTGCTGAGAGTAGAAGTTTCTCTGTATGACATAATTATGTTCTCCTGATACAAAGGTTTATTAACACATTTGATGACATCATACCCAGTTAGTTCCCGCCAGACCAGTACCTGAACGGACAAATTGATAATAGCGTTATTTTTTTGCATTTAGTGCTTTCTTTTGCTGTTCTAACTGATTAATATACGCGTCGCCGGAGGGATGGCAGAGCGGTTTAATGCACCGGTCTTGAAAACCGGCGTGGGTTAATAGCCCACCGAGAGTTCGAATCTCTCTCCCTCCGCCACTAAAACCACCTTTACCGGTGGTTTTTTTGTTTGGGTACAATTAAGTTAGGCTTAGCGCAGTGTTTTCTTTAGATTAATTGTCCAATAAATGACTTTGTTGATGCTTTACTAAGCAAACGGCTGAAAATAGCAAAAAAGCCCTTTACAAAGCTGCAGGCAGTTTCTAATATGCGCCCTGTAACGCGGAGGGATGGCAGAGCGGTTTAATGCACCGGTCTTGAAAACCGGCGTGGGTTAATAGCCCACCGAGAGTTCGAATCTCTCTCCCTCCGCCACTTTCCTGTTATTCCCTGTTATCAATTACCTGCATATAAATCATCTGAAATCATATAGTTTTGTTTCATATGGTTAACCTTTCTGGCACACTAGGCAGCAACAGTGCAAAACAGTACTTATTGCTTTAATTTGTTTAGCAAAATGGCCGATGCTCGGCTATGCTAGACAGCTAGAATAATTCTAATATCCAGTAATCCGGAGAGCGAAATTGATTAACGTTCTGTTAGTTGATGATCATGAGCTTGTTCGTACTGGGATCAGTCGCATACTAATGGATGAGCGCGGTATCAAAGTGATTGGCGAGGCTGGCTCTGGCGAAGAAGCATTACAATTTTGCCGTCAACACGAACCCGATGTGGTGTTGATGGATATGAATATGCCCGGTATGGGCGGTATGACTGCAACCAAACGTATTTTACATTACTGCCCGGACATTAAAGTACTGGCGTTGTCGGTATCCTGCGAAGAGCCGGTGCCGACTAAAGTCATGCAATTGGGTGCGGCAGGGTTTATTTCAAAAAATTCACCGCCACGTGAAATGGTGGCCGCAATACGCAAAGTGTATTCTGGTGCCCGGCATATTTCTGATGAAGTGGCGCAGAAAATGGCGATGAGCAAAGTAAATAACCACAGCCAGAACCCGTTTGACGATTTATCTGATCGCGAGCTGCAAATCATGATGATGATTACGCAGGGGCAAAAGGTGAATGATATTGCCGATCAACTGAATGTTAGCGCTAAAACGGTGAATTCATATCGTTACCGGATGTTTGAAAAGCTGGCAATCAGTGGTGATGTAGAGCTTACCCATATGGCATTGCGCCACGGCATGATCGACATCGCTAAAGCCTGATGTTTGACGCTAAAACCTTTTTAAAACAGGTGCCTCACCAGCCCGGCGTTTATCGCATGATAAACGCCGCGGAGCAGGTTATTTATGTTGGTAAAGCCAAAGATCTGCGCGCCAGGCTAAGCAGTTATTTTCGAGCTAATGTAGACAGTGTTAAAACCCGTTCTCTGGTTAGCCAGATAGAACAGGTGGAATATACCCTTACGCATAGCGAAACCGAAGCGCTGATCCTGGAAAACAACCTGATTAAGCAATTTTTACCACGTTACAACGTATTGCTGCGGGACGATAAATCTTACCCTTATATTTTAATCAGTGATCATAAACACCCGCGTATCAGCTCGCACCGCGGACCGCGTAAAAGTGGTGGCCAGTATTTTGGCCCTTACCCTAATGCCGGGGCAGTGTGGCAAAGCCTGAAAAGCCTGCAGAAAATTTTTCCCATCCGCCAGTGTGAAGATGGCTTTTACCGGGCCAGAACCCGGCCTTGCCTGCAGTACCAGCTGAAGCTTTGCTCTGCACCCTGTGTCGGAAAAATTTCTGATGAGGAATACCAGCAGCAGGTACGGCTGGCCAGTTTATTTCTGCAGGGTAAAGATCAGCAGGTTATTGATAACCTGGTACAACGGATGACGCAGGCCAGTGAAGCGCTGCAGTTTGAACAGGCCGCTCAGCTACGCGATAAAATTATTGCGCTGCGAAAAGTGCAGGAGCAGCAAAGTGTCAGCGGTGAGCATGACGAAATGGATATTATCGGCTTTGCTTATTCACATGGTGTTGCCGCAGTGCACGTATTGTTTGTCCGCCAGCAAAAGGTGCTGGGCAGCAAAGCGTATTTTCCTAAAGTGCCGGCAGATACTGAGGAAAGCGAAATTCTCAGTGCTTTTTTACTGCAGTTTTATCTCGATGGTTATGGTACCCAGCAAATGCCACGGGAAATTGTTATTGCCAAACCATTGCCCGAGGCAGACGCAGTGGCGGCTGCTATCAGTGAAATTGCCGGGCGTAAAGTACGTATTACCTATGCCCAGCGCGGCGAGAAAGCACAGTATCTTAGTCTGGCGCAAAAAAATGCTCAGCTCTCTTGCGACAATAAGCAATCGCTTAGCCAAAAAATGGCATTACGCTATCAGCAGTTACAACAGTTGTTGCAGTTAGAGCAGCCGATAACACGGATGGAGTGCTTTGATATCAGCCATACGATGGGGCAGGCTACCATAGCATCCTGTGTGGTATTTGATGGTCAGGGGCCATATAAAGCAGAGTACCGCCGTTATAATGTTACCGGTATTACCGGTGGTGATGACTATGCCGCGATGCAGTTTGCGCTGGACAAGCGTTACACCAAGCTGCAGGATGCCGAGAAAATACCGGATATTATTTTTATTGATGGTGGGCAGGGGCAGTTAAATATCGCTATAGCACAATTTTCTAACTGGCCACATGCTAAAATGCCCTTGCTGGTCGGCGTGGCCAAAGGCACCAGCCGCAAGCCAGGTCTTGAAACCCTTATTCTGGCACAAAGCGGGCGCAGCATTAATTTACCGGCTGATGCACCGGCTTTGCACCTAATTCAGCAAATTCGTGATGAGGCGCACCGTTTTGCTATTACCGGACACCGTAATAAACGTGGCAAAGCGTTAATTAAAAGCCCGTTGGAGCAGGTTAAAGGCATAGGTGAAAAACGGCGTCAGGCGTTATTGCAGTATCTTGGTGGCTTACAGGGCGTAATGCGCGCTTCCGTTACCGAGCTTAGCTCAGTGCCGGGAATATCAAAGGCACAGGCAGAAAAGATTTACCATGCCTGTCATAACAAGTAGCATAGCGGCATACATGCCGTAGAGAATATTAAGATGTGGAATATTCCCAATCTGTTAACCCTGTTTAGACTGTTTCTGATCCCGGTTTTTATTTTATGTTTTTATTCAGGTGCGGAAAACGCCCGCTTTTGGGCATCGTTTGTATTTTGTCTTGCCGCCATTACCGATGCACTGGACGGTTATCTGGCCCGTAAGCTGGAACAATCTACGCCGTTTGGCGCTTTTCTTGACCCTGTAGCAGATAAAGTGATGGTAGCGGTAGCATTGGTGCTGATAGCGGTAGACAGTGTATCGCTTTGGGTAACGATACCCGCCATTATTATGATCGGCCGCGAAATTGTCATTTCGGCCCTACGTGAGTGGATGGCAGAGCTTGGCAAGCGGGCTAATGTGGCAGTGTCTAATTTGGGCAAGTATAAAACTATCGCCCAGATGCTGGCGTTAATTGGTTTGATCTGGCGGCCGGAGTTTTGGCTATTAAGCTGGTTTACGCCGGTAGGTATGCTGTTATTGTATGTCGCAACGGTACTGACAATATGGTCTATGTACAGTTACCTCAAAGCAGCGTGGCGCGATTTGATACATTAATAACTGTTTTTGTTGCTTATTAGCACAACTCAGTCAAATTTTAATCAGTCAGTCATAAAAGCAAAAATTTATTATTGACTGGCTGAATTAAAACAGTAGAATGCGTCTCGTGTTAAGGCACATGGCCATAACGACGCGAGTATAGCTCAGCTGGTAGAGCGCGACCTTGCCAAGGTCGAGGTCACGAGTTCGAACCTCGTTACTCGCTCCAACTCTTTCAAAGAGTGAAAATTGTTTGAATGGCGGGTTGGCAGAGTGGCCATGCAGCGGATTGCAAATCCGTCCACCTCGGTTCGACTCCGGGACCCGCCTCCATCACACAGTTTATCTGGTAAAACCAGAACAGTGACAAAGTAACACAACAAAGTTGTCTGCCCGGGTGGTGAAATCGGTAGACACAAGGGATTTAAAATCCCTCGCTCGAAAGGGCGTGCCGGTTCAAGTCCGGCCCCGGGCACCATTACTCATTAAGAGTAACTAACCAGATTTTCGCGAGTATAGCTCAGCTGGTAGAGCGCGACCTTGCCAAGGTCGAGGTCACGAGTTCGAACCTCGTTACTCGCTCCAAATTATTATCTACAGACATCTGTTGAAGTCTGTAAGATATTGAAAAAAGGAGTTTAGGCTCCTTTTTTCGTTACAGAAAAGGCTACCGGAATCTACTAACGGTCAGCTTTTTAAGGCCAAACAATACGGAAGGAACGGTTCCGTATTGTTGCTGGGATAAAGTGGGCACCATGACGAGCATTGACCTAAGTCTCAACTTAGGAGCTCTGTGATGGCACATTTTAATCTGACTACCCAGCAGCCTCAAATCCCCTATGACTATCTTCGCCAGTCCCCTGGTTTTAGGTTTAGTGATTTAATCATTCGGCAGCCTAAAGCTACCGGAAAAACCTATACCCTCCCTGACGCAGATGGCCTTGGGTTAGTAGTTTCACCGGTTGGTGGTAAAAGCTGGCACTTCCGTTATTATTGGTTGGGCAAACAGAAACGCATCTCTCTGGGAGGTTATCCTGAAGTTAGTTTGCGTGAGGCGCGAGCGCTACGTGATGACGCTCGTGCCTTGTTAGCCAAAGGTATGAATCCTCATACTGACCGTAAACAAAAACGTCATGCTGCGCGCTTGGTGTCCGCGAATACTTTTGGTGCGATCTTTCTGCTGTGATTTGAACATCGTAAAAAAGAACTCTGGGAAATTGGTGATGATGCCGGGGAGGGCGAAGAAAGGCGACAAAGCACGCATGCGCAAATCAAACGTATTTTCGGTAAAGACGTTCTGCCTGCATTAAACAAGATACTTATCTATGATATAAAGCGCGCTTTGCTTCTGGAGAAGGTTGCCAGGATTGAGAAGCGTAAGGCCTATACGATGGCTGAAAAAGTTAGGACTTAGCTCCGACAACTTTTTCGTTATGCTATTGTTCTCGTGGAGGGGTTAGAAATCAATCCTGCATCAGATCTTGATGTAGTTGCTGAACCTGAACCTGAACCTTCACCTGAGCATAATCCGTTTTTGCGAATGGGTGAATTGCCGATTTTTTTGAAGAAGCTGCGTGGGTATAAAGGGCGGATTCAAGGGGTGATGTAATGTGGAAAATGGCTTATAGTTTATAATAGTTTATAACCTTGAATATATTGTCGTTTTTGATAAGAACGACTACGTCTGCTGCGCTTTTTATTTCGCTATATGAAGACAGGAATGTGATGTAATAAAGCATGGATGGCCCGTCAGGTGTTAGCCCAACTCCTTTGTGGCCCAAGTAGTATCTTCTTTCCTGAAAGTCACCAGTGAATCCTGATAGCCTAACTGCCTGAGTTCTAAAGTCGTTGAATCTAAGGGCTGCTTTAACTTGACCTGGTAGCTCGTCGTAGGCTGTCTGATAGTCACCCTCATCAAGTTGGATTAGAAATTTCTCTGCTGCAGAACTGGCGGACGGCACCTCATCGGGTTGTAATAACGTAAAGTACCCTTGCGGTAGCGAGGCAGTAGGCGGCTGTGAGTTGTAGTTGTGGGAAGAGTAAATCCGGTAGAGTTCTGATGTGAGCCCGGTGATACACAGAAGAAACGAGAAGAACATAAACCGGTTGATGGCTGTCAGAATTTCATTTCGTGGCAGTTCTATGTTTTGTTCTCTATTTAGCAACCTGAACGCCAGTAAAGCCAAGAGAAACCCTAGGCCGATTGTTCCCAGACTCAGGATCCGTGAAACATCTATTCCTTCGATCATCTGTTATCTTCCTTATGAGTTGCGTTGTGGCAGGTAGGATTTTATGAATGCTAATTATTGATTTTAGGACGGGATTTATAATTGTCAGGCAAACTTATCACAAATATTTCTTAAAGCTCCCAGCAGTCAGGTTTACCGCCTGTCCCAACAATACCATGCGGGGTAGTAAGAGCAGTAGTGGATGCAGTGATATCGGCATGCTTAGGTCGATAACCCAGGGTAGTACGGCTAGTGGCAGCAATGAGGCCTTAGCGCGGTGATAAAGGAAGCCTGATTCGCGGCCGACGCCGAATTTACGGATATCGCGCCGCACCAAGCCATCGACCAGGCTGACGAATGCCGCCAGCAGAAACAGCAGCAGTGACAGTAAGTTCTCTGCCCTGATATAGGCTTGGCTGAGGTAGTAGCGAAAACCCCGGCTGGCGTTGCGGCTTGGTGCGCGGGCGCGTTCGGCGGACGAGCTGATCTGCCCCAGCAGGCCGGTTTTTACGAAAACCCACTCATAATAGCCGGTTTCTACAAGCTGATGCGCCGTGCGCCCTGATTCCTGCACGATGACGCTGCGGTGGCTCAGTTCGTACTGCAGCATGCCTTGTGCGTGACGCCAGCCTTGCTCGGGCCAGAACAGCTCGCTCACCCGATCATCACGATGGAAATAGGATAAGCTATATTGATTGAGCGGCAAGCCTTGCAAATTGAACTCGAACAACAACGCCAAAAACTGCAAATCCTGCAAGAGCAATACGATGGATTACTGAAAAAAAGTACAGCCGCCACTGCCTGCAGCAATTGCGCTATAACTGATCGGGCTGAATCCACATATTTGCATATTATTGGCGGAATGCTTGAACTGATGTTAGGGCAGTCTCCTTCAGGTAACCCTTACTCCAGCTTCAGAACTCAAGAGGCCATCATCAGTGCTTTGATCGCCAATCATAGCGGCGCTATGGGGATCACCGAACGCACGTTAAACGGTAAATTCGCCAACGCACGCCGAAAGCTACGTAGTGTAGTTTCCTGATGTGTATGTAAAAACTAAGCAACCGAAGATTGGACAGACTGTACATAGCTATCAGATAAACACATCACTATCTGTTTAATCTCTCTGAGCGGCATTGGATTTTTAGGGGGCTCTCTCCCTCGGGTTGCATGCCTAGCTGTTGGACCCGATGACCAATGATTGCATGTATGTGTAAGACGCTCCCGTTGTTTTTTTGGAATTTCCGTTACCAAATCATGTCGAATTGACTGAATCCACTCATAAATCTTATATAACCCTTCATAGGTTTCTGCATTTGGTTGCCCCCAATAGTCCATTAAATTTTTCAAGTTAGAGAGATCAGCCGGTTCTATACATGAAAAATCAATAAAAGAATGTTTTACAGCTCCCAACCCTCCCAGGTTCGTCACTCTAATAACTAGAGGAAGAGGTATAGAGACCGTTCTCTGCTCCGCCTCGTTGTTTACGAAATGAGTCATTTCTATTAAACCGGGAAGGTTCCTGCTGTTCAGGAGTCCATTCATTCTCACTATCGACTGCTGCACCAGGTCAAACTGGGCATTTGGGCAAGTCTCATGCTGCACATCCGGGAGCCATGCTTCCCACTCTCCTCCCCGGTTCATCAGCTTCCACCACGGCACATTTTTATTCTGAAGCAGGTAATCCAATGCAGAACGAGGCCCCTTTATAATAAAACCCCATTTATAACTACTTGCTGACTTGCTCATATTAGGCTCAACTAACTTATTACTCCAGATATAGTAATCCCTCTATCAGGCTTGGGTAAACATTTGAGCTACACTGGCTTAAGTTGGCTCAGTTAAATACTTGCCATCAATCAGAGTAAGGATCGAATGTCAATCTTGTATCTGTAATACCGGAAATTGCATTTGCAATGTTTTCTGGCCAGACAGTCTATTGAATAAGAGTCACATAGCCCCCCCACAAGCCAAGTGGGGTTAAAAATTAAAAATATAACGTGCCAGAAATAACACGGCTAATGTAATCAGCGCTATGCCTGCCAGGTTTAGCACCAGCCCGGCTTTTACCATATCAATAATTTTCAGCTTGCCGGATGCAAACACTATGGCATTGGGCGGGGTGGCTACCGGCATCATAAAGGCGCAACTGGCTGCCACTGCAGCTGGGATCACCAGCATAGCAGCTGAGGTGTCCAGCGACACCGCAACCGGGCCCAGTAAAGGCAGGAATGCGGCAGCGGTAGCGGTATTACTGGTGATTTCTGTCAGAAAAATAATCACAGTGGTTACCAGCACAATCAGTAAAATCAGATTGATGCTACCAAGCTGACCAATTTGTGTAGCGATATAGCCGGATAAGCCTGAATTGTCGATTTGGGCTGCCAGCGTTAAACCGCCGCCAAATAACAGCAACACACCCCAGGGCAGTTTCTGGCAGTCTTCCCAGTTTAAAATACGCTGGCCGGTTTTTAACGACACGGGCAAGATAAACAGCAAGCAGGCGGCAAAGACAGCAATTAACGTATCGTCCAGTTTAATGCCGCTGATACTGCTAAGTGGCCCGCGAAATACCCAGAAAAAAGCGGCCAGGGAAAACACCATCAGTACTAACTTTTCGGCATTATGCATAACACCCAAAGCTGATAGCTTTTGCCGGTATAACGCGCGGCTGTCTACTGACGGCATCTTGTCCAGCCGGAAATGAAATTGGGTCAGCCATACCCAGCATACCAATAACAGGCTGATAGCCAGTGGCACACCAAACAACATCCAGTCACTGAAGCTGAGTTGTAACTGATAACTGCGCTCCAGATAGGCGGCAAGCAAGGCATTAGGCGGTGTGCCAATTAGGGTGGCAATACCACCGATGCTGGCAGCGTAAGCAATGGACAGTAAAACAGCTTTAGCAAAATTATCATTGTTAATACCTTGCTCCTGCTGCATAGCAATAATAGATAAACCAATAGGCAGCATCATAACCGCAGTGGCGGTATTAGACATCCACATCGATAAAAATGCTGTTACCAGCATAATGCCGGCAATTTGCTGGCTGGGCTTAGTGCCAACCAGCAACATGGTTAACAAGGCGATGCGTTTGTGCAGGCTCCAGCGCTCCATAGCAATTGACAGCATAAAGCCGCCCAGAAACAGAAAAATCAACGGATGAGCGTAAGGTGCTGTAACGTTGCCGATGGTATCTAGTGCGACAAGAGGCACTATTACAATAGGCAGTAAAGCTGTAACCGGTATTGGCACCGGCTCAGTTATCCACCAGAGTGCCATCCAGCAGGTAAGGCCGGTGATCAGCCAGGCATTTGCCGACATGCCGCTAAACCAGGGCTCTGATACTAAGGTCAGCAAAAACAATAGCGGCCCGCAAAGCAAAGTAATATAAAACGGCAATTTAACCTGAATGTGCATAACGCCTCGCGGTTGCGTCTATTATCCTGGTAGCCTTAATCATCAAAGCTGCATTAATCGTCAAAGCTATCGTTGCCCGGTGCATTATCTACGGTTTTGCTGGAGCTTAGCAGTTGTGCTTCGAGCATTCGTATTTCAATATCATCCAGCAAGCGCCATTGCCCCGGTTTTAAGCCTGCGCTACGAATATGCATAATGCGGGTACGTTTTAACGTTTGTACGTCGTAGCCCAGGTGTTCGCACATGCGGCGTATTTGCCGGTTTAAGCCCTGGGTTAGAATAATAGAAAAGCTCTGCTTTGAGCGTTGCTGCACAACACAGGGCAGGGTTACGGTATCAAGAATAGGCACGCCACGGGCCATCTGCTGAATAAAACGCTCAGTAATAGGCTTATTCACTGTCACCACATATTCTTTTTCATGCGCATTGCCGGCGCGCAGAATTTTGTTGACGATATCGCCATCATTGGTGAGAAAAATCAGGCCTTCAGAGGGCTTATCCAGCCGGCCTATCGGAAAGATACGCTCGGGGTAGCGCACGGCATCAATGATATTGCCGTGAATATGCCGCTCTGTAGTACAGGTAATACCTACTGGTTTGTTATATGCCAGATAAACCCGTTTTGGTTTGGCTTTTAACGGTTTACCGTCAATCAGTACCTGATCTGCATCAGTAACTTTAAGGCCAACCGGCGCTACAGCGCCATTTACAGTAACCTGACCATTTTCTATAAATTTATCGGCTTCACGCCGCGAGCAAAAGCCCGTATCACTGATAAATTTGTTTAACCTGTACAAAGTGGCATCAGACATAACGCAGAAGTGTTCCGGTAGCATTTAATAATGGCGATAGTGTAGGGGTTCAGGCTGTTTTTCGCTACACTATCGCGGTATTTCATTGTCTGGAGTTATTATGATCCCTTTATCACAGCATCTGCCTGGTATCAGTTCACTGGCGTTTGGTTGTATGGGCCTGGGCGGCAGCTGGGACAGCAATAGCACCACAACTGAACAGCAAAACTATGCTTTTTCTGCTATTGATGCGGCACTGGCCAATGGCATTAACTTTTTTGATCACGCCGATATTTATACCCGTGGTAAAGCCGAGCAGGTATTTGGCCGCTATCTGGCCGCTGCACCGGCAAAACGTACAGAGCTGTTTATCCAAACCAAATGCGCTATCCGCTTTGCCGACGAACAGGGGCCGGGGCGCTATGATTTTTCTAAAGACTACATTATCCGCTCTGTGGAGCAGAGTTTAACGCGGCTAAATACCGATTACCTGGATCTGTTGTTATTGCACCGGCCTGATCCACTGATGCAGCCAGAGCAGGTAGCGCAGGCATTCGATCAGTTGCTACAGCAAGGTAAAGTGCGCCACTTTGGCGTATCGAATATGGGCTGGGCGCAAATGCAGTGGTTACAGTCGGCATTGTCTCAGCCGTTGCTGGTGAATCAGTTGCAAATGAGCCTGGCCGACATCGACTGGCTGGAAGAAAGTGTGCTAACGGGCATGCCGCAGGGCAGCAACAAGCACTTTAGTTATGGCACTGTCGAATACTGTCAGCAACGGGGTGTGCAACTGCAAAGCTGGGGCAGCCTGGCAAAAGGTGTGTTTAGCGGGGCACAAACACAAACCGACACTGAACGTGCCACAGTAGCGTTAGTGGCGCAGTTAGCCGGGCAATATCAGTGCAGCCGAGAAGCTATTGTACTGGCCTGGCTAATGCGCCATCCTGCGGCGATTCAACCGGTAATTGGCACCGCTAACCCACAGCGCATAGCGGCATGTGCCGGAGCAAGCCAGGTGCAATTAAGCCGTGAGCACTGGTATCAGTTGTATGTCAGTAGCCGTGGCGCACCTTTACCTTAATGCCCGCCAGACAACCCTGATAGCAGAGATAAAAAAGGCCTGGCAATAAATGCCAGGCCTTTTAGCTCAGCCGCCCGCTTATTCTGCAGTGGCTTTTTTATGTGTTTGCGGGTTAAGTGAAATAACCTTGGTTTTACTAATCTTGTGCCGGTAAATTTCGCGCAGGTACTTAATGGCTTTTTTTACGCTGTCGCGGCTTAAGCGGATATCATTAATTGAGACAAATTTGTCTTTATTATGAATAAGTTCGCGGTACTTTTTCTCGTACATGGGCTTAATGGCATACCAGTTAGTGTCGAGTATCTTGGCCGGGTTTTCAAATTCGTGCAGCATTTTATCCAGTGCTTCTTCGTCAAAATGTTCGGCGCGGATAAACTCAAGCATCGCCTGATCCAATTGCTCGTCAAAGCGATAATTATCTTTGGCAAAACAGCGTTTAATAAAGGCGACAATCAGCGTTAAAAAGTCGTCGCTTAAGCAGGGGCTTTTCACTATCAGCGTTGTCAGTGAAATGTTGGCTGACGCACCAATAACCAGCGCATAGCGCTTTAATGTGGTATTGGGGAATAACGAATTTAAGTGCGATTTCAGCCGGTTTAAATCCATATAAGACAGTTTATAGTCTTTCGGCAGTGATACGATAGACACGACCGAAGAGCAGTTTTTAAAGAAATGCAGATCTTTGAGCTCGGCAGCGTTATAACCATTTTTTACGTAGCTGGCCAGCGTTTCACGGTAGCGGCCGGATTCAATCGGCAGCAGGCTTATACCCTCAATGGCCTGGGTTACTTTGTTAAAGTGTGGCAAATCGATAGAGCGGAAAAACAGGTCATCAATATTTAAACCGGTACCGGTTTTCTCAAACAGCTTAAGTCTTTCTGCGTTGCTGCTATCGCCCGGTATAACAGATTCTGCATAGGCTACGGCAACGGGGCCGGCCAGGCTCATAAATAAATCATTGGCATCCAGACGGATAGTTTCACCGATATCGATACCTGCACGGCGGAAATAGTTTTCGTCGTAATCTGTGGTTACGGCCTGGGCGGTCAGAATATTAAAAATTTGCTGCGAGATGTACTGATTTGCATATTTCTCCATCGCATTAACGTCGATATGCTGAATGCCACCGTCGTCGGTTTCTTCGGCGTAACGCATAATGTCGTTGGAGATCAGCATCATGGCATTCCACGGCCGGATGCGGTGCATTACGCTGGATTCGCTGCTGTCTTCGTTATCAAAGTTGTATGAGAAATCCCATTCTTCAGCCAGATATTTGCACAATAAACGCCCGGCGTTGATATGCAGCGCCTCAGACATTTCCACACCATGATCAGAAATGTTCGGCAAAATACAAATACCGCTGGTAAAGATCGGTTCAAATACAAAGGAGTGGCCACGGTTGCCTTCGTCTTCACCTGTCATGCGGGTGTCAAAGGTTTTGCTCATGTAGGCGTATTGCTGCGCTAAACCAAACTCAGATGCCATGCCTGAGCCTGTACCACCGCCGGCACTAAAAATATAAAAGTACAATCTGGATTGATTAGCTTTAATGCCGCAGGAGTCAATCAGGTAAGAATGAATGTGTTTCCAGTCGGCATTGGCAAAGCGTTGTGTGTCTTTGTTAAGAATAATTTTTGCCAGATACTGGCCAAGAATAGGGGCGTTACCGGCACCACCGGCATGCACTTCAGACAAGTCCATAATTTTCATTTTGGTGTAATCATGCAAAAAGCCGCTTTTCTCGCCCTTGTGTGAAAAGCGGATCCGGCCTTCAATGTCTTTGTCCAGGTCGCCAAGCATTACCAGGGGTTCAATTAAAAACACCGGTTTAACGGCCTGTGTATTTGATAAATTCAGGCTGCGTTTAATCCAGCGCATGGGCCGGTATTCCTGCTCACGGGTTTGCTTTTCTTCGTTGTTAAATTCGTTCAGGTAAAAATTACGCGCGTTATAAACCAGCGAGGCGACATCCAGCGCAATATTCGAGCCACAGCGACCAAGGCCTATCAGGCATACTGAGGGGAAGTTTTGTTGCTTACGGCTGGCTATTTCGTTGTCAGGGTTAACCAGCGGAAAAACGCTGCTACGCAGTGCATCCAGATTCGTTAGAATTTTATTCAGATCGCGCTCAGTAAAATACATATACCGATCGCTGGCGAAAGAGGGGGGCAGAGTGGGAGGTGAATTTTTTTTCGGCGCGTTCTTAACTATTACTACATCATCTTGTACGGTGCGTTCCGTATTTATTTTATTTGTCATCACACTACTTCCTGTCTCTGGCGAAGCCTTTCAGCGGTTAATTTAAACAATACCTATACCAAAGGTAGTTGTTGTTTAAAATTAATACAATGAAAAACGTAAAAACACCAGTATATAAACAGTAAATATCAGTAAATTAAAATGTAGTAAGTAAAACAGCGCCTTAACACCATATTCTCGCAAGAACCGGCCCAGGCGCTGTTGGTTTATTGTTACATATTAGGGTAGTTAGGCCCGCCAGCGCCTTCGGGGGTTACCCAGGTAATATTTTGCGACGGATCTTTAATATCACAGGTTTTACAATGAATGCAGTTTTGTGCGTTTATCTGAAACTGCGGCTCATCATTTTCGTTTTGTATAATCTCATATACCCCTGCCGGACAATAACGTTGTGCCGGTTCATTATATTTGGGTAAGTTAACACTAACCGGGATTTGGCTATTAGCCAGTTTAAGGTGGCAGGGCTGTTCTTCTTCGTGGTTGGTGTTGGATAAATACACCGAAGACAAGCGGTCAAAACTCAACACATTGTCGGGTTTCGGGTAGTTGATGACCGGGGCTTCGCTGGCAAGTTTTAGCTGGGCGTAGTCGTGGCTGTTGTCTTTTAGGGTAAACGGAAATTTACCGCCAAACCAGTTTTGTTCCAGCGTGTTAAAGGCGCCGCCCCAGAAGGTACCAAATTTATGCATTGCTGCGCTAAAGTTGCGTGAGCGGTATAACTCGTCATACAGCCAGCTGTTTTTTATCGCATCGGCAAAGGCTGTCAGATCCTGTCCGCCTTCGTCAGCTTCACTGATAGCGTTAAACAGCGTTTCTGCAGCCAGCATACCGGATTTCATAGCCGTGTGGTTGCCTTTAATTTTCGCGCCGTTAAGGGTGCCGGCGTCACAACCAATCAGCAGGCCGCCGTTAAAGCTCATTTTTGGCAGGCTGTTCAGGCCACCTTTAGCAATAGCACGGGCACCATAACTAACGCGTTTACCATTATTCAGGTACTGGCTGATCACCGGGTGCTGTTTATAGCGCTGAAATTCTTCAAACGGATTTAAGTGCGGGTTGCTGTAGCTAAGGTCAATAATTAGGCCAACCACAATTTGCTGGTTTTCTGCATGGTATAAGTAGCCACCACCGGCAGTGTCACTGGCTAACGGCCAACCTGCTGAATGCACCACCAAACCGGCGTGATGCTTGGCTGCCGGTACATCCCAGATTTCTTTAAAGCCAATGGCGTAATGCTGCGGTGATTTACCTTCATCCAGTTTAAAGTGCTTTATCAGCTGCTTACCCAAATGGCCGCGGCAGCCTTCTGCAAAAACGGTGTACTTTGCACGTAGCTCCATACCGGGCATATAACTGTCTTTGGGCTGGCCGTGTTTGTCCAGCCCCATATCACCAATCACAATGCCTTTTACCACGTTGTTTTCAATCAGTACTTCGCTGGCAGCAAAGCCGGGGAAAATTTCTACCCCCAGTTGCTCGGCTTGCTGTGCCAGCCAGCGGCACAGGTTAGCCACCGATACAATATAGTTACCACTATTATGCATGGTTTTCGGCACAGCAAAGCCCGGTAATTTGGTTGCGCTTTGCGCATTTTTCAGCAGATAAATATCATCATGGGTAACAGGCACGGTTACAGGCGCGCCTTGCTGTTGCCAGTCGGGTAGTAGCTCATTTAACGCCCGTGGCTCGAATACCGCGCCTGATAAGATATGCGCGCCTACTTCAGAGCCTTTTTCAACCAAACAAACGCTGAGTTCTTTTGCTGCCGTTTTGGCTTGCTGCATCAAACGGATAGCAGCCGACAACCCTGCAGGGCCACCACCTACTATAACTACATCGAATTCCATTGATTCTCTTTCCACAGCCCTGGCCTCTTGGAGTTTATTATTTACAGCTTACACTGCTTTTATCATGCTGTTTAGGGTATTGCAGGTTGACGTTAACGTCAACAGTAAGTAGATTGTGGCAATCCAAAGCGTGCTAGCTTTACCTTAACGTAAACCTGTAGCAAAACGGTTTGTCTGTTGCAGGAAAAGAATGAGGAATATATGAAAATACTGGTGCCGGTGAAACGGGTAATAGACTACAACGTAAAAGTACGGGTAAAGGCTGACCAATCAGGTGTTGATCTGGCCAACGTGAAAATGGCGTTAAACCCCTTTTGTGAAATTGCGGTAGAAGAAGCAGTGCGGCTAAAAGAAGCCGGTAGCGCAACAGAAATTGTTGTTGTGTCTATTGGCAGCAGCGCGGTGCAAGAGCAACTGCGTACTGCGTTGGCATTAGGTGCAGATCGTGCGCTGCACATTGAAACAGATCAAAATCTGGATTCATTACAGGTGGCAAAATTGCTGGCCAAAGTGGTAGCCGATGAGCAGCCAGGCCTGGTTATTTTAGGCAAGCAGGCGATTGATTCCGACAACAACCAAACCGGCCAGATGCTGGCGGCATTAACCGGTATGGGGCAGGGTACTTTTGCTTCTAAAGTACAACTGGCTGATGGCAAAGTGCAGGTTACCCGTGAAATAGACGGTGGCTTACAAACGGTAGAACTGCCACTGCCTGCGGTAGTGTCAACCGACCTACGCTTAAACGAGCCGCGCTATGCATCATTGCCTAATATTATGAAGGCAAAGAAAAAGCCACTGGATGTTAAAGCCGCCGACAGCTTTGGTGTCAGTTTAAGCTCTAATGTTACGCTGCTAAAAGTGGTGCCGCCGGCAACCCGTCAGGGCGGTATCAAGGTGGAATCAGTAGCAGAGCTGGTAGATAAGTTAAAGCATGAAGCGAAGGTGATCTGATGGCTATTTTAATTATTGCAGAGCATAACAACCAAAGCCTGAAGAGCGAAACCCTTAAAGTGGTGCAGGCTGCCACTGCTATTGGTGGTGACATTACCGTGCTGGTAGCCGGTTTTAACAGTGCCGCAGCGGCAACCGAAGCGGCGGCGATAGCTGGTGTAACAAAGGTACTGCATGCTGATAACGCTGCATACGAGCATCAGCTGGCAGAAAATATTGCCGCTTTGGTCACTGAGCTGGGTAAAGGCTACAGCCATATTCTGGCTGCGGCGACCACCACCGGCAAAAACTTTCTGCCACGGGTAGCGGCTATGCTGGATGTAGCACAAATTTCTGATGTTATCGCCATTGAAAGCGCTGATACCTTTGTCAGGCCAATTTATGCTGGTAACGCCATTGCAACGGTAAAATCTGCTGATGCGATTAAAGTGCTTACTGTACGCCCGGCAGCATTTGGCGAAGCCAAAACCGGCAACAACGCCCCGGTAGAAAACTTAACGGCTGTGCATGATGCCGGTATATCGCGCTTTGTGGCACAAGAGCTGACTAAATCTGAGCGTCCTGAGTTAACAGCCGCCCGGGTGGTGATCTCTGGTGGCCGTGGTATGCAAAATGGCGAAAACTTTGCGTTGCTAAATGGCATTGCTGATAAGTTAGGTGCCGCCATTGGCGCCTCGCGCGCAGCGGTAGATGCGGGCTTTGTACCAAACGATATGCAGGTTGGCCAAACCGGTAAAATTGTAGCGCCAGAGCTGTATATCGCAGTAGGTATTTCCGGTGCTATTCAACACCTTGCCGGTATGAAAGACTCTAAAGTTATCGTAGCAATTAACAAAGACGCCGAAGCGCCAATCTTCCAAATTGCGGATTACGGCCTGGTAGCCGACTTATTTACCGTACTGCCAGAGCTCGAACAGCAACTCTGAAGCTAGCAAGTGTGCGATAAAGCCAGCATCTTGCTGGCTTTTTGCATTTTAGCCCTTGTTGATTGCAACTAAACCCCCTTAAGATAATTGCCTGTATATTGTGAAGGACGCCATTATGCCCGCTGTGATCCGTCATGCTGAACCCGCTGACATTGACGCTATTAAAGCTATTTATGACCAACCTACTGTGTATGCCAATACGCTGCAGTTGCCTTATCAGCCGGTGGCAAACTGGCAAAAGCTATATACCGCAGGCGCCGGTTTTTATAACCTGGTAGCTGAGGTAGAAGACAAAGTAATAGGTCAGCTTGGGTTACAGGTGTGCCAGAACCCACGCCGCCGCCATGTGGCCGAGCTTGGTATGGGCGTGTCGGAAGAATATCAGGGGCAGGGTATTGGCTCGGCGCTATTGCGCTCGGCGTTAGAAATGGCCGACAACTGGCTGAATATCCGCCGTATGGAGCTTACTGTTTACACTAGCAATGAAGCAGCAATAGCGTTATACGAACGCTTTGGTTTTGAAGTAGAGGCAGAGCTAACCGATTTTGCTTTTCAATACGGTAATTATGTCAATGCGTTATGTATGGCGCGTATCAATACCGGTTCTGTTTAAACATTTATACTATATCTAAGCTGACTCACACCAAACTAACCGCCGGGCTGTTAACACAGCGCCCGGCTTTTTACTGCCTGCAATACAGTACGTCATTGCGCATAACTGCTCAGCTATCTTTATCAGCACAGCCAAAATAGGTGATATATTCCGTTTGCACGGCACATATATATTGCGAATTCTAAATGCTTTAGCTAAGTTAACTGCTTACACCTGCAAGAAGCAGAAATATAGCGCACGTTTATTTCTCAATAAATTATTGCTTCCTGTGTGTGAGTATGAAAATTGGGCATGCTTAAAAATAAAATAGGAGTAAACATTGAAAAAGGTGTTTTGGCTGGTTTATGCCGCTCTGAACATGGCTATAATATTATTAAGCGCATACTATTTGATATCAAATAATGCCTTTTCTATATTAAATATATTTAGCTCTGTTTTTTCAATAATCTACCTGATTGGTTTGTTTGGTTATATTTTTGAAAAGCGAGTATGGACGGCAGTCATCTGGCGGAGATTTTTTTACTTAATTTGTTTTGGAACTGCACTTATGCTCACCGTAGGAGTCTTTTCCAGTATAGAACATGCGTTAATAGATGCGATATTCGGATCAGTTTTTTCTATCCCAATGATTTTTGCTTTATACCAGTACAGCAAGGCTGAACAAAGCTTTTGGATAAATACCGAAGAAAATACTAAAGGAAATATTATCAGTGCTTTGATGGACAAAGTTCCAGAGCTGGAATTAGAAAAGCAGGTTGGGCTGGCAAGAGCAAAAGTTCAGATTACGAAAGATTGTAATCAGTACACTGTGAAGATCACCAGGGTGACTGCAGATGAGCAGGAGTCATTCAAAAATACGTTCTCGCATCCTGGGCAGTTAGCGATTTTTATTGAACAATATACATTTATTAAAGTCGCTGATTTTGAGAGTAAGTATGCATAACAAGCGTCACAGTCTGCGACTGCTGCAGCTGGACCTCAATTGCCGTGGAGTTCGGCCTGTGCTATGAGCGTTAACGGGAGGCAGTTAATCATGAATAGATTAAATGCGTTGTTGTCGATTGCTGTAATTAACACTATGTATGTTCTAATGGCCTTCGGAACTTATTACACACACCGAAATATTGGCGATAATGGATTTTGGTTACACCGATAATCGGTGTCTTTGGGGTGTTGTGCGGATGGATGATTGGTATTTTATCATCGCCCGTAGATGCTAGTGAGTCAAAAGCTTTCACAAAGTATGCTGCAGTTATATCGGCGTTTTTGTCTGGCTACCTACTTACAAAGATCGATGGTGTAATTGTTGAATTTAGCCAGAATCTATTATCTAACCCCGTTTACGGACTGAGAGCAGTAATATATGCATCATGCCTGATTTCAGGCGTGCTAATTATGTACATATTGCGCGCTTACTTGCATGGCGAAGCATCAGCTGATAAGGAAGTTCAGCCAACGCATAATACGCCCTGATAATTTCGACGTTATTTTCTCAAATAGGTGGAGTCAGATAAAAATAAAAGGCCGAAAAAAATAATGTTTATTTGATGCTAGTAATTTTCGGAGATTAATGCTTGACTCGAGCCACAAAAATACAACTTCAAGATGCTATTATCGACGCTATGGAGAAGGCATCTAGTGATGCTTTTGAAAAATCAGGTGTTCATATTCGAAGAATGCCAGAGTATTTTTTAAATGTAATCATTGCGAATGAGCTTTCAAATAAATTTCCGACACTTGGTTATCGACTTGAAATGCCGGTTAAAGAAGCTTTAAATGGGTTTGGTCTGAGTCAATACCTAAGCCCACAAGAGCTAAGAATAAATGGAAAATTTTATATCGCAATTATCAGTATAGGATCAAGAAAGCTGAGGCATATCATCGAAGTAAAGCGCTCATTAAGTAAACGACAGTTACTCAAAGAGTCAAAAAGGCTAAAAGCATTAGCAGCAGAAGGTCACCAATCAAAGCGTCTTGAAACTGGCTATATTGCTGCGATCAGCAGATTAGGCTCAACAGCCAGAAGTTACGATGTCGATCAATTGCTGGATACACGCCTAGAATTTTTAGTAGAGCAACTTGGCGATGCTGTAAATGTAAGTTGTAGATATAAAGTCATGGATGCAGGAGCTTACGGTTTCGACTCAAGTACATCACTACTATTAGTCGTATTTCGTATCAAAAAAGCTATCAAAAAGCCAGTTTTATGCTAAAAATTAAATTTTATCGCCAACAACAAGCGCAGGCTGCGACGTCAATCTTCTGTGCGACTTTCCGTGCCAATTTGGGGCGTTAAAAATTAGGGGAAATGATGGAGTATTATTTTCGAATATCGGCTGCAATTTTGGGATCGCTCGGTGGCGCGGGTGTAATTGTTGTTGGACTCTCCAGTTGGCTCGGAAAGGTTTGGGCTACCAGATTGATGGATAACGAGCGCCACAAGCATGAGAGGGATTTAGAAGCTTTACGGGCTTCATTAAAAGCTCAGAATGATAAGCAATTGACTGAAATATCAAGTGACTTTGAAATTTTCAAGCAGGCATATTTACGCGAACACAACGATAAGCTGGCGATCTATCGTGGTGCACTCGATACGATTGTTCCCATTTTGGCCAAGGTTGAGCTTTTGGTTATCGGAGAGAGGGGCGATTTGTCCATTGAAGAGAAAGAGGCGTTTGAAAACGACAGGCTGCGGATCTACGGATATCTTGCGATGCTGGCTCCACAGTCTGTAATGGATGCAAATGATGAATTTATAGATCTCTTGCTCGCTTTGATTTATGAAGGCGAACAAACTAGTTGGAAAACCGTCAGAAATTCTGCGTTATGTTTGACGAATGCTATGAGAGCCGATATTGGCCTCAACAAGGAACCCGTAACCTACAATGGTAGCCGCTAATTTTTTAATACGGCTAGGCATGGCGACTTCTTCTTAGTTACAGTTTCGCTTCTACGAAAAAGCCGCGCGTGCTGGGGCATTATGCAATATCTGTATGCAGCAATATTCTCTTAGATTCCTCTTCTCTCTTGGCCGCAACGTTTGTCTTCGAGCAGAAAATTAAACAACCCAGCAGTGGTGGGATTATCTGGTGGAGGCGTGTTATCTTCCTGTGTTTGAAAATACTTGGCGCTATTCGGGGCGTTAGACTTTAAGCCAGTTAGTTTCATTCAATGTAAGTCATTTCAAAGAAGTCTTTGTCCGTATCTAAGTCTATAAAAGTTATTCTATTGTTAATTATCCTGACTTCCAGTATTGTATCTTCATCAAATAGAATATGGTTCTGGCTGCAAAGCTAACCCAAGTTCCCTGAGGTCAGCTGCATCTCGTGGGGAGCGTCATTATGTGTGGGGCGTAATAATGACCTATTACCGAGTTATATCAAGTAACTACAGATTTGGCCGTGTACTGGACGAGTATGTCAACAAGTACATGCCAAAGGACATCCTACCTTTGGTTGAATACTTGCGTTCTGAGCACGGTCTTGAACTGGATGGTATCTATTTAGAGAACTACAAGAGTCCAGATCGAATCATTGTGATGAAAGGTATGCTGCCTATTGAAGATCTTAGGGTGAAGTTTCCAGAAGGTGGTGGCCTGCGCTACGGGAACGGCGTGGTAGTTAGTGATGCATCATTTTCTAGCCTCGAAGGAGCGTAACGTACTCTAAACAATAGTCAGATGTAAAAAAACAATGAGAAATCGAATTATGCTTACGGTTGTGCAATCCAGTTTATGCCAAGAAATTCTGAATTTTCCAAGTGGAATACATTGTGTTTTTTATCTGACTCTAATCATTTAGAGTTCCACAACTAAGGCGTTCGTGTAAGAGTGAGGTAGAGTTGTATGAAAGCTAAAGAGTTTGACACAAAATTCGATGAGAGCGCAGAAGACATCATTGATGACCTTGATATCACGACGGCACGCCGGGTAAATCAGGAAGCAAAGCGCATTAACGTTGATTTTCCTGCTTGGGTAGTTGACTCGCTCGACCGTGAAGCTGCCCGAATAGGGGTTACTCGCCAATCCATTATTAAAGTTTGGCTGGTTGAGCGTTTGCGTGCTGAAGCCGCTAACAAACTGCTGAAAAATGACACCGCCAGCGGCACACTATAAGCTTAGCGCTATAGAAACATCATCGGATCAACAGCAGGATTATGCTTAAACTAAAATTTATTGCTGCCGCAATCAGCATCTTAGGCTTATTGGTTTTCGCTTTTTTCGCGAACGAAGCCCGAAAAGAAATTTATTACCTTTGCGGCAATTTTAGTAAAGGCACTGCTTACGCAAGTGTAATCCGGCAATTAGACACGGTTAATTTATCGGAATACAAAGTGGAAAACCTGCAGCAGGGTAAACGCATTATTCACAGCAGCGCACTGCATTTTCACTTGCTTAGCTGCGATATAGAATTTAGCCCGCAAGAAAAAGTAGTCTCTGTTTTATATGGTTAAACAAAAGTAGCTAACCGAATAACCTTTGCTTGGGGCAATAAAAAAGGCGCTGGTTAAAGCGCCTTTTTGCATGTTGTGTATTGCGGGAGTTATTAAAACTCAGCGTTGCCCGGTGTACGCGGGAAGGCGATAACGTCGCGCACGTTACCTACACCGGTAACGTAAGATACTAAACGCTCAAAGCCTAAACCAAAACCGGCGTGTGGTACTGTGCCGTAGCGGCGCAGGTCGCGGTACCAGCTGTAGTCTTCTTTATCCAGGCCCATTTCAGCCAAACGCTTATCAAACTCTTCCAAGCGCTCTTCACGCTGGCTGCCACCGATAATTTCACCGATGCCGGGTGCCAATACGTCCATTGCTGCTACGGTTTTGCCGTCGGCATTTAAGCGCATATAAAAGGCTTTAATGTCTTTCGGGTAGTTTTGCATAATGATCGGCGCGCCGATGTGCTCTTCAGCCAGGTAGCGCTCGTGCTCAGATTGCAAATCGACACCCCATTCCACAGGGTATTCGAACTTCTTACCGCAGGTTTTTAAAATTTCGATAGCGTCGGTGTAATCCATCCGCACAAAAGATGAATCAACTAACTGCTGTAAGCGGGTTACGGCTGTCGGGTCGATACGCTCGGCGAAAAATGCCATATCATCGGCGCGCTCGGTCAGTACCGCTTTACATACGTACTTCAGCATATCTTCTGCCAGTTGAGCGATGTCTTTAAGCTCAGCAAAAGCTACTTCCGGCTCAATCATCCAGAATTCCGCTAAATGGCGGCTGGTGTTGGAGTTTTCAGCACGGAAGGTTGGGCCAAAGGTGTAAATTTTTGACATGGCGCAGGCATAGGTTTCGCCGTTTAACTGGCCGGATACGGTTAAAAAGGTTTCCTTACCGAAGAAATCTTTACTGTAATCAATATTACCTTTGTCGGTACGCGGCAGGTTTTCCAGATCCAGCGTACTGATGCGGAACATTTCACCGGCGCCTTCAGCGTCTGAGCCGGTAATAATTGGCGTGCTGATCCAGTAATAACCCTGTTCATGGAAAAAGCGGTGTACCGCCTGGGCTAAACAATGCCGCACACGGGTAACGGCACCCATAATATTGGTGCGGGCACGCAGGTGGGCGTGTTCACGCAGGTATTCCATGCTGTGGCGCTTGGGTGCCATAGGGTAGGTGTCCGGGTTTTCTACCCAGCCTAATACTTCAACGGCAGCAGCTTGCAGTTCAAATGCCTGGCCCTGGCCTTCAGAACGTGCCACAGTGCCGGTAACGGCTACAGAGCATGACGTTGTCAGGCGTTTTACTTCAGCTTCGTAATTGGGTAAGTCTGAAGGGGCTACGGCCTGTACCGCATCAAAGCAGCTGCCATCATGAATAGCTAAAAAGGAAATACCTGCTTTTGAATCGCGACGGGTACGGATCCAGCCTTTAACGGTGATAGAGTCACCAACGGCATAGCGACCAGCTAAAACATCTTTAATAACGGCATGCGTCATGCATCAAACTCCAGAGGGTGTAAACTTAGCAAACTGCGTAAAGCCTGTAATGATACTGAGCCAAACGCACAACACAAGTAAAAGTTATCAGGACTTTAAAATTGATCACAGAGCAGGAAAAGCCAGAAAAATATGAGCGCCGCCATGGGCCGGATATACTGTGCCGGGCTTTAGGCTGGCTGGCGATAACCGGTTGGATATTGTTTATTGCTGGTTTGGTGGTGGCGCATTATGCCAGCCCGGAGCTGGATACCGGTTTAGTGCGTTATTGGGGTATTGAAATTCGTAGCGACTGGCACCCCAGCTTAACGGTATATTTGCAGTATCTGCTGTGGGCAGTCGCCTTTTTCAGCGGTTTGAGTTTACTACTTAACCGGCTGCGTTTGCGCCGCCGCGGTGATCACCTGCATTTTAATATTATTATATTGCTGCTTAGCAGCATTGGCTTGCTGCTGTACCTCTATTGGCAAGTATGAGTATTGGCAGGTCTAAGTTTTAAGGTTTGAGTTGTAAGTTGTGAGCATTGGCCACTTTATACTCCGCTTACCTTGCGCATGGCTGCAGTCAGCTGGCTTAGCTGATCTGGGCGGATAATAAACGGCGGCATAACGTAGATCAGGTTATTAAACGGCCGGATCCACACCCCCAGTTCAACAAACTGCTGCTGCAGGGCGGCAACATCTACCTTGTTATGCATTTCCAGCACACCTATAGCGCCCAATACCCGCACATCTTTTACCAGCGGCGAGTAACGGCAGGCAGCCAGCTCCTGCTGTAATTGTGCTTCAATTGCGGCTACCTGCGCCTGCCAGTCGCCCTTGGCAATCAGCGCTAAACTGGCACTTGCAACGGCGCAGGCCAGCGGGTTGGCCATAAACGTAGGGCCGTGCATTAAGCCACCGGCCTGGCTTAAGCTAATGCCGCGTGCTACTTCATCGGTACACAGTGTGGCTGCCAGCGTAATATAACCACCGCTAAGCGCTTTACCCACACACATAATATCCGGCTGAATAGCGGCATGTTCGCAGGCAAACAGTTTGCCGCTACGGCCAAAGCCGGTGGCAATTTCATCGGCAATCAGCAGTACCTGGTATTTATCGCACAAGGCGCGGGCGTGGCGTAAATATTCCGGGTGATAAAAGCGCATGCCGCCGTAACCCTGCACTATAGGTTCTAAAATCAGCGCGGCAATTTCGTGGTGTTTTTCTGCCAGCATTTGTTCCAACGGGGTTATATCACTGTGTAAAAAGTTACCATCAAACCGGCTTTGCGGCGCCGGTAAAAAATAATGCTGTGGCAGCAAGGCGGCAAACATATCATGCATACCATCTACCGGATCACACACTGCCATGGCGGCGAAGGTATCGCCGTGATAGCCCTTACGCAGGCTAATCAGTTTTTGCTTTTGCGGTGTGGCGCTTGCCAGCCAATACTGCAGCGCCATTTTTATCGCCACTTCTACCGCGATAGAGCCGCTGTCGGCCAAAAACACCTTGGTTAAATTTTGCGGCACCATACTCAGCAGTTGTTTACATAAAGCAACTGCTGGTTGATGGGTAATGCCGCCAAACATCACATGCGCCATTTTATCTAGTTGCTCTGTAACTGCAGCGTTAAGGGCAGGATGGTTGTAACCATGCACCGCCGACCACCAGGATGCGGTGCCATCGATTAACCGCTGACCATTTTCCAGCACCAGTTCACAGCCTTCAGCCGCCACCACCGGATACACCGGCAGCGGGTTTTGCATCGAGGTGTAGGGGTGCCAGATATGGCTGCGATCAAAAGCTAAATCAATGCTCATTATTTAACCTGTAGTAAAGTTGTGATTCTGGTCAGCGTTGACAACGCAGAGGTGGCGGTTAGACTAGCCGAAAACACTTTTAACCTCAATTTAAACAGGGATTTTTATGCAGGCTGTTGTACGCCACAACTGGACCCTCGCGCAGGTCAATGCACTTTATGCGCTGCCGTTTAATGATTTATTGTTTCAGGCGCAAACGGTACACCGGCAACACTTTAAACCCAACGAAGTGCAGGTAAGCACCTTGTTATCGATTAAAACCGGCGCATGCGCCGAAGACTGCAAATATTGCCCGCAAAGCGGCCACTACAATACCGGGCTGGAGCGCGAGCGCCTGCTGGAGGTAGAAAAAGTATTAACCCAGGCCAGGGCCGCCAAAGACAAAGGCGCCAGCCGCTTTTGTATGGGCGCCGCCTGGACTAACCCGAAACAGCGCGATATGCCATACATTATTGAAATGGTACAGGGCGTAAAAGCTATGGGGCTGGAAACCTGTATGACACTGGGCATGTTAACCGGTGAGCAGGCGAAAACCCTGGCCGGTGCCGGGCTGGATTACTACAATCACAACCTGGATACCTCGCCAGAGTTTTACGGTGAAATTATCACCACCCGTACTTATCAGGACCGTTTAGACACTTTAAGCCATGTGCGCGATGCCGGTATGAAAGTATGCTGCGGCGGTATTCTGGGTATGGGCGAAAGCGCTAACGATCGTTCAGCGCTGTTAATGCAACTGGCTAATTTGCCGGAGCACCCGGAAAGTGTGCCAATTAATATGCTGGTAAAAGTAGCCGGTACACCGCTGGAAAATGTTGACGATTTAGATGCCTTTGAGTTTATCCGCACTATTGCGGTGGCGCGTATCATGTTGCCGCAAAGCCATGTGCGCTTATCGGCTGGCCGCTCACGCATGAACGAGCAAATGCAGGCGCTGTGTTTCTTTGCCGGGGCTAATTCTATTTTCTACGGCGATAAACTGCTGACAACCGACAACCCGGAAGCTGATGCCGACATGCAGCTATTTGCCAAACTGGGCATTACGCCGGAGCAGCGCCACGGTGTGTCTGATGAAGCGCATGAACTGGCACTGGCCGACGCGATAAAAGAACAGGCTAACCCGCCGCTGTTTCACGCGGCGCAGTAAGTATGCCACAGGCTAAGCTGGCGCAGTTAAGCCAGGCACTTGAGCAGCGCGCAGCTCAACAGCTGCTGCGCAGCCCGGTAACACTTGAACGCTACGACGGCAGGGTGCTGGTTGTGGCCGGAAAAAGTTACCTTAATTTTTCCGGCAATGATTATCTTGGCCTGGCAACCGCGCCGCAGGTGTTGCAAGCTTTTGCCGATGGCGCGGCACAGTTTGGTGCTGGTAGTAGCGGTTCACCACTGGTTACCGGCCAGCATGCGGTGCATCAGCAGCTTAGCGACAACCTGGCCGATTGGCTGGGGGTAGAGCGGGTATTGCTGTTCTCTTCCGGTTTTACCGCCAACCAGGCCATGCTGCTGACGTTAAGCAGCAAAAGTGACACCCTGCTGCTGGATAAGCTTAGCCACGCTTCATTAATTGATGCTGCGCTACACAGTGAAGCCGGTTTTAAACGTTTTGCCCATAACGACTTATCAGCATTGCAGCAATTGCTGGCGCAACAACCCCAGCCGATGGTGGTAACTGAAGGTGTGTTCAGTATGGACGGCGATAGCCCCGACTTAGCAGCCATGTTGGCGTTGTGCCACAGCTATGGTGCGCCGTTATTGCTGGATGATGCCCATGGTTTGGGTGTGCAAGGGCCAGAGGGCAAAGGCACTGCCGCTGCACAGGGTATTGCACAGAGCGAGTTGTTTTGCACCATGGCTAACTTTGGTAAAGCATTGGGGCTTGGCGGTGCTTTTGTTGGTGGCAGTAAAACGGTGATCGATTATATCGAACAGTTCGGCCGCCATTATGTTTACAGCACAGCCTTGCCACCGCCACTTTGCGCTGCCGTACTAACAAGCATTGAGCTGTGCCGGGCTGACAACTGGCGGCGCGACAAACTACAGAGCAACATCGCCTTGTTTCGTCGCCTGGGCGCCGATCTGCCTTTGCTTAACTCGCAAAGTCCTATTCAGGGCCTGGTATTGGGTAGCAGCGAGCGTGCCTTAGCTGTTAGCCAGCAATTAAAACAACAGGGTATCTGGCTTAGTGCCATTCGCCCGCCAACCGTGCCGCAGGGCAGTGCCCGTTTACGTATTACACTAAGTGCGGCACATACGACAGAAGATATTACGCTATTGACGCAACAATTAAGGCAGGTGCGATGACCGGTACTATGACAGCTACTTTGACAGCGGCTATCGCTGCGCCGGAGTTTATCCGTCAGGTGGCACACAGTTTTGGTAAAGCCTGCGACAGTTATTTACCGGCAGCCCGTTTACAGCAGCAGGTGGCATTGGATGCGCTGACATTGCTGCCTGCCGACAAACAGGGGCATTTGCTTGATTTAGGCTGTGGCCCGGGCTGGATCCATCCGCGCTTTGCTGCCTATTGCAATCAGTTTACTGCGGCAGACTTAAGTGCCGGTATGCTGGCTAAAGCCGCCAGCCAGCAACTAGCTAGCCATATAGCTACACCCTTAACTACAACCTATGTGCAAGCTGATGCACGGCAATTGCCATTGCCGGCACAAAGTGTTGATAAGCTGTTTTCCAGCTTAATGCTGCAGTGGTGCCCTAAACCAGCTGCGGTATTTGCCGAAGCTGAGCGCATATTAGCCCCCGGCGGGCGGATAGTGATGACCACCCTGGTTGATGGCACTCTGGCAGAGTTAAAGCAGGCGTTTGCCAGCCTGGATCAACAGCAGCATATAAACCACTTTTTGCCCGCTGCCGATGTGGTAGCCGCGGCGGGTTCTGTCAGTAATATTCGCTGGCAATTTGAACAACGGTGTTATCCGCTGTTTTATACCGATGTTGTCAGCCTGGCGCGTGAGTTAAAGGCTTTGGGCGCCAATCAGGTTGCCGGACGGCAAAGTCGCGGCTTAACCGGCAAGGGCTATTGGCAACAACTGGCGGCTGCTTATGATCTTAATCGCACCACGCTGGGCTTACCGGCCAGTTATCAGGTGCTTATTATTACCGGCTATAAAAATGCCAGTTAACCGCTACTTTATTACCGCTACCGATACCGACGCCGGCAAAACTTATGTTAGTAGCTTGTTGCTGCAGGGCTTTAAAGCACTGGGTACAACAGCAGTTGGCGTAAAGCCAATAGCGGCAGGTGCTGACGACCAGGGTCGCAATGGTGACGCGTTACTGCTGCAACGACACTCCGGTATCGCGTTACTTTATAAAGTGATTAATCCAGTTTGTTATCAGGCGCCGGTGGCACCGCATTTGGCGGCCATTACTGAGCAGTTGCCGATTGACGAAGCGCAGTTAAATGAGGCCTTGGTACAGTGGCAACAATTACCGGTACAGCAATTATTAATTGAGGGTGCAGGCGGTTGGTTATTGCCGATAAACCATCAGCGCTATTTGGCCGATTGGGTGGCCGATAACCAGTTACGGGTGGTGCTGGTGGTAGGCATAAAACTGGGCTGTTTAAACCATGCCATGCTAACGGTGCGAGAGATTGAGCGCAGTGGCTGCAAGCTGTTGGGTTGGGTAGCAAATTGTATTGAACCGGATATGGCGCTGCTGGAGCAAAATATTGCCGACTTACGCCAGCGTATAGCTGCGCCTTGTTTAGGTGTAATACCTTTTGCGCCGGAACCCGCGCAGTATCAGCAGTTGGCGCAAGAGCTGGCGACACAACTTTGCACCAACGCCGGTTAGAATACCCGATAAGCTCGCCACAGCAACTCGCTACCGCTTGCGCGTCCGCTCAGACACTCTGTGTCGACTGATCGGGTATTCTAACCTCTGGGTCTCAGCAGTTGATGATTATCGCGTTACTACAAAAACTCAGTTAAATCGCTGTTTTCTGCCAGTGACGTTTTATTACCGCCGACAAACAGATAACCCCCTTCTTTACCGAGCAACGTCAGGTTGTTGCCGCTGCGTTTTAGTGCCGTGCCTTCTGGTAGGGCAATAATAGGCGTGGCCGGATGCAACTGCATAAACTCGGCTAAGCGCATATCGCGGGTTTCACCGTGAAAGCCCTCCGGTTTATAGTCGGTGTAATGCGGATTTAATTGCAGTGGCAGCAGGTTTAGTGCATTAAACGAGGCTGGTTCAATGATCGGCATATCGTTAGTGGTGCGAATGGTTGCGCCTGCAATGTTCGAACCGGCACTCCAACCAATATAGGGTACACCTTCGGTTACGCGTTTCTTGATAAGCTGCACTATATCCTGTTGATATAGCTGATAAAGCAGATGAAAAGTGTTGCCACCACCAACGGCGATAGCCTGCGCTTGTGTTACAGCCTGGCGCGCATCAGTAAACTGATGAATGCTGCGCACCTTAATGCCCTGTGGCGCCAGTGCCTGCTGCACGTTGGCCAGATATACATCGTAGCTAATACTGATACCAGCGTAAGGGATAAACAGCAGTTCATCTATACCGCTTAAATGCTGTGTAAGCCACGCCATATAGGGGGCCAGATAAGCGCTGTTATTAGCGCGCGAACTGCTCAGTAGTAGTAATTGCATGGCTAACTCCTTCATGTTGCCGCCATTGTAGCCAAAAGCTCTACGGCAGACACCTTTTCTTACAAATAATCCGTGCTGATTAAATTGAAAAAGGCCCGCAAGCCCATATAGTACAAAGCAGTAAACCATTTGAGGAATGCAGTATGAAAAGAGTCGTTTTATTTTTAGCCACCAACCTGGCGGTTATTCTGGTACTGAGCATAGTGCTCAATATCGTATTCAGTTTCCTTGGGGTTGATCGCAGCAGTATTGGAGGGTTACTGGTATTTGCCGCAGTGTTTGGTTTTGGCGGCTCCTTTATATCCCTGGCAATGTCAAAATGGATGGCAAAACGTTCTACCGGAGCTGTGGTTATTGAACAGCCCCGCAATGCTACCGAACAATGGTTAATGAACACCGTAGCACGACAGGCGAAAGCTGCCGGTATTGGTATGCCGGAAGTAGCCGTGTACGACTCACCGGAAATGAATGCTTTTGCCACCGGTATGAACCGCAACAATGCTTTAGTTGCCGTAAGTACCGGTTTGCTGCGCAATATGCGTGAAGACGAAGTAGAAGCCGTGCTGGCGCACGAAGTGTCGCACATTGCCAACGGCGATATGGTTACGCTAACGCTTATTCAGGGCGTGGTAAACACCTTTGTTATTTTCCTTGCCCGTTTGGTAGCTGGCATGCTGAACAATAACGGTAATAATAACCAGGGCGGCGGTATCGCTTATTTTGCTACTGTTATTGTGCTGGAAATGGTATTTGGTGTACTGGCCAGTATTATCGTGATGTGGTTCTCGCGCCAGCGTGAGTACCGTGCCGATGCTGGTGCGGCTAAGCTGGAAGGCGGGCCGAATAAAATGATTGCTGCGCTGGAGCGGTTAAAGCATAACCACGAAAGCCGTCTGGAAGGCAGTATGATGGCTTTTGGTATTGCCGGTGGTGCGGCTAAATCTGAGCTGTTTTTAAGCCACCCGCCGCTGGAAAAACGTATTGCAGCACTGCGCGGACGTTTTTAACCTGCTGCAGGTAATAAACCAAAACGGGGCTTAAAGCCTGTCTCTTATACACAAATCCCCCGGTTTTTACTGGGGGATTTTTTTGAACTCTTTCTAAAATCTCCGATCTGCTCTTTCACTGAATATTTA
>NZ_JANUEM010000017.1 GCF_024809855.1 Rheinheimera pacifica
AGTGAGTAATCCCGCTGAGTTCGTTTATTACTTGTTTTCATTACACTCTCCAAAAAGAAGCTGGAAAGTGTCAACTTTATTTAGGACGGGTCATTAAAAACAAAAAAGCCAGCTAAGTCAGCAGCTGGCTTTTTTAGAGAGTAAAGGGAATTAGCTTCCCGGGAAGCTTGTTGGATCTGTAGGATCGGTGCCACCTAAATATTCATCAATATTACTGAATCCGTCACCATCGCTATCTATAAATGCATCGTTATAATCATTGTCAGACAAACCAAAATATTCCTCATACCAAACTGGTAAACCATCAGAGTCTACATCATCAATAGCTCCTTTTATGACTTCGAACTGACTGCTTGCAAAAGCTGAGTTTCTTACATGACGGTTACGCAAGTTAACAGTAACCTTAAGTTGCTCAAAATCTGTTGGATTATTCGGTGTTTCTACCAAAAATAATTTGCGATTACGGTTACTGCAACTATCCGATAATAGTCGCTCTAAAACTCTAATGCCATCAACCGTTTTAATGCCGTCAACCCGAAAGGAGCAATCAACCACATTAATGGGATAAGTAGTAGAGAGCATAAACCCAACCAAAGCAGGGTATGCTTCATCGCGCTGGAAAGTAAAATTTTGGGTCGCAAAGCTGCTTGGTCCCATGGAGCTACTTTTTGATTGGTATTCTGATAAAAAGGCAGGCACAACAGGCTCTACTGGTTCTTCAGGCTCCTCCGGCTCAACAACTTCTCCGCTATCTACCGTATCTGAAAAACGAAACCGACTTCTGAAGCTGTAATTTTTTGTCACGTTAGCTGGCAGTCCACTATCAAAATACTGGAGTGTAACTTTCACCACCAGGCCGGAGCTGGCATCAACCGAAGGCGATAAAATACGGGTATCATGCCCTTCACCTTGGCAGAAAAAATCTTTAATCCGCCTGCCATCCGGATGAAAAACCTTTATTTCACAAATCACGAACTTACTATCTGACCACGGCTCGGCACTAACAATAGTGAGGTTAGCAAACCCCTGCTGCGGGGCAATATTAAACTCTCTAGATACCGAACTAGCTTTATTATATAGTGTATAACTATGCGTGTTAACAATATCTACAATTTCCTCAGATTTCACTGCGAAAGAAGATAAAAAAGAAACAACTAATATTAAGTGGCCAATAAAATGCATAAAACCTCCCATTTAAAGAAACAGGAGGTTAACCAAAAAAGAAACAAATAACAATTAAATAAATATTAAAATTTAATTATCGGATCTGTAGTACAGTTTGCTGCAAGGTACTGTTAACTTCCAACGCCCGCGAGTTGGCCTGAAAGTTACGCTGCGCGCTGATTAAATCAACTAGCTCTGTGGTCAGGTTAACGTTGGATTGCTCCAGAGCCGAGGAGTTGATAGCGCCAAAAGTGTTAGTATTCGCCTGGCCGCCAATGGGCTCACCAGATGCTATGGTCTGCTTCCATGAAGTATTACCAACTTGTTTTAAGCCCTGCACATTAGCAAAACGTACTAAGGCTACCTGTGCCAGATAGGCTGAATCACCGTTACTATAACTGGCCAGCACCCGGCCAAAAGAATCGATATCCACGCCGGTTAAACTACCAACTGTAGTACCATCCTGGCTTAAGCTGGTAGGGTCAAAGTCCCCAGCAACTTGCGTCGGCAATTTGGTATTCGACGGATCGCGGAAATTAACCACTATATCAGTCTGATACTGTGCACCGTTATCCAGATAACCGTTAGCAGGATCGTTTAGTACAGCAAAAGGCATACTTAGCGTTGGTGCCGGCGGCGTGAAAACCAGTTGACCGCTAGAGTTAAAGACTAAGTTATCCCCCTGGAACGGCGTTGCAGTTACATTATCCCATACCACAAAGGTTTCCCACTCAGAGTTTGCCGGCGGTACGGTAGTTGTACGGCGAAAATACATGCTAGCGGTGTGAGGCTCCCCCAAACTGTCATATACCGTTATCGAGGTAGAGTGGTTATAAGTCCCTCTATCAGTCGCATCAAATGGTAATGCATCTGTTGGGTCTTCTGTCGAGTCCAGATTCATATTGATATAAATATTGTTGGTTGCCCGCGGCGCACCAGCTGTTGTCGGTATCGTAATAGGTTGTGTCGTACTTAAACTAACCGATTGGTTTTCTCCATCCAATGGATCTACGTTAAAACCCTGCAAAAAATTGCCGTTGTTATCAACAATAAAATTATCTTTATTAAGTTTAAAGGCACCACCTCGGGTGTAGGTTAAATCCCGTGATTGCATATCCGGCGTTAAGGCAAAAAAACCTTCACCGGTAATCGCTAAATCAAGGGAGTTATTGGTAAATTGCAATGAGCCCTGACTAAACTGCTGCGCTACCATTGAGGTAGTTACACCATCACCCACTTTAGTACGACCGGAAGAAAATACTGACGTAGCATATACATCTGCAAATTCGGCCCGTGACTCTTTAAAACCTGTAGTATTAACGTTAGCAATATTATTTGCTGTTACATCCAAATCTTTTTGTGCTGCGGCAAGGCCGCTTAGTGCGATATTAAAACTCATAATTCACCTCAGCTCACTGTTAACCGTAAGAAACTTCTAACACATCACCTAATTTCACGGCACCAAGGCCAATCAGGTTTAACATAATTCCGCCACCTTTGCCGTTCATGCTAACGCTGGCCACCGGGGTATAAACATTAACTGGCAAACTGGCATTTTTACCATCGGTGTAACTCACATCTACTTTTACCTTATAAACACCCGCTTTAACTCGCTCAGATACCTCGCCGTCTACCACCGCAGCACTGCCAGAGCCTGACGCCATATAGGTACCATCCCAGATAAATTCGTTTTTACCAATTTTGGGATTGTCGACACTAAAAGATTGCACCAGCTCGCCTTTTTCATTTTCAATCCGCACCTGCATTCTGGTCGCTGCTTTATCCAGCTCAATATTGCCGCGCGCTAAGGTATCACCGGTAAAGACAATCTCATCCGATTGCGTCAGCACACTGCGACCAACCAACGATGATGCCTGCAAGGCCTGGTTTGACGACATACTTTCTGCAAAGCCTTTAAAGCTTTCATTTAACTGCCCAATGCCGTCTGCCATAGTAAAATTGGTCATTTGAGCAATCATCTGGTCATTTTCTACCGGCTTGGTTGGGTCCTGATAGGCCAGTTGCTGGGTAAGCAAGGCAAAAAAATCAGATTGCGTTAAAGCACCATTATTTTTGTCCGGTACCTTTTTGTCGGTATCCCAGTACATGCCATCCAGTGCAGAGTTGTTATTTACATTAGTTGTCATTTGCTAAGCCCTTATTGTTGCTGGCCCAGTCTGAGCGTGCGCATAACCATTTGTTTTGCTGCTTCAGCTGTTTGCACATTTGTTTCATAAGAGCGCGACGCCGAAATCATGTTCGCCATCTCTTCCATAATATTGACATTGGGTTTGTATATATAACCGTTCTCATCTGCCAAAGGATGGTTAGGCGAATACTCCACATTCAGAGGTGCATCAGACTCAACAATACCAAGCACTTTGACCCCAACACTGTCATCACCCTGCTGGCGCTTTGCCTCTGACAACTCAGCTGCGAATACCGCATGCCTGCCACGATAAGTTTGCTCTACACTGCTGCTAACACTGTTAGCATTAGCTATATTGCTGGCGGTGGTGTTCATTCGCACTGCCTGGGCTGTCATACCACTGCCGGTAATATCGAAAATTTTGTATGAACTCATGGTTATTGACCTCCGCCGGTGATGGCTTTTTTCAAACCGCTGATCCGAGCGTTCAAAAATGTCATGCTGGCCTGATACTCCAGGCTGTTTTGCATAAACGCATTACGTTCACGGTGAATATCGACACTGTTACCGTCACCGGTATCAGGCTGATCCGGATTACGAAACTTAGTTTCATGCCGGGTTGCAGTAGAAATGGTAAAGTGCTGCTCGTGGGTGCGGGCCATAGCGCCAGACTGGCGGGACTTTGCGTTGTTCAAAGCCTGTTGAAAATCCACGTCACGGGCTTTATAGCCGGGTGTATCGGCATTAGCGATATTTTCGGCCAGCACCTGAGCACGCTGATCGCGGACCAGCATGGCTTCAGGGTGCATACCAAATGCTTTTTCAAAACTGATTGCCATTTTTTTGCCACCTCTGATTAAGCGATAGCAAATGAAATGCAAAACTCAGGCCAAATATTAACTTTTGTGGATTAAGTTTTCTTACGGTAGATAATACCGGGGTTACAGCGGATCATTTCAAAATCGGCATTAATGCTGGACAAAGATTCCGACGCGCCAAGAAATAAATAGCCACGTGGATTAAGAGATTGAGCAAACTGGCGGATAATTTTTGCCTTCACATCGGCAGAAAAATAAATCAACACATTGCGGCAAAAAATAATGTCGAATTTACCAAGTAATGTATAGCTATCCAGCAGGTTCAGGTGGCGAAAGCTAACATTTTTGCGCACATTGTCTTTCACACGCATCATACCTTTGCCGCTATCTTCAAAAAACTTGCTGCGCCGCTCCGGCGATAACCCCCGTGACAAGGCTAAACCATCATACTCGGCACGCTGGCAGTGTTCCAACATGGTGTTAGAGATATCCGTACCCATTATATACACGCCCAGGCTAAAGGCTCCAGGCCGGCTTTGTTGATATTCTAATGCTGTCATAGCGATAGAGTATGGTTCCTGCCCGCTTGAGCTGGCAGCTGACCATATTTTGACAGTGCGGCAAGTTTTTTCCAGCTCTGGGAAAATCTGCTTTTTTAACAGTTCATATGGGTAGGTATCACGAAACCACAAGGTTTCATTTGTTGTCATTGCATCTATTACCGCAGAACGTAACTGCCGTTCAAACGGGCTGAGGGTTTTATTTACCAGCTCAGACAATGTAGCCAAACCAAAGCGTTGCATTAACGGTGCTAAGCGGCTTTTCACCAGATACTGCTTATTGTCGCCCAGCACAATGCCGCACTGCTGCTCAAGGAAATCCCTGAACAACATATACTCTTTATCGTGTAAATCTTTATTTGCCACTATTAATCCTTAACTCAGTCGGTATGCAGCCACTTCTGTACAGACTCTGCCAGCTCATCCGGATTAAATTTCGCAATAAAATCATCTGCACCCACTTTTTGCACCATCTGCTGGTTAAAAACACCGCTAAGTGAAGTATGCAGTATTACGTGCAGCTTTTTCAGTTTAGGATCAAGTTTAATTTCTGCCGTCAGGGTATAACCATCCATTTCAGGCATTTCGATATCAGAAATCAGTAACCCAATTTTTTCAGTAACCGACTCATTACAACTTTTGGCTACTTCCTGCAAATATTGCAGAGCTTCGCGCCCATTCATTACCAGGTGCATCTTAACACCCAACCCTTCCAGCGCCCGCTTTACCTGATTACGCGCAACAGCTGAATCATCGGCAATCAGAATAAGCCGCTCGCCTAAATCGGCACTGATACTATGAGTATTAATATCTGCGCTTATAGAGGTTGGAGAAGGCGATATTTCTTCCAGAATTTTTTCTACATCCAGAATCTCTATCAGCTCTTTATCAATTTCTGTCACTGCAGTCAGGTAGCTTTGTTTACCACTGGTACCTTTGGGCGGCGGCATTATCGCTTCCCAGTTGATATTGATAATGCGTTCGACTGAATCTACCAAAAAACCCTGCACCGAGCGGTTATACTCGGCAATAATAATAAAACTGTTTTTGGTATCTTCAATCGGTTTACCGCCGGTAGCCAGGCTAAGGTCGATAACCGAGATAGTTTGACCACGTATATGCGCAATACCCCGGACAAACTTATTGCGCTTGGGAATGGCTGTAAGTGGCGGACATTGCAATACTTCGCGCACTTTAAATACGTTAATGCCGTAACGCTGGCGCCCTCTTAGCTTAAACAGCAGTAATTCCAGCCTGTTCTGGCCAACTAATTGTGTGCGCTGATTTACCGAGTCTAAAATACCGGCCATCTGCCGCTCCTCTGTAATACTATCCGGATCGATTCTTGCTTTAGCACCTGTCACAGACGGTTATTTGACACCGCCAAGTCTGGCCCTGATGTTATAACCCTTAGCGTGTAAAGCATAGCCGAAACCTTATGAAAAAGTACGAAAATTTATTTAAACAAATACTTACCTGCATTGCGCTGCTGTGTGCAAACCCTATAGCTGCGCAGGACAGCGTTAGCAGCTATTCGCCTGCGCAGTTAACTGAGCAGGCCTCTGCCTGGCTGCAGCAGGAGCTGGTTGTAACACCGGATAGCAGTATACAACTGCAGGTAAGCCCGCTTGACGACAGAATAGGTTATAAACACTGCAACGAGCCGTTACAGTTTTCGCTGTCTCAGCCACTTACCCAGCGCCAGAATACAATACAAATACGCTGTAGTGCAGAACAAAGCTGGCAACTGTATGTTCCTGCACGGATAGAAGAAATTGTACAAACCGTAGTCCTGACTCAAAATATTGCTGGTGGCAGCCTGCTCACTGCCGATATGCTGGATATTGCCAACCGTGAGCGTCGTTTTTTACGCGGTAGCCTGGTTAGTGACCCCAGACAAATTATCGGCGCAAAAACCCGGCGGGCCCTGTCCATTGGACAAATTATCACCTTGCAGGATCTTTGCCTTGTCTGTAAAGGAGATATTGTTACAATATCAGTTAGCAATAACGGCTTAAATGTAGCGGCAACCGGAATAGCACAAAGTGATGGCAGTCTGGGTGATGTCATCAGTGTACTTAACCGCCAGTCAAAACGGGCTATTACCGCCGAGGTAATAGCAGTAAACCAGGTTAGTATTAAATTTTAAATATTAACTAAAGTTTTGCAGTTTAACGCCGTTAACCTGTGCATAAGGATCTGTATTAAGGTGATGAGGTACAAGCATGGCTATTAATATCAATAACTTGCAGAATAATCCGCAAGTAAAAACTGACAAAGTTGAGCAAAATGCCCAACGTCAGCAAGCTACTGTGCAGCAAAATGCCAGCCAGGCAGCAGCACAAAAGCAAGACTCTGTGTCTATTACGCCACAGGCGCAACAATTTTCTAAACTGACCGAAAAAGCCAGTAACAGCAACGGCATCGATCAGGAAAAGGTTGATAAAATCAGACAGGCTATTACCGAAGGTAAGTATAAAGTAAATGTTGAACAACTGGCACGACGCATAGTGCAGTTTGAAAGCGAGCTATTTGGTAAAAAATGACCACAGCCAGCAACGAAATCATCACCTTATTAGACCAGCAAAAGCAGCTACTGGATGAGCTGCTTTTGTCTTTGCGGCAGGAAATTGCCGCTTTAGCCAGCCGCGACATCGCAGCGCTGGAAAGTATTCTCACGCAAAAAACAGCCCAGCTGCAACAGCTGCAACAGAACGACGCCTTACTGGCGGCCTGTGCAGATATTACTGAGCAAAAGCAACAAACCTGGTTTAAACAAAAAGTGGCCGGGCTTGATGCCCGGTTGGAAGAGTGTAAACGGCAAAATGACATTAACCAGCAAACTCTGGAACAAAGCCAACTTACTCTGGCCAGGTTTAAAACTGAATTGTTGGCGAGCCGCGGTAAATCTGGCCTGACTTACACCAACAAAGGCAAACCCGCAGTAGAAAATAAAGGTAAAGGCATCAAAGCCTAAACTGATAAATACCCTAACTGGCGGTACTAAGTTAATAACACAGGCTAGTAGTACCGCACACTTTTAATCGTTTGTCTTGGCTGAGTATTCTGATACAAATGGTATACCTGTTCAAAATCCAGTTCCAACTCTGTTACATATACATCATCAATAGCATAGGTTTTTATTACTCTGGCCCCGGTTATTACGCCCTTTACTGACGATGACAACTGCTCATTATCAAGTACCATAGCACGCAGTTGGTTAGTCGCGTCAATTTTTTGTCCATACACTACTTCGGTCAGTTCACGGTAAGCATCCAACTTCGACGCTTTCATCGCCTGCAACATTTTATGTTCATTACTGTCGCCATGCTGCACACTGATCGGGGCATAACCTACCGCTGTTAATACCGGAAAGGCATCCGGCTTCACCGGTGCATATTCTAAATGCTGGCTTAATAACGAAGAGCACCCTGCTGCCCAAACCACAGTTAACACCACTAAAGTGCGCCAAGCTGTCATTTTTGTTCTCCTGCGGCACAATACACTTACTGTGCACTCAATTGTTAGTTGTCTCAGGTAGAATTAGCAATATTCACGCCATAATTTAACTGCAGTGTCAGCTTAAGGCATACATTTTGCTTAGTGATCCGCAGTGCCAATTTATTGCAGGGCTTATATGAAACTTTATCCATTTATCGGAGTGCTTGTTGCCAGCCTGTACAGTATAAACAGCATGGCCGACTGGTATGAAGCCACCGGCCAGGCAGTGATAGAACAGGGCAATACAGACTCAGCCCGCCAGGCGGCTATTGAAGATGCGCTAAAAAGAGCAGCATTGTTTGCCGGTGCCAGCCTTAGCAGTACCCAACAACTGATAGACGGAATTTTGCAGCAAGAGCAACTCGGTGTCGTCAGCAATGCACAGATCGGTAAACTGCAGTTATTATCCGAGAGCCGACACAATAATATACTAACAGTAACCCTGCGCGCCGATATAACCCCGCAATTAAGCAGTTGCAGCGGTAACCCATATCGTAAGCCCGTATTACTGAGCCAAATTCAGTTGCAGGCCCGCAAAGATGCTATCTACGGCGATTTATTTACCATAGGCGAACATAGCACTGTACAACTGGAGCGCCATTTACGCGACTACAGCCCGACTGCCACAGTAAGCAGCCTGCCGCAGGAAATGCCGCTGCATTATCTGGTATATCCGGCTACCGAGCAGCTGTTTAGCCAGGGATATCAGTATGTTATCAGTGCCCGTATTAACGATATGTCACTTGGTGAAAAAACCAGCCACTTCTGGCAAAAAGATTTAAAGCAGCGCTATTTTGCTATTGATGTAACACTGTTTGATCTGTTCGAACAGAATATCGTTTACCAACAGGAATACCGCACCAGCGCCAGTTGGCCTTATAAAAGCCATAGCACACCAGCCAGCCACAGCCAGGCATTCTGGACAATGCCTTATGGCAGTAAAGTTGACAAGCTACTACAAATTATTGCCACTGATATGCAACAACAACTGCAATGCAAACCCTTACTCAGTGCAATAAAACAGGTAAGAAAAAACGAAGTGATGCTCGATCTTGGTAAAATGCATGGCTTGCAGCAGGGTGACGAGTTGCAGCTATTCCAGCTACAACGCCACCCCACTACACCAGGTGTAAAACGGCTACTGCAAAGCCAGCTAAACCTTACTATCACCGAACTAACAGAGCGAAACGCCTGGGCTAGTACCAATAAACAAGAGTTATTGCAGCATATTCAGCCCGGCGACGTAGTAAGTGTACGGAAAAGCAGCGCTTATTAAGCATGCTGGTTCCCAACCCCGGCGCACTCTGTTAGAATTTCGCGCCGTTGCCCCATAGTTAAATGGATATAACGGCCCCCTCCTAAGGGGCAGTTACAGGTTCGATTCCTGTTGGGGCAGCCAAAAGACAGTACAACCCCGTCTTATATGGTCTGAACCTCCTGAAAAAACCTTTTAATATCAAGCATTAGAGATGATTTACGGTCTAAGCGGGTCTTATGGGGTCTAAAGCGATATACGCTTTTTGACACCACAGATGACACCACAAGACCTAAGTCAAAAAGGCTGTGGTGTCAAAAAGGGTGATCAGGAGCAATAATGTCAAAGAAAATCATACCCTTAAGCGACACAATAATCCGTAGCAGTAAGCCTTCTGCAAAGCCCTATACGCTGTACGACGGCGATGGCTTACAAATTAGAATTAGCCCATCCAACAGTAAATCATGGTTGCTAAGCTATGTTCGGCCATTAGTTAATAAACGTAATAATCTTAAGCTTGGTAATTATCCAGCCGTCACCCTTTCAGCAGCAAGGAAAACCGCAGCCAAATACCGGCAACTGTTAGCTGAAGGTGTTGACCCACAACGTTGGCTGGAGCAGCAAAATAGCCAGGCATCCGCAGATGCGCTAAATACTTTTCAGAATGCTTGTGAAAAATGGTTTGAGGTAAAGTTCTCATCCATCAGCACACGCCATGCTTTTAACATCCAGCGCTCATTCGAGCAGCATGTCTTCCCTAAAACCGGTCATTTGTCGTTAAAAGAGCTGAGTGCGCAGCAAGTTATTGAAATACTGCGCCCGCTTGAAAAGTTACATAAGCTGGAAACCCTGTCGCGACTGTGCCAGCGCATCAACGAATTGATGACCTGGTGTGTTAATACCGGCTTACTTGAGTTCAACCGCTTAAGTGGGATTAAAGCCGCATTTAGCAGCCCCAAAAACGAGAATATGAAAACCCTGAAGCCCGAAGAGCTACCAGAACTAATGCAGCGATTAAGCGCTGCCAGTATTCAGCTATCTACCCGCTGCCTTATCGAGTGGCAACTGCATACTATGGTACGCCCCGGCGAAGCCGTTAAAGTACGCTGGCAGGATGTCGACTTTGAGCAAGCACTTTGGACCGTACCGGCAGAGTTTATGAAAAAGCGACGCCAACATCAGGTACCACTGTCATCCCAGGCCATCGCCTTACTACAGCTTATGCGGCCTATTAGTGGCGAGCAGCTTTATGTCTTCCCGTCTGTCAGGCACAAAGGTGGCCATATTCATAAGGAAACGGCAAATATGGCGTTAAAAAGGATGGGCTTCGCAAACCGCTTAGTCGCCCATGGCATGCGCTCACTGGCCAGCACAACATTGAACGAAGCCGGTTTTTATGGTGACCTTGTGGAAAGCGCTCTAGCCCATGAGGACAAAAACCAGGTGCGCCGGGCATATAACAAAGCAGGCTACTTAAAAGGCCGCAGAGAAATGATGCAATGGTGGAGTAATCATATTGAATCATCCGCTCTGGGTAACCTGAGCTTAGCAGCTCGTCGGCCAGTCATTGACGCCAAATGAACTGAAATTATAAGAGTCTCACGCGAATTACAAAGGCATCTGACAGGTATATGGTGCCCCCCCCCAAAGAGGTAGTTAGTCACCCCTTAATGGCAATAACAATAACAGCAAAAAGCTTTTAAGCTTTAGCCATAACACCGAGCTACCGGTTCTAAGCCTGCCCTGCATATATCACCGGGCAGAAATGAACGGTAAGCCGTGGCAATAACGCCACCGGGTGTGGCTGGAAACGGCCACACCTCCCTATTTGGAAAGGTGAATGATGTTAACTGACGCTTATGCGCGCCGCTTTAGTTATTTGCGGCTGTCTGTCACTGAAAGCTGTAATTTTCGCTGCAGCTACTGCCTGCCAGATGGTAATGATTGCGACTCACGCACAGGCGAACTTAACTTAAGTGAAATTCGCCGTTTAGTTACTGCCTTTGCTAAGCTCGGCACCCGCAAAGTGCGCATTACCGGTGGTGAACCGTCGCTGCGTAAAGACTTAACTGAAATTATCGCCACCTGCAAAGCCGTACCAGGCATTGAAAAAGTGGCACTGACCACCAACGGTTATCGCTTAAAACGCGATGCGCTGGCCTGGCAGGAAGCGGGGTTGGATGCGATAAATGTCAGTGTCGATAGCTTAGATGCCGACACCTTTCATCTGGTCACCGGCCAGAACAAGCTTGTCGATATTCTTGATGGCATTGCTCACGCCAAGGCCATTGGCATTAAACAGGTGAAAATTAATACTGTACTGCTAAAACAGCACAATGCTTTGGCTCTGCCGGACTTTCTGCAGTTTATTCAACAGCAAGATATTGCGCTGCGCTTTATTGAACTGATGCGCACTGGTGACAATGCCAGCTTTTATCAGCGCCAGCATTTAAGCGGTGCCGGTATTCAGCAACAATTGCTGGCCCAAGGCTGGCAGTTAAACGCTAAAACAAAAACCGATGGTCCGGCGTTAGAGTATTCCCACAGCGATTATCAGGGTCGCATTGGCCTGATTATGCCCTACAGCAAAGACTTTTGTGCTGACTGCAACCGGCTTAGGGTGTCCAGCACTGGTCGGCTGTACTTATGCCTGTTTACCGACAGTTATCAGGACCTGCGCAACCTGCTGCAAAACGATGATAGCGCGCCGGTAATGCGTTTTTTACAACAGGCCGTACAAGGCAAAGCCGCCAGTCACCAGTTACAACAGGATTACAGCGGCAGCACCCGGCATTTAGCGCAAATTGGCGGATGAGAGATGGCTAAGAAGATGACAGGCATTGTTCAATTTAGCGCACTGATTTTAGCCGGTGGACAATCCAGCCGCATGGGCGAGGATAAAGCACTACTGCAACTTAACGGCCAGAGTTTACTGATACATATGCAGCAACTCGCGTTAGCTGCGGGCGCCAACGAAGTGTTAATTAGCCGCAATCAGCCGGGGTTTATTACCGATCAGATGCCACAACAGGGGCCTTTAGCTGGTATTTTGACAGCGCTGCAACACTGCACAACAACACAGTTACTGGTATTACCGATTGATACTCCACTATTAACTGTGGACAGAGTGCAACAACTGCTGCAACACGCCAATCACACAGCCTGCTATTTTAGCAATAACCCACTGCCCTGCGTATTACCAGTCAGCCCAGCCCTTAGCAGCCTGATAAGCGCCCAATTACGTATTGGCCAGCGCTCAGTCAAAGCCCTGCTAACACAACTTAATGCCAAAACCCTGCCGGCGCCGACAACTGAATTACTTAATGCCAATACGCCAGCCGACTGGCAGCAATGTCTTACTTTAGTGACTCATCGGAGCCCGTATGCCAAAGCCTGATTTAAGCCGGTTTTATCCGCTCAATATCGCTGTTTTAACGGTATCAGACACCCGCACCAGTGCGGATGACAGCAGCGGTGATCTGCTATGTGATCTGGTGCATGAAGCTGGCCATCAGTTCTTCGCCCGCGCTTTGCTGGCTAACAATAAATACGCGTTGCGCGCATTATTAAGCCACTGGATCGCTAGCAGTAATATTCAGGTGATACTGATAAATGGTGGTACCGGCTACGCCGCAGGCAACTGTACGATTGAAGCCTTGACTCCGCTGCTGGATACACCGGTTCCAGGCTTTGGTGAGCTATTTCGCCAGCTGTCTTTTGCTGAACTTGGCTCGGCCGCGCTGCAATCCGGTGCGGTGGCTGGCCTGGCCAACGGCACCCTGCTATTTGCTATGCCTGGCTCATGTGGCGCTTGTACGCTGGCGATGCAACAACTGATTTTACCGCAACTAGATAGTAAAACCGGGCCATGCAATTTTGTCGCCCATGTAAAAAACAGCCCAACGAAAAGCTGCAGAGTTTGATATGACAACAATAGCAACAGCTCAACTTAGCCCTATGAATTTGACTCATATAGATAAAAACGGAACTGCTGCAATGGTTGATGTCAGCAGCAAACCAACAACTACAAGGCTGGCCCGTGCGGGAGCCATGGTGCAAACCACACCAGAAGTACTGCATTTAATTGCACAAGCATTACTAAAAAAAGGCGATGTACTGGCCACCGCCCGCATCGCAGGCATTATGGCGGCGAAAAAAACCAGCGAGCTTATTCCGCTGTGCCACCCACTGCTGCTAAGTAAGGTATCAGTCGATTTTCAGCTGTCGCCAGAGCAAGGCCAAATTCAGATCGAAACCAGCTGTTTGCTAAGTGGCAGCACCGGCGTGGAGATGGAGGCACTCACCGCCGCCTCCGTTGCTGCTTTAACCATTTACGATATGTGTAAGGCAGTAGATAAAGCGATGACTATCAGCAATATCCGCCTGCTGGAAAAAACCGGCGGTAAGTCGGGGCATTATCTTGCGGAGATTAAATTATGATTAAAATTCTGTTTTTCGCCGCCCTGCGCGAGCGGCTCAATTGTGATTATTATCAGTTGGCATGCAATAGCCCTACCACGGTAAGTGACATACTGGTGCAACTTAAGCAGCACAGCGACAAATGGCAGCAGGAACTGAGCCGCTCAGATTTACTGTGTGCGGTAAACCAAACCATGGTTGCGCAAAACGCCAGCGTAGCAGTTGGTGATGAAGTCGCGTTTTTCCCGCCGGTCACCGGGGGGTGACTGACATGAACATATTTGTCGCCGTACAAACCGACGATTTTTGCCATGCCAGTGAATATAACGAGCTGCGTAAGCAACCTGGTTGCGGTGCCATCGTCACCTTTACCGGTCTGGTGCGCGACTTAATAGCCACAGAGCTATATGCCATGACGCTGGAGCATTATCCGGGCATGACAGAAGCCGCGTTACGAGACATTGCCCAACAGGCAAGTCAGCGCTGGCAATTGGGCAGTGTGCACATTATTCACCGGGTAGGAAAACTAAAAACGCAGGACCAAATTGTCTTTGTAGGGGTAACCAGCGCCCATCGCGCAGCGGCGTTTTCGGCCTGTGAGTTTATTATGGATTACCTGAAAAACCGTGCGCCTTTATGGAAAAAGGAACACAGCGCCCAAGGCGCTAACTGGGTTGAAGCCAAACACAGCGATCAGGATGCTTTGGCACGCTGGCAACAGAACGTTAATTAGCGCGCTAGTCTAGATTTATTGCCTTAATCAACGCAAACACCTTTAACCCGACCGCGAGCGTCAGGCGCTCAAATGAGCGTCGGCTAATACGCGACAATATGGTCTGCCCTGCAAGATCCAGTTGCAACAGTACGTGCCCGGGATGGCTGTCATCGCTGATATCCCGTATGGTTGCCGGCAGACAGTTATTCACACTGATATGCTGCGGCACCTGCAGCGCTATGGCGACATCCCGCGCCAGAACTCTAGCCCGCACTTGTGCACCAGGCATAATATTCTGCCGTGATATTAACAACGTTTGGCCGCCTTCTAAGCCAAGCTCACTCATATGATCAGCACTGTGGCGCAACATAGTGGCACACAACACTGCGGCGGCATTGTCATGGTACGCCAACGGCAAGTCCGGCCGGGTTAACACTGCTTGCAAGCTATCCTGGGCTAATACCCGACCGTTTTCCAGCAACACCATGTGGTCGGCCAGCCGACATACTTCTTGAATGCTGTGGCTGACATAAATAACCGGGATAGCAAGGTTGCGGTGCAGTGTTTCAATATAGGGCAATATCTCGGCTTTGCTGATCAGATCTAAAGACGCCATAGGCTCGTCCATCAGCAACAAACGGGGGCTGGTGAGCAGTGCCCGACCTATCGCCACACGTTGTCGCTGGCCACCGGATAACTGCGCCGGAAACTTGTGCATCAGACTATCAAGACCCAGTAGCTGCACGGTGTCATCGAAAGCAATGTGCCGGGCACTTTTATCAAGCCGGTTAAAGCCGTATAACAGATTATGTTTCACATTAAGATGCGGAAATAAACTGGACTCCTGAAACACATAGCCCACTGCACGCAAATGCACCGGTAAAAAGTGCTTGTTATCCTGCCATATTTCACCCTGCACACAGATCTGGCCGCCATTAAAACGCTCCAGCCCCGCCAACGCGCGCAGCAGTGTTGTTTTACCACAACCGGAGCGGCCAAACAGTGCCGTCACACCGCTACCTGGCAACTGCAGGTTTACATCAAGCGTAAAACTGCCTCGTTCAAGTATTATGTCAGCGATTATGCTCATTAAATCCCTACAACTTTAAATTTGCGGTTAAGCGCATAAACCGCCAGCAGTAAACTAAAAGACAGCACAACCAATATCGCCGCTAGGGTATGTGCTGATGCGTAGTCCATCGCTTCAACATGGTTATAGATGGCTATTGATGCTACTTGTGTGCTGCCGGGTATATTGCCACCGATCATAACAATTACGCCGAATTCGCCCAGCGAATGGGCAAAAGACAATACGATAGCGGTTAAAAAACCGCGCTGGGACAACGGCAGTACGACCGAGTAAAAACGTTCCAGCGGTGATGCTCTGAGTGTCGCGGCCACTTCGAGCATTCGCCCGCCCGCGGCCTGAAATGCCGCCGTTAAGGGTTGCATAACGAATGGTAGTGAATAAAGCATTGAACCTATCACCAGGCCGCTAAACGTAAACGCCAGATGGTTAAAGCCCACCGCTTCCATTGTTTGACCGATCCAACCATTTGGCCCTAACAACAACAGTAAATAGAACCCCAGTACCGTAGGCGGCAACACCAGCGGCAACATAATCACGGCTTCTATTACGACCCTGCCACGCCAGCGGGTATGGGCTAACCACCAGGCAAAGGGCGTACAAAACACCAGTAACAGTGCGGTACTGACCAGCGCCAGTTTAAAAGTAACCCATAACGCCTGAAGATCATTGGGTGAAAGCATACTGTTACCCATTCAAAGTGCACAGTGCGTTTAACGTGTGTGTCATCGCTATCTCAATAATCAGTTAAACCAATACTATTCAACGCCATACCCAGCCTGCCGGATAATAGCGATAGCTGCATCACTTTGTAGCCAAGTCATAAAAGAACGAGCCGCCGCAAGCGTAGCTGCATCTCGTTCGGCATAATGTAAAATCACCGCCTGCTGCACAATCGGCTGATACATCTCTGCCGGCGCTAACCAGTAAGAGCCTGGCACTGTACCGTTTTCATCTATAACTTGTGCCAGTGCAACAAAGCCCAGCGGCGCCGCGCCCGATGCAACCTGACTATACGCCTGGCCGATAGATTGCGCCCTGATCAGGCGTTTTTCGGTATTAAGTTGCTGCCACAACCCCAGCTTTTCCAGTATTTGCTGCGCCGCCATACCATAAGGGGCATTACGCGGCTCGGCAATGCTTAGGTGACGAAAAGCGTCGCCTCTAAGAACTTCTGCTTTGTTATCAATAAGATGTGCATCACCTGACCACAACACTGGCACGCCAACCGCATAGGTAAAACGCGATGAGTCAATGGCCAGGTTTTCTGCCACCAGCCGCTCTGCCCGCATAGCATCAGCAGAAAAAAACACATCAAAAGGTGCGGCCTGCTGGATCTGCGCATACAAAGCACCGGACGAACCGGCACTAATGACAAAGGCCTGGCCGTATTCTTGCTCATACTTCGCGGTTAGTTTTTGCAAAGTACCATTAAAGTTAGCCGCTACCGCTATGCGTATAGGCTCAGCAGCGTTTATTGCTATACTGAACAGCATTAAAACAGCCGCAGACAGCAGACTGTAGAGAGAGCATTTAGGTAACCGCATATTTTCCTTCCAATTTGCCAGCACATTTTGCTGGTCTGACATCATTATAAATAACGCTTAACAAACATTTATTTGCATTAACGCCACTGCCAACAAAGGTTACAGTGGCACCAGGTTATTAATTTAATCTGTTATTTTTACCACGTTAATCTGCTTTAACCACCGTACATGGCGTGGACCGGTACGGGTATCCTTGCTTGATACCAACGCAATCCGTCCTTCAAAGTCGTTCAAAGGCAAACCGTCCTTTTCAAAGAACACCAACACCCCCTCTCCCAGTTCAGAGTTGAATAACTCGTTCCAAGAGAATACTGCTTTATAATCATCGCTGGCGGTGGCGATAATCACGACTTTTTTTAGCTCGTTATGCTCACGGGAAATAATCTTTGCTTTAGCCAAGATATCGCGCAACAGCACCCCTTTAAAGTGCTCTAGTTGGCCTTTATTAGCGCCTGACTGACAAATCAGAGGAAAGTTTCCTCCCTGATGCAAGCTAAACTCCGCGGCCAATTGTGCAACGGTTAATTGCAATGGCTGTTCGATATGACCCGTGACCTGTAGCGTGTGAGTAACAAAATTGGCATACGGCGACTCCGTTGCCACAGCAGCTGGCTGTAAGCAAAATAAACACCAACTCAACAACCCCATTTTGATTAAAAATTGCATTGCCTACACTCCTGTTTAAAACGAATAAAAAAGGTTAATAAACCAGCTACGACCCGCAGTCGGAAAGCCATCTGCTAACTCATAATATTTATCTGTTGCATTATTAAGACCTAGGCTAAGCTGCCAGTTAGCAGGTAGCTGATAATTGGCACTGAGGTTTAGCACTGTAAAGCCGGTCAGTTCACGTGTCGCTGACGCAAACCGTGAACTGTTATGCTCTGCTTGCAGTTGCAGTTGTAACTGCTGGGTTAGCAACCATTGGCTATGTAGCATCAGTTTATGGCGAGGAATATCCGTGATACGGTTATTTTGGTCAGTTTTATTGCGTAGCCGGGTGAAGGTGTAGTTGCCGCCCAAATGCCAGACCGGGCTTAATTGTGTCTGCCAGCCCAACTCTAAGCCCGATGTTTCTACCCGGCCAATGTTCTGCATTTGCGACAAGGTACCGGAAACATCTGCCACCGCTTGAATTTTATCGTTGATATCGCTGTAAAACAGAGCTATTTCCAGCACACTGTTTTCTGCTAAATGCTGCTGGTAGCCCAGTTCATAGTTTATCGCTTGCTCTGCTTCCAGTTGCGGGTTTTCAATAAAGCGGCCCAAACGCTGTGAATAACGATCCTTAAGGCTGGGCAATCTGGTTTTTGCCGCCACAGTAGCATAAAGCCGTGCGTCAGCTGACAAACTGTAAAACAGCCCCACCTGAGTATCAGTAGCAGTTTTCTTGCCGGGTAACGAGTACGGATTACCAAGGTTAAATACACTGTCTGGTTTTAATTGATGGTGCGATACCCCAACGGCCAGTACTGTCGCATCAGTTAATTGGATATTATCTTCAGCAGCAATTGACCATAGCGTATCTTTGTATTCGGTATTTCGTGTACCAGCTGCGTCCAGCTCCAGGTGACGTTCAGTTTTAATATGGCTAACCAAACGAAGATGATGATCAGTAAAACGCAGGGACTCCAACAAAATAGAGCCGCCACCGGTAGTATCTTTATAAATACTGCGGCCGCTACCCACACTACCAGAACCACTGGTTTTAAGCTCACTGTAACTGGCATCGGTAAATGAGTTCACCTCATTGCTGTATTTGTCATGATATAGTCGGACGGTCAGCTTTTCCGTTTCTCCCAGCCGGTTTCGACTCACCAGATAAACCCCTTCTTTATCCCAGTACGGCCACTGCCAAAATCGTGCATATGCCGGATCAGTCGATGGCGGTTGTCCCTTCTCACCTTGCTGCCGGTATACACTTAGCAGATGTTCTTCACCTTCCGCTGGCAAATAGCCCAACTTGAAAGACAGCTTATTGTCTTTATAGTAACCATTGTTACGTAAACCGCCGTTTTCTGTCGCTGTTGCACCAAAATCATCTGACAATTTAAAACCGTCACTGTCGATGTAGGACGCACCAGCCTGCAGGTACCATTTATTTTGCCGTATACCAATATTGGTTGCGGCTTTGTACTGATTCGCACTTCCGGCACCCAGTGATAGATCGGCTTCAAAAGGTTCAGATGGCTTGCGTGAAATAAGATTAATGGCACCACCCAGGGTATTGGGCCCATAAGCTACCGAGCTAAATCCCTTAGTTACCTGAATAGCAGCCAGATCTGCGGTGGTAAAACGGTTAAAATCAATGTATCCATCGTAAGGTACGTACACCGGAATTCCATCGATGTATAACGGCACCTGCCTTGAATCAAAGCCGCGCACACTGACCATACTTTCATTACGGGAATTCTGGCTTAACGTCACACCAGACAATAAATTTAACGCATCTCCTACATTATTACGGTTAAACTGGCGTATTTGCCCAGCATCCAACGACGAAGCCACCTGATCATCCAGCCCTAAGCCAGACACCAGTCTGCTGCCCAGTACTACTATGGTTTCCAGTTCTGCATCAGTAGCATTTTGCTCACTACTTAGCACCTGCCAGGATGACAAAAGCAAACCAATACTGATTGCTAATCTGGTTTTTGTCATACTGTATTCTCTGCCCATGACCTTACTCCTGTTCTGCTTGACAGCCTTGACTGATTTTCAACAAACCCTACCGATATATACTCAGGTATATTGCGAAAATGAGCATCAATGCACAACGCCACTGAGGGAGTACCCCCAGCAGTGCTTAACTACCCATTAAGGGCAAAATGACAAACACAAACTGAGCTAAAACGAAGAACAGAGGATGCAGTACCTTTGCGGTGCTGCAATTTGCCAGGTACTACTCATCAACCCCGATAATGATGTGAGACGCCTTAATTAGCGCTTGCGCTCTATCACCTGGTTGAAACTGCAGCGCGTCGGCACTCTGATTGGTAATAACTGCGGCCAGGGTATTACCGCCTGCCAGTTCCAGTGTCACCTCGCTGTTTACGGCACCAGGTGTTACCCGGCTTACCGTACCGGTGAACTGATTGCGGGCAGATGTCTGCAGTTCACCACTGTTTTTTGCCAAAATCACCCAACTGGATTTGATTAGCGCATAGACTTTTTTGCCTTGCGTTAAAGCCAGTTTTTCTACACTTTCTTTAGTGACAATTGCCACCAGCAAATCACCACCGCCAAGTTGCAATATCACCTCACAATTGACGGCGCCAAATTGCACACTTTGCACCTCACCATAAAACGTATTGCGTGCACTGGTTTTCATCGAAAATCTCCTGAGTAAGTTGACGGTATGACCAAGTTCAGACTGATTAACCTGCTGCATAAACTGTTGTTGTAACTGCTGTACTTCGACAAAACGTTCAAGCAAAGCCTGACCGGCTGGTGTTAACTGAGCACCTCCACCGCCAGCACCGCCTTGTCGCAACAATACCAGCGGCTCGTCTGCCAGATTATTGAGAGCATCAATCCCATCCCAGGCAGCTTTGTAGGTAATACCAACCATTTTGGCCGCACCAGCTATACTGCCGCAGTGAGAAATGGCCTGCAGCAGCGCCAGCCGCCGAGTTGATATATCACCTTGTGCACAGGTAAATTGTAAGGGTGCGATAAAATTACCAGATAAATACTCCGCCATACCGAGATATCCTGATGATCAGTTGACGACAGAAAGTTAATAACTGCCGACATTGAGTTAAAGGTTGAAAAAATATCTATCATTCCTGCAAGCTGACGCAATCTAGCAGACATACCGCAATGCAGGTTGGCTTGTCGTAAAAACCAAAGTAGATCGTTTGCAGGGAGATTAACGTAACAGTTCAGAAAACGGCAGTATGTTTACCGTTGCCCCCGCGGGTAAACTGTGACTGTCACGTGCCAGTACGATATAACAATTGGCGTTGGCAATGGAGCTAAGCATACCTGAGCTTTGCGCACCTAAGGTTTTTACTTTTAAACCGGTTTCGCTCTGCCAGTACCAGCCGCGCTGATAATCCATCCGGCCGGGTTGTTTTTTCAATGGCGCTTCGCACTCGGCGCTGAGCAATTTTGCTGGCTGAGCTGCAGTTTCACCGCTAAGTTTACGCAGCACTGGCTGTACTAACTGCTCCAGCGTTACCACTGCAGCGACTGGGTTACCCGGTAAGCCAAAAAACCAGCAGTTATTAAGCGCACCAAAAGCAAAGGGTTTACCCGGTTTTATCGCCACCTGCCAGAAGTTAATCTGGCCCAGTTTATGTAAAATCTGCCGGGTATAATCGGCATCGCCCACCGAGACGCCAGCGCTGGTGATCAGTACATCGGCCTGTGCCATTGCCTGTTTAAACGCCTGCTCTATTGCCGCCGGATCGTCCGGCAATAAACCCAGATCAAGCACCTGAACGCCGAGACGCTGTAGCATAGCGGCGATAACATAGCGGTTGCTGTCATAAATATGGCCATCTGGCAGGCTTTGGCCCGGTGGCACTAATTCATCTCCGCTGGAAAAAATGGCTACTTTTAGCTGGCGCATTACTGTTACGCTGGCAAAACCCAACGACGCCAGCAAACCAAGATCTGCCGGGCGTAACTTATGGCCGGCAGCAAACACCTGTGCGCCTTTGCCGATATCTTCGCCAGCGCGGCGTACATGCTCGCCCGGCGTTGGCACCAGTTGACACAAAATCTGTTGCTGCAAATCGCTTTGTATAAGTTGCACCTGCTCCTGCATTACCACAGTATCCAGCCCCTTTGGCATAACCGCGCCGGTGGTAATACGCACACAGCTGCCAGACGGCACAGTGTCGGTAAAGGCATGACCAGCCAGCGCTACACCCGCCACATCTAGCGGCTGACCGGGAGCGACCTCTGCCGCACGCAGTGCATAACCGTCCATGGCAGCATTGTCGTAGCCAGGTACGTTAATACCGGAGCACAGCGGCTGCGCCAATACCCGCTCCAGTGCTTCAGTTAACGACACTGTTATGGTCTGCTGCAATGGTTGTACCTCGCTGAGCATCTGCAGTATCGCCTGCTCTGCGCTTAGCAGAGGCTTCTGGACGCGAGTGTCTTGCATCAGCTTTTGGCTCCCTGTTGGTTTACCATCCACACCGCAGCTTCTACCCGCGAGCGCAGACCAAGCTTTTTCAATAAGTGTTTTACATGCACCTTTACCGTACCGTCTGAGATATTCAGTTCGCGGGCGATCAGCTTATTGCTCAGACTTTTGGCGATAAAACTTAAAATTTCGTGTTCGCGGTTAGTCAGGCTGTTAAGCTCAGCCGATGTTTTTACTGCCGGGCGACGTAATGCCGTGGCCAGAACCTGAGTAATGGCTTCACTTAGCACCATTTTTCCACTCAGCGCGCGCTTTATTTGCTCCAGCAATACTTCCGGATCGGCATCTTTTAGCAGGTAACCATCGGCGCCATTGCTGATCGCATTAACGACATCTTCGTCGGCATCTGATACTGTCAGCATCACTATGCGCGAAGTTACGCCCTCGTCACGCATCTTCTTCAACGTGGCAATACCATCCATACCTTGCATATTTAAATCCAGGATAATCAGATCCGGATCCAACTCCACAGCCAACGGTATCGCCTCAATGCCGCTACCGGCTTCGGCAATAACTTCCAGTTCATCCTCCAACGCCAACAACTGCTTTAAACCTTTGCGCAGCAAAGGGTGATCATCTACCAGCATAATGCTGGATTTTTGCTCTGACATGTCTTACTCCAAACCTACCGTATTTCCGTATGAGTATTAGCTTATAACAAGGCAGAGCTAACTTTGATATAAATCAGTTAAATGACCGATAAGCCTATTCAGCTCTTTTACCAGCTACTGCCTGCCATCAGCAACAAATGCACAATATATCTTTGATTTTTAATACAATAAAAAGCTCAACACTAAAAACTTACCACTTTGTAGGTACCTCCAACTATCCCCACGCTGCTGCCAGCTAACTCCGAAGATACATTGTGACAATAAGTTCCGGCCTGCATAGTTTGGGCAATTTAGTTTGCTGTTTCTCACAGGAGTTTATTATGTCAGACCTGAAAAAGTGGCAGCCGGAAGATGAACACTTCTGGCAAACCACAGGCCAACGCGTTGCCAACCGCAATCTGTGGATCTCTATCCCCAGCTTGTTGTGTGGCTTCGGTGTTTGGATGCTGTGGAGTATTGTTACGGTGCAAATGCTGAATGTCGGTTACCCGTTCAGCACCGCCGAGCTGTTTACCCTTACCGCTATAGCCGGCTTAACCGGTGCGACTTTACGTATTCCGTCCAGCTTCTTTGTACGCTTATGTGGTGGGCGCTATACGTTATTTCTCACCACCAGTTTACTGATGATACCGGCAGTGGGCACCGGGTTAGCGCTGCAAAGCATTGATACACCGCTATGGGTGTTTCAGCTGATGGCGTTGCTATCTGGCATTGGTGGCGGCAACTTTGCTTCGTCCATGTCCAACATTAGTTTCTTTTTCCCAAAAAAACAGCAGGGCTTAGCGCTGGGTTTAAACGCTGGCCTGGGTAATTTTGGTGTCACCACAGTGCAAATTCTGGTGCCCATTTTTATGTCGTATGGAGTCTTTACTCTACTGGGTGGCGGTGATCCTATGGTGCTGGCTAAGGCCAGTGGCACGGTAACCGGCATTATTCCCGCAGGCACTGCAACCTGGATCCAAAACGCCGGTTTTGCCTGGCTAATTACCTTAGTGCCACTGGCTTTTTTACTCTGGTTTGGCACCAATAATATCCACACCGAAGAAGTCACCCCCAAGCTGCCATCGGCCATAAAATCTTTCAGTATTATTCTGGCCATGCTCGGCATAGGTTTTGTGACTTCTATTGCCGGTTTATGGCTGATTTTACCGGCATCGGCTAATGGTTCAGGTTTTGGCATTCCAAAAGAAATTGTGCTTATAGCAGTATTGTTCGCCACTGTTTTCTTATTAAAACTCTTACCCGGTGCCATTCGTACCAGTTTGGACCGGCAATATAAGATTTTTAATAACAAGCACACCTGGGTAATGAGTGTATTGTACGTAATGACCTTTGGCTCTTTTATCGGTTTCTCTGCAGCCTTTCCGTTATCTATTCAGGTCATTTTTGGCTACAGCCATATCATGGTGGATGGCGTTATGACGCACAGCACACCCAACCCAAATGGCCCCAGTGCATTAACCTACGCCTGGATCGCACCTTTTGTTGGCGCTTTAATTCGCCCGGTGGGTGGCTGGATAGCCGATAAACTTGGCGGTGCCTTTGTCACCCAGTTATGCTCAGTTGTGATGATATTGTGTGCTTTAGGCGCGGCTTACTATATGCAACGTGCCTATCAAAGTGCGACACCGGAGCAGTACTTCGTACCTTTTTTCCTGATATTTTTAGGCTTATTTGCTGCCAGTGGTATTGGTAATGGTTCTACCTTCCGCACCATTGCGGTGGTATTTCCCAAAGAACAAGCCGGCCCGGTTCTGGGCTGGACATCAGCGGTAGCAGCCTACGGTGCCTTTTACATACCACAGGTACTGGGAGAACAAATAAAAGCCGCCACACCAGAGTATGCCATGGTAGGTTTTGCCATTTTCTATGGCTTGTGCCTGCTGATTAACTGGTTTTTTTACCTGAGAAAAAACGGCGAGTTTTATAATCCTTAATCCCTGACAAAACAAAGGCGCATTTACTGCGCCTTTGTTGTTCATTTCTGCACTAAATTACTCACGTTCTTACAACTTTGCTCCAGCTCAGTTAAACATCCTTGTAACCGTTGAATATTCTGTGCAAATTGCTGCTGTATAAATAACTGCTTTGCTTCTGCAGACGGTAGCAGCTTTAAGCGTTGCTCAGTGACAAACTGGTACTGCAACAGAGAGCGGTGGTTAGCATCATTGCTCTGCCGCTCAATAAGCTGCTGCCGTAACAGCTCCGCTTTTTCAGGATACTGCTTACACAGCTGTATCAGTTGATTAAAATCGGTAAAGTTATACTCTTGTACTTCAGACATCACTGTTTCCCTCCCCAAAGCGGTTAATAGCCTTAGCTTGTGGCAACAACGTTGTTGAAGCTATACCCATTAAGTAATATCAGGCACGCTGTTTATGCTGCAGGTATTCCGGAGAAAAATTGAAATACACTCCGGTACCGCCCTGGCTACGCCGCCGAATGTCTATTGTCCCGCCCAGGTGTTTACTACGCTCCTGCATAATCGCCAAACCGTAGTGATTCAGTTTTTCAGCCGATTGCGGGATGCCAACACCGTTATCTTCTATTGCCAGCACTATCGACTCGCCTTTATGCTGCTGCAAACTGATTACAATCTCGCTACCGGCACTATGGTGCACCGCATTCTGGCTGGCCTCGCGAATAATTTGCAGCAGGTGAATTTCTTCATGTGGTGCCAGCGGAATATTAGTTAACTGATAATCCAGCTTTATCTGCATGCCGGATTGTTCGCTGAGCTGTTTCACCGAGGCTTGCAGCGCACTGTGCAGACCAGCGCCATCCACTTTAAGCCGGAAGGTAGTCAGCAGTTCACGCAGTTGACGATAAGCCGCATCCAGGCCCTGTTTCAATTCAGCCGATACATCGGCAATGGTGTCTTTATCGTCTTTTTGTGTGGCTTTATTTAACCGGGTAACCTGAATTTTTAAGTAAGACAGCGCCTGCGCTAAAGAATCGTGTAACTCACGGGCAATCACAGTGCGTTCCTGCATCAGAGCCAGACGCCTGACCTGCTCTTCCTCTGACTTTAAACTCAGTGCCAGTGCCAACTGATCGGCCACCGAAGCCAACAATTTTTGCTGCCAGCGATCAAGTTGTCCTTCTGTGATACGCGCCACCAATACGCCATATTTCTTTCTGTCACGGTGCAGCAAATAGTTGTAGCTATTGCTGTTGCAACCCGACAACTGCGGCAAGCTGAGGCAATCACCGCAATTTTCCTGCGCACAAGGGGCGTCACTGCCATCTTCCGTCAACACTTGCATATAGGGTTTGTCACCCTCTTCAGTAAACAGACACAACTCCAGATCGTCTACTTTCACCACCGTTTTTAACTCAGCAACTATCTGACTAAAGTCAACATACTCGGGTGCGTGCTCACTAATACGCTGAGCCGTATTATATAAAAAGCGCAACGTGGTATTAGTATGCTGCAGCGCTTCGGTTTGCTCTTCCACCCGCTTTTCCAAATTACCGTACATATAAGCGATGGAGTCACTCATTTTATTAAAGCTATGCGCTAGCGCCCCAAGCTCATCATTATTTGCGACATTTACCCGGTGAGTAAAATCCCCCATTGCCACCTGCCGGGCACCTTTCGTTAAATCTTCAAGTGGCTGCTGCACCATTACTTTTAACCAGTAGATCACAATGGCAGACAACAACACTGTTGCCAGTAAAGCCACCAACTGCAGGGTGCGAAAACTGCGGACTTTATATTCAGCATCTTGCTGAATGTAAAACACCAGGTCTTCCAGCAGCTGAATTTGTTGCTGTAACTGCCTTTCCAGTTGCGGCATATCTAACGGCTTCTGTTGCAACAACGGCGCAATTAGCTGCCAGTGCTGCTGCGCGGCATCGAACTGCTGCACTATCTTGTCATTATGCCAAAACCGTTTAAACACAGGGTGCTGCCAACTGCGACTAAATTGCTCGCCAGCTTGTTCCAGCTTCACTTCATCTTGTTGCAAGGTTAACCAGGCCAAACGGTAACTTTGCATCCGCAGCGATCCGGCGACATTTACAGCATAGGCGTCACTGTCGGTTTTATCCGATAACCAATACGACGCCAGCATGGTGCCTATCGCCAGCGTAACTATACAGGCCAGCGCAATATTAATTCGGGTAACAATGGAAAACTGTCGCATAACTGCTCCGCTTAGTTTACTGCCTACAGCATACCTGCTAATTGCCACTCGTGCTGGTTTGTCGTTAAAACCAGCGGCACAATTGAGCTACCCCTTTTTCCCTGCTGGGTTAGCCGCAACAGCCAACACCACGCAATAAGGGGTAACTGCCAGCGTATTATCAAGCATAACAACGCTACCCACACTACCACCTTGTGGGTATTTTCTTTTTTTATCATGTATTTAGCTCTATGGCTGCCTTGATCCAAATCAAGCATCATCCCCTTGTTGTTTCTATAGTGTGCATACCAGAAAAGCAAAATGTCTGTTCATGCAGGACAAGACCAGGAGTAAACCATGAGTCACCTACTCGACAAACTGCGGTTTTTTAAAACCCGCAAAGCCCCGTTCGCCGACGGCCACGGTGTCACAACTAACGAAGACAGAACCTGGGAACAGGGTTACCGGCAGCGCTGGCAGCACGATAAAATTGTGCGCTCAACCCACGGCGTAAACTGTACCGGCTCTTGTAGCTGGAAAATTTATGTTAAAGACGGTCTGGTGACCTGGGAAACCCAGCAAACCGATTATCCGCGTACCCGGCCAGATTTGCCGAACCATGAACCGCGCGGCTGCCCGCGTGGCGCCAGCTATTCCTGGTATATCTACAGTGCCAACCGCTTAAAGTATCCCAAGGTACGCCAGCAATTAATGAAACTGTGGCGCGAAGCCAAGGCTGCACATAAAGACCCTGTTAAAGCCTGGGAATCTATTGTCAGCGATCCGGTAAAAGCGAAAAGCTACAAAGAGCGCCGCGGTTTAGGTGGCTTTATCCGCGCCAGTTGGGATGAAGTGAACGAGCTGATTGCCGCTTCAAACGTCTACACCACCAAAACTTACGGCCCGGACCGGGTTACCGGCTTCTCGCCCATTCCGGCGATGTCGATGGTGTCTTACGCTGCAGGCGCGCGTTATTTGTCGTTAATTGGCGGTAACTGTTTAAGCTTCTATGACTGGTACTGCGATTTACCGCCGGCATCACCGCAAGTTTGGGGCGAGCAAACCGACGTACCCGAATCAGCCGACTGGTATAACTCTAATTACATTATTGTGTGGGGCTCTAATGTACCGCAAACCCGCACGCCGGATGCACACTTTTTAACCGAAGTACGCTACAAAGGCACCAAAACCTGTGTTATTACCTCAGATTATTCAGAAGCGTCCAAGTTTGGTGATACCTGGTTAGCCCCACGTCAGGGTACCGATGCTGCGCTGGCTATGGCATTTGGCCATGTTATTTTAAAAGAATTCCATGTTGATAACCCAAGCGCGTATTTTACTGACTATGTAAAACGCACCACCGATATGCCAATGCTGGTGATGCTGGAGCAAGGTGACAAGCATCTGAGCCAGGGCCGTTTTCTGCGCGCTGCCGATCTAGTGGATAACCTGGGTGAAGACAATAACCCGGACTGGAAAACCATTGCCATTAACAGTGATGGCCGCTTAACCAGCCCCAATGGTGCCATTGGATACCGCTGGGGCCAGGCCGGCAAATGGAACCTGGAGCAAAAAGATAAAGACGGCGACATCGACCTGCAGCTGAGCTTAAAAGGTAGCCGTGACGAGCTGGTCGACGTCGCCTTTCCATATTTTGGTGGCGCGCCGCACGAATATCAGTACTTTCAGCATACGGCGCATAACGAGGTGCAAATCCGCAAAATTCCGGCCAAACGCGTCGAACTGGCCGATGGCAGCACTGCTTTAGTGGCTACCGTGTTTGACTTGATGTTGGCGCACTATGGTGTCGATAACGGCATTGGTGATAACAGCCGCGCCAAGTCTTATGACGACAACGTGCCTTACACCCCGGGCTGGCAGCAGAGTATTACCGGTGTTAACCCGGAAGATGTGATTCGGGTAGCGCGCGAGTTTGCCCGCAATGCCGATAAAACCCGCGGCCGTTCTATGGTTATTGTCGGTGCTGCGTTAAACCACTGGTACCACATGGACATGAACTACCGCGGTTTGATCAATATGTTGATGATGTGTGGCTGTATTGGTCAGAGCGGCGGTGGTTGGGCACACTACGTAGGCCAGGAAAAACTGCGGCCACAAACCGGTTGGACGCCGCTGGCGTTTGCACTTGACTGGCAGCGGCCACCACGCCATATGAACGGTACCTCGTTCTTTTACAACCATTCCAGCCAGTGGCGTTATGAAAAACTGGACATGGCCGAAGTGGTCTCGCCACTGGCCAACAAAGAAAAATGGACAGGCAGCATTATCGACTTTAACAGCCGGGCTGAACGCATGGGTTGGTTGCCGTCTGCACCACAGTTAGGCACTAACCCACTTAAACTGGCCGCAGCGGCAAAAGCCGCCGGTGTTGAATTAAAAGACTATGTGGTGCAGCAGTTAAAAGATCGCAACATAAAGTTTGCCTGCGAGCAGCCGGAGGATCCAAAAAACTTCCCGCGCAATATGTTTGTCTGGCGTTCTAACTTGCTGGGTTCCAGCGGTAAAGGCCATGAATATATGCTGCGCCATTTCCTTGGCACTAAGCATGGTTTATTGGGCAAAGATCTGGGTGAGTTTGGTGGTAAAAAACCAGAGGATGTGGAATGGACCGATAAGCCAGCAGAGGGCAAAGTAGATTTATGGGTGACATTGGATTTTCGTATGTCTACCACCTGCCTGTACTCAGATATCGTGCTGCCAACCGCAACCTGGTATGAAAAAGACGATATGAATACCTCGGATATGCATCCGTTTATTCACCCGTTAACTGCCGCAATTGACCCGGTTTGGGAAGCACGCAGCGACTGGGAAATTTTTAAAGGCATTGCCAAAGCATTCTCCAAAGCTGCCGTTGGCCACCTTGGCGTAGAAACCGATGTGGTTACGATACCCATGCACCACGACACCCCTGCCGAATTAGCGCAACCTTATGGTGTTAAAGCCTGGTGGAAAGGTGAATGTGACGCCATTCCTGGCGTTACCATGCCGCATATTAATATTGTCGAGCGTGACTACCCCAATACTTATGCCCGCTTTACCTCAATAGGCCCCTTACTGGAAAAAATGGGTAACGGCGGTAAAGGCATCAGTTGGGATACCAAAGAGGAAGTTAACTTCCTGAAAAAACTCAACCGCGTTCACACTGCCGAAGGCGCCAACAAAGGCATGGCGAAAATTGACAGCGCCATCGACGCCTGCGAGATGATTTTATCTTTAGCACCGGAAACCAATGGCCAGGTTGCCGTTAAAGCCTGGGAAGCCTTGGGTAAAATTACCGGCCGCGACCACACCCATTTAGCGCTGCCCAAAGCCGATGAAAAAATCCGTTTTAACGATATTGTTGCGCAGCCGCGCAAGATTATCAGCTCGCCGACCTGGTCTGGCCTGGAAGATGAGCATGTGTCGTACAACGCCGGTTATACCAACGTGCATGAGCTGATCCCATGGCGCACCATTACCGGCCGCCAACAATTCTATCAGGACCACGAATGGATGCGCGATTTTGGCGAACAGCTATGCAGCTACAAGCCACCGATTAACTTAAAAACTGTGCAGCCGGTACTGAATAAAACTCCAAACGGCCATAAAGAGATCGTACTGAACTGGATCACGCCGCATCAGAAATGGGGTATTCACAGTACTTACTCTGACAACCTGCTGATGCTAACGCTATCGCGCGGTGGCCCCATTGTCTGGATCAGTGAAATTGATGCCGCAGCCGCCGGCATTGAAGATAACGACTGGATCGACATCTTTAACGTTAACGGTGCCATTGCCGCCCGCGCGGTGGTATCTCAGCGGGTGCCGGAGGGTATGAGCATGATGTACCACGCCCAGGAGCGTATTGTGAATGTGCCCGGCAGCGAGTTAACCGGTACCCGTGGCGGTATCCATAATTCGGTTACCCGCGCCGTAATGAAGCCCACTCATATGATTGGTGGCTATGCGCAGCAAGCCTATGGCTTTAACTACTACGGCACTGTTGGCTGTAACCGTGACGAGTTTGTCATCATCCGGAAAATGGGCAAAGTCGACTGGCTAGACAAGGAGGCATAACCACAAAGCGTCTTTCACGCCAGCGCGGCGTTAGGCCAGGTCTCAAAATGCTCATTTACTTGTACGTAAACTGCGCTTTTTCGAACCGGCCCCGCCTTGCTCTGGCGCGAAATCCATCATTGTGAGTTTCGCCCCCTAACAAGATTTGAGGAATTATTATGAAAGTCAGAGCCCAAATTGGCATGGTGCTGAATTTAGACAAGTGCATAGGCTGCCACACTTGCTCCATCACGTGTAAAAATGTCTGGACCTCGCGTGAAGGCGTTGAGTACGCCTGGTTTAATAACGTTGAAACCAAGCCTGGTATTGGTTTTCCGAAAGAGTGGGAAAACCAGCAAAAATGGAACGGTGGCTGGGTGCGCAACAAAAGCGGCAAGCTGGAACTGAAAATCGGCGGTAAACGCCGCATTCTGGCGAATATTTTCGCCAACCCAGACTTACCGGAAATTGATGACTACTACGAGCCGTTCGATTTCGACTACCAGCATTTACACACTGCTGGTGATACCAAGCACCAGCCGGTAGCACGGCCGCGCTCATTGATCAGTGGTCAGCGGATGGAGAAGATTGACTGGGGCCCGAACTGGGAAGAAATTCTCGGTACCGAGTTTGCCAAACGCAAAATCGATCAAAACTTTAACGAGGTGGTGCAAAAGGACATTTACGGTCAGTTTGAAAAGACCTTTATGATGTACCTGCCACGTTTGTGCGAGCATTGTTTAAACCCGGCCTGTGTCGCGGCCTGCCCTTCCGGCGCCATTTATAAGCGCGAAGAAGATGGCATAGTGCTGATTGACCAAGACAAATGCCGCGGCTGGCGCATGTGTGTGTCGGCCTGCCCGTACAAAAAAATCTATTACAACTGGAAAACCGGTAAATCAGAAAAATGTACCTTTTGCTTCCCGCGTATTGAAGCTGGCCAGCCAACGGTATGCTCTGAAACCTGTGTTGGCCGTATCCGCTACTTAGGCGTGCTGCTATATGACGCTGACAAAATTGAAGTAGCGGCCAATACGCCGAACGAGAAAGACCTGTATCAGGCGCAGCTGGATATCTTCCTTGATCCGAATGATCCGGTAGTGATTGCTGCGGCCAAAGCAGAAGGTATCGGTGATAACTGGATTAAAGCCGCCCAGCGCTCGCCGGTGTATATGATGGCGATGGAGTGGAAAGTTGCCCTGCCATTGCACCCGGAGTATCGCACACTGCCGATGGTGTGGTATGTGCCGCCATTGTCACCTATTCAAAGTGCAGTGCAGGCCGGTCATGTGGGTATGAACGGCGAAATTCCGGATCTGAAATCGCTGCGTATTCCGCTGCGCTATCTGGCCAATATGCTCACCGCCGGTGATGAGGCACCGGTAGTACGTGCGCTGGAGCGGATGATCGCGATGCGCGCCTTTAAACGCTCGCAACAGGTCGATGGTGTTGAAGATGCCGAAGTGTTGCAGCAGGTTGGCTTAACGCCGGTGCAGGTAGAAGAAATGTACCGCTATATGGCGTTAGCTAACTATGAAGACAGATTTGTCATTCCCACCAGCCACCGTGCCTATGCCGAAAATGCTTACGACCTGAAATCCAGTTGTGGTTTCAGTTTTGGTAACGGCTGTGGTGATGGTAATAACGGCGTAAATCTGTTTGGCACTAAAGCCAAAGGTGTACGTCAGGTTATTCCGGTAGAGATTCAGGAGTAAGTCCAATGACCATAAAAAACATGCCCATACTACAACTACTATCTTTGCTGCTGGATTACCCAAAGCAGCCGCTGATAGACGCTAAAACCGAATTGCTGGCGATAGTGGCCGAAACTGCTATAGCGGAACCGCTTAAGCAAAGCCTGAGCGCGTTTATCAACAGCCGCACCAACGGCGAGCTGATGGACTGGCAGTCTGAATACGACAGCCTGTTTGAACGCGGCCGCTCGTTGTCTCTGCTGATTTTTGAGCATATTCACGGCGAGTCACGCGATCGTGGCCAGGCCATGGTGAACCTACTGGCGCAATATCGCGAAGCCGGGCTGGATATTGGTGTAAAAGAGCTGCCGGATTATCTGCCGCTTTACCTGGAGTTTTTATCCACTCAGGGTGAGCAAAACGCGCAAATCGGCCTGGAGGAAATTGCGCCGGTGTTGGCGGTACTACTGTGCCGCCTTGAACAGCGCGAGTCTGACTACGCCTGCATTTTTGCCACTCTGGTAGTGCTGTCTGCCGCTGAAGTCGATTTAGCTGACATAAAACAGCAGATCGCCGGCGAAAAGCGCGACGATACGCCCAAAGAGCTGGACAAGGTATGGGAGGAAGAGATGGTCAGCTTTATCGGCAACGAGCAAACCAGCTCTGCCTGCGGTACAGGTAACAAACCTACCGACGGTCAGCGCCGCGATCAGTTTATTCCGCTAAGCACTGAGCTGCTTGGCAGCGCTGAAGCAGGTGAACAACTTTATAAAGCAGCCGCCGCTAAGCGCGCTTAAAGGAGCATTAACATGGCACACTTAAACCTGTTTGCCTTTGGTATTTATCCGTACATTGCCATCGCCATTATGGTGATTGGCAGTTGGATCCGCTACGACAGAGAACAATACACCTGGAAAACCAGCTCCAGTCAGCTGCTGGAGAAAAAGCAACTGCGCTTGGGTAGCATTCCGTTTCATATCGGTATTCTGGGTATCTTCCTTGGGCATTTCTTTGGCTTGTTAATGCCTAAAGAAATCTGGCATTTGTTTGGTATCACACCGGAAATGAAACAATTGATCGCGGTGGGTGCCGGTGGCTTGTTCGGCCTGATTTGCTTCTTTGGCTTAACCGTACTGATTAAACGCCGCTTAACCAATCCACGCATTCGCGCCACCAGCAATACGATGGATATTGTTATTCTGTTTTTGTTGTATGCGCAGCTGATTTTGGGGTTGCTCAGTATCACGGTGTCGTTGGGCCATATGGACGGTGCCGAGATGCTAAAGCTAATGGCCTGGGCGCAAAACACCGTTACCTTTAACAGTGTGGCAGCGGCAGAGGCTATTAGCGGCGTGCACTGGATTTTTAAAATGCACGTGTTCCTGGGCATGACGCTGTTTGTGGTGTTTCCGTTTAGCCGCCTGGTACACATGCTTAGCGTACCAGTGCAATACATACGCCGCCAGCATCAGATAGTACGCCAGCGTTTTGTACGTTAAAGGACGCGGAAATAACAGACATAGCAAGCGAAAGGTTGGAACCGTGGCAGGTCGGCACAGAGTGTCTGAGTGAGCGCGCAAGCAGCGAGCGAGTTGCTGTGACGAGCCTGACGGGGATTCCAACCTGAAGCCAGCGGCTAAACTTTCAGGCTCCGGGAGGCTTTAAGCCGGTGTTGCACACAAAGACGCCGTAAATCCATCCGTGGAGGCTCCTCTCCGGCATCCATGCCGGAGACGCTTTGTTTAGCAACAACGGCTCGCCTCCTTCAGCAGCCGGGCAGCAAGCTACAACTAACACAGAGGTTCAAAATGATACAAGTAAACAATGCCAGTATCAGCGAAGCGGCCATTATGGCCGAAGTACAATACCATCCGGCGGCGAACAAACGCGCAGCTACGCTTAAAGCTGCAGAATCACTGATCATCGGTGAATTATTACGTCAACGCGCCAAAACACTGGGCCTGAGCGTAAAAAGCGAGCTGAACAGCGCCAGCGATGATGACTTTCTGGATGCACTGATTAGCCGCGAACTGCCGATCCCCACCGCATCGGAAGAAGAATGCTTACAATACTACAAGCTAAACCCGCAGCGCTTCGCCAGCTCGCCGCTGCTAGAGGTCAGCCATATTTTGCTTGCCGCTGCACCGGAGGATGATAAAGCCCGGGTAGAAGCCAAGACCTTATCCGAGCAATTAATTTTGCAGCTGCAACAAGGCGACAGCCTGGCTGAGCTGGCTAAACACTACTCGGCCTGCCCGTCAAAAGAAACCGGCGGCAGCTTAGGCCAAATAAGTCGTGGCCAGACGGTGCCGGAGTTTGAACGGCAAATTTTTAGTGCTGAGCCGGGTTTGCTGCCGCAAGGTATCGAAAGCCGTTACGGTTTTCATATCGTGTTTATTGCCCGCAAAGTGCCGGGTAAGCTATTACCGTTTAGTGCCGTACAACAAAAAATAGCCGAATACCTGAATGAAAAAGTCCGCCGCAAAGCAGTGGCGCAGTATATTCATACGCTGATAGTTGCGGCAGAAATTGAAGGCTATGATTTTAAGCTATCCGACTCGCCGCTAATGCAGTAAAACGATCGCCTTACTGAGGGGCGCATGCTTGCGCCCTTTTTTGCTTTTCTGTTACTTAGAACTGAGAAAACAGCGCAGTACCAACTGGTTCTGCCCACTTACCATAAAGTAGGTAACCATTTAATATAATTATAAAAAAATATATTTAGCGTTAAGATCTCCCTGTCGCCTATTGTCAGGAAGCCAGCAATGAAAACAACCGTTTCTGCTTTATCTTTTGCTATCACTCTCGCATTCTCTGCTGCCTGTGCAGCATCACCTGCGCACGCTGACAGCGCCAGCAAGCAGTTGGAGCAAGCATTGACACAAAGCAGTGTATCAGCGCATTTTCGCTATCGGCTGGAATATGTCGGCCAGGACAATCAGCTTGATGATGCCTTTGCCTCCACCCTGCGTAGCCGCGTTAACGTTAATACCGGTAAAGCCTATGGTATTAGCGCCTTACTGCAGGTTGATAATGTCAGCCTGGTGGGTAACGACAATTACAACAGCACCGTCAATGGTAAAACAGATTACAACATGGTGGCCGACCCTAAAGGCACCGATATTAATCAGGCCCTGCTGCGCTATCAGAACGACAGCGGCACCACGCTTAGTGCTGGCCGCCAGTTGGTTAACCAACTAAACCAACGCTTTTTAGGCGGTGTAGGCTGGCGCCAGAATGAGCAAACGCTGGATGGCTACCGCCTGCAACAAACATTTGCCAGCAACTTTAGCGCTGAGCTTGGCCATTACTACAATGTTAACCGGGTATTTGGCCCCAAAAGCCCCGCTGCCGATCAACACGGCAGCTTCAATACGGCACTACTGCAATGGCAGATAACTCCGGCGCATCAGTTGGCTGCTTTTGGCTATGACTTTGATTTCGATAACTGGGCAGCACGCAATAGCCGCACCGTTGGCGCAGATTATCAGGGCAAGCTTAACAGCGGACCTAAGCTTAGCTGGCAGCTAGCGCTGGCTAAACAAGACGATGCGCACAAGGCGCCGTTAAGTTTTAGCCATCACTATCACCGCTTAAGCCTGAGCTGGGTGCTGGATAGTGTGACGTTGGAGGCCGGCCAGGAGCGTTTAGCCGGTGATGGCCAAAGCGCCTTTCAAACGCCGCTGGCCACCTTGCATGCTTTTTCCGGTTTTGCCGATATGTTTTTAACTACCCCCAATACCGGCCTGCGCGACAACTGGCTGCAAGCCAGCACTAAACTAAACGCGGTGGCACTGACACTGGCCTATCATCGCTTTGATAGTGATGCCGGTAGCAGCAAATACGGTGATGAATGGAATGCCAGCGCCGGTTACACGCTGAATAAGCAATTATCTGCCTTACTGAAACTGGCGCATTACAACGCTGATACCCTGGCAGTGAACACTACTAAAGTTTGGCTGATGCTCAGCTACCAATTGTAGCCATCGTTACGTTTTTCTTCTCTCATAGTTCCACCTTGGCCAATACTGCATGTTGGCTCCTCTGTACCGCCCCTGGTTTTCAGTGGGCGGTTTTTTTATTTTCTATGTCACACATCAAGCCCCGCGTCTTACTCCCGATGGGGTAATAACTGCAGTAAAACTGCGCCCTGGCGTCAGGCTGTAGTTTTCACAGCTGCAAAAACATGATCCAGATCAAACTTTGCCCCGAGCTTAGCGCTAAGCTAAACCACAACATCTAGTGATAATGAAAAAAAAACACACTATATAGAGGGTTCAATGCTTAGGTTTACTGATGAACAAATCGCCTTTCAGGAAGTGCCCGGCGAAGTATCACTGGCTTATACCATCGCAGGTTGTCAGTTGGGTTGCAAAGGCTGCCATAGCGGCTACAGCTGGCACAGCGAGCAAGGCACAGCGTTAACCGATAGCTATTTGCAACAGCGGCTGCAAACGTATAAGGGCCTGATTAGCTGCGTACTGTTTTTAGGCGGCGAATGGCAACCGCAAACGCTACTGCAGCTGTTAACACGGGCGCGTAGCACAGGCCTTAATACCTGTTTATATACCGGGTTGGATGATGTCGGTCCGGCACTGAAGCAGCAACTGACTTACCTGAAAACCGGCCGCTGGCTGGCAGAGCACGGTGGCCTGAACAGCCCGCATACTAACCAGGTTTTTACCGATTTACGTACAGGCCAATGCCTGAATCATTTATTTATTCAACCATAACATGCTGAGAGATGCGCTATGCAAGCACTGAATTTCCATCAACTACAAAGCAAACTCACGTTTATTGAAAATTATCTGACAGCAAATAATGCGGCTGATGGCTCGAAACTGGATGCCAATGCCAACGTAACACAAAAAAACATTGCCACTCTGGAAGCTGAGCTGATGAAAGATCAGTTTATTCAGGTAAACCGGGCCTTAGTCAGCAATAAAATCAGCATGCTGTTTGGTGCTGAACTGGCTGCCGAATACCTGCGCCAAATTACTAAGCATGAAATTTACGTACACGACGAAACCAGCTTAAAGCCTTACTGTGTATCGGTAACCATGTACCCGTTTTTACGCGATGGTTTAACCAGGCTCGGTGGCGAATCACAAGCGCCGCAACACTTAGAATCGTTTTGCGGCTGCTTTGTAAACTTTGTGTTTGCCGTGTCCAGCCAGTTTGCCGGTGCTGTTGCTACGGTAGAATTTTTAACCTACTTTGATTACTTTGCCCGTAAAGATTATGGCGATAATTACCTGCAAACCCACCGCAAGCAAATTGCCAACCATCTGCAGCATGTGGTGTATGCGTTAAACCAGCCGGCAGCAGCCCGCGGTTATCAAAGCGTGTTCTGGAATATTTCCGTGTATGATCAGCATTACTTTGACAGTATGTTTGGCAACTTTGTATTTCCGGATTTTGTAAAACCAGAGTGGCAGTCGGTAGCCGCCTTACAGCAGTTTTTCCTCAGTTGGTTTAATAGAGAACGGGAAAAAACTGTGCTGACTTTCCCGGTCGTTACCGTGGCGATGCTAACCGACAACGGTAAATGTAAAGACACAGCCTTTGCCAACGACATCGCCCACGAGATGGCGGCCGGTAACTCATTCTTTATTTATCAATCAGACAACGCCGACTCGCTGGCCAGTTGCTGCCGGCTACGCAGTGAAATCAGCGACAACACCTTCTCGTATTCACTGGGTGCCGGTGGCGTGGCAACCGGTTCCATCAATGTGATTACGCTGAATATGAACCGGCTGGTGCAGGATGGCCGCGATTTAGCCGCAGAGATAGGTAAAATTCATAAGTATCAGGTGGCGTACCGTAAGCTGATTGAAGAATATCAGGCAGCCGGTTTACTGACAGTATACGATGCCAGTTTTATCTCTCTGGATAAGCAGTTTCTGACTATCGGTATTAACGGCATGGTAGAAGCCGCAGAATCACAAGGCTTAGTGGCCAGCAATAACCCGGATTATATCCGCTTTGTTCAGCAGCATTTAAAAGTGATTTTCGATGCCAACAAAGCCGCTAAAGCCGAATATGGTTATATGTTTAATACCGAGTTTGTACCAGCGGAAAACCTGGGCGTGAAAAATGCCAAGTGGGACCGCGAAGATGGCTATCTGGTGCCGCGCGATTGCTATAACTCGTATTTTTATGTGGTAGAGGACGAGCATAGCAATACGCTGGACAAATTCCAGCTGCATGGCCGCGAGTTACTGGATTACCTCGACGGCGGCTCAGCGCTACATTTAAACCTGGAGGAAAAACTCGATCAGCCGGGCTATGTAAACCTGCTGAATATTGCCGCCCATACCGGCTGTAATTACTTTTGTGTCAACGTCAAAATTACCATCTGTAACCAATGTGAAACCATTGATAAACGCACGCTACCGCACTGCCCCGCCTGTGGCAGCGCGGATATCGACTACGGTACCCGCGTTATCGGCTACCTGAAGCGGGTATCGGCATTCAGCAAAGGCCGCCGCCAGGAGCATGAGCTACGTCATTATCACCGGCAACAGCAGCACCGCCAACAATCACAGATCGTAGAGGCAGAGCAAGCCCGCACTCAGCGAACCGGTTAGATCATACAACAGCCTGGGGCCAACACTCCGGGCTGCACCCGATATACCCATTAGTGGGAATTTAACCCCGCAGTTGTATGGGTAATAATTTGCCTACTCTGTACAACATTACTTAATGCCGGACATCCCACGCAGGTGAATATTCGCAGAAATATCCCGTGCAGGTTTTGCCGGTCTATACAGGCAGTACAGCATCATGGATAAAAAACCTGATTTAAAAACAGCCATGCAGCAGTTAATCGCTCAGGTAAAAACTGAGCTTCCGCTTTATGAACCTTCAACTTTTATATGCGGTACTAACACCGATTGTATCGGCTGTCCGAAGAAAATGCTGGAAATGGTCGATTCCGAACTGTGTTTCTGGGAAAACGCAATGAAGCACGGCAGGGTGCCCAAATTTGATGAGCTACGCCGGTTTGGCAAACTTTGCCTGAGTGTACGGCGAATGTTAATCAAAAATAAGCTGATCTCAGCCCCTGCCTCGGAACACATCACACAACATAAAGTATCTTTATAACCTCGAAAAATAACACTGCCTATACAGGCACTTGCAATATACTGCTGTAGTCGGCGCTAGACAAATAACAACGGCTTGAATCTGGCCAGATAAAAAATTCCACTGAGGTGTGCCAACGCCATGGCGACACAAGCAGCTCTTAGCGACAGAGACAGGCTTTGTTTTAACGCGCCAATACCAAACAGGATATAGCCAATCAGCAGTAAAATTTTGAACCCGAGCCACTGGTGCACAAAGGGTTGCCAGGGCCCTATTGCCAGCAAGGTAAATGCCAGCGTTAATAACAGGCTATCGTTAATATGAGGTAAGTAACGTGCCGGGGTTTGTCGCCAGCCTGGCTTACCTACCATATCCAATAGCAACCGGCCAATAAACAAACCGGCGCTTAAATAAGCACAAAACATATGTAACTGTTTTACCTGTAAATAGTACTCCATAGCGCCTTGCCTCTAAGCTTTTTCTGCGCACTACCTTAAAGCAACTTTCACTCTGAGCCTATATCGCCAAAGAGGTAGAAAACACCTCGCAGCAAACGGCATAGGTACTTAGTACCCAATGGGTAAATTTAACCCCGCCCTACTCAGGTCTAAAGCACCCGGCACCAAGCAAAAGACAAAATATTTCAATACATAACAATCACTTAATCTTTGGCTTATTTCTTGTAATGGTTAAAACGGCGGGTAAAGCCCGTTTAATAAAAACAGGAGTGAAGTATGACACTTAGGCACAATAACAATGATGTAAGGGGGTTGTATGGCCGGATATCGTAAACTCTGGTGGCTGTTAATCGGTATTTTAGCCATTACCTTCTCAGTACTGGGCTATTTTGGCGCCGAAGTGTATCGCTCGGCGCCGCCCATTCCGGCGCAGGTGGTTGATCAGCAGGGCCAGGTGCTGATGACCAATGAGAGTATTCTTAATGGTCAGACAGCATGGCAATCTGTAGGTGGTATGCAACTGGGTTCTATCTGGGGCCACGGTGCATATCAGGCGCCAGACTGGACAGCAGACTGGCTGCACCGTGAACTGGTGGCCTGGCTGGAACTGACCGCGCAGCAACAGTATGGTCAGAGCTATGACTCGCTGGATGCGGCCACGCAAAATGCACTGCAATTTGCGCTAAAACAGGAATACCGTACTAACACTTATAACAGCAGCGCCGATACGCTGACACTGAGCGATACCCGGCTGCAGGCAATTGAACAAACTGCCGCCCATTACATTGCCCTGTTTGGCGACAGCCCTGAGCTGACTAAAACCCGCCATAACTATGCCATGAAGGAAAACACCCTGCCGTCGCTGGAACGCCGTCAGGAAATGACACATTTCTTCTTCTGGACTGCCTGGGCCGCAGCAACTGAGCGCCCTGATCATGATGTTACTTATACCAATAACTGGCCGCATGAGCCGTTAATTGATAACCGTCCGTCAGCTGAAAACCTGATCTGGTCTATTGTCAGTATTATCCTGTTAATCGCCGGTGTCGGTGGTCTGGTGTGGGCATTCTGCTTCCTGCGTAAACATGACGAAGAAGAACCCGAAGCCCCGGCTCAGGATCCTATCAGCCGTTTAACATTAACGCCTTCCCAGAAATCGCTGGGTAAATATATTCTGGTTGTTGTTGCCCTGTTTACTGTACAGGTGTTTCTGGGTGGTTTTACCGCGCACTATACTATCGAAGGTGATGGTTTCTATGGCCTGAATACTACTGAAATTCTGCCATATAGCTTGGCACGTACCTGGCACATTCAGGCAGCGATGTTCTGGATTGCTACCGGCTTCCTGGCTGCGGGTTTATTCCTGGCACCGGTCATTAACGGCGGTAAAGATCCTAAATACCAGAAACTGGGTGTAGATGTGCTGTTCTGGGCATTAATTGTGCTGGTTGTCGGTTCTTTTGCTGGTAACTACTTCGCCATTATGCAAATTATGCCGCACCAGTACAGCTTCTGGTTTGGTCATCAGGGTTATGAGTATATTGATATCGGCCGTTTCTGGCAGATTATCAAATGGGTTGGCGTACTGTTCTGGTTAGTGCTGATGCTGCGGGCTATTGTTCCGGCACTGAAACAACCGGGCGACAAAAACCTGCTGGCATTATTTGCGGCCTCTGTAATCTGTGTCGGGTTATTCTACGGTGCCGGTTTATTCTACGGCGAACGTACTCACTTATCCGTAATGGAATACTGGCGCTGGTGGGTTGTTCACCTGTGGGTAGAAGGCTTCTTTGAAGTATTTGCTACCGTGTCACTGGCCTTTATTTTCTACAATATGGGGCTGGTATCCCGTACTGTTGCCACGGCATCCAGTCTGGGTTCTGCCTCTCTGTTTATGCTGGGCGGCATTCCGGGTACATTCCACCACCTGTATTTCTCTGGTACCACTACCCCGGTCATGGCAGTAGGCGCAACATTCAGTGCGCTGGAAGTTGTACCTCTGGTAGTACTGGGTTATGAAGCCTGGGAAAACTGGCGTCTGAAAAGCCGTGCACCGTGGATGGAAAACATCAAATGGCCACTGATCTTCTTTGTTGCCGTTGCTTTCTGGAACATGCTGGGTGCCGGGGTATTAGGCTTTATGATTAACCCGCCTATCGCGCTGTACTATATTCAGGGCCTGAACACCACTCCTACCCATGCTCACGCAGCCTTGTTCGGGGTGTATGGTTTCCTGGCACTGGGTTTCAGCCTGCTGATCCTGCGCTATATCCGTCCGCAACTGGTGTTTGATGAAAAACTGATGAAAACCGCGTTCTGGTGGTTAAACGGTGGTCTGGCGCTGATGCTGTTCACCAGCCTGCTGCCTATCGGGTTTATTCAGTTCTACGCCAGCGCCACTGAAGGTTTATGGTATGCCCGCAGCGAAGCACTGATGCAAAGCGATCTGCTGCATACACTGCGCTGGGTTCGTACCATTGGTGACGTGGTGTTTATCGTTGGTGCGCTGGCGGTTAGCTGGCAGGTGGTGAAAGGGGTATTTAATACCAAAGCCGCCGTACAGGTAGAGAATACCAACCACTAACATTCTAAACTTCAGATACAAACATATTCAGAGCCTGTTTTCGGCAGGCTCTTTGTCTGCAAAGCTGGTTTTCCACACTGCGTAAAATTTCCACAGTATGGTTTTTTTATTTACTGACATACTTTTCCTTTGCCGGCGGTTATACTGGCGGCTATCCATCAGACGTCTGAATGTCTATAAATTGAAAACGCCTTTGCATAAAACACTGATATCCCGTTTGTTAAACCAGCTGGGGCTGGTACGGCTGGATAGCCAGAGCCTGTCGTCTATTCCATTGTGGCAGCGGCTGAAAGTCGCGCTGGCTGCCTTTATTGCGTTATTTGTAGTGACCTTTACCAGCCTGCAACTGGCCGATACCACCAGTACCATTATTCTGCTGGCCTCTATGGGCGCGTCATCGGTATTGCTGTTTGGCCTGCCTAACAGCCCGCTGGCTAAACCGTGGTCTTTTACCGGCGGACACCTGATTTCTGCAGCGATTGGCCTTATCTGCTCGCACCTGTTTAACGATTTAGCCTTAATGGCTGCGGCAACCATCGGCTGTGTATTATTTGTGATGTATATCTTTGAGTGTATGCATCCGCCGGGCGGCGCCACCGCACTGGTGCCGGTGATTGCCTCAACCGATCAACTGCTGGGTTATGATTTTCTGCTGTATCCGGTAGCACTGAATGTGCTGGTGATGCTGGCAGCATCGCTGGTGCTGAACCGGCTGTTATTAAAACGTCCGCAGCAGAAAACACCGGAAAAGTTTGATCCGGTGCATTTACATCAGGATTTCAGCCCGTTAAAACGGCTTGGGCTGCAACCGGAAGATTTACTCAGTGCGCTGAACAGCTTTCAGACGGTAGTCGATGTCAGCGAGCAGGATCTGGAAAAGATTTATACTCAGGCGCAATTACACGCCTATCAGCGTAAAAGCGGTGAAATCCGCTGCCGCGATATTATGTCTGCCGATCTGATTACCGTTAACGCAGACACACCGGTCGCTACCGCCTGGCAACTGCTGCAAAAACATAAAATCAGTATGCTACCGGTGGTAGACAAACAGCAGCAACTGCTCGGTGTGGTATCCGTGGCGGATTTTCTGAAAAACCTGCATGTCCCGCATTACTGGGGACTGCTGCGTCATCTGAATGGCTTACTGTTAAAGCGCGGTCATAAAAAGCACCACAAGCGCCGGGTAGCAGAGCTGATGACCGCCAGACTAACCGTTGTCTCTGAAGACGACCATATTGCCGCACTGATTCCGCTGTTGTCAGATCAGGGTCTGCACCATATCCCGGTACTTAACCGGCAACAGCAACTAAGCGGTATTATCACCCAATCCGACTTAATCGCCGCCTTGTATTCAGTCGCCCAGCAGCCACATTAAAACCAGTTTACCTCTTCAGGGGTAGCGCCGTTACCCCTGATGCACCACCTCAAAATAAATGCAAATTGTTATCATTTACCTCGAATTTCAGCAAGAGGAAACCGATAAATGATCACCTCCCTATTACTCAGCAGTGCCATGCTGCAAAGCGCAGCAGCGCTGCCTGTGGCCGATGATACAGACCAGATTGAACACATTGTCGTGTCAGCGACCGGCGCCGCGCGCAGCACGCTGGAAGCCCCGGCATCAGTCAGCCTGATTAGCCGTGAACAGATAGAAAACAGCACCGAACCTCAATTTATCGACCTGCTGCGTCAGGTACCGGGCGTCAGTTTATCCGGCCGGGGTGTTGGTGGCCGTAAAGTGATTCAGCTGCGCGGCATGGACTCCAAACACTCACTGATTCTGGTCGATGGCCGCCGTATTTCGGCCACCGATGATATTGTCGGCCATTCCGATTTGCAGTACGACTGGATTGCACTGGATACCATTGAGCGCATCGAAGTGGTACGCGGGCCATTGTCTGCGTTGTATGGTTCTGAAGCTATCGGTGGTGTAATCAACATTATTACCCGTGGTTACAGCGAAAACTGGCGGGGTACTTTTCAGGCAGCAGGTGCCGTACCGGATAACAGCCGTGGCGGTAATCAGTACCGCTCCAGCCTGAGTATGTCTGGCCCGTTAACCGACACGCTCGGTGCCCGTTTCAGCCTGAGTCAGGCCCGGCAGGGCGATACTGCTGAAAAGCTTGATCCGCAACTGAGCGAGCAAGAAGGCAAAAAGAAACTGTCACTCAGTACCGGGCTAAGCTGGCAGTTTTTACCGCAGCACCGGCTGGAGCTGGCCTATTTGTATGCGGATGAAGATCGCTGGCAGGATACGGTAAAATCCGGCACTAATTACCAGAGCAGCTACGATTTAAAACGTAAGCAATTCAGCGTGCACTGGCTGCCACAATGGGAAAACTGGAGCGGTATGGCCGGTTATTACCGTTCCAGCTTTGATGTGATTAATCATGCAGATAATAACGTTACACCTTATGTACCGCAGTTTTTTACTGACGATGTATTTGAAAGCCGCTTCCACCGCGATATCGGTACTGATCACCGCCTGACAGTAGGTGCTGAATGGCGTAATGAAAAATTGGAACACCCGGAGTTTATTAACGGTGAAGGCAGTGCCACCCACAAATCGGCGTTATTGCAGGATGAATGGCGGCTGGCCAGCCAGCTGACCCTGACCCTCGGCAGCCGCTGGGATCACCACGAATACTTTGGCAGTGAAATCAGCCCGCGTGCTTATCTGGTCTGGGAACTGTCACCCGGCCTGGCGCTGAAAGGCGGTTATGGTCATGGTTTCCGCGCACCAACATTAAAACAGATTTCCCCGGATTACCGTTTCGACGGCCCGCACAGTTTTATCGGTAACAGCGAAGTGAAACCGGAAAGCAGCGATAACTGGGAACTGGGGCTGCGTTATGAACAACTGCCACAGCTGACTGCCGGCATTACGCTGTTTCATAACAAAGTGACCGATCTGATCACCACCTTCTGTATCGATAATTGCAGCAGCAGGCTGGGTAAAGTATTCCAGTACGTCAATATGTCCGAAGCTTCGGTTAAAGGGGTTGAAGCCGAACTGGACTGGCATATCACAACAGACTGGCGTCTGGCATCCAGCTACACCTATACCGACTCTAAAGACGACAGCACCGGCCTGCATTTACCGGCCCGGCCAGAGCACCGCGCCACCGCCCGGCTGGAATACACCCTGCTCAGTGATGTGCTGTATTTATCGGCAGATATCGACTACACCGGCAAACAATGGCTGATCAGCAGTAACAGTGAAGTGGAATTACCGTCTTACAGCGTAGTCAATACTAACCTGCGCTACCGTTTAAATGCCCAGCATCAGTTCACCTTTGGTGTCAGTAACCTGAATAATGTTGACCTGCTGGAAAAAGACAGCGGCTTTGGTTATGTTGAAACCGGCCGCAGCTACCACCTGAACTGGTTATATAAATTTAAGGAGTAATCATGCCATTCCTCAAACGGTTATGGCTGATTCTGTTATTAATCAGCGGCCCGGTGGCCGCTGATATCAGCATTTTAACCAATCGTTTTGTACTGGATGCCAAGCTTAACCTGCTCACCAGGTCAGCTACCGATGCCGGTTTCAAGGTACAGGTTCTGCTTAGCGACGACTTAACCGATCAGCAATTGCTGCAACAGTTACAGCACACTTCCCTGCTGGTAGTGGATATTCCGCGGGCATCTGATTTCTCGGCCATACAGCAACGGCTGAAACCACTGGCTGCCCGCCTGCCGCAGCAACAGCTATGGGTTGGCCGTACCGAAAAACAAGCGCAGGGGCTGAAACCGGAACAGGCAGAGATACTGTGGCAATATTACCGTCACGGTGGCGAACATAATTTCCGCCATTTTTTCCGCTATCTGGCCGCACGGGATAATCCAGCCGCACTGGCAGCTATTCCGGCACCGGTGGTAATTCCGGCCATGGGTGCCTATCACCCGGATTTTCCGGCACGCTTTAGTGCCGATCCGGATCAGATACTGCAATTTTTAACCAGCCGCAGCAAAAAGCCCGGCAGTAACAATGTGGTGGCGATTGGCTTCCATGCCCGCTATCTGGAATCCGGCGCGATGGCACATATTGACGCCATTACCCGGGCGCTGGAGCAACGTAATCTGGTGGCGTTACCGGTATTTTATACGCTGGGGCCGGATGCCAACCTAACCCAACTGCTGCAACACCGGGTGCAGGCATTACTGCATTTACAGCCGGTATATCACAATGGTTTGCTGCCCCACCTGCAACAGCTGGGCATTCCGGTATTACAGGGTATTGGCTGGTGGACCGGCGACGAAGCAGAATGGCGTAAGCATCCTTCCGGCCTGTCGCTGGCCAGTACGCCATTGTATTTGGCCCTGCCGGAGCAGAACGGTTTAACCGATCCGTTAGTGCTGTGGACCGAATATCAGGGAGCATTAACCCCAATCCGCGAGCAGGTTGATGCTGTCAGTAATAAGCTGGCCGGCTTAATCGCCTTACAGCAAACCACGGATGACCAACGCCGGGTTGCAGTGATGTTTTATAACTACCCACCGGGCGAAAAAAATATGTCGGCCTCTTTTATGAATGTGCCACGCAGCCTGGCCGGATTAAGCCAGCAATGGCAACAGCAGGGGTATCACATTACGCCGTTTTCTGAACAACAGGCTATTGATACGCTGGGGCGGTTAATTCAGGGCTTGCATCAACCGGCCTTACTGCCACAACTGGCCCAGCAGGATCTGGCTGCCAGCCTGCCGTTCAGCCAGTATCAGCAGTGGTACAACGCTTTGCCACAGGATGTACGGCAACGGATTGAAGCCCGCTGGGGCACACCGGAGCAATCGCCTTATCTGTCCGGAGCTGCCGGTCAGCAGGTATTTTTGATCCCTCGCTGGCAGAACGGCCATATTATAATGCTGCCACAACCGCCGCGGGGTATGCCGGAAGCCGATCAGGAACGCAGCCTGTACCACGACCTGCGGCTGCCGGTAAACCATTACTATCTGGCAACATATCTGTGGCTGCGTCAGCAATCCGGTGCGCAGGCGCTGATCCACTTCGGCACCCACGGCACACAGGAATGGATGCCCGGTAAAGAGCGCGGTCTGAGCAGCTATGATGATCCTTTGCTGGCACTGGGCGATATTCCGGTCATTTATCCCTATATCGTTGATAACACCGGTGAAGCAACACAGGCCAAACGCCGTGGCCGTGCTACCATGATTAGCCACCAGACGCCGTTATTTCAGCCTTCCGGCTTACATGGCAGTTTGCTAGAACTGCACCAGTTAATTCACCAGTATCAGCAACTGGACGAAGGTGAAGTGAAACAGCTGACGCTGCAACGTTTGCAGGATACCGCCGTTAATGATCCGATTATGAAAGATCTTAACTGGAAGCCGGAGCAAATCAGCACCGATACCGAACGTTTTATCAGCGAGCTGCACGATTACCTGCATAGTCTGGCGGCACAGGCGCAACCGCTCGGTCTGCACAGCTTTGCGACCACAGGCCCGCAGCAGCAACAGCTAACCACCATTATGCAAATGTTGGGTAACGATTTTATCCAGGCACTGGGTGTTGCTGAACCGGAAGAGGTTTTTGCTACCGATTACCAGCAACTGCCACAAACCCTGCCCTATCGCTGGCTGGAAAGTGCGCTTGGTTATCATGACCAGCCGCTGCCACCCGCGTTACCCGAATGGCAGCAAAAAGCCCGCCATTACGCCACCCTGCTGAATGCTCAGACCGAATTCACCGGTTTACAGCAAGCATTGACAGGGCATTTTGTGACACCGGGCGTCGGCGGCGATCCGCTGCGGGTGATTGAAAGCCTGCCAACCGGTAAAAACCTGTATGGTTTTGATCCGGCGCGGATCCCAACCAAAGAGGCGTGGCAGGCTGGTAAAGCTGCAATGACAGAATTGCTGCAAAGCCATAAAGAGCAGCACGGCACATGGCCGGAGAAGCTGGCATTTTCACTGTGGGCGGTAGAGGCGATGCGTCATGGTGGCGTGCTGGAAAGTGAGGCCCTGTATGCCATCGGCGTTGAACCCGTGTGGGATAATGCGGGCCGGGTTACCGGTTACTCTGTGTTATCGACCGCACAGCTGGGGCGGCCACGGGTAGATGTGGTGCTGTCATCAACCGGTTTATACCGCGATCAATTCCCTAATATGATGGCGCATTTTGCCAAAGCCGCTGAGGAAATCTCGCAGCTGGCGGAAGCGGATAACCCGGTATACCGCAATACCGAACGTTTACTGGCAGACTTACTGCAACAAGGTATGAATGAAAAAGATGCCCGTTACTTTGCCAGCACCCGGGTGTTCGGCAGCCCGACCGGCGTTTACGGCACCGGGCTGGATGATGCCATTCAGGCCAGTGACAGCTGGCAGGACGACAGTAAACTGGCGCAGTTATACCTGTCGCGGATGAGCTATGCCTTTGGCCCCGATCCAGAGCGCTGGGGTCAGGATGCCGATACCAGCACCCTGTATGCTGAGAACCTGAAAGGCGTCGATGCTGCGCTGCTGGCCAGAACCTCAAATCTGTACGGTATGCTGACCACGGATGATCCGTTCCAGTATCTGGGCGGGATTGATCTGGCAGTACGGCATTTAACCGGAAAAAGCCCGGCACTGTATATCTCTAACCAGCGGCAGGCCGGACAAGCCCGTATCGAATCAGCCTCGCGTTTTCTGGCAGCCGAACTCAGCACCCGGGTATTCCATCCCGGCTGGATTCAGGCTATGCAGGCAGAAGGTTATGCCGGTGCACTGAACCTGCAGGACATTACGGCCAATTTATGGGGCTGGCAGGTGGTATCGCCGGATATGGTGCGCGATGACCAATGGCAGAGCCTGCACGATGTGTATGTGAACGACAGCCTGCAACTGGGTATCAATGAATGGTTTGCCGAACATGCCCCTGAAGCTCAAGCCCGGATGATGGAGCGGATGCTAGAAGCTATCCGTAAAGAATACTGGGATGCGTCAGAACAGACCCTCACCGAGCTGTTGCAGGCCTATCTGGAGCTAACCGCCAAATTTGATATTCAGGCCGGTAATGATGCAATTGCAGACTTTGTAAAACAACAGGCTACCGGATTCGGGCTGAGTGTTGCAGCAGCACAGGCAGGTAGCGAAGGCCAGCAGGTCAGTGGCCAGCAACTGCAACAGGTCAGCAATAACGCCGCTGAACAGCAACGGCTGTGGTATCTGCCACTGCTGTTATTAATTCCTCTGCTGGCCGGGGTTGCCCGCCAGCATCTTAACGTATTTCGCAGGAGCGCCGCATGATAGGCATTGAAACCATACTGTATGAGCTGTCGTACTGGTTTATGGCACCGGTATTATTGTCGATTATCTTATTTTTTATCTATTCGCTGTATGCCAGCGGGCGTTTTCTGACGGAATGTTATCAGCGTTTCAGCAGTGGCTGGCAGCCACTGCACCGCTTGATGGCAGCACAACCTGGCTGGAAAAGCGAAGAACTGGAACTGGCGATAATGGCCGAGCTGGAAGGTTTGAAAATTACCGCCAGAACCGCCCCGCTGCTAGGGCTGGTTGCCACCATGATCCCGATGGGCCCAGCACTGGCCGGTGTCGCGGCCGGTGAAATGACGGTAGTCGGTGAACAGGTTGGTGTGGCGTTTGCGGCGGTTATTGTTGCGCTGGTCGCCGCTTCGCTAGCGTTTATTATTCAGACCGTTACCCGCCGCTGGCGTTTAAAGGAACTGCTGCAACTGGAACGGCAGCAACAGGCTGCAGGTAATACACCATGAGCCGCCGTTTTCTGGATGCTGAAGATGATGATCCGGTACTGAGCATGGTGAACATTATCGACGTGTTTCTGGTGATTATCGTGATTCTGTTTATCATCATCGTCAATAACCCGCTGAACCCGTTCAGCAGCGATGACGTAGTGGTGATTAAAAACCCCGGTAAAGAGAATATGGAAATCACCATTAAAGACGGCGAAAAACTGGAAAAATACCAGTCGACCAGTGAAATAGGCAGCGGCATAGGCAGTAAAGCCGGTGTCACCTACCGGCTGGACGACGGCAGCCTGATCTACGTGCCAGAAACAGACTAAACCAACCGCCATTTATTGTAATAAAAAGACACTGCCTTGCTACAGTGTCTTTTTTTATGGCATATGAAGATGACCATATCGTCGCCTTGGTACCTATGCTATCAGATCAGGGCCTGCACCATATCCCGGTACTGGATGCGCAGCAACAACTGGTTGGTATAATTACCCAGTCCGACCTTATCGCTGCGCTGTTTAACAGCAAGCTGGCCTGATCAGGCCAGTTTAAAACGACCAACTAACGCCTGCAATTGCTCAGCCAAACGCGCCAGCTCGCGGCTGGTGCTGGCAGTTTGCTCCGCACCGGCACTGGTTTGTAAGGCTACATCACTGATACTCAGTACTTTTTGATTAATTTCATCAGCAACGGTACTTTGCTGTTCAGCAGCAGAAGCTATTTGCATATTTTTATCGTTTATCCCACTAATACCGCTTAATACACTGGCAAGTATAGTGCCGGTTTCTGCGACTTTTTCACTGCCCTCTTGCGCCTGACTCAGGCTTAAGCGCATTGCATCTGTAGCTTGCAGAGCACCTTGCTGCAACCCCTCTATCATGCGCTGAATATCGCCGGTTGATTGAGCTGTACGTTGTGCCAGTGTGCGAACTTCATCTGCCACGACCGCAAATCCCCGCCCCTGTTCACCGGCTCGGGCTGCTTCAATGGCGGCATTAAGCGCCAGTAAGTTAGTTTGTTCGGCTATGCCACGTATAACATCTAGTACCGATGTAATGGCATCGCTATCATGTTTTACTTTATCGATCACTTTAGCCGTGCTGTCTACCTGTGCTGACAAACGGTTAATAAGGGTTATGCTCTGCTCCAGTTTAGCTTTACCTTGTGTCGCACCTGCCTGCACTGATTCAGATAACTCAGCCGCTTCTGCAGTACTACTGGCTACATCCCGCACGGTGGCGCTCATTTCGTGCATGGCCGTTGCTACCATCTCGGTATCCTGTTGTTGCTGTTGCACACCTTTGCTGGTTTGTAACGTCACTGCAGACGATTGCTCTGCAGCCGTTGCGACCTGAACCGTTGCTGCACCGATGTCATTAATAATGCGTTGCAGCTCCTGCGCCATACTATTGGTACTGTATGCAATACGACCGAACTCGTCTTTCCCCTGATAGTGACTGCGGGCGGTAAGATCACGTTGAGCCAGCGCAGCAATGGCGCCTTCTATGCTATGTACGGCAGACGCAATACTGCGCACTGTAATCATTGCGACGATTACCAACACAGCCGCGATCACTAGTAATACCGTTACAAGCAGCCATAACTGCCGTGTCGCTTGCTGATTTAGCTGCTCTGCTGCTGCTGCGATATCCCGGCTTAAACTCTGTTCAAACTCACTCATCTGAGCCAGCCGGCTGGTAGATATATCAAACCACTGGCCGCCATCTATGTTCAATGCTGCCCCCAGCGCAGTATTAAACGCCAGTTGCTGCAACCTTGCCACCTCAGCAAAACTGTTATGCTGAGTTACCTGTTGCCACTGTTGTTGCTGCGCTGTCGTTACCATACGCAGAAAGTTTTCATTATAGGCATTGTAAGCACCAAGATTATTACTAAACCGCGCCAGTAATTCGCCAGTAAAACTGCCATGACTAAATACCAGGCCCAAAATGGCACGCTCACGCCCGGCGCGTTCTTTCATTTCAATAAACTGGTTTAATGTTGCCAGCTGTTTGGCCATTTCGCGATGCTGTACGTCTACTTCCAACTGGTGGTTTAACGCTATCATTGCTGTAATTAATGCCGTATATCGCTCAGCTGATGTGGTATTAGCCATAGCTAATTGATCAATCTGTCGGCGCAGTTCTGATAACTGTTGTAACTGTTGCTGTAAAGGTTGTAACTGTGGCAAACGCAACGCCATAAATGCCTGCAACTGCCGGTCGCTTTGTTGGCGTAACTGAGCTAACCGCTCGGCAAAACGCTCACCGGAGCTGGCCAGAAACACCCCACTGGCGCCGCGTTCGGCTTGCAAAGTTCCTACCAGCGTATTCATTGTTACAGAAGCATCTATCGAACTACCTATATGCCGGGCGAGTTCAACCTGTTGCCAACTGGCTGTTAGCCTGCCACCCGCCAACCACAAAGCAGCTAATACCGGCAGTAGAAGTAGTAACATTAATTTCTGACTGATAGCCAAATTACGGATAAAACGCCTCATAAACAAAACCCCATGGTGAAAAGTACTATTATTTTAGGTAAAAAATACCTAATCGCCGAGCAGGCAAAGGTGATTACCTCTTTGTGGTTAGTTAATTACCCCGCTATAGCCAGCATATCCGCTGAGCAGCTTTGTTACACTGGAAAAAACTATTATTGAGCTTTGAATATGAATATTGCATCCTACCGCGACTTAATTAACGCTGCAGGCCAGCAAAACGAGCCCCAGCGGTTATTGTTTGTATTTGCCAAGGCCGAGCTGCCAAATGGCTATACCGATACACAAAAGCACAATTTTGAGCAGGGCCAGGGCGGCGCTTTGGCACCAGTGCTCTGTGTAGATAAATTGCCGGATGAAGTCAGCGATTTTAAAAGCTTAGTGAATGAATCAAAAACCACTGGTGTTGACTGGGATATCGCCTTTGTGTCAGCCCTTGGCGGCCGCGGTGGTTTTGCGCCGAACAGCGATGAAGCCACCCAACCCCTTAAGATGATGATGGAAAAAATTCAGGGCGGCATAATTGCCGATTTTCTTACCTTTAATAAAGCCGGTGAATTGGTGGCGTTGTATTAACCATACCAATTACATCCAAGCCATGCCGGGTGCATATTTGCGCTCGGTATAGAAATGCCCTGTTTGCCCGGGCCCTGCAGAATTACACCACTTTTGAATAACGCTGTTGGTCCAGGGTTAGGTAAGCATCAAAACAGGCACAGATGCTGCGTACCCATAGCCGGCCAGCATCGGTTACTTTAATGCGCTCAGCGTATACCTCAACCAAACCGTCTTCCATAAAAGGCTGCAAGCGCGCCAAAGCGTCAGCAAAATATTGCCAAAAGCTTTGGATATGCCATTGGCGGCTAAATGTTTCTGTATCCAGTGCAAAATGGCAAATTAACTGGCTGATTAGCGCCGCCCGTAGTTTGTCATCTGCATTTAAACTAAAACCGCGTTCAGTGGCAAACTGAGCTTTATTAACAGCTGCATAATACGCCGGTAAATCTTTGCTGTTTTGCCACAGCACGCCACTTACCTGACTGATACTAGACACACCAAGACCTATCAATGCATCCTGGCCGGCGGTGGTGTAGCCCTGAAAATTGCGCTGCAACTTACCGGCATGCTGGGCTTTGGCCAGGGTGTCATCCGGTCGGGCAAAGTGATCCATACCGATAAACTGATAACCGGCCGCAACAAAACGGTCAATCGCCAGTTGCATTAACTCCAGCTTTAACGGTGCATCCGGCAAACTGCTGTTATCTATTTTGCGCTGCGCAGCAAAACGAGCCGGGATATGGGCATAGCTAAACAGCGAAATACGGTGCGGATTAAGCCGGATAATTTCATCTACCGTTTCAGCAAAGCTGGCCGGCTGCTGAAACGGCAGGCCATAGATAAGGTCGAGATTAATTGAGCTGAAACCCAGCTCACGGCTAAGCTGCACCTGATGACGGATAAGATCAGTGTCCTGCACACGGTTAATGGCAATCTGCACTTTTTCATCTAAATCCTGCACACCAAAGCTGACGCGGTTAAAGCCTAAAGTACGCAGATGCCGCAGCTTGTTATCGTTGCAGCTGCGCGGGTCAATTTCAATACTGATTTCGGCATCAGCATTAATAGTAAAAAACTTATGTAACAGCGCCATTAAGCGGCTAAGTTGCACCTCCGTTAAAAACGTTGGTGTACCGCCACCCAAATGCAGTTGGTTAATGCGCTTACTGTCCAGTAGTGGCGCATACAGCGCCATCTCTTCAGTTAAGGCATCAAGATAGGTATCAGCTTTGTGCTGGTGCCGGGTAATAACTTTATTACAGCCACAGTAGTAACACAGCTTATGGCAGAACGGGATATGTAGATAAAGGCTCAGCTCGTCGGGGCTTTGGCTGATTGCGCTCTGGATCAGCCCATGGTCAAAGTCGGTACTCAGCGAAAGTGCTGTGGGATAAGAGGTATAACGTGGGCCATTAATGTTATATTTACTAATTAATGCTGGGTCCCATTTAATTGTTTGCATCTTTACCTCTGTTATTGCGCCAGACCACCGGCAGACTGGCTAAGTGCCCACTTAACGCTATTCCACCGCGGGCTTAGGATCTGCCAACGCGACTGTCTTTTGTTGCTGTGCTAGCCATTGCAGGCTGCGCGTTAAAGGTAGCGGTAAACGCTCCGGCCCTATGCTGTCGAGCAGGTTTTTGCAGTACAAGCCAAGCTCTGTATCACCGAGCATTTGCAACCTGCGACGGAAAAACAACGTATCAGGGTCAACTTGGTTAGTGATCATGGCGATAAAATCGGCCAGTTCAGCTTTTAACAGCAGGTCTTGCTGTGGCGGGTGCAGCTGCACTTGCAACTGCCTGCCGTTAAGGCTGATGCCAAACTCCAGCGCAATATCTGCCACACTTACCACCACGCTTTTATCCTGCAAAAAACTCAGCTCGCCTGTGCGTAGCTCAGTGTAGAAAAACCGGTTTAACGCCAACTGTAACACGCCAACCTGTGCCGCCCTGGGAGCACAACGGGTAAGCCGGCGCAGCATTGTAGGTAGAACAGCTACCAACTTAGAGTTAACTCTTTTAATATCAAACATATATAAGCATTCCAGTCGTATCAGACCCTATAATAAAACCACAGCGCAACCGCATTGGCTATTCCCTGTCGGAGGTAGCTAAGGTAACGAAAATTAAGCAAGGGAAGTAAAAATGGAGCTGCTCTGCCCCGCCGGCAGTATGCCGGCGTTAAAGGCGGCCATCGAACATGGCGCCGATGCTGTGTATATCGGCTTAAAAGATGACACCAATGCCCGCCATTTTGCCGGGCTGAACTTTGACGAAGCCAGGCTACGCGAAGCCGCACGCTATGTGCACCAACATGGCAAAAAGCTGCATGTGGCGATTAACACCTTCGCCCACCCGGATAACTATCAGCGCTGGCAACAGGCGGTCGATCTTGCCGTAAGTGCCGGGGCAGATGTGTTGATCCTGGCTGATATCGCTGTGCTGGCCTACGCCGCTGAGTGCTACCCCAAGATAGAGCGGCATTTGTCGGTGCAGGCCTCGGCGACCAATGCTGCAGCGATTAATTTTTACCGCCAGTTTGGCATCAGCCGCGTGGTGTTGCCACGGGTGCTATCAATGCAGCAAGTACGGGCATTAGCAAAAAGCTGTGATATTGACCTGGAAGTGTTTGCTTTTGGCAGCCTGTGCATTATGGCCGAAGGCCGCTGCTATTTAAGCTCCTATATGACCGGGCAGTCACCCAACACCGCAGGTGCCTGCTCACCGGCAGCATTTGTACAGTGGCAGGATAACAACGGCAGCCTGGAATCACGCTTAAACGGCGTATTAATTGATCGCTTCGCGCCGGATGAAACCGCCGGTTATCCCACGCTGTGCAAAGGCCGTTTTAACGTCGGCGGGGACACCTACCATGCATTGGAGGAACCCACCAGTTTAAACACGCTGGATTTGCTGCCACAACTTTATGCCGAAGGGATTAAGTCGCTAAAAATTGAGGGCCGTCAACGCAGCCCTGCTTATGTCACGAAAATTACGCAGGTGTGGCGCGCCGCCATTGATGCGGTAATGGCTGATCCACAGCGCTTTTACGTGCAACAGCAGTGGCAACAGGTGCTGGCAGGGCTCTCTGAAGGCAGCCAGACCACACTCGGTGCTTATCATCGTAAATGGAAATAACCTGATGAAATTTTCTCTGGGGCCGGTGCTGTACTTTTGGCCCAAAGCACAGATGCAGCAATTTTACCGCGACGCCGCCGATTCAGCGGTAGATATTGTTTATCTGGGTGAAACAGTATGCAGCAAAAGACGTGAGCTGAAATTTGATGACTATATCGCGCTGGCACAGATGCTGCGTGAAGCCGGTAAACAAGTGTGCTTATCGTCGATGACCTTATATGAAGCACCCGGCGAACTGCGGGAGTTACGTAAATATGTTGATAACGGTGAGTTTTTAGTTGAAGCAAATGACGTTGGCGCTATTAGCATGCTGCAGGAACATGGCCTGCCATTTGTCGCCGGCGCTGCAATAAACTGCTACAACCAGCATAGCTTACGCCGGTTAGTAGGTATGGGATTAACGCGCTGGGTAATGCCGGTAGAGTTATCCCAACACTGGCTGGATACGCTGTTAAGCCAGAGCCTCATTAGTGATATCCGCGACTGTTTTGAAACCGAAGTATTCGGCTTTGGTCATTTGCCGCTGGCCTGGAGTGGCCGCTGTTTTACAGCCCGCTCGGAAAACCGCAGTAAAGATCAGTGCGAGCTGTGCTGCATTAACTACCCGCAGGGGCGCCAGGTAAGCAGCCAGGATGGTACTGCTGTTTTTGTATTAAACGGCATTCAAACACAGTCTGGTAGCCGTTATAACCTGATTAATCAGTTACCGGCTATGCAAGGCATGGTGGATATAGTACGGTTAAGCCCACAAGTTGAAGGCACTTTTGACTGGCTGACAAAGTTTAAAGCCAACAGCAATGGCGCAGCACCACAGCCACTGGCTGCAACCGACAGTAACGGCTACTGGCTGAATCTGGCCGGTATGGCGACGGGTTGAATTTTGAATGGCTGAGGCTGTAACCTTTGGAGCACAGATGACACAAACATTAACCAAAATCGGTATAGTAACAGTAAGTGACCGCGCAAGCGCCGGCATATACGAAGATTTATCCGGTAAAGCTATTATCGATACCTTAAACGACTATTTAACCAGCGATTGGCAAAGCGAATACCGGCTGATCCCTGATGAACAGCCGTTAATTGAGCAAACGCTACGCGAGCTAGCCGACGAAGAAGGCTGCTGTTTAATTGTCACCACCGGCGGTACCGGCCCGGCCAAACGCGACGTTACGCCCGAGGCAACAGAAGCAGTGTGCGACAGAATGATGCCGGGCTTTGGCGAACTGATGCGCACTGAATCGTTAAAATATGTGCCAACGGCAATATTGTCGCGCCAAACTGCAGGCCTGCGCGGCAGCAGTTTAATTATTAACCTGCCGGGTAAGCCCAAAGCCATTCGCCAGTGTTTAGATGCGGTGTTTCCGGCCGTGCCTTACTGCATCGATTTAATGGACGGGCCTTATTTGCAGTGCAATGAGGCGGTGATTAAAGCATTTAGGCCGAAAAGCTGATATTAAACTTTACTGAGACGGATTTTATCGCGAGCCCAGTGTTTAATTACACTTTCAGCAAACCAGAGTGGTTGAGCACGATCAAAGTTCTTCTCTACGATATCAAGGTAACCATCTGGTGTGACTTCAGCAATAAAGGTTAATTGTCGGGTGGAATTATCAAAGAAATAGCTTCTGCGCGATGCCCGTGCCATTTCAGGTAGTAGCTGAAGACTTCTCTCGTATCTTTGAAAGATTTTATCTCTGGGTACACTATGCCCGCCGAGTTCAACCCGCTGCTCAACCCTGGCAACATTTACCTCAGGATCCGACGTACACACGTAATAAAGATAGGCTTTATATCCGGCAGTATTGGCACGCTGGAAGAAATCAAGATGGCTCTTGTGACTCATTACTGACTCATAGCTAAAAGACAACTGATCTCTGATCCAATCCTCACGAAGACCAAGTGCAATTTGTTGCGCTAGCTTAGCAGCTTGATAGGTATTACCTTCTGATAAATCAATGTTCTTTGAATTAGAAAATTGCTGCAACAATTCAGTTAAATTAATATGCTTTGCAATATCATCAGGATTAAGATACTGCCCAAGACGAACAGCATAACGCTCTCTTAACTGTGTTGTTAAAGTTGTTTTGCCCGAGCCATTAGGCCCGGCAATCAATCTCAATTTTGGCAAAGTAAATCTCTGAGTTTTAGCTCAGGTTTAACGGTAACACGCTTTAAAAAAGTTTTTTTGTTGCCAGCGTCCAATTTCACCATCTCGCCATTTTCAACAAAAGTAATAGACACTCCTGCATCCAAAGCTTGCTGCACCGCAGTACGTGATGCTCGAACGCCAATATCCATCAGGGTTTTGTTATCATCTAACTCAGATTTTCTTTGATGTTTCCGAACAGTTCTTACAGCTTGATACATAATCACCTCTGTACTGTAAATATAGCGACATCCTAGCACACTAATCTGATTCCAGACAGCGCAGCAAGTTCATTAGAGCACAACTTAACGCCGCAGCAAAAACAACCACACTACCAGCAATAAGGTAATAAACCAGAACCCGGAAAGCAGTTGCCAGAATAACAGTGGATTAGTTTTATGCTCCTGCTTTACCTCTTCATGCAAAAACTCAGGGTTAGGTTGCTGTAAGTCCGTCAGCAGTTGATTAATGCTCTGATAACGTTGCGATAAATCTAAACTGACACCTTTTTGTAAGGCACGGTCAAACCAGGTGGGAATAACCGGATTAAACTGACTGGCGCTGCGATAGCGCAGTTTGTCGTAATCGGCTGCGGTGCGGCACTCTTCTACTGCATTGCCATAGGGTAAATGGCCACCGCTGAACAGCTCGTAGGCTATGGTGGCAAGGGCATAAATGTCGCCCTGCACGCCGGAGTTATGCCCCAGTAAATAGTGAGGATCCGAATACGCTGCCGTTCCCAGCGCCGCCTCATGCTGCAGCGGGCTGTATATTTCAGCCAGGCCTGCCACATACACCGAGCCAAAGTCGACAATTTTTAAGCCGCCATCATTCAGGTAAATAATATTACCGGGTTTTAAATCCTGATGAATCGCACCCATGCGATGAAATGCGGTTAAACCTTTGGCAATTTGCTTCACCAGCTTAATGGCCAGCGTTGGCTTTAACGGCTTAGGTTGGCTCTCAAACCACTGCTCTAAACTTTGGCCCGGCAGATATTCCATTAAATAATACAAAAAGCTGCGTAGCCGGGTTTGCCGTACTACCTTGACAACGTAATCAGATTCAATGCGCAGGCCAATCCACTCTTCACGGATAAAACGGTCGATATACAACGCATCATCATCGTAATTCAGCGACGGGCATTTTAATACCAACTGTCGGCCGCTTGCCTCATCTTCTACCAGATACAAGTGGCTGCGGCTGCTGGCAAACAGCTCGCTTAGCACTTTATAGCCGTCCAGCTTCATGCCCACGCTTAACGCCGGCGGAAACGGCAACCGGGTAAGATGTTGATTTAAATCTTCCAGGCTTTGCTGCGGTAACTTTGTTACTTCTATCAGAATCAGGCTGAGATTATCATCACTGCCCAGCACCAAAGCTCGCTGCTTTAATTGTGCGGCCGTCAGGCTTAAATCAGTCGAGGTTGATACCGCACGTTGCAGCTCATCGGCACTGATAAAATCGGATATGCCGTCAGAGCACAGTAGAAACCTGTCACCGGGGCGTAAACTCTGGCTACCCTGTTGCAGCGCAACCCGTGCATCCATACCCAGCGCACGGCCAAGAAACTGGCGCTGCCCGGATAATACCGTAGTGTGATCCTGGCTAAGTTGCACCAAGACACCGTCGCGCCAGTGGTACAAACGGCTATCGCCGATATGAAAAAAATGTGCTGTTTGCGATTTGATAATCAAAGCGGTAAAAGTGGTGAGATAGCCTTTCTGATTGTGGACAAACTGATGGCTCAGCTCATACAGCTCATTATTAATAGTGGCCAGCAACTGCGTTGCGCTGTAGGCCACCGACCAGCTGTCGGGGGTCTGGCTATACTCGCGGCAAAAGCGGCTGACCGCCCGCTCACTGGCCTGCTGGCCTGCCTCGGCGGTACTGACGCCATCGGCCAGCGCAAAGCAGGCGCCTTTGTATGTTACCAAGTGCGGATCTTGAGGCATATTAACTGCCACCGCGTCCTCGTTGGCTGGCTTAATCCCCGCCTCACAAAGATGGCTGTAGCAAATTTGCAATTCAGATCCGCTCACTTGTTAGTCCTTATTTCTCACAGTAGTCACATTAACCGACATTAATCCGGTGCACAGTACCGTCTTCTCCTACTTCGGTAATATGGCCTTTCGGGTCGTCCAAAAACATTACCGCAACCAGGCCCACCAAGGCAGAGGCAGCGATAACATAGAAGAACATACTGTAGCTGACATAGCTAAGAACGGTTAAATACACCACCGCGCCAACATTACCGTAAGCCCCGGCCATACCGGCAATCTGGCCGGTCATGCTGCGTTTAATCAGTGGTACTATGGCAAATACCGCGCCCTCGCCGGCTTGCACAAAGAAGCTACAGGCCATGGTGGCCAGCACCGCCAGCGGGATCCACCAGTGGCTGTCCATCAAACCCATCAGAAAATAACCGGCCGCTAAACCGCCAATTAAGATCAGCATGCTTTTACGCCGGCCAAATTTATCAGAAAACCAGCCTCCCATAGGCCGCGAAACCAGGTTCATAAAGGCAAAACCCGAGGCCAGTAAACCGGCTTTCACCGCACTTAAGCCCTCGAAGGTTTCCAGAAAGTACAATGGCAGCATCGATACCACCGCCAGCTCTGAGCCAAAAGTAGCAAAGTAGGCAATATTTAAAATACCAACCTGCTTAAAGCTGTATTTATCCGCCTCCGGCACGCCGGCTCGTAAATGCTCAACATTAATACGTAAGGTTTGCTGCGTTTGTACCACAAACAACACCAGCAGTATGCCCCAGAATGCATACATCATATCGGTAGAAAACAGGTTAACTCCGGCCGGTGACAAGCGCCAGGCCAGCATGCCCAGCGCCAGATGCATAGGGATGTTCATTAAGATTAAGCCCCACAAGGCGCTCCAGCTGGATACCACCATAGCCCCGGTTTTTTTCGGCTTAAAATACACTGAGCCTTTAGGGGTATTACGGGCATATTTGTAAAATACCAGCGCATATACCGCACTGATTACGCCCACAGTACCAATTGCATAACGCCAGCCATCGGCACCTCCATAAGCTAGCGCCAATGCCGGTAGCGTCATGGCTGCAGCGGCTGAGCCAAAGTTACCCCAGCCTCCATAGATGCCTTCTGCAGTACCCACCTGATGATGCGGAAACCACTCGCCTACCAGGCGGATGCCTACTACAAAACCGGCCCCAACAAAACCCAGTAAAAAACGAAACAACGCCAGTGCATCGTAAGTTTGCGCAAAGGCAAAACCAATACAAAGCAGCGCTGAGATAAACAACAGCAAAGAATACATAATACGCGGGCCATAACGGTCCACCAGCATACCCACGACAATACGTGCGGGTATGGTTATAGCCACGTTTAGGATCAGCAAAGCTTTAACCTGCGCGTCGGTTAGTGCCAGTGCCTCTTTAATATGAATGAGTAATGGTGCATGGGCGAACCAGATAACGAAAGTTAAAAAGAAAGCAAACCAGGTAAGGTGCAGCATTTTTACTTTTTGCTCAGCGAAATTCAGCAGGTTTAACCTACTGCCGCTTGCAGTTGCTAAAGCAGGTCCAGCCATAACATTCTCCACAGGATTAACAGATAAACTGCGCCAAGTGTAGAGAGCTGATGCGGTAAAATCATTGATATAGAACAAAGCGTAAACGGCAGTTTTTTATTATAAAACAATTAAATATCACTTTGTGAGTAGTCCAGCCGTCGCTGCGGCGGCGCAATATTTCGATGTCTGCTACCCACTTTGGTGTAACTACCCGCCCCTCCCTATCCTAGCCAGCGCGTCAGAGGTACACCCTCTGCGCTGCGGCAGCATTCAACTTTGACGTTACACTAAGCAGTAATACTGATTGGCGGATATTTTGCTATGAAGCATGTTACTCCCACCACGCTGGCACAGGCGACGCTGCCAGGTGCCAACCGCGCGCTACTGCTGGCAACACTGGCCTTTTCCGCCTGCTTTTCGGTCTGGACCTTATACGCCGTAATGGGCATAGCGTTGCAACAGCAGCTGACGCTTAGCGCTACACAATACGGCATACTGCTGGCGGCACCGATATTAACCGGCGCCATACTGCGGGTGCCGCTTGGCATACTGGCGGACCGTATCAGTAGCCGGCGCTTATGGCTTTACCAGATGCTGGCAGTAATGCCGGCGCTGTTACTGCTGCCACTGGTCGATAGCTACAGCGGCCATTTATGGCTAGGACTCTGGTTTGGTCTCAGCGGTGTGTCTTTTACCTTTGGCGTGCGCTATGTCAGCATCTGGTTTGCCTCAAGCCGTCAGGGCCGGGCGCTGGGTTTATTTGGCGTGGGTAATGCCGGTGTTGCCATTACCTTTGTGCTGGTGCCGCTGGCGGTAACTTATCTTGGCTGGCAGTGGGTGGGGCCGCTTTATGCCGCAGGTATGTTACTGATCACTGTGTTGTTCGCACTTTTGTCACCGGCAGAGCCCGCTCAGGCATATACTCAAGCCGCAGTGCTTAGCCTGCGTACGCTGGCAACAGATGCCCGCATATGGCGCTTTTCCCTGTACTACTACTTTGTGTTCGGCAGTTTTTTAGCACTGCTGTTGTGGCTGCCACAGTACTATATGCAGGCCTATGCGATGAATGCACAGCAAGCTATGGCCTTTACCCTGTTTTTTGTTGCTACCTCAAGCATGGTAAGGGCATTGGGTGGCTGGTTTGCCGATCGTTACGGTGGCCGCGCGGTAAACTGGAGCGTATTCTGGGTCTGTCTCGTTTGTTTGTTTTTTCTCAGCTACCCGCCAACTACGTTGATTGTGCATGGCCTGGAAAAGGATGTGCAGTTGGAAATTGGCCTTAATGTCTGGTGGTTTACCTTACTAATTTTTGTTATCGGCGTGGCCCAGGGTTTTGGCCGTGCCAGTGTATATAAAGTGATCCACGATTATTACCCACAGCATATGGGCAGTGCCGGTGGTTTTGTTGCAGCTATCGGCGCCTTGGGTGGCTGTACCCTGCCGATACTGTTTGGCGTGGCGCAAGACGTGCTGGGCATTGTTACCGGCTGTTTTATGATTTTATATGGCGTACTGGCGCTGTGTATGATCACCATGTTTTTTGCCAACCAAGCGGCAAAATACCAGCAAAAGCTGGCCCAGGCACGCACAGAGAATTTTTTACGCGATGAGGATCAACCTCTTTAAGCTAAGGATAAACCATGCAAATTACTGATCTGGCAACCGAGCAAAAGCTGTTGCCGCTATTGCGCCAGGCGTTTCGGCCAATGTTTTTATTTGGTGCGGCCTTTAGTGCTATTGCTATGCTGCTGTGGGGCCTGACTCTGGCCGGCCATATTCAGCTTAAGCCTTTTGCCAACGTGCTGTTCTGGCACAGCCATGAAATGCTGTTTGGTTTTGTTGCCGCTATTGTTATCGGTTTTTTACTGACCGCAGTGCAAAACTGGACCGGGCTGCGGGCGCCACATGGTAAAAGTCTGCTGTTTATCAGCTTGCTGTGGTTAAGCGCTCGCCTACTGTTGTTGTTTGGCCAGAGCTTACCGTTGTATCTGGTGGCAGCGGTGGATTTGAGCTTTCTGCCGGTGTGCGCGGCATTGTTAGCCATACCCCTTATTAAAACCGGCCAGCAGCGCAACCTGTTTTTTATACCGCTGCTGTTGCTGCTGACTGCCTGCAATGCACTGATGTATATCGGCGTGACCTACAATCGCTATGATTTAATGCAATTGGGCAGCCAAAATGCCATCTGGCTGGTTACGCTGCTGATGGCAATAGTCGGTGGTCGGGTGCTGCCGATGTTTACCGCTAATGGCACCCAAACCAAAAAGGTGGAAGCCATGGTCTGGCTGGATCGCGCCGCGCTGGGTTCTTTATGGCTGATTTTCGTGCTGCACTTTTTTGCACTGAGTAAATACCTGCCGCCACTGGCAATGAGCGGCTTGTTTGCCTTAAGTGCCCTGCTCACCGCCCTGCGCTGCCTGCGCTGGAAAATCTGGCTTACGGTTAAAGTGCCACTGCTGTGGTCGCTACATCTGGCGTACTGGTGTATCCCACTGGGGTTAGCCCTGTACAGCGCACGCTACGCCGGGGTAAATATAAGCAATAGCATAGCACTGCATGCACTCACTGCCGGTGCCATGGGCAGCATGATTTTAAGCATGATGGCAAGGGTGTCACTTGGCCATAGTGGTCGCATGCTTAAACCGCACACCATTATGTCGCTGGCGTTTTTGCTGGTAATGGCTGCTGCGATAAGCCGCACGGTATTCATTTGGCTATGGCCGGCCCAGACTATGCAATGGCTATGGTTAGGCGTAGGCGGCTGGGTGCTGGCTTATACACTTTATGTCCTGGTGTACTTCCCGGTGCTAACCACACCCAGGCCAGATGGCCGGCCAGGGTAAACTCCCTTACCTCTGAAGGGGTAAGCGTACCGAGGCTTTGATTTATATCAAGCCGCAACCCGTCACGGCTTTTACACTGGGTGAATGCTCTTACCATGACGGAATTCAGAATGAACACCGATTACAATAACAAGCCTCTGGTATATTCCTGCTCTGGCTGCTCCAGTGTGGCGCAGTTGGCTAATGATTTAGCCGTAATACTTGACCGTGAAGGCTCAGCACAAATGTCGTGTATTGCCGGTGTAGGCGGCCGAGTAAAACAGCTGGTAAAAATAGCCCAATCCGGTCGGCCAATACTAGCAGTCGATGGCTGCCAGCTTAATTGCGTAAAACAAACCCTCGCTACGGTGAATGTAGTACCCACCTGGCATATAGAGCTAACTTCGCTGGGTTATAAAAAACGCGATCACGATAACTGCGATTTAGGCGATGCCTATAAACTGTTGCAAATGGTGCACAGCGATATACTGCCGCAAGCGACAGAGCTCATCCAAACTTAACCACAAACACTACACGCGGGATCTTGGTTTAAACTAAACTGCTGCCATTGGCTGGTTAAACCATCAAATAACTGCAGCTTGCCGTACAGTGGCCTACCGACTCCGGCGAGGATTTTTACCGTCTCCAGTGCCTGCATGACACCGATTACTCCTACTACCGGGCTTAGAATGCCGGCTTCCATGCAGGTTAGCTGCTGCTCGCCATACAGCTGGCTTAAACAGTGATAACAGGCGCCCTCGCCTTGCATACTAAAGCTGGCAACCTGCCCCTCAAAACGGATAGCAGCGCCGGCTACCAGCGGTACTTTAGCATTAACGCAGGCCGCGTTGATGGCATTGCGGGTGGCGAGGTTATCGGTGCAATCCAGCACCAGTGAAAACTGTGGTACCAGCTGGGCTAAATCGTCGGCAGTTAAGCGTTGCTGCAAGGTGTTAATGGCAATGTCAGAGTTTAGCGCTTGTAGGCTCGCCGTCGCTTGCTGTACTTTACTCTGGCCGATATCGGCTTCGCGATACAGGATTTGCCGCTGTAAGTTACTCCGGTCAATAGTGTCGTCATCTACCAAGGTGATACTGCCTATACCGCTAGCCACCAGATAAGGTGCAGCGGCACAACCTAGCCCTCCCATACCAACCAATAATACTTTACTGGCCAGCAAGGCCTCCTGGCCTCTAAAATCCAATGCCGGCAACATAAGCTGGCGGCTGTAGCGCATAGCCTGCTGTTGGTTCAACGGCTGGGATCTAAACGGTTTTGTCATGTTTTTCATCCTGCTTTGTGTGTTCAGGCCTGCGCCATAACCAGCAGGCTACCACTAATAGAAATAGCGGTAACATTAGTTTGAGTAACTTCGGTGCACCTGAAAACTGAATAAGCACGGCGCTTAATATCATCATAGCGCTGGCCAGATATTTGGCATGGCGCGGCACTATGCCATGTGTACGCCATGCTACTACCGGCGGCCCCAATCGCGAATGAGTTAGCAGCCAATGCTCTAATGCCGGCCAACCTTTGCCGGCTGACCAGGCGCTAAGCAGAATAAAGGGTACCGTCGGCAAGCCTGGCAAAGGAATACCGATAAGCCCCAGGATTAAACTTATTAAAGCCAACAGCCGCCAAAAAAACAGCTTAATGATATGCCACATTATTTTAGCCCTAACCGCTGTGCCAGTTTATGCAGGTTACTCGGGTCCAACTCTAACTGTCGCGCGGCATGTGACCAACTGCCATCATGCTGCGCCAACGCTTGTTGGATCATATGTCGTTGCAGTTGGTTAACGGCCTGCTTAAGTGTAATGGCTGCGTCGTACTGCACGGGGTTATTTAGTGCAGTGTGCTGCTCTGCTACGGTCACGTTGTCAATATCCAACAGCTCAGCACCTAGTGTTACAATGTCGCTGCGCGCTGCACCATGACTTAATGCTTTAATTGCCGCACGGCTGATGACATGCTCCAGCTCGCGCACATTGCCAGGCCAGTCATAGCTTAACAGTGCCAGTTCAGCAGCCGGCGCTAAACGCAGAGCCCTGAGTCCAAGCCGACTGCGGTTTAGTTCTAAAAAATGACCGGCCAGCAACGGAATATCATCCCGCCGCTCGCGCAAGGGCGGGATGGGTAAAGGATATACTGACAGACGGTGATATAAATCGGCGCGAAACTCACCACTTTTTACCTGCTGTTTCAAATCACGGTTAGTGGCGGCAACTAAGCGCACATTCACCAGCCGTGTCTTATCAGATCCCAGTCGCTGAATTTCACCATTTTGTAATACACGCAGCAGTTTAGCCTGCACCAATAGCGGCAACTCACCCACTTCATCCAGAAACAAGGTGCCACCATCAGCCGCTTCAAACCGCCCCGCCCGTTCACTGTGAGCCCCGGAAAAAGCGCCCTTGTTATGGCCAAACAATTCACTTTCAGCCAGACTTTCCGGCAACGCTGCGCAATTTAGGTAAATCATCGGTTTACTGGCCCGGGCTGAGCTGCGGTGCAAATGCCGGGCAAACAGTTCTTTACCCACCCCGGTTTCTCCCAGCAGCAATACCGGCAAGTCAGAATTTGCCACTACGGTAAGTTCCTGCAGAATTTGTTGCAGTACTTTACTTTGACCAATCAGTTCATAGCGCAGCTTGGCGGCCGGTTCAAATTGCTGTTCATCGGCCTGTTGATTAAGTCGCAATGCCCGGTTAGCTTGCTCCAGCTCAGTTGTTCGCACTGCCGCTTCTACCAGCAAGCTATAACGCTGCAGTTCAAATACAGCTGCTGCAGAAAAACTACCGGCTTCTAACGCGTCCAGTGTTAGCCCACCCCAACAACGGCCTTCAATGTACAGGGCTATGCCCATACAATCATGCACAGGCAGCGCCAAGCCCGGTTGCTCTGCCAATAAACCATCGTATGGGTCTGGCAAGCCACAATCAGGCTCAAACCGCACCGGATTGCGACTAGCTAAAATAGCGGCTAGCCGCGGATGCTGGCTAATCACAAACCTGCGCCCAAGCGCTTCGCGCACTAAACCATGCAAGGCCACCGGCTTTAATATATCGTGCTCAAGTTTAAGCAGCCCTACAGCTCCACAGCCGAAATGATTACGTAAGGTACTGACTAAACGCTGTAACCGCACAGCGGCTGGCAGATCTGTCACCAAATCTGCAATTAAACTTTCTTCCAACATAGTAGTTATGACCCTTGGGTTATTTTAACCATGATTCTGCTGGGTTCAATTTACCATAGCCCCAAATAAAGCCATATAAATCAAAGGTGGTAGTTTTGGCCTGACTCTTGCCATTTACAACCAGACGGGAATCCTTCCCCGGCATGTTAATTACTTAGTCAGGAGTATTTATGTCATTATTGGATCAATCTTTAGGCGAGATCGCCACTTCCGTAGCTGGCGCTACCGCCGTATTTCATCAGCACAAACTGGATTTTTGTTGTGGAGGCCAGCTTAGCCTGCGTGAAGCCCTTGCCAAACGGCAGTTGCCAACAGACGATATTGTAAAAGCCCTGCAAACATTGCAGCAGCAACCGACGGAACATATCGATTGGCGCACAGTACCGGTAAAACAGCTGATAGAACATATTTTAACCCGCTTTCATCAGCGGCATCGCCAGCAGTTGCCAGAGCTGTGTCGCCTGGCGCGCAGAGTTGAACATGTTCATGGTCAGGATCCACAATGCCCAGCAGGCCTGGCCGATCACCTGGATGATATGTATCAGGAATTAGAGAGCCATATGATGAAGGAAGAGCAAATTCTGTTTCCGATGTTGGCAGGCGGCATCTATCCGGCCGGGCCCATCAGCGTGATGGAAGAAGAACACCTGCAACATGGCGATGCGCTGGAAAAACTTGACCAACTGACCAATGACATCACGTTGCCGGCAGATGCCTGCAACACCTGGACCGCCCTGTATATTGGCTTAAAGGAGCTGAAAGAAGATTTAATGCAGCACATTTTACTGGAAAATCATATTTTGTTTGTGCAACCAAGCAGCGCCATAAAGGATGATCATCGCCAAACATGCTGTGGCAGTTGCCAATAGCAACACATGCAGATTAATTAAGCGCCAGGCATGGAGGCATTGGCGCATCCTAACAGCCTTGATCGTCATAGTGTTTTCCAAATCTACTACCAACGATGAATGATTTAAATATACAATTTAGATTGCTTTCAAATATTAAGCAGTTAAAGCTTTTGCCGGAATGCATTGCGTTCCGGCACTGCCACCTTTGGGGTGCGCAGCGCCACAAAGGCAGCCATATAAAGCTTCATCTAAAGTTCTAAATCACCTACCGGCAAACTTGATTTTAAAACCTTTAGTGTCCATTCTGGGCCGAGTAATCTTTAACTTAAGACTGGCAACTAAAGGGCATTGCAAATGAGCATTGAAACCGAAAACACCGAACTTGAATGCAATATCAATCAGGGTTGTGACGCTATTGAGTTGATCATACAACCGCGTGAAACCGATTTAGGTGAGTTTAAAGTTAAGCGCACTTTACCTACCCGACAGCGTAAAATGGTAGGGCCGTGGATATTTTTCGACCACATAGGCCCGGCTGATTTTTCCCCCGACAGCGGTATTAATGTGCGGCCGCACCCACATATTAACCTGGCAACCGTTACCTACCTGCTAGAAGGTGAAATACTGCACCGCGACTCGCTGGGCAGTTACCAGACTATTACACCCGGCGATATTAATTTGATGGTGGCAGGCCGCGGTATTACGCACTCAGAGCGTGAACGGCCAGAAGTGCGTAGCAGTGCCCACCGCTTACACGGTTTTCAGCTTTGGCTGGCACTGCCGGTAAAAGATGAAGAAATTGCCCCGGCGTTTTACCATTACCCAGAACGCGATATTCCGGTAAAAACGGTTAATGGTGTGGCGCTGCGGGTGCTGATGGGCGAAGCTTATGGCGTGAAGTCGCCGGTAAAGACCTATGCCAATACGCTATATATTGAAGCGCACCTGCAACCTGGCCAATCACTTACCCTGCCTGAATGTGAAGAGCGTGCTGTGTATGTTGCCAAAGGCCAATTACAGATGAAAGACAGCTTGGTGCCGGAGTTTAGTATGGTGGTATTTTCTGCAGCCAAAGGGGTAACTATTACTGCTAATCAGGAAAGCAGAATTGCCATTATTGGCGGCGAAAATGTCGGCCCGCGGTTTATCAACTGGAATTTTATCTCCAGCTGTAAAGAACGCATAGAACAAGCACGGCAAGATTGGGCTGCAGGGCGTTTTGCTAAAGTAGTGGATGACGACGAAGAGTTTATTCCATTGCCTGATTAACACCGGGATTAAGCAATGTTACCGCCAGACACGAAGCGTCTGGCGGGGGTATTTAGTTAAAAGTTTGTGTCAGTGCTTATTGGCGGCTTTGCTGTCAGCTTTATCGGCTTCAGCCAGTGTTTGGCGTATTATGTCTACCGGAAAAAACACCTGCAAAGGCTGTTGCTTTGCTTGCTCCCAAATACTTTTCAGCAGTAAACGAAACCGGCTTATTTTAGTGCCACGCGCCCGCAGGGCGATAGTCAGCGCCAGCGTAAAGCTTACCCATAAGTTTACAAAACCAATCATCAGCACAAACAGCAGATGCAGCAGAAAATTCAGTATACCGATTTCACCACTGACTGCGCTGTAGCCCAAATTAGCCGACGAAAACGCCACATGACGGATATCTAACGGCAAACCGGTTAAATATCCCAGATAACCGGTCATGCCCAGTAACACACCAAAGAAAAAATTCCCGGCCAGTGCACCATAGTTATCATGCAGGTAATCGGCAAAACGCTGGCGGCGGTTGTCAGACAGTAACCGTTTCAGCAGCGGATGATGATATAACCGCAATCTCAGTTCAAGGCAGTTGGCGCGGTTATCAAAAAAACCGGCAATAATACCGGCACAAAACAGCCAGATACCGGCAATAGCAGCATAAAACAATGCCAGCCCACTAACCGGTGACAATGATTTAAGCTGGTATGCCACCATTTCAGTATTCAACAGTGGTGTGCCGGTTATCACTACTGTAAGCAAAGCTATACTGCTGGCCAGCAGGACGGCACTACTGACATTGCCCCACACCGCAGCCCATTGCGAGCGGTTTACGTCGATCAATAAGCCGGCTAGTTTGCGGTTTACTGCCCTGCCGTTTTCTCCCCGCTCGACTTCCTGTGCAAAGCTGGCGGCTGTCATCGCCGGTTGTTTGGTAGCAATGGTAAAGTGCAGCATATGTACCAGCACAAAGCCCAGGCCGTAGTTCAGGCTAACCAATAACGATTTATGTAACGGGCTAAAGCCCTGGCTTTCAAGATAAATTTTGATCAGCGCCATCAGCGCAATAATAACGCCGGCACCGGCTGCTGAACGCATCAGTGTGAAAAACTCTGCTCTGGTACGGGTAATATAATGCTCACCATGGCCACTTTTATTAATGGTGATACTTTTTGACAGCATTTGGGTACTGCTGCGCCATAAGGCTGAAATACTGTTGTGCTCACCACTGGCTTCAACCAGCACCATGAGCATCACCTGTACTTTAACAGGCTGGCTGCCAGCATCACTGGTAAGCACGTCCAGCAGCATGTCGATACGGTCCAGCGTTTGTTCCAGCCGCTCCAGCAAATGTGCTACCGATACAGAGCTGCCCACACCGGCTCCCCGCCGCCGTAAGCGCTCTACCTGCTCGCGTGATTGCTGCATCATTACCTGTAAATGAGCGGTGTCGTGCAATGCCGCATCCGGCTCGCTCAACCGGCGCCGGCCACTTTCTACAAACAGATTCATTTCGCGGCTTAGCGCTATAAAGGGAGAGTCAATACTGCTAAGGCGCCGGTCCAGCCGCATCAGATCAGGTTCAATTTCTTCAGCCGCAACCCAGATAGCCAGCATTTCCAGCGCGTACAAGCTTTCTTCACGAAAATGCGCAGTCATTTTCTGCAATGCACTAGCGCTGCAATGCTGGGCAATTAAACTAAAGCAAGCCAGCACATCTTCTTTATTAAGTTTATGCAGCCAGCGGGCGTCACTTTTGCCGTCGCACATTTGCACCAGCACATCAGCAAGATCATTCTGATCCCGCGGAGCCGGGTTAAAGCGCTCGTAAAGCCGGGAGGCCATTTCGCGTAAAAAACCGGAACGGGAAAACAGGCCCAGGTTAACCAGTGCCGGGTAAATATTTACCTCGCCCAGCCAGTTAAACAGTACGTTGCCAATCTCTGCACTATGGCGGGGGTTATTTTGCAGAGCGTCGCGTAATTTTGCCGCCCGTTGCGCCGGCTCAGTACCAAACTCGCTGTAACTGAGCCAGTTAATTAATGTGCCCAGCAAAGTAACAGGACACGGCTGCGCCGACAGGCTTCTTACCAGCGCCACTGCGCTCAGTGTATCCATGCGTATTCTCCGCAGCTTAAAGATCCGGCGCTGATAATACCCGTATCAGGGTATAAAATACCAGTTTAGCAATGGATGATTATCTAAGGTGAGGCTATATACTGTGCCGTTGCAGCGGCAGGGTTTAGTACAGCATCAGGAATATGCACCTGGCCGGTAGCAATAACGGTTTTATGCTGTAAGTGTACAACACGCACATTTACCACTGTACCACCGGCATCCTGCAGTAAGGTGCCTGTCAGTACGTAACGCACATCCTGCGCTGCGTCCAGATAGCGGCCACGGCTTAAGGCAAAATCGCCCTGCGCAGTAACACGGATTTGGCGGCCTACTTTAATATCTGCCACAGATACGCCCAGACGTTGCAAATGTACATAAAGATGCTCAGCTAACTGATTCCCCAGCGCATTGCTGTTGGTAAGCTGATGATCAAACCAAACCAGTGAACTGATTGCTATTGCCTGCTGCGGTGGCGTGTAGTGCATTGACATCATCAGTTGTAACGCCAAATCAGCGGCGTAATCGGTCAATGGTTTGGTATTTACCCGTGCGGCAACAGCCGGTAAATAGTTGCCGTTATTGCCTGGCAATATAACCTGTTCCGGCAACAACTCTGCCGCCGGAGCTGTTTGGCTGCCGGTGTCAGCTAATTGGAACTGACAACCCGATAACAGAACGACTGCACCGCATAAAACTGATAATTTCATCGCAACCCTGGCCTGATAAACTATTGATTAAACAGGTATCGGCCACGATACAGGTTTTCTTTAACATTACTTAACCTTGTTTTAGCTGCAGCTTGTCGTTACCGCTACGCTTAATAATGGCCTGCACTACCGGTTGCGGCATAAAAGTACGGGCAGCTGAAATAACCTGCTTAGAACCAATGTGGATTAAGCGGGCATTTACCAGCACACCTTGCTTATGGGCCGTCATGGTACCCGTTACTACATACCGTATAGGCAGTTCGCCGCTTAATTCGGTAAAGTCACGACTCAGGGCAAAATCACCACTGGGTGTTACCCGGATAAAGTCTGTAGCTTTGTAATCCAGCACCGCTACACCAAATTTATGCAGATCATAAATCATGGCTTCACTCATGTGATTACTTAACACGCTACCCTGGTCCAGGCCGGTATCTACGAAGGCAAAGTCAGTAACGCCTACCATGCCGCCTTCTTCCATCTGGCGCTGGCCAGACATAAGCTCGTGCACCAGCGCTCGGGAATATTCGTTCGCTGTCAGCATTGGCTGGTTTTCTGCAGGTAACGCCACTACAGAAGCCAATTGGTAGCTCGCCGCCGTGTTTAACCGAGCGCCGCGTTCAGAGGTAGTAACCACACTGCTTGGCTGCTCCGGTTGCCTGGCACAGCCAGCCAGCAGTATCAGGCCACCGATAATTAACAAGGCTTTCATTTTTGTTCTCCTGTAAGGTCCTGCCGGTAGAGTTTGTCACCGCGTTTACCCACCCGCTGCTGGCTCCATAACACATTATTGGGCACATAACCGCTGGCCGCGGCCAGTACCTGTTTATCTGCAATGCTGATTAGCCTGGCATTAACCAGATAACCGTCTTCCATTGCGCTGTATGTGCCCACTAACAGTGTATCGGCATCACTGGCACTTTCTATATCACTAAGCTGGCGTGATAAAGCCTGCTCATGATCTCCCCCCAGCAATACTTGCGCGCGCAAATGGTAGTCATATACTTTAAGGCCACGCTGACGGGCATGTGCCAGCATGCTCTCGCTAAGCTGATTTGCCAGCTGCTTTTCACCAGCGTCTGCATCTGTCAGCGACAGTGTGTTCACAGGTAAAAAGGATGCGACAGCAATTTGCGGGGCAACATAGAAAATAGCCTGCTGCTTTGGCAACTGGGCAAATAGACTGTCGGCCAGTTGCTGAGTGTAGTAATGCAACGGATACTCGCTCAGCGCAGGCTGATTTCTGGATTTAGCAACCGGCACTGCGCTGCTACAACTCAGCAGCAGGCAGGCCAGTACAGGATAAAATATCGCTTTCATATGCAACCTCGGCAAAATGTCTGCAGAAGTTAAGCAAAATACGCGCCATAAAAAATGGCAACCTTTTGGCACTCAGATCGCAACGGGCGCTTTAATATGCGGATGCGCCTGATAATTGTGCAGCGTAAAATCAGCAATAGTAAAAGCAAAAATATCTTTTACCGCCGGGTTAAGCTGCATTTGCGGTAACGGATGAGGCTGGCGCGCCAGTTGGGTGTTCACTTGCTCTAAATGGTTCAGGTACAAATGGGCATCACCAAAGGTATGCACAAAGTCTCCCGGCTGCAAATCACATACCTGTGCCACCATTAGTGTTAACAGCGCATAACTGGCAATGTTAAACGGCACCCCCAGGAAAATATCGGCACTGCGCTGGTATAGCTGGCATGACAACTTGCCGTCGTTCACATAAAACTGGAACAGCGTGTGACACGGTGGTAACGCCTGCTTGCCCATGGCGGCATTTTCTTTGGGCGATACAGAGGTGTCAGGCAGCAGTGCCGGGTTCCAGGCGCTGACTATCAGGCGGCGTGAATCCGGTGTGCGTTTAATATCGGCAATTAGCTGGCTTATCTGGTCAATTACCCGGCCATCTGCGGCTTGCCAGCTGCGCCACTGCGCACCATACACCGGCCCCAGCTCGCCTTCTGCCGTGGCCCATTCATCCCATATCGACACACCATTGTCTTTGAGGTATTCGATATTCGTTTCACCTTTTAAAAACCACAGTAACTCGTGAATAATAGAGCGCAGATGGCATTTTTTAGTAGTCACCAGCGGAAAGCCCTGCTGTAAATCAAACCGCATCTGATAACCAAATACACTGATGGTGCCGGTACCGGTGCGATCAGTTTTTTTGTGACCGTGTTCCAGTAAATGGCGCATTAAATCAAGGTACTGTTTCATACTTTTACAACCTGTTTAGCCGCTTTGTTGTTATGCACGTAAGCAAAAATAATCAGCCCTGTGCCGGCAATAATCATCGGTAATGACAGCCACTGCCCCATCGACATACCTGCAGATAACACCCCCAGGTGCGCATCCGGCTCACGGTAAAACTCAACAAAAAACCGCGCACTACCATAACCGGCAAGAAATAACCCACCCAAAGCCCCTACCGGCGGAGAAAAGCGCCGGTACAGCATAATCAGCACAAACAACACCACACCTTCCAGCGCAAACTCATATAACTGTGATGGGTGGCGCGGCGCAGGCCCTGCCCCCGGAAACAATACGCCCCATGGCACGTCGGTAGTGCGGCCCCACAATTCAGCATTAATAAAATTACCTAAGCGGCCTGCTGCCAGGCCAAGTGGAATAAGCGGAGCCACAAAATCGCCCAGTTGCAGATAAGGCTTGTTATTTTTACGGCCAAACCAGGCCATCGCAACCAGCACCCCTAACAAGCCACCGTGAAATGACATACCGCCAGTCCATATTTTAAATAAATACAACGGCTCCTGCATAAACAGCTCGAACTGATAAAACAGCACATAGCCAATACGCCCGCCAAGGATCACACCCAAAAAGCCGATAAATAATAAGTCGCTTACCTGCTGCTCAGTCCAGCCGGATCCCGGCTTTTTAGCGGCCCGGTTAGCCAGCCTCCAGGCTATAGCAAAAGCAATAAGGTACATTAAACCGTACCAGCGCAGGCTTACCGGGCCAACAGAAAAGATCACCGGATCTATTTGTGGAAATGTAATATAACTTGCAGACATAGCTACCCTTAACTAAAAATCATTTTTGCGGATACCAACAATAAAAACACACCAAATACCCGCTTCATTGCCAGTACCGGCAAGCGCTGGGTCAAACGGGCACCAATAGGTGCCGTAAATACCGATGTCAGTACAATGCCAAATAGCACCGGCAGATAGATATAACCAATAAAGCCTTGTGACAATTCATAATGCTGCCAGCCAGCGATAACATAGCCCAGAGTACCAAAAACGGCGATAGCAATACCGCTGGCAGCAGCACAGCCTATAGCACGGCGCATATCGACAGAAAAGTAGTTTAATACCGGTACAAACAGAGCTCCGCCACCAATACCCAGCAAACTGGCAATGCCGCCCAAAACCGACGAAATCATCATAACAATACCATTATGAGGCAAGGCTCTTTTACCCACAGCCGAGCGCGACCCGAGCATACGTAAGGCCAGCAGCAATACCGCAATACCAAAAATAAGCTGCAGTACATCGCCACTGATATTATGTGCCATATAACCAACAAGCCAGGCTCCCATTGCAGAACCCAGCATAATGGTACCCGCCAGAGACCAGGGCACATTGCCCCAGCGGTGATGCTCAAACACAGATGCACTGGCGGTAACAATAATGGAAGCCAACGAAGTAGCAATAGCCACCAGCATGGCATGTTGTGGCGTAACAATCTCAAAAGCCGGTAACAACATTACCAGCACCGGTACAACGATAAGGCCACCGCCAATACCCAGTAAACCGGCAAAAAAGCCAACCACAGCTCCCAGCACAATTGCGATTAAAACAACAGTAAGCACAGATTTCTCTTTATGTATAATGACGCCGCAGTATAACAGGCTGGCCGGGTAAAAAGATGGATATCAGGCACGTAACTGGCTTAATAACTGTTTTTGCTCTAAAAAGCGCTGCACCTGTAACCGTACCTGTTTGGCCGACTGGCAGGCCAGTACCTGCGGCAGTAATAATGCCAGTTCAGATAATTCTACCCGGCGCAGCAACCATTTAATTTTTGCCAGATTGCTGCTGTTCATACTGAAGCTGTTGTATCCCATTGCAGCCAGCAACAGAATACCGGCAGGTTCACCTGCAAGCTCGCCACAAACGCTGGTAGGAAACTGCAGCCCCTGTGCCTGTAAACTAAACTGATGCAAAGCCCTGAGTACTGCCGGGTGCATCGCATCGTACAAGCTGGCAACACGAGGGTTGTTGCGATCTACCGCTAACAGATACTGGGTTAAATCATTAGTGCCAATAGAGCAAAAATCTACTTTACGGGCTAACTCTGGCAATTGATACATAATTGACGGCACTTCAATCATTACGCCAATCTTAGGTTTAAGCAGCTCAATAGCCAGCTCATCACTTACCTCAAAGCTGGCCTGCCTGATCAGCCGCACAGATTCATCTACCTCGGCCAGATCAGAAATCATCGGCAGTAAGATATGCAGATTATCCAGCGCCAGATTAGCTTTTAACATAGCCCGAATTTGCACCAGAAATATTTCCGGATGATCCAGTGTCAGGCGGATACCACGCCAGCCCAAAAACGGGTTTTCTTCATCAATGCTAAAGTACGGTAGGGCTTTGTCACCGCCAACATCCAGCGTGCGCATAACAACCGGCTTGGTAGGATAGTTTTCCAGTACCTTACGGTACAGTTCAACCTGCTCCTGCTCGGTAGGAAAACGGCTGCGCATAATAAACGGAAATTCTGTACGGTACAGACCAACTCCGTCGGTATACACCGGATTAGTGGTTTCCAGTTCAATTGCCAGCCCGGAGTTAACCATCAGGTTAAACTGTTTGCCACACAACGATTGTGACGGCTGCGCTATTTCAGCCAGATAACGGGCATTTAGCGCGACATCTTCACTGATTAAACGCTGATATTCAGCGCAAATGGCTTCAACCGGCGACAATAAAATATGGCCCTGATAACCATCTACAATCAGACGCTGCCCCTGCCAGTGTAATAATGGTAGCTCGCTAACGCCCATAACAGCAGGAATACCCAGCGCCCTTGCCATAATAGCGGCATGCGAGTTTACCGAGCCTTTTAGCGACACGATAGCCACAAGTTGTTCACGTGGTACTTCTGCCAGCATAGTGGCCGTAACGTTGTCAGCTACCAGTACTACTTTTTCCGGCAGTTTAATTTTGCGCTGCTCAGTATCCAGCAAATTGTTCAGTACCCGCTGCCCTAAATCGCGGATATCAGTGCCACGTTCACGTAAATAAGCATCGTCCATGTCATCAAACTGGCGGGCAAACTTTTCTACCACCCGCTTAAGTGCACTTTTAGCACACCAGCCCTCAGCTATTTGCAGCTCTATTTCATTACCCAAACTGGCCGCGTCCAGCAGTTGGTGATAAACATCAAAAATAGCCAGAGCATCAGCCGGTAAATGGCCACTCATGCGCTCGGCCAAGCGGTTAAATTCTGCTTTGGTAATTTTTACCGCCCGATAAAAGTGCGCCAGCTCTTTTTCCGGATCATCTGCGCGTTTTAACGAAATGGCATTAAAATCATTCGCCGGCTCCAGCACAAAAGCCTCGCCAATAGCAATGCCGGGCGCACCGGGCAAACCTTTTAACTGGCCGCTTTGTGTCTGGCTGGGGCTGCTTTCACTGGCTGCCTGGCGCATTTCAGCATTGGCCAGCACAGAGGCTAACTGCGCCCCAAGTGTTACCAGAAAAGATTCTTCGTCTTCGTTAAATACCCGTTCTGCCGCTTGCTGAATTGTCAGTACGCCGAGTACTTTACGGTGATGGATAATAGGACAACCCAGAAAAGCAGAGAAACGGTCTTCGCTTACCTCAGGAGTAACTTTAAAGCGGGGGTGCAAATGGGCTTTGGCCAGATTAATAGGCTCTTCACGCTGGCCTACCCAGCCAATTAGTCCCTCAGAGAAACCGATAGCAATATTGCCGATGGCATCCGGGTTTAAACCATCTGTGGCCATCAGCATAAAATGTTGCTGCTCATAATCAGCCAGATACACTGAACAACACTCAGTGGTCAGTGCCTGTTTTACACTTGTTACTAAGCCAGCTAATGCATTTTGAAGCACTGGCTCTTGTGCTACATCCTGAACAATTCGCCGTAACTGGCCTAACATAAGAGCCTCGTTGTCACAGGTGCTATCCTGTTGAATTAACCTTTTTTCTTACCTTCGCGGCGTATAAACGGCAAAGCGACCGGAGCAAACTCTTTCATGACTTTTCGGTAAACTTCCCGCTTAAATGCCACCACCTGCCGTACCGGGTACCAGTAACTAACCCAGCGCCAGCTATCAAACTCCGGATGAGTGGTTTTAAGTAAGTTTACATCTTCGTCAGCGCAGGTCAGGCGTAGCAAAAACCACTTTTGCTTCTGGCCAATACACACAGGATTACTGTCTTTGCGAATTAAACGTTTAGGTAATTTATATCTTAACCAGTGCTTGGTTGTGGCAATAATTTCCACATCATCAGCGCTAAGACCTACTTCTTCATTTAATTCGCGAAACATGGCTTGTTCAGGTGTTTCACCATCATCAATGCCACCCTGTGGATACTGCCAGGAATGCTGACCATACCGTTTTGCCCAAAACACCTGTCCCTGGTGGTTACAAATCACTATGCCGACATTGGCCCGAAAACCTTCGGCATCGATCACACAAACCTCTGGCGGATCACAAATCACTATGCCAAAGATTCTTTCATAAAGTCGCTACTTCGGCAAACGGTATTTTTGCCACACCTTTTACACAGTTATCCACAGTTGCACTATTGCAGCACCAAAGAATGTGCACTTTTTCACAGACTCTGTTGATAAAACTGTGCATAGCCACAGATTAGCCATTGCATAACTTAATACAGCAAAAAAATGCCTGACAGAACCACCAGGCATTAGCTAGAAAATTCAATTAGTTAACCATTTCCCGACGCTAATAATTTTATACTGCAGCTGTGTGTAAGTTGGTTTGCTGTGTTTTTAAGCAGCCAAAAGCTGTAAAAAATGCTAGCGTTATCCGGTATTTGCTAAAGGCGATAACCATGTTTACATCACCGGCCTCAACAGAAGAATTACTGGCTCGCTGCCAGGCACTGGCAGGGCTGACTCTGGGACAAATTGCTGCCCAGGCGCAGTTGCAGGTTCCGGCTAACCTGAAGAAAGACAAAGGCTGGGTTGGCCAGTTACTGGAGCAAGTACTGGGTGCCAGCGCAGGCTCTAAAGCTGAACCAGACTTTCCGCAATTGGGAGTTGAATTAAAAACTCTGCCAATAGACCGCAACGGCAAACCACTGGAAAGTACCTATGTTTGCGTGGCACCGTTAACCGGCGTAGCCGGGCAACAATGGCATGAATCATGGGTTTGCCGGAAACTGCAAAAAGTGCTGTGGTTACCGGTACTGGCAGAGCGGCAAATTCCGTTACCGGACCGAATGGCCGGTAGCGCATTTTTATGGCAGCCAGACCCACAGCAACAACAGGCACTGCAGCAGGACTGGGAAGAGCTGATGGAGCTTATCAGCCTTGGCGGTATACATAATATCAGGGGCGCTACCGGCAAAGTATTGCAACTGCGCCCCAAAGCAGCCAACAGCAAGGCACTGACAGATGCCATAGGCGCTGATGGCGAACCAATCCGCACCTTACCGCGCGGCTTTTATCTTAAAGCCAGTTTCACAGCCAGCTTGCTACAACAACAGTTTACCCTGCCGCGTAGCTAGTTTTAGCTAGTTACGGTATTTATCAACAATCTGGTTGTACTGGCCATTGTCACGCAGCTGGGCTAAGCCGGCATTAAACTGTGCAACCTGATCTGCTGATACCGATATCTGACTAAACATAACATAAACATCAGAACTGCCAAGGCTGATATTATGTGGCTGAATATACTTGTCCAGCCCCTTGCGCCGTAATATTGCAGCACCGACGAAGCTATCCTCCAGCAGGCCATCTATTTCTTCATCCAGTAAGCGCGCCATATTCAGCTCACTGATAATGGCGCCGACAAAGAGTGGCCGCAAATTATCATCTGCATACAGCTCAGCCACTTCGTCACCATAATAATATTCATTGACTACCCCTACCCTATGCCCGGCAGCAACAAATTCTTTTAAGCCGGAGTAAGGCAAACCGACCTGCTCTTTGCGGACATACAACTGAAAACGCTCCTGGCGGTAAGGCTCTGAGAAAAAAGCGAACTCTTCCCGCTCTGCAGTTTTAGATGCTCCCAATACAAAATCGACATCGCCATTTTTCAGCAGTGTCAAAAGCTCAAGCCAACTGCCCTGCACCACATCCAACGTGCAACCCATATCCGCAACTACATTTTGTACCAGCTCAACATCAAGCCCGGTAACGGTATTGCCAACCGTCATATATTGGTATGGCTCCCAGGCATCTAAACCCATAGTAAAACGGCATGGTGTAGTTTGCAGCGGTGTTTCAGTGGCAGCAACAGGCATCCCCGGCTCAGATGCAGGTTTACAGCCCGATAACAGTAAAAATACGACAACGACCAACAGCATGTAAGTTTTCATATTACACCTCAAGGCGTTATGTGACGCCCTAAGCGTAGTGTATAAGCCAGACTTATGCACATCTGATCAAAGCATGTTATTGCTGAGACTTAACGTACCAGGGATATTAATATGGGCAGGACACGAGCGCGCCGGACAAAACTCAGCAATGCTGATTAATGCCAGCGCGCAGGCGATAACAGTAAGCTAGCGCACCGGTAACTCAAAGCGGGCAAACATGCGATCAATTTCTTCCTGATTGCGCAGCATATTGGCTTTTTCTACCACATCTTTTGTCAGATGCGGTGCAAAACGCTCAATAAAATCGTACATGTAGGTACGTAAAAACGCACCTTTTCGAAAACCGATTTTAGTGGTGGAGGCATCAAATAGATGGCTGGCATCTATAGCAACTAAATCTTTGTCCAGCGTTTTATCCATTGCCATGGACGCTATAACCCCAACGCCCAGGCCCAGCCTGACATAAGTTTTAATTACGTCGGCATCGGTAGCAGTAAACACAATTTTCGGCTCCAGCCCTTTAGCGGCAAAAGCCCGGTCCAGCTCAGAGCGGCCGGTAAAACCGAATACGTAGGTTACTATCGGATGTTGTGCAACATCTTCTACGGTAATTTTGCCACCAAGTTGCAGTAACGGGTGGTCCTGCCGCACGATAACACTGCGGTTCCAGTGATAACACGGTAACATCACCAGATCGCTGTATAAATGCAAAGCCTCGGTAGCAATAGCAAAATCGGCATCGCCGCGTGAAGCTGCTTCAGAAATTTGTTGTGGTGTGCCCTGATGCATATGCAGCGATACCTTAGGGTATTTATGCATAAAGCCACTGATCACAGGCGGCAGGGCATATCGTGCCTGGGTATGAGTGGTAGCAATATTCAGTTTGCCCTGATCCGGCAGCGTATGCTCTTTGGCAACCGCCTTGATACTTTCAACTTTTGCCAGAATTTGCTGTGCTATATCAATAACATCACGCCCGGCAGGGGTAACATGGGTAAGGTGCTTGCCACTGCGGCCAAATACCTGAATGCCCAGTTCATCTTCCAGCATACGCACCTGTTTACTGATCCCAGGCTGTGAGGTATACAGGCTTTCAGCGGTAGAGGAAACGTTAAGATTGTGGTTCAGCACTTCAACTATATAACGCAGCTGCTGCAATTTCATGTGTCACCGGTCCGGTAATGGCATATCATTGCTCAATATACATATATGGCAGGATATTCCAACTAATTTTTATTTATGTAGTTGCTATAACTAATGGTAGCTAAAAACAGGTTATACAGGCGTATTGCCAGCGCCCTTATCGGAGGTTACATGACACCAGATGTTCAGGCCATAGACTTTGCTTCTGTATTGGCCTCTACCGTGCATGATATGAAGAATTCGCTTTGCATGCTGATACAGTCTACAGAGTTTATTCAACAGGAAAGTCAGCAATTGTCAGAACCGGCAAAAGATGAACTGGCCAGGCTGAACTATGAAGCAAACCGGCTAAATTCCAACCTGTTGCAGTTGCTGTCGCTGTACAGGCTGGAGCGCCATCAGTTACCGGTACAAATTGATCAGCACTACATTGCTGATCTTGTTGAAGAAATTTTACTGAAAAATCAGTTTTATACCGAACAGCGTGGCTTTTCTATTCAGGTAGAACAAGCAGATGATCTGCACTGGTTTTTTGACTACGACCTGATGTCAAACCTGCTAAACGATGCCGTTGCCAATGCATTGCGCTATGGCAATAAACACATATTGCTCAGGTTCGGACAACTGGCAAACAGATTACAGATAGAAGTGCATGATGATGGCCCGGGCTTTCCTGAGTTTATGCTAAACACCGACACTCTTGATATGAATACGCCCGATTTAACCAATAACCACACCGGGCTTGGAATATTTTTTGCTAAGCTTATTGCCAAAGCTCATAGCAATAAAGGCCAGTATGGCGCCATTGAATTGTTCAACGGCGGTGTCTATCACGGTGGTGTATTCCGGGTTACTTTACCCTGAGTCATACAGATAGCTGTTATTTCAGTTGTTTTGTGATTAATATGAACTGTAGAACCTGTCCATAATGAGGTTGGAATGCTGGTAACCTTGATCATTACACTGATAATTGCACTGGTAATTATTGCCGTTATTGTCAGTGCTATTCAGCAACATAAGGAACGGCTGGCAACGTTAAAACGGGCAGAGTACAGCAAATTACGTGCTGTACTGGAAGACAGTGAAGAATTGTTAGTAAATTCAGCTAATGTGCCGTTATCACCAGCTATCAGCCAAATGCTGTTAAAACGCATCGCTTTTACACTGCGGGCTATGGTAGAACTTGAACCCGGCGCGCGCGATCTTAAGCAACGCCTGCAGGAAACTGAAGGTCAGTTAAATAACAACAATACTGACAGCAGCAGTACTTCTGCCGAATCCGTGACGCTGCCAGACAACGATCAACAACTGATCAGTATGATTAAAGGTATAAAGCGTCTGCGTACAGTGCTGCGTGGTGAACATGCCAGGGGGAATATTGATACCCAGATGGTGATCCAGGAAGATCGGCGACTGGAAGTACTGCAGCTGCGAATTAACGTTGAAAGCCAGATTAAGCGCGGTAATCAGGCCCGCACCAATAATATGCTTGGTTCTGCACGGCAATATTTTGAAAAAGCCTTAACAGCATTGACCAATACCCCGCATCAGGACGACTACACCAGCACCCGTAAATCTGAAGTCATGCAAGCACTGGAAGACATTGCCACTCAGTTAAAAGAGGGTAATGTGCGGGATCGTGAGAAAAAAGAAGAAAAAGAAAACAAAGATTTAGACGAGCTATTTGCACCTAAACGCAAATGGTAATGTTATAAACGTTATATGAAACAGGCCGCAAATGCGGCCTGTTTTTTTACGGTTGGAATGCCGTAATTTAGTAGCTGGCCACTTATTTGGCCACCACCCATTTGCCATTTTCATACCAGGCAGACCAACCGGTAGCTTTGCCGTCTTTTTCTGACATCACATACTGCTGCTTGGTTTTACGGCTCCAGCGCACTATCGCCGGGTTGCCATCCGGGTCTTTTACCGGCGCATCGGCCAGGTAATAAAACTTTGGTGATAGCTGAGAGCGGTATTTGGCTAGTTCTGCCACCAACGGCGCCCGGGTTTCACGTGACTTAGGAAACGTAGATGCCGCCATAAACAAACCGGCTGCACCATCACGCAGTACAAAGTAAGCATCTGACTTTTCGCATTTCAGCTCGGGTAAGTGCACCGGATCTTCTTTTGGTGGTGCCGCTTCGCCATTTCGCAGCAACTTGCGGGTGTTTTTACAGTCACTGTTAGTGCAGCCAAAATACTTGCCAAAACGGCCTGATTTCAGCTGCATGTCGCTGCCACACTTATCGCACTCGATCAGCGGGCCATCATAGCCTTTAATTTTAAAACTACCCTGCTCAACCTGATAACCATCACAGGCTGGGTTATTACCACAAACATGCAATTTACGTTGCTCGTCAATCAGATAACTATCCATAGCAGTACCGCATTTAGCACAGCGTTTTTTCTGCCGTAGCGCTTCGGTTTCCATTTCATCTTCGTCGCTGACATTAACTGCCACGTCACCGGACACCAGGTTCATCGTAGTAGTGCAACGCTCTTTTGGCGGCAGGTTGTAACCTGAACAACCTAAAAATACCCCGGTAGAAGCAGTTCGAATGCCCATAGGTCTGCCACAGGTTGGGCAGGCGATATCGGTAAGCACAAACTGATTAACGCGCATGCCACCCTGCTCCGGGTCGTTTTCAGCTGTTTTCAGTTTTTGATAAAAATCACCATAGAAGCTATCAAGCTCTTTGCGCCACTGCGCCTGGCCATTGGCGATATCATCAAGCTTTAGCTCCATATTGGCGGTAAAATCATAATTCATCAGGTCGTTAAAGTTCTCAACCAGACGATCAGTAACAATTTCACCCATTTTTTCAGCATAAAAACGCTTGTTTTCAACGCGTACGTAGCCGCGCTCCTGAATAGTTGAAATAATGGCAGCATAAGTAGAAGGTCGGCCAATACCCCGTTTTTCCAGCTCTTTTACTAAGCTTGCTTCGCTAAAGCGGGCGGCAGGCTTGGTAAAGTGCTGAGCACTTGTCAGCTGTTCAAGGCTGAGGGCTTCGCCGGGTTTAACATCAGGTAATACGTTGTCTTCTTCATCTTTACGCTTCACTGCCGGTTGTACTTTAGTCCAGCCGTCAAAACGTAACACCCGGCCTTTGGCTTTAAGCTCAAAATCACCGGCCTGAACAATAATATTGCTTACGTCATAAAGCGCTGGCGGCATCTGGCAAGCCACAAACTGACGCCAGATCAGCTCGTATAATTTGCGGGCGTCAGCCTCCATATCCGCCAGGCTGGAAGCCAGCACGTTAACGTCAGACGGCCGTATAGCTTCGTGCGCTTCCTGTGCATTGGCTTTACTGCCATAACTTAACGGTTGCTCCGGCAGATACTTTTTGCCAAATTTTCCGGCAATATAATCGCGACAAGCGGCCACCGCATCAGCACTTAAATTGGTAGAGTCAGTACGCATATAAGTAATGTGGCCCGCTTCATATAAGCGCTGCGCCAGCATCATGGTTTTCTTTACGCCATAACCCAGCCGCGTGCTGGCAGCCTGTTGCAGAGTTGAGGTAATAAAAGGCGCCTGCGGCTTACTGTTGCTGGGCTTATCTTCACGCTCCTGCACGGTATAACTGGCTTTATTTAACAGCGCCAACGCTGCATCAGCCTGAGCTTTATTTACCGGCTTAAAAGCTTTGCCCTTCTGTTTAACAACATCCAGCTGTAATGCCTGCTTAGCTGCCGTTTGCGTATCGGCAGCTATGGTCCAGTATTCTTCTGGTACAAAAGCTTTAATTTCACGTTCGCGCTCTACCACCAGGCGCACAGCAACCGACTGCACACGGCCAGCTGATAACCCCCTGGCAACTTTTTTCCATAGCAAAGGCGACACCATAAAACCCACAACGCGATCTAAAAAGCGGCGGGCCTGCTGCGCGTTTACCCGGTCTGTATTCACTTCTCCGGGTTCTTTAAAGGCATTCTGAATGGCATTTTTGGTAATTTCGTTAAACACTACCCGCTTAAACTTCTGTTCTTCGCCACCGATTATTTGCTGCAAATGCCAGGCAATAGCTTCTCCTTCACGGTCTAAGTCCGTTGCCAGATAAACAGTGTCTGCTTTTTCTGCCAGCGCCTTTAGCTCTTTCACTACCTTTTCTTTGCCGGGCAAAATTTCATAGCGGGCTTTCCAGCCATGCGCAGGGTCGATCCCCATACGGTCAACCAGTGCCTGGTATTCTTTTTCTTCTTTGCTCAGCGCTTTACTGGCCGCAGATTTTTCTTTACTGCTGCTGGTGGGTAAATCACGAATATGACCTACGCTGGACTTTACGACAAAGTCATTACCGAGGTATTTGTTAATTGTTTTCGCTTTTGCCGGTGATTCGACTATAACCAGTGATTTCGCCATCTTAATCCCGAGATCCCTAACATTTTGTGCATGCCAACTATGCTGCTTTTTTAACGTATATCCGTAAACCGCAGTTGTGACAAGTGAATAAACTCATTATTATGCAAACCAGCTCATTTTCAGAGCTGCCTGGCGAAACCTTCGCCAATCCAAATGAAGCATCCTCAAGCGGCCGCAAAAATAATAAAAACAGTGCCCTTTCCAAACAAGGATATAAAGCAAAAATGAAATACTTTGAAGCAAACTTCGATGGGCTGGTAGGACCAACCCACAACTATGCCGGTTTATCTATCGGCAACGTTGCCTCACTATCTAACGCTAAAAACAGCTCCAGCCCGCGTCAGGCGGCAAAACAGGGCTTAAGCAAAATGAAGGCCCTGCACGACCTGGGTTTAGTACAAGGTGTGCTGGCACCACAAGAGCGGCCCGATGTATACACCCTGCGCCGTCTTGGTTTTACCGGCACAGATGCCCAGGTAATTGAAAAAGCTGCCAAACAAGCCCCTGCTGTGTTTAAAGCCGTTTGTTCGGCTTCAAGCATGTGGACAGCCAATGCCGCCACTATATCGCCTTCTGCTGATACTGCTGATGGCAAGGTACATTTTACCCCTGCTAATCTTACCAATAAATTTCACCGCTCACTTGAGCCCGTTACTACAGGCAAGATTTTGCAGGCAATGTTCCGTAACCCTCAACATTTTGCGCATCATACACATTTACCGGACAATGATCACTTTGGTGATGAAGGCGCAGCGAATCATACCAGACTTTGCAGCGCTTATGGCAAGCGGGGAGTTGAACTCTTTGTATTTGGCCGTTATGCGTTCGATAGCAGTAAGCCAGCACCCAAGCGCTTTCCGGCCCGCCATACACTGGAAGCATGCGAAGCCGTAGCCCGGTTACACGGTTTAAGTGCAGAGCATGTAGTGTATATGCAACAAAACCCCGATGTGATTGATCAGGGAGTATTTCATAATGATGTTATCGCTGTGGGTAACCAGAATGTGCTGTTTTATCACCAGCAAGCTTTTATCGACAGCCAGCAAAAGCTAACCGAGTTACAGCGTAAGTTTGGCCATGACACAGAGCTGCACCTGATAGAAGTTAAAGATAGCGAGGTTTCTGTAGCCGAAGCGATTAAAACTTACTTGTTTAATACTCAGGTGGTGACATTACCCGGCGGTGAAATGGTTATTATTGCGCCAACTGAATGCCAGGATAACCCTGCCGTGTCGGCCTATCTGGCAGCACTTACAGAGCGCAATACACCAATAAAACAGATCCACTACTATGATGTTAAGCAAAGCATGCGTAACGGCGGCGGCCCGGCCTGCTTACGCCTGCGCGTAGCGATGAGCGAGCAGGAAAAGCAAGCCGTAAACCCGAATGTGCTAATGAACGCTACATTGTTTACTCGGTTAAATCAGTGGGTAGATAAGCATTATCGTGATGAGATTTCCGAGGCCGATCTGGCCGATCCACAGCTGCTACAGGAATCCCGCACAGCACTGGATGAGCTAACCCAAATTCTTGATCTGGGTTCAGTGTATCAGTTTCAGCAAGAGTAAATTACCAAATTTAAGTGTAAAAAAGGGAGCTGATTTAGCCTGTCTCTTGATCACAAGTCGGCTTCAAGAGACTTAGCGAGGTCATAACCCTCAAGGATGGTTTGTAGTTTAAACCATCCTTGCCACAACAC
>NZ_JANUEM010000018.1 GCF_024809855.1 Rheinheimera pacifica
GCCGCGTGCGCTTGCCAACTTCGACACACGCGGCTTCATCAAGCTGGTCATCGAGGAAGGTAGCGGACGGCTCATCGGCGTGCAAGCGGTGGCCCCGGAAGCGGGTGAACTGATCCAGACGGCGGTGCTCGCCATTCGCAACCGTATGACCGTGCAGGAACTGGCCGACCAATTGTTCCCCTACCTGACCATGGTCGAAGGGCTGAAGCTCGCGGCGCAGACCTTCAGCAAGGACGTGAAGCAGCTTTCGTGCTGCGCCGGATGAGGAAAAGGAGGTGTTCAATGAGCGCCTACACAGTGTCCCGGCTGGCCCTTGATGCCGGGGTGAGCGTGCATATCGTGCGCGACTACCTGCTGCGCGGGTTGCTACGGCCGGTCGCGTGCACCACGGGCGGCTACGGCTTGTTCGATGACACCGCGTTGCAACGGCTGCGCTTTGTACGGGCTGCCTTCGAAGCGGGTATCGGCCTGGACGCACTGGCGCGGCTGTGCCGGGCGCTGGATGCTGCGGACGGTGACGGTGCGTCTGCGCAGCTTGCCGTGTTGCGGCAACTCGTCGAGCGTCGGCGCGAGGCCCTGGCCAGCCTCGAAATGCAACTGGCCGCCATGCCAACCGAACCGGCACAGCACGCGGAGAGTCTGCCATGAACAGCCCAGAGCACTTGCCGTCTGAGACGCACAAACCGATCACCGGCTACTTGTGGGGCGCGCTGGCCGTGCTCACCTGTCCCTGCCATTTGCCGATTCTCGCCATTGTGCTAGCCGGCACGACGGCCGGCGCGTTCATCGGGGAGCACTGGGGTATTGCAGCCCTCACGCTGACCGGCTTGTTTGTCCTGTCTGTGACGCGGCTGCTGCGGGCCTTCAAGGGAAGATCATGACCGCTTCCCAGCCAGCCGAGAGTGGGCAGCTTTGAGCTTCGCTACCAATCTGGAGGAGTACCACCATGAACGCAAACGCCCCGAACACTGCCAGTTGCACCACCTGCTGCGTATGCTGCAAAGAAATTCCGCTCGATGCCGCCTTCACCCCGGAAGGCGCGGAATTGTATGGCGTAGGTGTCAGTCAGATCCATCCGGCTCGGCATTGGTGTTTGCTTTTTTACCCAACAAGCTGCTGGAAACGAAAAGTAAGGCACCGAGGACAATTGCAATATCAGCCAGGTTGAAGGCCGGCCAATGCCAGTCTCGCCAATAGAAATCAAAGGAATCCACAACATAGCCGCGAAAGACCCGGTCAATCAGGTTGCCCATGGCGCCACCGAGGATAAGACTGTAAGCGATGGCTTCTCCTTTATGACGATTTTCAAGGATCAGCTTGATCAGAAAAATCGAGACCACTACCGCGATTCCGATAAAAAAGTAGCGCTGCCAGCCTCCACCATTCGCAAAAAGACTGAATGCGGCACCGGTGTTCCATAGGTGCACCCAGTTAAAGAACGGGGTCACCGAAACATACTCGCCATAGGCCATTGATTGCTGCACCAGCCACTTTACAGCCTGATCAGACGCTGCCAGCAGGCCCGATATGGACAATAGGGCATACGGCGAGAGCTTTTTGCCAATAATGGACATTGCTTAATCCTTGAGCGCCAGAATGCGTCTAGCACCGTTAAGTACAATTACCCCCGCGATGGTGCCGATAATCAGATCCGGATAATTGGAACCGGTCCACGCGACCAGGGCGCCGGCGGTGATGACCCCCAGGTTGATCACCACGTCGTTGGCCGAGAATATCCAGCTTGCCTTCATGTGCGCCCCGCCTTCCCGATGTTTGGATATGAGCAGCAGACAACTGGTATTGGCAATCAATGCGACGAATGCGATAGCCATCATCACCAGCGATTCAGGCTCACTACCGAATACAAAGCGTCTCACCACCTCTACGAGCACGCCCACAGCCAAGATCAGTTGCAGTACACCAGCAAGATGCGCGGCACGTACCTGCATTTTCACGCTATGTCCAACCGCATAAAGGGCAAGCCCGTACACCGCCGCATCGGCAAAATTGTCCAGGGATTCTCCAATCAGGCCGGTGGACTGGGCGATCAGACCGGCAGTCATTTCCACCACGAACAGAAGTGCATTGATGCCGAGCAACCAGCGCAGGGTCCCGGATTCTTGCTTAGCAGAAGCTGCCGAAAACTCGGCGGCCTTGATGGTCTCCGGATTTGCAGCGACGGTTTCCTGAAGCGAGGCGCCTAGCCCCAAGGTCTTCAGTTTCGAGGTGACGGGCTCGACCTCGCCGTCATGCACGACCTTCAGCCGGCGGTTCGACAAGTCGAAGGACAGCGCCCGAACCTCCTCAAAGCCGTTCAGGGCTAGGCGAATCATTCGCTCTTCTGATGGACAGTCCATCTTCGGCACGGCATAAACACTGACCCATCTCCCTGGCGCCTCGGAGGAGGCCTGTATATCGGTATCCGCTGCGGACATTGCATCACCGCCACAGGCGCCACCACAGGATTTGCTCATGATACGACTCCACTTGAACAATGTTGTGGTACCATTTTAAACTATAAAGCTACTATAAGGTCAATAGAGTAAAGAATCCGTTGGGGAGGAGGCTGATGCGCATTGGTCAGTTGGCGCAGTTGGTAGGGGTCGAAACACAGACGATCCGCTTCTATGAACAGCAGGGCTTGTTGCCGCCGCCTGATCGGCAGGACAACGGTTACCGTGTCTATACCGAGAAGCATGGTGAGGGGCTGGCCTTCATCCGTCGCTGCAGAATCCTAGGCCTGTCACTGGCTGAGATTCACGAACTACAGAGCTATCAGGACGACCCTCATCAGCCTTGTACCGCCGTCAACGCCTTGCTCGATGATCACATCTCTCATGTGCGGTCGCAGATAACCGCTCTGCAAGCGCTTGAGAAACAACTCGTTTCACTGAGAGCGAGTTGCAACGATGACCGGGAAGTTGAGGCGTGTGGGGTTCTTGCTGGAATTAGCGAAGGAAACATGCACCAGCTGTAGGTGAAGCATCAACCAGATAATCCGATGAGATGCCGGTCTGTCTCACTCTCATGCAAAGGTAAGATCAACCATTTAATCCGCTTACCCAAAAATATCAGCTCTGTTCAAGTGGAACCAACATCGACCTAAGCTCAGTGGTATTGTAGGTAAAGAAAATATTGCTCAGCAGACACAACAGACGCACAATCAATAATCCAAATACCAGTCACTTTGTAGTGGTCTAATAAAACCGGACACCATTTTAGGTGGTAAGATTACCACGTTAGAAGAGGTGTTCAATGGCAAAACAACGTCGTACGTTTTCAACAGAATTTAAGCGTGATGCTGCCGGTCTGGTGCTTGACCAGGGCTACAGCATTGCAGAAGCAGTTAAGTCACTTGGTGTGGGCGAGAGCGCACTTCGCCGCTGGGTAGAGCAGCTTGAGCAAGAGCGCGGTGGTGTCACACCCAAGGCTAAGGCCCTGACGCCGGAGCAGCAGCGGATTCAGGAGCTGGAAGCCAGAGTGAGCAGACTGGAGCGGGAGAAGGCCATACTAAAAAAGGCTACCGCACTCTTAATGTCAGACGAGTTCGAACGTACACGCTGATAGACCAGTTAGGGGAACATGAAGCGGTAGAAGTGGTCTGTGAAGTGTTTGATGTGCCAGCCAGCAGCTATTACGAACATAAGCAGCTCAGTAAGCAAATCAACGTCGAACGGTTAGAGCAGCGTTGTAAAATCAAAGAGCTGTTCAAAGCCAGCCGTCATTCTGCCGGTAGCAGAACCTTGCTTGGCATGATGCGGGAGCTGGGTTATGAGATTGGTCGCTTTAAAGTCATGAGCCTGATGCGAGAGGCAAAGCTCATCAGTAAGCAGCCGGGGCCACATCGTTACAAAACGACCCAGGTTGAACGGCTTGATATTCCTAACCATCTCGACAGAGAATTTAATGTCAGCTCGCCTGATAGCGTGTGGTGCGGTGATATTACCTACATCTGGGCAGAAGGCCGCTGGCACTATTTGGCTGTAGTTTTGGATTTGTACCGTCGTAGTGTTGTTGGCTGGGCGCTATCAGCCAAGCCTGATGCAGAGCTGGCGATTAAAGCACTGGATATGGCGTATGAGCAACGTGGCAGACCGCAAGGTGTGATGTTCCACTCTGACCAGGGCAGCCAGTATGCCAGCCGCTTATTCCGTCAACGGCTGTGGCGTTATCGCATGACACAAAGCATGAGCCGCCGGGGTAATTGTTGGGATACAGAGAATATACTTACCAGTGCTGACAGTAATAATCTGACCCGTGCTGGGATTGACCTTGTGTCTTTGTGTTGACCTGTCGATTATTGCTCGTCAGTTAAAGTTGGGATCATTCCAGTATCCGTGACCTAATAGGAGCATTGTTTTGCATCTTCAGTGTCCAGTCCGGTGGCTGGTTTACTGAGGAAAAACTGATGAACCGTGATCACTTAAATAATCAACTCACCCTTGGAGTTGATACTCACCTTACTAGCCACGTTGCTGTTCTGATTAACAATATTGGTCAGGTTGTCGATACGCAGGAGTTTCCCGTCTGTTTTATTGGATATGAAGAACTTTTTAACTGGGCAAAGTCATTTGGAAATATTAAACAGGCTGGATTGGAAGGAACTGGCACTTACGGTGCTGGTCTTTGCAAGTTCCTTGAAGAAAGAGGTTTGAAAGTCTTTGAGGTCAATCGGCCAAACAGGGCGAAACGTCGACTCAGGGGAAAATCAGATCCCACCGACGCTGAGAATGCAGCGAGGTCAGTTCTTGCGAATGAGTCCACGGCTATCCCCAAGTCACATGATGGGGTTGTTGAAGCCTTGAGGTATCTTGTTGTTGCCCGAAAAAGTGCTGTTAAAGCCCGAACTCAGGCTATCAATCAAATCAGAGCGCTTCTAGTCACAGCCCCTGAACAAATTAGGGCAGCGTGCTATGTTCCATCGACCTGTCAGTGCATAGCTGCCTGTAAACGTATTCAAGGCGAGGACAGTGATGTGCTGTTAAGTACTTTGGCGGCAATGCTCAATCTATTAGCCGATCGTTGGCTTAGTCTAACTGAAGAACTCAGACTAATAGGAAAACGCCTGACAGAGCTGACTAAATCAACAGCCTGCCACTTACTTGAGCAATTTGGTGTTGGCCCATACGTTGCTGCCACACTCATGGTCACAGCTGGTGATAATCCGACCCGGCTTCATAAAGAGTCTTCATTTGCGGCGTTGTGTGGTGTAAATCCGTTAGAAGCATCATCAGGTAAAACTCAACGTCATCGCCTTAACCGAGGCGGTTCAAGGGATGCCAATAATGCGCTGTGGACAGTAGCTCTGATTAGAATGCGAAGTGACCCGAGAACAAGAGTTTATGCGGCTAAGCGATCAACTGAGGGTAAATCAATTAAAGAGATCCAACGATGCCTCAAACGTTACATTGCTAGAGAGCTTTACCCCATAATGGTATCCGATCTGTCCGTACTAACGTGATAGCTTGACATAGGAGCGTCACCCCAATGGAAAGACTGTTCAGAAGCTTAAAATCTGAGTGGGTGCCGGTAACGGGTTATATGAGCAAAGCAGAAGCACAGCGTGATATCAGTTTTTACCTGATGGATTATTACAACTGGCGCAGGCCACATCAATTCAACGATGGTGTGCCACCGGCAAAAGCGGAAGATCTATCTAATTTACTGTCCGGAATTAGTTGACCACTACACTTTGATTTGGTAAACGTCGACAATTAGCATGCAAAGGAGTGCAGGTGGTTTTTTCTACTGTTGAATATGACGGTCAAATCGATTTCAGCAAAGCGGCAAAGGCTGTTCGAGCTAAAAATGAAAAGTTGCTACGCGCTTACTTGAAGAAATTTGGCAGCAAAATAGCTGGCAGCGTAAGAATCGATTTCAGTAATTTGGATGGTATGGAGGAAGGTCGGCTTTTTAACGAAGTGGTATGCCATATTTTATGGCATGTGAAATTTAGTCGCGCTACGGATATCTTGCCATCTCTGTATTCTGCTTATGAGTGTGCAGTTCAATTAGATCCAGACGGAACTTACTCGAATGAACACTTCGCTATGCATTTCAGCAAACATATTCAAAGTATTACCCCGTCCGACGTTATGTCATTTTTCGAGAAGAAGAATACAAATGTTCCATTCTTATTCGGCTTTACCTTCTTTGCAGCCCAATATCATAGCGCGTGTACCTCGCATACTAAGCCTTCGTTGGACGATGAACTCCAGGCGCTTTTTGCGGTATTAGATGGTAATTGGAGCATCTACTTGCTCTTTGTTGCATTACGGCATGTCAACGACAGAGAATCACTTCATACCATCTTAAAAAGAGAGCTTTTGCATCTTGGGGAAGATCAATGGGGTATGGTACAAGCGCTGCTAACACCGGGTGATAATGCTTTCCTCCCAATAGCGGAGGGCGACATTCATTTAAGCGCCTATCGAGACTTCCTATGGACTCTTGAGAATGACGCTGAACCTGGATACAGCGATGTGAGGCGAGTGTTAGAAGCACTGCTCTATGTTCAGCAAAGTGTTACCTCGTTTTTCCGTGAATATCAGTCCATGTTGGATGATTTTCATATCATCATTCCGATGGTGATTTTCTATCAACGTCTTAAGGAATTTGATTGTATATATGCCTCCGCAATCAGTAAGTTGATAGAAGCGAAACATCTACCCGGCATGCCAGCTCGACCGTTTGAGACTATCAAGGCATTCTGCGACTATTTTTCCGATAGTGAGCGAAAATGGTTAGCAAAATGGGATATGACTCTGTGTTCCTTTGAACTGCAATATTATGCTGATGATTACAGCCATTCTGGGCTAAGAATGCGACTCATTGATTTACTGTGTTCAGTGGGGCAAGAAGACTCATATTTCGAAGAGTTCAATTTACTGGAAAAACCCGAGTTTGATGACGATGGCGAACAAATTAATGATATCAAAGCACACCTTAACGTTGCAGATTATATTAGGGAAGAAATGTATGGTAAGTGCGCTATCCAGCAAGTCCGCTCGGCATATAGGGTAGTCTACAGATGGCTTTCTGCCCATAGCCAGGCTACGTTAGCAGAGGAATGGGAGGACTCGCCTGACCCGGGAATACTCGATCCCTTCAGGTTGCAGTATTTTTACGACGAGATAATTGGCGATATTGTTCATCATCCAAAATACAATGACCTAGAAATTGCAGCCAAACTTACCAACAGTGTTTACGCTGCACTCGCAGAAACCCCATATTGCCTTAGTTTGCCACTTAAGTTCTTTAAAGCATATTTTTCAAAAGACTACGACGAGGCGATATCTCTATACCACGACGTTGTGAATAGCGACTCTGGTTACAGCAATTCGGCGGCCAACAATCTGGCTCTTATTTATATCAAACGTCAGGACTATGTGTCGGCTCAAAATGTAATTAATACTATGGATGAGGGGGAGTCGAAAGCTGCCAGACAAAAGCAATTGGAAGTTAAACTTAAAAAAGAAGCTGAAATTCAGAGTATCCTCGCAATACCGAAGTCAGAACTCATTTTATCCAATGTCAGCAATTTACACCTACTATATCTGGCAGCAGCCGTCTATATGGCGCATGCAAGCAAAGAAACCTTCATCCATCTCCGGCCAAACCCCATAGTGTCGTTGTTGGTACCCTATTATCACACATCACACACGATCATCAGAGAGTTAATGACTACTGAGGTACTGAGGTTTAGCGGAAATGGATTCGCGGACTTTGATCCTGAAACAGCGACTCAATATTCACTGACATCGCTTCCTCTAATACCCAACATAAAAGGCTATTTCAATATCGATATCTGCTTAGATTTGCTAAGAGATGAGATCAAGAAACGGACTTTTGAACAATCAGAAGTCACAGAGTGTGAGAACAAACTCAAGGTAGCATGGCTTCTGAATAGTTTCTATTACAACTTGAGTAAGGTATTTGACACAGAAGATGTTGTATTAACATCAGGCGATTATGAGGATATAACTCCTCTCGTAGAGCGTTTTACTCCCAGCCAGCTTTATTCCATTGCATGGAGCGCAGTTAACTTTGTATCCGGTAACATGACAATGTACGGGTTTGGACAAAAGACCGCTTGTGAGCGATTGCTGCCGAGATTGCTGAAAAGTTTAAGGGAGTATTCTCATATTGATTTTAAAGCCAAGACGTTTGGTCGCCCTAAACTACCAACTTTTCACCTAGAGCGTATACTCTTTTGGGTCGATGGAATTTCACCAGAAGATAGGTTCATTTGAAATTACATGTTTGAGATTAAAATGCCCTCAACCACTGCACGAGCTCTCTGTATTTCAAAACGAAAGAGCTCGCGTGCAGCCTCTTATTTCAAGACTAGTAAGGAGCTACGATATAATTTTGACTTGGATGCGTAGAGTACAGAACCCTGACTCGATAAACTCTAATCAGGACTCTTCGTTTTAGCCGCTTTTCTGGCTGCAGTTCTCTCTATTCGAGAAATCACAGAAGACATGGTCACTTTTCTCATACCTGCTTCTTGAGATGAAAAACTACCAGCTCGAAAGGTGCTAGAGAAAGCACTTCGTTTTTCCGCTGCTGTTTTGGTCATTTCAGTTTGCTCCAATTCTTGGTAGAGATAATCGACTTTAGTTCTAAGGTATGAAGTATAACGTAACTGATCAAACTCATCCAACAAATTGTTCATTTGTCGTACAAGATAACGCCCCGATTGCCAGATATCAATACTTCTCTTACCACCAGTGGCGACATCCTTGACGGAAGCATACCTCATCGCCCCTTCGAGGTTACACCCTAAATTACTGAGTTTCTTCTTTCTATGAGTATAGTAAAAAAAGTCAGCCGCATGCACACCTCCTGAACCCAAGTAAAATATAGGTTCATTGTTTATGCTTTTAGGATAGAGATTCGAATCTTGATGATCAATTATTGAACCGTCCCCTAAGCCAATAACTAGCTTTTCCAGTTTTTGTTCATGTTCAGAAACCATAGCCATCAATCTTAGATAATCATCGATCTGTATGACATCCATAGACCAAGCTTGATCAACGATTATGGCAATTTCATCACCTGCATACAGCATGATTTCATTATCAAAAAGGATAGCTTTTCTGGTATCGTGCGCATCGCTAAAATGATGGGTACCAATAAATGTCCATCGTGAATCAGCAGCCCAGAAATGCTGATTAATGCCAAAAACAGTTGTCATCTTAAAGTTGTGAGTTCCATTCTGACTCAGCTTAAATCAGGCATTGAATTGATGATTTACTGTGAATTTACATGACAATCATCGGGTTGTCATGCGTAATATTGATACTGAAAATTTAGTGCTCATAAATTATCCAGTTTCAGGAATCTAATAGCATGCTACAAATTTTAGGATGCATTTTTCTATTTTAGGTAAATTAACTTAATTCCCGAGGCGGCTATTAAGGGACTTGTTTAACGTCACCCGGCTAACACCAAAATGCTTTGCCACTTCGGTCTTAGTTATTCTAGGGTCCAACAGCATAGCAGCGGCTTTCTGAATATCCGCTGGGCTCATCGAGAGTTTCCGGCCTCCTTTGCGCCCTCTAGCCCTTGCGGCAGCCAAACCAGCGAGCGTTCGTTCCCGAATAAGGTTGTGTTCAAACTCGGCCAAAGCTCCAAATATGTGGAACACTAACTTACCGCCGGCGGTGGTCGTATCAATCGCCTCGGTAATCGAGCGAAAGCCGACCTGTTTTGCTTCAAGCTCAGTAATGAGCTCAACCAAGTCTTTGAGTGAGCGTGCCAGGCGGTCGAGTTTCCAAACAACTAGTACATCACCTTTACGAAGCATCCGCAGGCAGTTTTGCAGTTCAGGCCGCTCGCGCTGCTTGCCGGTGATCTTCTCACTAAAAATCTCCTCACAGCCGGCTGTTCTTAATGCATCGTTTTGGAGATCAAGAGATTGGTCTTGAGTACTCACCCGGGCATAACCAAAAATCATCGCACACCTCTGACAACAGACTCACCATTTGGATTCTAGCTCAAATGCATAGAAAAGGTACCTAACCTTTACATAGATTTATTTACAAAATTTATTTACACGTTTTGAGGTTGAAGGGAGTTGATTTGAGCGTCGGCAGGGAGTGTAAAGAAAACGATCGTTTTCTATCCGCTTTGCCTGTGCGCTATGCCTCATATTGGGACTCAGTTCACAACAAATCTAATGGGTAAGCGTATTACCTGACTAAGTTCATATCAACTCATTGAAGGGAAGATGTTCGATTCTGGGATTGGAGCTATTGCCTCTGCGCCATGAACTGCAGCGTACTCTGATATTCGTTAAGCAACCGATTGTAGTCGTTATTTTTATAACGCTTTTGCCGAATAGCTGTTTTGAGCTTCTTGATTTCTTCTACGGGTATGGTGCTCACGATGATACCTTGGACATCAACGCAAATCCTGTCGACCGCATCAACAAACTCTTGATCACGCAACTCCAGAAAAGATTTCTCCAGCCTTACCGCCGCCTCGTATAGTTTTAGACGATTACGGCTGCTGTACAACGGGACATCATGCTCTAACGCGCGCTTAGACTGTGAGAGAACAAGCAGGTACTCGATAACGAACTCCAAATCTGCAACGCTCACTTTTGTCGATGTTGTTTTTGGCATAGTTACCTTCAAATGCGTTATTTAACTAACGTTCATATTAGTTCAAACCTCCTATAAATGCCTCCCACCTCAAAAATTAACATCAATAAAACAAATTTGACATCATTGGGCAAAGTAATAAAATAACTGTCATTAAATAAACAACTGGATTGTAGTAATGCTTGGATGGCAGCCTATTGGTTACAAGGCGATGGCCGTTAGCTTGGGGCTTATACTTTCTGTGTTAACAACAAACGTGGAGGCAGGTGTGTTTGATTGGCTCAAACGAACAGAAATTAAGTGGTCGCCCGAAATACATGGAGTTGTCACCTTGCAAGGTAAGCCTGTAGTGAACAGAGAAATTAAGCGCCGGTCGTACTATGAAGGTGAAGAACGTTACGACAGCACAACTACAGATGATAACGGACATTTTCATTTTCCCCAGAAAACTAAGAAAGTTCGTCGTGTCTTATTTGATGTCAGCGTATCAATGGAGCTGTATGTTTCTGATTATCCAAGAAAAGACGAGAAAGATCTGGTTTTCCGTATCGCTAACCTGAATCACCTGAACTATAAAAGTCTCGACCTCATCCTCAGTGATCTGCAATGCGAATTGGCAACCGCCAGCAAAACTGAACAACTCAAATACCTGGAAAATCCTGAGCTGTCAGATATTGCTCCAACATTTACATCGAAATGCCAATTTACACATTCTGACAAAGCCATATTCTCAGATGATGAACTGCAACGCCTGATAGAGGAAGACGCTAAAAACATCGAGAGCCTTTAACGCCTTATCCATAAACAAGGACGGATTATGAAGACGATTACCCCAAAAACTGCTGTATGGCTGGCACGAGCACCTTACGAAGCCCAAGATATAAAAGCCGGGCAAAATTACACTGCAGGAAAAAAGTTTATCACTGAGCATTTTGACTTTAGCCAAACCGGTGGCGTGGTTCATGGCACGTCAGGCAGTATAATTTCTACGCTGTTTAACCGCACAACCGGTTTTGCCATTATCGGCAAAGGTAAAGGCCATTTTACCGGTGATGTCGCACTGGGTATTCGTGGCACAAATATGAAAAGTGGTCGTGACTGGTTCAGCAACGCCAATGCCAGCTTAGCGACCGCCGATAATAGTAGTGCTGTGCATTCCGGGTTTCAGAAGGTATTTAAAAGTATTCAACCGGCATTGGAGAAACAGCTAGCACCTCTACTGAACACCAACAGTAATGGCGTGGTTCATTGCGCAGGCCACAGCTTAGGAGGTGCCCTAGCAAGCCTCGCCGCCATCTGGATTAAACAACACTTTGGTAATCGTGTAGCGCTATATACCTATGGTGCACCACGAGTGGGATTAAACGATTTTGCGCTTAAATCATCCGGCAGTATAGATAAGATATTTCGCTGTTTGCATGGCGATGATCCAGTGCCTATGGTCCCCGTATGGCCATTTTATCACGCACCGCTAAATGGCAGTAGCGTACTGTTAACGGCAGCAACCGGTATTAATATATCTTCGCACTCAATGATGGAGAACCCGGGTTATGTCACAACATCTCGCGGCCAATGGGAAGATTTACAGCGCAAAGGCGACGTGGTTAAAGCTGTGCGATTAATGTATGACCGCCGTTTTGAATGTAGCTTTAGCACGCACTGGCAAGAACGCCTGAGCCACGCCCTGATAACTTTACTGAAAGATGCCGGCATGTTAGCCGGGATCTCGGTACAAATGACCATCAGTGGTATTATGACGTTTTATGACCATCTGGCTTTGACGGTTGAGAAAGTCGCGCTTATGTCGCCACAATTTGAAACACAGGTAATGGGCTTACTTGGCCATATGCTGGTATTTGCAGGCAAAGTCACTACCGCAGTTACCGAGCTTACCGCACGCTTCATTCGGTGGGTGTTTAAAGTAACCCTGGAAGCATTATATCGGGTAGCACGTCGCGCGATTGAAATGGTTAGTTAAGATTTTCATAGGCTCACCACATCGATGATTTATCGCTTGAAGCCGATCGTCAACAGTGTTGAAGTGCCCGATCTCAGCCTGCTGCAGTTTGCTGATCTTCTGAGGGATGACGATTATTCACTGATCCTGAGACAGCCCAGGACTAACGAGTCTTTATCTGCACGCTGGAAAACTGTTAAATGTGACTTAGCTCCTGAGTATATAGAAGGGAAAAAGATCCCTGACGTGTCATATTGGGGCTCGTATTTGTTTATGACCCAGCGCGCTTATGAAGCATTTGGCGGACCTTTAAAAGAAGAAGGTGAATTTTTACCCCTGACTGTCGCCGGCCAACCGATGTATATCTATATCCCGTTGACGTTTGGCCAAGAGGATACGACTCGCACAGTCAAACATTTTGAGGATGGGTATGAATGCGGCCTGGAACAGCTGGTATTTGTTGATGACGATGTCGCTAGTAGGTGGATATTTAAGTCAAAGCTGTATGGGTACCATGCTCTATTTTCCACCGACACATTTAAGAGGCAATTTGAGGAAGCGGGTTTTACCGGGCTGGAATTTGATGCTGATTTGGCTGGCGTGTTCTAAGGCGCACATCGTGTATTCGCATAGGTGTGTCAGTCTTCTGAAAGGCTAATTCTAACGTCTATCAACAGCCGTGATGTATATACGTTACGCAGGGTAACGTATATACATAGCCTGGCGGCAAGGTTTGTGTAAGAACCGCACCATCGGTGGCTCTGGAACACGTCAACAGCTCTGCCGGTTTCACCGACAAAGCTGTTCTGTTGGTTACTCCAAACAAGCTTCCGGCGTTTCATTCAGCGCCAGAGTCGATAGCGGGATAGGGTATTGACATTGCCCCTGCGCATCGCAGCGACGAACGAACACGGTGCGATCTACAAACTCAGACTTATCCATCACGATTGTTGATTGAGTGTAAGAACCTGACAACCCAGTGCCATCTTCTACCGTCTGTCCGCTGCGCAATGCATGAACTTCAATATACTCTCCCTCATTCAGTGCCGCCATTGAGCCCATTTTAATCACCGCCTGATCACACAGCTTCTGACCTTTTGACAGGTTTTCCAGCATCCATTTTTGGCGACAGGCTGACACGGCGTTCAATGACAGGGTTAAGCTGTCCAGCGTACCATCTTGCAGCTTCTGTGCGTTTTCATACAGTTTTACCGCATCTAACACACCATTGGCGCAGCCCACTTCATTACACCGAGCACCGTCTACCCAGCGGCTTACTGATGAGATCGGCATTAATGATGCCCACTGTGCAGGCGTAAAATCAAAGTCCTTTTTCGCGTTAGCAATCATACCCGCGACTAATGGCGAAGCACTGCTGGTGCCTGACCAGTAACCCACTTTATTGTCGATCACCAGACCCACCACTTCTTCGCCAACCGCCATCACATCCAGTTTAGGGCCATAGTTACTAAAGCTGGCAATATCAGCAGGGTGACCGCTCAAGCCTGTATTGGTTGCGCCTACGTTGATCACGTTTTCACAATTACCCGGAATGTAGAAATCCGCAGAATCACCTTCGTTGCCAGCAGACGTCACCAACACAAAACCTGCGGCAGTAGCGCGGTTAATCGCTGTTTGGATATAAGACGGGCATAATGCATCTGCATTTTTACCGCCTAAGCTCATGTTGACCACACCCGGCACACCGTCAAAATCAGGGAAGCCGTTAATGCTGTCACCACTTAACCAGTTTAACGCCGTCGCCACATCAGACATAAAACCTGAGCCGCAACGCATAACCCGTAAAGGGTGAATGGCCACATCGCCTGTCGTGCCTGCAACGGCCGTGTCATTGTTGATTTTCGCGCCCACCACACCGGCTACACCAACACCATGCATATTACTGCAAGATCCACCTTCTACGATGAAATCATCTTCAAGAAACCCCGGGCCAGGCCGTGAATTTTCATCGACAGTTTCAAAGTTAAAGCCTGGCTGGTAATCCAGATCATTGGCTACACGAAAGCCGGTATCCAGCACGTAAACGTGGATCAGCTTTTCCGGGTTTTTCAACAATGTCCATTGTGACAAAATAGATGAGCCGTTCGGGTTGTCAGCACTGTTGTCCGAAAAATAGAACTGTTCTGCAAAGTATTGGTCATTCGGCGCCTCAAGGTTCCAGGTGCCGACACTCACCGCAATGTCTTTTTCCACAAGCTGATACCAACCTGTTTCAGACAGGATCTGGATAGCCTGCTCCAACGGCAACTCCGCTGGTACGCTCACTACCTGGCTTTTCAGCTCGGCGGCTTTAACACTTGAAGCCTGCGCAGAGTATACCCGGTTTTGAACCGGCACCGGTACACACCAGTTAGTGCCACTGTTTAAGGTGAAACAGTGACTGTCAGTTTGTGACGTTGACTGTGCACTCACGCGTTCTGCACTATCTGTCTTAAAACTCACTACCAGACGCTGCAGTGCTTCAGCAGCCGCGACCGGCACTGACATTACCGCTGCGCTGCATGCAATGGCGAACAGGGTTGTGTTAATTTTCTTCATGTAAAGCTCCTTATCCGTCATTACAGGGCGCAGCCGGTATTGGCCAGCAAGCCGTCGAGGTAGGCCACATCGTGGTTAAACACCCAGACACCGTCTTGCACCGCACCAAGCCCGGTATTACCTGTAAACAAAGAGACGGTGCCAAGCTCAGGGCTAATATAAAACTCGCCCGTAGTAACAGGCGTCATACCCTCAGCCGGGAGCATGGCAAGGTAAGCATTAATATCCTGTTTGTATGTCGAGGCATAGCTGCTGAAACGGGCCAGGGCATCGTCAAACTGGGCCTGCAATGCGGTGTCGTTACTCTGACCAGCGAGGTAGGCGTTTAACTGCGCCAATAACATATCAAAGACGTTAGCGAAGGCTGCCTCAAGGTGAGGACGCTCTGCTACCATGACATTAAACGAGGCGTCATGGCCCAGCACATCCGCCACATCCTTGAGAGTTGTTACCAGGCGTTTTTCTTCGTCCAGGCCAAGCAGACGCTCATAGTTATCAGCAAAGGTTTGAATGCCGGCCAACTGACCTGCAAAGGAGCTATTTGTAATGTTCACATTGAGTGAACCGCTTTGTTGTCTTGTTGCATCTGCTCCATCTTGTACAGTCCAGATAAGGTTTACACTCAGGTCTCGGTCAGTTTCTGCTGCGGTATAGCGATAGGACGTCTCGCTCAACTTCGTCAGCGCCAGAGTGCTGCCGCCCACCGAGGTCGTAACGCTGCTGATCACTGCGCCGGAGGCAAAACGTGGTGTTATCACAAATTCGCCGCTGCTGCCCTCATCAACACTTTCTGATAAACCACTGATGCTGGCTTCAAAAGGTCTGATCACAAAACCGGCGCGCACCGTACAATTTGCGTTAACCGCCCCAGTGCGGTAAGTGTTGCCCTCCAGAGTCCCGTCACAGCCGGTGACACTTTGCACGGAATAGTTTGCTTCCGGCTGAACCGTGAGCGTGACCTGACTACCTCTGATAACGCTTTGTGATGCTGGGGTAATGCTGCCGCCAGTGCCCGCTGTGGCGGTCACTGTAACCTGGCTATCCCCTCCGCCACCGCCTCCACAGGCGGCAAGTAGCATACTGAGACAACTAATTAAAATAACCCTTTTTCGTTTGCCGGATGTTGCTCTTTTATACATAAATATTCTCCTACTGCTGAGTAAATCTAAACGGTGTGTACTTAAGATGCTTCAAGCACATCGCGCTTTTGCGTACGCTGCTTAACGGCACCACTTGTTGCCTCGTTAAACAGTCGCTTGATATCGTCCTGAATGAAAAAAGCATGGATATTGCGCACGATGACGCTGGCTATCATGCCCGCGGCAAACGCGATAAGACCTGCGATAAATCCTTCGCTGTACCAACCAATACCACCGGCAATAAATGCCAACAATATAGTCAGAACGCATGGCGCAGCATTGCATGCAAAATTGCGCGCTGCCGATTTGTCGTCAAAACGTGCAATATCACCGGTGCTGTAATTGAGATAACCAATGTAATCTGCATTGCCGCCATCGTCCTGCACTATCACCATGGCTATTGCATGCCCTGCTCTTGCATCGACTGCGACATTACCCAGCGTGATTTTCTCTTCATTGCCACCTGGGGTTTTAAGCCAAAACTCCTGGATAGTCATTTGCTGAGAGTGAATGCGAGTAGGGCTATCACGGGTGCCATTTCCGGTTGAATAAACATGCGTTTTTGAATGCTTACTGCCTTCAAGGTAGGTGCCTTCGAGCAAGCTTACAGTTAATTCCATTGAGTTCTCCTGCCTGTGTTGTTAAATCAAAAAAGCAGCCAAAGCAGCAACAACGCACCGCCGATGACGACAGCAACTTTCACTTTCACGCCAGAGGGATCTCGCTGATGAGCGGCTTTAAGTCGATTGAGTTGCTGTTGAAATTGACGAGCGTACTCAGCTTTACTGTCCAGCTGATGGGTCTGGGCGAAGGCCTTGGCACTCTCCATTCCTGTCGCAGTATGCTGCTGCACTTTCGCGCCAATCCCGCTAAAGCGGCCCAGGATTTGAGCTGCAGGGAGCGGGTTAGCGTTATATCCAAAGGTGTACACCAAAATACACACGAGGCTGATAAGGTGCAGAGTAAATGCTGTTAACAGCGAGGGAGGGAACACATCGAACACGTCACTGAAGCGGCGAAGCTCTGCCAGATAGGGCCGAAGCGAGAACAGCTCAACGACATACACTACCGCCATCAGGTAAAACACTGCCGAGACGATTAAGGCTGGTATACGATGCAACGCTAAGCCATAGGCCAGCATGCCACTTATGGCGAGCAGCCACATCAAGAGCACCGAGGAGTCTTCTTCGGCAAAGGGTGAGCCTTGCGATGCTATATCAATCCACTGAAAGGTGATGGCAAATACCAGCAGGCTGATTAGCATCCGCTTATTCATGACACAAGAGAGGTCAATCGGGTGAGCCCGGAGATAGGCCACAGCTTTGGGTGTAACCATCACAAGAATCAGGCTAATTAGCAGCGGGTTGCTACCGATAAGCCAAAATGGATCGATACCATTGCGCACAAAAAGTGAGCCAAGCATCCACAACACGACTGTCAATACAACCGCAGCCCCAACGGATGCAGCAATGTACGCAATGCCGGGCATACTGCTTTGTTTGCGGTATATGCTAATGCCCTTGTAAATAATCAGCCCGAGCAAACTCAGCAAAATAACGTTGCCAGCAAGCGGCGAGTAAACGAACAGCATCACAACAATGCTGAGCGCAATAGCTGCTTTACGTGGTAGCGTCAGAAGAATGATGGCAACGAGGCAAAGCAACTGGGGTAAGTTGTGCATAAAAAACATGTTTGGTTTCCTGTAAAGGGTAGTCGCACTCTTGTTACTGCCAAGCCGCCACGTGATTGCACGTTATGTAAACGAGGTGCCACAGCGAGTTCAGATGCGCTCTTTAGGCAGGCTTTCATCTGAAAGAGGCTTAATTTCTCGATAAAAGCATAAATTATCGAATTTCGATAATATTGATCAAAAGAATATGTTTTGCAACTATGAAGAGCATATTCAACGAACGCTATCGTCGACTGGTCGGGTGGATGATCGCCGAACGTAAATTTAAAAAAGTCACTCAGCTGGAGTTATCCAGGCGCCTGGGACACCCCAACTCGACCTATATTTCTAAAATCGAGCAGTTTGAACGTAGGATGGACATACTGGAATTCGTCAATATCTGCGATAGCATCGGAATTGACCCGCATGTTGGCCTATCAATCTTGGTTGAAAATCCAGCACAGATCTGAACTGACAATGTTCTACCTTGCCTGTCGTATGAGGCCCTATGTTTAGTTTTATGAAACCACCTATCCCCAGCACATTCACCAATGTCATGAGGCGGGCTGATATTCTTACCAATTCAGGCAATATCGAAGGGTTGAAAGATTTAATTAAGCTCATCATGCGTCCCGTCCAATCAAAACATCTGCTCCGTGCCTACACCTGTGATGATCACAAAGGAGGAACTGAGCTGCACTGGGCGACGGAGCTCGGGATTTTATGCTTTATCGGTGCTAAAGCCGGAGAGCGTATTATCGAAGATCGGACTTTCGCAGAATGGTGTTGGTCAGCAGAGTGCTTGATTAAAGACAAGAGCCGGTTCCCCCAATTAGAACTGTCGACGGATATCGTGTTACCCACACCGTGGCATCCTGGCAGAATAATGCGCAATATCGGTGTCATTGGCGCAGATCGTCCGTGGGGCCCATTTCAACAAGATTTCAGCAACCATTTTGTTACGTTTCAGTACCCGCTAATGATTGGCTGGGTAAATGGTGGCAACCATTCCATTGCTCAAGGCATTATTGCTGGCCAAGGCCATCTTATTCCTGACGAGGTTCATGACATTTCGTTGCTTATTGATGCCGTTGAGTTTAATGGTCTTAATTGGTACAGCCGTCTTTCCGGTTTGCGGTTGGGACGTCCGAGATATGAAGAGTTTGGATGGTGTTGGGAAATCGCCAGACGAATCATGTCCGTACAGCCGTCTCCTTTTCGTAACGCTAAAATTTAGTCATGGTAATACCAAACTTCACGTTATTCAGTAAGTAGGATTACTGTAGGGTTAATTTCACCGGCGCAATGATCAATTCGTCATCGATAACCGGAGTGATCACCTTAGAAAATAATTTGAACAGGATAGCTTGGTAAGCTGGGTCCGAGGTGAAATACAGAAAATTGTAACGGTTGAATAGTGTAAATATGTGCTGCTTTTTATGATCAACCTTCATAACCGGCGTTGTTCGGATGAAATGAGCCCCATATTCTTCTGACAGACGGACACCATAGGCATAGCAATAGGGTAGCTCATCGTCTTTTACCAACGTGAAAATTAGAAGTTGGCCAGCATACTTTTTATTCATCATACCTATTCCTCAGATTAAGCACATGCTTTGTGAGGATCTGATCAATGACAGGCCGGTAATAGAGCCCGGTTTGATGACAAATCTGGTTTACGCTTACGCCGGCTTCAAACAGATAGGCGACAGAGGCTTGTTTTAACGCAGCAATTCCTCTTCCGGGAAACCCGGCGATCTTACATGCCTCAGGCCAACAGTCTTTATGCAGCCAGGCCACATTAGGTTGCTTTTTCTTGCCGTATTTATCGGTAAAAATATACTTAAAATTACCGGTTTTTTTCATTAGTTGGAACAGTAGCCTACGGCCATAAGGCTCTACATAGATGTCTTTGCTCTGCGTTCTGAATGTCGATGCAGATAAGTCATAATCAGACCACTTTAGCGCCATCAACTCGCCTGTTGACAACCCAAGGTAGAATTTCAACAAAAAATACTCCCGATATTTGGCAGGTACCTGACTGGTGATCTGTAAAATATTCTGATGTGAAAGGGGAACATCAGAGCCCTCAGTATGCTCGGGTATGAAGCGGAAAGGGCGGGGGAATACATAGCATAACGCTGCACGATCAAGAACATCGAATACCATCGAGATGCAGTCTTCAACAACTCGCTTTGTCACTCCGCTTACAGTATTTAATGCTTCAGCCAATCTGACGATGTAATGCCCTGAGACCTCATCAATTCTCAGTTCACCCAGATATGCCATGACCAAAACCACTACTTTTTTTGGTACCATATACAGCGCATGATGAAACTGATGCGTATAAAAGTTCTTAAACGTTGGTAGCCCCCGCCAACCAGGTGAAAGAAACCGTGATTGGAGAGCACTGATCTTTTGCACATTCGCACTGTGAGGAAAATGCATCACATAGTCGAAGATACCGTTTTGGATTTCTTCGTGGATCTTGTGATTGATGCTTTTCAACAGCTTCCGGTTACGCACAGAGTCAGCAAAATACGTTTGCTCACAAAATCGACAACCTAAAACTTTCAACCGAAGCATCAGCTTACCACCTGGATCACGGATAATAGCTTTCATACTTCACTCCTATAATGCCAGATATGTGCTCATTTTTTTTGAAAACCCGTTATGATAGAAAGGGACTGCTATAGGAGGGGTGATGATCAAGTACCACCTAATGACATTAATTGAAAAAAAGTCATTTGATGACCAAAAACGCGTCACGCTGATTGACATCTCAGAAGCCACAGGTATCCATCGTGCTACGCTATCACGCATACTCCACAAGCCCGGTTTCAATACAACCGTTGATATAATTGACCGTCTTTGCACCTACTTCAAAGTTCCCGTCGAGCAGCTTATCGAGCATGTTCCCGACAAATGATGCTCCGGCCTGGCTAACCAGGCCATTGGTCCATACCACACTCTAGGCGTCTCAAAAGGCGGCCCTCTATTTCCCCGAGCGACAACGTCGTGAATTTGGGGTCAAATCTATATTGGCACTCCAGCCAGCAGTAAAGTGCCTCGGCATTGTTTTTCTCGCTGCCTTGGCCGAGGAGCATGACAAGCCCCTGCCGTTGAGGGGATATTTGAAGGGCGTTTAAGAGATGCTCCTTAATATTGTTCAAGCGGGTACGTTTGGTCTTTAACTCAAACATTGATTGCGTAAGGGTATTTGCAGAAAGAGTCATCATCGTGTTTCTCCAACATCAAATCAGAACCATCCCTGGCAAACAGTCACCTCCATGGTTAGCACTTACTTAGCCATGTTCAGTCGCTTAAGATTAATGTAGCTTATATGCGACATACGTCAACTATATGCGACATTAAATTGTTTATTTTTTGACCAGAGCTATCTCTTGTCTCTATTCCTGAGAGCTGTTTTCGGGCTGATCCCCATAGGTGTATCCAAATCCAGAGGGTTAACTCCTTTCATATGACAGTTGTGGATCCAGCGTGTAAAACGCCTTTCAAACTCCTTCACACGCCGATTTAACTCCTCGTTTTGATGCCGAAGGCGTTGTAGTTCATCATCCTCTGACAAGCTCGTTGACGACGATCGTTTGCGCTGCTTCAGTGCTTGCTTTGCCTCGTTAAACTTGTTTTTGATCAACGGGTTTGCGCTGAGTGCTTGGCGGGTGTAACCAAATGCCTTTTCAAGGCCCGCCCAGGATAACCCCGTCCCAAGCTGGCCTGTCGCCCACTCATCGAGTAAGGCGACGATTTTTTCAGCGGCAGTGTCGGTGATATACCTTGTGGTCATCCTTACACCTCGCAGGAGTCACGACCATTCGGGAAGATTTGCACGATATCTCCCTCTGCATAACTCGGATCTTCTTCAACCGCCAATGCCGTATTACAGCCATCCACCAGTTCTTTGTGATGAAGATACCATTCGTTGGCACCGGTAAATCCCTCATCTGCGTCCTTCAACGCTCTGTCCATTTGGGCTTGGGCGATGTTTCTGCGCTCAGTAAGGCGGGAAATTTCGGCAGGATCGCCTTTTGTACGCCGGTAATGCTTGCAGTTATGCAAACAGGCGTAATGCAAGCCACAGGGACCCTGAACATAATCATGCCGACACCGACCGATATCCATCATGTGAGAACTGCCAAAACTCTCCAGATCTTGTGTCAGTTCGTCCGGCGATAATAGTGGAAATTGCTGCGCCAGTTTGGCGGCTTGCTCTAATGAGACCTCATCAGAGGATTGATATACCGCCTTTTGCACATTTTTCAGGGCGCCGGTAACCGACTCCGGCTGCAAGCGATGGTTGTAGGCCTTGTTATCCCGGGTACCTGAGCGGAGGAAATTTTTTGCGATTTCTTCCTGAGAGAACACGTCCGATTCTTGCATGATGGTGTTAAGCAGATGCCTGAACTGATGGGTACGTACCTCCGGTGTCTCTTCCAGCCCTTCCAGTTCAGCAAAAGCGTAACGTTCGAACACGTTCAGCATACGTGACGCTTCGCCTGATACCCGAGAGACATAATCCCGCCCTTTGAAAAAGTCCTGGATCTGCGTTCCCGTCAGCGGCTCAGCAAAAACATTGAGCATCTCCTTGGGCGTATATTGATCTTTGAAGCGCAACGTTATCAAATTCCATATCGGCACTTTGATGCTCCCCATACCGACTCCATCCATGATAGGCGCGATGCGCTCCTTGTAGGCCTCACTGAATGCTTTGTGGATATCGGCAACCTTGAAAAAGGTACTTTTGTGCTTTGATCCGGGCGCCGGCATCACACCATAACGTTTTAGCGTGGTGATGGTGTTACTGATTGAAGACGCGCCAATGACGTCCATGATTTGCCGTGACGTCAGCAATTGCTCATCGTCAAAGTGAATGAACTTAGTCCACTTATTTTCTTGCAACAGCAGTCGACACGCTGCCCGATGCTCCTCTGATAGCGCTTTGAGCCGGTCAATTGCCGTAAAAATAAGCTCCGTCATGCTCGGTGGAACAATCTTGCTGTCCCACACATAGCGCTTCCTGGCCAGCACCCGGATTTTCAACAACCGGCAATAGCGACCACTTTGGGGATCGAGTTCCGGTTCATACGCCATAAACTCCTCCCGGGTCGGGATGCAATGCATGTCCAGACTGACAAACTCATCCATTCTGAAGCCGCAAGCCATCAGTACCACTGCCATGCAGGTTAACGCTTTGTCACGTTCTTCCAGCTCGTCATAGTGGTGCCAAAGCGCCGATATAAAGACTAACGCTTCAGTCTTAGGTAACATCTTCGCTCGGTGTTTCCGATGCTCAGGTGCATTACCTGATTGCAGGCTACCGCCGTGTTTAAAGCTTCGGCTGATAGGATTGACCCAGTTGATGGGCATAACTGTTAGTCCAAGCTCCTGCATCCGATCAGAGATATAGCTGAGCTTCTCGCCGGTAACGTAGAGTGTGGAATCCAGCTCACCTTGCTGCATTGCCAGCTTGATGGCCTCGTTAAACAGGCCAGGTGAGAATTGAATGACATGAGCGCAACCATGTAGCTCAGCAACCTCATACAGATAGCGCAAGGCTCGCATTACTACCATATGCGCATTATGGCCAATGGGCCGATTGGCATGCGCTGTAACAATAAGCGCTTTGGCAAACGAAGCGAAGGGCTCAGTAAAGGGTTTTTCATCGCCTCGCTTTTGTTTCTGCCGCGCTTTCAGGCCTGAGCGTTGAGTGAATAGCACATTGCTTTTTTCAGCCACAGCTCGCATGCTGACGGTCGACTCAAATCCGCTAATGTTCCAGATATGGCTATGCCAATCTACCTGCCCTTGAAAGACAAGTGAGCAGAGTTTCTGGCCCAGCGCTACCAGCTGCGCATAATTCTGCTCGCAGTTCTGTGTTGGCGTCCATAAACGCGCAATTTTACCCAGTGGACTTTCCTGATCCTGAACACTGATATCAGGCAGAAGCGAGTACGTTAACTTTAGTGCATTGGCGTTATTCATGATCCACCTCCAGGCGCAGAACTAATTCACTACAAGCGTTGATGTGAGGCACGGTATAAAACCCTGGCGGGGCATCGTCCCCGAACTTCTCTCTGATCTCGTTTTGCATAGCCGTCAGCACCTCCTGATGAACAGAGACATCGTTGGAGGCTTCAAACTTGTTACAGCCGTAGCAGGAATAGGGAGGTTGCAACGTGCATGGCGCCCCTTTTGCGCACAAGCCAATCCCCACGAGTTTCTTCAGTGAGTCAGGGCCGAATACCGTATGGACGTCGCTGCGTTGCACCAGCTCCTTGAGGGTGATTTTTCCTTCAAAAAAAGCCAGGTGGTCACTAAAGTGTTTTTGGTAAACCGCATCGACACGCAGGGCAAAGTTAACCCCTAATTGGTAATAGACCATGATGTGCTGCAGATCTTCATGGTCGAGCAATTCCATCAGTGCATAGGATGGCGCGCCCATTGCTGCGGCATGCGTAGCAAAGGTTTTCCGGAGTCGCCTTGGGGTTAACTTAAACTCCAACACAGGCTGGCCACGAGCAACGCGCAGTTCGTCCAGGAACGCCATCACCTCGATAGGTGCGTGATAGAAAAATGAAAAACCAGGCGAGCCTTCAAACCGCTCAAACGTTGCCTGTCGCTTGCCCCGACCAGAATCTCTTACCCGGACAAACATAAGCTGGTCGTCGCTTTTAGGTAGTAACTCGTTCGAGAACAGATCGCCGTACTGGACGGAGATTAATTGCTCCAACAATTCCCCCAAAAACATCGGCAGTAACCGGGTTTTAAATTGCTGCCGCGGTAGCTTGTATCGCTTTTTAACGGACGGGACGTTTAGCAGGTACGTTTTATTACCTGTTTCTTCATCAATGTTGACTGAAAAGTCGCAGGTCATCAGCAATAAAAGCTGTCTGGGCCGTACGCCTAAGACAACAAAGAGCCAAGTGGCGACCAGCTTAGCGAAAAGGGGGTGATAAGGCGTGATGTGTTTACGACAGTCAGTCAATGCTTTGCGAAGCCGTGCCAACTCGTCCGAGCGCAGAGGTGAACGTCCTTCCATATAAACCATGACATCCTGGCCCTTCTGATGGCCTTTAAAAGACAATCTGGAGAGCACCTGACAAGTCTTGCGCTGGAACAGCGACAAACCCAGATGGTATGACCGTAAATACCAACGCCTGAGCACGCTGAGGTTTGACTCGTCGTTATTGCTGCGATCAGACACGATGAAGTCAAAAACATATTCACTGAGTTGGTCAGCGAGAGTGAATTCGTCCTCCCATTCATCAACGGAATAAGAAAAGCGCTTGAGCACTTCGAAGAAGCCTGTGACCGAATCTGGTGCCAGTTTAGCCAGGAAGTATTCAAAGGCGTATTTGATTTGACTGACTAATTCGTCAGGGAGTCGACTGAGCGCAGACCAATTCAGCACGACGGCATCAGACTCACCGATCTGCCAAATGTAACCAGAGGTATCTATTCGCCGGGAACGGCTCATGATGAACGCTTTGTCAAACAAAGGTCTATCAATAGGGGGAATAATCGCGTTGGATTTCAGTCGAGCGCGGGTTGCTTGTGTCATGGGCTATTACCTCGTCAGCCATGAAGTACCCCTCCCTAAATCTTTAGGGCATGAGATAACTTCTTGTTTATATGGCTAAGTAAGGTAAAAGTGCGAATTCAACGAATTGCGCTTTACACAAACATCTATAACATCTTTGTGGAACTATCCTTCTGGGCATCCCAACGATGCCGACATGCAGTTGACTCTTCCTGAATCAACCCAACGCGAAATTTCCGCTCCAAACGGAAATAACATTTATAACATAAACTGCGATTCTATTTTTTGCAAGGTCTGGGCGGCTAAAAGTTCGTTTGCCCGTCTCGTGTAGGTTTTTCCCTGGTTACTGTCGGTCGTCCATCCACATAGATCACGTTGCAAGTTTTTAAACTCTTCTGAGTCCGGTTCCAATTCCGACGTCAGTACTAAAAGATCATTGAAGGTGTGTCGTAGCAAGTGAGGAAATAGCGATTTGAACATGTCAGGATCCAGCTCACGGACCCGCTCACAGATATGACTGACGACACGAATGGTCGCTGGCTTCGGTTCTAACTCTGTGTTCAAAAATAAATACGGTGCTGCTTTGGCAGATGCGCGTCCTCGTTGTTTACGCTCAGTCCGGATATAGGTATCGGTCATCTGCGCAATTTTGTCACTGACAGGAATATCACGCGCATAGGTTTTCACATTCGGGGGATACGCCCGCGGGTCTAGCTCAAGCGTGATATTTTGGGTGACCCTGAGTGCGTAGCCGTACGGTTTTTTAATCAGCGCGTCCGGTCGAAGCGACAGCAGCTCGCCATCGCGCACACCGGTCAACAACAGGATATGAACGATGAGTTGGTTTCGAAGCTTAACCCGGTCTTGAAATGGGTTCTGAGGATTCTGGGGATCGACCCATCGTAATAATTTTGCTATCTGCTCTTCCGTGAGGCCATAACGTTGGTTAGTGTGCCGTAATCCCTCATGCTCTTTGAGCAGTTGACCAAATTGCGTGATGAAGGTTTTCATCTGTTTGGCATAAGGATCTGAGCTCTTGCGTGTACCAGCAAAAACGTTACCGAGGAACTCAAGGTAATTGATGATCCGGACAGCCCGACGACGATAGGTATCAGAGCCGATAAAGCTGTTTTTCGCGATTTCTATTGATTGCGGAGAATGTGTGGGCGCGTTCACCCGATAACGTAAATATTCCTTGAATGACTCCATCTCAAAAAAGCCGAGAAACTCTCCACTTTTCATCCGTTCCTGCAGATCGATGTTCCGTTCATCTGCCCACAAATAAATCTTGGTGATCGCCCGGGCGAGACTTAGTCGATAGGAGTAGGAGCGGGCACGATACCGCGTGATGTACATGTTGATATCAATGGGCGGCATCCCTTCACTGTCGCACACAATGACTTCACGATCGCCATGCGATTCAACTTGGATGAGGCGGACGGAATAGGCCATGCGGGACTCCTTACAACCCTATAACAGGGTGTAAGTATAGCACTGATTTACAACGTGTTTTTCAGTTAAATAATGCTTGGTTTTATTGTGACGAAAAAACAGGGTTTCTCTTAAACCCGAACCATAGTATTTGTTAAAAACAGGCCTTTCTGTCGCATATAAACGACGACTTTACATTCGTCTTTACATTTCAAAGTGGTTGGAATCCCCAAAGACCAAGTTGATTTACCCAAAAGGTAGACAACTTGATTTTTGAGGATAACCTGCTAATCTACTTAGGTTATTTTCACTTTATCTTAAAATGTCTTTACATTCTAAGAAGTGGTGAGTCAAAACGGGATATCGTCGTCAAAGTCGATTGGCGGTTCCATCGGTGCGCGTTGTTGCGGCTGTGCCGGTTGCTGGTATCCGCCTTGTGGCTGGGCCGGACGTTGCTGATAGCCGCCTTGTTGTGGCGCCGCCTGCTGATAACCACCTTGCTGCGGAGCCTGGTAAGCTTGCTGTGGTGCCGCTTGCTGATAACCACCCTGTGGCTGGGCGGGTTTCTGGTAACCGCCCTGCTGGCCGCCGCCCATACCACCACCTTGTTGCTGGCCATCACCACGGCCATCTAACATTTGCAGCTCGTTGGCAATAATTTCGGTGGTGTAACGCTCTACACCGTCTTTATCCTGCCATTTACGGGTTTTCAGCTTACCTTCAATATACACTTTGCTGCCTTTACGCAGGTATTCACCGGCAATTTCAGCCAAACGCTGATAAATTACCACGCGGTGCCATTCGGTTTGCTCTTTTTTCTCGTTAGTGGCTTTGTCGGTCCAGCTTTCTGAAGTTGCTACCGTTAAATTCGCCACTGCGCCACCTTGCGGCATATAGCGCACTTCCGGGTCAGTACCCAGGTTACCAATCAGAATAACTTTATTAATGCCACGCGCCATGCGAATTCTCCTAAAAAGTGTTTAAGCCCCGGCGGCTGTAATAACAGCCTGCGCTGCTGTGTGATCAAACTGTGCTGAACTGACTTTCAGATAACAGCGCTGCTCTGCCAGAACAATTGTAACTTCCTGCACCCCATTCAGTGTGGTCAGTCGCGCTGCCAGTGTACTGGCTTGCTGTTCGCTGGTTAACGACACAGCCAGAGACAAACGCTGGGCGCGTGGAGGAAGCTGAAGGGTGCTGGCAACTGCCAGCCATATTAAACCAATAACAGCCAGTACGGCAAACAGTGAGTGGTAGCCAAAATGTTGCACTACGGCACCACCGGTTACACCGCCTAGAAATGCACCAAAAAACTGGCTGCTGGAATAAATACCCATAGCACTGCCACGCTGTCCTGCCGGTGCAATACGTGATACCAATGCAGGCAGGCTGGCTTCTAAAAAGTTAAAGCCAATAAAAAACAGTAATAAAGCTATTGTCAGCGCAGTGAAACCAGGCAGCAGCAATGCCATTAGCATAGCGCTGATCAGCAGTGCTATAGCCAGTAAAAAGAAGCCCTTTTCCTGCGCTTTGCGCATCGCAATAATCATCATCGGGATCATCAGCACAAAAGATCCCAGCAACACCGGCAAGTAAAACTGCCAGTGTTTTACCGATATCAGGCCATAGTTTTGCAGCAGGGCCGGCAACGCGACAAACATAGCTGTCAGCATTAAATGTAGCAGCAACACGCCTAAATCCAGCTGCAGCAGTTGGCGGTGTTTAAGCATGCTACCCAAACTTTGTGGCAACGCCAGCGTTTCTGCCATCGGCGCTTTGTTAACACTTTTGGGTAGTAACAATGCCACCACCAGCATAGCGCCACAAGCCAACACAGCAGTAAACCAGAATACGCCGCTAAGCCCGGCCCATTTAGCCAGCAAAGGCCCCAACACCATCGCCACAGCAAAACTTAAGCCGATACTGGCGCCAATTATTGCCATGACTTTGGGCCGCTGTTCTTCGCGGGTTAAGTCGGCAGCTAAGGCTAATATGGCACCGGCAATAGCGCCGGCACCCTGCAAAATACGGCCGAACGTAACCATATAAACAGAATCGGCCAGCGCAGCTACTACTGAGCCTGTGGCAAACAGCGCCAGCCCGCCCAGCATCACTTTATGGCGGCCAATACGGTCAGACAACCAGCCAAGCGGAATTTGCAAAATAGCCTGGGTTAAGCCATAAGCACCAATGGCCAGACCTACCCATAATGGCGAGAAACCATGCAGTTCGCTGCCGTACAGGGCAAACACCGGCAGCAACATAAACAGGCCCAGCATCCTGCTGGAAAACACCAGCGCCAGTGCCATAGCTGCACGTTTTTCTAAAGAATTCAGTTGATGCATCAGATAAGAACTAACCGCTGAAATAAGCGCGCCAGTGTAGCACAGAACCAGCACGCTTTAAGCGGATTTCAGCCCGGTTAGCCGGTGTTATGTGACAAATCAGGCTACAACCCGCTTACTCTGGTGATGAAATAACCCAACAGACAACAACAACAAGCTTAGTGGCAGCAGGCAAAGATAAAATGCCGTCTGGCCGTCAAAGTTGGCAAAGGTATAACCGGTAACCATAGAGCCTGTGGTGCCGCCCAGGGCAGAAAACACCACTATAAGGCCCGTCATAGCGGCATGCTTCGGCTTGGGCAGCGTGCTTAATATTACCGAGTTAATAACCGGATAAACCGGTGCCATAAACAGGCCAATCAGCGGAAATAAGTAGGCGGCCAGCGGGGCAGTAAATAAGCTAACATCAGCTGTGGGTTCAATATTATGTGTTAAGGGTAGCGTTAGCAGGATCAATAGCGCCATTGCCAGCAGGCAACTGTTTAGCAGCACATACCAGGATATTTTCTTCAATACCACACCGGCCAGAATACGCCCCAACGCCAGACTGGCGGCAAAAATGCTGGTTAGCTGCACACTAAGCTGATTTGGCAGCTTTAGCACTTCATTGTTAAAGGTTGGCAGCCAGCTGCCAATGCCTTGTTCTATCAATACATATAAAAACGCCGACAACACAAATACGAATACCAGCGGTTTATACACCAGTTGCAGCATAGCGATAAAATCCTGCTTTAATGGCTGGGTCGCTGGTAATTCCAGTTTGGGAAAAGACGTACTGCTTAGCAGTGCCAGATTGGCCGCACATAGCAGCGCCAGTAACCAATACACCTGCAACCAGCCGTCAGATTCTGGTGCAGCAGGGTCCATAAACGCCGAAAACAGCCAGTAGCCCGATAACACACCCAACATAAAACCGCCTTCAATAAAATTCAGCAGGGATGCATGTTCAGCTTTGGTATTAGTTACCACGCCAATGCTGGCATATACCGACACCTTAACCAGCGCAAAGCTGGCGCCAACGGTAAGAAATAACAGCTTGGTGGTCCAGAATGCCGGGATCAGCGGCATCAGTACACAGGCCAGTGTTACCAGCACCAATGCCATTTGCAGTGCCATTTTATACCCCAGCCGCGGCAGGTAAGAGGCAATAATAAAAGACACTACGGCAATAGGAATATCTTTAAAGCCTTCCAGCACACTGGCAGCTTCTTTACTGATTTGGTAAGTGTGGATCACCTGCAAAATCACCGTACCAACGCTGTTTAGCAGAATGGCAAATACAAAATAGGTTAACAGTAGCGACAAGCGGATACGCAAAGTGGCCATGATCTGGTTCTCATTTTTATGCTGTGTAACACAGCTATAGTTGTTTTACCCTGTTGCCAGTCTGTTTGCTGACATTTTGCACTATACAACGCTTTCGCCGCATATTGCAATCGATTGCAAAAGCTGTATATTAAGCTTATTAACTGCAATTAAGTCAGGTACGCTTTATGTCGTTACATCCCCATGCTGCCGTGCGGCCACTTACTACTGAGCCGTGGGCTTTAACCGACAGCCACTATCAGCCACAGCATTTATTGCTGCAGGAAACCCTGCTCAGCCTGGCTAATGGCTATATCGGCAGCCGCGGCACACTGGAAGAAGGCGCCCCGGCAGGTGTTGCCAGTTGCGAAGGCACCTATTTAAATGGCGTGTACAGCAGTGAGCCTATTCATTACGGTGAATCGGCTTACGGTTTTGCCAAACATAACCATAAAATGCTGCAGGTAGCCAACGGCAAAGTGCTGCAACTGAGTGTAGACGGCGAAACTTTTAGTGCGGCTAACGCTGTAAGCCATAACCGCGCACTGGATTTACAGCAGGGTGTACTTAGCCGGCACACTGAATGGCACAGCCAAAGCGGTAAACAGCTGCATATCGCCAGCCGCCGTTTTGTGTCGCAAGCTAACCCGCATTTAATGGCCATTGAGCTGAGCATTACCGCACTAAACTTTTCCGGCCAGATTAAACTGAGCAGCGCGTTGGATGCTGCTTATCCGGGCTTTTATAAAAAAGATGATCCGCGCGTTGGCGAGATGGCTATTGCCGACAGCTTAACTCTGCTTAACCAGCAATTCGATAACGAACACAGCCTGATGCTGCACCGCGCCAAAGGTGCTGATTTTATTGTTGCCGCAGCAAGCTGCCATATGCTGCCAACCAATGCTGCGTTGCAGGCACAGGACGACAGCCAGAGTAATAAACTAACCCAGCACTTTGCTTTGCAACTGCAGCAAGGCGAAACACAAACGCTGCATAAACTGGTGATTTACTGCCATAGCACTAATGTTGTTGATAGCGATAGCCTGGGCCAACAAGCACTGCAATTACTTAACAATGCCCAACAGCAGGGCTTTAGTAGCCTGTTAAGCGAACATCAGCAGTGGTGGCAGCAATTCTGGCAGCAGGCAGACGTAAGTATAGAGGGCGATGTTGCGCTGCAGCAGGCCATCCGCTTTAACCTGTTCAGCCTGGCGCAGTCTGCCGGCCGCAATGGCCAGAGTAATATTGCCGCTAAGGGTTTAACCGGCCCGGGCTATGACGGCCATTATTTCTGGGACACTGAAATTTACGTAGTGCCGGTAATGAGCCTGACCCAGCCGGACATCGCCCGCCAATTGCTGAGCCAGCGCTACAGCCAGCTTGATGCGGCGCGAGAGCGCGCAAGGCAGATGTCGCACAACCGCGGCGCACTGTACCCGTGGCGTACTATTGGCGGTGAAGAATGCTCGGCGTATTTTCCGGCCGGTACTGCGCAGTATCATATTAATGCCGCTATTGCCTATGCTATCCGCAGTTACTATCTGGCCACTGACGACTGGGCCTTTATGCAGCAAATGGGCGGCGAAATGTTAGTTGAAACTACACGATTGTGGCTGCAACTGGGGTTCTTTTCTGCACGCAGCGGTAAGTTTGAAATTCATATGGTCACCGGGCCCGACGAATACTCAGCGCTGGTAAACAACAACTTTTATACCAATGCTATGGTGCAGTTGCAGCTACGTTTTACGCTGGAAACAGTGCAAAAACTGCAGGCAGAACAAAGCCCGCTGCTAAACCGGCTGGGCGTAACAGATACAGAAATACAACAGTGGCAGCAAGCCGCTGAGCATATGTATCTGGCGTTTGACGAACAACTGCAGGTGCACCCGCAGGATGACAGCTTTTTAAGCCGCCAGCCGTGGGACTTTGCCAACACCCCGGCCGATAAATACCCGTTATTGTTGCACTACCATCCGCTGGTGATCTACCGCCATCAGGTCCTAAAACAGGCCGATGTGGTACTGGCGCTATTATTGCTGGACGACGCCATTCCACAGGCACAAAAGCAACGTGATTTAGCCTACTACGAGCCACTGACCACGCATGACTCCAGCTTATCCAGCTGTATTCACAGCATTCTGTTTGCCGAAACCGGCGATACTACACGGGCACATGAATTTTTTGGTGACAGCGCGCGGATGGATTTAGACAACCACCATGCCAATACCGAGTTTGGTGTGCACATTGCCTGTATGGCCGGCAGCTGGCTGTCGCTGGTAATGGGTTTTGCCGGTGTGCGTTCACGCCCCGCAGGTTTGCATTTTAACCCACAGCTGCCAGCACAATTACCCCGCTTAAGTTTCCGTTTAAGTTACCGAGGCCGGGTGCTGCAGTTTAGCGCCAATCAACAGAAAGCCAGTTATCAGTTGCTTAGCGGCGAGCCGTTAACTTTGTATCACGCTGGCCAGGCTGTAGCGTTAACCCGCGGCCAAACCGTTAATAAAGCGATTGGAGTATCTGTATGAGCTGCCGCGCGGTAATTTTTGATTTGGATGGTGTACTTACCGATACTGCTATTTACCATTTTTACGCCTGGAAAGCCTTAGCCGATGAGCTGGGTATTGCCTTTACCGAACATGACAATGAGCAGCTAAAAGGCGTTGACCGTTTGGGCTCACTACGCTGGATCTTGCAAAAAGGCGATTTAACATTAAGCACGGCTGATGAAGCAAGGCTGATGCAGCAAAAAAACGCCCATTATCTTGAGCTTATTGACCATATTACGCCGGATAACCTCTATCCCGGCGTACAGCCATTGTTTGCTGAGTTAAAACGCAGTGGTATTAAAATTGGTTTGGCCTCGGCCAGCAAAAATGCCGCCTTTGTTGTAGAACGCTTAGGTATAGCAACGCAGTTTGACTATATTGCCGATGCTAATCAGGTAACTAACAGCAAACCCGATCCGGAAGTGTTTTTACTCGCCGCCAGCGGCCTGGGTGTAGCGCCACAGCACTGTATCGGTGTCGAGGACGCACTGGCCGGCATAGAAGCGATTAACCGCGCCGGTATGAAAGCGATAGGTATTGGTGATGCAAAGGTGCTTAGCGGGGCATCAAAGGTATATCCGGACGTAGCTACAATTACACTGACAAATTTGCTGAAGTTGTAATTACCGCTGCAGCAGTGGCGGTTAGCATTTTCAGTCAGGTGACAACGCACAGACTGTAATACCCGCTGGGCTCGCCACAGCAACTCGCCCTTTTGCCTACGGCAGGGCTCAGACACTCTGTGTCGCCCCATCTGGCATCACAGTCTGTGAGGACAAGCAGATTGCTCCGTCAGCAGGTTTGGCGTTCAATAAACGCAAGCCACGACAAAGTTTAGCAGTTCTATCTGGCATTACAGTCTGTGAGGAAAAGCTTAGTTTCCCCGCAAACTTGACTGCCGCTCAATTAGCTTCACCGGCAACAGCTGCGATGCGGCTTTGCCGCCGTTAATCCGGCTAAGCAACTGCGCTACCAGCAATTTACCACCGGCATGGGTGTCCTGCTTTACTGTAGTCAGCGATGGGGTGCAGTAGGCCGACATCGCAATATCATCAAAACCCACCAGCGCCAGTTGCTGTGGCACTTTAATGCCATGCTCCAGCAGTGCTTTCATTGCGCCCATGGCAATAGCATCACTGGCAGCGAAAATGCCGTCCAGGCTGCCAAGTTCACTAAACAGCGCCTGCTGTGTCTGTAAATAACCGGCCTGGGCAGTAAAATCGGTATTAAGCTGTAATTTAGCCTCTGGCTTAATACCAGCAGCTTGCAGCGCATCCTGATACCCCAGATAACGCATTTCAATTTCGCTATGGCGGATATCACCTAAAAAAGCGATACGCTTGCAGCCCTGCGTTAGCAAATGGGTAACCGCTAGTTGTGCACCCTGGCGGTTATCGGAGCCAATTACCGGAAAATGCTCTGTGCCGGTAGCGGCGCCCCACACTACAAAGGGCACACCGGCGTTACTGAGCTGTTCTACCCGCTCGTCGTGTTCGCCCTGGCCGATAACAATCAGGCCATCGGCACGTTTTGAATCAAAGTAGTAACTACGCCAGTCTTTATCAGTGGTTTTACTGGTACTTAGCAGCATGTCGTAGCCCTGGCGTGTTAACTCGTCGGCTATCACCCCCAGAATATCCAACAAAAACGGATCCGTAATAGCCTGCTGGGTTTTAGCGTCAAACAGAATAATGACGGCAATAGTGTGGCTTTTTTGCGTACGCAGGCTACGGGCTGTGGCATTCACCTTAAACTGATGATCAGCGGCAATTTGCTGCACTTTCTGCCGGGTTTGCGCATTAATTACCGGATTATCGCGCAAAGCGCGCGACGCGGTAGACTCCGACACCCCGGCCAGCCGGGCAATATCAGATAAGGTCATGGTTTTTGCCGGTTTAATGGTCACTTTACCTGCCTGGATTTACTGCTTTGTCCTGTTGTGCGATCAATAATGCCTTAAGCAGTGCAGTGTCGCAACGCCGCAGGCAAGCTGGTGGCATATTTTCTATATATAGCGGACAAATTTGTTTTGCAATCGTATGCAAAAACAGCATTAAGCATATTGCAATCGATTGCAATATGTCCTATGTTTAAATCCGCACGGCATTATATCGACTAAAGCAGCGCTTAAAAGCGAGCAAAAACCAGCCAGTGTAATCATCGACAGGATAGCAGGAGAACAATACATGGTAGCCAGACTCAACAAGATCAGCGCCGCTCTGGCGCTGGTTTGCAGTATGCCCCTTATCGCACAAACCACTACAGACGCCACAACCGAAAGCCAGGGTGACATAGAACAAATTGTTGTTACCGGTAAAGCCAGCGGTATGTCTGGTTTTAAAGTTGATACCAGTTATGCCATTACCAACGTGTCGGCCGAAAATATCGGCAGGCTGGCACCAAAAAGCACCGCAGAGCTGTTTACTGTAGTACCTGGCGTATGGGCAGAAAGCTCAGGCGGCATTGCCGGGGCCAACGTTTTTGTACGCGGCTTTCCCAGCACTGGCGACGCACCGTTTTTAACCATACAACTAAACGGCGCACCAATTTTTCCGCCGCCGACGTTATCTTTTTTAGAAAACTCGTCTATTTTCCGCCTCGATGAAACCGTACATTTTATGGAAGCACTGCGGGGTGGTTCAACGCCGGTACTGTCAAATGGTCAGCCGGGCTTAACCACTAACTTTCTGTTAAAAGAAGGCAGTGAAGTTACCGAAGGCTTAGTGAAGTTTTCTACCTCCAGCTATGGCCTGCGTCGGGTAGATGGTGTGGTTAGCGGTGAAATTGCTGATCGGCTGTATGTCATGGCCGGCGGTTATATCAGCAGCTCAGAAGGTCCGCGCGAAACCGGTTTTAACTCAGAAAAAGGCCATCAGTTTACTATTAATGTCACCAAAGAGCTGGATAATGGCAGTATTAATGTATACACCCGCCAGACAGACGATCACGGTGTATGGCATTTACCGGTAGCACTGAACGCCCCCGGAGTAGATAACAAATACAGCCAGATTGGCCCCAATAACCGCTTAGGCCGTATAGCCTATGGCCCGGATAACGAGCAAAAAAGTTATGACTTTGGCGACGGCCGTGGCTGGAACGGCGGCATTACCGGCGGTACCGTCGATTTAGACTTAACCGACAGCTGGCGCTTAATGTACCGCTTTAGCCATATTGAAGGCGAAGCCAATACCTTTGGCCTGGTGCCGGAGGGCGGTGCTACCACGCTGGGTAATGTAGAGGGTATTAATGGCCCGGTAACCGGCGTTACCACTGGCACCACTTATGATAACGACACCGTAGTACAGCAAATTGGCCGCTGGGTGGTGCTAAAAGATATTGAAGCTTTTACCAACGATTTGTCTTTCAGCAAAACTACCGACAACGCCGTATTTACCCTGGGTTACTACGCCACCAACTTCTCAGTGCAAGACTGGTGGTCTATCGGTAATCAATCCTGGTTTGTGGTTGAAAAAGGCGGTGAAGAACTCCGTGGCATTGATTGTAACGACACCCTGGCAAGCTGCAGCTGGAACTACGATATCGATGCCACCGGCGATGGCGATACCAGCGCCTTTTATGCTGCAGTAGAATATCAGTTAAACGAACAATGGCGGGTAGATGTAGGCGCCCGGCGCGAAAACCATAAAATTACTTATGTGGTTGATGAAGGCTTAACCGGCGATATCAGCAAAGCCGTAAATTACGACGAAAGCAAAACCGCCTGGACAGCCGGCGTAAACTGGATGTGGCAGAGCAATATGGGTATGTTCGCCCGGGTGAATAAAGGCAATAAAATGCCGTTTTTTGATGACTTCCGCGATAATTGGGACGCCGTCGAAAGTGGCGACAAGCTGATTAAAGAAGTAACCCAATATGAGCTGGGTTATAAATGGGCTGAACAGAATTACAGCATGTATCTGACAGCCTTTTACAACGAAGTTGACGGCGAGCTGTTTGTTTCCCGCCCCGGAGCCCCGGCCGAAGTGTTAACCACTGAAGCTGTGGGTATTGAGTTTGACGCCAACTACCGCGCTGATAATGGCTTTGCAATAAACCTGAACGCCACCGTGCAGGACACCGAAATTACCAACCACCCGGATCCGCTGGTAGTGGGTAATCAGGCTATCCGCCAGCCGGAATGGATGCTGCGGATAACACCAAGCTATGGCTTTGATGTAGGCGATATGTACGCCACGGTATACGGCACTTTATCATCGGTAGCGGATCGTTACGGTGACAATGCCAATAGTGTGAAGCTGGATGGTTACAATAAAATTGACCTGGGCGTACAGCTGGATATTACCCAACAGCTAAAAGCGCAGTTGTCGGTAGCCAACCTGACCGATAAAGACGGTATTACCGAAGGCGATCCACGCAGCGCAGGCAGCCCAAACGGCCGCTATATTATGCCGCGCAGTATCGATTTTAGTATCAGCTACACCTTTTAACATCCACTCCCTTGCTTCACCCGTATTGCCTCCGCTTAGTGCGGAGGCTTTTTTTTTGCCCCACATAGTGTATATTTGTACAGTTTTAATGCCTTCACTGCTGATAACCGGAAACCACAATGGACAAAATCGATATTCGCGGGGCCCGTACCCATAACCTGAAAAATATTTCGCTAACCATTCCACGCGATAAGTTAATTGTGATCACCGGTTTATCCGGCTCCGGCAAGTCGTCGCTGGCATTTGATACGCTGTATGCTGAAGGTCAGCGCCGTTATGTTGAGTCGTTATCCGCTTACGCACGGCAGTTTTTAAGCTTGATGGAAAAGCCCGATGTTGACCATATCGAAGGTTTATCACCGGCCATTTCGATTGAGCAAAAGTCCACTTCGCATAACCCACGCTCAACCGTTGGCACCATTACCGAAATTTATGACTACCTGCGGCTGTTGTTTGCCCGCGTTGGCGAGCCGCGCTGCCCCACGCATGATTTACCGCTGGCGGCACAAACCATCAGCGAAATGGTCGATAAAGTTACCGCCTTCCCCGAAGGCACCAAATTAATGGTGTTAGCGCCAGTGGTGCAGGATCGCAAAGGCGAACACGTAAAAACGCTGGAAACCTTAGCCGCCCAGGGTTATATCCGCGCCCGTATCGACGGCGAAGTATGTGACTTATCTGACCCGCCAACGCTCGACTTACATAAAAAGCACACTATTGAAGTAGTCATCGACCGCATTAAAGTGCGCGATGATGTAAAAACCCGGCTGGCTGAGTCCTTTGAAACCGCGCTGGCATTATCCGGAGGTGTGGCCAAAGTAGCACTGATGGACGAGCCAAACGCCGCCGAACTGGTGTTTTCTGCCAACTTTGCCTGCCCAAGCTGCGGCTATTCGATGGTAGAGCTGGAGCCGCGGTTATTTTCATTTAACAATCCGGCCGGTGCCTGCCCCAGCTGTGATGGCTTGGGTATGAAGCAGTACTTTGACCGCAATAAAGTCATTGTCAGCGACGAGCTTAGCCTGGCTGGCGGGGCTATAAGGGGTTGGGATAAGCGTAATTTTTATTATTTTCAGATGCTGAAATCACTGGCCGAGCATTACGGTTTTGCGCTGGATGTGCCCTTTAACAGCCTGACCAAACTCCAGCAAGACGCAATTTTACACGGCAGTGGCAAAACGGTAATAGATTTTAAATACCTGAACGATCGTGGCGATATAGTGCAGCGCAGCCATCCGTTTGAAGGTATTTTACCAAATATGGAGCGGCGCTACCGCGAAACCGAATCTAACGCTGTACGCGAAGAGCTGAGCAAGTATCTGGCGCATCAGGCCTGCCCCAGCTGTAACGGTACCCGTTTACGCGAAGAAGCCCGCCATGTGTTTATCGGCCAGACTAACCTGCCGCAAATTGTCGAGCTGTCTATCGGCGATTGTATGGCATTTTTCCAGCAACTGGCCCTTAGCGGCCAGCGCGCACAAATTGCCGAAAAAGTACTAAAAGAAATTCAGGACCGCTTAAGCTTTTTGGTTAACGTTGGCCTTAACTACCTTAACTTATCGCGCAGTGCCGAAACCTTATCCGGCGGTGAAGCACAGCGTATCCGTCTGGCCAGCCAGATTGGCGCCGGTCTGGTTGGCGTAATGTATGTACTGGATGAACCCTCTATTGGCTTGCACCAGCGCGATAATGATCGCCTGCTTGGCACGCTGCGCCACCTGCGTGATTTAGGTAATACCGTAATCGTTGTAGAGCACGATGAAGATGCCGTACGCTTGGCCGATCATATTATTGATATCGGCCCCGGTGCCGGTGTACATGGCGGTAGTATTGTAGCCCAGGGTACGCTGGAGCAGGTTATGGCCGCGCCGGAATCGCTGACCGGCCAGTATTTATCCGGTACACGCAAAATAGAGGTACCGAAAAAACGCCATAAACCAGGCAAAAAATGGTTGCAGGTAGTTGGCGCAACTGGCAATAACTTAAAAGATGTTGATATTGCTATTCCGTTTGGCCTGATGACTTGCATCACCGGTGTATCCGGCTCGGGTAAATCTACCCTGATCAACGACACACTATTCCGCGTGGCGCACCGGGTACTGAACAAAGGCGAGGGCGATGATCCGGCACCACATCGCGAAATTAAAGGCCTGGATCACTTTGATAAGGTTATTGATATTGATCAGAGCCCTATCGGCCGTACACCACGCTCCAATGCCGCTACTTACACCGGTATTTTTACCGCCGTGCGCGAGCTGTTTGCCGGTACTCAGGAAGCACGCTCACGCGGTTATCTGGTGGGCCGTTTTAGTTTTAACGTTAAAGGCGGCCGCTGTGAGGCTTGCCAGGGCGACGGTGTGATTAAGGTAGAAATGCACTTTTTACCCGATGTGTACGTGCCTTGCGATGTCTGTAAGGGCAAACGCTACAACCGCGAAACGCTGGAGATAAAATACAAAGGCCAAAATATCCATGAAGTGCTGGATATGACAGTCGAAGACGCGCTGGCCTACTTTGAAGCCATACCGGCAATTAACCGTAAACTGCAAACCCTGATGGATGTGGGCTTAAGCTATATCAAACTGGGGCAATCAGCCACCACGCTATCGGGTGGCGAAGCACAACGGGTAAAACTGGCACGTGAGCTAAGCAAACGCGACACCGGCAAAACGCTGTATATTCTGGATGAACCCACCACCGGCCTGCATTTTTACGATATTCAGCAATTGCTGAACGTACTGCACCGGCTGCGCGATCACGGCAATACCATAGTGGTGATCGAGCATAATCTGGACGTAATAAAAACCGCCGACTGGATAGTAGACTTAGGCCCCGAAGGCGGCAGCGGCGGCGGTGAAATACTAATTGCCGGTACGCCAGAGCAGGTAGTCGCTTGTGATAAGTCCTATACCGGGCATTACTTAAAGCCGTTGTTAAATTAGTAGAGCAATAATTCGACAACACAGCGGCAGGGAGTTATCATATAAAGCAACTAACGGGTCATCTATGAACTGGAAAGTCGACTTTTACAAAGGAGTAGATGAACAAATTCTGGCCATGCCACCGAAGATCCAGGCAAGAATGCTTAAGTTGCTTGAACTGATGGAGCGGCATGGCGCAAATTTAGGCCCGCCGCATACTGATGCTGTGGGTGGTGGTTTATTCGAGATCAGGGCCAAAGCACAGGAAGGTATTGGCCGGGGATTATTCTGTTATTTGCAGGGTAAACACATATACGTATTACATGCCTTTATCAAAAAGTCGCAGAAAACACCAAAGGCGGATCTGGAACTGGCCCGGCAGCGACAACAAGAGGTGCAAAAATTATGAGTCTGCAAAAGTTTAAGCAACGCGCTTTAGCCAACCCGGCAGTTAAAGCTGAGTATGAACTACTGGAAAATGAATTTGCCTTTATTGACCAGCTACTGTCTATGCGCACTGAGGCAGGACTTACCCAGGCACAGGTCGCGGAGAAAATGCAAACTCAGAAAAGCAATATCAGCCGTTTAGAGCGTGGCAACGCTAACCCCAGCTGGTCTACGTTATTAAAGTATGCTCATGCCTGCGGCTTTGAGTTGACCATTAAGCCGCTAAAAACCCAAAGCCACAATCACTAACTTAAACTTAGCTCTACAACCAGCGCCTTACCTGCGTGGAGTAAGCCTGATACTCAGCGCCAAACTTCTGCAGCAAATAGCGCTCTTCCGGCACAATCTGAAACCGGTTCATATACAACACAAACAGCGGCAGCAACAGCAACGCTGCCGCGCCCATTAAGTAACAGGCCAGTGCCGCCAGTAACAGTAAGAAGCCTAAATACATAGGGTTGCGGCTGTAACGATAAATACCCCGCGCCACCAGGCTGGATGTTTGCTGCGGCACGCGCGGATCTACCGTGGTATTCGCCCGGTGAAATGCCAATACGCCCCACAGTGCAACTACAACGCCAGCAACTGCAAAACTACTGGCCAATATCAGCCGCCAAACCTCCGGCAACGCCCAAGGCGGTAAAAGCTGCGCCAGCAAGCACATTGCTAAAGCAAATAGCACCACCAACACAAGCGGCGGAATTTTAAGTTCTAGTGCCTTCATAAATTCGTCCTGCTTTATGCTAACGACAACAGGTGTTTGCGTACAGCATGCGCGGTGTAATACAGCGGATAAACCAGATGCTGTTGCTCAAGCGGCCCTGAGCCCTGAGTACCGGTCAGTTTAATGGTTTTAACCGGGTTGCACTTTTCAATATAGGACTGCAGTGACCTGGCCTTGGTACGCTTACCACTTTTTACTTCCAGCGGTATGATATTGCCGGCGCCATCAGCCAGAATAAATTCTATCTCAGCACGGGCATCGCTCCAGGAAAACGTAGGATCAACGCCCAGCGCGGCCAGCTCCTGCTGGACAAAATTTTCTGCTATATAACCCTTGTAGTCATAATTTTGCTGCTTAATCTCAAGATAGCTAACACCCAGCATATGGTTAAGCAGGCCAACATCAAACAAAAACAACTTAACCATATTGTCTTTTTTATAGGCAGCTAACGGGCTGCGCGGTGTGCCTTCGACAGGATAGTTTTTTAAGATCAGCCGACACTTTTCCAGCCAGACAATACCGTTTTCCAGCTCCTGATAGCGCGATTTGCGCTCATGCACCTGCTTAAACTTAAAGCGTTTAACCGACTCGTCCAGCACAGCAGCAAGCTGAGCCGGCACGGCGGTAAACACAGATTCAATAAGGCCGGCATCAACCTTACCGGAATATTTGCCAAAATCCCGCACATAACCAGCCAGTAAATCAGCATGCACCTGCGATACCGCTTTTACCCGCTCAAGAATGCTTTGCTCCGCCAGTTTAAACCACAGGCTGACAGCCTCTGGCATACCGCCGGTAAAGTAATAATCGGTCAGTTTATCAAACAACTTAGTGTGGGCTGCAGCTGAGTTTTGCCCAGCATCATAAGCGTTTAGCAACACAGCCTCGCCAGAGGCCAGTAAGAACTCGCGAAAAGTTAATGGCCGTAAATTATATTGCTCAACCTTGCCTACCGGGAAAGTATTCAGCAAGCCGATATTAGAGCCACTGGCAGCAATAAAAGCCTGCGGGGTTTGCTCGGCAAAGTACTTTAATGCCGTTACCGCACGGGGACATTCACCAATTTCATCGAGGATCAGCAGGTCGGTTTCAATATTAAAACGCTGCCCTGTTAATAGCTCGATATTGCTCAGCACATCGCCTGGGGCCAACGAGCCGGCAAAGGCGTCCTGCATTTGTGGCGACTCAAGAAAATCAATCCGCAATACCTGCGAAAACTGCTGGCCCAATAGCACTTGCAGTAAATAGGTTTTACCGGTTTGCCTGGCACCGTCAACCAGCAGGGGTTTCCGCTCAGGCTTTGCCTTCCAGCTAAGCAGTTCTGTTAATAAATCGCGCTCCATAGCACCACCTAAACACCTTCATCTTGCGCAACACTACACTTTTATGCGCATAAAAACAAACAAACCCACACTTTTATGCGCATAAAAGTGAGACACACCATCAGGCTTGCTGAAAAATATGCTCGCGATGAAAGGCTAAAAACTGTGCTGCTGGGTAAAACTTTTCTGGCAGCGCTATAGGCCTGCCATGAAAACTAGCAATCGCCGTATTAAAAAACAGGTCATTTGTATCCGTGTTTTGGTTAGACACTACTACCCGATAATCCTCATCAATGGTGATCACACCCAAATCGAAGGCTTTGTCATGCAGTGCCGATAGCGCTAAACCATTATGCGGATTTAACCTGTTATGTTCGTCTTCACGCCACGGCACTATATGGCTGGCTACCAATAATTTGGTGTTAGCTAAGCCACTAATACAGCAACGCTGATTGTAAGCACTTAACACCGCATCGCGAAAGAACTGCTGGCCAATTCGTACTTTCACTTCGGCTATTTTTGAGGTGGTTCGGTTGCTGGGCCCGTCGATGGCAGTTGGCAAGCTCGTTGTACAAAGTTCCTGCTCTGCTTGCGCCATCGCAATAGAAAAAGTAGCCCAATCTTGCTGCATTTCTTGCCACATTGCTTTATCCGCACTAGATGCACCGCTTAAACCCGAGCGTCCCGTAGAGGTGATGGCAGGGTCTAAGCTGGCAATATTGGATAGCTTCATTGCCAACGCTGAAGGTGTGCGGCCAATCAAATTTGCATACTGAATAATTTCAGGATTACGCATATGAAAGCGGCCAAAAGATAAGCGGCAATACAGGCTAAAAGCCACTAAACTTTGCTGTCTTGTCCAGCCTGATAACGCCATGTTCTATTCCGAAATGCCTGAATATTTGTGTTTAAACAACATAATGTCACTGAAATAGATAATAAAAAAGGGGCAACAATTGTTGCCCCAAAAAACGCTAGTGTAGCTACCAGGGAAATTTAGAACTGGCCGATAACGCCTAAGCTGTAAACTTTAGTATCTGAAGTATCGGCATTACTGCCAAAACCAGCTTCTAATGCCCAGCTGCGGTTAAAGAAGTGCTTGGCTGTCAGACCGTAGTTGTCAACTTTGTCGTAAGACACGCCAACTGAGGTCATTTTGCTGAAGTAGTAATCAGCATCAACCGCCCAGCTTGAGCGATCGAATTCTTCTTTCAGTGATGCACCTAAAGCAATAAAACGGTCAGCGCCCAGGCTGGCGAAATATTTACTGCTGATACCATATTGATCAAACTCATCATCAGTATGGGCAGTAAAACCAACATAATCGTTGCCCTGTAACTGATGGTTGTAACTTGCTGAGAATAGGTAAGACGTGCTGCCTTCTTCAGGTTTTGCAACTTGTGCGCGGACAATAAAGTCTTTTGAAATCAGATAGCCGATACCAACAGATGTAGTATGGAAGTCGGCATTTTCAGTAAAGCGGGCAGAGAAAACAAGATTGTTGTCAGCAAAATACTCACCGCCAACAGCCCAGAAGTTATCGCCATCAAAGCGACTGAATGCTGCATTTACATTAGTGACTTTATTAATATATTCAAACTGATCCAGCGGGCCTAAGGTTTGTTTTTTATCAAAGAAGTAAGTGCCATTTACAGACCATAAATTATCACTGTCGCCGCTAACGCGTACATGGTGTGCATTCAAAGCGGTGAATAACTGATATTCTTCTGCAGATACAGCTGCAGAAGCGGCCAGTGCGATAACAGGTAATACATACTTTAACGTCATTGTTTTCATTCCCTAAGTTGGTAATTGCGGCGCGCATACTAACGGCGGGAAATACAAATGTAAAACACAAATTCAAATTAAATTCACAAAACAATCTAAATGTTTACTTTTTAAGCGTTGTCATAAATAAACTAACCAAACTCATTACTATTCAGGCGGTAAAAGCAAAAAGGCGCAGTGCAAAAAATTATGCCGTTATTGTTTCACTGGTATTGCACAGCACTGCTTACTATTTGGTTTCAGCCGTTTTGAACAGTACATCACAATCGTCACAGGCAAAATAACGATACATATCACCACACTGAATATGTCCGGTTGCGCCAGCCCGTACCTGCCAGTTACAGCTTTGCTGCTGGTACTTTAGAGTGCCTTCAATAGCGCAGGGCGCATAATTATAATGGTCGTGTAAGGTTTTATGCTCTACTTCACGAGCCTGCTGAAAAAACTGCATTACTTCTATATTGCTAAGATCAACATCCGATGGCCGGCATTGCTCTGGCGCATCTGAAACAAAGTCGGCAATATACAGCGAGCTGATTCGGTTAGAATCAAAAGACTGTTGCTGGCTGCCACAGGCCAGTAGCCATAACGATAAGCTGCATAATATAAATACCCGCATTACCAGTTTGCCCCTTCGTGATGGTAAAGCCGATGCCAGTTATAGCGCAAAACCCGGCTTGCAGAAATATTAAATTCACAAATTTTCAATTATTATTTATCCATTTGCTTTTCTAAACTATTGCGCCAGAATACGGCATCTGACAGGGAGAATAACTATGTTAAAAACACTATTGGCAGTGACTATTGCAGGCTTGGTATTTACTGCTCAGGCCAGCACACTATTTGGTGCTGCAGTTGATAAAACGGCGGTAATACCGATTGAGCAATTGCTGGTGCAGCCTGCGGGCTATCTGGATAAAGTGGTTACAATCAGCGGTAAGATAGACTCGGTATGCAGCAAACAAGGCTGCTGGATGAAGTTTACTGCCAGCAGTAACCAGGGGCCGTTCCGCATTAAAGTACGCGATGGCGATATGGTGTTTCCGCTAAGCGCAAAAGGCAAAACCGCTTACGCCACCGGCACTGTGCGGTTGTGGCCACAAGGTGAAGATGAACCCGACGCATACCAGCTTTACCCTACAGCAGTAGAAATAGCCGATTAACAAAGTGGGCATACTGACATGCCCCCTTTATTTAACCGCATTTAACCGCTGCTACACGTATAAATATTATCAGGCGTGTTTCAGGCGAAAAATTTAGACTGCAACAACAAATTGTTATTGAGATTTATTATCATTAGCGTTAGCCTTTGTAAAAAAACAGCTTGCCTGCGCGTGGAAATAAAATGCCAGTACCAATTAAACGCTTTAACCTTTCTGTTTTAATGGCCTGCCTGAGCCTGCCATTAGCCGCACAGGCTCAGCAGCCACCACTGCAAGAAAGCCAGATTGAAACCATTACTGTACGTGGCGAAAAAACCGATCGCTCATTGCAGGACACCTCCAGCAGTGTTGCGGTAACCACCGCATTGAGAATTGAGCAGGAAAACCTGCAAAGCCTGGACGATATCTTAAACCGCACCGCCAACGTCTCGGCCATGTATGGCAGCCGGGGTTTTACTATCCGTGGTATAGCAGACGAAGCCGGTGCCTCTAACCCACTGGCTACTATTTATCTGGACGGTGCAGCATTGTCCAGCCAGATCAGTGATTCCGGCCCGACTGATTTATGGGATATTGCCCAGGTAGAGGTTATGCGTGGCCCACAGTCTACCATTCAGGGCGAGAATGCACTGGCCGGCGCTATTATTATGCGTTCAGCAGAACCGACAATGGACTGGACCGGCAAAGCCAGAGTGCAGTGGTCTGATCCTTCAGATCGCCGTATCGCTGTTGCCGGCGGTGGCCCGTTAATAAAGGATGAACTGGCCTTTAGGGTCGCACTGGAAAAGCGGGACTTTGATGGCTTTGTACATAATGTTACCCGCAACGAGCCGGAAGATGCGGTTGACTCCCTGCAGGGACGCATTAAGTTATTGTGGACCCCGTCAGCCTTGCCGGGGTTTACCGCCAGATTAAGCCATATGCGCGATGACCGCGACGGCCCCTATATGTATGTCTACAGCGATATTAGCGCTGGCAATTATTATGATGACCGTATCAACAAGTCTGACGCCAAAGGCAGTACCGATATTGTAACGGATATCACTACGCTGGAACTGGACTACCAGCTCAGCGAACAGTGGGCATTATCTGCTGTTACTGCGAAAAGCCGCTCTAACGTAAGCCGCACTTATGATACCGATCAAACCGAGCAAAATACCTCTTTCGGTAATGTCACCGGGTTGCACGATACCTTGTCTCAGGAGCTGCGGCTGCATTTTAGCGGCGATAAACTACAGGGGTTGGTTGGCGGCTACTGGTCGAAGCGGGAAAACGATACCCTGACTACCACCCTGAGCAATGTCATTACTCCGGTAGGAACAATCAGTGCGGTATTGCAGGGTAATGGCCTGGACAGCACTACTGCAGCACAATTGGCAGCGCTGTACGCCAGTGAACTGCCACTGATCCCGGTAGACTACCAGAGCAAAGCCCCGACCCAATCGGAGAATCTGGCAGTGTTTTTTGATGGTGAATACCAGTTATCGGCGCAATGGGCCCTGCTTGCCGGTGCCCGGCTGGATAAAGAGCAATATGATTACCAGTCAGATACCACGGCTGTATTTGCCGGCACACTGCCAAACCCGGCTAATTACGGCCAGCCGGGTTCGGCATTACATACAATATTCAGTGGGGTAAACGCTGCTGTATTAGCCATGGTAGATGACGCCAGCAGCAATGCACCGGCCAGCAGCCGCGACTTTACTGCATTTTTGCCCAAACTGGGCGTGCGCTGGTCTTATCACCCGGAGCAATCTCTGGCATTTACGGTACAGCGTGGTTACCGCTCGGGTGGCAGCTCTTACAATATTGCCCGCGGCGAAGTGTTTGCCTATGAACCGGAATACACCACTAACTATGAACTGGCCTGGCGCAGTAACTGGCCCGATCAAAACCTGACCATTAACAGCAACCTGTATTACATCGACTGGACAGATAAGCAGGTTATAGCCAATTTTGGTATTAATAACTTCGACAGCCACACCGTTAATGCCGGTAAGTCACATTTGTATGGTTCAGAGTTCGAGCTGCGCCAGCGGCTGAATAACCAGCTCGACTGGTATGGCTCTTATGCCTATTCGAAAACCCAGTACGACGAGTTCGATACTATAACAGACGCTATTATCAGCAACTTTTCCGGGCAGCCTTTTGCTTACGCACCGCGTCATACCGCAGCAGCAGGGGTAAACTGGTACCTGGCAGATAACTGGGCACTGAATGTAAATGGTAACTTTCGTAGTAAAGTCAGTACCGGCCCACGCGACAGTACGCTGTGGCTGTCATCCAGAACACTGTTTAATGCCCGGCTAAGTTACGATCAAACCAACTGGTCTGCTTATCTGTTTATCAATAACCTGTTTGATAAAGGCTATCAGCAGTACCGCTGGCCTGATGAGCCGGTGGCGATCCTTGGCGCACCAAGAGTCATTGGTGCCGGTGTGCAATGGCAATGGTAGTGGCAACTGCATTATGACGTTACTGCTGGCCTTAATCTGTCTCAGTATCACTGCCCTGGCGGTGTATATGCTGGCACCACAACAGCAATTGATACACCGCAAACCCACAACGGTATGGCTGCTGAGTATTACTATTGGCAGCCTGCTGGCTGGCGTACTGCTGCTAATACCTCACTATGGTTTCTGGCCGGCCTGTTATCTGGCATTAACCTGGTTAATGCTGGTTTGGCTGTTGCTACCGTTAATTGCATTATTTAAACAGGCTAAGTATGGCAGCTAAACATTGGGCAGCCGCATTGTTCGGTTTGCCACTTACTATTGCCTGGGTTGGCATACTGGCGTTGTTATTTCCCGGTACCGCACAGCAGGCTGTTTTGATGTGGTTATTGCTTACTTTTCCGTTGTGGGTGGCTGTAATGGCGCTAATGTACTTAAGCCGCAGCGGAAAACGATTATGGCTGGTGGTAAGCAGCTTAACCATCCTCAGTTATGCCGCATTATGGCTGCTAAAAACAACCGGCACGGCGGTATAAATGAAGGTTATAACTCAAAAAACATTCCGCAATCTGCACACCTGGACCGGCCTGCTTACCGGCTTACTGCTGTTTATTGCATTTTATGCCGGTGCAATATCAGTATTTGTGCACGAACTACAACAGTGGCATGCCACCATTCAGCCTTCAGCATCAGCCGTATCGCTGCAGCAGGCTCAGCCACTTATTGAGCAGGTACTGCAGCAACACCCGGAAGCGGCACATGGTTTTAACCTGATGCTGCCGGGCGCACATGGTGCCGATCTGGCGCTGCTCTGGTATGACAGCGACACCGCCACCCAATACAAATTTGTTGCCGACAGCCAGCAGCAACTGCAACAGCACACCGCCCGGCGGGATTTTATCAGCCTGATTTATGATCTGCATTTTACGGCTGGCTTGCCGCGTCAGGCCGGTTTGTACCTGTTTGGTTTGGTCTGTATTTTATATGGCCTGGCGCTGGTCAGTGGCGTAGTTATTTACGCACCGGTATTTATTAAAGATTTGTTTGCGCTACGGTTAACCCAGAGCACCAAACGGCTGTGGCAGGATGCCCATAATCTTATTGGCGTACTGTCGCTGCCGTTTCATATTATTTTTGCCTGGAGCGGCGCAGTGCTAACCATCGGTTTCTTAATGCTGGCGCCGTTTCAGTTTGTAGTGTTTGACGGCAAACTAATGCAAATACTGGAGCCCGACTTCGATGTAGTCGCCCATGTTGAGCCTGCCGGTATTGCTGCCCCGTTGTTACCACCACACACTTTGCTGGCCATGGCTGCGCAACACGTGCCTGAAATGCAGGCTGAGATGCTGTTTTACCATGATGCCGGCGATGCCAACGGCACGGTTACCGTCTATGGCGATTTGCCATCACCAACGCTTACGCAAAGGGCGGTAGTGGTGTTAAACAGCAGCAGCGGTGAACTGTTGGGAATACAAACACCAGAGCAGTTCCGTCCGGGAACAACTTTTCTGCGTGGTTTACAAAACCTGCATTATGGTGATTTTGCCGGCTATACCTCCAAGTGGTTGTATTTTATCTTAGGCCTGGCAGGCGCTTTGCTGTTTTACACCGGCAACCTGCTGTGGCTGGAAGTGCGTCGGCGCAACGGCACCACGCAACCGGCCAAAATAAGGCTGATGGCCTCACTTACACTTGGCGTATGTTTGGGCGCGATGGCCGGTATTTCAGCGTTGTTTATCGCCGGTATATTGCTGGCAGAACCCTGGCATAAAACCGTGTACTTCAGTGTGTTTTTTGCAGCGTCAGGTTGGGCTTTTCTGCGCCAGCCAGCTAAAGCCGGTGCAGAATTATTGTATTTAACGGCACTGTTAACCTTGCTAATACCTTTTGCAGCCTGGTACCACAGTGGTCAGTTTTTCCTAACAGCTTTATCAGACGGCAACGTCTTGCGCTTTATGGTAGAAGGTGCAGCAATACTACTGGCAGTATTGTTTTGGTTACTGGCTCGCGCTGCTCAAAAGCGGGCGGGCAAAGCTGATAACAGTATCTGGGCAAAATAGCTAAAAACCTTAGCTAAGCGTATGGCAAAGCCAAAGCGTATCAGCTTAAATACTTTTTGCTGTTAACTGCAGCAAGTAAGCTTTAAGCTGCGCTACCCGCTGTGGCCGGTTAAACAGCTGATACAATTGCAGCCAGTCGGCCGGCGGCATCCAACAAATGCCGTCTTGCCAGTGACAACGCTGTGGTTGAAATTGCCAGCGGGTGATTACCCCGCCCCTCTTTATTGCTATACCGGCCATAACATCAATATCGGGCCAGCCATCCCGGCAAAAACGGGCAAAATGTGCAGAGGCATAATCCGGGTGCGCCGGTGTTATCTTCAGCGAAAACTGCGGCTGCAGCGTCTGACATATCAGCTCATAGTCACTTTGTGTGCAGACAATATCAATATCATTCGGTTCAGTTTCCAACCCCAATTGCCATAACAGGCAACTGCCGCCAATTCCAAACTGAAAAGGCTGCAGTACAACGCAAAGTTGCTGTAATTGTGTCAGTAAATGCGGGTTATTCATCCAATGCCTTTATCAACCGGGCTAAAAAAGCCAGCTTTTCGTTATTAAGTTGCCGGTAGTCAAAGTAAGGGCATACTAACACCCGGTTGTGTTTATCCACGGCAAATTCGTTATTCAGCCAACTAAACTGAACCGCTAAACCGGCTTCCAGCAAAACTTTGGCGTGGGTACGGCCGGCGATAATATGCACTGTTTCTTTGGCCGGCTGAAGATCAGGTGTGCTGAAAACCAGCGCAGTATTGCTGCCGGCCTGCAATAAGCACTGCTCACGGTATTGCTGCCAGGTAGCGGCTTGCTGTGTAAAGGCAAACAGCTTAGTATCCAGCGCAAACAATAGCTTGGCATACACATTAAATACCTTGCGCCAGCCATTGCCGCAGGCACGGTTGATTAGCTCTGTTTCGCCGCTGTGCAACGGCTGTATTGTCACTAAGTCAGCATACTCAGCCATGGGCGGCCGGTTGGCAATATATACTCGGATGCCGGCGGTTGCATCACCAAAGCCCGCGGCTGATATAGGTAGGGATTTCATAGCCTTGCTCAGCTTTTATTCAGGAAGCTACTTTAGCATAAGCTCTTGCCTGTAGTGTGGTAGCAGGCTAATTTTAGCTGTTACTTTGCCAGGGACTGCCTATGTCATCTTTTTCTGTTACTGCTGTTAACCGGCTCGACGTTTGGTTAATGCAGGTTACCCCGCCAGCCAATACCAACGGCTTTCGCCGCTTTTGCTGGGAATTCTGGTTTTTTGGTTTAAAGCAGGCACGGGCCTGTTTATTTGTGGCGTTGTTTTTTGCTTCGGTGCTGCTGGTGCCACGCGCCGGTCTGCTGGGTATACCCCGCTATGATGTCTTGCTTATTCTGGCGCTGTTAATTCAGTATTGGATGGTGTGGAGCAAACTGGAAACCGTCGATGAGCTAAAAGCGATTTGTTTGTTCCACCTGGTTGGTTTTGCCCTGGAGGTATTTAAAACCTCGGGCACGATTCAATCCTGGAGTTACCCCGATTTTGCTTACACTAAGGTATTTGGCGTGCCACTGTTTGCCGGTTTTATGTATGCCGCCGTCGGCAGTTATATTATTCAGAGCTGGCGTTTAATGCAGCAAAGGGTTGCACACCATCCGCCTTACTGGATGGCGGTGCTGGTGGCCCTGCTGATATACGCTAATTTTTTTAGTCACCACTATATTGGTGATTACCGCTGGTATATCGCCGCGGCCACACTGGGGCTTTATGCCCGCACAGTAGTGTACTTTACGCCGCTGGATCGTGAGCGCAGTATGCCGCTGTTACTGGGCTTTGTGCTGGTGGGTTTCTTTATCTGGCTGGCGGAAAATATCAGTACTTTTATGGGGCTGTGGAGTTACCCTAATCAGTTAGGTGCCTGGTCGGTAGTGCATTTAGGTAAGTGGAGCTCGTGGTCACTACTGGTGATCATGACCTTTACCATAGTGGCGCAGCTAAAATACGTAAAACAACGTATTGATGTACCACGCTAACACCATAAAAAAGGGCCGCCTCTGGCAGCCCCTCTGTGATAAAAATACTTAAGCGTCTTTTTGCAGCAGGAAGCTAATCAGTTCCTGCATTTCTTTTTCATAATTACGCGAATCCAGCGCGGCATTATTAATTTTGTACTTACCGTTTACTACCAGCATAGGCACGCCGGTTAAAATACGTTTTTCAGATAGCTCATCCTGCTCTTTTTTCATCTGATTAACCGCGCCACGTACGGCAAAGCTTTTCATCGCTTTATCATAGGTGTCGGCGTCAATATCGTGAATTAACACCAGACTGCGGATCTCGTTTTCATTGGAAAACGGCGCACGGTTACGGTGGATCTGGTTAAAAATGGCACTGGCAACCTGATCACCTTTACCCTGGCTTTTTGCTACCACGTAAGCACGGGCCAGCGTATTTTGTAACTCTGGTGAAGCCGCACGGATAAAGTCAACGTGCACTTTTTTAAATTCAGTATCCCCGGGCAGCTTTTTAGCAATGTTCTGCGCTATCGGTTCAAACGCATTACAACCGCCGCAGTAAAACGAAAAATACTCTTTTACTTCCGGCTTGGCGGTTTTTTGCTCAGAGATAACGTCATAATGCTTGCCCTGTTCAAACTTGGCCTGGGCAGCAAAAGGCAGCAGTAGTGTTAACACAATTACAGATAACAGCTTTTTCATTTTGGAGGATGTCCTTTAATAGACCAGATGGAACACAGCTTAACAAAAACTCAGTAGTCTGGCACTAGCGAAAGTGGTGCTTGTTGCAACAGATAAAGTTGTTCTTTTAATGCCAGACATTGTTGCTCCCAGTATTTGTCTGTGGCAAACCACGGAAAGTTCATCGGAAACGCCGGGTCCTGCCAACGCCGGGCCAGCCAGGCCATGTAATGCACCATACGCATGGCTCGCAGGGGTTCAATTAATTTAAGCTCGGCGGGGTCAAATTCACAGTACTGCTCGTATTCTTCCAGCATCAGCTCCAGCGTATCACGCTGTTGCTGGCGGTCACCGGACAACATCATCCAGATATCCTGGATCGCCGGGCCACTGCGGCAATCGTCCAGATCAACAAAAAACGGCCCCTGGTCAACATAAAACAAATTACCGGCATGGCAATCACCATGCAGCCGTATCAGGCTGCCGGGTTTGTACTGCTTAACACAAAGCGTAATAACCTGATCCAGCGCAGTGTCAAACGCCGCCCGCAGATAAGACGGAATAAACGGCAAGGCGCTAAGCAGCTCGCGGCTTTGCAGCAGATGGCTTTCAACGCTAAAAGCCGGGCGATAGCTAAAAGGTTTTACTTTACCAACCTGATGCAAACGACCAAGAAAACGCCCCAGCATGGCCAGCTGTTCATCGTTATCAATTTCCAGCGTACGGCCACCGCGGCTTGGAAACAAAGCAAAATAATAACCACCATACTGCAGCAATGACTGCCCATTTACTTTTACCGGCGCAACCACCGGAATATCAGCCGCGGCCAGCTCAAAGGCAAAGTCGTGCTCTTCCTGCAGTTGCTCTGCGCTCCAGCGCTGTGGCCGGTAAAATTTTACGACAAACTTTTCCGGCTTTAATGCCTCTCCGCGGTAGGCGCTGAACTGATACACACGGTTCTCATAACTATTCAGTGCCGACAAGCCAGAACTGACATCCAGCCCCAACTGCTGCAAGGCATCAATAATCAGATCCGGCTGTAAGGTAGAAAAATCAAAGGCCGTCATAAGGCTCCTTAGCGGCCAACAAAAAAGGTGGTGGACTGAGCCAGTTTAATATCCGGGTTATCTGCCTGCTGCACAGTAAAGCGGATATCCAGGCTACGCTGATCTGTGCTGTAGGGGTCTAATGCCAAACTTACCGGCACACTGCGGGTTTCACCGGCACTGATACTAACGTGTTGCGGACCAATCCAGGTAAAACTTTCACTGCCGGCAACGCTAAGATCAAACTGCACCGTATGCTGCGACTTATTAGAAATACTCAGCGTGTAGGTATTTTCAATCAGGCCTTCGTTTGTTTCGCGGTACAGCTCGCCACGGTCGCGGATAATGTTCATCTCCAGCGGTACCCGGCTGTACAGTGTCCAGGCAAAGGCCGCACATACGGCTACCAGCACCAGCATATAGCCCAGCAGTTTGGGCCGCAGTACCTTGGTGGGTTTGCCGTTTAAGCTATGTTCGGTGGTGTAGCTGATAAGCCCGGGCGGGTAGCCCATTTTGCTCATGGTGTCGTCACAGGCATCGATACAGGCGCCGCAGTTAATACACTCGTACTGCAGGCCGTTGCGAATATCTATGCCGGTTGGGCATACCTGCACACACAGGTTACAGTCAATACAGTCACCCAGGCCTTTTTCTTTGTAGTCTTTATCTTTACGGCTACGTGGGCCGCGGTTTTCGCCGCGCTTTTCATCATAGGTCACGGTAAAAGTGTCTTTATCAAACATTGCCGACTGAAACCGGGCATAAGGGCATATGTGAGTACACATAATTTCGCGCATCCAGCCGGCATTACCGTAGGTACACAGGGTAAAAAACAGCACCGAAACTACCGCCCAGAAGCTGGCTTCAAAGGTAAAAAACTGAATAAACAGCGGCCCGACAGGAGTAAAATAGCCGACAAAAATCAGTGCAGTAAGCAGGGCGAATGCCAGCCAACAGAAATGCGTAGCGGCTTTTTTGAAAAACTTGCTGGCAGACCAGGCATCGTTATCCAGCTTAATGCGCTGGTTACGGGTACCCTGAATTTTCTCTTCAAACCAGATAAAAATAAAGGTCCATACCGATTGCGGGCATAAGTAACCGCACCATACCCGGCCATAAAACGCGGTAACAAAAAACAATGCATAAGCAGCAATAATAAACAGCCACGCCAGAATGGTGAAATCCTGCGGCCATAACGTCAGGACAAAAATATTAAACTTCTGCTCGGTAATATCCAGCAATATAGCCTGGTGGCCGTCATACTGCAGCCAGGGCAATACCATAAACAGCCCCATAAACACAAAACCCATATAGCGCCGTATAGCCTGATGCAGGCCTTTTACTGCCCGCACATAAATGCGGTCACGCGGGTTATAATGCCCGCTATGGCTGTTATCCGGCTTATGAACTTCAACGTGAACCGGAATATTTCTAATGTCTATTTTTTGCTGATCCAAGGAAAACCCCGTTACTGCATGTTGCGCCAGTTGCCAAGTATAACAGTTTGCCCGGCTGATTTTTTGACATGAAACAAAGCAATATCTGTGCCTGCAGCATTTTAGCTGCATCTGGCCTGAAACAACACGGCAAAACGTCAACCAGGTTTACAACTGTTGGTTAAAGCGTAAACTTACTATACAGCTGACAGATATTAACACCTGCCCCGTGCGCCGCGCCGCACTATCCGTTACAATGCCGCCATTGCTTACCGGAGTAGAAGCTGATGAAAAAGTTGTTTTGGCTGCTTGTTGTTATTCTGCTGATAATCACTTTTTCTGATCACAACCTGAGCCGCCCCTATAAAGACCAGCTATTTGCGTTAATAGCAGACAAAGTCGCTATAACCGGCGATAGCAAAGAAGCAGCACTGCGCACAACACGTAAGCAATTGCTGGCATTGTCTGAGCAATGGGGCGAAGGCCAGCAAACACAACTGGATAAAGCCAGTAGCAGCATCGACAATTTGCTAAGATTTCAGCGTAATTACTGCAAAAATGGCGATTTTAACCCATTTTTGTATGGTGAGCCGTTAAAGCAAAGCTGTGCAATAATTGAAAGCCAGATACACAACCTGACCAAACCCTAAGCAGAGGATTGCCAATGCGCACCTGTGGTATCGAAATTAAAGGCAGCGAAGCCATTATTTGCCTTATGACCCTGAAAAATGGCCTGTTCGACTTACCGGATTGCCGGCAAAACCGCTTTGCACTGAGTAAAGATCAGGATCAGCAGCAAATGCGCCACTTTCAGTTTACTTTCGCTAAGTTTATCGAAGATTATCAGATAACCCAGTTGGTTATAAAAGAGCGGCCACAAAAAGGTAAGTTCGCCGGAGGTGCAGTAGGTTTTAAAATTGAGGCCGCATTGCAGCTTATCCCTGGCTGCAATTGCAGCCTGATCAGCGCCACTGAACTGAAAGAGAAGCTAAAACGCCACCCGGTACCGGTTGATTTTAAAGCCACGGGTTTAAAGGTATTTCAGGAAACCGCCTTTCTTACCGCTTACGCCTTTTTAGCTAAATAACAGCACTGCTATCAGCGGGCAGCACACCGGTGCCCGCTGCCTGCCAGTTAACGCAGCCGCCTTCTGGCGACCAGCAACATACCTGCAAGTAAACTTAACCAGCCAAAACTACCTGAGCTGCCACCGTCACCGTTATTATTACCACCACCAGCAGAAGTATTAGCAACCGGGTTAAGGCCTGCAACAGTGTTTACGCGGGCATCAACCACAGTGATGCTTTCAATTGTTACTAAATTAGACGCCACCAGAGGCTTATTATCGTCTCTGTCGCTGCTGCTGTAATTACGTAATGGTAAATCAGAGATCCCCGGAAATGCAAAACGCTGCAATCCTGCAATAGCATCAACTACTTCCATATCCTGCGACGTAATCTGGCCAAATACGGTAAAACCACTGTTCTGTGTATCCAACTGCGGTGAGCCACCACTGTTATTGGCTAAATTAACAAACCACTGGTTAGTTGCACTGTTTGGGTTGCCAGACTGCTTAGCCATAGCAACTGTAGCCCGCACATTTGACCATTTAGGCTCGTTCACAATAGGTGAAAAAGTGGCAACAGCCTTTAATGGCAACTGCTGATCGAAAGTAAAACCGCCGCCCTGAACTACAAAGCCCGGTACAGAACGATGAAATACAGTGCCGTTATAGCGCCCGGCATTAACGTAGCTAAGAAAGTTCTGCACGGTTACCGGCGTAGTCTCATCAAATAAATTAATTTCAAATTTGCCCATATTGGTGGTTACTTCAACAATAGTGGCATTACCAGCAGCACTGCAAAGCAGGGCTAAAGCAGCCCCGGCGGTTTTAATCAGCTTGTGTTTCATTACAGGATTCTCCATTTTAACTGCGTTGCAGCTTAAGGCAGTTAAAGTGGCAAAATCCAGCCAGATAACAATTAATTACGCTTTCGCTACAGCAGGCTTTGGCCTACGGTTAGTTGCAGCTTTTCCACCAGCTGGTTTAGGGGCTCTATTAGCAGCGTGTTTAGCGGCTTTTGGGCGGCCCCAGCGCCGGGCTTTGCCTTTGGGTAAACCGGCAGGGGTAACCAATGCCGCCTGGCTAATAAGCAGGCCAAGCTCAGTTTGCAATGGCTGCATAAAAGCCTGATAACTGGTTTCCCGCAGGCAAATGCGGCTTAGCTCCGCCTCCCAGCGGGCTGTCATATCCGGCAAGCCTGCTTGTAGCGGCAGAGCCTGAATTAAAGCTTTACCAGTATCAGTAGCCCTAATTTGCTTACCCTGGCGCTGCAAAAAGCCGCGCTTAAACAACAGTTCAATAATACCGGCACGGGTAGCCTCAGTGCCCAGGCCGTCGGTCTCACGCAAAACTGCCTTAATAGCAGGATCACTGACATAACGGCTGATACCTGTCATTGCCGCTAGTAAAGTGGCATCGGTAAAAGGTTGTGGCGGCTGGGTGTGTTTTTCCAGCAACTGCGCGCCGTAGCAATGTAATTGCTGGCCCTTATGCAGTTGCGGCAGGCTATGCAGGATCAACTCATTGTCTGGCTGGTTTTTTTGGCTTGTTTCCTGATTAGCAGCACTGCGGTATAACTGCTTCCAACCGGCAGACAACTCTGTGTTAGCTTTTGCACGAAATAACCCACCGGCAATGGTCAGTTCAACCACTGCCTCGTTATAGCAGTAGGCTGGATAAAACTGCGCCAGATACTGGCGGGCAATCAGATAGTACAGCTGTTTTTCTGCCTGAGTTAAGCCAGAAAATGCCTGACATTTTTCTGTCGGGATAATAGCGTGGTGCGCTTCAACTTTACTGTCATTCCAGGCTTTACTTACCAGTGTCATATCAGCCTGCTGCACAGCCGCACTAAGCTGGTTATCATTGGCAGCGATAGCCCCGGTTACCGCAGCAGCACGGCTTAGCTGCCCGCGTGGCAAGTGCCGGCTGTCAGAGCGTGGGTAGGTAATAAGCTTGTGCCGCTCATACAGCTGCTGGCAATTATCCAGCACCTGCTGTGCTGTCATGCCGTAACGTTTGGCAGCATCAATTTGCAACGCCGACAGGTTATAAGGCAGTGGTGCCGGCTGTTTACGCTCTTTTTGTTCAACTTTCGTTACCAGTGCCGGTTGGCCGGTAATTTTTTGCTGCACCTTTTCTGCTAACGCTTTTGACAGTATCCGGCCGTCTTCATCCTGCCAGGGGGCACAAGCCTCACTGGGCTGCCACATAGCGCTAAAACGCTGCTTATCGCTGGTTTCCACCTCTGCCAGCACCTGATAAAACGGCTTTGTGACAAAATCAGCAATATCCTGATCCCGCCTTACCACCAGCCCTAGTAAGGGCGTTTGCACCCGGCCAACAGACAACACGCCCTGATAACCGGCTTTTTGCCCCTGCAAAGTGTAAGCCCGTGTCATATTCAGGCCATACAGCCAATCGGCACGGCTGCGCGCCAGCGCTGAAGTGGATAAAGGAGCAAACTCTTTGTTTGATTGTAGTTGTGACAGCGCACGCTTTACTGCCGGTGGATTCATATCACTGATCAGCAGGCGCTGTGTTGCCGCCAGTTTACTACCGCTAACGCCACAGTACGCCAATACTTCGTCTACCAGCAACTGGCCTTCGCGATCCGGATCGCCGGCATGCACCAGTTGATCGGCCTGCTTAATCAGCTTTGTTAATATACTTAACTGGCTCGCGGCAGATTTTCTTACTTTTAACTGCCACTTATCGGGAATTATCGGCAATTGTGCAATTTGCCAGCGCTTATACTCCGGGTGATAATCTTCCGGCTCGGCCTGCTCCAGTAAATGGCCGACACACCAGCTGACAACATCGCCATTAGCCAACCGGATAAAACCGTTATCTTTATGTTGTGGTTTAGGCAATACTGCGGCTATAGCCCTGCCTAAACTGGGTTTTTCTGCGATATAAAGGATCATAGCCAACACCTAACTGTTTTTATATACAGTAATTTAGTCAGTTAAAAGCTACAATGCAAATAAAATGTAAGAAGGATTTGGTTTTACCAGGCAGAAAAGTATTACCACATTCACTGCTGAAAGCTGATACGAAAACAGCTGCCGGGCTCCTCACCCGGCACGTAGTTTAACTGTGCATCCTGCACCTGTAATAACGCCCGCGATAAACTTAAGCCAATACCAGACCCCGTTTGTTTAGTAGTAAAAAACGGAATAAATATCTGCTGTGCCACCGCAGCACTAATACCCGGCCCGCTATCGGCAATATCCAGTTGCCAATGCTGCTGAGTGTCTGGTTGCAGGCTTAGGGTTAACTGTTTTTGTGTTACTTCTGTCATGGCATCCATGGCATTTTGTAACAGGTTAATCAGCACCTGCTCCATTAATGCCTCGTCCAACCATAACATAGCCTGCGCCGGTAAACTGGTATGCAGTTGTATACCATGCCGCGCAAATGCACTACGCTGTAACGCCAGACAATTATGAATAATGGCCACCAGATCGGTATGCTCTAACCGGGGTTGCACCGGCTGGCTTAACTGCTTAAATGACTGGATAAAACCTGCCAGATGCTGACCACGGCGGTTAATAGTGCTAAGTGCTTCATCAAGATCAGCATGGTCGCTGTGGTTTAACACCGTGTCTGCCGCTGGCAGAATTTGCTGGCAACTTTGCGCCAGCGACGCCATCGGCGTTACCGAGTTGGCTATTTCGTGGGTTAGTACCCGGGTTAGTTGCTGATAGGCCTGCACTTCCTGTTGCAATAACGCCTGATCAATACTTTGCAGCGTAACCAGTTTACGCAACTGCCCCTGAATACGCGTACAAACAATACTCAGTGCCAGCCGGTCCTGGTAGCCGTGCTGCTGCCACTGTAGCTGGCCCTGATAATGAGTGTTAGTTTGCTTAAGTACGGCGGCCAATAACTGCAGGTTTCCCTCATTAAACCGGCCCAGTTGCAACTGCTGGTACTGTGCTGGCGACAATAAACGTTGCGCTGCAGGATTGGCCTGCAGTAAGTGGTTATTGTCTGTAAATTCCAGCACCGCAATATCTAACTGGCTTAGCAGCGCTTGCAGATACTGTGCCCGTGCTTCTGCCTGCTGGCGGCTGTTGCTGAGTTGCTGCTGCACCTGCGCCAGCAAAGACTGTAAAGTGCTCTGTCCACGCAGTGTCAGTGATGTATCCTGATTGGCCAACGCTTTTAATACCAGCGCAGTCTGGTGCTGCTGCTTGCGGTTATGCCGCCAGATAAACACTGCACACAACAGCGCTGTCAGGCTCAGCATAACAGCCAGTGCCGAAGGCCCGGCCAGCCACTGCCGGTAAGCCAGTATCAGCAACACAGAAAAACTGCCCAGCAGTAAGGCGAAACGCAATTTAAAGGCCATATTTTTCTAACCGCCGGTATAAGGCGCCACGGGTTAAGCCTAATGCTTTGGCTGCCTGGCTAACATTGCCCTGATAATACTGCAGTGCCTGGCGAATAGTTTTTTCTTCAACAAAATCAAGAAAAAAGTCGTTATCAGCAACATGCTCTGCGCTCTCGACAGCTGCTACCGTTGTCACTGGCAACTGGCTGAAATCAAGTGTACTGCCGTCGGCCAATACCACGGCACGCTCTACCGTGTGAGCCAACTGGCGCACATTGCCAGGCCAATCGTACTGCTGCAGCTTATGTTTATCGCTGCTACTGATCTGTAAAGCATCGCGCTGATATTTACGGCTGTAATGCTTTAAATACCAGTCCAGCAACTGCGCAACATCGCCTTTACGCGCCCGCAGCGGCGGCAGCACAATTTCAACAGTATTAATGCGGTATAACAGATCCTGGCGAAAGGCACCTTCGGCCACTGCCTGATATAAGTTTTCATTGGTGGCGCACACCAGGCGGATATCCACTGCCACGCTCTGGCTGGCTCCTACCGGCACCACAGTGCGGCTTTGCAACGCTGTTAGCAGCTTAGCCTGTTGTGCCAGCGGCAGGTTGCCCAGTTCATCCAGCAGCAGAGTACCGCCATTAGCCTGCACAAAACGGCCGGCGTAGTCGCTTTTGGCATCGGTAAAAGCGCCTTTTTTATGGCCGAATAACTCACTTTCCAGCAAGCTGCTGCTTAAGCTGCCCATATCAACGCTTACCAAAGGCGCAGCAGCGCGCAACGATGCCTGATGAATAGCCTGGGCCACCAGGGCTTTACCGGTACCGCTTTCCCCCAGCAGTAATACGTTAGCATCAGTTTTTGCCACTTTTTCAATGGTGCGTAGCACCTGCTGCATGGCAGGGCTGTCGCCCAGTAGCGGAATTGTCTCTGCAGCAGCGGCATTGCTGTGTGCTGCATTACTCTGGCCGGTGTTACCAAGCTGGGGTTGCTGCAATAATGCCTGCTGCAGCGCCTCCAGCAGTTGTTCATTCTGCCAGGGTTTGGCAATAAAATTAGCCGCACCCAGTTGCATGGCGCGCACCGCCAGCGGCAGGGCGGCGTAGGCTGTCATCATCACTACTTTTAAGCCGGGCCGGGCTTTTAATGCCTGTTTTAAATAGAACAAACCTTCTTCGCCACTTTGCGTATCGCGGCTGAAATTCATATCCAGCAACAACAGATCAAACGGCTGGCTGCCAAGCATACTTTGCAGTTGCGCCGGTTCATGCAGCGTAACCACCTGAGCAAAGTGTTGTTTTAAAAAAATCCGGCTGGCGGTAAGAATGTCTTGGTTATCATCCAGTACCAGCACATTAAATGGCTGCTTCATTGTTACATCCTTGGGTTTATCTTTGCACCCTACCCGAAAATACCCGAGCCACGCAACAGGCTTTTAAATCCAACAAGTTAGCGGTTTTAACAGGTGTCCGTTAATGGACACCTGGCTGTACCACCAGCGGACACTATTGCAACCTGAAAAACAATAAAGATATTAATTTCAAATATTTATCGTTTGGCATGGCCTTTGCGTTAATACCGCTGACACGCATCGCTATTTTTTCGGAGCATAACAATGGATAAGAAAATCAGCCCTTCAGCCCGTAGCCGCTTTAGCAAGCCGGTGTTGGTTATTACGGTGCTGGCCACCACTGCCTGGTTTAGCACTAACTGGCAAGCCAGTGCGCAAATGTCGGTATTGCTGCCGCTTAGCTCTGTTAGTACCGCTATAGTGCAACAGCAAAGCCTGCAGGAAAGCCTGGCGCTGCGTGCCAATGTGCTGCCGCAGCACACGGTGTTTCTGGATGTGATTGAAGGCGGCCGGGTAGAGGAAAAACTGGCCGAGCAAGGCCAGTTTGTTGAGCAGGGCCAGCCCCTGGTTAAACTAAGCAACACCACCTTGCAGTTGGATTTAATCAGCCGCGAAGCTCAGGTAACCGAGCAGATGAATTTTTTGCGCAACACGCAAATGACGATAGAAACCAACCGGTTGAACCTGCAGCGCGATGTGCTGGATATTGAGCATCAGACAACTACGCTAAGCCGTAACCTGGCCCAGAGTGAACCACTGGTAAAAACCGGCGTGTTAGCCCAGGAACACCTGCTTAACCTGCAACAGGATTTACGCTACCAGCAACAACGCTTACAACTGACCAAGCAGCAACAGCAGCAGGAAGAAACTATTCGCCAGCAGCAACTTAGCCAGCTAAGCGAAAGCGTAGACATGCTGACGAAAAACCTGGAGTTTGCCCGGCAAAACGTACAAAACCTGCTGGTGCGCGCGCCGGTAAGCGGTTATTTAAGCGAGTTTAATGTAGAAGCCGGTGAATCACGTGCGCCGGGCAGCCGCATGGGCCAGATTGACCTGCCAGAGCGTTACAAGCTGGTGGCAAGCGTAGACGAATTTTATTTAAGCCGCATTAACACCGGTATGCAGGCCGTTGCCAGCCTGAACCAGCAGCAGTTGCCACTTACTGTAAGCCGTATCGACAGCCGGGTGGTAAACAACCAGTTTCAGCTTGAATTTGCCCTGCCGGGCGAGCACAGCGTAAAACGCGGCCAGTCGGTTAACCTGAACCTGCTGCTGGAGCAACAACAACATACAGCACTGGTGCTACCGCGCGGCGCTTACTTAACCGACAGCGCAGGCCAGTACGTGTATGTGTTGGACAGCCGCACCGCCACGGCACGTAAGCAAGCCGTTACGCTGGGCAAACAAAGCGCCAACCAGATTGAAATTGTCAGCGGCCTTAATGCCGGTGATCAGGTGATTATTTCCGGCTATCGCGAATTTAAGCAAGCCGATACTATTCAATTACAACAATAAGGACAGCATCATGATCCAGTTACAACAATTAAACCGGGTATTTCGCACCAGCGAGCTGGAAACTACCGCCCTGAACCAGATTGATTTACATATTCAGCAGGGCGACTTTGTAGCCATTATGGGCCCATCAGGCTGCGGTAAATCTACCTTGCTAAGCATTTTAGGCATGCTGGACAGCCCCAGCTCAGGTGCGTACTTGTTTCAGGGCACCGATATTGCCAATTACAGCGAAAAACAACTGGCACAGCTGCGCAAAACCCAGTTGGGCTTTGTGTTTCAAAGCTTTAATCTGATAGACGAGCTAACGGTATTTCAAAATGTTGAACTGCCACTGCAGTATCAGGGCGTGCCAGCCGGCGAACGCAAGCAGCGGGTAGAGGCAATATTAAAACGCATGCAAATTGACCACCGCGCTGATCACCTGCCACTGCAGTTGTCCGGCGGCCAGCAGCAGCGGGTAGCCGTGGCACGGGCGCTGGTAATTAACCCGGCGCTGATTTTAGCCGACGAACCTACCGGTAACCTGGATTCAAAAAACAGCGAAGAAGTGATGCAGATGCTGCGCCAGCTAAACCGCGACGGCACAACAGTGGTGATGGTAACGCACTCTGAGCATGAATCACGTTATGCCAGCCGCATAGTGCGGATGCTGGATGGCCAGATTATTACCGAGCGTGCCATGGAAGCAAAGCAGGAGGCTAAATATGCGTAATTCACTGGCAATGCTGGGCAATTACTTCACCACTGGCGTGCGGGCAGTGCTAAGGCACAAAACCCATTTAGTGCTGAACTTGCTGGGCTTAACCACCGGCCTGGCGTCAGCCCTGCTGATTTTACTGTATGCCAGCTACGAGCTGGGCTTTGACAAAATGCACCCCAATGCAGCCAATACCTACCGGCTGGAGCAGTTTTTTAACCCGGTAAACCAGCGTTTTCCTATCTCCAGCCCGGCGATGAAAGATCTGCTGCACAATTATGATAACCGTATCCGGGTAACCCGCATTAATACCGGTGCCCCGGCGCTACGCCTGGCCGGTTCCAGCCAGCAACTGACACTGGAATGGCCTCAGGCGGTGGATACTAATATCACCGACTTTTTCCAGATAGAAACCTTATCCGGCGATTTGGCCGCAACCCTGGCACAACCTAACCAAATTGCGTTATCTGAGCAGGAAGCTAAGCGGTTATTTGGTAACACCAATGTGACCGGCCAGCAGTTACAACTGGGTGAACAGCGTTTTACTGTTAGCGCTGTGTACCGTATACCAGAGCAAAGCCATTTTCAGGCCGGATCATTGCGCCGGATAAGTGATGAGGTGGCAGCCGGTCGTCTGGCCATTAATAACGTGTATAGCTATATCAGCTTGCCGGCTGATCTTGATCAAGCGGCCATGCTGCAACAACTGACCACTCAGCTAAACCAGCAAGCGTATGACGGCAGACAGATTGCCGAGTTGCAGTTACGTGCGCTGAGCGATATTCACCTGCACTCCAGCCTGGCATACGAATTTAAAGTAAACGGCTCAGCCAGTACGGTAAATATCTGTTTATTGCTGTCGGCTTTATTGCTGATGATTGCCGCCATTAACTTTATTAATATGAGCACTGCCCGTGCTGCTATGCGTGCCAAAGAAGTAGGCGTGCGCAAAGCGTTGGGTGCCAGCCGGGGCCAGTTGTTTGTGCAGTTTATGCTGGAGTCGTTATTAATTGCTGCCTGTGCCGGTTTACTGGCCGCTGTGTTAGTTGAGCTGGTATTGCCGCAGTTTAATTTGCTGGTAAACCGCCCGCTACAACTGCACTACTTTGGCAACTTTGGCCTGATTTTGCTTGGTAGTGTATTCAGCGTTGGCATACTGGCAGGTGTGTATCCGGCGGTATTTATTTCAGCCTTTGACGCCAAAAAAGTGCTCAGTGGTGATTTTCAGCGTGGCAATACGGCACTTCTGCTGCGTAAGGGCTTACTGGTATTGCAGGGCGCTATTACTATAGGTCTGTTAGTATCCAGCGCGGTATTGCAACAACAACTGCACCTGCTGCAAAACCAGCCCACCGGTTATCAGCGTGATGCGCGGTTAATGGTTTCCGGTATTGAGAATGAGCAGATATTCTGGGCCGGCAACCAAAACCTGCTGCAGAGCCTGCGGCAGATTGAAGGCGTAACGGCGGCGTCGATAATGGATATGCAGCTTACTGGCACAGTTTCTCAGGCGATGAATATTCAGTTGCCGGGGCAAACTCAGGATAACGCTCTGCCACCTATTTCGCAGATAGCAGCAGGCTTCGATATTGTTAAAACTACCGGCTTTATCTTGCTGGCCGGGCGTGACTTTAGCGAAACCTATCAAAGCGACTGGTATCAAACGCACGGCGATCACGCTACTGCTGCCGTTATTATTACTGAATCACTGGCACGTAAAGCAGGCTACAGCCAGCTACAGGACGCCATCGGCCAGCAATGGCTGTTACCCGGCGACAACCCGGTTTTACAGATGAAGGTTGTTGGCGTAGTTGCTGATATCCAGATAGGCTCGGCCCTAAAACAACAGGAACCGTTAATACTGATTTGCGGCCGCTCGCCCATGACATACGGTAATATTCTGCTGAATTTGCAGCCAGAACATGCCGTTAGCGCCCGCACCAAAGTGCAGCAGCTACTGACGGATCGCCTGCAACGTCAGGATCTGCAGCTAAGCTGGCTAAGTGATGATTACAACGCTATGTACCAGAACCAGCAGCGCCAGGGCAAGGTTATCGCTATCTTTGCTGCGCTGGCCATTGCCTTAACCTGTGTCGGCTTATTTGGTTTAGCCGCCTTTAGCGCCGAGCAGCGCTCACGCGAAGTCGCCATGCGCAAGGTGCTGGGCGCCGGACGCTTTAATCTGGTTAATTTGCTGGCCAGCGAATATATCAGGCTGATGGCAATTAGCGCCGTGCTGGCTATCCCCGCCACCTTTTGGGCACTGGATAGCTGGCTGGCTGAATTTAGCGTGCGCATCAGCCAGAACCCGCTTTGGTACCTGCTGGCCGCCGCCGCTACCTTTGCTATTTGCTGGTGCACTGTTGCCACGTTGGCCTGGCAGGTTGCAGGGCGTAAACCGGCTATGGTATTAAGACAACAATAAGCGAAACAATAACAATGATAAATAAAGGATTATTGATGAAACTAACCTTAGTTTCTGCCACTGCGCTGCTGGGCAGCGCAGTACTGCTCAGCGCCTGCAGTACACCTAACCGGGTAGAGCAACAGTTGGGAGCAGATGCCGTAATTGAGCAGGTAACAGAAGGCGAATACAAAGGTATGTATCGCAATTTGTACCGTACTCCTCCTGGCAAACGCCAGTATCCGGCAAATTGTGAAGCCGACTGTTACCCGGCACACCAATTGGTAACGTGCAAAGCGCCAGCGCAAGATTGCCAATATACCGGGCCGCAACAGGCACCTGCACTTAACAGTGGCTTTAGCCTGCAATGGCTGGGGCATGCCAGTTTTCTGGTGCATACGCCCGATGGCCAGCAACTGTTAATTGATCCGGTATTCGGCCAATTTGACTGGCCGGTAAGCTGGGCGCAGCATTTTGCCGGTATTATAAAACGGCCCTACACGCCCAAGCTTAGCGCCGAACAGCTGGCCGCTACCGATGCGGTATTGTATTCGCACTTACATTACGATCATTTCAGCCATGCCAGTATTCATCAGTTAGGTACCCAACCTACCTACTATTTGCCGTTAGGGATGGCGAACTATATGCCAAAAGGCGGTTATAACGTGGTAGAGCAAGCCTGGTATAGCAACAGCCAACGTGGGGAGCTCGCTGTGCACCTGGTACCGGCACACCATTTTAACAGCCGTAAACTGTTTAACGACGACAACCGCGCCATGTGGGGTGGCTGGTTATTAGAGCATGCCGGAAAAACCCTGTTCTTTGCCGGAGACACCGGCTATTCAGAGCATTTTAAAGATATTCAGCAGCGTTACGGTGATATTGATATTTGCCTGATACCTATTGCGTCTTATCATCATGACAAAGACGGTGACTGGTACCGCTATGTGCATACCACCCCCGAAGATGCACTGGTTGCTGCCGGCGATCTTGGCTGTAAAGTGATGATCCCCTGGGGCTATGGTAATGGCAGTTGGCTGATGGGCGATGTCAGTTCCCACTCGCCACTGCTACGCCTGCTGCATATGCAGCAGCAACTGAATAGCCAGGTGCCGCTGCTGATTTTAAACGAAGGCGGCAGTGTAATCCTGTAAAGCATCAGGCCACCGGCTTTAACCGGGCTTTAGCGGCAAGTTTGTCACCCAGCTTGCCGGTAACCGCCCAAACGGCCAGCGCTACCCAGGCTATCCAGGAAAAACCGGCAGGAATATTCAGCAGCGCAATTTTACCGGCGTGCTGGCGGTTAAACACCAGCGCCAGCAGGCTGGGCAAAAACCACACTGTGATAAAAAGTACACCAAAGCCAACTAAAAACAGTACATCAGCTTGTTGCAAGGCAGTACTAAATGCAGAGATAAATTGTTGTAAAGTTTCCATCTTTATATCCTCTTCATATTTTAAGTTAATTAAGAAAAGCAGCGTTAAAGTTCAATATCGGCCAACATAGCCAGTTGGGCTTTCAGTTCATCTACCTGCCAGGCTTTGCCTTGCTGTACCACGGTACGCACCGTATTTAGCGCTTGAAGATCGGTTAACGGGTTAGTTGTTAGCACAATAAAGTCGGCGGCAAAGCCCTCTGCCAGCTGGCCGGTGTCGGTTAAACCAAGGTGGCGGGCACCGCCGGCTGTAGCCAGTTGCAACACCTGCCAGTTTGTCAGGCCAGCGGTTTGGCTTAGTTGTAGTTCGCGCAAGTAAAACGGCCCGCTGGTCACGCTGTCGGTGCCAATGGCCAACGGCACACCGGCATCGTACAAGCGTTTAAATAATTGCTGTACCTTGGGTAGTTGTTGCTGCGCAGTAGCAAAATCCTCTGCTGTCCAGTCGTAGCTGGGGGCCGCCATAGTGGCGCGCCAGCGGCTGCGGAATTGCGGATGATAGACCCACATATCCTGCTCAGGGTACAAGCTGTCTAACTCCCGCGCGAAATAAAACAACTCGTTCACTACCAGGGTTAAATCAACATGGGTTTGTTGTTGCGCCAGTGTGCTGATCAACTGTTGCATGGGCTCGCTGTCATAATCAGCGTGTTGGAACCAGCTATAGATAAAGCGCTGATTATACGGATTTTTACGCTCTGCCCGGTAAGCTGTTTTTGCTGCTCCGGTTAGCAGCTCACTGCTTGTCGGCAGGGCATGGGTTAGTGCATCAATCCCCAGGTTGGCCGCATATTGCCAACTGATATTATCCAAATGGGCGACCGTTTTCAGCCCGGCAGCTTTAGCCAGACGTACACCCATTGCTACTTCATCTTTAGTAAGGCCGGTGTAAAGCTTGATGTAGCTTGCACCCTGCGCTTTCTGGCTGGCAATTTCTTGCTGCCAGCTGGCCTCATCTTTCGGATACACTGCGCCGCCCAGTATAGGCGTGGGCTCAAAGATATAACCGGCATAGATAAGCTGAGGACCAGACCAGTTACCCGCCTGCTGTTGGCGGGCATACTCGGCATTAGCTTCTGGCTCACCAGCCGGGCTAAAGGCAGTGGTAACACCGGTGGCTAAGGTGCTAAGCGCGTGATAACGGGTAATTTGGTTATGGCCTTTCATGGTAAGTACTGGCTTACCATCCTGCATCTCAACCCGGTGTGGCCCGGCGGTAAGGTGCAGGTGTACATCAATAAGGCCAGGCAATACGTACTGCTGCTGTAAATCAATGTGTTTTGTTGCTGCAGGTAAACTGGCATCAGCCTGTTGCTGGCCTATTTGTATAATGCGGCCGTCTTGTACCAGCAACCAGCCATCGTTAAGCTGCTGCTCTGTTGCCGGGTCCAGCAAGGTAGCATTGTGGTACAGCACTGCTTCCTGTTGCATGTGAGAAGAGTCATCAGCATAAACCTGCGGTAGTGCAAGGCTGGCTATCAGGCAGGCAAGTAGTGATTTTTTCATCGTAAAGTTCTCCGGTATAACGTTGTAGTAAGTTGCCGTGTTTGCTGGATAAGTCGTGACGGTTTTGTGAACTGTTACAAAATTTTTTTTATTTTTTTATGTAACACTTTGCCTGCCCCGGCAGACTTACTTATGACACAGTGATAACGTTAACAAGAACAATAAAACATTGATAAGCGAGGGGTTTTGACAATATCCAATACCAGTGCAATAACGCCGGAGCAGTTTTTACTGCAGCTATGGCAGCAACATCAGGGCGCAATAAGCCGCACCTTGCTGGCGTCTGAAGCCGATCCGGCAGCACGGCAGGATTTAAAACAAGATATTTTTCTGGCACTGCACCAGGCTGCCGGCCGGTTACAAGCTGCAGAAATGCCACGCGCCTACCTGTTTCGCATAGTGCACAATGTTACGGTAGATCATATTGCCCGGGCGCAGCGGCATAAATGGCAACCACTGGAAGAAGACATGCAGCAGATACTTGATGATTGCCCGTCAGAGCAGTTAGGTGAGCAACAACAAAGCCAGCAGCTAATGCAGGCGGTACGGCGGTTATCCCCCGCTAACCGACAGGTAATATTACTGGCGATGGAAGATTTAGACGCCCCGGAGATCGCCGATATTTTGCAGATCAGCCATGGTGCCGTGCGGGTGCGGTTAAACCGCGCTAAAACAGAATTGATGGAGTTAATGCAAAATGGCAGATAACCTCGACTTTGCCGCCCTGGCAAAAAGCTGGCAACAACAGCCTACCCCAACTGAAGCCGCGCCGACAGCGAAAGATTTAGCCCTGGCCAACCAACGGCAGCGCCAGCAACGGCTATTAATGTACGGTGAATGGCTTGGCGCCCTGGTAATGGCAGCCACCGCCTGCTGGTTAATATTAGCCCTGCCGGGCTGGCTGGGTTACATCGCAGCCGGGTTCCTTGCGCTTGGCGCACTCAGCACCCTGTATATTAGCTGGCAGGTGCACCGGCCTATTCTGGCCTATGACAACTGGAGCAGCAGCGGGCTGTTGCAATTTCGCTGTCGAGCCTGCCAGCTAAGCCTGCGCTACTACCGTTACACCCAGCTAAGCTGCGTGGCACTGTTGTTATTTACGCTGGTACTCTGGCTGTTGCAGTGGTGGCAACTGGCGGAGGTTTCAAAAGACTTGCTGTTGTTTTATAGCCTGATCGTATCGCCGCTTTGCCTGTTTGCCATCTACCGGCTGCAGCTTAAAGCCCGGCAAAAAACCGCTGAGTTACAGCAATTAACCACACTGGCAGCAGACTTTAACTAAGCCACCATCCCAACACTAAGCTGCCGGCAAACACCGGCAGCGACCAGTAATGAAACTCGCGCCAAAGCCCCTGTTGTTTGCTAAGCCTAAGCGCAATTAAATTCGCCAGCGAGCCAATAGCCAAACCAAAACCGCCGACACTTACCCCCCAGCTAAGCGCGCGCCAGTTATCAGTAAAGTGCTGCAGAAAAATCGCCGCCGGTACATTAGAAATAAGCTGCGACAATAACGCCGCGCCAGTATAGCTGCCATTTGGCAGGGCAACTAACTGCGCCGCCAGTTGCTGCAACAGTGGTAATTGTGCCAGCAAGCCTAAATCAATAAACATCAGCATAAATACCAGCAACAGTAGCCAGTCGATCCCCGTTACCACACTGCGCTTTAACAACATATACAGCGCCAATACAAGCAGGGCAGCGTAGGGCGCTAACTGATATTCCATCGCCAGAATAAACAGCGGGTAACCGGCCAGCGACCAGCCAAACAAGCGCCGGTTATCATGCCTGTTGTTATGCGGTACTGAAATACTCAGCTTATGGCCACTAAATGCGGCACAGCTTAATAACAGGATCAGCAACAACAAACTCAGCGCTAACGGCGCCATCATCAGTGTAAATTGCCAGAAACTGTAACCGGAAGCCTGCCACAGCAGCAGGTTTTGCGGGTTGCCAATAGGGGTAAGGCTGGAGCCGGCATTAACCGCCAGTGCCAGAAAAATAATCAACCGCCCCACCGGCACGCCGGTTAAGCGGCCAATACTTAAGCTGATTGGCAGCAAAATAAACAATGCCACATCGTTGGTTACTATGGCAGATAACAATGCTGCAAATAACACCAGCAGTATTGCCAGCATACGCTGTGAATGGCAAAGCTGCAGCAGCCAGGCAGCAAACCGTGCAAGGTAGCCACTGTCTTCCAGCGCCCGGCTTAGCAGCATTAACCCCGCCAGCGCCGCTACTGTATGCCAGTCAACCAGTGCAACCAGGCCCGCCGGTGCTGTTGGCTTTAGCCATAACAGCAGTGGCAGCAGCAACAGTAGCGCCAGTAACAGATAATCTTCAGTCACACGGCATAACACCCGGCGTATAAGTGACATAGTAGTAAAAGGCATAAGGTAAATTATGCCGCTATTCTAGCGCGAATGCTGACGCAAGTGCCGGGATATTGTAATGTAACCAGCATGTAATATTTTTAAATAAGGTTAATCATGAAAAAAACTTTTATCGCCGCCCTGCTGGCTACCGTATCTTCTGCAGCCATCGCCGATGTAGACAGTGTGCTGCACTTTACCCCGACACCGTTTAAAGACATTGAGCTTAACTGCGAGCGCGATAAACATATTACACCCAAGCGTAGCGCACTGATTTTAGAAAATTACGCCCTGATAGCAGCCAATAACGGCGAGCGGGTGGCACTGGTAACACTGCGTAACGGCGCATCCGGCCAGCGTATTTATAATCAGGAACATATTGTCGCTGTATTGGGCGATTGCAGCAGGGTGTTACCCCATGCTTTTGAATTACGGCTGGATGCCCGCGAACAACGCTCGCTGCAAATCTACTTTGGTAAACAACAGCAACCCGTTTTGCAGTTGCTTAGCGGTGAGTAAAGCGGCGACTGGGTAGGTAAATATGTATGAAGCTTTTCTGTATGCATCATGCTTGTCATATATAAAAAAATCACGAAATTTATATATCAAGTTTGGCATTTTTACTCATTTACCAGCTCGACTTCTTACCGGTTGGTTTAACGATTACCTGCGGTTTATCTGTTAAGCCGGATGAGTCTGATTTACTGCTTTTGCTAACAACATCCCGCTTGTCAGGTTTTTCGCTTGCTAATCTACGCTGCTGAACAATCGTTTTGTCTTTTGTCTGCCAAGCTTCCCACGGTAGCGCTTTTAAGCCGGACGTAAACTTTACCGATAGTTGCGCCTGGAACAGCTTTAATATCAGCATAAAGCGCTCAACACTGACTTTCTCTGGTGCTTTTTCTATTCGAGCGTAAGCTTGCTGCGATATGCCAAGCAGTTCACCGGCTTGCGTTTGGGTATATCCGGCTTGCTTTCTTAGCTCCTCTACAAAGGCGCTCAGCTGTGAGGGTGATAGTAATGGGTAGTCCATAAGTTCGCCGCCGCAATGTACAACACATATGTTGTATTTACTATTTACAACATATAGGTTGTAAATTTAGGGTGCAGGAGAAAGGTCACAGTACCAGCAGGGATTGGTGCAATTTTACCATAAAGCTTTTATCAATCAATCGATTGCCACACTGCCAGCAACAGTACTGATCGTTATGTGGCTAGTCGTGTCGAAGCAAGTAATTTGGTGAATTAAAGTAAGCTGCTTTAAAGTTAATCAGCCCCAATTATTTTGAGTTAGTTTCCAAAATTTTGTAGCAAGCTGCCTTTAAAGATTGAGCTAGCTCCAAAATACCTGAATTGGCAGAAAACTTTGCTGAATCCTCATACTGATAACGAAGCCCTGTGAAATAGTTTTCGAACTCGGTGAACATTTTTATCAATTCGTCTTCTTCAAGTTCGATTGCATCCAGAAGAAGCTTATCCATTTTAATATTTTTAATACAGGCATATAGTTTGGTGAGCTTATGCTCCCAAATACTGTTTGATATCACATACTCATACGAAAATATCTTTCCCTGATCATGGGGTAACTCAATCTCTTCAATCAAACTTTTATCCATCTTTAGCAAAAAAGACTTCAAGTAAATCTCAGCCGCTAATGCTGCCAATATAAAAGAGGCTAAAACCTGCCTGTTTTCATGCTCCAATAAAATTCTTGCCGAGCTTAAATACCGATCCGCAACTAATAATACGCGCAAATTAATAGGTGAATCTGTCATTTTTTCACGCATTCTACGCACCTTTCCATGATCATCATGTTTTGCAAAAAAGACAATTTAATTCAAATTTCATAAACTTAATTGAAAAGCCGATTTATCGACAACCTTTACCAACTCCGTAAAAAATCTAACCGCCTTATCTAAATCATCGCGCTTTATCAAATGCGCATTTTTTGGATCAAAGCTCTGGCACACCTGATGAACTGCATCCCCGCGCATTTTTAGCCATTTATCTAACCTTTCTCTGGCATCTTTTGGCGTGTAATTGTTCCAGCGCCAATATTCTGTAATATCCACACCCAAAAATTCGACAAACAGCTTTTTCACTTTTTCAGATGCTGGGTTATGTAAGCGGTTAATTTCGTGTTCTAGCCTGCGCCGAATATACGCATTGGTAAATTCATCTTCTGAATTAGCTAACTTGGCTTCAACCTGCTCAACTGCAAAGGTTTCGATATAAGTTTCCCACGCAGTAGTGGTCATTACCAAAGCTGCCCGTTTAAGCACTTCGTATTGCTGGCGTTGTTCTGGTGATTCTAAGTTGTCGAACAGCTGTATCAGCTTGGCGACATCTTGCATGCCAGTTTCAAAAATGGCGTAAGCGCGGCTGGTCATAACTTCCCTTTTACTGCTTCTGACACTAAATCCTTTTAATCTGATGGTTTTAAACTAAGCCAAACGTTGAAAAAAGCAAAGCATTTTTTGGTACATTGATAAGCAAGATGTAGCAAGGCCCCGAATTTCAGGGCCTTGGGTTGGGTAGGATTACTGCAGTTTAAAACTGTCTGGCATTAAAGCCTGTTTGGCAAAGCGGCTGATACCGGCTTTATCTTTATGATCCAAGGTTTGCACACCAAAGGCTGCCAGTTCACGCTCTACTTCTTTAAACGCGCCAAGTAATTTTCTGTCGTTACCTGTTGGCCCTTGCAGTGGCAGCAAAATATGCTCTTTTTGCAACACATTATGATTCACCAGGCGCCGAAAGCGGCCAAGCCATTGCTCAGCATGGTCAAACACGCGAATAGCGGTTTGGTGACGGAAAGCTAATGGCCTAATCACAAAAACATCGGTGGCTTTTGCAACCAACGGCAAGGTAACTTCAATAAAGTTGTCGTGAATTTTTTGCTGCTTAAAATGAGTTAGCTTTTCATCTTTTAACTGCTGCCGAATTACCTTAACCATCAAGCTTTCCTGATATTCTTCGGTGAGGAAAGTACGGTGTACCAGGCGCTCAAACAATTGCTCAAGCACAGCTGCTGGCTTTTGCTCCAGATATAAAGAACGCAGTTCAGAGTAGCGTACCAGGGTTTCTCTTGGCCGCACCACTTCCTGCATCTGCTGTGCTAACTCCTTTGGCGTGAGTCGGGTGACATAAGTTTGCAGCCGATGTAATTCTTGCTCCACCGTTTGCAGTGTGGCTTTGTATAACTTGCCTTCAAGATCTTCAAAAAAGTCGGTTACGCGGGCAAAACGGCTTGGTGCCAGACGAAAATCAAACAGGCCTAATTCCGGGGCGCACAGCACTATGCCGACGTTAGCAAATTCGCCCGTCTCAACATGCGGTAAAAACCGTACTATTGCATACTGATAAAGTGTTTTCATACCAGTACCTCCCAAAATTCGTCACTGTTAAATAAAGATAGTGTGTCGTTTATTTCTGCCAGATAACCCGGCTCCTCTTCCAGCCACGTAGCTGGTAAAGTGTCAGCATACTGGGCCAGCCCTTGCAACGCAATGGCTAGTTTCCCGCTGTAATGCGTACGCCAAAGTGCATCATGTTGTGAACCAAACCACGCATTGTAGGCTACGTGTAGCTTGGCGTTAACTTTGAAATTATAGCCGCTGTCAAAAGCTAAATTATGGTCCAACACTACATATTGTTTTGACGCTGCCCGATAAAATAAGTTTGGGTTGCCGCCGCTTTCCGTCATGGTGCGGTCTTCATTTCTGATCCAGTAATCAAACAGAAACAGATCTCGGGCGCATCGCTCTGGCATAGAGAACGCACTGGTCGCTGTTACCTCTAACAGGTCAGGTATCAGCTCTGACGCAAATACTGTGCTATCGCCGGCACCCAAAACACGGCTGGCAGCTTCGTCGAAACGTAACAATCCTTGCGGTAGATAGGCGCAACAGTGTGCAGGCACATTTAGTTGCAAAGCACAACCAAGATATGCACACACCGCTTCGTTAATTAAACCCTTGGCACCTGCCTGAGGCCCTTTTACGTAGTAACGCTTGTTGTCAGATAAACGGCACAGATAAGGTTCAGTTCGGCCCTGACTAGCTTTTTGCTGGATCTCAATTACATCAAGCACCTAAACCCTCCGAATGAGTTGTTCATACACACTGAGTTGAAAACAGCTTTTAACTTAGTCAGTTAATTAGCAGCTGGCAAGATGGAAATAAAAAAGGCCATCACAGTAAGCTGTTGATGGCCTTGTGGTGTAACAAAATAGATCTAAAATGATTGTCATTATGCCTATTGAAAAAATTACTGTTAAACTTAAAAAATAACAAAATAATTCTAAAACATTTCTTTATCAGAATGGACTTCCCCTAAAACACTAGACACTCCTTAGGTTAGAATACAACTTTAGGAGGGCACCATGTCCAAGCAACGTTTTACATCAGAATTCAAAGC
>NZ_JANUEM010000019.1 GCF_024809855.1 Rheinheimera pacifica
TAAATATTCAGTGAAAGAGCAGATCGGAGATTTTAGAAAGAGTTCAAAAAAATCCCCCAGTAAAAACCGGGGGATTTGTGTATAAGAGACAGGCTGATTTAGCTCCCTTCTAGTGTTAGTTACAGCGCATCACCACAATTATTGCTGAATCCTAATGGATTAGCAGGAGGAGGCGATGTCTCTGTAGTCACATCTGCAGAAGAAACTGGCAAACCATAATCTCTATAGGCCACATTTTCTGTCCCCGCAGCAAAACCACTCACTTGCAAACGAACATCAATCCAAGCACCGTAGTCCTGGGGATAAGTTATAGTAAATACTGCTATGCCACTATCGTCTGCTGTCACAGTTCGTGGCACAACAGCCACATTGCCTGGGGTTAATTGGCCGTCAAGGTTTTGATCTTCGCCAGGATCCAAGATGCCATTAAGATTTGCATCTTCATTTGCACAGCTGGCGGTTACACTTGGTTCCCAAACCTTAAATGCTGCCGGTGCAGGTGGAGAAGCAACCCAGAAACCTTTGCGATACCCGGTTGGTACAACAGCGACATTAAGTAATTGATTAGCTACCGGGTTACCTGAACTATCCGTTACAATAATAGAAAATTCTTTTGCATAAGTACTAATACTGGGTTTAGTAATAACGTTACCGGTACCAAAGCGGAAAAACAATGTGCGCTTCCCTACGGCAATGTCTGTCTCATCCGATATAGCGTTGTTGCTCTGTAATGCCGCTTTTATGACCAGATTTAAGCTTTCTACACCTGCTCCGGTATTAGCGTCAGCTGTAAACACCGTAGAGGCAATGCCCTGCGAATTGGTTACAGCAGTACCAGTGCTAATTACGCCACCCGCAGCATTATCCAGAGAGAAAACAACTACCTGGTTTTTAACCGGATTATTATTAACATCACGAACGATTGCACGTACAGCACTCGACTCACCGGCACCAACCTGTGCCGGAAATGCCTGAGTTTCAATTTTAGTTGGGTTAACAGCAACAAATTCTATTACCTTCTTCGCACTAACAGCATCCCCGCCCACGCCGCCCGTTGCACTAATTGTCGCCAAACCAGCAAATTGTGAGCGTACAAAAGTTTGTGCCAGGCCATTAGCGTCTGTGATTCCCTGAGCAGTTACAGCGCTGCCCAGATTAGCGGCCTGATCTGCAATTGCACCACGGGTTGTGTTAAATATGATATTTTCACCGACATTAGCGCTGCCGTTAACTAACCACTCTACTACAAGCTCCTTAGCAGTATTGAGATTAACTTCCGGTATTTCAGCTTCATTTGCACCTGCCACAAATGCAAACTCATCAGCGCTGACATTCAGCGTTATTGTGCTGGTTGCACCTAAAGCGGTAACAGTTAATCTATCAATACCCGAGTTCACTGCGGTATAAGTAAAGCTGGCTTTACCGGCAGAGCCAACAGTTTCAGGGCTGGTATCGCTTAAGGTGTTACCCAGAGCCGACGTCACTTCAATTTCAGTGTTGGGAATACCAATATCATTTGAGTCTGTTAAAAATACATCTATTGATGTTGTATCCCCAAGCACCACTGAATTAGGAGCAGCGACCTCAATTGAGGTACCAGACACTGCCACTGTTAACTGTGATGTTTGCTGTTGTACACGTGCAGTAATCACAATATCACGGTTGTTTTTGTTGGTTTGAGTTGTCAGGGTAGCCTTTGCAGTGCCGTTAGCTGCAGTTATCGCATCAATCTGCACTAATTCTCCTGAATCACTTGCAAAAGTAACAGGCACGCCCGGCACGACAACGTTATTAGAATCCCGAACCAATGCTGTCAACTCTACTTTAGCTGACGCCCCTGAGCCTAACAGCAAGCTATCAGCAATCAATGCAACAGAGCCAACAGTCACATCAACCTGACCACCACCATCACCGGCAGAGGTAAAGCCTGTATTAGCTGTTGCGCCAGAGAAAGTAGCGGTAACAGCACCTGCGCCACTTTTGTTGCCAACCAACAGGCTTATAGTTGCTACGCCACTACTATTGGTAAGTGCTGTGCCGGCAGCATTACCCAAAACAGCCAGCTCGGTGTCACTCAGTGCAAAGTTGATAACCTGATTAGCAACACTGCCATTATTCGTTGCAGTTAATGTTGCCGTTATTGTTAACGGTGTGGCCTGGGCTAATGTTGTTGCAGCTGAGCCTGCAGAGTTAGTTAATGTTACGGCTAAGCTATAAACTGGTGTAGTATTGCCACCGCCTGTACCGCCGTCAGAGTCAAGAGTACCACCGCCACCGCAGGCTGCTAACACTGTTAAAAGCAGCGCAACGATAAGTTGCTGAATGTTTCGCATTAAAACTCTCCCAAGCTGTTTTTTTATTATATAGTTTTTGTTAATTCTGCATCTTAAACCAATAATCTGGCAAGCGTGATAGCAATTTATAAAAAAAAACCAGCACAATCTGCCTTTCCGGCAGCCAACCTGTTAGGCTTAGCGCCACTGCTTAATTAAAACTAGTCTGATGTTATGACAGGAAATAAAAAACTTGGGTTAACTGCCCGTATTGTAATTGGTATGGCGGCAGGTATTTTGGTCGGCTTTTTCTTCAAATGGCTGCTGGCAGGCCAGGATGAGCGGATACTGCATATTCTGGGCATGGAACTGCCACTTAAAACATTCTTTATTGATGGTATTTTTCATATTGGCGGCGAAATCTTTATCGCCAGTTTAAAAATGCTGGTTGTACCGCTGGTATTTGTCTCTCTGGTATGTGGCACCTGTTCACTGTCTGACACCTCAAGCCTGGGCAGGCTTGGTGGCAAAACTATTGGCCTTTATCTGATCACCACAGCTATAGCCATTACTCTGGCAATTTTTGCTGCATTACTGATAAACCCCGGAAAAGGCGTCGAAATGCACTCTGATGCCAGCTTTGATGTTAGCGAAGCGCCGCCATTATCTCAGGTATTTATTGATATTTTCCCCAGTAATCCTATTGAATCTATGGCCTCTGGCAACATGCTGCAAGTTATTGTTTTTGCCGTATTGTTTGGCCTGGCAATGGCATTAAGCGGCAAGGCTGGTGAGCGGCTGGCGTCGGTTTTTAATGATCTTAGCGAAGTGATTATGAAGCTGGTAACCCTGCTGATGAACCTGGCGCCTTATGGCGTGTTTTTCCTGATGGCGAAACTGTTTACCACCCTGGGCTTTGAAACCATTGCCAGCCTGATAAAGTACTTTGGCGTGGTAATGACAGTACTGATACTGCATGGCCTGGTTGTTTATGGCCTGATATTAAAGTTGCTTACCGGCCTGAACCCGTTAATTTTCTTCCGCAAAATGCGCGACGCAGCTCTGTTTGCTTTTAGCACCTCCAGCAGCAATGCCACTATGCCGGTAACTATGGAAGCGGTAACCAAAAAGCTGGGCGTTAAAAACAGCATAGCCTCTTTTACCGTGCCGCTTGGCGCCACTATTAATATGGACGGTACAGCAATAATGCAGGGCGTAGCCACGGTATTTATTGCTCAGGTGTTTATGGTAGACCTGACATTAACTGACTATTTAATGGTAATAGTTACCGCCACGCTGGCCTCTATCGGCACCGCAGGTGTGCCTGGTGTCGGCCTGATTATGCTGGCTATGGTGTTGCAACAGGTTGGTTTACCGGTTGAAGGTATTGCACTTATTATTGGCGTTGACCGTTTACTGGATATGACCCGCACCTCAGTGAACATTACCGGTGATGCGATGGTGTCATGTATTGTGGGTAAAAGTGAGAATGAGTTCGACGTTAATGTATTTAACGACATTAACGCCGGAAGCAAAGAAGAAGATGTCGATTTTCATCATTTGCGCTAATCGCTGAACAACCTATCTGCGTTAGTCGCTAAGCAGGCAGTTTACGCTGCCTGCTATCCAAGCCTTGATTGCTGCATCAGTTTTTGCCACCACACCGATAAAATATTTGCCGAGCCTACACCAACTTTTTCGGCAATACCTTTACGCAGTTGATACCGCACCTGAAACAGATCCCGTTGTGGCATTTGCGACAGCAAATAAGCATCGCTTGTCTGGATCTCATCTACCAGTTTAAGCGGCAAAGCCTGATAACCAAACCAGTGTTCACCGGTGGCAACCTGATCTATATCCAGCTGTGGCCTGTGGTCCTGCACAAATTGTTTAAACAGCTGATGTGTTTGCTCCAGTTCCTGCTGAAACTTCTGCCGCCCTTTGTCGTTGTTTTCACCAAACAGGGTTACGGTACGTTTATACTCTCCGGCGGTAAATTGCTCAAAATCAATGTGGCCTTTTTTCAATAACTTATTAAAGTTGGGTAATTGTGCAATAACGCCGATAGAGCCAACAATGGCAAAAGGTGCTGCCAGTATCTTATGGCCAATACACGCCATCATATAACCGCCGCTGGCCGCAACTTTATCAATGGCAACCGTCAGGCTTACGTCAGCTTTGCGCAAGCGGTCCAGCTGCGATGCGGCCAGGCCATAGCCATGCACTACACCACCACCACTTTCCAGGCGCAGTAATACTTCATCTTCGTTATTAGCAACCGCCAGTATTGCTGTTACTTCTTCGCGTAGCGACTCGGCCTCACGTGCATCCATACTGCCATGAAAATCCACCACAAACAGTCTGGGTTTAGTTTCTGCCTTTTTGCTGTGCTGTGTTTTTTGCCATTGCTTAAACTGCTTTTTATCCAGCAACTGCTGCTGCATATCTTCCGTTACCGCTTTGTACTGTGCCGTTAAATCAGTAAACTGCAACTGGCCTTTTTTCGGCCTGGCTTTACCCGCAGCAGCACCGGCAATTAAACCGATAATCACAGCTATGGCCGCTACCAGCGTGACCGCTTTGGCCAGAAACATTCCATATTCGTATATAAATTCCAAGACAGGCTCCTTAATAAGGTTTTGCTGCATTGTAACGGCTTTAACAAAAAGAAAAAGCCCGGCGAACCGGGCTTTACATGATTGAACAGTACAACTTAGTTAGCTGGTGCTAATACCGCTGGGTTAGCAACAACCACTGCTGCCCCCTGAGTAGCCAGGAAAGATGCTACGTGGGTTTGCATTTCAACCGTAGCGGCTGCACTACCGGCAGCCGGATCAAGTAACGAGCTGTGAGACCCAGCTGTAAAGCGGGCAATTACATTACCAGCAAGCTGCTGTGGCCCGGCAACAGCGTTAAGTGCAGTGGCACCCAGCAGCCTGGCCAGCGGCTCAGTTCCGCCCAACGGCATTCCTACCGTTTGGTTTGGAATAACCCGATCAGAAGTCGCTGAGTTAATACCTGCACCTACCACTTCTGCGATATACACCGGAGTCTCGCTGGCAACCAATAACTGAGCATAGTTGTTAGGATCGCCTGCATCAGTAATAGTTTGCGCAGCAAAAGCAAATTGAGAGATTGTTGCCCTGATAGCAGCCAGAGTTGCCGCAGTGCTTTCACTCTCAGCCAGGCTGGCTAAATAGGCATCAACATATTGCGCGGCACAGCCGGTAAAACTGGCCGGATTGGCTGCCACTGCCATACAGGGGCTTTCATCTTCCAGATAGTCAACAAAACCCGCTTTCAGTGTTTCTGCACCTAAAATAACGCTGGCGCGGATCAATGCGCCAAAGCTGGCAGACTCAAGCAGGAAATTCGCTACAGCACCACCAGGAACAGATAAGGCCGCAGATTTCATATTGTAGGCCGCATCAATGGCGGTGACGCCTGAGGGGGCATTAGCCACGGCTACCGCTGACGAGCCGGTGATAGAGCCCAGCGACATACCCAGCAACTGAACATTAGCCATATTCAGGCTAATACCATCAATACTGTTAAGTGCTAAACGCAGCGCCAGGGTATCAGCAATACTTTGACGTAAATTGTCACGGGTAACCAGCAGGTTAGACAGGTTCATATACACGGTAGCATTGCCATTGGCTACACCACAACTTTCACCGGAAGCATTAATATTAATAAAACCACGTGAACCATGTAATGGCTGATCAATTGCAACTGTAGCGAAACCCTGTTGCGTTAAGGCTGCGGTAACCGCCAGCATATTTTCTTTGCAAGAGGTGATACCGTGCGACATGATCACAACCGGCCAGCCAGCAGCAGGTGCCGGTGCATTTGGCGCCGTCATAATAACGTCAACCGTTTCAAACGAATTAATTTTTGGGATCGGGTTAAACTTAGTCAGGTGGCGGCGGCTATCCAGACCGAGGTCACGTAGCTGCACTGCCTGCTGCGCGGTTAATGCCATACAGACACCATCGTTCTGAGATTGCGGTGCAGCAGGAATAGTACCGGCAGGTGCCTGAGCAATAATAGCACCGCTATCGCAGGCGGCTGTCCAGCGGGTGCTTAATGGTGCAGAGGCTGCATCTGCAGTTTGTGCCCCTAAATAATATGGCAGGTTAAAACTGCCGCTATACAGCATCACATTATCAAAAGACGGATTACCGGTAAGCGGTGTCCCTGGGATCATTGATACCGGTGCAACAGCTGCCACTTCAAGCGTAGAAGGTGCATAAGGTGAGCCAGGTGCTGCCATCAGAGATTTTACCGTTGCCAGCACATTAGAGATCGATTGTGTGGTCATTGCCGCAGTATAAATAATGTTGTCGCGGTTAACGCCTTCAGCCTCAATAACATCTTCAAAACTATTAATCAGCTTTTGCAATGAGAGCTGTGATGGTGTGCTTAACGGCAACGTTTCGTCGTCTTGTTTTACCAGTTCATAAGACGTTGAGGGCGCAACAGAGTTACCATTGCTATCTTCAATTAATGACGTCAGTACTGTCATATAGGTAGTTGCAGGTTTTAGCGGCCGCAGCGGCACAACGGCAACACTGTTACCACTTACTGCAGTAACAAAGTCCTGGCCGAAAGTTAACTCTCCAACGACATCACAAGCAAAACCCTGATTGGCGGTTCTGCATTCTTCAACAGCCGATGTTGGGCCCTGCATTACCACTTCAAAAATCCGTACAGCGCCGGATTGCTGTACTGAGCTTGGTTCCAATGTTGCGCCCGGTGCCATATCTATCGCAATAGAATACGGGCTTTGAGTAGACCAGCCATCAAGGGCGCCTAACGCTACCTGCGGGTTAGTATAATCAGGCTCTGCGCCAGAATCGGTGGTTAAAGTACCATCAGTTGTGCCTTGAAATAATAAATCATTTGGCACAGACAGCCTTGGTGTGGCGGCACCCGGATCGAATACTACTCTGGAATATGGTTTAACCGTGTTGTTGCCGGTATCTTGCTTAATATCATCTAAAGAATCACCGCCACATCCGGTTAAACCTAATGCAACAGCAACAGCCACACTCAGTGTCAGCTTATTCATAGTTTCTCCCCTATCCTGTCTCTTATTTTTTATATGCAAAGCAAAAACTTACCTTGCTTATCGGAAGCCTGTTGTACATATAGCCTATAACAGCTACGACCAGTTAAAGTTAACTCAAACCAGCCAAAATCGCTAGCTGAAAAATACAGAATAAACGAAGAAAGGTGCAAATAGCCCCGTTTGAGCGTATGCTTTCGCCGTTTTTGCAGCAACAGGTGATATTTTATGCACAATTATCAAGCAGCTACAGATGCATTAAAAGATAAAGTAATTTTAGTTACCGGTGCCGGTGATGGTATTGGTAAAGAAGCAGCGTTAACCTATGCCCGTTTCGGCGCCAGCGTTATTCTGCTGGGCAAAACAGTAAGCAAGCTAACTGCGGTTTATGATGAAATAGTGGCCAGTGGTGGCAAAGAGCCAGCCATAGTGCCACTTGATTTAAAAGGTGCCACCGCCAAACATTACCGTGATATGGCTGCCACTATTACTGCTGAATTTGGCAAACTGGATGGCGTACTGCACAACGCAGGCATTTTAGGTGTATTAAGCCCGTTTGAGCATATCGACCTACCCACCTGGCAGGACATTATGCAGGTTAATGTTACTGCACCAATGCTGATGACACAGGCTTTAATGCCGGTATTAAAATTATCTGCTCATGCCTCTGTTGTTTTTACTTCTTCCGGTGTTGGCCGTAAAGGCCGTGCGTTCTGGGGGCCTTATGCGGTATCTAAATTCGCTACTGAAGGGCTGATGCAGGTTATTGCAGATGAGTACGACAACAGCACTGTGCGGGTAAACTGTATAAACCCGGGCGCTACCCGCACCAAAATGCGCAGCCGCGCCTATCCGGGCGAAGATGTTAACCTGTTAAAAACACCGGCAGATTTAATGTGGCTTTATGTTTATCTGATGAGTGACGACAGCGTTGCTGTTAACGGCCAGACTATAGATGCTCAGGTAAAATAACTGCATAGTAAAACAGCCCTTTCGCTGTAAGACGCAAAGGGCTGTTTTTAATTTACTTACTTTGCTGTATAAAACCAGCCTAGCCTTTTAATACCGTTGCCACAGATTTAGCGAAGTAATTAATATTGTTGTGGTTTAAACCTGCAATGCTCACCCGGCTTGAACCCACCATATAAATACTAAACTCACTGCGCAGGCGGTCAATTTGCGCTTTGTTAATGCCCAAAAAGCTGAACATACCGTGCTGACGGGTAATAAAGCTGAAATCCTGCTGCACACCTTCAGCTGCCAGGGTGTCGATAATCAGTTGGCGGTAGTTATTAATGCGATCGCGCATTTCGGCCAGTTCCTGATGCCACAAGCTGGTTAGCTCGGCGCTATCCAGAATATTGGAGACAATAATGGCACCATGTGCCGGTGGCATAGAGTAAATACTGCGTACCACACTTAACAGGTTTACTCTGGCAACATCAGCTACTTTGTTATCTGCTGCAACAATAGATACCGCGCCAATACGCTCACGATACAAACCAAAGTTTTTTGAGCACGAACTACAAAGAATCATCTCATCAACGTTATCTGCCAGATAGCGCAAGCCTTTGGCGTCTTCATCCAGACCGGTGCCGAACCCCTGATACGCCATATCAACTAAAGGCGTAAAACCACGCTCTTTGGCAATATCGGTAAAGCGCTGCCACTGGGCGAAGGTTAAATCCATCCCGCTGGGGTTATGGCAACAAGCATGCACCAACACCACATCACCGGCAGGCACGGTAGCAAGCTCTGCAAACATCGCTTCTTCATTCAGGCCTTTGGTGTCGTAATCATAGTAAGTGTATTCTTTTACATTCAGGCCAGCGGCCTTAAACATAGAAATATGGTTTGCCCAGGTAGGGCTGGTTACCCAGATAGTGGCATTCGGGTTAGCTTTTTTAATAAACTCAGCCGCTACGCGAAGTGCACCGGTACCACCCGGCGTATGTGCCGTGGTAACACGGTTGGCCAGCAATGCTTTATGGCCAATGCCAAACGCCAGTTTTTCAATATGGGCATTAAAGCCTAAATCACCGGCCATACCGATATAGGTTTTGCTGTCTTCCTGCTTCAGGCGCAGTGCTTCTGCTTCTTTTACGCATTTCAGTACTGCCGTATGGCCTTGCTCGTCTTTATATACGCCTACACCGAGGTCTACTTTGTTCGGGTTTGGGTCTTCTTTATAGGCTGCCATTAAACCTAGAATTGGATCGGTTGCCACCGGTTGTAACTGAGCAAACATAGTGTTCTACCTGAGTTAAAGTTGCATGAAAAAAGCTACGGTTAGGGTAAATACGCCGGTACGGTTAAACATACCGCTACCAACAACGCCAGAGCATCTGCCGTAAATACGTTTTTATTAAAATCTTCGGCATCGACAATGCCGGCTATTTTGCCTGATTGGTCAAACAGAGGCAAACAGGCTTCTGCCTGTACTTTAGGATCGCAGGTGTAATACTCCCCGCCTTTGCCCAGGTAAGCCGCCACATCATTAATCACTTTGGCTTTACCGCTTAAACCTACCGTGCTGTTATTGCTTATTTTGGCAAATTCGCTGTTTAACGGAAATTCAGCCCGCGACGGCGCACCATAATAAGCCAGTTTTACCAGCACCGGCTCACCGCTAAGGTTGGTACGGGTCTGATAAATACCAAACCAGTCCAGTGCAGAATGTTCGCGGTAAAATGCGCTAATAAGGCTTAGCCGGGCAAGTGCATGCTGATTAGCGGCATTTTGCCCACCCAGAATTGCCGTTAAATCATAAGGCTCGTCGGCCAGTTGCCCAAACAGTGAACAAGCACCGCCTTCACCAAGCTCCGGCACTTTGTACTGCCATTGCACTGCTGGCACGGCAGCTGAAGTTAAAAAAGCCTGCAGTTCAGCCTGGCGCTGTTGTACTTTTTCAGCAAAAGCCACCAGTGAAGTATCACCCAGATACGCCTTTATACCGGCGCGTTCAACATAGTCTGATACAGAAACAGCATCTCGCGACATTATAGCCATCCAGATTTCTAAAATTGGTAAGCATTCTACCAGAAGCGGCTAAAAAACCAAGCCAGCCGGTAACAAGTTCAGGAATTTGTTGCCGCTACATCTGCGGATGTTTAAGCTGACAGTTTTGTAAACTAAGCAAAGCAAGCGAACCCACTTATGGCAGGCAATAAAATTTCTCTGGCCGACTGGCAGGCCAAATTAAACCCGGCAGGTACAGTTGCATCAGTAAAAGACGATCCTAATCTGGTGTACAGCACCGATAGCGGCAAAATAAGCGCTAAGAGCGCTGCCAAACCGGTGGCAGAAGCTTTTGCCGATGGCGCAGTGCGTATAAGGCGCGAAACCAAAGGCCGTGGTGGCAAGGCGGTATTAACTATTAGCGGCATTGCCAAACCCCACGACGAACTGGCGGCCCTGGCAGCTAAGCTGAAAAAAAAATGTGCCTGCGGCGGTGCAGTAAAAGATGGTGTGATTGAAATTCAGGGTGATAAGCGCGAGCTGGTAGAGCAGTTATTGCAAGCCGAGGGTTTTAAAACTAAATGGGCCGGTGGATAATCCAACCCTAGGAAGCAGGAAACGAACCGACTTACCCACACCAACGCGCCGTGAATACATCCCTGTAGGCTCGACTCCGGCATCCATGCCGTCAACGGTTGGTTTAGGGTAAGTCGATTCTCACCTTGTGCTATCAGCGCGATTTAAACCTTACTTTGCTACTTCACGATTATACGGCTGGCCAACGGCGCCGTTAAAAAAGCTGTCTTTTAACCAGTAAGGCCGCTGCGTGGTGTTGGCAATATCCAGCGCAATATTAAAGTTAATATTGGCAAACACCGCACCAGCGTCATAGCGGATTGCTCCGTAGTCTTTAATCAGGCTTGGAATATCATCTGATGGCTTATGATAGTGTTTGGCAAAAAAACTGGCCCAGATTTTACCGCCGTCCTGTTTTGGATCCTGCGATTTAAAACCGGTCATTAAAAATACTGCCGGTACGCCTTTTTTCACCAGTGTATAGTGATCTGAGCGGGTAAAAATAGCCTGCTCCGGCATAGGATCGGCGCTTAACGCTATGCCCTCTTTCGCAGCGGCCTTTTCCACCACTTTACCCAGTGACGAATGGTTAGCACCAAAGGCTATCATATCGGCAAACGGATACAGCAACACCGGCATATCCAGGTTTACATTTGCTACCAGCTTATCGATAGGCTTAGTGGGGTTATGAGCAAAATAGTCAGCACCCAGTAAACCTTTTTCTTCGCCTGTAACCACCACAAATAAAATCGACCGCTTTGGTTTTACCGGTAACTGAGCAAATAAACGCGCGGTTTCCAGCAAAATAGACACGCCAGCGGCATTATCCATAGCGCCATTATTAATTTTATCGTCGTTACGTAAGTCGTTGCTGTAACCAATATGATCAGAATGCGCAGTGACCACCACGTATTCGTGTTTCAGCACAGGATCCGAACCCGGTAATACGGCAATAACGTTAGGGCTGGAAATATCCTCATGGCTGCTGCTACGGCTTAATGTCGCCGATACACCAAGCTCAAACCCCACCGGGTTTTGCTTGTTGTCCAGTTGCGTAAAAATATCAGCCAGCGATTGTGGCGCTTTGGCAAACAATGCTGCCGCAGCTTCATGGTGTACGTAGGCTCCGCCTTTTAAGTCCGGAAAGCTGTCAGCCGGTGTGCCATCATCTTGCAACCACTCCATACTGGGGGTGTTTAAATACAATAAGCTGCTGGCGTATGGCCGCACTTTTTCCTGTGCCGGGGTATGCACGGTAATAATACCTACCGCGCCCCGCTCTGCCGCTAAACGGGTTTTCTGACTGCTTAAGTGTGCGGCCTCTTCGCTTGGCAGGCTGTCCGGCCGGCCCGTCAGCAGTACCACTATTTTGCCTTTTACATCCAGATTAGCGTAATCATTCAAACCAAACTCTTCCGATACCATGCCATAACCGGCAAATACCAAAGATGCGGTAATATCAGTTTGCGTGTACTGCAAACTCGGGCCGGTAAAAAAAGCTTTGGGGTAACTAAGCTGGGTATCTTTGCCGTCGGTATGTAGGGTAAATTTTGCGCTCTCCTGTGCTAAACGCGCCTGACGCAACGGCACACGCTGGTAATAGCTGCCATTATCACCGGCAGGCTCCAGGCCGAGGGCCTGTAATTGAGTGGCAATATACAAAGAGGCAATTTCATGCTCTTTGCTGCCGGTTTCACGCCCGGCCAGTTCATCTGCCGCTAAAAACTGCATATGGGCTTCAATGGCTTTAGCATTTGCCGTGCCCGCAGGTGCTGGCGCTGAAGACTGTGTTGCAGCACAACCGGCTATTACAGCCAATAGCAAGGCTGCAGGTATAAATTTGCTTTTCATAGGGTTTCCTTTAAAAACAACAGTGCCAGCATAAGCTGGCACTGACTTTACGACAACAGATTCAGCTTAGTTTATCCGTTGTTTGTATTTGTCGTGTAACTGCTTGTGACGGTTGTTTAAGTCAACTTCCCGGCCATCAATCCACAGGTGGGTTACCTTGTGGCCAAGATAGTCGAAAATATCACCTTCAGACACTACCAGGCTGGCAGCTTTGCCTACCTCAATGCTGCCAATTTTATCGGCAACACCGGCAATTTGCGCGGCATTAATAGTAACAGAACGTAACGCCTGCTCTGGTGTTAAACCAAAGCTTATGGCCTGGCCTGCGGCAAATACCAGATTGCGGGTATCCCAGTAACCATCAAGCGACAACGCGTAGTTAACACCGGCATCCTGCAAGGTTTTCGGCACGGTAAACGCCTGGCTGTAGTTTTCATCAGCACGGCTGGGTAAACCATAAGGTGCTGTGTAAATAACCGCCACTTTAGCTGCTGCCAGCTCATCGGCCAGGCGCCAGCTGTCACGGCCGCCAACAATAATCAGCTTAAGATTGTACTCTTTGGCCAGCAACATAGCCTGGCGAATTTGCCGCTCGTCATCGGCATGCACAAACAATGGCCGCTCACCGTTAAACACGGCCATCATTTCATGCCAGCGCGAGTCTATACCTCTGTTTAACCCGGCCTGCTCAGCATCATAATAGGCTTTTGCTGCCTGAAAATACTGCTGCAGTTTCGCCAGTTGTTCAGCATTGGCTTTGCGTACTTCGTCAGCCGGTTTTGGGTTCCAGCGCGAACCCAGCGTACTGGCGTTTGGCCAGCGTACATGCAGGCCGGTACCGTCGGCTACTAAGGCATCCTGGTAATTCCAGGCATCTAACTGCATCAGGCTGGATTGGCCCATCAGCATACTGCCGTCCGGGTAGATCATACTGTAGGCAAAACCATTGCTGCGAATGGTAGGAATAACCTCTGAATCGGCGTTGTAACCTACTTTGGCTTTAATATCCGGGTTAGTCTGGGTTACCTCACGCGAATCGTCTGTAGAGCGTACAGCCTCTATTTCAATTAAGCCCAACTGGTTAGCCAGGGCTATCAGGCCCGGATACAGATGCTTGCCGTCCAGCGCCAGCACTGTTGCACCTTGCGGAGCACTCAGGTTTTGGCCAACGGCCGCAATTTTACCGTCCACAATTAACACATCACTGTCAGCCTTTATACCATCGGTTACGGTATGAATGGTTAAGCCGGTTAACAGTAACGGGTCTTCGGCGGCTTTACCCGGCACCATATCGTGTGCCAGTGCTTGTGCGCTGCTGAGGCTGCCAGCTAAGGCAGCAAACAGGCTTAAACAGGTTTTAGAAAGTTTCATACTGCTGCTCCTTAGTGTTTATGGCCATGGGCGTGGCTATGAATATAACTGCCGATGTTCCACCAATCGCCCTGATCTTCACAGTGCCATTCCGGTTCATCCTGTTTATACGCATCTTTGCTGCCTGCTTTGGCGCTGTCGCCGGCATTCAGCACTTTTTGGATCAACGCAGTTCTTTCAGCTTCCAATTGCTGTTGCAGCTGTTTGTCTGTATTGATATCGAAATACTTGGTGCCTTCAATCCAGGTTTGCTGTGCCTGGCTGTATACCGACAACGGATGGGTGTTCCACAGCACAAAATCAGCCTGCTTACCGGCTTTAACTGAACCGGTAACCTTGTCTATTTTCAGCTGCATGGCCGGGTTAATGGTAACCATTTTCAGCGCTTCATGCTCATCCATACCGCAGTACATCACAGATTTAGCCGCTTCCTGGTTCAGGCGGCGCTGTAAACCGGCATCGTCTGAGTTAATGCTGACATTCATCCCCTGTTCGGCCATTAAGCAGGCGTTAGTTGGAATGGCATCCTGTACTTCCATTTTATACGCCCACCAGTCGGCAAAGGTAGACGCGCTGGCACCGTGAGCCTGCATTTCTTTAGCGGTTTTATAGCCTTCCAGAATGTGGGTAAAGGTAGTGATGTTAAAGCCCATTTCATCGGCCAGCTCAATCAGCATCAAAATTTCAGATGCCACATAAGAGTGAGTATGAATAAAGCGCTGCTTATCCAGAATTTCTACCAGTGCGTCTAAGCGGTAATCAATACGGGGCGGTGCTACCTGCTCGCGCTGGCGTTTAGACAGTTTGTCGTAAGCGGCCAGTTTGGCTTTGTACTCTTTGGCGGCAACAAAAGCATCACGAATGGTGGTTTCAACGCCCACACGGGTTTGTGGATAACGCTCGGTAAACGCATCGCCCCAGTTAGATTGTTTAACGTTTTCACCCAAGGCAAATTTAATGCTTGGCGGTGCGGCTTTCATTTTCAGCCCCTGGGCATTTTCGCCCCAACGGAACTGAATAACCTGCGCCTGGCCACCAATAGGGTTTGCACTGCCGTGCAGCAGCTGCGCCGTTGTGGTACCACCGGCTAAACCACGGTAAAGATTAATATCTTCCGGGTTTATTACATCAGCAATACGCACCTCTGAGGTTACCGCGTCGGTGCCTTCGTTCACACCGGCTTCAATAGCAACATGTGAGTGCTCATCAATAATACCTGGCGTAAGGTGCATGCCAGTGCCGTCGATCACATCAAAGCCACGCGGTGTACCCAGGTTTTTACCAATTTTATCAAACTTGCCATCGCGCACTATTACATCGGTATTTTCAAGAATACCGTCTTTCTCTGCCGTCCAAACCGTAACATTTTTAATATGCACATTTTGCTGCTTAGCCAGGGCCGGTAAGCCATATGCGCGGTTAGGGAAGGTTAACTTAGACAGCATCACCGTATCAGGCTTGCTGGCTGTGGTTTTGGCCGGGCTTTCTGCCAGCGGCTGGCGCTGTGCCGTAACCAACTCAGTGCTGCTGCCCAGCTGCCATTTACCTGTCAGGCGGTTATCGGTTAACTGGCCACTAAACTGCGCTATCTGCTTAGCGCCGCTCAGCTCAGCCAGGTTCAGGTTAAACTGCAACAGTTGCTGCTGGCTGTGAATATGCTCTAACTTAACGCTTTTTGCTTCAGCGCCGCCAGCCTGTAACACCGCAGAACCACTGAGTTTATCTGCCGGGCCGGTTAAGCTAACTTTAACTGCCTTACCCGCAACAGACAGCTGGTAATCACCGGCAAAATCTACCGGGGTAATAGCTTTAATGCTGTGCTGCAGGCCTCGCACCCAGGTAGCCACAATTTCGCCATCGGCAAATAAATCGCCGCTGGCCAGTACTAAGTCAGCCTGATAACCGGGAGCAATTTTACCCAGCTTGTCGGCTACGCCACTCAAACGCGCCGGTACGGTGGTTAATGCCGCCAAAGCGGTATCGGCAGATAAACCATACTGCACAGCTTTGCGTAAATTAGGCCAGAAATCCTTGGTATCTTTTAACTTGTAGGTGGTAAGCGCAAAAGGCACACCAGCCTGCGCCAGCGCCGCGGCATTAGCCGGAGCCCGCTCCCAGTGGCGTAAATCGGCCAGATTAACATCCAGTTGATCAGCTACCTGCTCTACCGCAGGCGCAGCAGGGAAGTTAAGTGGTAAAATAAGGCTGCGCCCGGTGGCTTTAATTTCATCCAGCCGCACATATTCAAAACCAGAGCCAACCATAGCGGCGTTATTCAGCTTAAACTCGTTTAACAACAGGTGGGCACGTAATAATGATCTGTCGTCACCGGTTTCAAACACCGCGCCCTGCTGGTTAATAGTGGCCAGGCTTTGCAATGCAACATTAAACTCTACCGGCTGGTTAAAATAACGCACATCGGTTTTACCGTAAGCCTGGCTGTACCAGTTAGCGTCGCTTAATGTCTGGCGGATAAGCGCCATACTGCCCATCAACGATGATGGGTAACTTTGCTTTGATGTGCCTTTGCTAAAGGCCATAAATTGCGGCCCATCGGCTTTTAACACCAACTGATTGGGCAAGCCTTCACCTAAGGAGCTGACAAAAGCCTGGCCGCGGAAAATACCATCAAAACGGGCAGACTGCGCAGCAGTAAAACCGAGCTTGCGTAAAGCTTCTGCAGCTTTGGCATCAGGCTTAAATTCACTTACCCAGCGCTGCTGGGCATGGATGGCGTCATTGCTGGCATTGCCACCTTTGCGCTCATTTTTATACACCGGCGCATCACGGTAGCTGCCGGGTTTGGCTGGCTTGGCTGCCTCAATACCATATTGGGTATAAGGGTCGATAAAACCCGGATATAACGTATAACGGCTGGCATCAATTTGCTGATAGCCCGCTGGCACCTTTACACTGGTGCCTACTGCACTGATCCGGCCATCGGCTATTAATACGGTGGCATTTTCCAGTTTTTTACCGGGTTCGGTGTATACCGTGGCACCGGTCAGGGCGATTAAATTAGGGGTTTTATCCTGGATACCTTGCAAGGGGCTAGTCTGGTCGGCGTGGCTGCTGGCGGCAAATACCGTTAGCAGCGCAGCGCTTAACAGCGACAAACGCTCTGAAGTCATAACATGTTCCTGAATTAAGGTTTAACTGTTAATAACGTAGTTCAGGCGACTAAGCTCCTGCTCAGCCAATGGCATGCTGAAGTAATAGCCCTGAACCTGGTAGCAAGCATTTTTTCTTAGAAATTCAACTTGTTCGGCAGTTTCCACCCCTTCTGCTACTACGCGAAGATTCATCTTTTGCGCCATAGCGATAATCGCAGCAACAATATCCATATCGTTACGATCATCAGGAATATCTTTGACGAACGAGCGATCTATTTTCAGCTCGTCTACCGGAAAACGCTTTAAATAACTAAGCGAAGAATAGCCTGTACCAAAGTCGTCAATAGATAAAGACACCCCGAGCCGCTTTAACTGATTTAACTGGTTAATAGCCGCATCGGTGTCACCCATTAACATACTTTCAGTAATTTCAAAGACTAAAAACCCGGGGCTGGCACCGGTACGCAATAAAATCCGTTCAACAATTTCCGGCAGGTTGTCGTCTTTAAACTGCCGCACCGACAAATTAATCGACAAAGTAACATTATGGCCGCGGCTATGCTGCCGTGATAAAAACCGACAGGCTTCCCAGATAATCCACTCGCCAATCTGCACAATCAGCCCGGTGCTTTCAGCCACGGCAATAAACCGCAACGGCGGCACCAGGGTATTGTCCGGCCGTAACCAGCGCAGCAGTGTTTCATAACCCACAATGCTGTTATCACGGATATCAATTTTTGGCTGATAATACAGCAAAAACTGGTGCTCGCGGATGGCTTCACGCAGTTGGTTTTCAATCAGCAGCCGCTCGTTGGCGGCTTCGTTTAAGTCGTGGCTGAAAAAATGAAAGGTGTTTTTACCACGGGCTTTAGCTTCATACATGGCTAAATCTGCATGTTTGAGCAGCAATTCTTCTTCTGAGGCATCTTCCGGCGCTACGGTAATACCGATACTGGCACTGATAGACACTTCATGGTTGCCCAGTTTTACCGGCGCAGCAAAAGCCTGTTGCAAATTAGCAGCAATAGCGGACGCCTGGCCCCGGTCTGTAATGCCGCTTAAAATAACGGCAAATTCATCACCGCCCAAGCGGGCAATAGTATCTTCTTCGCGTAAACGGCTAATCAGCCGCTTGGCCACTTCTTTTAATAACTCGTCACCGGCATCATGGCCCAGAGTGTCGTTAATACGTTTAAATTCATCCAAATCAAAATATAACAACGCGAAGCTGTAGTAACCACGGTGTGACATAGCAATGGCTTTACGCAACTGATCACGGAAATAACTGCGGTTAGCCAGCCCGGTCAGCATGTCGTAGTATGCCAGTTGCTCCATCTTTTTCTGGCTTTGTTTAATAAAAGAAATGTCCTGCATGGCGCAAACATAGTTACTGATACCGCCTTTTTCATCACGGATAGGCGCTATTGCCAGCGACACCCATAACTGGCGATCGGCATGTTGCAATAACATATCGCCTCGCCAATGCTGGCGTTCAACCAGCGTATGCTGAATTTCCTCTGCCACATGGTGCATTTCCTCAGCAAATAAGGCACTAAGCGGCTGCAACTGTATTTGCTCTGTGGTGATACCAATCATTTCGGTTAAAAACGGGTTAGCATATTCAATACGTAACAACTGATCGGTCAGCACTATGCCCGAGCTGGAAAAAGACACCGCTTTGCTCAGTTTTCTGGCTGAGCGCTCTGCCTGTTCTTTTTCTTCAATACGGGCATTTAAACCACTGACTAAGGTAGAAATTTCATCAGACATACGGCCAAATGCCTGATTAAGCAAACCTATTTCATCGTTTTGGGTATCCAGCTGCACCTGCTCCAGATCACCACGGGACAAACGGCTGATAGCCCCGGACAAACGGTTTATCCGCTTTAATATAAAGTGGTAAATAACCAGCTGTAAAAACAATGCCACCAGCAGTGCTACAGCAGTAAATATCAACACCAGGCGGGAACGCACTGAACTAAAAGCAGTAGAGATATCGGCTTTATCAACATACACACTTAAATACCAGTCGGCGCGCTCTACCACATCTGTCGCAATGAGTTTTTCCGGTGCCAGGGCCTGAGCCTGCATAACTTGCTGCGGGTTGGCTGCATACTGGCGCGCATACTGGCTAAGGCTGTCGGCGTTGATTTCGCCTGCCTGCAGAGGGGTATTCATTGGTGGATCGGTGCGTAAAAACTGCCAGGCTGAGCTGATAATCTGGCCCTGGCTGTCAAAAATCATACTATGACGGCCTTCCTGGCGCGGCAACATGGCCAGTATATCCTGCAAAATAAAATCTGTACCGGTAATACCGATAAACTCATCATTGACATACACCGGAATGATCAGGCTCGTCATCCATTTTTTCCAGATATTGTCGTAATAAAGCGGTGTCCAGCGCGGCTGGCGTGCCGGGTTTTGCTCTGGTGTGGCAATGCTGTAAAACAGATCCTGATTAAAATCATGCTGACTGCTAACCTGCAGCGCCCAGTCAGCCGGAGAAATACGGATAAAATGCTCTTTGGAAATAAAATAGAAGTTGTAAAATTCCTGCAGCATCAGTGGCGAAAGCTGCTGCCACAACAAACCGGTTTTATCAAACAATGCAGCAACACGGGCATTATAATTTTGCCCGGCGACAAATGCCCCGGAGTAATCATCCTGCACCCGGATACTGCCATCGTTAGCAGCTTTCATAGTAGCAGCGCCTGCAAGCGTTGCCAGGCTAAGGCTGCGGCTTATTACCTGATTAGCCGCAATAGCTTTTTGCTCTTTTTGCAGAAAATTTTTGTTCAGTTGCAAAGCATGATTTGTCGCGCTGTGTTTAAGAGCAGCCTGTTGTTGCTCAAATTCATTAGCCTCCTGCAGCAAAATAACCGCATAGCCTATAGCAAAACCGGCAGTAACAATGGCAAGAAATACCACCAACGCAAATTTGCGCCCCAGCGAGTCCATTCCTGTTGGTTTAATAAAGTTTACGTCCTTCACTACTCTGCCTGATTTTGAAAAAACTATTGATTATTGGCAAGATATCGCTTTTTATAACGACATGTCGCAGCCATTATTGCATGTTAATTCATCAAAAGAGAACGAAACAATGAAAAAACCCCTGTTAACTGTCGTTTTAGTATCACTGCTATCTGCCTCTGCTTATGCTGGCAGCGCCTTTACTGAAGCCAAAGATAGCGTGAAATACCGTCAGTCGGCATTCCAGTTAATCCGCCATAATATGGCCGATATTGCTGATATGCTCAAAGGCGACGTAAATTACGATGCAGAGCGTGTTAACAAACGTGCCACTGCTCTGGCTACGCTGACAACTCTGCCATGGGAAGCCTTTACCGTGCCGGGTGCAGAGAAAGGCGGTGGTGATGCCAAGGCTGCGGTATGGAAAAACCTCAGCGATTTTCAAAGCCGTGGCGAAAAGCTGGCAACTGATGCGCTGGCGTTAAAAACCGCGGCAGACAGTATGGATCAGGCCGAGGTACGCAAAGCCTTTGGCAGCTTTGCCCGCAACTGTAAAGCCTGCCACGACGAATACAAAAACTAATAGCAGCCTGGCGCTGTTTACAGCAGCGCCAGTAATTTATGCCCCTGCCAGAAATACAATGCCACTAATAACAGCCCAAACAGAATAAAGTAAACCGCACTGTGTTTTACACCGCCGGTATAGCTGCTTGTTGCGTTATCTTTGCCGGTTAGCATAACCCACAACACATTATGTACCCGCACACTGTGCCAGATAGCCGCAATAATATGCACCGCAACCGCCGCCAGCAGAATATTGATATTGATCTTATGAATGTCCGATGCCATATCAACCCAGCTTGCCGGTAACAAACTTACCAGCGGGCCGTCGCTCATATAACTGTTATCAAAGGTAGCCAGCCCGGTAAGTAATTGCACCAGCACCAATACAATCAGCAGCGCTATCATATAAAAAGACGCCGGATTATGGCCGTTAACCACATAAGGCTTGCGCAGGTACCGCACCGCCACCGCAGGGGTAGCAGCAAACTGACTAAAACGCGCGGTTTTACTGCCAATAAAACCCCAAACCAGCCGTGACACTAGCAGCGCCAGCAGGGTGTAAGCCAGTAACTGATGCTGTGCCATTAACCCTTCTTCACCGGTATACCACAGCCCCGCCAGTAACAATACCTGGCTCCAGTGGAAAAACCGGACGGCAAAATCCCAGACTTTTACTTTTTGTGACATTGTGCGTAGTCTCCGTTATGCTAAGTTTTTGATTTTATACCAGAGACACAAAAAGATGAATTGGTGGAAGTGGATCCTTGCCATACTAACCTTATTGCTGGCCCTCACTGCTGCTGCAATTTATACCGTGTTGTACCTGAGTTTGCCAAGTTACGACGGCACCAGGCCAAGCAGTATCAGTAACACCGCCCGGCTGGAACGCGATGCGCTGGGCTACCTGAGCATTCATGCAGCAAACCGCAGCGATGCGGCCTTTGCGCTGGGCTTTGCTCATGCTCAGGAGCGCTTCTTTCAAATGGATCTTCTGCGCCGTAATGCCGCCGGCGAACTGGCAGAGTTATTTGGCAAGCGCGCACTGCAGGCAGACCAGGCATTACGCCAACACCGCTTTCGCAGCCGGGCCGCACAAGCGCTGGCTGCCCTGCCTGCAGAAGAAAAACACTTGCTGGGTAACTACAGCCGTGGTGTTAATGAAGGCCTTGCGGCCCTTAGCATGCCGCCCTTTGAATACACTGTGCTGCAACAAACGCCCGCTCCCTGGCAAGAGGCAGATTCGTTTTTAGTTATTTACAGCATGTATCTGGATTTACAAAGCAAATTAGGCCGCGACGACTACGCAATGACCCTGTTAAAACAAAGCGTGCCGGATGAATGGTACCGTTTTCTGCAACAACATTCTGATATCTGGCAAGCCGCCATAGACAACAGCCAGATTGACGCTGTGCCTATGCCCGCTTCAACCTACCCACAACAGTTAACCGATAACCTAACGGCCTGCAACCAATGTGCGGTAAAAGATGCTACTGACATTGGCAGTAATAATTTTGCCGTAGCAGGCAGTTTAACCAGCCACGGCAGCGCTATACTGGCAGATGATATGCACCTGAGTATCCGCGTACCCGGCACCTGGTATAAAGCCCAGCTAAACTGGCGCGATGGTACCAGGCTACGTACAGTTAGCGGCCTTACGCTGCCCGGCACTCCCGCTGTTGTGGCAGGCTCTAACGGTAATATTGCCTGGGGCTTTACCAACAGCACCGCCGACTGGCACGATTTAGTGGCTTTGCAACTGTCAGATGATGGCAAACGCTACTTAACGCCGGATGGCTGGCAAGCACTGGAATATGTATACGACACCATTAAAGTAGCCGGTGGGCCTGATCAGCCCTTACAACTGGCACAAACCCAATGGGGGCCGCTGGTACGCTTTGGCGACAGCCCTGCCTATGCTTTACGTTGGGTTGCTTATGATATTAAGGCAGTTAATTTTAACCTGCTGCAACTGGAAACCTCAGCTACAGCACAAGATGCTCTGCAACTGGCGTCACAGGTAGGTATACCCACGCAAAACCTGCTGGTAGCCGACAATAAAGGCAATATTGGCTGGAGCCTGATGGGCCGCATACCCAAACGCAACCTGCCGGATCTGGATACCGCACAAGACTGGAGCAATCCAGAGTATGGCTGGTTTGGTTATATTCAGCCTGATGCCCAGCCCCAGTTATTAAACCCCGTCGGGCAGCGATTATGGACAGCAAATTCGCGGGTTATCGGCGCAGCTGATTATCAGTTAATTGGTAACGGTGGCTACGACTTGGGCGCCAGAGGCTGGCAAATACAACAGGGGCTTAACCAGTTACACAGTGCCGATGAACAGGCACTGCATAAAATTCAGTTGGACAACCGCGCATTAATGCTGGAACGCTGGCAACAATTATTGTTAGAGGTGCTGGACAAAGACACCGTGCAGCAGCATCAGTTGCAATCGTACCGCCAGCATGTGTTAACCAGCTCACAAAGCGCCAGCGTTGATGCTGTGGGTTACAGCCTGGTACGGGCGTTTCGCCAGCAATTACTTGAGCTGCAGTTTGCTCCGCTGTCAGCCTATCTGGAGCGCCATGGTGCCCGCAGCCAGGATTTGAAATACTCTCTGGAAACACCGCTTTGGGCCATGTTGCAGCAACGTCGTGCCGATACCTTACCGGCAAACTTCAGCAGTTGGGCCGAGTTATTGCTCACTGCTGTGCTGCAAAGCAAGCAGCAACTGGAGCAGAACAACGGCAGCCTTAGCCAGAGTAACTGGGGCTATATTAATCAGGCCCGCATCAACCACCCGCTATCCGGCGCTATACCTCTATTGGGCGGTTGGCTTAATATGCCCGCCACAGCACTTAACGGCGACAGCCATATGCCAAGGGTACAGCGGCCCGGTTTTGGTCAGTCGCAGCGTATGGTCGTGGCGCCGGGGCAAGAGCATAAAGGCATTTTAACCATACCGGCCGGGCAGTCGGGTCATCCGCTTTCACCGTTTTACCGGGGCGATCACCAGTACTGGCTAAACGAAGTAGCCTTACCTTTTTTACCCGGTGAGAAAAAATATCAGCTGCTGCTAACACCACAGGGTTGACTTTAGCCATCCAGACGGACTATGTTAGACGCCATGAAAATACTTAATACCGCGCTCAGCTTTTTTCGCTTTACCACCTTACACGGGAGGCGGTAAGCTGCGCGCGCAGTAATACCAGAAACCTCCCACGCCGGGAGGTTTTTTTTTGCTTACTTTTAGCTCAAACAAAGAGAATTAACATGGAACTGGATGAAATACGCCACGCAATATCTGACACCGACAAGCAGTTACTGGCTTTATTGTCAAAACGGCGGCAACTGGCACTGGCGGTAGCCGACGCCAAACTGGCACAAAACAAACCGATACGTGACCAAAAGCGCGAGCAAGAACTGCTGCTGTCGCTAATTGAGCAAGGCAAGCCATTGGCGCTGGACGCCCAATACGTAACCCGGCTGTACCATGTGATAATTGAAGATTCTGTGTTGCAGCAGCAGGCCAAAATTCAAGGCCAGCTAAACGGCACCAACAGCCCGGCAGTGCGGGTGGCTTTTTTGGGGGGCCAGGGTTCATACAGTTACTGGGCAACACAAAAGTATTTTACCCGCCGCGCCGAGCGTATTATTGAACAAGGCTGCGACAGCTTTAACGAAATAGTGCAGGCAGTTGAAACCGGCCATGCCGATTATGCCTTGTTGCCAATTGAAAATACCTCATCGGGTAGTATTAACGAGGTGTACGACTTACTGCAGCATACCCGGTTATCTATTGTTGGTGAGCTGACGCACCCTATCGCCCACTGCCTGCTGGGTTTACCAGGCACCGATTTAAGCAAAATCCGCCAGGTGTGTGCCCACCCGCAGGTTATTGCCCAGTGCAGCCAGTATCTGCAGGGGTTATCGCAAGTAAAAATTGAATACTGCGACAGCTCGTCAGACGCCTTTAACCGCATTAAACAGCAACAAGACCCAACAGTCGTAGCAATTGGTGGCGAAGAAGGCGGCCAGCTATACGGTTTGCAAGTGCTTACCCGTGATCTGGCTAACCAGAAAGACAACGTCAGCCGTTTTATCGTCGTAGCGCGTAAACCGGTAACCGTAGCCAAAGCGATACCGGCAAAAACTACCTTTATTATGTACACCGGCCAGCAACCCGGCGCGCTGGTAGATGCCTTATTGGTGTTAAAGCAACATGGCATCAGTATGGGCAAACTGGAATCCCGCCCCATTAATGGTAACCCGTGGGAAGAGATGTTTTATGTTGACGTATTTGCCAACCTGAACGACTACGCCATGACCCGCGCCCTGGAAGAGCTGAATAAAATCACTAAATTTATTAAGGTACTGGGTTGTTATCCCAGTGAAGATATTGAGCCCACTCAGGTCACTGCCGGTTGATAATTATGTAAAGCACAGGGGCTGGCACCTGGCCCCTCTGCTGTACCCTAGTAAACCTGCACCTGATGTTATTAAACAGGGCCGTTAATAGTAAGCGTAGTACATTGCCCTGATATCAGGCGTTGCAGCAGTTCATGGCCGGATAACAACTGCTGTTCATTGCCCATATTTAAAGATGCTACACCGATAATTTGATTACGCCCTTTTGTCTTGGCCTGATACAGCAGGTGATCAGCCAGTTTCAAGGCTGTTTCCCAGTACAGACTTTGCTGCTCTAAGTGTTTAACCGGCAAATAAATATAACCGCCACTCATGGTTACTCTGACGGGATTACCATTGGTATATAGTGGCTGGGCACCAATATCATACAAAATACGTTTTGCCAGCTCTGGCAAAGCCTCGGCCTGGCTGTGATGCAACACCAACAAAAACTCTTCACCACCCCAACGGATAGCTAAATCATCGGCACGGCACAGTGCTTTGAGCTTTTTAGCAACTTCGATCAGTATTTCATCTCCGCCGTCGTGGCCGGATACATCGTTAATATGTTTAAAGTGGTCAACATCAAGCAGAAAAATAGCATGGCTATCTGTTAATTGCCGCCGCTCTTCCGGCATATAGTTCTGCAGTGCGCGGCGGTTTAATAGCCCTGTAAGGGGGTCATGCAAAGATTGCTGCTGCAGCATTTCGTTGTTTTTACTCAGTAGCTGATTAACTTTGCGGCTACTGATATAGGCAAAAAATAACGAAGCAGCCATTAACAGTACCAGTAATACCGCAAGCAGGATCAATCGTTGGTTCAGTGTACGGTTGTCCAGCTCCTTGCGCTGTAACTCGGTTTGCTGCTCTAATAACTTAATTTGCAGCGCATTTTCTTCCGCCTGATAACGAATTTGCAGTTCACTAAATACTTTATCGCGCTCTGACTGAAAAAACTCATCTTTCAGCCGTATTTGCTCCTTCAATGCCTGTGCCTGCAACTCGTAGCGACCGGCAACTTCATAAGCATCGGCAAGCAGCCCTTTAATCTGCGCAACCTGGCTTGCTGGTGCAAAAGAGCTGAATACTTCTATAGCACTTCGCATCTCATTAAGCCCGGTATCATGGTTACCACGTAATACCTTGATATAGCCCAGATTGAAATCAATAACGGTGCCTTCGGTAATATTATTTGTGGCTGTGGCTATGTCTCGGGCGCGCTGCAAATATTGCTCGGCCTTATCATAGTGTTTTAGCAACAATAACGATGCCCCGGCATTATTGTAACTGGCAAGCTCTACCCGCAGATTTCCCTGCTCTTTGCCAATCTGTGCTGCCTGCAAAAAAGTGTCAATAATTTCAAGCGACAGGCCATTTAGTTCGCGCGCGGCATAAGCCCGGTTCAGATAGAGCTCTGGCAGGCGCTGTCGCAGATCATGCTTTAATGAGTCTTCAATGGTTTTATCCAGCAACTCCAGCGCCGCTTTAAAATTTTGCAGTGATAACTGAACTCTGGCAATTTGCAGGTTGAGAAATTGCCTGCGCCGGTGTGTGCTGACATCATCAGTATTATTGATAGCAGCATGAGCTTGCAGAAAATGCTCCAATGCAGCAGCAAACTGTCTGCTATTTTGCAGTACCTGTCCGATAACACTATGAGTGTAATAGCGTGTATGGCTGCTGTTTACCGTTTCTAACTGTTGCTCAATAGCAGGTATAAGCTCCAGGCTTTTATCTGTATTGTTATTTTGTAAGTAAATCTCGGCTTTTACTGCCAGCAGTTCTGCCGTAGCCGCTGGCGAGGATTGTATTCTTGGTAAACTGAGAAAACTGTCAGCCAATGCCAGTGCTGCGGCAGTATCCTTATCGCCAAGCGCCAGCGACAAAACCTGATAGCCTCTTGCTCTGGCATAGCTTTCAACCGGAGTAGATTCATTTAACGCTGCAATAATTTTGCTAAGTGTAACCTTATCTTCCGGGTAGTTGGCAAAGCCAATAAGCTTGTCCAACTGCTGCTCAAGTGCAGCATCAGTTTCCTGCCCCGCAGCATAACTGTGGCTGATACTGAACAGCAAACAAATACAGCAAAAATATACTACCCGACGAGAAAGAGAGAATGGTTCAGGGCTGACAATTTTCACTTTAAAATTCCTGCGTAGCGGCCAATATAAGCCGTCTGATAAGTCTCAGACAATAACAACTTTAGTTTATAAGCTATTGAGCATATTCATAAAAGATATTTTGCACAAAGTAACCTTTAAAAATGCTTTTATAAGCAACGCATTTTCATATTCAAATTCTTATTAACGTCAAGGTGCTGTGTCCACACAGGCACTACCATATTGCCGGTAAACAAAACCAGTAAGCTGTGTAGTTGGTTGCTCAACTTGCCAGTCATCCTATATGCGCATACCATATATGCATTCAACACATGGAGACACCATGATGAACCATGCATACAACACTCAGGCGCCCAAAAAGCCAACTAATGTAAGTATAAACAGCGACTTACTAGAAAAAGCACGTGGCTTAAATATCAATCTGTCCGCCACGCTAGAGCAAGCGTTAGCAGAGCAATTACGCAGCGCCCAGCGCGCAAAATGGCTAAGCGAAAATAAAGACGCAATTATAGCTTATAACCAGTTTGTTGAAGCCAACGGCACTTTTAGTGACAGCGTAAGGAAATTTTAATGGCGCAGTTTACTGCTTACGCTAACAGTAACCCGGTTACGCAAAAGCAGTATCCGTATTTGCTGGATATTCAAAGCGACTTATTAAGCGAGCTGAAAACCACAGTAGTGATACCGCTATCCCCCGCCAAACAGGTTGCCGCTATCAGCCTGAGCCAGCTTAACCCTAATTTGATACTAAACGGTGAACAGCTTATCGCCATGACACAGGATTTGGCAGGAATTGATCGCCGCCAACTCGGCGCTGCAGCGGGCGATTTATCTACCTATCGCGCTGATATTATTGCTGCGTTAGACTTTATATTGTCGGGTATATAACCACTGAGTTAATTCCTTGATGCTGTGTGTAGCTTTACTCGTGAGATGTTTGTACGCCTCCAATTATATTAGAGCTATCAAATATTATTCTCTGTGGTTTTACAGGACTTCGATCTGCGAATTGAAGCGCTAATAAAGATATTTTGCCTAAGACATCGTAGCAATATTCAAGTCCATCTATATGATCGCCGTCATCCTTCCCGACACCTATGTATTTATTAAGCTGCTCTTCAAAACTTTTGAACATACTCCCATTTGCTCTAGATATTGAAATTTCATGAGGATTTTTTGGTATCGGACAACATATGCTGGGAATTTCCCCCCCTGATATATTTTTCGTTTTAGTTATTACGAATAGCTTTCTTTCTGCCTGAGCCAATGGAGCAGAGTGAACCACCAGATCTCTGTATTCTCCAAGCTCCTTTAACCACCCCGATTTGCTTGTGATTTTGTCAAGCATCTGAATCAACGGATCGTTAAGATTCTCTCCATTCATACAGTGTTTTTTTAATCCGGCCATTGTAGTGATATTTAGACTTTTCTGATTTTTCGGTAAAGGAAACAGAAAATTTGCTGAAAATTCAGCCAGATAATCTCTCAGAATACAGATGTCAATTAGGAAAGATTGTATGGCTAAATAACAAAGCCAAGTATAACCGTTCAGGAAACTGCTATTTCGCGAAAAATCTTTTTGTTCAGCGATAGAGAGAAGTTGCGCATAGTAACTATCTGATAGTTCTTTTAGTCTCCAGCCACACACACGAAGTTGCTGCGAGACTCTACTAGCGACATCCCATAAACGTCCATTTTCAGCCTTATGCGCCCCAGTACCGATATCCCCCCAAAGATGAACGGCTTCTTCGCTGCTCCAAATTTTGTTTACTGATTTGTAGTAAGAACCCCACTCCGGAATATCGGTACCTTTAAACTGGCCTGAATGTGTAAAAAATTCTATTCCCAGTATAGGTAGCCCCACCTCCTCAATACTGCTGAATAGAGCCCTATAACTAGATGTTTGAAAGGTAGCTATTTTACCATTAATGGCATTTGGACTTATCTTTACCGAAGGCCCGTATCCATTGATCAACCTAATTCCTCCCGCAGAATGAACAATTCTGTATGCCAACCATTCGTTTTCCATAACAACACCACCTTTTCATACTGCTCTTACATCTAACGATCAGTTTTCGCTGAAAACAATATTTTAGTTATTCAGGACTTACTTTATCTCTGATACAACTCCAGCGGCAGGCCGTCGGGGTCTTGAAAGAAGGTAAAGGCTTTGCCGGTAAACTCGTCGGTGCGGATCGGTTCTACCGCTACGCCGTTTTGCGTTAAGTAATCAGCAAATTCTGCCACGCTGTCTACCACAAACGCCAGATGGCGCAGGCCCTGCGCTTCGGGTTTACTTGGCCTGGGCGGCGGATTTGGAAAGCTGAATAACTCAATTTGGTTACCGTTTGGCAAGGCTAAATCCAGCTTCCAGGAATCGCGTGCAGCGCGGTAGTTTTCAGCAAGAACAGTTAAGCCCAACAACCCGGTGTAAAACTGCTTTGAACGGGCATAATCGCTGCAAATTATCGCCACATGGTGAATGGCGCTAAGCGTTGGTCGTGGCATAAAAAAGCCCTGATACTCTGGTACAGTAAGCTAAGGCCTTAAGTGTATCAGAGCAACTTTTGCAGCTCACCTTTTAACTCTTTGTCCTGTGTTGATGCCAGCAGCGGTTTTAAAATTTCTTCTGCTTTAGCCTGTTGCTGCTGCGCTATATATAACTGGCCTAAACGCAACTTTGCCCAGTCGATATTATCTGCCGCTGGCTGCTGCGCGATAAACTGCTGTAAAGCGCTAATGCCTTTATCAACAGCTAGCCCACCTTTTACTACCGAACGGCCGATTTGATACAGCGCCTGAGCTTGCGCAGCGGCGGCTTCATCATCGCTTGCAGGCGTGGCCAACGCCTGGTCAAACAATACTATTGCTTTAACATGCTCATCAACGCGGGAAAAGGCAATACCACGCTGCAGGTAGGTTTCCGGCCGCTGCGTTAGCAGCTCATCTTTGGCTAAAATCGCATCAAACACCGCATCATCCTGCAAGTTAGAGGCATTTAACTGCAATAAAGCGCCTTGTAAGGGATCAATCTGCTTTAACTGCTCTGCAAGTTGTAAAGCTTTGTCTTTATCGCCACCGGCAATACCGGGTGCCTGGGCAAGAAAGCTACCCAGCGCTATATAGCTGCGCGGATTTTCCGGTGCCAGTTTAAGGGCGGTTTCATAGGCTTTTTTGCAGCGCTTAGCATACCCCAGCGCACTTAACATACTGGCAGAAGACGCCAGATTACAGCTTACCGTAGCATACCAATGCTGATAGTCTGCGTTTTTGCTATCAAGCTTTACGGCTTTTTCCAGCAAGTCTTCTGCTTTGTCTGCGTTGTTTAACAGTGCCTCGGTTTGCCCCAGCAAGGCCAGCAACTGGGCATCTTTGGTTTTTTTAGTGACCAAAGGCGTCAATAATGTGTGTGCCGCCTGAGCATCTTTGGCTTGCCATAGAGCTTTAACCTGTGCGGTCAATGCCTGCGGATCAGGAGAATTAGCAAGCACGCTACTGCTGAGTATCAGGCCGGAAAAAAACAGGATGCTACGCATTGTGCTACTCCGTATCGCGCTGCTGTCATTCAGGTAGCAAACACTATAAGCCACAGCACGCGCCCCTGACCATAGCCCAAAAGTAACAAAATGTATGTTAACGCTTATAGTTCAATAACATCGCCTTTAGCCGGAATTTTTGCCACTATGCCAAGCTGTGCCAGCACCTGTTGCAGCACTGCTTGTGCCTCTGGCTCGCCATGTACTAAATAAAACTGTGGCTGCCCGCCGATGGCCTGCGCCCAGTCTAACAGTTCACTCTGGCCAGCATGAGCCGAAAAACCACCAATGGTATGTACTTTGGCTTTTACTACTATTTCCTGACCAAACAGTTTTACCCGCCGCTCGCCATCTACCAGGCGTCGGCCTAAAGTGCCTTGCGCCTGAAAACCAACAAAAATAAGATGGTTCGAGCTTTTCCATAAGTTGTGTTTTAAATGATGCACAATACGGCCACCATTACACATACCACTACCGGCAATAATAATAGCCCCGCCGCTAACACGGTTTATCGCCATTGATTCTTCCACGCTTTCAGTCAAACGTAGCATAGGCAGTAAATCTTCCAACAGCATGCCTTTTCTAAAACCAATAGCGGCTAAGTCTTTTTGCTCCAGACTGTGCAGGTAGTTGTTATAAATACTGGTAATGCTAATAGCCATTGGGCTATCAAGAAACACCAGCCGCTGTTTTAACCGGCCCTGATGATGCAGCAGTGCCAGGTAATACAAGATCTCCTGCGAACGGCCAAGCGCAAAAGCCGGGATAAACACGTTACCACCATCTTTATTAGCGTGCTCCAGCGCAGTAGCCAGCTCTTCCAGCGAGTTATCAATATTCTGGTGATTACGATTACCGTAGGTGCTTTCCATCAGCACGATATCAGCCTGACCAATGTCAGTGGGGTCGTGCATCAGCACTGTTGCCGGGTTACCTAAGTCACCGGAAAACACCAGTTTTCGCATGGCTTTACTGCCTTTAAGCCATAATTGCACTATAGCCGAGCCCAGAATATGCCCGGCATCGGCAAACTCCAGCTCTAAGCCCGGCAGTGGTGTAACACGCTTTTTGTAGCTAAGTGTTTCACACAACTGCGCTACGCGCTCGGCATCAGCTAGTGATAACACCGGGTCTTGCAACTTTTTACCCGAGCGCGCCGCTTTTTTGTTTTGCCATTCCAGATCTTTTAAATACAGATGCACGGAGTCTTTCAGCAGTATTGGCAACAGCTCAGCGGTGCCGGGAGTGCAAAGTATTTTGCCGTCAAAACCGCGAGCAACCAACAGCGGCAGCAGGCCGCTATGGTCGATATGGGCGTGGGATAAAATAACTAAATCAATATCTTTGGGCCTAAAGGCAAAATGAAATTTATGCCACTCCCGAATTTGATCAGCGCCCTGCACCATACCGCAGTCCAGCAAAATTTGCTGATTATTAACGCGTATAAGATAGCAAGAGCCGGTAACCTGCTGAGCAGCTCCGATAAAACTAAGCGTGGCAGAAAGGGGCATAAGGGGTATCCTTTTCAATTGACTAACGTCAGTTATACCGCAACAGTCAGGCCTAAAGGTTAGCCTATATCAAACAAGATGGCAGTTTTTACATTTTTACCCCTGCCGATTATCTGTATAGTTAGTCGCTAAAGTACGTAGCGTTAAAGGAGCCGTTATGACAACTGATCCGCATCAACTACACGAGCGCCATCTGGCGTCGGCACAGCAATCGTTGGACGCAATATCCAGGTTGCAGGACCATAGCTCTTACCGGCTGGCGTTTGCCGACAATGAATTTTTAATGCAGGACGAGCTACGCCATGTGCGCCTGCAACTGGAGTATTTAAAACCACAGCTGGTGCTAGAGCAGCACAATATCACCGCTACCATAGTAGTTTTTGGCAGCGCGCGGTTTTTATCGCCGGAGCAGGCCAAAACGGCTGTAGCACTTGCAGAACAACAATGTGCAGAAAACAATACCCCTGACAACCAGCAGGCACTGGTGCGGGCCCAAAAGCAGCAGGCTAACAGCAGGTATTATGCAGCAGCCCAGCATTTTTCTGCTTTAGCAGCCCGTTACAGCTGTTGCAACCCAGACTGCGCCATGACGATTATCAGCGGCGGAGGCCCTGGCGTGATGGAAGCGGCAAACCGCGGCGCAATGGACGCCGGTGGCGAAAGTATAGGCTTAAACATTGTGCTGCCAAGAGAGCAGCAACCTAACCCTTACATTACACCGCAGTTTTGTTTTCAGTTTCACTATTTTGCTATTCGTAAAATGCACTTTTTACAGCGCGCCCGGGCTTTAGTAGCCTTTCCCGGTGGTTTTGGGACTTTAGATGAGCTGTTTGAAACACTCACCCTTATTCAAACCAAAAAAGCCGCGCGGGTGCCGGTAATTTTATACGACAAAGCCTTCTGGCAAAAACTGATTAACTTTGACATGCTGGTAGAAGAAGGCGTGATCAGCGCCTCAGATCTGGAACTGATCCAGTACGCTGATACACCCGGGCAAGCCTGGCAGCTGATTCTGGATTACTATCAGTTGAAAGTTTAACTGGTAACTGATTGCAGCAGAACCTGCTGTCAGCACGCTAACTGCGGCTATCAGCAGCTTTTTGCTCTCTTGTAAAAACTGCCCGGCAAGGTCACCAAAAAACTGCTGGCCTTTACCAAACTGCGCCATTAAACCGGCTTTGCCCCTGCAAAAATTCTACATAAAATTTATAAGTCCGCTATATTTGCCCCAATTGGATATATACGCTTTACTTATCAACAATAAATTCATATCAATCGGTACCAATAAGCAACTGCAGGGGTCAGTACCATGCTCAAAATAACCCATACATTTCCGACTTTATTTTTGGGCGCAGCTGCGCTGGCCGCACTAATCTTAAGCCCACCAACCCGGGGCGCTACCGTTACCACCACATTTAATGTAGGTGCAAATGTTGTTGATGATTGCCAGGTAAGTGCTACCAACATTGACTTTGGCGACTACAGAGCGGTAACAGCTGCCGAACTGGATGCTAATTCTACTGTCGCCGTGCGATGTACTCTGGCTACCGCATATGAGATTGGCCTTGATCAGGGGCTTGGTGGCTCTTCTGTCACCGATAGAAAAATGCTGCAAGGTGCAAACGAGCTGAGTTATCAGTTGTTCCGCGATCCAGGCCGCACTCAGAACTGGGGGAACACCTTAACCAGCGATACCGTAGCTGGTACCGGCACCGGTGTTAGCCAGAATTTCCAGGTGTATGGCCGTATTCCGCCTAACCAGAATGTAGCCACAGGCACTTACTCTGACACTATTACTGTAACCGTTACTTTTTAGTCTTGCCTGCGATGCTGCTGCGATACTGCTGCCGTATACTGTTGTGCTATTGCGGATTGGTTCAAGCCAATGCCGGCTTTGACGTTTCTCCGATCCGTTTGCAGTTATCCTCTACAACGCCCAGCGCAGCTTTAACACTAACTAACCGCACAGTTAAGCCCAGATTAATTGAGGTTAGCACGGTGTTATGGCAAAGAGCAGAATATCAGGATAGTTACAGCCCCACCCGGGATATTCTTGCTAATCCGCCGGTATTTGAAGTTGCTCCTTACGCCTCACAAATTGTCAGGGTAGGCCTAAATACTGCCAGACCATCGGCTACTGAGAGCAGTTATCGAGTATTTTTAACCGAAGTAGCCACAGAGCAGCCACAGCAGCAACTCCAGGTGGTGTTATCTATCGGCATACCGGTTTTTATTTCACCGGCAGCGGGTGAGGTTTACCGGTTAGATTGGCAAGCCACAGCCATCAGCAGCGGCATGGTAGAGCTAACGGTACAAAATACCGGTAACAGCCATATTCAGCTGGAGCAGTTGCAGTTTTACTCTTCGCAAAGCGCAACTTACCAAAGCGTCGACAGTATCGACTACCGTTCACACCAGCGTATTTTTCCGCAAGAGTCACAACGCTGGCATATCGCCTTAAACAGCGGGAATACAGAATTAACCATTCGTTATAGCAGTGCCCAGTTAAATGGCGAACATACACTCCCTATACAAGGGCGTTGAGCATGCTTTTATGCCGGGCTCTTTTGCTCGCGGTATGGATCGGTGCAGTGCAGGCGGATGAGTTGCCACCGTCAGCAGAATGGCGCTGGTTAACATTGTCGTTAAACGGTCAAACGCAAAATAACACTATGAAGCTTTTATACTATCAACAACACTTTTATATGCACGAAGCTGACTTGCAGCAATTACGGTTAAAGCCGAATCAATCTGAGGTGCTACGTTATGACCAACTAAACTATTATCCGCTGACTAAAATGGATAATGTTACTGTTGAATTACACCCGCAAACGCAACATTTGCAACTAAATGCAGCCCCCGCAGCCTTTGAAGCGTATCAAAACAGATACCAACGCCAGCAGTTAACCACCGATAGCCTGATTGGCGCTTATATTAACTACGACGTACAAACACAATATACTGAAGGCAGACAAGAGCAGGCGGCTTTAATGCAGTTTACCGCTTTTTCCGGTACCAGTAATTTTACTAATACCGTTATTTATAACAGCAACAGCCCCACATCTTTAATGCGGCTGGACTCAACCCTTATTATTGATAACCCGACCAGGCGTAGCCGGCTTTATCTGGGCGACAGCTTTAACCAACCGGGGAGCTGGGGCCGCACAGCGCAGTTTAGCGGAATACGCTACAGCAGCGATTTCAGTCTGGATCCCGGCTTTGTGGCTTATCCTTTACCGTCTATTTCGGGTGAAGCAGTATTACCCTCCTCAGTAGATATTTTGATTAACAATGTCAGACAACATCAACAAAGCGTGCCGCAAGGCCCATTTGAATTACAGCAGTTTCCCACCATTACAGGCAGTGGCCAGTTACAGTTACAAATTACTGACGTGATGGGCAGAACACAAACCTATAACCAGCCATTTTATATCGCCAGCCAGTTATTGGCTGAAGGTTTAAGTAGTTATTCGTATGAAGCGGGCTGGCTGCGGCAAAATTATGGTTTACGCAGCAACGATTATGGTCGCACGTTTGCGTCCGCAACGCATCGGTATGGTATCAGCAACAATGTTACTGCCGAACTACGGGCTGAGTTAAGCCATGATTATCAGGCCGCTGGAGCCGCAGTCAGCTACCTGCTGGCAAACTATGCTGTTGCCGATATCGCTGTTGCTGCCAGTAAAACCGGTGGTGTTTCGGGTACTTTATGGCGTAGTGGCATTAGCCGGCAAAGCCCGGATTTTAGCTTTGGTTTATATGCATCTTATGCCGAAAAATATTTCAGTGCTTTAGGCCAGATGCCAGAAACACCACGCTTACGCAATGAATTAGGCCTAAACGTTGGCGCACCGTTATCTTCCGGCAGCAGTGTGGCTGCAGCACTTATTCGCCGAAAGCAATGGGATGGTGAGAATTTTAGTTTAATATCAGTAAATTATAATCAGCGAGTCACTGACAAATTGGTATTAAGTGTATCCGCCAGCAAGGCGATAGATAGCAGCAACGATTATATTGTGGGGCTGACATTATCACGCCACTTTAGTGGCCGCGACAGCGGTCAGGTAAGTTTGCGACATGAGCGAGGTGACAGCCGTAATCAGGCGCAATTGCAGCGTAACCTGACGATGGGTGACAGCTTTGGTTACCGGTTGGCTGCAGAGCAAGCCAGGCAAAACTGGTTTGATGGCGAATGGTTGCTGCAACGTAGTAAAGGTTTGTATCGCGCAAACATATCGGCTTTTGACGGCCACGTTGCTGGCCGCCTTACAGCTAGTGGCAGCGTTATTTTGCTGGACAATAACTTACATAGCGCCAGATGGATTACAAATAGTTTTGCCCTGGTAAATGTCGGTGACATTGAAGGTGTCAGTGTTATGCTGGAAAATCAGGTTGTTGCAAAAACAAACAGTAAAGGCAATGCATTGGTTAGTGGCCTGATGCCCTATGATAAAAATGAACTGTCGATCGAACACAGCCAGTTACCGATAAATACCTCAGTGCACTCACTGCAGCTTAATGTTACGCCAGCAATTAACGCCGGGGCAGTAGCCAACTTTTATCTGCAACAAGGCAATAATGCTGTCATTCAGCTACACCTGTCCGACGGCAGCACGGTGCCGGCTGGTGCCAAGGTTCGGATAAATCAGCAGCAACGCACTTTCCCCGTTGCCAGCAATGGCAGAACCTATCTGGAACAGTTACCATCTGAGGCAGTATTACAGGTGAGCTGGCAAGATAAACAATGTTACGCCATACTGGCTTTACCACAAGACACAGAGCAAATCCCCGATCTTGGCAGGGTATATTGTCAGGAAACTGCACCGTGAAATGGCGATATACTCCTGCTGCAGCCGCGCTGCTCTTTAGCAGCCACGCTAACGCTATATATTCTTGTAGTGTCAGTACTACTGGGCTTAACTTCGGCCAATACCGGCCATTTAGCCTGCTACCGCAAGATAATAATGGCAATATAGCCGTCTCATGCCAGTTATTGCAAATTATCGGCTTACTGGTAAGTTATGAAATACGTCTCTCTACCGGCCAGTCGGGTACCTATACTGCAAGGCAGTTACAATATGCAGGCAATAATTTAAACTATAACCTTTATCGTAATGCTGCCCGTACCAGTGTGCTTGGAAATGGCACCGCTGGCACTGTGTTTATTAGTGACGGATATTTATTGAGCCTTGGCGTTCTCACGCGAAACTACGCTGTATATGGCCGGATTCCGGCCGGACAAAACGTTCGCGTGGGGAGTTATACTGATATCATTACTATTACCGTGACTTATTAACCCAGCGCTAAATGACCGCTCAGCTGCGGCTATCAGCAGCTTTTTGCAGCAGCTGTTTGCTCTCTTGCAAAAACTGCCCGGCGAGGTCACCAAAAAACTGCTGGCCTTTACCAAACTGCGCCATTAAACCGGCTTTGTCTTTAGCTTTAAGTAGCTGCAGCAATGCAGTAAAGCGCTGCTGATAACGCTCGAGCAAGGTGGTAACTTCACAGGATGACAACATAATATCGGCATACAGCTCGGCATTTTGCGCAAATAAGCGCCCTACCATCGCCAGCTCTAACCGGTAAATTGGCGAGCTTAGCTGCAATAGCTCATCCAGATCGGCATTCTCATCAGCCAAATGCACACCATACACCAGGGAAGAAAAGTGCCGCATTGCCTGAATAAGCTGCATGGCGCTATCGTGCTCTGCCGCCTGCTTTACCGCCAACTCAGCGCCCCAAACATTCAGCTGTTTCAATAACCACTGGTAGCGGTTTTCGTCCCGGCCATGGCATACCACTACCACCTGTTTTACCAGATTAGTAATGTCAGGGCCAAACATCGGGTGTAGCCCTACCACAGGGCCGCTATGTTTTGCCAGCATGGCTGATATTGGCAGCTGCTTAATACTGGTGATATCAGCCAGTACGCAGCCAGCCGGTAAAACTGGTAATTGATTGATTAGCCGCTCAGTTAACGTAATAGGCACTGCCATTAACACCAGGGCGGCATTGGCACATAGAGCCTCCGCCTGCGGCCAGTCTTGCGGCTCCAGCACTGCAACCTCGTAGCCAGAGCGCTGAAAAAGACTAACAAAACGGGCACCCAGCGCACCGGCGCCGCCAACTACAACCACCTTACCACCACCTTCGCGGCAACACACAAAGCCGCTTTCCTGAGTTTGGTATGACTCGCGCATAATACGCCGCAGCACATCTTCAGTTAAGTCTGCCGATACACCCAGCACTTGTGCCTGTTCGCGCCTTGCGCTTAACAGTGCCTGCTCACGTTCAGGCACATATACCGGCAAGGCAAACTGTTGCTTAATTTTGCCTACCTGCGCGGTTACTTTAGCGCGCTCGGCAAGCAGCGCCACTAACTGGCTGTCAATGTTGTCTATTTGCTGACGCAGTGGCGCAAGAGCCTGCTGTGCTGTCAAATTTGTCATCTCAGGCAGCCACCACTGCCGGCTGCATTTGTTGGTGTAGTGCTGCTAATAGCTGAGCGGTAGTATCCCAATCAATGCAGGCATCCGTTACCGATACACCATACTTTTCGGCTTTACCATCAATTAAATCCTGGCGCCCGGCAAACAGATGGCTCTCCAGCATAATACCGATAATAGCGTCGTTACCGGCCAGTCGCTGGGCCAGCACATTGTGTGCTACTTCGCCCTGACGGTTATGATCTTTATTAGAGTTACCGTGGCTGCAATCAACCACTATGCCGCGCGGCAGTTTCAGTTTATCCAGCTTAGCCAACGCCTCGCCAATGCTTTGCTCGTCATAGTTAGGTTTGGCACCGCCACGCAAAATAATATGGCCATCCGGATTACCGGCAGTTTGCACCAGGCTTACTTCGCCGCGCTGATTAATACCAATAAAGCTGTGGCCGCTGGCTGCCGATTGCAGCGCATTAAGCGCGATATTTAAATTGCCGTCGGTGCCGTTTTTAAAGCCTACCGGCATCGACAGGCCACTGGCCATTTCACGATGGGTTTGCGATTCTACCGTACGGGCACCAATGGCAGACCAGCTGATTAAATCCGACATATATTGCGGGCTGATCGGATCAAGCGCTTCCGTTGCTGTAGGTAACTCCATCTCAACCATCTTTAGCAGTAATTCACGTCCCCAGGTTAAGCCGGTTTCCAGATCGAATGAATCATCTAAATGCGGGTCGTTAATAAAGCCTTTCCAGCCCACTGTCGTGCGCGGCTTTTCAAAATAAACCCGCATCACAATGTACAGGCTGTCAGCATATTGCTGCTGCAGTTGTTTTAACTTTTGCGCATATTCAATTGCGGCCACAGGGTCGTGGATGGAACAAGGGCCTGTTACCACTAAGAGGCGTTTATCGCGGCCATGCACAATGTCGGCAATGGTATTACGCGCCTGTTGTACAAACTGCGCGCCCTGCTCTGACAATGGCAGCACTTTTTTTAATACTGCCGGGGGGCTTAATGGCTTTTCTGCCACTATGCGCAGGTCGTCTACTATTTTACTCATGCTAAAACTCCGGTGTGCGGTGTTGCAGGCATTAAGCATAGGTAAAAACGCTAAATTTGCTAAGCCGCGCCCTTACGTAAACTTTACTATACAACACGTAATCATTTAAATACGATTTGCGAATAATAAAGATCATAAAGCAGCGCGTCAACCCACCACAGGCCAATAAAATCAACATAGCAGCAAATAATTGCACCATCTAAAATACGTACATTTAAGTGTACAGAAAGCTATCAGCCGGGTAACTGTAATTGCTGATAAGCCTGTTGCAGTAAAATAAATTGCTGTTGCTCGCCACCACGATCCGGGTGTAGTTGTAACGCCTTGCTACGATAGGCCTTTTTTAGTTGTTGCGGCGTAAATGCAGCTGGCAGGCCGAGCAAAGCCAATGCTTCGGTGTGTGCCATAATTTTTTGCGGCGCTACCGGCCGCTGCAATTGTTGCCAGAAAGCATCCAGATGCTGGTCAAGTAATTGCTCTGTCATGGCATAAAAATTCTGCCAGTTAAGATAATATCCTTGCCGGCCGGAGTCTGACTCTGGTGGCAAGGCTTCATTTAGCGGCAGTAACTGTAGTTTGGCCAGGCCAATGGCTAAATAGCCGTGATGCTGCGCCAGCCAGTGTTGTTGAATACGGTATAACAGGTGGTACAGTACAAAATGTTGCTGAAAGCGGGCAAGATCAGCGCTTTGCTGCACGTCGCTGTGTAGTTTTAACCCTAACCGTGATAATAAATACTGTTCTTCTATCAGGCTGTTAGCTGGCGTATATGACAGGATCAGGCTTTCTAACTGGCCTTGCAACAAGTTAAGAATAGCGATGGTAAGCGGGGCTTGAATATCGGTCATAGTGAGCACTATGCCAAAAAGAAAAAAGGCCGACAAGTGCCGGCCTTTTAAGGGGTGCTTAGTTAAGCTTTTCGCGGATACGCGCTGATTTACCTGAACGATCGCGTAAGTAGTAAAGCTTAGCACGGCGTACAGCACCACGACGTTTAACAGTGATGCTGTCTACCAATGGGCTGTGCGTCTGGAATACACGCTCAACACCTTCGCCATTAGAGATTTTACGTACAGTGAATGCAGAGTGCAGACCACGGTTACGTTTTGCGATAACTACGCCTTCAAAAGCCTGCAGACGGGTTTTATCACCTTCAGTTACTTTTACCTGAACTACGACAGTGTCGCCCGGCGCGAACGCTGGAACGTCTTTCTTTAACTGCTCGTCTTCAAGCATTTTGATAATGTTTTGGCTAACTTTGCTCATAACAATCTCACTTTACCTGGAATTAACTGTCTTCTTGCTGCCCCGTCCGGCACTCTTGCTGATGTTCACGTTGGAACTCAGCCAGTAACCGTCGTTGCTCCTCAGTCAGAGCCAGGAGATTTAACATATCCGGTCGTCTAAGCCAGGTTCTCCCAAGAGACTGCTTTAAACGCCAGCGTCGTATATTTTCATGGTTACCACTCAGTAATACTGCTGGTACCTGTTTGTCTGATAACACTTCCGGCCTTGTGTAGTGTGGACAATCCAGCAAACCGGATGCAAAAGAATCCTGCTCTGCTGACTGCTCATGCCCAAGTACACCAGGTACTAAACGCGCCACTGCATCTATCAGTGTCATCGCCGGCAATTCACCGCCACTTAACACGTAATCACCAATTGACCATTCTGAATCAATCTCGCTTTCTATTACGCGCTCATCAATGCCTTCATACCGGCCAGCTACTAACAGCAGCTTAGAATACGTCGCCAGTTCAGTGACACCTTGTTGGTCTAACTTGCGGCCTTGCGGCGACAAATACACCGTGTGTACACCTTCACCTGCAGCTTGCTTGGCAGCGCGTATAGCGTCACGCAGCGGCTGCACCATCATCAGCATACCGGGGCCACCACCATAAGGCCGGTCATCTACAGTGCGATGTTTGTCCGTTGTGAAATCACGCGGGTTCCAACATTGCAGCTGCATAATACCTTGCTTTACAGCACGGCCGGTTACCCCATACTGCGTTATTGCCTGAAACATTTCCGGGAATAAGGATATAACCCCTAGCCACAGCTTAGTGTCATCCGGCATTAAAACGCGGGATCCCAGTCTACGATAATGCGACGCTCGGTTAAATCGACGCTTTTAATCACGGTATCGGTTAAAAACGGCAACAACCTTTCTTTCTGACCAAATGCATCGGTACGGTTGGCTTTAACAACTAATACGTCGTTAGAACCGGTTTCCATCATGTCGGTTACTTCACCTAAGTGGTAGCCCGCCTCGTTTATTACTGCTAAACCCATCAGGTCTTTCCAGTAATATTCACCGTCTTCCAAAGAAGGCAGTGCCTGGCTTGCTACGGCAATTTCAGCATTAACATACTGTTGTGCCAGATCCCGGTCATTGACGCCGTCCAGTTTCGCTATCAGGCCATTACTATGGCGCTTCCAGCTGGAAACCTGCACTGGTTGCCAGTTACCCTGAAATTTTATTTGCCAGGGTGTGTAATCAAAAATCCCTTCCGGGAAGTCGGTGTAAGCGTTAACTTTCAGCCAGCCATTGATGCCGTAAACTGCACCAAATTTGCCAAGAACGACTAAATCTTTCTCACTCAAGCTGACTACTCCACACGACCTTTAAGCTAATTAAGCAGCTGCTTTCTTAGCGTTTTTTACCAAAGTTGCCACGCGATCACTCAGTGAAGCACCTTGTGCTACCCAGTGGTTAACGCGGTCCAGGTCCAGACGCAGTTTCTCTTCAGTACCGCCAGCGATTGGGTTAAAGAAACCCACGCGCTCAATAAAACGGCCATCACGAGCAAAACGGCTGTCCGCTACCACAACTTGGTAAAATGGACGCTTTTTCGCGCCACCACGTTGTAAACGAATAGTTACCATAAGGCCCTCTAATTTTATCGTTCAGGTTTTATCAAAAATAACAAAGCCCCCAGTCAGACCGAAGGGCTGCAGCATTTTACTGATTTGAGGCTCAATTGCAAGGTATTTCGCGGCTTAGCTGCTATTACAGCGTTATTGTGCAGATAAATAAAACCCCGCATCAAAACGGGGTTACGTAAGCTGTTTGCTGCTTAACGTGGTGGCAGCATGCCTGGTGGCAGCTTACCCCCCAGACTACGCATCATCTTCATTAAGCCACCTTTACCCGACATCTGCTTCATCATCTTCTGCATCTGGGTAAACTGTTTAAGCAGTTGATTAATATCCTGCACCTGAGTACCGGAACCGGCAGCAATACGTTTTTTACGCGAGCCTTTAAGCAAATCCGGGAACTCACGCTCTTTTGGTGTCATTGAATTGATAATGGCTTCCATTTTTACAAACTGCTTATCCCCCATCTGGTTCATCGCACCAGCAGGCAGGTTTTTCATACCCGGCAGTTTATCCATCATCGACATCATGCCGCCCATACCGCGCATTTGCACCAGTTGCTCACGAAAATCTTCTAATGAAAAGCCTTTGCCTTTCATCATTTTCTGCGCCATTTTGGCAGATTTTTCTTTATCTACTTTTTGCTCAAGCTCTTCAATTAAGCTCAGCACATCGCCCATACCGAGAATACGCGATGCCACCCTGTCCGGATGAAACGGCTCTAGTGCATCGGTTTTTTCACCGGTACCTAAAAACTTAATTGGTTTGCCGGTAATATGGCGGATAGACAATGCAGCACCACCCCGCGCATCGCCATCGGTTTTGGTTAAAATCACCCCGGTAAGTGGTAAAGCGTCATTAAAAGCTTTGGCAGTATTGGCAGCATCCTGGCCTGTCATGGCATCGACCACAAACAGGGTTTCAATAGGCTTTACTGCACCGTGCAGCGCTTTAATTTCGTCCATCATGTCGCTGTCGACATGCAAGCGACCGGCAGTATCAACCAACAACACATCAAAAATGCGGGTACGGGCATGCGCAATAGCGGCATTAACAATATCTATTGGTTTTTGTGAAATGTCACTGGGGAAAAACTCTATGCCAATATCTTTAGCCAGGGTTTCCAACTGTTTAATTGCTGCCGGACGATATACGTCAGCAGATACCACCAGCACTTTTTTCTTTTTCCGCTCAGTTAAAAACTTAGCCAGTTTACCTACCGACGTCGTTTTACCGGCACCTTGCAAGCCCGCCATTAAAACTACTGCTGGCGGTTGCGTATTCAGTGCCAGCTCTTCATTGGCCTCTCCCATCGCCTCTTCTAAGGCTTTACGGACAATTTTCAGAAACTCCTGGCCAGGAGTCAGGCTTTTACTTACTTCCAGCCCTACTGAACGCTCTTTAACGTTAGCAACAAAATCGCGTACTACCGGCAGCGCTACGTCGGCCTCAAGCAGGGCCATACGTACTTCGCGCAGCGTATCTTTAACATTGTCTTCAGTTAAACGGCCCCGGCCGGTAATATTTTTCAGCGTGGCGCTTAAACGATCAGAAAGATTCTCAAACATGGTTTTTCACTCAACAGCCATAATACGGCCGATTATATCAAAGTCGCGCGGTATAAGCAGCCGTTAAGAAACTGTTGATCGCAGCTATGGGCATCCGGCAAAAGTTGCAATACAATGGTTAGCCATTAAAACAAAAGGAAATGCTGCTAATGTCTACAGTGCTGTTAACTGCACTTGCTTTAATTGCCTATCTGGTTGCTACCGGCTCGGTATTGCTGCGCATTTTTCACCCAAACGGGCCGCATTTTAAAACCACCTTCAGCGCAGCCATTATTGGCCTTGTACTACATATGCTGGTACTGGCAGCCATGTTGTTTACTGAGCAGGGGCAAAACTTCAGTTTGCTTAATGTCAGCTCGCTGATGTGCTGGCTGATCACTGTGGCAATAACCCTTACCGCCCTGCGAACGCCAACTATATTACTGTTACCGGTCGTGTATGGCTTTGCCAGCCTGATGCAACTGGCTGTATTAACCTTACCTCACAACGTACAGCTACAACACTTTGAGCAAAACATTATTCTGCTGCTGCATATTATGCTGGCTTTTATTGCCTACGCTATTTTAATTATGGCTATGCTGTATTCGTTTCAGGTTAGTTATATCAGCAACCGTCTGAAGCAAAAAGACTTTGCCGCCATGACACGACATATGCCACCTTTAGTGCAGGCAGAAGTGCTGCAGTTCCGTATTTTACTGGCAGGCACAGTGTTACTTGGCCTGGCGCTATTGATAGCGGCCGTATTTATGGATAACTGGCTGGCTAAAGAAAACCTGCATAAAAATGTGTTCAGTTTAATTGGTTTTGCCGTCTTCGTAGTGCTGTGCTGGGGCCATGCCCGTAAAGGCTGGCGTGGTAAAACCGCCAATATTTTAACAATCACCGGTGCAGCTTTGTTAACTCTTGGCTACTTTGGCAGCCGTTTTGTACGCGAAGTGCTGCTAAATACACTTTAATTCTTGACTCACCTGCTACTTCGTAATATCAAGTACAGGTGTTTGGCAATACAGGTATTTGACTCTTGGACGACATATCGACGGGTACGCTATTTATCATTCTTGGCGTGCTCTTATTTTTATCTGCCTATTTCTCAGGATCAGAAACGGGCATGATGTCTGTTAATCCTTATCGTTTGAAACATTTAACAAACGAAAATCATAAGGGTGCTATCCGCGTAAGCGAACTGTTAAAACGGCCTGACCGCTTAATTGGCCTTATTTTAATTGGTAATAACCTGGTAAATATTGCCGCCTCTGCTATTGCCACTATTATTGGTATGCGTTTGTACGGTGATGTCGGTATCGCTATTGCAACAGTGGCGTTAACGATGGTGGTGCTGGTGTTTGCTGAAGTCACACCAAAAACCATTGCGGCACTGCACCCCGAACGCATCGCCTTCCCCAGCTCTGCTGTGCTTAAATTACTACTTAAAATATTCTATCCGCTGGTCTGGCTGGTTAATTTTATTACTAACGGCATTTTGGCGCTTATGGGTATCAGCCCGGAAAAGCACCAGGGTAACAGCTTAAGCGCCGAAGAATTGCGTACCGTAGTACATGAGGCTGGCGCCCTGATACCGGAGCAACATCAGAACATGCTGGTGGGTGTGCTCGATCTGGAGAACGCCACGGTTGAAGATATTATGGTGCCGCGCAATGAAATAGTTGGCATTGATATTAACGACGACTGGAAAGATATAGAGCGCCAGCTGGCGAATATGCAGTACAGCCGTATTTTGTTGTTCCGGGACAACATTGATGATGCTATTGGTTTTGTTCACCCGCGCGAGCTGATGCGCTTGCTGATTAAAGAACAACTGGCTAAATCTACTCTGATGCGTGCAGCAAGTGACATCTACTTTATTCCTGAGGGCACCCAGCTCAATACGCAACTGTTAAAATTTCAGCGCACCAAAGACCGCGTTGGGTTGGTTGTAGACGAATATGGCGATATTCAGGGCCTGGTAACTCTGGCTGATATTCTGGAAGAAGTGGTGGGTGAATTTACGACAGATATCGCCAGCAACGACAACGAAGATATTCTTGCCCAGCCTGATGGTTCATACCTGATTGATGGTGGCATTAATTTACGTGATTTAAACCGCGAAATGCACCTGGAGCTGCCCACTGATGGCCCGAAAACCTTAAATGGCCTGATTTTAGAGTATCTGGAAGAAATCCCCCAGGGTAAACTAAGTATAAAGCTGGCCGGTTACCCGCTTGAAGTGGTAGACGTACAGGACAATATGATTAAGACCGTGCGTCTGTTGCCACATTTGAAAAAGTCCTGAAACCACAGTTAAAAAAACCGGCAGTGCCGGTTTTTACTGCTTTATGCCTTCTTAGCCAAAAAACAGCCGCCATAACCAGCCACGTTTCAGATCATCCTCACACCGGTTTAACTGCGCGGCATAGGTTTTGGCGCGGCTATCTACCTGTTTGGCAACGTTAACAAGCCATGTTTTATTTTTATAAGTGCCACGCCGGTAGCCACCCCAACCTTCATGGTAATTCAGGTAAAGGTTGTAACCGTCCCATTTGGATATTTTATTTACGCGGTGGGTTTTATCCAGATACCAACCCATAAAATCCATGGCATCAGAAAAATTGTCACGACTGGCCCAGAAGCGATTAGCTTCCTTAACATACTCGTCCCAGGTAACTGTTTTTGCTTGTGAATAACCGTAAGCACTACTGGCACGGCCATAAGGGATAAAACCTAAAAACCAGCGCATTGGCGGCCGGGCATTATGCCGGAAGCTACTTTCCTGATACATAATGCTCATGGGTATATGAATTGGCACGCCCCACTTATCACGCATTTTCGCTGCTGCATCATACCAGTCGCGGTGTTCATAGAAGATCTCACACAGATTGGAGCTATTCTGTGGCGGCGGTGTACTACAACCACTGATAAACAGTACTGCTGCCGTGGCGAAGATAAATGGTTTTATTTGTGTATGAACTTTTTTCATCCGACCGATTCTAACAAGGTGCACGGATGCAACCAAGTTTTATTCTCCCTGGATACTGTTACGGCTACCTTTAGGTAGCCGCTTTTTTATCCTCACATTGTGGTACTTCAGCAAAATACTGCGCAATATACTGATCGAAGCTCATGTTATCCAACTGCTCAACCTGCTGCTGTGCCAGAATTGACTGTGCAGCGGCCTCAGTAAACTGCTCAGCAGAATAATACTGGTAAGGCTCCTGCAGCAGCTGTTGGCGGTAGGTTGCCGATAACTGCAAGGTATAGCTGCTGTTATCCTGTTGTTTCGCCAGTAACTGATTAAGTAATTTACCGGAAAATGTCTGGGACGGGTCCAACAGGCCAAGATAAAATTGTTTTAAAGCGCTGCTATAGCCCTGCGTTAAATAGGCAGAATCCAGATACTGTGCTAAAGGCATCAGATCGGCAAACAACTCTTCTGCCCAATCCAGCATTAAACGGGGCTGGCCATTTTGCTGGATCTCCAGATTAGTACGCCTGCCATCTGTAACCACTTTTTTTAAGTTTTGCTCGGTAATACTCTGCTCGCTGGCAGACATTGACGGGCTGTCCTGCAGCAGGCAATACAACAGGAAAACATCGAGAAAACGCATCTGATCTGCGCTAATACCCACGCTACTGAACGGATTAACATCCAGAGCACGCACTTCGATATATTCAACCCCCCGCTTCGCCAGCGCGCAGGTTGGCCGCTCACCAGACTGGGTGGTACGTTTGGGACGGATAGTAGAATAAAACTCATTTTCTATTTGTAACACATTAGCGTTAAGTTGCTGGTATTCACCATTAACCCTGACACCAATACTTTTATATTCCTCAGACGGCATGCTAATCGCCTGATGCAGGCCGGCAATATACTCAGGCAGGCTGTTATAAGTAATATTCAGGCTGGATTGCGCGCTGTTGGTGTAACCTAAATCACTCATACGCAATGAAGTGGCATAAGGCAGATACAACGACCCTTTACCCAGTGCCTGAAAATTATAACGGCTGCTGCGTCCTTCCAGAAACGACTTGCACATCGCCGGTGAAGCACCAAATAAATATACAATCAGCCAGACATAACGTTTGTAATTACGTATTAACGCCAGATACTGTTCAGAGATAAACGCCTGTAAGTCACCACTTCGCCCCAGAATTTGCTGATATTGCTGCCAGAAGTCCTGTGAAAAAGAAAAATTAAAATGCACACCACTAATAGCCTGCATCATACTGCCGTAGCGGTTATGCAAGCCTTTGCGGTACAGCGTTTTCATTCTGCCGATATTAGAACTGCCATACTGCGCAAACGGAATTTGCTTCTGATCGTCAATAAAACACGGCATGCTGCCTGCCCAGAACTGCTCTTCACCAATGTTTTTAATGGTAAAACGATGAATATCTGCCAGCTGCGCTAATGTGGTATCAATGCTGTCGCTGACCGGGGTAATAAACTCAAGCAAGGACTCAGAAAAATCGGTCGTGATCCAAGGATGGGTTAACGCTGCACCAAGGGCTTGCGGATGAGGAGTTAATGCAAGTTTGCCATCCGGTTTAACCCGCAACGTCTCCCGCTCTATACCACGCTGAATACCTGTGATGGCATGTTTACTAGGCACGGCATTCAGCTTAGCCAGACGTTGTTGTAAAGTTGAGCCCAAGATAATTCCTTAAATGGTGTCTGATTGTGCAGAAATTGGGGCGCTAAGGCCAATCTCAAGACTGCTGCTTAATTTAGCCTGCAATTTCATTTTCAACAATCGAAGATTTGGTCGCTTAACCCTCTTATGGGTTAAACCGCCACAGCTATGGCTGCAATTATTACTTTAATACATTAGACTTGCCGGATCAGGAACAAAATAGCAACTACTTAAATAAGCAGGTGACATGAACCGTCGCAACATAAGCACTATTAATGAAGAAGTTAAATTTAATGCTGAGCAGGAGCTGGTTTCTACCACAGATTTGCGCGGTGTTATCACCTATGCCAACCCGGCCTTTTGCAAGGTTGCAGGTTACAGCGAAGAAGAATTAGTGGGTAACAACCATAATCTTGTACGTCATCCTGACATGCCGGCAGCAGCTTTTGCTGATCTGTGGCACAAACTTAAACAAGGCCAATCCTGGCGTGGCCTGGTTAAAAACCGCTGTAAAGATGGCCGCTATTACTGGGTGGATGCCTTTGTTACACCCATTTATCAACAGGGCAAACTGGTGGGCTATCAGTCGGTAAGGGTAAAACCCGATGCAGCCATGATAGAACGGGCCAATAAAAGTTATCCAGCCATAGCAGCCGGTAAAATTCCGTCAGACTGGCGCAGCCGCTTTGGCTTAAAGCGCCTGCTGGCAGCAACGTTTAGCCTGCTGCTGGCCGCTATTGGTGTCGCCGTTTTTGGCTGGCATTTTTTGCTGGCGTTACTGTTACCGCTGGTGTGGTTGCTTTGTTGTTACGACGAACTCTTTATCATTCCGGCGCAATTACAACAGGCCAAAGCAAAATTCGACAGTGTATCGCGCTGGATTTACTCTGGTTTTGGCCCTTACGGCATTGCAGATTTTCAGCAAAAAATGTCTCAGGCCAGGCTGCGTACGGTTTTAGGCCGCGCCACCGACAGCACCGCAGCACTGAGCATTATTGCAGAAACGCAGGCTGAAGCCGTGCATATGACAGAACAAGGTATTCACCAACAGCATGACCGCTTAAGCAGTATTGTTGCAGCTACGTCTCAGCTTTACGGCACGGTACAGGATATAGCTGAGCGCACTCAGGACACGCACCAACAGGTAAACGAAACACACAAAATCTGTGAAGCCGCAAAAACCACCATGCAACACACAGCTAAAACAGTGCAGCAACTGGCAACAGAAGTTCAGGGTGCAGCAGCAACAGCGGATGGCCTGGCGGTTGAAGCTGAGCGGATTGGTGTCGTAATGACTGAAATTCAGGGCATTGCCGATCAAACCAACCTATTGGCATTAAATGCTGCCATTGAAGCGGCCCGTGCCGGTGAGCATGGCCGCGGCTTTGCGGTGGTTGCCGACGAAGTAAGAGCATTATCATCGCGCACACACAACGCTACAGAGCAAATTAAACAATCGATAGGTGAAATTCAGCAAACCTTACTAAGCTGGGGCAAGGTTATGTTGCACAGCCGCCAGCAAGTAGATATCTGCGTAACCGAAACCCGGCACAGCGAGCAGCAACTGGCCGAAATTTCGCGCATGATTGATCATATTGCCCAACTGTCGTCGCAAATTACCACTGCCGCAACCCAGCAAGGTGTCGTGGCCAACGACGTGCAACAAAGCGTTGAACATATACAGCAAATTGCCCAAACCAACCTGAACAATATTCAGATAGTATCTGACAACAGTTCAGCCTTGCAGCAGCAAGCCGGCAAAATTGCTGATATGAATAAAAGCTTTGGTTAAAAACACAAAACTCCGCCGCGGCGGAGTTTTTTAATGCATAACGTTTTAATGTATTACTGGTTTACAAGCTCTTGTTGTCGTCTTTGGCAGCAGAGTCTGTTGCCTTTGGGTCTTTATCTGCATCGGCAAAGTCAGCGTCGTCAGAGTCTCCCAATACGTGCTCAAGTTTAAGTTTGCGTACACTGCGAATTGTCGTTATCGGACCAGAGCAGGCATAAATAAAGAAAATACCAAACAGCATTTCTGCCGGACGGGCAGCAATGACGACAAAAATCAGCACGACCATCAAAATGGTTAAAAAGGATACCCTGTCACGCCAGTTAAGATCTTTAAACGAGTTATAACGGAAATTACTGACCATCAGTAAGCCGGTAACAATCGTCAGCAGCCCCACCAGATAACCGATGTTGTCACCATCGACCTGATAAATACTGCCGCTCCATACCATACCGGCAATAATAGCTGCCGCAGCTGGACTGGCTAAACCCTGAAAAAAGCGGCCGTCGGTAACGCCCAGATTGGCATTAAAACGGGCAAGACGCAGTGCCGCGCAGGCTACATAAATAAAGGCAGCCAGCCAACCGAACTTGCCGTACTCTGCAAGGCCCCAATTGTAGGCAACCAGTGCAGGCGCAATACCAAACGACAACATATCAGACATACTGTCGTACTGGGCGCCAAACTCACTTTGAGTATTGGTTAAGCGCGCTACCCGCCCATCCAGGCCATCAAAAATCATCGCGATAAAAATGGCTACTGCAGCAGCTTCAAAGCGGCCGTTCATTGACGACACTATGGCAAAAAAACCAGAAAATAAGCCGCCCGTTGTCAGTAAATTAGGCAGCAGGTAAATGCCCTTACGCGGGCTGGTATCATGTGTTTTTGACTCAGGCATAAAGCAACTTCTACGTTATGGATTTACAAAGGATTATAAGGGACATACCTTAACATGGATAGCCTGAAGGCAAAAGTGACCGCAAAAGCGGCCACTTTTATACCCTTCGTCTTTCAACATGCACGGGTGTTGGCTGCGCTCACTCCCCCCCAATCACATAGTATTGCTATGCTCATGGGGATTCACTCACTTGCCGCCTACGTGCATGTTGAAATCCATTGGGTATATCCCAATACCAGATTAAACCTTACTGCTAACAACAAAATCGGTGCCGTTATGATCCAACAGTACTGTGCTACCGGGCACTACATCGCCTTGCAGCAACGCTTGCGCCAGCGGATTCTCCAGATACTGCTGAATAGCACGCTTCAGCGGCCTGGCACCATACAATGGATCAAAACCTATTTCGGCCAGTTTATCCAGTGCCGCCTCAGTAATACTAAAACGATACTGCCGCTCGGCCAGCCGCTGCTCCAATCGCGCCAGCTGAATTTTGGCAATGCTGCGAATTTGCACGTTATCCAGCGGATGAAATACTACGGTTTCGTCCAGCCGGTTTAAAAACTCCGGCCGGAATTGCTTGCTTAGTACGCCCATCAGCATATCTTTCATCTGGCCGTAACTGTATTCACGGTAATGCTCCTGAATAAGATCCGAGCCAAGATTCGACGTCATAATAATAACTGTGTTTTTAAAATCGACAGTACGGCCCTGGCTGTCGGTTAAGCGGCCATCATCAAGCACCTGCAGCAGAATATTAAATACATCCGGGTGGGCTTTCTCTACCTCGTCCAGCAGCACTACCGAATAGGGTTTACGCCGCACAGCTTCAGTTAAATAGCCACCCTCCTCATAGCCGACATAGCCCGGTGGTGCACCAACCAAACGTGATACGGCATGTTTTTCCATAAACTCTGACATATCTATGCGTACCATCGCATCGGGGCTGTCAAACAAAAAGTTGGCCAGCGATTTGGTCAGCTCAGTTTTACCCACCCCGGTAGGGCCTAAAAACAGAAAAGAGCCTATCGGTTTATTTGGATCTGCCAGGCCAGCCCGCGAGCGGCGGATAGCATGCGACACAGCAGTTACGGCTTCATCCTGGCCGATAACTTTCTCATGCAGTGCCTGCTCCATACGTAGTAGTTTGTCGCGCTCGCCTTCAAGCATTTTATTCACAGGTATGCCGGTGGCTTTAGACAATACGTCGGCAATTTCCTGCTCTGTCACCTTATTACGCAGCAGAGTATTTTCGTGCATTTCTGCCTGTGAGGCTAAATCGAGCTTTTTCTCCAGCTCCGGAATACGGCCATATTGCAGCTCAGACATGCGCTGTAAATCGCTGGCACGGCGGGCAACTTCTAAATCCAGCCGGGCCTGTTCAAGCTCGGTTTTTATATTTTGCGTGCCTTGCAGCGCAGCTTTTTCTGACTCCCACACTTCATCCAGTTCGTTGTAGTGGGCATCTAGCTCAGCAATTTGCTCCTGAATAGCATCCCGGCGTTTTTTACTGCCTTCGTCAGACTCTTTTGCCAGCGCATTGTCTTCCAGTTTTAGCTGAATAATACGCCGCTCCAACCGGTCCAGTTCTTCTGGTTTAGAGTCCATTTGCATACGGATGCTTGATGCCGCTTCGTCGATTAAATCGATCGCCTTATCTGGTAACTGCCGGTCTGACACATAACGGTGCGACAAGGTAGCCGCTGCCACTATCGCCGGATCGGTAATTTCTACCGCGTGGTGGATTTCATAGCGCTCTTTTAAGCCCCGTAAAATAGCTATGGTATCTTCTACCGAAGGCTCTTCTACCAGCACTTTTTGAAAACGCCGCTCCAGTGCCGCATCTTTTTCGATGTACTTGCGGTATTCATCTAAAGTGGTAGCCCCCAAGCAGTGCAGTTCGCCGCGTGCCAGCGCCGGTTTTAACATATTGCCGGCATCCATCGCGCCTTCGGCTTTACCGGCGCCCACCATGGTATGAATTTCATCAATAAATAGAATTACCTGGCCTTCTTCTTTGGCCAGCTCATTCAATACTGCTTTTAGCCGCTCTTCAAACTCACCACGGTATTTGGCACCGGCCAGTAAAGAGCCCATGTCCAGCGACAATACGCGTTTATCTTTTAAGCCTTCGGGTACCTCTTTGTTGATAATGCGCAGCGCCAAACCTTCAACAATAGCGGTTTTACCCACGCCAGGTTCACCAATTAATACCGGATTATTTTTAGTACGCCGTTGTAATACCTGAATACAGCGGCGAATTTCCTCATCCCGGCCTATTACCGGATCCAGTTTACCGGCCTCAGCGCGGGCAGTTAAATCTATAGTGTATTTCGTTAATGCCTGGCGGGTATCTTCGGCATTTACATCGTCAACCTTCTGGCCGCCGCGCATTTGTGTAATGGCAGTTTCTACGTTGTCTTTGCTAACGCCGATTAAGCGTAAAATTTTGCCCAGATCAGATTTATCTTCCGTTGCCGCTAACACAAACAGCTCGCTGGAAATAAACTGGTCTTTGCGTTTTTGTGCCAGCTTATCGCACTGCTGCAGCAGTTGTGCAGTGGCTGATGATAGCTGCAGGTTAGCACCCTCGCCTTCAACCCGCGGTAGCTTATCTATCGCCTGGCTGACCTTAGAGCGCAGTTCATTAAAATTAATCGCCAGTTTGTTTAACAGCTCACGTACTGTGCCACCTTCCTGATTTAACAGGGCAAACATCAGGTGCACCGGCTCGATAAACTGCTGATCACGGCCAAGCGCCAGCGACTGCGCATCGGCTATCGCTTCCTGGAACTTACTGGTAAATTTTTCAAGACGCATTTCTGGCTCCTACAAGCACAACACTGTTGCGTTATAAGATTGGGCGTTATTGCTGCAAATTCAAGCAAACAAACGTCAAAAATTTGACTTAGATCAGATTAACCAAATTGAACTGGCCATACGGCCGGTTTGGCCATCGCGCCGGTAGGAAAAAAACAACTCATTTTGCTGATAAGTGCAGTACTGGCCACCATAAATATGTTGTACACCACAAGCTTGCAGCCGCTGTTGTGCCAGCAGATATAAATCTGCCTGCCACTTGTTATTATTGCCGCTGATAAAAGCCTGCTCTGCCTGCGTACTATGATTAATAAAAGCAGCCCGTACCTCTGGCCCTACTTCAAATGCGCTTTGGCTGATAGCCGGGCCAAGATACACCAACACCTCATCAGGTTTGCTAAAGTGTGCCAGTGTGGCTTCAATAACACCATCGCATAAACCTCGCCAGCCAGCATGTACTGCGGCTACCTGAGTACCAGCTTTATCACACAGTAATAACGGCAGGCAATCGGCTGTCATAACCGTGGCCACAACACCTTGCTCGCAGGTTACACTGGCATCGGCGGTATCATCCGGCCCAGATGTTTTACTCAGCACAGATACTGCAGTGCCGTGCACCTGATTTAACCAGACCGGTACTGCCGGCATCTTTGCCAGCTGTTGATAACGCCGACGGTTTTCAGCCACCTGTTCTGCGTTATCGGCCACATGATTACCAAGGTTTAAACTGGCATACACACCCGTTGAGCAACCGCCGTTACGGGTGCTGCATACTGCCTGCACATTGGCCGGGGCCGGCCAGTCAGGCAGTAACAGCGGGTTGTCAGACATAATCCAGGCCATGCTCAGCAGTATCGGCCCGCAGCGCTGCAGTTAGCTGTACCATGTCATCCGGAATAGGCGCATGCCATTCCAGAAGCTCCAGCGTAATGGGGTGCGCCAGACGCAACATGGCGGCATGTAAGGCCTGGCGCCTGAAGTTGCGTAAAATACCCAACAAATGCTCATCTGCTTTACGCGGTGGCCGTGGCCGGCCAGCATAAACAGGATCGCCCACCAATGGATGATTCACATAAGTCATATGTACGCGGATTTGATGCGTACGGCCGGTTTCAAGCCGCAAGCGCAAGCGGGTATGGGCCCGGTATTTTTCCATCACGCGAAAATGAGTGGTAGCAGGTTTACCTGACTGGCTTACCGCCATATGAGTACGTTTGGTAGGGTGGCGGCCTATCGGCTCGTCAATGGTACCGCCGCCTGTCATGGCGCCATGGCATACCGCTTCATACTCACGGGTAATTTCACGCGCCTGCATGGCTTCTACTAAATGCGTTTGCGCCGGTATGGTTTTGGCTACCACCATTAAACCGGTGGTATCCTTGTCAAGCCGGTGAATAATGCCAGCCCGTGGCACTTCCGCAATACCAGGGCAATGGTGTAATAAAGCGTTAAGTAAAGTACCATCGGCATTGCCAGCGCCAGGATGCACAACCAGTCCGGCGGGTTTATTGATCACCAGAATATGTTCATCTTCGTAAATAATATTCAGGTCAATGGCTTCGGCTTCAAAGCGCTCGTCTTCTGGTAGTTCGGCCAGAATATCTATCGACTCCCCACCCAGCATTTTTTCGCGTGGCTTATTTTGCACTATGCCGTTAACCTTAACTGCATCCGCCAGGATCCATTCTTTTATTCTGGAACGGGAATAATCAGGGAACATTTCGGCCAGGACCTGATCTAATCGCTTACCAAAAAGATGGTCTGGTACAATTTCTGAAAGTTTTAGCTGTTTTGTCATAACGGAAGCAGTTATCCTGTGTGCAACCCCGGCAGGTCTGGGGTAGAATCGCAATAGCGTGTATTTTAGCGATTTTACGCCAGACTAGACAGCCATTTAGCTCAAGTAGTAACGGATTTTTAAATGAAAGCGAATTTTTTACTGATTTCTTTACTGGCATTAACCCTTACGGCCTGTGCCGGTAAACCGAAGGACGCGGATACCAGTAATACGCAAACCGCCCAAACTATGTATCAGCAAGCCAAAGAAGTATTAGATAACGGCTTGTATAACCGCGCTATTGAGCTGTTAATGGCTGTAGAAAGCCGTTACCCGTTCGGGCCGCTGGCCAGGCAGGTGCAGTTGGATTTGATCTATGCCCATTATCAGGCTGGTGATGTGCAAAAAGCACTTGCAGGCATTGACCGTTTTATCCGCCTGAACCCTAACCACCCTGAGCTAGACTACGTTTACTACATGCGTGGCCTGAGCAATATGAAAGCGGATGAAAATACACTGCATAACCTGCTGGGCATTGACCGCGCAGACCGTGATCTGGCCAGTACCCGCCAGGCGTTTGATGATTTTAAGTTGCTGGTAAGCAGCTTTCCTAACAGCAAATACGCTGCTGAAGCGAAAAAACGCATGTTAAGTATTAAAGATGCACTGGCACGGCATGAGTTGCTGGTAGCTGATTACTATATGCGCCGCGGTGCTTATCTTGCTGCCGCTAACCGTGGCAAATATATCGTTGAGTTTTACCGTGATTCGCCGCTAGTTGAACAGGCACTTGAAATTATGGTTGAAAGCTACGACAGGCTTGGCCTGAGCAAGCTAAAAGAAGACACTTACCAGGTGTTAAAGCTTAACTTTCCGCAAAATACCAAATTCTAAGCCTGACAGCCCAGCCCCGCCAGCGCGGGGCTTTTTTTGCACTAAATAGCCTCTAGTGCCTCTGCCAGTTTACTAACCCCTATGACTTCCATACCGGCAATCGGCTCTTTCGGGCAGTTTGCCTGTGGCACTATTGCCCGTTTAAAACCATGTTTAGCCGCCTCACGTAAGCGTTCCTGACCACTTGGTACCGGCCTTATTTCGCCAGCCAGCCCTACTTCACCAAACACCACTAAATCGTTTGGTAAAGGCTTATCGCGAAAACTCGACACCAGCGCCAGCAAAGTGGCTAAATCGGCACTGGTTTCGTTTACTTTTACGCCACCCACCACGTTAACAAACACATCCTGATCGGCCATTTGTATACCGGCGTGGCGGTGCATAACAGCCAGTAACATCGATATCCGGTTTTGCTCCATGCCAAGCGTTACACGGCGCGGATTATTTAGGGGTGAGTAATCAACCAGCCCTTGTATTTCTACCAGCAACGGCCGGGTACCTTCCCACAGTACCATAACAATACTGCCGGATTGATCTTCCTTGCCGCGGGTTAAAAATATAGCAGACGGGTTTTTTACCTCTTTCATGCCCTGGCCGGTCATGGCAAATACGCCCAGCTCATTAACCGGGCCAAAGCGGTTTTTGTTGCCTCGCATAGTGCGGTAACGGTTGTCACTGTCGCCGTCGAGCATTACCGAGCAATCAATGCAGTGTTCTAATACTTTGGGGCCAGCCAGCGAGCCGTCTTTAGTCACATGACCTACCATAATAATGGCTATATGGTGCTGCTTGGCAAAACGGGTTAAAAAGGCCGCACTCTCACGCACCTGCGACACACTGCCGGGTGCCGACTGAATATCAGCTAAGTGCATTACCTGAATAGAATCAATAACCATAATGCGTGGCTTTTCCTGCTGCGCCAGCAGACAAATGGTTTCAACATTGGTTTCAGCCAGCATTTTCAGCGCATTGGTTGGTAAACCTAAACGTTGCGCCCGCATGGCAACCTGCTGCAAGGATTCTTCACCGGTAATATAAAGTGCGCCGCCCTGCTGCGCCAGGCCACACATAATTTGCAGCAGCAAGGTACTTTTACCGGCGCCTGGGTGGCCACCAATTAAAATAGCCGAGCCCGGCACTATGCCACCGCCCAGTACGCGATCAAACTCTGCAAAGCCGCTGCTAAAGCGTGGTACATCTTGTAAATCTACTTCGTCCAGCCGTACCACTTTTGCTACCGCAGCCCCGGCATAACCTTCAAAGCGGGCATTTTTACTGCTGGTAGTACCTAAGCGTACTTCACTAACGGTATTCCAGGCACCACATTCTGTGCACTGGCCTTGCCAGCGCACAAAGTCAGCGCCGCAGTCACTGCAAACATAAGCAGTTTTTACTTTTGCCATAATTTATTTTCTCAAGCTAAATGAAAGGCATGGATATTGCTTTTCAATTTGTAACAACGTAGCGTACTACAGATTATAACCCCAAGGTGCCGGTATTATGGCATTTAACCTGACTGAATTATGACAGCAGAAGATTTACAGGAATACGTCGGCATTATTGACCGCATGAAAAGCTTGCTCAACTCGGCTGACTTTGATCAGGTGTTCAGTTTATTAACATCCGATATTCCTAAGTCCAAGCAGTTCCTGTTAAAAATGGAACTTAAACGCATGGCACAGCCCTGCAATTATTTTATTGATTTACGCGGCCATGTTGACGGTGACGTTAAGCCTTACGAATATAAAGGCAAAACCCACTATATGGACAATAACGCCATTAAGGTGTTTGAAAACGGCCTGCAACAATACGGCGGTTATACGCTTGGTTTGTATGAAGAAGTGCGTAACACCGAAAACAATTTTCGCGTAATGCACCGCAAAGAAACTGAAGAGCGGGTGAAAAACGCCCTGCAGCAATCTGCAAACGGTAAGCCGCAGGACGAAGAGGAAGAACTGCCTCCGCAGGTGGCCGACGTCATATCCTTCGGCAGCTATACTACCCGCCGTGATGAGCGGATGAATTATGCCATTGAAGTTGAAATAGAGCTGAATAAACAGCGTATAACCGCCAGTACATCAGACTTATCAGTATCAGGCTGCAAGGTTAAATTAACCAAACCGCTAAAGGTTAATGCCGGTGCCGAATTAAAACTGCATTTTACCGGCCTGGAGCAAGAGTTTATGCTCGGCCTGGCAGACGGTGTAATTTATAAAGTGGTTGATACAGAGTCGCAGGGCCAGAACCACTATATGCGCCTGCAACGCTTGCAAGATGGTAATGAACAACAATTTGCCGATTTTTTGCAGAAATTTATCGCCGGCAATAAACGCCGCTATAAAGTAAACCTCGACAGCGTCTGCCACAGCATGCGCACCAAAGGTTATGAACAATTTTACCTGCCACGCCTTAGCAGCCTGCCGGTCTTTATTGCGGTAAAAGACGGCCAGCCTGTTCCTAACTTTGCTCTGACAACAGAATACAACCGGGCTATCTGGCACTATTTTCTTGATGAGCAACATCAGGCTATTTTTGACAGCCTGCTGTCGGTAAAACGGCTGAAGCAACTACTGCAACAGAGTAGTGAGGAAAAATCGACTATTCTTTACTGCTTTACCCACGCCGCCAAAGGTAAGTTGTTTTTCTATTCTGCAACCAGTGAAGAGCTGGCAGCTTCTGAGCAGCTAAAAGAATTATTTCTCGGTTTTGGTGCCAGCAAACCTAGCTGGCGGGTATTGCATTGCAACTTACTGCGCACTGCTGCAAGCATGGCAGATATGCCAGCAACAGTGCCCGAACAGTACGGAGTTAAAAAACCTGCATCACAAGCGCCGCTGTTCAAAGGCCTGCTACAGGACTTACGTTATATTGTTAACCTGACGGGTATCAGCAGCACCGACAGCACTTTCTGGTATCAGAGTTATCCAGTAAACCAACAACAACTTAAGCTGCTGGCTCAGTTTGGCCATAAAAAACGCCCAGGTATTCCTGCCTGTGAGGCCATACCGGTGCAATATGTCAACCTGCGTTCAGAGTCACGCTATCTGTATAAAACGTCGGTAATGGTAAAAGACAAACAAAGCCAGACAGAACTAAGTGGCCATAGCCGGGATTTTTCATCAAAAGGCTTACAACTGGAAACCGCCTTACCGGTAAGGTTTAGTAAAGGTGATATTGTTATGCTGCGCCTGCCTGATATGCAGAAAATAAGTGCCCGCTATAACCTTAATGAGCTGCCGTATGAGGTAATGGCAGTCAGTAAAAGCCATACTATTATGAACCTGCGTGCAGCAGAAACAGATGAACCCCATGTCGGGCGGTTGTTTTTCCAGCAGCTGATCCAAAGCAACCGCGCTAAACTGACACTGGCAGAAGAAAGCCCTAAATATCCCGGCCTGGCGACAGCCTTGCGCAATATGTATCTTAATTCTCAAAATAGTTTTGCGCTGTTTTTACACCGCAAAGGTATTCGCTATGAAATTAATACTGTGGCTAAAGGTGGCACCAGCAACTGCCTATATCAGTTGTTGAATTTACAACACCCGCACAGCGATGCTATTGATTTGAATATGATCCTGCGTAATAACGCCGCCAGCCTGCAATTTGCGCAACAACTCAAGCAGATGAAGCGTTTTGACAACGCCAAAAGCTACGAGCTTTTTATCGCGCTACCCGCCGACATTACTAACGGCAATATTGAAGCTAACTGTCACTACGATTACGAATTTAGCTCTGAGCAAAAAAAACAGCAATTTGTGCTGGATGCTTTGCAACAAGGCAGCCTGTTTTGTTTTCGTTTGACGCTATCCCGCACCGGCAGACCAGACACCGACTATATTGCCGCTGAAATGAACTATATAAGCGCTTATGCCATTCATAAAGCTAAACAGCTGGAAGAAGAATTATGGAGTGTGGCAGGTGTTATAGATGTCATTGATATGTCAGAAGAAGTGGCATGGCGTTATGGGGCGGCGGTAGATCCTGTCAGCCATAAAATGCAACAACAGCAGTTAATACTCCAGCTGCAACAACCAGTCACGTAATTGGGGAAAATGCTCCTGCACTGCACCAGGGTGCGTCAGCATAGAAATATGGTCGTAATCCTGCTTATAGCCAGTAGCGCGGCCCAGTAAGGTAAAACGGGCCAGCGGTGCGGTTTCAGCAATAAAGGCTTTTACATCATACGGATGACCCAACAAGCGGTCATTCTGGGCAGCAAAGTGCCACACCGGTGGCCACGTTGTAGTTCTACTGCTGTGGCCATAATCAAACTGATCGGTTAAATCAGTAAAAGCCGCACCGGCAATCCATTGTACTGTATCCTGTAGAAACTGTTGCGGCTCATCATCGGCGCCCAAACGCCATTTGCGTGCGGGGAAATAACCGTACTTTTTACTCAACCAGGGGGCCAATCTATTCCAGATCAGGTTAATTTTCAGCTTACGCTCCAGGCTTTGTATGCTGATCACCCTTTTACTGCCAAAACACACCTTAGCAGCCACTTTGGCTGTCAGCTGTGGAAAACGCGCCAGGCAGGCAGCAGCAACTACGCCTCCCCACGAGTGCGCAATCAGAATCACTTTTTGCTGATGCAACTGGTATACATGTTCAATTAACGCCGGAATATCGCAGGTGATCATATGTTGCTGGCTTTGCGCAAACCCCTCTGACACATGCGGCTTTGATAAACCACGGCCGGCAAAATCAGCGCAATACACCATAAAACCATTATCAGCCAGATAACAACCCAGCCCCTTGCCAGAGTGGCTATAAAAAATACGGCCGTTTTCAATAGCGCCGTGCAGCATCAGCACCGGTGCGATGCCTTGCTGCATCGGCAACAAGCGGCGTAAATGCAGCTGGTATTGCTCTAAATCCAGATAAAGTGAACTTTGCTGGTGCTTCATGCTTAATCCAGCAGGTACAGCAGCTGTAATAAAGAACCCTGCCGGATAGCTGCTTTAGCCTGTGCCTGCACTTTTGGCTTAGCATGAAAAGCCACCCCCAGCGCAGCAGCTTTAAGCATAGGTATATCGTTAGCGCCATCGCCGATAGCAACGGTTTGGCTTGCGGCAATGTTGTATTCAGCGGCAAGCTCGTTAACCACCCGCGCTTTGGTATTAGCATCAACAATATCGCCCAGCACTTTGCCGGTTAACTTACCGTTGGCAATGTCCAGCACATTGGCAAAGGTTGCCGTTAAGCCTAATTGCAGCTTTAACGCGTCAGTAAAATAAGTAAAACCACCGGAGGCAATAACAACCTGCCACTGATGTGCTTTTAAATGATTGACCAGCTCAGTTAACCCCGGCATTAAGGGCACGCCAGCCAATACCTGTTGCAAGATACCCTCGTCTGCGCCTTGCAACGCCGCTACGCGTGCTACCAGGCTTTGAGCAAAGTCCAGCTCGCCATTCATCGCCCGCGCAGTTACGGCGGCAACCTGCTCCCCCACCCCGGCCAGGTTAGCTATCTCGTCAATACATTCTATTTGGATGGCAGTAGAGTCCATGTCCATTACCAGCAAACCGGGTTTTGCCAGCACAGGGGCAGTTGGCAGGTATACCAGTTCAATATCTAACCCGGCCGCCAGCTCATTTAGCTGTTGCAACTGTGTTGCTGTCAGCTCAGTGGGCAAAGCCAGCTCTACTGCTGCACTAAGTTCAGGGTGAGGCTGATATAAACGACAGGCCAGGGCGGTTTCTGTAAAGCACTGCATTACTTTATGCAGTGCAGCCCAGCTAAGTGCATCGCCAAACAACCGCAGTACAGCCACCTGGGCTGGCAGCTTAAGCGTAAATTCCGCCGCTTCGGGCAGTGCCAGGCTTTGCTTACTGTGCAGTAACAACGCCTGTGGTTGCCACTTAAGCATGTAATGCTGATTAACCGAAAGCTGTTTTACCGGTGAGGCTGCCGCTTGCTGCTGCGCTGGGATCTGATAAAAAAACGACACGGGATTACCTATACTTGGCGCTACAGCCGTGGCATGCTACGCGCATTAACGACTAGCTCAGCTGGCGCTTTATGGAAAATATGCAGAACGATATCCCAATACCGGACAGCACTTCAAGCACTATTAAGCTGTTACAAATTGCTATTGCTATTATTGGTATCTGGCTATTGCTGCATAGCTGGGTACTAACCCAACAGCAAGGTAAGCGTTTGTTACAGCAGCAAAACAGCCAGCTAATGCAGGAAATGTTGACAGCGTTATCGCACACCGCAGCTTATTTAATAGAGAATGATCAACTTGACGGCCTGGAGCAGCTCACACAACATATTGCTGCCAGCCAGTATTTGCATGATGTGGTGGTGTATGACGCCAATGGTGTGCGTATGAGCTGGTCAGAAGGCAGCGCGCCGGCACGGTTGTTATATGGCCCAATGCAAACAGAGCAGTTGCAGGCAATGGTGCAAACCATTACTAAAGATCAGCAATTGTTAGGCTACATTAAACTGAGTTTACGGCTGGATGCGTCTTTAACACCAATAAGCTTGTCATGGCAGCAAATGATGCAACAGCTGCTGGCTATGTTGGTATTAGCCGGTATTGTTGGCTTTATGCTACGCCGTGGCTTTTCGCGCTTGTCACGTCAGTCGCTACGGTTACGCCGCGCTAAGCCTTAATGCGTTAAGGCTGTTTTGCCACAGCATCTCTGCGATCTGCTCGCGCGGCTCCGGCCGCAGTTGGCAGAAAGTTTCAAACACCAGCGCCAGTTGTGCCGGGGTATTAATTTCGCCCTGAAAACCAGCCAGTGGCATGGCCGGTGCATCGGTTTCCAGCACAAAGCTTTCAAGTGGCAGTTTTTGCACGGTTTTACGGGTTTTTTCTGCCCGTTCATAGGTAATAGTGCCGCCGATCCCCAGCTTAAAGCCTAAATCGACAAAGGCCATTGCCTGTTGCTGGCTGCCGGAAAAAGCATGCAAAATACCGCCCGAGCTAAACTGCTGGCGTTTAAGCTCAGCCAGTAATTGCGGCTGGCTTTTAAGATGATGCAGGATCACCGGCTTATTATGCTGTTTAGCCAGTGCCAATTGCGCGGTAAACAACTGTTGCTGCATAGCAAAGCTGTGTTCAGCTAATGCAAAATCCAGCCCAATCTCCCCTACAGCAGCAATAGTACTGCTATGAGCTGTTACAAGCTTATCCAGCACAGCTACAGCATCAAGTGAGTGCTCTGACGCCCACCAGGGATGTATACCCAGTGCTATATGCCAGTGTGCCTGTTGGGTGCGTAATGTAAGCAGTTTCTGCCATGCAGACTGCTGTACGGCGGGAATAACTAAAGCTGCAACACCGGCTTGTTGTGCCTGTTGCCAGTGAAGAGCTTGCGCTACGGCAAGCTCGGGTAAATCGAGATGGCAGTGGGTATCAAACAGCTTAACCCTAGCTGGTATGTCGCGGGTTACGGACATAACCTGTCGATATTCCAGCGGTTATCCGCGGTTTTGCTGTACATAAAACGATCGTGCAGCCTGTGCTCGCCGCCCTGCCAGAATTCGATTTTATGCGGCCGTACTAAAAAGCCCCCCCAGAATGACGGTACAGGCACTTCGCCGTGTTCAAATTTATGCTTTATTTCAGCAAATTTCTGCATCAGCGCCAGGCGGGTAGATACCGGCCGGCTTTGTTCTGAAGCCCACGCAGCCAGTTGGCTTTCTTTAGGCCGTGATAAAAAATACTTCATCACCTGGGTATTCGATACCCGCTCTGCCGTACCGTACACTATTACCTGACGCTCCAGCGGATGCCAGGGAAAATGCAAACACACTTTAGGGTTCCCGCTAAGCTCACAGGCTTTTCGGCTGCCCAGGTTAGTGTAAAAGGTAAAACCGTCGGTATTCACATCTTTTAACAGCACCAAGCGCTGTGACGGCTGGCCGGTGCTGTCAACCGTTGCAACACACATGGCAGTGGGATCTGGCAATTCGGCCGCTATGGCGTCTTTTAACCATAACTCAAACTGGGCTATCGGATCCTGATTCAATTTATCCAGATCCAGCTTATCTTTGGTGTAACTGCGGCGAATTGCGTCGATTTTCATATTTACATACGCTCCATAACCTCAATACCCAGCAAGTCCAGGCCTTGTTTAAGCATACGCGAGCTAATAATACTCAGCATTAAACGGCTGTCACGCACAGCAGGTTCAATGCCGTCTTTTAACATTGGGCAAGCTTCGTAAAAGGTCATATATAAACTGGCCAGTTCATACAGGTAATTACACAGCAGGTTTGGCTGAGCGTCTTTTATCACCTGTTGCAATGTCTCTTCAAACCGCAGCAGTTTAACGGCTAATTGCTTTTCCTGCTCTTCAGCCAGACTTAATGTGGCACTAAAGCCGTCGGTGATCTCAGCCCGGCGTAAAATGCTGCGCACCCTGGTGTAAGCATATTGCAGATAAGGTGCGGTGGCACCTTCAAAGCTCAGCATCGCATCCCAGCTGAAAATATAGTCACTGGTACGGTTTTTCGACAAATCGGCGAATTTCACTGCACCAATGCCCACTTTACGTGCTACTTCAGCAATCTCTTGCTCTGACAATTCAGAAGCTTTTTCCTGCACTACAGCTTTGGCACGTACCACTGCTTCTTCCAGCAACTCAGCCAGTTTGACTGTGCCGCCGGTACGGGTTTTAAATGGCTTGCCATCTTCGCCCATCATAGTGCCAAACGGGCAATGGTCGTAAGCAGTTGCGTCTCGCAGATAACCTGCTTTACGTGCGACCAGCTCAACCTGTTTAAAGTGCAGTGCCTGGCGCGCATCGGTAAAAATAATCACCCGATCAGCCTGTAAAGTATGGCTGCGGTACTGGCACGCGGCTAAATCGGTGGTGGAATACAAAAAGCCACCACCGGTTTTTTGAATAATAAAGGGCGACGGATTGCCTTCTTTATCCGCCAACTCCTGTAAAAATACTACCAGTGCTCCCTGATCCTCCACCGCCAGTGTTTTTGCTTTTAAATCATCCACTATCGTCTGCAGCATGCTGTTATAAGCACTTTCCGGCTTGATATCGGCATCGGTCAGGGTAACATTCAGCTTTTGATACACCTCGTTACTGTGTTTTACCGAGGTATCAATAAACAGTTGCCACAGCTTCTGGCAGTGGCTATCACCGCTTTGCAGCTTAACCACATAGTCACGCGATTTATCAGCAAACCCTGCTTCATCGTCAAAGCGTTTTTTTGCTTCACGGTAGAAGTCTTCCAGGTCAGCAAGCGCGACTTGCTCTAAGTCGATACCGGCAGCCAGTTTATCTTCCAAGTGCGCAATCAGCATACCAAACTGGGTACCCCAATCGCCCATATGGTTTTGCCGGATAACGTTATCGCCCCAGAATTCCAGCGTGCGCACCACGGCATCACCAATAATGGTTGAACGCAAATGGCCTACATGCATTTCTTTGGCTAAATTAGGTGCCGAGTAATCAACTACTACCGTTTGCGGTGCCGTATTTGCTGTAACACCGAAACGGGCATCCGCACCAGCATGTTGTAACTGCTTAGCCAGCCAGTCTTTGTTTAATGTAACATTGATAAATCCGGGGCCGGCAATCTCAGTTTTGTCGGCAATACCGGTGAGCTCCAGCTTTTGCACTAATTGCTCAGCTAACTGCCGCGGGTTCATTTTCAGCAGCTTGGCGGCGGCCATTGCGCCGTTGATCTGATAATCACCAAACTCCTGCTTAGTACTTACAGTAACAGCGGCATTGGTGTCGGCAGGTAAGCCCAATGCAACAAAAGCAGCCTGAGTTTTTTCGGTTAATAAATGCTTAATATTCATGCGCCCAGCCTGTTAGTGTTCACGGGTTTTGTGGAATTTAATTTTCGGGTAACGCTCTATCGACAAGTTCAGGTTTACCATGGTGGGTGCGATATAAGTTAAAGCATCGCCACCATCCAGCGCTAAATTCTGGCTGGCTTTGTTTTTAAACTCGTCCAGCGCTTTGGCATCATCACTGTATACCCAGCGAGCAGTGGATACGTTAACCGCCTCGTACAAAGCATCAACGTTATATTCCGATTTAAGCCGGTGCACTACCACGTCAAACTGCAGCACACCAACAGCGCCCACAATCAGATCGTTATTATCCAACGGGCGGAATACCTGTACTGCCCCCTCCTCAGATAGCTGCACCAGGCCTTTTAGCAACTGCTTTTGCTTTAGCGGATCGCGCAGGCGGATACGACGGAATAGCTCAGGTGCAAAATTAGGAATGCCGGTAAACTGCATATTTTCACCGGTAGTAAAAGTATCACCAATCTTAATGGTGCCGTGATTATGCAAGCCAATAATATCACCGGGGTAAGCTTCTTCCAGATGCTCGCGGTCGCCAGCCAAAAATGTAAGCGCCTGCGGGATCAGCACATCTTTACCGATACGCACATGACGCACCTTCATACCTTTTTCATACTTACCGGATACTATGCGTAAAAACGCCACCCGATCGCGGTGTTTAGGGTCCATATTCGCCTGAATTTTAAATACAAAACCGCTAAAACCAGTCTCAACAGGTTCAACTGTGCGGCTATCGGTAGCACGCGGTTGCGGTATTGGCGCCCACTGCGTTAAACCATCCAGCATATGGTCGACACCAAAGTTACCCAGGGCTGTACCAAAGAATACAGGTGTTAACTCACCCTTTAAAAACAGCTCCTGGTCAAATTCGTTACTGGCGCCCTGCACCAATTCCATTTCATCACGCAGTTGCTGGGCATAATAGCCAATGCGTTTATCCAGCTCCGTGTTATTCAGGCCTTTAATAATATCCAGCTCCTGAATAGTATGGCCCATACCAGATTTATACAGAATGATTTCATCACGCAAAATGTGGTACACGCCTTTAAACTCTTTACCCGAGGCTATTGGCCAGGTAATAGGTGCACACGCAATTTTAAGGACACTTTCGACTTCATCTAATAAATCGATCGGGTCACGGATATCGCGGTCCATTTTGTTCATAAAAGTGATAATAGGCGTGTCACGTAAGCGGGTGACCTCCATCAGCTTAATAGTGCGGTCTTCAACACCCTTGGCACCGTCAATAACCATCAGGCAGGAATCTACTGCGGTTAAAGTACGATAAGTATCTTCCGAGAAATCCTCATGGCCAGGCGTATCAAGCAGGTTTACCAGACAGTCATTGTAAGGAAATTGCATTACGGAGGTGGTAACCGAAATACCACGCTCTTTTTCCATTTCCATCCAGTCGGAGGTGGCATACTGGCCAGACTTTTTACCTTTAACGGTACCGGCTTTTTGGATCAGATGTCCGAACAGCAATACCTTTTCGGTAATAGTGGTTTTACCGGCATCAGGGTGCGAAATAATCGCAAAGGTGCGGCGACTGTTTACTTCGGCTAAAAAGTTATCTGTGCTCATAATATCCAATAGTGTGTCACCGCAGGCATCCGGCTACGGTGCAGGGCTAAAACCCAAAAGTAAATGATAATGCGCGCGATTATAGCAGCTTGGATGGCGCGGGCACAGAGTGCAAATGCACTGCTGCGTTACAGAATACAACTCATCAGCAAGGCATCTTCTTTACCCTGGCTACTGACATAATAGCCTTTGCGTAAACCTGTTTGCGTAAAGCCGTAGCGCTGATACAGGGTAATAGCATTTAAATTACTGCTACGCACTTCCAAAAAAACCTCAGTTGCGCCTCTGGCGTGGCCTTCCTGCAAAAAGTGCTGCATCAGACTGCGGCCATAACCTTTGCCCTGCTGCGTTGGTACAACGCAAATATTAAACAGCTCTAACTGCTCTAAAATTAACTGGGCAACATAAAACCCGACAATATTGCCGGTATGGTCCACGAGTTTATAGCTGAAGTAACTATCAGCAAAGCTGCTGTCAAAGGCAGCTTCAGTCCAGGGGTAAGTGTTGGCTGCTTGTTCGATACGCGCAATCTCTGCGATATCAGCACGGCTTAACAGCTCAAATTTGTTCATAGCTGCCTTGTGCATAGCTACTTAGCAGTGCCCATAAAGCTTTTTTTTGCTTCGGTTGCTGCAACATAAGCAACGGCGGGGTTAGCAACTGATATTGATTGATCTGGCTTTGCAAGACGTCAGGAGCAATTTGCCAGCTTAGACCATCCGCTAAAGCTGCAGCAATATCCTGGGCTAACTGCTGACGCAGGTCCGGTGCAACGCTCTGTGATATAACTCCGGACAAGGCGCTATTTTCTGATGAGCTTTGCTCTGCTGTGTTTTCTTCTGACGGCAATGGCTCAGCAGCAAAAACGTCAGTTAATTTTACCGGCGTAATCTGCAAAATTTTTAGCAGCTGTTGCTGAGAATAAGAATATGTTGTCATAACGGGAAGTGGCAGGGGCAGAGGGATTCGAACCCCCAACCATCGGTTTTGGAGACCGCTGTTCTACCAATTGGAACTATGCCCCTGTAGCTGGTCGCGCCATTATACAAAAGCGGCTTCAAAGGTAAAGCGAAAAGCAGTGCTATTACATTCAACTGCATATAAAACGAGCACTCAGGGCTTAATCAGGCATTTAGCCTAACATAAAGCCCGGCAGTCTGCCTACCGGGCTGGGTAATACTAATTGTTGGTATTTTGCCGGTACTTTTCAAACCAGTGAATAATATACGCTGGCTTAGCCATTAAATTACTGGGCCGGGTATGCAATGCATGCGATGCGCCAGGTACCCGTACCATAGCCGTATCAATGCCGCGTAATTGCAGTGCCTGATAATATTGCTCAGTTTCCGAGATCGGTGTGCGATGATCGCTTTCACCGGTAAACAACATCGTTGGCGTTTTCACTTTGCCAACATGCGCAATCGGCGAATGCTTTAAGTAATGCTCTGGCATCTCCCACGGCAAGCCCGGAAACCAGTACTGGCTGAAGTAGCTGTACATATCAGCATTTAACACAAAGCTGAACCAGTTAATTACCGGGTTTACTGCCACCGCAGCGGCAAAACGATCGGTATGAGCAATACTCCAGGTAGTTAATACACCACCACCACTACCACCGGTAATAAACAGCTCTTTATCATTGATAAAACCTTTTGCCAGTATTGCATCAACTCCATCCATCAGATCATTAAAATCCTGGCTTGGATAATTATGATGGATAAGGTTAGCAAAATCCTCACCATAGCTGGTGCTACCCCGCGGGTTGGTATACAACACTACATAGCCCTGTGCTGCCATCAGTTGCAGTTCCATGGCAAAGTGTGGGCCGTATGCAGTATGCGGACCACCGTGGATTTCAAGAATAAGCGGATACTTTTTACTGGCATCAAATTCTGGCGGATAAATAATCCAGCCATGCAGTTTGCGCTCATCAACTGAAGAGCTGTACCAAAACTCTTCAACTTTACCGATGTCGCGGGCAAACAGCAGATCTGCGTTTAAATCAGTTAATCTTTGTTTGTTACGCTTATTAATAACCGCCAACTCAGCCGGACGCTGCGTGCTCATTTGTGTATAAGCAATTAAGCCATTACTGGCTGCGGCAAACTGACCACCGCTATAAGGGCGACTGTAAGAGCCACCGCCCAGATCATCAGCCAGTATATTGCGTTTGCCAGACAACAGCTGTTCTGCCAATATGCCTTTACCTTCGCTATCGTAAGAAATATAAAGCGCTTTGCTGTTAGCTAACCACTGAAAATCATCAATAGCCCTGTCCAGATCTTCGGTTAGGTTACGGATATTACTGCCATCCGTATTCATCACATATAGCCGGTTTGCCTGATGTGCCAGCTTGCGATCATCATAACCGACATAAGCGATAAGCTTACCGTCGGGCGATACTGCCGGGCGCGAATCAGGTCCGTTACGATCGGTTAATTGCGTCAGTTTGCGATCTGCCAGTGTAAGCAGGAATATCTCGCTGTTAACTGGTTGAGATTGCCAGTTATCATGCCGGTTGGCAGAGAAATACAATGCTTTGCTATCTTTTGACCAACTCAGTGCACCGCCATGATTAAAATCACCTTCAGTTAACTGAATAGCTGAACCACCATCAGCCGCCATAATATAAATATGTTGATAACCGGCTTTCAGATAACCTGCGCCATCAGCACGATACTGCTTATTATCAATATAAATTGGCGATTTGGCCCAGTCAGCATTTTCCGGCTTGCCTGGTAAAGAAACCGGTGCCTTAACCTGCTTAGGTGTAAACATAGTAAACGCCAGCCATTTACCATCCGGTGACCAATTCAGATTGGCCGGGTTGTGTTGTAACTGGCCTAATTGTGAAGAGCGGCCACTATCAAGCCATTTAACATGGATTTGGCCATTAGCGATATACGCCAGCCGGTTATTATCCGGCGCCCAGCGCGGAGATGCTGCGTTTATATCTTTGTCGGTTAAAGCTTGTAGCATCTTACCGTCAGCGGAGCTTAACCATAACGTCATACGGCGCCGATCAGTTTGCCGGTCCATCCAGTTACGTACAAATACAATCTGCTCGCCTTTGGCGTCAGGCTGTGGATCTGAGACAAACTCCAGCTCAAACACATCATCATATTGCAGAGCTTTAGCAGCTGCGTCGCTTGTAGTGAACAACAGTAGTGCTGTTAAACACATACCGCTGGTTATATGTTTTAGATTCATCTGGATACCCATTTTTATTGTTATACATGCCAGTTGATACTAACTGAATAACTACAGGCAGGGCTACGATTTCGTTCAGGCGTAAAATTGCAGAGATAAAAAGCAAAAAAGCCCCACGCTTACGCGTGAGGCTTATTTACTTATTGGGAGCCTGGCGGTGAACTACTCTCGCATAGCGAATGCTACACTACCATCGTCGCAGCTGCGTTTCACTTCTGAGTTCGGAATGGGTTCAGG
>NZ_JANUEM010000020.1 GCF_024809855.1 Rheinheimera pacifica
GAGCAGGTTGAGCATTTTATGGATAACGCCGCGCCGTTTCCGGGAGGCGGTCATGGCTTGCAGCGGGTGTATCAGAGTTAGGATCAGTTATTTAGCAACCTTTCTACTAGAACATATATATCAATTGCACTTTTATTAGGGATATATTTATAACAATGCAACCCATCAACATGCAAATATTCTATTTGGTTCCATTCACCAACCTTCAAACCCAATGGACGAATAAGCTCATCAGCTTCAGCTTTATCAATTATTTTCATATGACACCAAGATCTAATTAGATAGAGTTAAAATAGCTACCCCATAAAGATAGCTAAAGAGTTACTTTCCACATAAGCATAAATGTTCAATCCCCCCCGCCAATCCAATCGGGTCTGATTGCAGGTATCTCCCCGTAGTGGCGTCATAATCCCTAAAGTAGTTATACCAGCTTTGCTTTTCGGCATCCCAATATTGGCCGGGGAAGCCTATATTGAAGTCACCGATAGACGTTGTAAGAACAGAACGGTCAAACGCTTCTAATTTGGCGCGCCATACCACAACTTTGCTTTGGTTGGTTATCAACTCCGGCCAACCTAAATGGTCGCACTGCAAATGCAAGGCGCGACCATTTAGCTTTGATATTTATCCTCCAGTCAATATTCCGATTTTTTCATTCCAATAGATTGCGGTATATATAATAAATAAAACCATTGTAATACAGCAGATATAGAGGATAAAACTCGTAGCCCTAAACCACTTATATAGCTTGGACTCAGTTATTCCCAACCGCTTATCCGCCATCGAGAGGTTAAGCACTTCTTGTCTAGAAACATCTAACCTATTTGATATGAAGTAAAATATTTTTTCTCTTGCATAAAATGCAATAACAATGAAAGAAAATAAAGATATAAATACAATATGAAAATAAGAATCATCAATAAAATTAAGCAGCATCAGAAACGCACTCCTTTCACACTGTTGCTATGAGCAACGCCCATGCAGACGAGCATAGCGGTGGGAAATGTAGTAAACCATGCGTTGTCTTTTGCTAATTCAAAACTCATATCCCTTATCAAATTGTCTAAATTAGTTAGGGTCTTATGGGCATCATTGATAGCTTCTTTTGAACAACTTTTAGCCTTTGTTGCATCCTCAATAGCGCTTACTAGCTGTGACCGACTATTGTTTAAAGAAGCTAACTGCTCTGCACCTTTACTCAAATTCCGATAAGAATTGAATGTAGAACCTGCAGAATACCCTGTACAGAACATGCTGACACCTAACCATCTACTCAATCCCAAAGGATCTTCATTCACTAAAGGGTTATTTTCCACATAAGCATAAGTGTTCAATCCCCCCGCCAATCCAATCGGGTCTGATTGAAGGTATCTCCCCGTAGTGGCGTCATAGTCGCGGAAGTAGTTATACCAGCTTTGCTTTTCGGCATCCCAATATTGGCCGGGGAAACCGATATTAAACTCGCCTATGCTACTGGTTAACACTGAACGATTAAACGCTTCTAACTTCGCATGCCATACCACCGCTTTACTTTGGTTGGTTATCACCTCCGGCCAACCTAAGTGGTCGAGTACACTGGTTATTGTGGATATATACCACTACCTGACCTTCAAAACGGATATAGATACTGCTGAGCGTATCACTGCCATTCGAAAGCTTGCCCTACACAGATAGTGGTAAGTCCCGCTAGGTCCACTCTTGGAAACCTAGTGTTCCAATCTAATCTGACTTTATTTGGGTGAATCATTCTGTATAAATATCAAACTGCATTTCGAGTCTGGCTTTACTTAAACAATCAAGATGTGGCATCTCCAAAGATATCCATTCGTTATCCTTTATGTTCACCCCAAGTAAAATTTCTGCAGAACCGCCACTTTCCCAGATAATTGAAAAATTTTTATCTTTAAGGGAACCATTACTGATGACCGTATTGAAGAAATCTTCAAAAGAAATTTCATTACCAGAATAAAGCGGAAAGCTGACATAGGTCATCTCATAACAACCAGTCAGCGTTTGGCCGGTAGGAGTTGTTCGCTCTTTCCCTAAGTCTTGAATAAACTTCGGGATTAATTTCACGTAATCACATACAGAATCTGCAGACCAAGCTGAATGACGGATTCGCAAAGAAGCACTAAAAATCATATGTCGATTCACCTAATATATATATCTAGAGGGCCATAGTTCTCACTCTCCCCCGTAAAAATCAAGCTTGATACCGAAACCAAGTGATGAAAGGTAATTTATTACTACAGGTGATAATTCTAAAAAAACATTATTATTTGAATAAATGCCAAATAAAAATGAGCATTTACCACCGGTGGAAATTATTTTACCCAAGAAATCCTTATCAAAGTTCTCTAAAAAATCTAGTAAAAATTTAGATATATATTCAAAAGTTGCTATAGGTTCATCATGCAGTTTGAAGCTAATAGCAGTTTCTAAATATATACCTCCCAAATCTTGTCCGGTTTTAGTTTTTCTACTCATTCCAACGGAATGTTTATATCTTATCGGATAGCTGAAATTATCAACTATTTCATCAGCTGAGAGGCTTGGATGGTGGATTTGCAAAGTAACTCTGAAACTTGACTGTGAAATCATAATAACTCTCCCCAATGACCTTGAGGAACCCAATGTCCTCCTTCATTAATACCAACTGTTCCATCAGGTGCAACTCCTGTCCATGATTTACCTGTTCCCATACCACCGTGAGCGGCATCCTTTATTCCATGCAAGGTATCTTTTTCCCATCCAAATCTTTTTTTAGCTTTATCAATATCAAGAGTTCCCGAAGGGCAATCTTTCGGTCGGGTTTCATTTTGATTTTCATTCAATACAGCCCAAAGCCCAATTCCTGCAGCACCAATAGCGGTAATACCATTACCGATAGCCGCGGCACCCGCTGCACAAGCGCCAGAAACCGGTGGAACCAAGCACATCAGCCCTGGGCTTAGACCGTAAGGATCAATGTAACGTAACGGATTCCCGCCAACATACCCATAAGTATTCAACCCACCCGCCAAACCTATTGGGTCACTCTGCAAATACCGCCCTAAGGTCGCATCATAATCGCGGAAGTAGTTATACCAGCTTTGCTTTTCGGCATCCCAGTACTGGCCGGGAAAACCTATATTGAAATCCCCAATAGATGTTGTTAGCACCGAACGGTCAAATGCTTCCAGCTTGGCCCGCCATACTACCGCTTTGCTTTGGTTGGTTATCACTTCCGGCCGGCCTAAATGGTCGTTATGTATATAGTACAGCTGGTTGTTTAAAATATACCCCACGACCAGACCCTAATATCCAAGCTTTCAGTTATTATGCATGGTGCTGAAAGTATGGTAATATCTCGAACCAACCTTCGAGGTATTATAAAAAAGACCGAGAATCATCCTGAAGCTACGATTTCATTGATGTCCAATACTTTTTTTCTCCACTCTTAACCATGATATTTGCAGCCAGACCTTAGCAATTTCTAACAACAGCACAATGGCGCCAATTATAAACAATCCTATATCTTTAAATGAGAGCATTATGGGTAAGAAAAAGAAAGTAGGTTGAATTATCATAGTAAACCTGAAAGGTGACTGTGCTAAGGACAATATAACACCGATTTTCTTTTTTAAAATAAGTAGCGGCGCTGATATAACAATTGATAAATATAGCAATAGACTAACAACTGTTATCAATTGCATTGAGCTACCAAACTCCGTAGAAATGCTAAAAAGGTTGACTACTTTACCAAAAGTAAACGAACCTTCTTGAGAGATGAAATTCATAAAAAATTTACATATTAGCATCAGATCTAACACGCCGAACAATACAATAAATTTGTCCAAGGCTTTTTTTTTCATTTTGAAGTCCTATTAGAAACAGCTGGGGTCCAGTGCCATGATTTTCCGTTAATAGCCCAAGCGTCAGGCCATTCTCCAAATGTTTGTCTGATTTTTCGGATGTCGCCGTCGTTAGGGAATTGCTTACCTTCTGAATTTTGTTTACAAGCATTGCTATCTTTAGATTGCCACTCTTGAATGACGTCTCTTGTACAACCAACGCAGTTTTTAGCCGATACTATTTCATCAGAACCGAGCGTTGCCAAACGATTCATCCACAATAAGGACCAGTTTTTCATACCGTGATGATCTATGTCGATCGTAACCCAATCTAAACCAAATGGATCAAATCTTATTAGAGGATTCCCATCAACATACCCATAGGTATTTAACCCACCCGCTAAACCAATAGGATCACTCTGCAAATACCGCCCTAAGGTCGCATCATAGTCGCGGAAGTAGTTATACCAGCTCTGTTTCTCAGCGTCCCAGTATTGGCCGGGGAAGCCGATATTAAACTCGCCTATACTACTGGTTAACACTGAACGGTCAAATGCTTCCAGCTTCGCCCGCCATACTACCGCTTTGCTTTGGTTGGTAATGACCTCCGGCCGACCTAAATGGTCGTTATGCACATAGTAGAGCACATTATTATTGATATAACCCACTACCTGGCCTTGAAAGTAAATATATTGCTTTGTCGTGCCTTCAGCCAGCAGTTGGCCTTGTGGGCTGTAGATAAAACGCGTGATAGCAGTACCTACCTTTTTATACACCCGCTGGCCTATCGCATTGTATATGTAGTCAGTAGTGCCGGCTTTGACCATACGATTATCATTGTTATAAGTGTAAGCGAAGTTACTGCCGTCAAAACGCTTTTCATTAGTCACATTCCCGTTGGCATCGTAGGTAAATACCCTGGTTTGGCTACCACGGGTTACCTGATTAAGCCGGTTGGAGGCGGTGTTAATGGCATAGCTTTCTGAAATAGCCCCGCTGCGCGCGGTGCGGTTGCCCAAGTCGTCATAGCTGAAGTTATGATTACCAAGACCGGTGCTACTAATGTTTGTTAACCGGTTTAGCTTGTCATAAGTAAAGGTCTGCGTATATGCAGTATTAATGCCGTTGGTAATTTTGGTTATATTGCCATCACCATCATAGGCAAAGTTTAACCTTTGTATAGTATCGGTTATGACACCACTAACTCTGAAATCGGTGTTGTAATAAATATTACGTTTTAAACCATTACCAAAGTTCCATTCTTTTACGGGTGCAAAAGGTAACTTTTTAATTCCGGAAATCAAACTACGGTTTACACCGTTAATACTAACAGTGATCGCCGCCGGATCACCATATGCATCATAACCATAGGTTACCTTATTCCCCCCGGGATATGTCAAAGTGCTAACGCGCCCCAGAGTGTCGTAACTCCAGTTAGTTTGATAACTGGTTCCTTGGATAACGCTAGTTTGTCTGGTTAAAGAGCCCCAACTACCATACTCGTATGAAGTAGAACCGCTATCATCGCTAAACCCCGTTAACTTACCCTGTGCATAGATACCATTGTCATAATACCAATTATGAGTAGTATTACTTGTTTTGCGCGTGATGCGCCCTAAATCGTCATAGATATAGCTTGAAATTCTGTTGCGGGCATCGCGTTTACTATCCAGCCTTCCTGCATTGTCATAGTTCAACACACTTGTGCCGGTATCTGGGCTAATTTGTTGCTCTATGTCGGTAAGAGCATTCCTGCTATAACTTGTCACTTTACTGCGTGCATCAGTAACGCTTTTTAACCCTCTTACATCATGAGCAAAGCGGGTTATTTTACCGTTCGCATCAGTTTGTCCGGTAATTCTATCCAACGCATCATAAATATAGCTTATCGTATATCCTTTGGTATTTTTTTCAGAAATGACATTTCCGTTTTTGTCATATAAGAAATTCTTTTGATTTTCCCTACCTAGCAACCCTTGAACATCGTAAACATAAGTTCTGGAGTAAATTGGGCTAACATAATCATAGCATTCATCTACATAAGGTGGGTCGTAATAGCACTGAGAGTATACATTGTCAGGATCTATGATACTTTCAGAGGACACATTTCCAAGAAGATTGTAAGAAAAACTATGGGAATAAACCTTACCCGCGCGAACCTGCTCTTTAGACAATAATCTGCCAGCAGGATCATACTTGTATACCATAGAGAAACCAGAACTATGAACTTCTGAGGAAACTTTATCGAACTGATTGTAGGCATACTGGATGCTTGAAACATTTCCGTCTGCTGCAACTTTGTCATGCTTTGTTAGCTTACTACGCTTATCGTAGGTAAAAGCTTCTTGAGTTTCATCAGGGTAGGTTATCCTTCCAACATTACCCAAAGTATCGTAATTACTATAAGTAGTAGTATGCAGCATCGGGTCGGTATACCGAATGAGATTTCCTGATGCATCGTAATCCATTGTTGAAGTTGCACCATCAGGGGCAGTAATAGTTAATTTCTGAATACCGTTATTGCTATAGTATTGATAATTATAAGATGTCGTTAAGTCACGACTATCTGCTATTACCTGTTGGCTCGTTATATTCATACGGTCATCGTAGCTATAACGGCGTGTCATACCACCGGTTTCTGTAACTTCAGTAGGCAAATTAAGTACCGTGTCCCAACTGTAGCCATAAGTAATGCTAGCAGTTGTTCCATTTGCAACTTTTTTGGTTGCTAACTTTCCATCTGTATAAGTATAGGTAGTACGATTACCATTCCAATCTGTCTCCGAAACCTTATTACCAGCATTGTCATACATGGTTTGCTGGCTAGCAGCTTCACAGTAAGCGCTACCTTCTTTAGACACACTACTAACCCTACTCTTAGCGTTATTTGTATAAAAGTAGGTTGTTTTATGCCCCATAGAGTTGGTTACCACAGTAGACAAACTGTTAAAAACAAAGCTGTATTTATCAATATTCTGGCTGTGCCGGGTTTCTATCGCACGCCCAGAATTATCATAAGTAAACCAGGAATAACGGGATGAGCCTAACGTCACTCCGGTTAAAGCAAAAGGAAAGCGGCTATCTTCGTAGTGATAAGTTTTGCTGCTAGCATCCGGAAAACTCACTTTTGTTAGCACACCGTTGATGTAGCTATAAGTATACTGATTACCGGCGTTATCTTTAATATTGCTGATCCTGTTGCCGGACCAAGTAACTGTTAGTTTACGACCGTTAGAATGGCTTATACTGGCTACTTTACCGTTGGTATACGTATAAGTATGGCTGATACCTGGCCCGTCTGGCCGTTTTGAGTAAGTAACTTTTAGCAACTGTCCCTGTGCGCTGTATGTTTCATAAGTGTTGTTTTCTTTCCTGAAAACCCAATTACCAGCGGCATTTTTATAAATATAGTTTTTACCTGATGCCGTTTTATAAGCATTGATCCAGCCAACATAAGGTACATTAAAGTTTTCTGCTTGAAAACTAACCTCCAAGCCATTCTCATCGATTACTTTCGGGCCAGAGGAAGCTACGCTGGTTAAATCCAGCCTCTTATCAACTAAAACACCCCAGCCTTTGCCCATAGCTCCGTCAAAATCATTCTTACTGGAGTAACTTCTTGCTATAGCTAACGGATGCTGCTCTTTACCAATAAAGTCGATGTCATATTCGACCTTTTTCCCGCTCGATACAACAATAGGGTTGCCACATTTCCTATCTTCTGCTGGTGGTTCGTTTTGGCTACTGGAATCTATAAATTCTGACTGCCCAGTATCAGAGCCACTATGATCTCTCCCCCAATCCCAGCTTCCGACTCCGCCCCCTCCACCAGTCCACCCCCAACCGCCACCGCTCCCCCAACATACCTGCTGAGGAACACTACCACTGCCAGAATTAGTGTAAACAATTGTACAGTTTGCTTCTGCTTCTGTCGGCGATAGCCCTGCTAAAGCTAAAGCCGCAAGTGTATAATATTTTTTTTGCATTGATATTCTCTTAAGTTACGACCGGAGAAGAATGGGGTAAGTGATGTCCGGTAATAATACCCGAACATTGTTATAGATATAGTCTGTTAACTGCTGTTTGTTGACGATATCTGTCTGTATTAAGAAAGTCTTTATTGCCGTTGACATTTCGCCAAAATCTGTCATCAAAATATCCATTTGTTTTTTAAGTGAACAGGGCTGAATCCCAGCTACATAAAACAGACATTTTTTAACGACATGAATAAACTCATTACTATAATGCAGATAAAAATAACTATCTTGCTGATGACGGCTAAGTTTGTAGTAACAGCTTTCCAATGCGTAAGTTAACAGTGTTAGCTGCTCAGCAGTCAGCTGAGGTCTATAGGTTTGTTTGATTTGCCTTGCCGTTTGCAATAATAATGTTACCGGCTCAACACCGGTAACATTATGCCCTGTTGAAAAAGCACTTAGCCACAGAGGTTCCCGCAACCGCAAACGATCAAACGCTTGCTCCAGTGACATTTCAAAAACATCAAATAAGCTACCTTCAATCTTGTGGATCTTATGAATAAATACAGATTCTGCAGTAAAAAGTACTATATCAGTATCACTGTCCGGTTTGGGGCTATTCAGTTGCGAGCCAAAAAGTACAGCACCTATGTACTTGGGATCTGTCAGAAAGAGTTTTTTTATTTTTTCTATCACATTTCCTCCTTGAAAAGCGGCAGAAAGTATACATAAAAAAATAAATTGTAATATAGAGCCCCATCATATTAATGATAAATATTTTTCTTGACAAAAAGATTACAACTAATGCCGAAAATCTTCCGGTATCGGCAGCTCTTTTGCCAGCGTTCTTGGCCGGCTGCCTTTGCCTTTTTTATACATTTTCAGCTGATGTATATAGGCCAGAACCTGCGCTACAGCCGCAAAAAGTTGTTCGGGGATCGGATGGTCAAGCTTGGTGGTGTAGTATATAGACCGTGCCAGCGAAGGCGATTCAATAACCGGCACTTTATGTTCATTACCTATTTTACGGATATGCATGGCAACTTCATCCACGCCTTTAGCCACCACGACCGGGGCGCGGAATTTGCCCTGATCATATTTTAGCGCCACCGCATAGTGCGTCGGGTTAGTTACAATAACATCCGCTTTGGGTACTTCCTGCATCATACGTTTCATCGACATTTGCATTTGAGTACGGCGGATACGGGCTTTAATTTGCGGATCGCCTTCGCTGTTTTTATATTCGTCTTTAATTTCCTGCAGTGACATTTTCAGTTGTTTTATATGATTCCACTTCTGATATGGCGCATCAACTATGGCAATTACCGATACGCTGGCGCATAACCCCAAAAACAACCAGGCTAAAAAGTGTAACGCCGATTCGATATTATTGGGCTCACTCATTAAAGACAGCGCCATAATGTCGAAAAAGAACACTTTAAGCAGCAGATAGGCAATGCCGATTACCACCACCACTTTGAGGATACTTTTAAGCAGTTCTACCAGCGCTTGCAAACCAAACATACGCTTAAAACCTTTTAGCGGGCTCATTTTACTGGCTTTGGGCCCTGCGGCCTCCCAGCTAAAATTAAACCCACCTAACAAGGTATTACCGATAAAAGCTGCAATAAGAATAATAATAAAAATGCCTGCCAGCGGTGGGATCAGCTTTTCGCCTGCTGCACCCCAGGCGGTAAACATGGAGTTAGTTTCGAAAATATCTTTCGCATCCAGCTTTAACATGCGTTGACCAACATCCAGTACCGCCATTGCCAGCATTTTGCCAAACACCAGTAAAGCGGCTGCACTGCCAATTAACACAAAAGCTGTACCTAAATCCTTGGAGCGGGCAACCTGGCCCTTTTCAGCTGCGTCCTGCAGCTTCTTGGGGGTGGGCTGTTCGGTTTTTTCGGCGCTTTCATCTGCCATTGCAGAGCCCTCCGCTTAACAGCCAATCAGCCGGCAGCTGTAATCTATTACGTGCTGCCACTGTTTGTCGTAATGAAATAAAAAGGTGTCCAGCGTTAACCACAAAATGATTAAACCGGCCAGCATGGTAATAGGAAAACCTATCGAGAAAATATTCAGCTGCGGTGCGGCACGCGTCATAATGCCAAACGACAGGTTTACCACCAGCATCGATACAATCGGTGCCAGTGCTATTGCCAGTGCGGTGGCAAACATCCAGCCGCCGAATTCTATTACAGTCCAGTAGCTGGTTACATCCCACCACTGGCCGTTAATCGGCAGCGTGTCAAAGCTAAATACCAGCATTTGGATCATGATGAGATGGCCATCAAAGATCCAAAACAACAAGGTGGCCAGAATTAGATAAAACTGACCGATAGCCGCCACATTCACACCACTGGCCGGGTCAACCATAGACGCAAAGCCCAGGCCAGTTTGCATAGCCAGCAATTGCCCGGCAACAACGAAGGTGGTAATAAACATTAATGAAATAAAGCCCAGCGCAAAACCAATTAGCAGTTGCAGCATCACTTCCAGTATCATCTGGCCGGACATTAAATCCGGGTTAGGCACCGGCGGCAGTGTCGGCATAATAATCAGCGTGATCATCAATACCAGGCCGGTTTTTATCCGCATCGGTATGTTACGGACCCCAATACCGGCCATAATCAGGAACATACCGGTTACACGACACATAGGCAGCAGGTAATCTGCCAGAGTCTGCATCAGTACATTCAGCGGAAATTCCATCGCGCGTTAACCCACTACCGTTGGAATGCTTAAAATAAGTTCGTTGGTGTATTCCATAATTACGCGGGTAAACCAGTGGCCACCAAAAATCAGTGCCAACAACGTAACAATAAGCCGCGGTAAAAAGCTTAATGTTTGCTCGTTAATAGAGGTTGCCGCCTGGAAAATAGCTACCAGTAAACCGACAAATAACGATGGCAGAATAATGGCACTTACCAGCAAAATTACCAGAAACAGCGCATCACGCAGCACATCGACAAAAATCTCCGGGCTCATGTGCCCACTCCATAGCTGGTAGCCAGTGTGCCCATAACTAAAATCCAGCCATCAACCAGTACAAACATCATCAGCTTAAAGGGCAACGAGATAATCATCGGAGATAACATCATCATACCCATTGCCATTAATACGCTGGCGACAACCAGATCAATGATCAGAAACGGGATAAACAGCATAAAGCCAATCTGAAATGCGGTTTTAAGTTCGCTGGTGATAAAAGCCGGGATCACCACGGTAATGGGGTAATCCTGCGGGGAAGCAGCAATTTCCAGCCCGGCGATCTGGGCAAAAGTATCCAAATCTTTGGTGCGGGTCTGGTGCAGCATAAAGCCTTTTATTGGTATCAGTGCTGCATCCAGCGCCTGCACCGGCGTAATCTCTTCGCTCAGGTAGGGCTGAATGGCCGTGTCGTTAATGTTTTTAAACACCGGCGCCATAATAAAAAAGGTCAGAAACAGCGTAATGCCTATTAGTACCTGGTTAGACGGCGTTTGCTGCAAACCAATGGCCTGGCGCAGTATAGCCAGCACTACAATAATGCGGGTAAAGCAGGTCATCATGATCACGATAGCAGGAATAAAGCTGAGCGCTGTCATCAGCGCCAGTACCTGTAACGTTACACTGTATTGTTGGGAGCCATCGGCAGCGGTAGTTACCGTAACTGCCGACAAGGCACCATTATCAGCCAAAACATCGGGGCTTAGCAGTATTACCAGCACCACGAACAACAGTCGCAACATAGCTCACACTATTTTTTCAGGAACGATTGCAACTGTGTATGAAAGTCTGATGCCAACTTTTCTTCAGGTAGAGGATTTTCCAGTTCAAACAGTAAATTTATGCTGTGCGCGGTGACACCTAAAACACGTTGTTTTCCTTGCATTTCAACAACTAACAAACGCTCTTTTGGGCCAAGCGGCATGGTAGAAATAATTTTTATGTGCCGGCTGCCAGGTAAGCGTAGCGTCAATTTTTTGAACGCCCAGCCCAGTGTCAGTACTATTGCGACCACAATCGCCAGTGACAGCGCCATTTTACCCAGGCCAAGGCCTGCTGACGGGCGCTCTGCGGGTGCTTCTGTTTTAAGTGTTACCGCTGGCGCAGGCAGAGCCGTTACCGGTGTTGTCTCACTTTGCGCTGTAACCTCGGTTTGGGTTGCGTCCTGAGTATGTTCCGCTGTTTCGGTACTGCTTTGGGCCGTTACCGTCAGCGGCAGTAAGCTGCAACATAGCAAAATAACAAGCAATAATCGCATTAGCGTAACTTCTTAATCCGTTCAATCTGGCTGATAACGTCAGTCAGGCGAATACCAAACTTGTCGTTTACCACCACTACCTCACCGTGCGCGATCAGGGTACCGTTAACCAGCACGTCCAGTGGTTCACCGGCTACCCGCTCCAGTTCAACCACCGAGCCCTGATTAAGCTGCAATAAGTTACGGATACTTATTTTCGCCCGCCCCACTTCCATAGATATGGTAACCGGAATATCTAAAATGGTGTCCAGCTTACGTTTTTCGTCTACTGTAATATCTGCTTTTTCATCTCGCAGCTCTTCCAGCTCAACAGCCTCTGCACCACCGGTGCCTTCAGCTTCGGCCATGGCAGCGGCCCATTCGTCCATGGTGTCTTTATCATCAGCCATTTTTTGTTACCTTCTGTCGCGATCTGACAGGTTCAGATCGGCTTCTAACTCGGAAATATCGGCATCGCTGTCTAGGCGCCGCCCACCTTTAGTAAACACATGCATCTCAGATTTCGCTGACTCAGGCCGTTTAATTTTCTCAACAATCTTCAACGCCGCATGTTCGCGCGAACGGCCCAATTTGGCCCGGTATGTTGGTAAATCTTCAATTAACACCGTGATATGTTCCGGCATCTCTATCGGAATAATATCACCGGCCTTTAATTCCATAACTTGCCGCAGCGTTAAATCGACATCCATCATTCTGGTCGTTAAATCTACTTTTACATCCATAATTTCATCACGCAGAGCTTTACTCCAGCGTAAATCGGTATCTTCTTTGTCGCTTTGTACACCGGCATCGAGCAGCTCGCGAATAGGTTCAAGCATGGAATACGGTAAGGCGACATGGAAATCACCGCCACCACCGTCCAGTTCAATATGAAAAGAGCTGATCACCACTACTTCTGTAGGGCTGACAATATTAGCCATTGCCGGGTTAACTTCAGAGTCCAGATACTCGAAAGACACATCCATTACCGGTGCCCAGGCTTCTTTGTAATCTTCAAAAATCAGCTTTAGCAGCATCTGAATAATACGCCGCTCGGTTGGCGTAAACTCGCGGCCTTCAATTTTGGCATGGTAACGGCCATCACCGCCGAAGAAGTTATCCACCAGAATAAACACCAGCCTGGCTTCCATGGTAATAAGGCCGGTGCCTTTAAGCGGCCTGAAACGCACCATGTTTAAACTGGTGGGTACAAATAAGGTGTGCACATACTCGCCAAATTTAATCATCTGCACGCCGTTAATTGACACTTCGGCAGTACGGCGCATCATATTAAACAGGCTGATACGCATATGGCGGGCAAAACGCTCGTTTACCATCTCCAGCGTTGGCATGCGGCCACGTACAATACGATCCTGCGACGAGAAATCGTATTCCATGGCAGAGCGGCCCCGGCCTTCACCGGAATCGTCTATTTCTTCTTCTTCGACGTCATCAACACCATGTAACAGCGCATCAATTTCATCTTGTGACAGTAAATCGGTCACGGCTGCTCACTCTTATTGCATCACAAAACCGGTGAAGAGAACTTCTTCTACCACCACCGAACCCACTACCTCGATCATCGCCTGTTGTAAATCGCTTAACGCTTTGTTTTTTAACGCATCGCGCCCGGCAACGGTAACCAGCTCATCTGCATTGGCTGCACTGAAGGTTTCCAGCAGACTGCCTTCAATCAGTGGAATATGCCGCATAGCTATGGTTTCATTATTGCTGCCGCGCACCAGTAACTGCACTTTAATTTGTACCATCCGGTCACGCGATGCACCGGGCACATTAAACACAAAGGGCCTTGGCAGTGGCACATACAGCGCTGTGCCTTTTGCATCTTTAGCACCAGCCGGGCCTGCCTCACCAGACGCCGTATCTGACGTTGCTGCGGCACTATTACTGCCTGAGCCGCTAAATAACATCAGGCCCACAACAATTAACACCACCACCAGTACTGCACCACCACCCAACAGCAGCCATTTCTTCTTGGCTGAACCTTCTGCAATAACCAGATCTTTTTCTGCTGCCATGTTTGTGCCACCTGTTCGTTAAAATAATATTATTATGCTCACCTGTGGCAGCCAATGTAAATCATCGTGACTGAATTAACCGCCACTACAGGTTGTTATGCATAATAATCCACCAGCCGGTCAGATGTTTTTACATTAAGTTGTACCGTTTCTGCCTGACCATCCTGGCTATCGTCTGCGGTATGTTTACCATTGCTGCCAGAATGATTACTGTCACGCTGAGCTAACTGGCGCTCTTGCTGGGATTGTTGCTGTACCTGGCCTTCAGTTAGCTGAATTCCCTGTTGCTGCAGCATTTCTCTAAGCCTCGGTAATTGCTGCTCTAATAATTCTTTTGCCTGCGATTGTTGCACAATAAATTGCACTGATGCCTGATCCTGCTGCATATCTATTTTTATTTGCATCTGGCCAAGCCCGGCCGGATCCAGCCGGATTTCTGCTATCTGAATATTCTGGCGCACCATAAAGCTAACTCGTTCACGCAATTGCCCCGCCGCGTCCTGCTGCAGTAAATTCAGGCTTTGCTTTAACTGCTCGGCTAATGGCCGCGCCACTGTCTGAGCCGGGCTGGCTTGCTGACGTTGTTCAGCTACGTGCAGTGCGCTGCCAAATGCTGTCTCACTGCGTGCCACTGTGCTGGTATCTGCCGCTACCTTGGCTGTTGCAACACTGCTATCAGGCACTGCCACTGAACCATCCGCTGGCTGGCCATCATTATTTTGCCGCAATTGCTGTTGTGACGAATGCTGTTGTGAAGAGCCCTGCTGTGCCGAACTGTTTTGCGACGGATTCTGTTGTGAAGAGCCTTGTTGTGACGAGCCATGTTGAGCATCATGTTTAGAAGCATTTGACTCAGCAGCCGCTTTGCCCCCTGTCTGGCTATCGGTTTTATCAGATGCTGCCGTCAGCGTCGGCCTGCTTGTTGTTATAGCAGAGTCAGCTTCAGTTTTGTTGTTATCTGGGCTACCTGTGGCAGTAAGCCCCGTTGCGGTAATTTGTGCCGCATTATCAGCATCTGCCATTTTAGTATCAGCCTGAGCCGTTTGCGGTGTAACAGTGCTGGCTTTTATGCTGTTGTCATCGGTTTTTACCAGACTGACGTCCGTTTTAACTGCGGTATCTATCGCTGCTTTTCCGCCGTTGCTCTGGTTATCATCGCCAAGAATAGGCTTATCTGAACCCGCTCCGGCTGCCAGTTCTGTATCGTCCGGCGATGCCGTTTTATTGCCACCAGCTTGCAACTCTGCCACCGGCTGGGCATCGCCTTTACCGCCAGCGGCGGCTTCTGTTTTATCTGCCACGTTAACCGGCGTAATCTCAGCGGCGATTTGACTGTTTGCTTTTACCTGCGCCTCAGTGGCAGTATCGGTGATTTCGTCGGCAGATTGCTGCAGATGCTCTGCTGTTTTAACTGCCTTTGTGGCATCAGCTTCAGGCTGGTTAGTACCCGGCAACACGGCAACCGGGGTATCCTCAGCAGCACCGGCATCGGCGCTATCAGTTGTATCAGCATCACTGCCAGTAGTGGCTTCGGTTTCGCTGCCGGTTTCAGGCAGTTTATCTTTTAGCGCTATCTGGCCCAGCAAGCTGGATGCCAGCAAAGAGCCTTCATCAGCGCCTGCCGCGCTGTCGTTTTCTGCATTAGCTGCCGCTAATAATGCCTGGCTTACCCCGCTTAATACGCTTATTCCGGCAGGGACATGCCGTAATTTAGCACCTGGCTGGCTATTTGTTGCCGGTTGCGTTATGCCGTTTAGCACTTCACCAAACCCCAGGCCGGAGGGCTCGGCACCCGCCTCTGCTGCAGAGTCTGATAATGCGCCATCCAGCCGCAGCGCGCTGTCTGCGGTGGATGTCAGCATGAATGATTGTATAGCCTGCACCATTTTCACTCCCCAGCCTGATCACTATGGTCGGGCATTAACTGCGCTTTAAACCGGTTAAAGCCGTTGCATTAAAACCTGTATATCCAGTTATCTTCAATTGCATTCAAATTTCAGGCCAACCTGAGTAAATTAGTACATTTGTGGCTCATTACGGCTACGCATAAATTGCTGGCTGGCGTACTCATCGGCATTTTTCTGCTCTTGTTTCAGTTGCTTTAATAACTCGGCCTGTTCGCCGCGCTGCACCAGTAACTCCATGGCTTTACGCTTCTTCTGCATTGCCAGCCAGCTTTGTTTACGCTGCTCTGCCGCCGCTTTAGCCTGCTGTAACGCCCGCCCCTGCTGTTGTATTGCCTGGTCCAGCTTACCGATAAAGCTGATAAACTGGCTGTACTGCCGGCTTTGTAAACCGGCCGCACCTTGTTGCTGGCTCTGCAGAATGTAATCAGTACGGTAATCAGCCAGGCCCTGATATTTCTGCTCCGCCTGCTGGTAAAACTGCTGAGCTTTGACAAAATGGGCCTGTAGTTTCTCTTCCCGCTCTTTTTGTATTTTAATTAACATGGCAAAACGGTGATTAATCATCTGTTACTCCCTTTCGCCGCGGGTACCAGTTGGTTGAGCCCCTGCAAACTGTCATCATAGGTTACAACGTCGTGCATGCCCTGCTGTAAAAAGCGGTTAATACCCGGCATCATGCCTATAGCAACATCCAGTTGTGGATCACTACCCCGCACATAAGCCCCGATGGCGATTAAATCTTTGCTTTGCTGATAACTGGCATACAACTGCTTTATTGTACGCGCCATTTGCTGATGTTCAGCACTGGTAACAGCTGGCATAACACGACTAATCGATTTTTCTACATCTACCGCCGGAAAATGCCCGGCATCGGCCAAAACCCGGGACAATACTATGTGGCCATCAAGAATAGCGCGCGATGCATCGGCAATAGGGTCTTGTAAATCATCGCCTTCAGACAACACAGTATAAAATGCCGTTATAGATCCCTGGTTGCCACTACCGTTACCGGCACGCTCAACCAGGGCCGGTAATTTAGCGAATACCGAAGGCGGATAGCCTTTAGTAGCAGGTGGCTCACCCACCGCCAGTGCAATTTCACGCTGTGCCTGCGCATAGCGGGTAATGGAGTCAATCAGGAGCAGCACATCCATGCCCTGATCGCGAAAATATTCAGCTACCTGCACGGCTGTTTCACAGCCTTTTAACCGCATCAGCGGCGATACATCGGCCGGTGCGGCAATGACCACTGAACGCTTTTTGCCTTCTTCGCCCAGAATCTCATCAATAAACTCTTTTACCTCGCGGCCACGCTCTCCCACCAGGCCTACCACAATAACATCCGCCGATGTGCCCCGTGTCATCATCCCCAACAGTACACTTTTACCTACGCCTGAACCGGCAAACAGGCCCATACGCTGACCTTTGCCTACAGTAAGAATACTGTTGATAGAACGCACACCAACATCCAGCGGCTGCTTAATTGGCCGGCGGTGCAAAGGGTTAATAGGTTTAGCTTTGGCGCCACCGAATTGTTCCGCCGCTATAGGGCCTTTACCGTCCAGCGGTGCACCTACGCCGTCTATTACCCGGCCAAGTAAATTAAGGCTAAGGGGTACACCTTTAAAGTTAAGCATAGGCGTAACGCGGGCACCCGGCACAACGCCAGACACATCATCTTTAGGCATCAGATAAATACGGTCGTTGGCAAAGCCCACTACTTCCGCCATAATTTCGCCGCGGGCGGTTTCTACCGAGCACGGCTGGCCAATAGCAGCGCTACAACCGGTTGCTTCCAGCGTTAAGCCCACCACACGCACCAGATGGCCGGCAACAGCAGGCCGTGAGCTATGTACATAACGCTGTTGTTGCTGCAGAAACCGGCTCAGACTTTCGCTGTTTGCCATAGCTTAATCCTCTGCTTCTGCGTCAGTTTTGGCATCGTGCTGTTGTAGCTGAATAAAATGCTCCAGGCTGCTTTGAATGCGTTGTTGCAAACTGCGATCCACGCTGGACTGGCTGCTTTCTACTACACAACCACCCTGCGCCACCACAGGCTCAGCCCTGAGCTGCCAGTTGCGTTGTGCCAGCTCATCTTTAGTGTAATGTTGCTCAACAATAGCTAAGTCAGCCGAGTTCAGCTTTATTAACAGTTGCCCGGCTTGTAATGGCAGCGCTGAAGTTGCTTCTGAAATTGCCTGCAAAATAACCTGATGGTTGGTTTTAACTTCAACATTGATCACGGCCTGTGCCATAGCCAGACTCAGCTGTAATAACTGCTGTTTTACCTGTGTATCAATGCTGGCCAGCGGTTGTTGTAACTGATCAAGTAGTGCGCTCAGTTGTACCAGCTTATCATTAAGCTCTGTCTGGCCTTCTGCCAGCCCCTGCTTTTTACCTTCAGCCTGGCCCTGCGCCTGGCCATCCTGCAGGCCTTGTTCACGGCCTTCAGCATAACCTTTGCTAAAACCGTCGTCTTTACCCTGCCCAAAGCCCTCTTCATAAGCCGCCTGACGTATTTGCTCTATCTCGTCTGCGGTGAGTGGCTTGATTGCCAGCTCTTCATCGTCATCTGCTTTACTCACCCTGGCCTGAGGCTGAGTTTTATTCAGCGCATTGGTACGAAGGCCATCAGGTGCCGGCGTCATATCGGGTGTTTGCCAGTGCCTGATCAGTTCATCCGTTTCATCATCGGGCGAAAACGGCTTTTTGTGCCTAAATGCATCAGTGCTCATAATACTACCCGCTCTGTTTAGACGAAGTCATCGCCGCCGCCACTGCCAAGCATAATTTCACCGGCGTCAGATAAACGTCGCGCGGTGGACAGAATTTCTTTTTGTGCGGCTTCAACATCACTTACCCGCACCGGCCCCATAGCCTCTAAATCGTCTTGCAGCAGTTCCGCGGCGCGTTTAGACATATTTTTGAAGATTTTCTCTTTTAAGTTTTCATCAGTACCTTTTAACGCTTTCATCAGCACATCTTGTTGTACTTCGCGCAGCAGGGTTTGAATGCCGCGGTCATCAACGTCGATCAGGTTCTCAAATACAAACATCAGATCCTGTATTTGCTGCGCCATTTCTTCGTCGTGCTCACGGATAGAGTCCATCAGCTGGCCTTCAATATTGGTATCCATATAGTTAAGGATATCGGCAGCGGCTTTTAAGCCACCCATTTTCGCAGTTTGCGCACCCGCCTGACCGGCAAACTGTTTCTCCATAATCTCGTTTAACTCTTGCAGTGCTGCCGGTTGTACTTCTTCCAGGTTGGCAATTCGCATGGTTAAATCCAACCGCACTTTTTCCGGGAACTGCGACAAAATCTCTGCCGATTGCTCGGGCTCCAGGTAAGACAAAACTATTGTTTGAATTTGCGGGTGTTCGTTACGGATAATATTGGCGACCTGCTTAGAGTCCATCCATTTTAGCGAATCCAAACCTTTGGCACCGCCACCCAGTACAATCTGATCTATCAGGTTAGCGGCTTTTTCTTCGCCCAGTGCCGCAGTTAAAGCGCGCTTGATAAACTCTTCGCTCTGGAAGCCAATGGTGCTGAAGTTTTGGATTTGCTCGATAAACAAGCGATGCACAGCCGAGATTTTTGCCTGGTTCAGATCGGTCATCTGCGCCATAGCCAAACCGACTTTCTGCACTTGTTTCGGCTCTAAGTGTTTTAAAATTTGCGCAGCATCTTCTTCTGACAAACTCAGCAGCAAGATGGCGGCTTTTTCAACACCGTCCAGTTTACCTACGTCAAACGACGGCTTTATTGCTTCTATGCTACTCATCTTCAGCCAACCAGTTTTTCACTACCAGAGAGGATAATTCCGGCTCGTTTGCCACTAAAGCCCGAACTGCGCGTAATAAATCGTCGTCACCATGTAAATCCGGCAGCATTAAGGTGCCATCCGGGGCAAAGCCTACCGCATTCTCGTCGAATGTTGAGCTTAGCATGTCGATAGTGTCATCGCCCAAATCCAGCCCGCTGGACAGCGCGTTATCGTCATAGGTATCTTTGGTTTCTTCAGGGTAAATCAGTTTTTTCAGCATTGGCCGTACAATAGCCAGAATAAGCACAACGATAATCAGGCCGCCGATAATCAGCCGCACTACGCGTAAAAACCATTCTTCTTCATAAAAATTAGGTGTTTCAGCTTCGATAATGGCTTCTTTCATAAAGGGCACGGAGATCACTTCTATCATGTCACCGCGCTGGGCATCAAAGCCAATACCACCTTGCAATAAGCGGCGTATGTTAGCCAGCTCTGCCTGGGTGCGGGGTTCAGGTTCACCATCTGCAGCAGTTGCAGGTTTGTAATCAATTGCCACTGACACGCTTAAACGGCGGATCACACCACTTTGCTGGGAAATATGGCTGATGGTGGTATCCAGTTCATAATTACGGGTGGCTTCTTTATGATTGCGGCCCGGCACTACCGGCTGCGCGGCGGCGCCGGTTGCCTGCTCAGGTATAGCGGAATTCATCGGCGGTTGGTTAGATAAGGCGCCTGGTATACCGGCACTTAGCCCACCCACGCTGTTTTCTTCAATGGTCATTTCACTGCGCACTGCAGGTAAATCCGGGTTAAAGCGCTTTTGCGTCTGCTCGGTGGCGGTAAAGTCCATCAGCAAATCAACCTGAGCGGTGTAATTACCATAACCCAGTACCGGCATTAAAATAGAGTCGACTTTTTGACGGTATTCATCTTCACGGGTGCGTTGCAGTTCATACTCTTTACGCGAACGCCCGGCGGCGGCATCTTGTGAGCCACTGTTCAGCAAACGGCCATTCTGATCCGTTACCGTTACCCGGGACGGCTCCAGCCCCTGTACTGCAGAGGCAACGATATCGACGATAGCCGCCACTTCGCTGTCACGGATTGACGTACCACCGCGGGCCGTTACCAGCACCGTAGCTGATGGCAACCGCTCTACTCTGGCAAATACGTTTTCTTTGGGAATAGCCAGTAATACCCTGGCACGGGATACACTTTGCAGCTCTTCAATAGTGCGGGCTAATTGTTGTTCACGGCTGTGTTTTAACCGCTCCATTTCCAGGCGCTGGCTCACGCCAAAGCCGCTGTCCTGCAGTAAAAATTCGGTGCCGCTGGAGGGTTCTCTGGTCAGGCCCGCGCGCGACAACGACAGTTTAATACTCTGAAATTTGTCCTCAGGTACCAAAATAGTGTTGCCTTCCAGTTTATAACTGATTTTTTGTGCATCAAGGTGATCCAGTGTCTGGATCAGTTCCTGTGTTTCAAAATTGCCCAGCGGCCGCATTTCTGGTTCACGGGCCCACATGATAATCAGAATAGCTATAGCCAGACATATCGTTAGTGCAACAATCAGAGTGATCTGACGCACCAGATCCATGCCGCCCAAACTGCCGACAAAACCCGGTTTTTGTTCCTGCTGCTCACCGCTACCGTATTCGGTATTAGTCAGTGCCAGCTCGGTGGATTGATTTTCAGCCACAGCTTATTCCTCCGTTATACCGGCATCGACATAATGTCTTTGTAGGCTTCTACCAGTTTGTTACGTACTTGCAAGGTGGCTTCAAATGCCAGAGAGGATTTCTGGCTGGCAATCATTACCTGTGCCAGCGATACATTAGGATCGCCCATTTCCACCGCTGTCCGCATCTGGCTGGTTTCTTGTTGCAAGGCGTTTACATTGCTAATGGCATTTTTCAGCATATTGCCAAAATCACTCTGGCTGGGGTTAACTTCAGCGGTATTTTTCAGCTTCAGCTCGCTGCCAACGCCACGGGCCTGGCTGGCCAGCGACTGCATTTCGGCGTAAAGGGCCTGCCCTTTGATATTCATAGCGTCACCTGTCAAAAATTTGCTGCTAATACGGTTAGCCAAAGCAAAGCAGGAGTTATGCCAAGTTTTAATGATATGAATTTAATAGAAAAAACCCTCAATTTGAGGGTTTTATGTCAGGCTGGTAGCTCTATACCATGCTCTTTCATACGGGCCAGTTTATAGCGCAGGGTGCGATCACTGATGCCTAGCCGTTCGGCTACGTCTTTACGCCGGTTGGCACAGGCTTTCATCGTTGCCAGAATAATACGATGCTCTTGCTCGTGTACGCTGGCTTTAAAACCGGTATTAGCGTCATCATCTGCCTCCAGGCTTGTAACCTGTGCAGGTATCTCATGCTCAGCCAGAACCGGCAGTTGCATACCGGCTTGCTCCAGCAAAATGTCATCAGCTTCAATACTGTCATTCTGGCAGATAATTAAAGCGCGCTGTATTACATTATCCAGCTCACGTACATTGCCCGGCCAGCTATAGCGGGTTAATTGCAAAGCTGCCGCTTCAGTTAAATGCACTACAGCACGCCCGGCTGCCTGGCAATGGCGCTGCAGTAAGTGCTGCGCCAGCGGTACGATATCGGCCGGCCTTTCGCATAGCGCCGGCCAGCTCAGTGGAAATACATTCAGCCGGTAGTATAAATCTTCCCGAAACCGGCCCTGCTCTACGGCTTGCTTCAGGTTGCGGTTACTGGTGGCCAATACCCTGACATCCAGTTTAATGGTTTTACGACCGCCCAAGCGCTCTACTTCACGCTCTTGTAACACGCGCAATAATTTGGCCTGCAGATTTAAATCCATTTCTGTTATTTCATCCAGCAAAATAGTGCCTTGCTGGGCCTGTTCAAACTTGCCTGGGCAACCTGCGATAGCGCCGGTAAAAGCGCCTTTCTCGTAACCAAATAAAGTGGATTCCAGCATATTTTCCGGAATGGCGGCGCAATTAATTGCTACAAAGGGCCCACCGCTGCGCTCGGACAACTGGTGAATATAACGGGCCAATACTTCTTTGCCTGAGCCGCTGGGGCCGGTAATCATTACACTGGCTTCGGTGCGGGCAACTTTAGCGCATAGTGCCAGCAGCTGTTTACTGGATGCTGCAGCCACTATGGGTTCAAAACTGGCTACGGGTTCAACACTAACGTAGCGGCTGACAGTATTAAGCAGTACTTCCGGTGAAAATGGCTTTGCCAGATAATCAATTGCCCCCAGTCGGATAGCCTCAACCGCCGCCTGCACCGTGGCGTAAGCTGTCATCATCAGTACAGGAATATTCGGATACTGCTCGCGTAAGGTTTTGAGTAGCGTAAGGCCTGAAGCCCCCTGCATTTGCACATCGCTTATAACCAATTGTACCGTCTGGCGTTTCAGTGTCAGTAAGGCCTGCTCGGCACTGTCAACTGCACATACCTGATACTGCGCCAGCAATAGGGTGTCGTGCAGGGCCTCGCGCAAACCGGCGTCGTCTTCTACCAATAATATATGTTGGCTCATATGGTGTTACTCCCCGCTAACCGGCTGCTGTATTGGCAGCAGCATTTCAAAGCAGGCGCCTTGCTCTGTCGGAATATATTGCACCGATCCATGATGCGAGTGCGCTACCGCCTGCACCACCGCAAGCCCCAGGCCGGTGCCCTGTGCCCGGCCCGTAACAAAGGGTTCAAACAGAGAGTCGCGCAGTGCCGCAGCCACCCCCGGCCCGTTATCGGTAAGGCGCAGCAATAACATATCGTGCTGGTGTTCACTGCGCATGATATCAAGCTGTATTTGCGTATCAGGCCCGGCTGCCTGAATACTGTTTTGAATAAGATTTTGCAAGGCTCCGCACAGCGCATTCTGGTTGCCCAGCAAACAAAGCGCAGGATCACTGCAGGCCAGTGATAAACGGCTATTATGCTGAAGCAGCAATGCTTCAATACTGGTGTTTAACTGCTCAATTAAAGCCCCAAGTGAGAATGAGGTAACTTGCCGGGCACTGCCAGAACGGGCAAATAGCAGCATATCACTGACCTGCTGCTCTAAATCCTGTAAACGCGATAATAACTTTTGCTGAAACTGCTGTTGTACCTGCAAAGTGGCTCTTGGGTTAGCCAGATTTTGCGCATAGAGTAAAGCAGCCGATAACGGTGTGCGGATTTGGTGAGCTAACGTTGCCATCATCTTACCCAGAGTGGATAAACGCTGCATATGGCTAAGGCGGCTTTGTAATTGCCGGGTTTCGGTCAGATCAGTCAGCATAATAAGCTGGCCCGCCTGCAGCGAGGCGCCACTTTGTGCCAAAGTACTTATTTGCAGTTTAACCCGCCGGCCATCCTGCAAGGATACTTCCAGGCCATCATCGCTACGCGGGCGAAAACAACGGCCGATAACGTCCAGCCAGCGCTGCCCGGTAAGCGGCTCTCCCAACAAATTTATTGCCGCCGGATTGGCCTGGTACACTACACCACGCTGGTCCAGCAGGATCACTGCGGCAGGTAAAGCCTGTAATACGGCATCGTAGTGAGCTGGCGGCAATAACTGCAGTACATTGCGCCCGCTGGCTGCTGCCGCTGCAGTATCCGGCAAAGTGCGCAAGGAAAAGTCATATGCGTTGGCCGTTGTCATAATTACCCTTAAACGTTACGTTATCGCTAAGGGGTAATGCAGGCATTATGCCAGATAAACTTTAATATTTTTAGCCACTTACAGTGTCAAAAGGCTGACACTAGCAGTTACTGGCTATTATTATTCGTCTTTACCGAGGTTATACTTACGCATTTTTTCTACCAGCGTGGTACGGCGCAGCCCCAGCACTTCAGCAGCCCGGGCCACAACAAACTCGTGCCGCTCCAGAGCCTGGGATATAAAGCGGATTTCCAACCCGGCCAGATATTCTTTTAAATCCAGCCCCTGATCGGGTAATTCCTGCAGGCCATCGGCAACGGCAAAAAAACCTTCGCTATCAGTGTCGTCTTCGCCATCATCTGCAGACTGAAACATTTCGTTTAGTAAATCACGTTCCTGTAAACTTTCAGGATATTGCGGTACATAGCTTTCAATATCCAGATGACGGTATTTAAACGGCAACTCGGCTACATCAACAACCTGATCCGGGTACATAATAACCATCCGCTCCAGCAAGTTTGCCAGCTCGCGCACATTACCCGGCCAACTGTGCAGTTGCAGGCTTTGCATAGCATATTCGGTAAATTTGACTTTGGCCTGGCTGTATTTTTCCTGGCGTTGTAACAACTCGCTGATCAGCAGCGGTATGTCATCGCAGCGCTGGTTAAGCGCAGGGGTTTCAATAGGAAATACATTTAAGCGGTAGTACAGATCTTCACGGAAACTGCCCTCAGCAATCATGTGCTCTAAATCACGGTGCGTGGCAGCAACAATGCGCACATCAGCCTTAATAGGCTGGGTGCCACCTACCCGCTCATAGGTACGTTCCTGTAATACTCTTAGCAGCTTTACCTGCATGTTCAGTGGCATATCGCCTATTTCATCTAAAAACAGTGTCCCCCCCTGCGCCAGCTCAAAACGGCCTTTGCGGGTAGAAATAGCGCCGGTAAAAGCGCCTTTTTCATGGCCAAACAGTTCACTTTCCAGTAGTTCCGCCGGTATAGCACCACAGTTTATGGGTACAAAAGGCCCGCCCGCCCGGTTAGACAATAAGTGAATATTACGCGCTACCACTTCTTTGCCGGTACCTGAAGGGCCAAGCACTAATACATTAGCTTCGGTTTTTGCCACTTGCTGAATAAGAAAACGAACCTGCTGCATAGAGGCGGAGGTACCCACCATACCGTCAAATTTGGCCGTGTTTTGCTGTTTATGCTGCAGTGGTAACAAGCGATGATACTGCTGGCTGTCACGTAAGAGCTGAGTTAAAGAGGCATAAGAGAATGGTTCACTAAGCAAGCCCACCGCATTAGCATATTGCAGCAGGGGTTGCAGAGGTTCACCAAGCAGTAAGAACGCCGTTGCCGGATAGCGCAACAGAAGATCAGCATGCTGTTGGCTTTCAAGAGCACCAAGCAGTACCACTACCGGCTCCTGATTACCCAGCCGCATCTGTAGTGTTGCCATATCCAGGAGCTGGTGCGGCTCATTAATAAAACTTAATACCGTACTAAGCCGGCTGCTGCGGCTGCTTTGTTCATCTACGATATACAGAAAAGGATTATTTACCATGCCACTGCTTTTATTATGCTTTTTATAGCATTGTACTTCTCATAGACCAGCTTGCAAGGCAAAACGCTATTTTCTTGACACTGTGTCAAAAAAATAGCGTTATTTTGCCCGGTTAACTTAGCAGGTTTAATGCTTGTTGTTGCTGTATCCGGGCCTGTAAAGCCACGCTGACGGAGGTATTTGCAAGAATATCAGCAGCCACCTTATTGCTGCTGGCGCGAGCAAAATCGAGATCTTCAATCCGGCTGCGTGCCGCTGACTCGGCAATTTGCTGGCCATTTAAATTACTGGCCGCAGAGCTGAAGCTGTTAATTGACACGCCCGCATCGGCCTGTAAAGCACTAATGTAATCCCGTGACTGCTGAATACTGCTCAGCGACGCTGCAGCGCTGTCAACTGAAGTTAAATCGATACTAAAAACATTCTGTGCTGTTAAACCTGCCGCAACATCTGCGGTGCTGAAACTGAGGCTGCCAGAGCCGGTGCCAAAGCTTAAAGCGCCATCCTGATTAAACAACTTTTTACCAGCAAATTCTGTACTATCAATAACCTGCTGAATATTAGCGGTATATTGCGCAGCTTCAGCCTGCAGCGCTGAGCGCTCCTGTGCGCCGTAAATACCATTACCGGCAGCGACTGCCAAACGGCTAAGCTCACCAAGGTTGTCATTTATGCCCTGCAAGCCTTGTTCATAAACCCGCGCAAGTGACACACCATCATACAGGTTACGCTCGCCCTGGCCTTTGCCATTAATACTGCTGCTTAGCTGATTCGCTATTTGCAAACCGGCTGCATCATCGGCAGCACTGGTAATACGCTTTGCCGCAGCCAGCTTTTTTAACAGGCTGTCCTGCTGTAACTGGGCCTGGTTTAAGGTATTTAAACTGCCGGGGGTATTAAGTTTCATCTTGGCACCAATTTGTGTTTAAAACTGGTTATAGTTTAGTCAAAGCGACGGTAAACCGCTATTAATTAAACCTGCGCAAAAATTAAGCCAATATATTAGTATTAAAGTGTTTGAACTGAATATGTTAGCTCTGGCGGCACAGTTTATGCTAATGTCATTTTAAACAGCATTTCGCACAAAAGTGGTTCCCGGGAGCAGCTTATGTTTAACGGCAAAACAATTTTAATTACCGGTGGTACCGGCTCATTTGGCCATAAGTACACAGAAACCCTGCTTGCACGCTATAAGCCGAAAAAAATCATTATTTACTCCCGTGACGAGCTAAAACAGTACGAAATGCAGCAAAAGTTTAACCAAAGCTGTATGCGCTATTTTATCGGCGATGTGCGTGATGAACACCGGCTGGTGCGGGCAATGCACGGCGTGGATTACGTTATCCACGCGGCAGCGCTAAAACAGGTACCTGCAGCCGAATATAACCCGATGGAATGCATTAAAACCAATATTAACGGCGCTGAACATGTGATCAACGCGGCGATAGAAAATGGTGTAGAAAAAGTCATTGCACTGTCTACCGATAAAGCCGCTAACCCCGTTAACTTATACGGCGCTACTAAGCTGGCTTCCGATAAGCTGTTTATCGCTGCTAATAACATCTCCGGCGGTGCCAAACCGCGCTTCTCGGTAGTACGCTACGGTAATGTAGTCGGTTCGCGTGGTTCAGTGGTGCCATTTTTTCAACAGCTGATTGATAAAAAGCATGATCATATTCCGGTTACCCACCTTGAAATGACAAGGTTCTGGATCAGCCTGCAGCAAGGTGTCAATTTCGTATTAAAAAACTTTGAGCGTATGCTTGGCGGTGAAATTTTTGTGCCGAAAATTCCCTCTATCCGTATTGTCGATTTAGCCAAAGCCATGGCCCCGCATTTACCCGTAAAAGAGGTGGGCATTCGCCCCGGTGAGAAATTACATGAAATGATGTGTCCGGGCGATATGTCTTATCACACTTACGAGTTTGCTGATCACTTCGTCATTGCCCCGGCAATTAAGTTTTTTAACCGTAGCAATGATTTCTCCAGCAATGCATTGCTGGAGCAAGGCAAACTGGTTACACCGGGTTTTGAATATGTGTCTGACAGCAACCCGGATTTTCTTAGTGTTGACCAGATGCGTCAGTTTAATCAGGAAGCAATGCTGTGATCCCCTATGGCCGTCAGCATATTAGCCAGGCAGATATTGATGCAGTAACACAGGTACTGCAAAGTGACTTTTTAACCCAGGGGCCGACCGTACCTGCTTTTGAGCAACGCTTTTGTGAACTGACAACGGCGCAGCATGCTGTAGCAGTAAATAGTGCTACCTCGGCTTTGCATATTGCCTGTTTGGCACTTGGCGTTAGCCCCGGCAGCAGAGTCTGGACGTCTCCAGTCAGTTTTGTTGCCTCAGCTAATGGCGCACGTTACTGCGGCGCCGATGTCGATTTTGTTGATATTGAACCCGACAGCGGCAATATGGCGATAGATAAGTTACGACAAAAGCTGGAACTGGCCCGTAGCAATGACAACCTGCCGCAAGTGGTAATACCGGTGCATTTAGCCGGTGCCAGCTGTGATATGCAGCAGATACATTATCTGGCCAATGAGTTTGGTTTTAGCGTTATTGAAGACGCCTCACATGCTGTTGGTGCAAGTTACCAGGATGAGCCGGTAGGCAACTGCCGTTACAGCGATATTACGGTATTCAGCTTTCATCCGGTAAAAATTATTACTACCGCTGAAGGCGGATTGGCACTGACTAACAACTCAGAGCTGGCCGATAGAATGCGCCTGCTACGCAGCCACGGCATTAGCCGCGACGAAAACCTGATGACCGAGCCTGCCCATGGTGCCTGGTATTATCAGCAATTGCTGTTGGGTTTTAACTACCGCATGACCGACATTCAGGCCGCGCTGGGGTTAAGCCAAAGCCTGCGTTTATTACCTATTATTCAAAAGCGTCAGTTGCTGGCAGCTAACTATGACCGCTTGCTGACCGACCTGCCGCTTGGTTTGCCAGCGCTGGATGATATTAATATCAGCGCCTGGCACTTATATATTATCCGCCTGGATGACAAAACCAGGCGCAAAGCGGTATTTGACGGTTTGCGTGACGCAGGCATTGGGGTAAATGTGCATTATATTCCCATCCATACCCAGCCGTACTACCAGCAACTGGGCTTCGACTGGGGCGATTTTCCTGTTGCCGAAGATTTTTACGAGCGTATTATCAGCCTGCCAATGTTTCCTGAGCTCAGCGGCGAGCAACAGCAATATATTGCCGATACACTGGCGGAATTGTTGCAGTGAGAGTAGCCATTATTCCGGCGCGTGGCGGCAGTAAGCGCATACCACGCAAAAACATTAACGACTTCTGTGGCCAGCCTATGCTGGCTTATCCCATTAAAGCGGCACTAAATAGCGGTGTAGTAGACAAGGTGGTTGTGTCTACCGATGATGCAGAAATAGCCGCTATAGCACAGCACTATGGTGCAGAAACACCGTTCAGACGCAGTAACGAACTTGCCGATGATCATACCGGCACCAGTGCCGTGATCCGCGATGCAATACAACAGTTACAAGCCATCGGCTGGCAGTTAGACGAATGCGCCTGCTTATACGCTACTACGCCGTTATTAAGCGCTGCACTCATCCGCGACGGCCTGCAACAACTGCAGCAAACCGGCGCAGACTATGTATTTACCAGTGCCCGTTTTTCATTTCCGATCCAACGTGCTCTGGTAATGACCGCAAGCGGTGGCGTAGCGCCGTTTGACCCACACAGCATAAGCAAACGCTCGCAGGACTTACCCCCGGCTTATCACGATGCAGGCCAGCTTTACTGGGGTAAAGCCAGCACCTGGCTGGATAGCAGCAAAACTATTTTTGGTACCAATTCACGCATGCTGGTGCTGCCAGATCATCTGGTACAGGATATCGATACACCGGAAGACTGGCGTCGCGCTGAACTTTTATATCAGTTGCTGCAACAAGAAGCGCCATAACATGAAGATCCTGTTTCGTGCTGATGCTTCAGTCAGAATAGGCTCCGGCCATGTAATGCGTTGTCTGGCATTGGCACAAAAGCTAACAGAGCTGGGGGCTGAATGTCATTTTGTCTGTCGTCAGACCGATGGCAATCTGCACGATGTGATTCGTCAGCAAGGGTACCCGCTTTATATTCTTACCCGCGCAACTGACGAGCAACAGGACGCCACCGGAACACTGCAGCAACTTACGCAAAACTACCCGTTGCTGGTAGTTGATCACTACGCACTGGCGCAGCAATATTGCTCGGCTATGCGCCAGTGCTGTGAACATATTATGGTGATTGACGATCTGGCTAACCGGCAACATGACTGCGATATGCTGCTTGATCAAAACCTGCTACCACAAGCTGAGCAACGCTATGCTGAGTTAGTACCTGCGCATTGTAAAATATTGCTTGGGCCACGCTTTGCCCTGTTACGGCCAGAATTTTATCAGCCGGTAAAACATCGCCAGCCTAATCACATTCTGATTGGCTTTGGCGGCAGTGACGAGCAAAATTTAACCTCCCTGGCAATTAAAGCGCTACAACAATTAAAGCCAGAGCGGTTTACAGCCGATATAGTAATAGGGGCAAATAATCCGTGGCGTGCTGCGATTGAACAGCAAGTAGCATGCCTGCCCAATGTGCAGTTACATGTGCAATGTAACTATATGGCAACCCTGATGTACCGCGCACGACTCATGCTTGGTGCCGGTGGTGCCAGCCATTGGGAGAGGTGTATTTGCGCCCTGCCGGGTCTGGTTGTTACCGTTGCCGAAAATCAGCAGGCGACAACGGCTTATCTGGATCAGCTTGGCGCTTGTGTCTGGTTGGGTCAGGCTGCTGAAATGTCAGCAGAGTTCTTTGCAGAGCAACTATGCTATTACCTGTCCCAACCGGCACTGTTAGATAAAATAAGCCAGAGCGCTGCCGGTGTTGTACCGGCAGACGCTGGCACACCGTTAGTAGCACAACAGATACTTGCTTTAGTACGAGGATTAAATGGCAATAATTAAACTGGGCCAGCGCGCCATAGGACCGGGTGAAACGCCATTTATCATTGCTGAACTATCAGGTAACCATGATCAGTCGCTGGATAAAGCACTGGCGATGGTAGACGCAGCAGCAGCCTGTGGTGCCGATGCGATAAAAATACAAACCTACACTGCCGACAGCATGACGCTGGATATCCGCAGTGGTGACTTTGTGATTCAGGATCCGGGCAACTTATGGCAGGGCAAATCACTGTATCAGTTGTATCAACTGGCCATGACCCCCTGGGATTGGCATCAGGCTATTTTTGATCGTGCCAGACAACACGGCATGCTGGCGTTTAGCACGCCTTTTGATCAGGCGGCTGTAGAATATCTCGAACAGTTAAATGTACCCTGCTATAAAATTGCCTCATTTGAAAACAGCGATCATGCGCTGCTGGCAGCAGTAGCTGAAACCGGCAAACCGGTGATTATGTCTACCGGAATGGCTACACAAACCGAGCTGGCCGAATCAGTAGAGGTACTGCGTAAACACGGCTGCAAAGAGCTTATTTTGCTAAAATGTACCAGCCACTACCCGGCCGATCCAGTTGATGCCAATCTGGTGACAATCCCACATTTAGCCCAGCTGTTTAATTGTCAGGTTGGTTTGTCTGACCATACTGCCGGTATCGGTGTTGCCGTTGCCAGTGTGGTGCTGGGCGCAACAGTGATTGAAAAACACTTTGTGTTAGACAGAAGCGAAGGCGGTGTTGACGCCGAGTTTTCGCTTGAGCCCGATGAATTTTCCGCGCTGGTGCAGGAGTGCAAGCGTGCAGCGGTAGCACTGGGTAAAGTAACGTACGGCGGCACAGACAAAGAGCAAGCCTCGCGTAAATACCGCCGTTCGTTATACATTGCCGAAGATATGCAGGCCGGTGATATTTTCACCAAATCTAACCTGCGCTCAGTGCGCCCCGGCTTTGGTTTAGAGCCCAAATATCTGCCTATGTTACTGGGCAAACCGGTAAAAAAAGCTGCGGCCAAAGGCACCGCGATGAGTTGGGAGTATCTGTAGCACTATGGTGGCAGCTAAGCAGTATCCTGCCAGCGAGTTTCGCCCACTGACCGAGGCTGAGCTTAAGCAGGTATGGCAGTGGCGTAACCAGCCAGATATCAGACGTAATATGCACAATGACACACCGATTAGCTGGCCTGAACACCTGGCTTGGTTTGAAAAGCTGCAGCATGATTTAAGCCGTAACTTCTTTGTGCTTTATCAGCATCAACGGCCAATAGGTGTGCTTAACTTTAACCAGCGCAGTAGCGGTGTGCTGGAATGGGGCTGTTATCTGGGTGAAACTAATGTCTGGCCAGGCTCAGGCCTCTTGCTGGAGATTGCCGCACTGGACTATGCAGCGATGCAAAGTGCACAGCACAGCCTATATGCGGAAGTACTGTCTTTTAACCAAAGCGTGCTAAAAATGCACAAGTTGTTTGGTTATCAGCCTTTACTCGATTTGCCGGGCAAGCTCAGAGATAATCAGCCTTACCATGTAAAGGCATTTCATTACCCGCTGGCCGACTGGCGTGCCAACCGCGATGCTGTTTTAGCGCGGTTGCCAAAGCAAATTGCTGCAGCGGCTGCCTTAATTCAATTTACTCAGTAGCAGGTTTTAACGTGGAACTGGAACATACTATTCGCCAAACGCTGGAGCAGGTTGCCATGATCGCAAACTGCCAGTTGATTGATAACATCACCGATGACACGGTACTGCTGCAAAGCGGGCTCGACTCACTGGGTTTTGCTATGTTGGTCGCGCAACTGGAAGAGGATCTGGGTATAGATCCATTCAGCCAGATGCAAATTGCAGTATATCCTCGTACTTTCGCCGAATTTGTCAGCGTTTATCGCCAGGCGCTGGCAGGCGGCAACCAGAACCAATGAGCCTGCTGCAGCGGCTGCAACAAACAAACTATAACACCATTGCCATCAGCGCTGGTGCTGATATCAGCTATTCGCAGCTGATAGCGCAAGCACTGCAACTCAGGCAGCAATATCCGGCACTGCAACATCAGGCTATTGCCCTTAGCTATACAGATCTAAACACCTTTACCTGTGCCTTGTTGGCGTTCGATGGCTGGTGCAGCTCACTATATCTGCTACCGGATAACGACCTGCAACTGCCAGAGCAAGTTATACGCTGGCCTCAAAACACTACTGCCACAACTGTAACGCCCACAGCAGAGCCAACCCGCTGGTATCTGGCGACATCCGGTACTACCGGCACACCCAAATGGATAGCGCATTCATTTACCAGCTTAAGCCGCGCTGCTAAAACCTCTGCACAAAGCACGGCGCTACGCTGGGCATTATGTTATCAACCAACCCGCTTTGCCGGCTTACAAGTGCTGTTACAAAGTTTATTATCCGGCGCGGTAATAACCGACTGCAGCAGCAGTGACACGCAGCAGCGTATCAACCTGATGCAGCAGCATACCATTACAGCAATTTCGGCCACGCCATCTTTATGGCGTCAGTTACTAATGACCGGACAACTAAGCACGCTGCCATTACAACAAATAACGCTGGGCGGCGAAATTGCCGACCAACCGCTGCTTGATACACTTGCCGCGTTATTTCCGGCTTCCCGATTGCTGCATATCTACGCCTCCACCGAAGCCGGTGTGGGCTTTGCTGTTGCCGATAAACATGCAGGCTTTCCGGTCAGTTGGTTAAATCAATGCCACAGCGACCTGTTTCTTAAAATAGACGCCAACCAACATTTATGGTTAAAACCGCCACAGCTGCCTGATACCCGCCTGGCATCCGCCGTTGATAGCGATGGCTATCTGGACAGCGGCGATTTAGTCGCTATTGTGCAAGACAGAGTTATCTTTCTCGGCCGGGCCAGTGGTGTTATCAATGTTGGCGGCAATAAAGTACACCCTGAGCAGGTAGAGCAAGTGTTGTTGCAGCACCCGGCAGTGCATCAGGCAAAAGTGTATGGCAAAACCAGCAGCGTATTAGGCCAGCTAGTTATTGCAGATATCGTTGCCGACAGCAGTAATGACAGTAAAACACTGCAAGTATTGCTACTGCAGCACTGCCAGCAGCAACTGGAACGTTATCAGTGGCCAGCCCGGTTTAATATTGTCAGCAACTTAGCAACCAATGCAACCGGTAAGTTAAGCCGTAAGGCTGATGTAAAGGAGGCTCATGAGTAAATTAGTCATTGTTACCGGTGCCAGCCGTGGCTTAGGCCTGGCAATATGCCGCCAGTTGCTGCAGGCTGACTATAGTGTGCTTGCGCTGGCCAGAACCCAAAGCAAAGAGCTAACACAATTACAACAGCATGGCTTACACTTTTATGCTGCAGATTTATCTGAACTGGACAAGATCCCCACCCTTTGCAGCGAACTAACCAAGCAATACGGCCGGCCTTATGCGCTGATTAACAACGCTGCTGTTGGTTATGACGGCGTGCTGGCTACCATGCACAACACTGAGATAAATAGCCTACTTAATCTGAACATTCAGGCACCTATCTTGCTTAGCAAATACCTGTTAAGGCCAATGTTGTTAAACCAGAGCGGCCGTATCGTCAATATTTCGTCGATTATCGCCCGTACTGGTTTTAACGGCTTAAGCGTATACGCCGCCAGTAAAGCGGCACTGGAAGGCTTTACAAAATCATTAGCACGTGAAGTGGGCAAAGCAGGCATCACGGTAAACTGCGTAGCACCAGGCTATATGCAAACCGAAATGACCAGCAGCTTGCAAGGTGACAAGCTGGAGAGTGTAAAGCGGCGCAGCCCACTGGGCCGGTTGGCAACACCGGATGATGCGGCAAGTGCTGTGTTATACCTATTGAGTGAACAAGCGGCAGCGATAACAGGCACTACCATTACTGTTGATGCTGGTAGTACGGCTTAACCCTGTTTTCCATGTTTTAGATAACATTTCGACGAGACCTTTAAAAACTCAACCAATTTCAAGGTTGGCAGTTTATTTGCATGAAATCAGTACCTAATTATGGGTAATGAAATAAGTTATTTAAAGGAATAGTTATGATTTTAAAATCACTACCTGCTGTTATTGTCTTTCTTATAATGTGGTCAGGAAAATGTCTTGCTGCTCCAATTACGATAGAATCTTCTTTTGACTATAACACTGAGGGATGGGGACGTATAGGAGACAGCGGATCGTCGTTAAGATACAGTAGCAGCAACGGAAACCCTGACGGCTATATCTATATACAAGATGCCGCAAGAGGAACTGTAGATTGGTTTATAGCTCCGAATAAGTTTAACGGTGATTTAAGTGAATTTCTAAATGGAGTTTTCTCTTTTGATATCAGGCTAAGTAGCGTTAGTAACCCCATATTAGACTATTCAATTGCGACGATTATGGGTCTTGACGGAGAGTTACAAACCAAGCTGAAAGTTGGCAACATCATCGGTGACATTAGAGCAGGACAATGGACTACATTACAATTCCAATTGACTCCAGACGATTGGTTGCTGGGAGGAAAAACAGCAAGTTTGGCTGAATTTACATCAATTTTATCCTCAGTCACTCAAATCCGAATACTAGGAGACTGGCGATCTGGCGCAGAGACTGTTTCTTTGGATAACGTACGGTTCAGTGGCGATAGTTATGCGGTTCCCGAGCCGTCTTACGTAGGAATATTTTCCTTTGGCTTAATGGGATTATTATTATTTAGACGGAAATCTACTAACTCGGTTCCCCAGTGAAAAGTTAGTTATCATAAGTGGGTTACGGTGTACAAATTAAAACTCTCTCACTAAATAAATAGAACATACAGTTACAGTTAAGCCAAGTCTGAATATGACAAGCATTATAAAATATAATGCTTGTCATCCCATTAAGGTATTTCAGGTTATTATATTATTTTATCTAGCTAAAAAATTCTATAAAATACAGTGTAAATGCAACTTTACTTTAGATCAGCAGCATATCGTTTCTTCAGAAAAGCTTGTATAGCTAAAGCACCTATATCAAGTTCACGGCTAACATTATCGGAATGAAAGCAACGCCGGAAGTCATTACAATACTCTTTAATCAAATCAGCGTAGCTGAGATTTACATCAGCAGTACTTCCTGCAATTCTTTTCATGCGAGCACTGTCATTTATTCCAGTTCTATTGTCGAAGTAACGACGGTAATAAGCTGAATCTTTCAGAAAAGCCATCTTTCCTGTAGATAATATATGGCTAAGCATTACTTTATCGCAGGCAGGAGCAACTGGCCATGTGAAGTTATTTAGACTGTCCCGTCGAAATAAGCTATGCACACAAGTACAATTCACTAAGCTAAAAACTGAATACAAATAACGTTCCACTACATTATCCTGAGTGAAATCATAATAGGACTCTGTCAGTTCGCGCTCTAACTTGCCTGCAGCATCAATCCTATAACACTGTGAAAAAGCAGCTGTAAAATCTGAGTTTTCATGTAAAAAACTGACAGCATTCTCGACATAGTTAACAGATATCACATCATGCGCACCAAGCCACATGAAATATTCACTTTCGCTACTAAGAAAAGCATGCTTGAAATTGTTAAGTGCACCAATATTTTCTGCGTGTCTAACAACCTTAAGAGATGGCAGCCCCTCTATCTCCTCCACACTACCATCAGTAGAAGCATTATCATAAACCACAACTTCAACATCCTGAAATCCCTGATTTAACGCAGATAGAACGGAATCTCGGATAAACTGAGATTCGTTGAACATCGGTATTGCGATAGTTACTCGAGGCATAGAAAATATCCCTGTTACAAACACTTTAACCCAAATGGGTAGAAATACTGAAAAAGTAAACGAAGCAAAACCTTTCCCAAAAATGTATCTAGCCAGTACACTATCTATTTGGGCTGTTTAACAACTTCAGGCGATTCTTACTTTGCTAAAGTTTATACCCTATTGAGCGACAAATAAAATAAAAATCAATATGTTAGCATCAAACTTTAAAACTGTTGTAACAGGAAATAAGTATGGACATACTAATCAGCAAACTGCAAGAGCGCAACTGGAGTTACAAAACAGCTTTATATCAACCTGATTTTGAATCTCATACAAGTTATAAACAAGCTATTTCTCAGCCTTTTGTTTCTGTCATCATAATCTGCTGGCAAATAAACCCTTTGCTATCCGATGCGATTGCAGCCCTCTCTCGGCAAAGTTGCCAAGCTTTTGAGCTGATTTTTGTCGATAACGGTAGCGTGGATAGCGAACTAGGCTGGGTCAAGCCACATTGCCATCATTTTATCCGTTTGAAACGAAATACGGGGGCTTATCTAGCCCGAAATATTGGAGCTCTGTTTGCAAGCACACCTATCCTATTGTTTCTGGAAGACGATGGAGTTGCTGATCAGGACTTAGTAAAAGCGCATTTACGTATGCATCAGTTAATACCTGAAACCGTTGCTATCCGAGGGGTCTATTTGCCACTACTACCAGAAAACCCTGCTAATGAGTTACCGCAGCATTATTACCACGGCCAGACTGTATTTCCCTTGTACTCCACGCTTGAGGGCAACAGCTCCTACAACGCGCAGTCATTTTTTGAAGCTGGTGGCTGGGATGACCAAATTAATTTTGGCCATGGCGGCATAGATCTTGCCCTTCGATTACAAGCTAAAGGTGTTAAACAAACACAGCAACTTTATCTACCCTTTGCGATACTGCGCCACGACTTTGCCAAAAGCGTTAATCATTTAACTGTAAAGCAGAAAAAGCAGGAACAAGGTCTAGACTATATCAAAGCTAAACATCCTGGTTACGTCGCTGAACTACACAAGTGGCACACCGCAGATGGGATACAGCAGCTGCGAGCAAATCTATCCGAACAACATTGCAGCTCACTTCGGGTTCTCTATCAAGAATTTGGGAGAGTTCAGTATCGTCATCAGGATGCCATATGCACTTATAAATACACCAGACAGCTCGGTCTGTCAGCAGAATGTTATGCAGAACTAAAACTGATTTTAGCCCCACTAGTTGTCTATGGCACTGGTAATAAAGGAAAAGACTTTGTAAAACTGTGTCAGCATAATCAAGTCTCTGTTAGTTTTTATGCCGACTCTGCAGAAGGTAAATGGGGAACGTCAGTGGGTGATATTACAGTACTATCTCCGAAAGAAATCCCTGACAACTCACTGATTATTATTGCCTCGCAATGGGACAAAGAAATTCTGGCCAGTTTACTTACCCTTGGTTTTAAAAAAGAACAAATCAAAACTTTATGCTTGTGAAAAAGTAATATAAAGCAGCAGATAGCGCAACGTTGCTTTGGCATGGTTGCGTGCTATCTGCATCAAAAGCTGCAATTACTGATTGACTCGTCTTAGCCATGCACCTGCCCAGTGAGTAAAATATTATGCTCCAATTGACGTTCATTCAACTACTATTCTGGCAATCCCAGACATAATTCCAGACGCACTGACATACTCTATTTATCTATCTGGCACTGTCGGCGTTTTTCAAGCTAGTTGTCAGCATTATCAGATCCAATCCCCATGTTACGTCTTCTCTTAAAGTTCAGATAATACTAAATTCTAAAATGGTTCCCCATTATTTATGGGGATTGAGTAATAACCGGTTGAGCCATTATATACTCTGTAACCATATGAGTGCCCAATCAAAGAATATGAAGCAAGACTCTGTACTTGGGCATCCTCTTTCATCCATTCAACAACAGCATAACCATAAATATCAGTATTTATAGGATTCATAATTGAAACCCTAGTTGACTTATTGGAACCTAAAACAAACTGCAAAGAATATTCTGAATTATTGTCAGAATATGATGAAACATTTTCCGCTCTCAACAATCCAGCAAAGCTACTATCATCACCATCAGTCACAACACTGCCATTCTTATCATAAAATGTAATCCTTACAGTTGTTGAACTAACCGATATATTAGAAAGATAAATAAAAGATTCAATTCTATTTGTTTGACCATAGTTTGACGATTGAAAGTTATTAATTATTGCTTTACCGCTCTGTGCATAGGAATAAATAGGAAAAGTAAAAATTAAAGCCAAAATAACATTCTTCATAAAAAACCTCCGAGGCATTATATCTTAGGGAAAAATTCCACCCACTTCCCATTGTTTTTCCACAGAACTTGTATTCTTTTTAAGGTAAGCATTAGGCCAATAGGTTACCCGCTCCATAATCATCCCCTCGTTAAAGGGAAAGTCTGGTTCAACCAGTTCAAACTCCTGATTCTGTTCCAGAAAAATACGAACAGCCTGCTGCGGATTATTATATTTCCAATCCGGCGAAGTTCTTGGCGCTCCAACTACTTCCTGCATAATGCCATCGCAGGCCACAATATAAGAACCCGGCGTTACAAGCTGGCCATAAGCCTCTAATTCGGCAAGCACATGGTCACATTCATGGTTCGAGTCCAAAATCACCAACACCTTTTCCCCCGCCACAACCAGAGACCTGACTTGTGCCACAACATCTGCATCAATAGATGAGCCTTCCACTAGATGAATCATCGGTGCCAAACGATGTTCTTCAATCGCAGCTCTATTATGTGGCCTGATCTCAATATCAATACCAATAACCCGACCTTTCCCAATCGCATTCAGAATAGAAGCATAATAGACTAGGCTGCCACCGTGCGCTATTCCTGTTTCGATTACGACATCAGGTTTAAGCTCATAGATCAGTTCCTGAATACGGATCATATCTTCAGGCAGTTGAATCACCGGGCGCCCAAGCCAACTAAAGGAATAGACATACTTGGTGTCCCAACCCGAACGCAGCCAAACATTGCTGATAATCTGGAAAGCTTCTGGAGTACCGATGCCGAACGACTGAGTATTGCCTTGCTCATCAGTCACCATGACCTTATCGTCTACTATCGTAATCACTATATTTCTCCGTTGCTGCATAACCGACTTACATTGCGTAAGTCATCCAGATCATCCCGATGCAACCACTCACCAAGCAGAGTATTTGCCAACTTAGGTATCACTGCCACACGATGGCCGTTATGTATCAGATAAGCCAGTTCATAGGGTGGGTAAAAGAATGCTCGTGCTACCCGCTCTATTGTTTCAGCGTCAGCACCATCAGGGATCTGTTTAAGTGCCATAAACGTATCTTTGTCCATGTAACGCATCTTGGAAGGGTCCTGTGGCTCACAAGGTAATGGAGCCCCAGCTTCAGCCATGTCCAAGACTTGATGCCATAGTTTGATCATCTCCTGCTGGGATCTGCGTTCTAAACTAAAAGCTGTTTCTTGTTCGCTGTTTACAGGAAATCTGCGAACCCGAACTATCGCTCCAGAATCAAAGCCGTCATCCATATGATGGCAGCTACAACCATATTCCTTAGCCCCTTCAAGAATAGCAACATTGTAAAATGCCCAACCTCCAAACTCTGGTAAAGGGCCCGCATGAAAATTTAGTGCAGCCTTGTTTGCCATTGTCAGTGTCTGCGGCAGTACTCTGTGCCTGAACATATAGCTGATTACATAATCAGCCTGCAAGCCGCTTAACTGGCGCTGATTAGAATATAACGGCACTTTCATTCTGTCAGCCGCCTGAGACAATGTTTCACTACGAATAAAAGTGTGGCTGTCCTGGTCTGCCGATACTACGGCAACAACCGTCCAGTCGCGCTCAACCAGACTTTCCAGCGCAACAACGGCACCGGGCTTAGAACCAAGCAGAATTACTGATGGTTTAGTCATTTTATGCCTCAAAATAGCGTGTAACCGAAGTAATGACACGTAAGACGTCATCTTCTGACATCATAGAATGCAGTGGCAAAGAAAGAATCTCACTAGCAATTTGCTCTGTCACTTCCAACTTCCCTCTGGGCATATCCTTCAACAATGCAAAATAGTGACCAGGCTGCCAATGAATACCCGTATCAATCCCGTCGGCTTTCATGTAATCGCGTAGTGGTTGCCGGTGTTCTGCCGGCACCCGGATATAGTACAAAAACGGGGTGACGTCATTAAAATCAGAATGTGGCACTTGCACCAGAGGGAGCCTGCCAAAATGTTCATTGTATCGCTTGCAAGTCTGCTGTCTGCTGTAAGTAATTGCTGGCATTTTTGTAAGCTGGACCAGCCCTATAGCCGCATGCAGATTTGCCAGATGGTAGCGAAACCCTAACCGCTGCACATCATAAGTCCAGGCTCGCTTATTCTCATACATTACAGCAGCAGGCTGCCCCATGCCGATCAGACGCATTTCGTGCAATACCTGCTTTTCGGCCTCTGAGCGAACGACCAATGCGCCACCATCAATAGTGGTAATCGTTTTTACCGGATCGAAACTGAACATACATAAATCAGAGAAAGTGCCTACTTTACGTCCTTTATAGGCAGATCCTAGCGAATGAGCGGCATCATGAATAATTCGGATACCATACTGCTCGGCCAAGCGGGCGGCCTGATCATGATCCGCAAGGCAGCAGTCGTAATCCATTACAATAATGGCTTTAGTCCGAGGCGTAATCAGTGCTTCTGCCTTAACAAGATCGATACAGAGCGTCCGTTCGTCAATATCACAAAACACTGGCGTGGCACCAACGGCCAGAATAGCCTGAAAGTCGGCGATGTTATTAAAAGACGGCGTAATAATCTCATCCCCTGGGCAGGCTTCAATCAACATCATTGCCAGATGCAATGCGGCATGTCCGGTGCTAACAGCCACCAGATGCCGATCTTGTAACCCCAAATAGTCAGACAAATGCTGTTCAAATTCACCTACCGCTGCCCCCATGCCTAACCATCCAATACGGAGAGACTCAGTGGCTGCATTAATTTCCTGTTCAGTAATCAGCGGTTTAAATACGGGGATTTCGTGCATAAAATCACTCACTTATAATCAAAGAGGGCACAGCAGTGACAAAAGTCAATGCTGTATGGCATTGCTGACGAAGCTGGGCTTTGATTTCATCGGCAATATTCCACGGCAGAATAATCACCACATCAGGCGGATTATTAACCAGCAAGTCAGGCGAAACAATGGGAATATGGCTACCAGGCAGAAATTTGCCTTGCTTGGATTTTGCAGCATCGTACACAACAGGCAGCAAACGGCTGTCGATACCTGCATAATTGAGTAACGTATTACCTTTTGCTGCCGCTCCATAAGCGGCAACCGTTTTGCCTTCCGCATGGCATTGTTGCAGAAAATCCTTCAATTTCGTTGCAATACCCACCACTCTTTGCTGAAAGCCATGATAAGCAACTGGACTTGTCAACCGAGCTTGTGTTTCCAGCGCCAGCACTTGCTGCAGGCTATCGTAGGTTTCATACTGGGCTTGCTGATGGCAGCACCAAAGCCGCAGACTGCCACCATGGGTTGGCAACTGTTCAACATCGAACACTCTCAGCCCTGCTGTGTGCAAAATTGTTTGTACCGTATGCAACGACAGATAGGAATAATGCTCATGGTAGATGGTATCGAACTGACATTGTGTCAGCAAGTTCAACAAGTGGGGAAACTCCAGACTGACAGCCCCATTATCCGACAGCAGCAGGCTGATCCCTGACACAAAATCGTTGATATCCGGCACATGGGCCAGCACATTATTTGCGATAATCAGGTCGGCCTGGCGATATTGTGTGTAAAGACGTTCTGCCAGCATTTTCCCGAAGAATGCGGATACTACTTCAAGCCCCAGCTGCCTCGCCACATTGGCTGTCGCCGTAGTAGGTTCAATTCCTAGACAGGGAATACCTGCAGCCTGATAATTTTTCAGTAAATAACCATCATTTGATGCCAGTTCAACCACAAAGCTTTGTGCATTTAACCCAAGTCGTACCCGGCTTTGCGTTGCAAACTGCCTAGCATGTTCCAACCAACTCGCTGAAGTCGATGAAAAATAAGCATAGTCAGCTGTGAACAGCTCATCAGCCTTTGTGAAGTCTTCAGTTTGTACTAGCCAACAGTACTGACAAACCCAAACCTTTAGCGGATACGCTTTTTCATTAGCAAATTGCTCAGCACCAGTTAAATATGCATTCGAGGGCGGCATTGTCCCTAGATCAACCATGGGTAAGGAAAGCGCACACTGACAGTGTCGGCATCTCATAACATAATTCCGTCAAAACTGTGACCGAGCAGCGGAAAGTTAGCATCCCGCTCTGATAATAGAATTATCGACAAAGGCCAATTTATTTTTAGTGCAGGATCGTCCACCCGGCAGCCTCCTTCGTATTGCGGCTGATAATCGGCGGTATGCAAATACAGTAACTGGCTATCATCTTCAAGTGCTTGAAAACCATGAGCACAGCCAGGTGGAATAAGCAGCATGTTATTGCTTTCTGCATCCAACTCGACACCGATATGCTTATTCAACGTCGGTGAGCCATGTCGTAAATCAACAACTACATCATATACTTTACCTTTAATACAGCGCACCAACTTGTATTCTGCTGCAGGGGGATATTGAAAATGTAACCCACGGGTTACTCCCTTGAGCAGATTAACCGAATGGTTAATTTGCCGTATTACGGCCTCCCCCATCAACGGTTTTAAAGTCTCGGCACAAAACCAGCGGCTGAAAAAACCTCGTTCGTCGCTAAAGCGTTCTGAGGTAATACAGTACACTCCATTTAACTTTGTTTTAGCTGCGGTTAGCTGTTGGCCCATACCAACCCCTGTTGTTTTGCATCCTCGCAATATTGCTGTAATTGGACATCCGTACTCACCTGCTTTTGGTTATAAAAATTCTGATACCATTGAGCTGTATAATGTGCGGCTTGTTCAAAATGCCATACTGGCTGCCAGTTCAACTGACACCGTGCTTGCTCACTGTCTAACATTAGGAGCGACATTTCAACAGGTTGTGGCTCTGATTCAGCCTGCCAGCTAAGCTCCGGCCAGTGTTGTTGCATTTGCCGGAGCACCATATCAACTGTTGCGCATTCAGAAACGTCAGGGCCAAAGTTCCAAGCTCTAGCTCCAGCTGATTCTCCAAGCAAAAGACTTTGCGCCAGACAAAGATATCCTGATATCGAATCAAGGACGTGTTGCCAAGGTCTCACAGCCTCGGGGTAACGAATTTTTAACGGGGAACCGGCGTGAGAGGCCCTAACAATATCAGGAATTAGTCTGTCTTCGGCCCAATCGCCTCCGCCTATAACATTACCGGCTCTGGCACTGGCTAACAATACTCCCTGTTGTTCAAAAAAACTGCGTCGATAGCTTTGGATCACCAGTTCACAGGCAGCTTTAGATGCACTGTAAGGGTCATGGCCACCCAATGGGTCCTGTTCGGAAAAATTAACGCCTTTATTATTGTTTTCATACACTTTATCTGTTGTAACGGCAACGATGGCTTTTACAGATGATACTGAACGGCAGGCTTCCAGTACATTCACTGTACCCATCACATTCGTTTGCCAGTTATCTATAGGAGACTGATAAGACGCCCTAACCAGAGGCTGCGCAGCTAAATGAAACACGAGTTCAGGTTTAGTCTGCTTCAGAAGCGATCTCATCAGCTGAGCGTTGTTGATATCTGCCTCGACACTGTCGATATCCAAACTCAGCAACTGCCAGTGATTAGGATACGTAACAGGCGGCAATGAGACACCAGTCACGTCAGCTCCAAGTCGCCTTAGCCAGTACGCCAACCAGCTGCCTTTAAAGCCGGTATGGCCTGTCAGCAATACTTTTCTTCCCTTAAAAATACCGTTAAATAATGACATCACCATATTTTCCAGGGAGCTTTATTTTGTTGCCATAACTGGTCGAGATGGTTTTTGTCACGTAACGTGTCCATTGCGTGCCAGAAACCTTTATGCTGATAGGCATTTAACTGCCCTTGGCTCACTATCTTCATGAGTGGCTCTGCTTCAAAACTATCAGCATCGCTGCTTAGGTAATCAAACACAGAAGGTTCTAGTACAAAAAAACCCCCATTTATCCATGCACCGTCTCCCGCCGGTTTCTCCTGAAACTGTTGCACAACACCACCACTGATATCCAGAGCGCCATAACGCCCTGGAGGCTGAATAGCAGTTACCGTCGCTTTCTTGCCTGATGCTTTATGCTTGGCAATTGTTTCCTTAATATTGATATCTGAAACACCATCCCCATAGGTAAAACAAAAAGTCTGGTTTCCAACATACTCCCTGACACGGCGTAAACGCCCGCCCGTCATGCTGTGCTCGCCAGTATCTACCAAAGTTACGCGCCAAGGTTCGACATGTTTCTCATGAACCTCCATGGTGTTTGAACGCATATCAAAAGTGACATCTGACATATGCAAGAAATAATTAGCAAAATACTCTTTGATGATGTATCCCTTGTAACCGAGGCAAATCACAAAATCATTAATACCATGAGCAGAATAAATTTTCATGATATGCCACAGAATAGGTTTGCCACCAATTTCAATCATCGGTTTAGGGCGCAGATGCGATTCTTCGCTGATGCGAGTACCAAAGCCCCCCGCAAGAATAACTGCTTTCATAAGCTTACTGACTCTCCTGCCATTTTATCGACTACAAACTTCAACCGGAACAAGGCCTTATAAGCCAATGATATATAAATCAAAATGCATACATCTGACTGGCTTTTGCAGTATAAGGAGCTAAGTCACTCTGCATAGATACAAAGTGATGATCAGTCATAGCCACCACTAGCTCTACTCTTTGCCAGTCTTCGAGCATTAACTCTGCCGCAGGACGGCTAGGACCAAACATAGTATTGACGCGCTTGGTTTTATCTATCAACGTAATACCAGCAAAATTCTTGCCATGATGACCAATGAAAAACTCGGTATAGGCATTCACGCCAACCAAGGCCAGGTATTGAATATTATTTCGCTGGCAATACTGTAGCAATCTGGTACATCTGGTCTGCAGCTGCCGTAATTGCTTGTACTGCTGATAGCAGTAATAAGGATGATATAACCAGGCTAGCAACTGGTAGCGATCAAAATCAGGCTTCGGCCAGGTTTTTAGTCTTTTGTGGGTCAGTATATACGCTGAATAACCTGCCGCCGCTTTCAGGCTAAAGTAACGCCGATAATCACTAAAAAATTCGCGGGAAAACTGGTAATTCAGATCCCGCGATACCATGCCAGCATTTCCATCTGCAATATGCCGCCAGGTTAATGCCTCCGGTACAAAACCTATATGAGGAAGAGTAGCTGTCGCTCTGAGCACAAAATCCCAGTCTTGATGGCCTTTTAGCTTCTCATTGAACCGGATACTTTTTGCGTGTCCGGCTTCAACGGTGATGCAACTAGACTGAATACCACCGTAGCGATTAGTGCAAAATGAGTACTCAGCAGCCGTCTGGCCTATTTTTATCGGCTCGGTAGGTAATGCAGGCTCAGGCTTACCCTGCCTGACATTTGAGTAACGGTGGTAAAACAGTTTGCAGTCCGGGTGTTTGCGGATAAATTCTGTGCACTCGCTGAGCTTAGTGGGCAACCACTCGTCGTCGGAATCAAGGAAGCAGATGTAATTCCCTTTCGCAGCCGCTATACCCTGATTTCTGGCATAAGCGCCATTGCGGTTTTCCGGGTAGGCAACCAACTTAATGCGATTATCCTTTAACTTAGCCACTAACACAGCTATTGCCATGCCTGTTTCAGGTGCCGAACCATCATCAACCACCACAACTTCAAAGCTTTGATAATCCTGTGCAAGCACCGACGTTAGAGCTCTGTGCAACGGCTCGACCCGGTTATATACCGGTATCACAATAGAAAAGAGAGGCTCCTGTTCAGTTAAGCTCATTGCTTATTGCATACCAGAATGGTGAAAGCACCTTCATGACCGGGTTCTACCACACCGCCATGTGGATCTTTTTGCTGATAACGGGCTGTAACATGGAAGCCTGCTGCCTGTACCAGGCTAACAAACTCTTCAACGGTATAATGCCGGATATGATACTGAAACTTTTCAGCATCAAAAGGCATAACATCCTGATTTGGGGTAGAGACAATCAAAGTTCCACCCACTCTCAGTACCCGATGAAACTTCTGCAATAATTCCAAATCGAACGCTACGTGTTCAATAGTTTCAAAAGATACTACCGCATCAAAAGTTTCAGTACCTAACTCCAGCAATCGGGCATCAGCCTGAATAAATTCAGTGCCTTCTGATGCATAGTGCTGTCTGGCATATTGAATCGCACCTGTGTCGATATCTACGCCAACTACCCGGCATTTCAATGTATCAGCCAATAACGCTGAGCCATAGCCTATACCGCAAGCCAAATCCAGCACTGCGGAAGGCTGCTGTGGAATAAGCTGCTCTTTTGCAAAAGTATAACGATTGATATGGTCAGGCCGGATACCCGCCAGACTATTGGCAATTTGACGCTCGCCTCTTTGCATTGTTTTTAAACCCTGACCGACCAAACCGCCTGCCGAGGCCTTTACACTTACCTGAGTAAAACCAGTTCTTTCAAGCAGAAAATGTAACCGGGCACTGTTATAAGCAGATTTAAATGTATCAGGGTATCCTGAGTCATAATTCGTTTGTGTCGGGTTTCCCTGTTTTTGCGGGCCGAATAATCTGGCAAAAGCTTGCCGCGCATCAGAGTCAGGACGGCGAATACTGCCCTCATCCCAAACAGCGTTTTGCCACTGCAAAACGACTGCATCAAAATCCTCACAGAGTATTTCGACAGTTCCGCCTATCTGCAGAGCGTTAAATACATCCAGCAGCATAGTATCGGCTTCCATAGTAGTCAGATACTGCAGCACATGTTCAAGCCGGATATGCCGGACATTTTGATAAGTGCGAGATAGTTCCCATGCAAGAACAGAGTCGCTTTGCTGCCCTGCATTAACACTTACCAGAACAGAAGGCGCTTGATCGATGCAGACTTGCAGCTTTAATTCAGTCATAAAATAAATGTCCAAGATTGGAAAAACGAGCCAGTTTGGCTTGTCCAGGTTCAAACTCAGTTGTGCGGTACTGGCGGGCAATCATGGCTTGAACAACCCGCAGCGCATCAGCGCTGTTATTATTTAATAAACAATCGCCATCTGTTTTAATTTGTTTGCCGAACAAAGCAGCTTCAAACAACACTGAGGAATTAATTCCCCGAACCAAAGTCGCACCGGCAATAAGATCTAACGTATCTGCAGAGCTGACTGTAGCACCATGAAATTCATAGCTATCTGCATATAGATCTTTGGGGTGCACCTTAAAAATGATTTTTGTAGCATCATGCTGTGACAGCACAAAGTTGATATATTGCTGCATGCCGTTAGTAAAACGCGAATGGTTCTGGATATTACTATCGGAAGCAATTTGCAGTGGCACAAAAACATAGCCCTTATCCTGGCTCTGTCTTTTCTGAAAAAGCTGTTCACGATAGTGTTGCGCCACTTTGACATCATGCTCAGTTAACCAGCTCAAATCATCTGCTCGCAACTGAGAACTAAGATTCACACCGGCGTTGTCAAAGTAAAAATGTTCAGCTTGAGGGAAAAAGCCACATTCTGCATAGGTGACAGGGACGCGGTTTAACTGACATTGAGTTAGAAAGTCCCTGTAAATACGCTGGCTGCCATTCCAGACTATGGTGGCTTTTGCCTGACGGAGCAAATCGCTTTGATGGTTATCCAGAGGGTGCATACAACGCCAGCTCAGCCCCTTCTCTGCCAGATATTGGCGTACAGGATAAAGCCACTGAGCTTCGCTAACCACGGTGCCAATGCCACAAAACAGAACATCGGCTGTATTGTTACAGCGATAATCCAAAGCAGGAGGTTGAACTCCGAATTTGGCACATAGCACTATATCGCTAACATCAATAAACTGCTGCCCGGTTCTGAGATAAGGCTGCCAACGCTCAATAATTTCTAACTGAAAAGTATCAGTCCCCAGCACAAGATAGTCGGCTTCGCTAATAGCCCGCTCAGGTTTGTTTGCATCAAGCAGCGTTTGCGGTAAGCGGGTATTTGTTTGGCGCAATGTATCTAGCAAAAGTTGTACAAAACCACCTGAGCCGATCACTGCATAATCATGCTGATTTAATTCACTGAGACCCCAAGGGCATACCCTGTTCATATTGGCTTTCCATACTGCTCATACAGCAGTTGGCTAACCTCAAGAGCATTAGCCACTGCGTCATCCATATTGAAATACTTATACTCTGCCAACCGTCCCAGAGGAATAAGTTGCGGATATTGTGCTGATAGCGTTTTGTACTTTTCAAATCTCTGCTGATTGTCTGCAGTAAATACGGGATAATATGGAATATTTTTTTCAGGATCGTTTTTATCATAATCCTGAGGGTATTCAGTAACGATTGTGGTGCCATCTGACGATTCAGCCAGAATATGTTTAAACTCAGTAATACGGGTAAAATCAGGGGCATTAGGGTAATTAACAGTGGCTGCCGTCTGAAAGTAAGGGCAATCAAGCTGCCGGAACACAAACTGCAACGACCGATAAGGTAATTCACCAAACTGATAACTAAACAACTGATCAAGCATACCGGTGTAAATCAGTTTGCCGCTAAAAATCTCACCGTCAAAACAGATTTTTCCGTTTTCCAGTTTTAGCCTTTGCAAAGCGTTTTGCTGTAGTTGCACATTAATATTTTGATGTGACAATAAACGGTTAATCAGCGCAGTGTAACCTGCAGCAGGGATCGCCTGATAACTATCGTGAAAATAACGGTCATCCCGGCTTAACACCACCGGTACTCTGGCCAAAACGTCAGGAGCAATATCCTCGGCTTTAATGCCCCATTGCCGCATGGTGTAATTTACAAAAATATTCTGATAAATCCAGTCAGCGAGCTCGGCCAGTTCTGGCTCTGCCGTTTCCCGCAGCTTAAGAATAGACACCTTGTTTCCGGCACCGTATAACTCAAGTAACTTTCTTTCCAATGCAAGCGCTTGCTCCGCCGGATATACCAAATGCAAGGAGTTCAGATTAAAAGGTAATGGGATTAACTTTTCCCCTACTCTGGCTAATACTTTATGCTGATAAGGATGCCAGGCGGTAAAAGCTGACAAATACTGCCAAACCCTTGGCTTTGAAGTATGAAATAAATGAGGGCCGTACTGATGTACTGTTATACCTTGCTCGTTCTTCTTATCAAAACAGTTCCCTGCTATATGCGCACGTTGCTCTAACACTAATACCTTCCAACCCAACACGCTGGCAAGCCGCTCAGCCATTACAGCACCTGAAAATCCTGCCCCGACAATGATAGCCTGATAAGCACCCATCATACCCATCCCAGTAGTTCAGATACTTTGTCTGGTGTTGCCCGATGGTGATACACCAACTGATGGCGTTCATCAAAATAAAGTTGATCTGTAGCCGAAAGCTCGATCATCTGACGGAACAAATCGAATTCCTGCTGGCGCAAAAAATACAATGCAGCGGAGAAATAAACGTGGTTCACACCGAATTGTATTATAGACTGATCAACATTAAAGCGGCTGCCAAGCTGACAGGCGTTTGCTAATTCCTCTGTTACCTCAATACGTCTTTGCGCATTTCGCTGGGTTTGGCCGCCGAAACTGTCCTGATGAATACGATAACGCCCCAATACCTGATCAAGTCTGTCAACTGTGCCGCCAGCCAATCCAAGGTTCATAATATGCCACGGATAGTCACATATAATGCGGTTTCCATGTGCCAGAGCAGCGGGCATTTGGTCATAGCGTCGAACCATTACACTGCTTGCCTGTAAAAAGACAGTGTATTTAATCAGATGAGCGATAGTAGCTTGCTGTGGAATATATTTATAGTTATAGAAATCCCGGGAGTACCACTTCAGCGTTTCGCCCGTTTTGCTATCAAACATATCCGACTCATGGTAGACGATACGGCATTCAGGATGAGCATCCAGATAGTCTACCTGTTGTTGAAGCTTACCTGGCAAAGCGATGTCATCACCATCAAGATAAGCTATATACTCTCCTTTTGCTGTTTCCAGCAAGCGCCGCATTGTTCCTATTAAGCCCAGATTTTGCGTATTACACAGGATCTTTAAATTAGGATAGGCGGATGCCAGATAATTAATCACTCCCAGCGTATTATCAGGGGAGGTGTCGTCACAAACTATCACCTCAAAATTAAAGTTTGTCTGCTGAGCCAGAATACTTAGCAGGCATTCATGAATATAAGGTGCTAGTTTAAATGCTGGAACAATAACAGATAATTTCATAGATGCTCTGAGCTTGGAAAAATTCCATTGTCACTTGTTTTATCGGCTAGTCTGGTTATCAGCTTTAATATTCTCAGCTATAGAGCGACCTGTGTAGTATCAAACTTAAGTGGCTCAGCAATAAACTCGTCAACTGCTTTTTGCAGATAGTCTTGCCACACACTAAGTACCCGATTAAAACGCTGGAATTGCTCTTCCGTATTATTAACAGGTAGAAGTTTAGTTAACACACTTAAAAAGTACATAGCACTGCCGTTAAACAGCAGCATGGTTAAATTGCCTTTTTGCTGAACAGAGCTACGCAAATGTAGCCACTGTTGGCTGATAATATCGCGGGCCTCGGTTAACGAGGTAACAGGTGTTTCAATCAACTGACACCATTGCCCCACAGAGTTTCGTAACAATTCAAGGTCATAATTTTGCAAAATACTTTCAACAGATTTGGAATAATGCTGGTGAAACAGTACTTTGAACAAGTCATCAATAAGTTTTTCTGGTTGTGCCGGCACATCACGCAGCAGAATATTATCTGGTAGAAGTGGCATTGCCCCGCTAATTCTTGCACCATTACTACAATTGTACACATCAGTTTTTTGCAGATGTCCGGCAATAGCTTCCTCAATCAAACGGCGCGAAACATCAAATTCCGGCTTGGTGTATACCGTAGGCTGAAAATTACCGGATACAGGAATACCATCACCATGCATTTTCTGATAGTTGTACACCTCTTTGCCATCAGCTTTGTAGTATGCCGAGTGTTTAGAATGATGCTGCGATACATTTGCATAACCCAAATCGACACCAAACAGATAAATATGCTTAAAACCGGTTTTTAGTACAAAGTTTACTACTAAATTTGACACTGTGGGGTAAGCAAACTCTAACGTCTCAGCATCAAATCCAGCTTGTTTAAGGGTAGACTGAAATAGTACAGTAGAGGCTTCACCCTCTTTAAATACCAAGTATGCGTCCTGAAATAACGCTGCCGTATCAGGGTGAATACCATTCACAGACAGCAACTTAATACTTTTCAAATAGTCATTATCTGGTACCTGTGTAACCCAGTCATAAGTTGAACGGTTTTGCTCTATTTCTGCATGAATGTCGGGTTTAATGCCTAGCTGATAAAGCGCCTTAAGTGCCGTACCACAACTGATAACCACAACCTTATCACGATATTCCCGGATATATTCTATGCAGTCATCAAGGCTAGGGCCATTACCGATAATAAAAACAGGAATATGTTGTGCTGCATGAACAGGCAAATTTGTAAGATTTTTTAAGAAATGATGATTAACTTGCACGCTGTGTGCAGTGTGGGCGATGCCATAACGCACATGATCGAAATACTCGCCTAATGCCAGAATAACTCTTAGCTGACTGCGTAACATGCGTACAGCTTGAGCTAGTGCAGGTGTGTAGTAGCTGGTCATCATATAAGTATCAGCTATTGCATAAGCACCGCTATGATAAAATTGCTCAGCAAAGTCAGCGAAATATTCCTGCCCGGTTCCGCCAATATTCAGATAAATTCGACGCCCGCTTTTCTCCGCTGTTTCCAGTACCCCGGCCCAATCGGTAACATATAGGCTGGCATAGAAGAAATCAGTGTTAGGTTCGCAAAGGTATAAATTATTTACCTCATGTTGCTCTAACAACAGCTCCAGATGGCGCCCCAGAGCAATACCAAATATAATCAAAGAGTTAACCTGCTCCGGCAATGTTTGCTGCTGATGCTCAATGTTAGCGAATACCGCCTGTAACTCTTTTATTGCCTGATAATGCACATAATGACGAAACTTCCATCTTACGGTTTGGTTAACCATAATATCGTCTTTTGCTGGCTGCTTTATAAACAGCTGTGTTAACTCAGCAGACTCGTATTCAATATCCTGATAAAACGCTGCCTGGCGCTGAATGTGCCATATATTAGTTGAACCATCGCTTTGATTAACCAGCTGCCAGCGCGTTGGTTGGTATGCAATAAAATTCTGATAAACATCCGGATATAACTTTGCAATAGCTTGCATATTTCGCTCAAAACAGAGCTTCTGCTGCGTTGTATATTCAGTGCTGTACAACTGGTTTGCCAGAACATTGCCAGGCCGCTGAGGTAAAAAATCTTGCGCATGGTCAAATCCCAGAAACTGCTTGCCGTGTTTCAGTAGTTGCTGTGGTTTACCAGAGTTATTTACTAGAAATTCAAAGACTTCATCACTAACTTTATGACAAATATGCCGATATAAATACACTTTTTGCATATCTGCAGATAATGATAGTAGTTCAGCTAGGTCTTCAGTAACACTGGTACCACTATTGCCTATCTGAAATGCGATTTGCGTGCCTAAGACCTCTGCAAGCTCAAAAATTTCTGTCCAATCAATTGCCTGAACAGAGCAGAGTAAAAAATCAGCTTCAGGTTCATAAATAACTAAGTATTTAATGCGTACATTCCGCAGTAACTCTGCAATATGATGTCCAAGCCCTAAACCAAACACCATAAGAGTATCAACTGCCACCGGCAATGTTTCAGTTTGAAGTTGTTGGCCGGCTGGTTTAGAAGCTGCAGCAAGACTGATATAAGGGGCATGCTGCCAGAAACTTTGTGTCTCAGCTATCGTTTCTTGTGAAGGAGATTCGCCGTATAACACCCTCCCGGTAGTACAATCAGTAATATTCATCTCACCGGTACGTGTGCAGAATACAAAGTACTGTGTAGCAACAGCCTGAAGTAAGGGTAACAAAGCAGGCTGGTATTGGCGAAATGCCGCTATATTTTGTGGCAGGCGTTGTTGGATGTGTGCAGAGAGCTGCATTTCAAGCTGTTGCTGCTGTAGCTGATCTTGTAACAACTGATTATTTATATACCTAAGCATAACGGCCTTATCGAATTATACTAATTATTCTCGCTGTAGCCCTGCTTTGCCTTTTTACCTTTTTGAATTTTAAGTAATTCAGTAGCAACAGCCTGCTTTGCTACTGACAGTTTATCTATAAAAGTATTCAACCAGTCAAGGTTTTGTTGGAGAAAGTTAGCATACTCGGCAGCATTACTGCCTTCAGGCTGGGGAAATACTATCTGCTGATGAAAAAGCCCTGCTAATACTTCCAGTTCTTCCACTGAAGGCTGCTCCTGAGATACTAATATATCCATTTGGCTACGTAGAGCAGCAGTTTGCAACATAAGCTCAGATAACGACATCAGGCACCAACAGCCAGCGGTTGTTGTTTCTGTGCTTGTAACTGGTATCCTTTCTCTCTGTCGGCTACAGGTATTTGATCCCAGGCGGATTTAATTGTTAACAAAATACCAAGCACATCGCTAAGCTTTTCCAGGCTGTTTTCGCGGCTGGCGAGCATTAAGTGGTTTATCATAAAGTCATACAAAGACCAGAGATTGTCTGATATTTCACCGCCCGCTTCCATATCTAAGGAATTCTGCAGTGCACTGATAATGGCCATCGCTTTAGACACCGTCAATGACTTTCCGGCAAAGTCTTTGCGCTCTATACAACCTTTAGCCTTGGCAAGGTTCTCAAGCGCGCCCTGCATCAGTAACTGGATGACACGATGCGGATCAGCAACAGCTAAATCGTCTTTAACACCAACGGCTTTATATGCTTTCACACCATAACTCATATTAGATAACCTCTTAAATCATTTAAGACTTATTAGTATTAAACCCTGGCAAGTTAGTAAGCTGAGATGTCACAGCTGAAGCTGTTCTTTGCATCCCGCCCAACAGTGAATCCAGTGCTACGTATTGCTTACGCAGGGTTTGTTCGTAGTTATCCATATATCGGTTAGCGGCATCCAAAGCTTTAGTATTATCTTCAATTTGTTTTTTAAGCGACTTTTCACGTACATCAATGATTCCGCCGCCTTTGTTAAAATCTGAAATAAAGCTGTCCAATTGACTGACAAGGCCATTATTGCCGCCAAAAACTTTTGCAATGCTGTCAAAATTTTCATTTAACGCTTTATCAAAGCGCATTTTACCTGACTCTGAGCCGAATTCAGTACTGGTAGAAATTTCCAGCTTACCATTTTTATCCATGGTAATGCCCAGTGAGTAAAGAGTGGACAACCCCGAATCCGCAGTATCTACGTTAGAACCTAAAATACCACGCAGTTGAGTCATGATGTTACGCGGCAGTGAATCGCCAGCCAAAGCACCACCTTCGCTGGTTACTGTTTTTCCATCTGAGCCTAAAGTGCGGAACTTTGTTAAAGCATTAACCTGATCAACCAGCGCATTATAACTATCAATAAAGGCTTTAACATTGGTTTCAACGCTTTCTTTGTCATAGGCTACATCTACTGTGGCGTTGTTTCCTTCTGGAGTGACAGCTTTAACAGTGATATCAAGATCCTGGACAACGTTAGAAAATACGTTGCTGCTACTGGTTGCAGTGATTCCGTCAACCTCGATGATAGCGTTCTGAGCAACTTGTTTTTGTACCATTGCAGGATCAGAGCCTGTCGCCACTGTAGATATCTTGTCTAATTCAGCATTATTGTTACTAACAACCAAATCATTGCCATCACCACTGATATCTGAGGTAAATACCAGCTTGGAACCAACACTCCCGCCAGCGTTAACAATATTAACATTGACACCAAAATTTCCGCTGTTCTCGTTAATTTTTCGACGTAATTCATTTAGTGTCATATCTGCGGTAACATCAACATCAAAGCTTTTATTGCCTGCAGTAAACGTCAGCTTGCCGTTCGTGGTACTAACAACATCATTTGCAGAGGAGAAGGCCTGATCCTGAGTCTCAAACCGGCTACCAGATGCCAGTTGATTTACTTTAATATCAAAACTGCCCGCGGCAGATCGGTTAGATGCCGTTGCTTCAATATAGGTTTTATTGTCTGTCGGCTGAATAACGGTTGCTTTACGGGTATTTAAACTTTCGCCACTGAGCTTTTTGGCTGCATCCTGAAAAGCGGATAAAACAGATTTGAGGCGACTAACACCAGAAAGGGAAGCTTCCAGCGTCTTTTTCTGAGTATTAATCCGGCCAAGCTTTACATCTCGCTCAGCTTTAACAAAGGTTGTCACCAGTTCTTCCAGCGGTAATCCGGAAGCTGAACCTAAAAAATTAACACCAGACATAATAACCTCTATACTTTATTGTCAATTAACAGGCCAATAGACTGCCCCATCTCTTCCTGCAATCGTTTAATATCCTGCGCAACTTTTAACAGCTCTTCTGATGGTATCTGCTTTATCAGCTCGTCTGTCTCATAGTCTATCACTTTAATCACTGAACGACCTGATGCTTCATCTATTGAGAAGTTTAATGACCGCTGCTCCAAAGCAACAGCCTGATTAACTACATCAATCGCCTGTTGCAGTTCAATATCACTAACATCTGTAACTGGCTTTACAGCCTGGGCAGGCTTATCAATTACCGGGGTTGTTTCAGCAGGCAATGCTGGTTTATCAGCTACCTGAATATAACTTACACCCGCCATAGTATTAGCGCTAATGCTACTCATATCCAAACTCCTTATCGGCGCGCAGGGTGAGAATTTTATACCAAATTCTCACCGCTACGCGTATTAGTTTAGCCCAATAAAGATAAGGCTGCCTGTGGCCGCTGGTTTGCCTGCGCTAACACTGTTGTACTGGTTTGCTGCAGAATTTGCTGCCGGGTTAATTCGGCCGTTTCTTTAGCAAAATCCGTATCACGAATACGGCTGCGGGCAGCAGAAACGTTTTCAGAGATATTCGTTAAGTTACGAATAGTAGCCTGGAAACGGTTTTGCACCGCACCTAAATCAGCACGTTTGCCATCTACAGCTTTAATTGCGGCATCAATCTGCGCCATTGCCGCCGACGCACCATGGCTAGTACCTGCAACATAACTAAGGCTGTTTGAACCCAAACCTAAGCCTGTTGCAGTCCAACCATTCGCTCCACTGCTGGCAGCGATGTTAACGGAAATAAAGTCGTTAGCTGAGGCTTGAGCACCAACTAAAACCTTAGTAGAGAAGCTCCCTGTCAATAACTTGGTACCACCAAACTCTGTAGTATCAGCAATACGGGTAATTTCTGTTTTTAATGCGCTGAATTCTTTTTGCAAAGCAGCAATATCATCCTCATTACTGATACCGTTTTGTGCCTGTACTGCCAGTGTGCGCATACGCTGTAATGAGGTGGTAATTTCATCAAAGGCACCCTCTGCTACCTGCGCCAGTGAAATACCATCGTTAGCATTACGGGCTGCCTGATCTAAGCCGTTAACCTGACTGGTTAAACGGTTAGATATCTGCAAACCTGCCGCATCATCAGCAGCACTGTTAATGCGGAAACCTGAAGATAAGCGCTTAAACGCAACATCCAGTGAATTACCAGAGTTAAATAACTGACGCTGAGCATTCAGCGACGAGGTATTGGTATTTACAAATAAAGCCATGAGTCACTCCTTAGTTGTCGGTAACAAAGCTACGTTCAACTGCTGTTTAAAATACGGTTATCCCGTTAACTGAGCCAAGCTGCAACTTGGCTTAACCAGTATTTCGGCCACGACTTCATATACTTTAGGAAAAAATCACTTTTTTTTAGGATATTTTTTAACGTCTGAAAAATCTATATATATCATAAGCATAAAAATCACCACTAGGGTGATTTTTATGTTAGCCAGTTAAAACACTAAGAGCAGCCTGAGGCCTCTGGTTGGCTTGCGCCAGCACGGTTGTACTGCTCTGCTGTAATATTTGCGTTCTCGTCAGCTCAGCTGTTTCTTTTGCATAATCGGTATCACGTAACTGGCTACGCGACGCTGACACATTCTCGCTCACATTGCTTATATTACGTAAAGTACTCCCAAGTACATTTTGTTGGGCACCAAGTGCAGTCCTGACATTATCAGTTAACCCGATAGCGTTATCCAGTGCGTCAATAACCGTTTCCGGCTCATCATTATCAAGGTTCACACTATCGATATTCAGCCCGGCACCGGTGATCGTGAAGTTATGATTTAAATTAACAGTAATAACTTGTCCGGCATTGGCTCCTACCAGAAAGTTGCGGTTGCCAGCTGAACCATCCAGCACCTTCAGGCCGCCAAATGACGTATTCTCTGCTATTACCTGAATGGTTTCCCTAAGCGTATTAAATTCTTTTTGCAACGCATCAGTATCCGCATCATTATTAATACCATTAGCTGACTGAATAGTTAACACCCGCATTCTTTGCAATGCTCCGGTCACCTCATCTAGTGCGCTATCGGTGACCTGAATTAACGATATTGCATCAGCAGCATTACGGGCAGCCTGTTCCAGCCCTCCTACCTGTACAGTCAAACGATTTGAAATAACCAACCCGGCTGCATCATCAGCAGCACGGTTAATTTTAAAACCGGACGCTAGTTTCTCGAAACTATTACTTAACCCGGAGGTAGCACGATCCAGTAGACGTTGTGAGCTTAAAGACGACTGGTTAGTGTTAACAAGTAGAGACATATGCCATTTCCGTTTAGAAATTGGGATTACACAATTGACCGTGCATATTATTTATGCTGATAACAACCTATCGGCACACTATGCCTTTACTTTAATTTTTTGTTTAATTTCAAAAAGATAAAGCCACCTTGCGGTGGCTTTATTTAAGAAGCAACAGATTATTACTGTAACAAGCTTAATGCAGCTTGTGGCCGTTGATTGGCTTGAGATAAAACCGTAGTGCTGGTTTGCTGCAGAATTTGTGTACGGGTTAATTCGGCCGTTTCTTTAGCAAAGTCGGTATCACGGATACGGCTGCGTGCAGCTGATACGTTTTCAGACACATTCGTTAAGTTACGGATAGTTGCCTGAAAACGGTTTTGTACCGCACCTAAGTCAGCACGTTTACCATCAACCTGCTTAATTGCTGCATCAATCTGTGCCATAGCAGCTGACGCACCCGTTACGGTATTAGCGGCAAACCCCAGGCTTTCAGTCAACTGCAAACCATTAGCTGTCCAGCCGTTCGCACCGCCACTTGCTGCGATATTAACAGAGATAAAGTCGTTAGCTGAGGCTTGAGCACCCACCAACACTTTAGTTGAGAATGTGCCTGTTAACAGCTTGGTGCCACCAAACTCTGTGGTGTTGGCAATACGGGTAATTTCCGTTTTCAGTGCACTGAATTCTTTTTGCAAAGCCGCTACGTCATCAGCATTGCTGATACCGTTTTGCGCCTGAATAGCCAGAGTACGCATACGCTGTAATGAGGTGGTAATTTCATCAAAAGCCCCCTCAGCTACCTGCGCCAGCGAGATACCGTCATTGGCATTACGGGCGGCCTGATCTAAGCCGTTAATCTGGCTGGTTAAGCGGTTAGAGATTTGTAAGCCTGCAGCATCATCAGCAGCGCTGTTAATCCGAAAACCAGATGATAAACGTTTAAATGCTACATCAAGCGAATTACCAGAGTTAACTAATTGACGCTGTGCATTTAATGACGATGTATTGGTGTTTACAAATAAAGCCATGGTGGTTCTCCTGCTACTGAGTTCGGTATTGGCAACCCCCCGTTAGTTGGGCAGTTGCTATGTTTCGCGTTAATTATTTATCGGAACCAGAGAGGAAAACTTGAGCAGATTTTTTTACTTTTTTAATTTTTAACTGATTGATTTTATTTTTAAATAAAAGCTAAAGTCGGCAGCAAGACTGCCGATAAATGCCGCTTTTAACGAATGTAATCAAACAGACTAACACCCGATACTTTGGTAAAAGTAGCTGAAATGGCTTGCAGAGCAATTTCCTGCTTGGTAATTTCTGTTAGTGCTGCCGCGTAATCTACCTCAGATATATCAGCCCTGTAGGCTTTATTATTAATGGTTAAATCTTCGTTAGTGCCAAATACACTGTCTAGTACATTAACCCGGCCACCAATAGTAGATAGAGAGCTATCGATATTTGAGGCAGCAGAAGTAATTTGATTTACAGTATCACTAATCATATTTGTAAATTCAAAATCAGATATAGCAGGGTTCTCCAGCGCTGTAATAAACTCACCTATGGTGGTCAGCATATTTTTCTTCTCTGGTGGCTGCAAAGAAAAATCTACCTGCCCTGGTACAGCAGTTGCCCCATTTACATTGATGGTTAAGCCATTGAACTGGATAGGAGCATTCGGCGTAAAAGCGCCGGTTACTGGCGGAACTAAGGCTGCGCCATTTTGCAGGATCTCATAGGTGGATGGAGCTGTAAGTACAACACTAAAATCGTTGTTTGCAGGTGTAAGGCTGTCATATGTTTGTTTGTAGTAGGCATCAAACTGGCCCTGATCTGCAACAACAACATTTGCACTGGTCGCCCCACCGGCACTGATCACAGCAGGAGTTGTTTTAAAACGGGCATCAACATTCTCAAACACAAACTTACCGCTGTCATTGCCAGGCAACGCAATAGTCGGTGAAATTTGCAGGGCTTTTTGCCCATCATCCCCCTGAAATTCATAGATGCCCGTGGCATTATTGAGGCTGTAGCTCTGCTTTTTATCCTGATAACCGGAGAAAATATACCCTCCCTCCGCATTCCGACTATTCATTAAGTCCAGTAATTCAATCTGAATATTCTTCAGTTCCTGCGCCAGTGCACCACGTTCTGCCTCAGTGTAGGTTGCATTACCAGCAGCAATCGCCAGCATGCTTACCCTATCCAATGAGGTTCGCATACTACTCAAAACGGTTTCTTCCAGCGCGAGGTTATTTTTCAATAGCACGCTGTTATTCTGATACTGAGCAACCTGCTCAAGGTTCTGATCAAGGCCAAGCACTTTGGCTGATGCGGCAGGGTCATCAGCCGGTGTCAGAATACGGGTCTGCTTGGTTAACTGATCCTGCGCCCGGTTCATTTTTTGCTGGGTGTTTAAAATGCCATCTAAACCGGCATTAAACTTCATGTTAAAAGATAATCTCATCACTACCTCACTGCCGCTAACAGGGTGTCAAACACGGTTTGCGATGTGGAAATAATTTGTGCCGCTGCCGCATAAGTTTGCTGGAACCGGATCAGGTTAGATGCCTCTTCATCCAGACTGACACCGGATAACGATTCATACCAGGCCGTGGTTTGTTCTAACAAAGCTTTGCCTGCCGCTTCGTTGTTACGTCCCTGGCTGGTGCGCTCACCAATCAAACTAACCATATCGGCATAAGACTGATTAAAGTTTACAGCATTTGCGCTATCAGGAGCTGACAACAGGTTTAATCTGGTAGTTTGTGCAGTTTGTAATGCAGACAAAGCCAGGCCATTGCGGTTGTCGCTAAAACCACCGTCATTAAAGCTGATACTAAAGGTATCGCCCACACTGGGAATACCTGTAACGGAAAAGTCAAAGCCAACATCAACACCTGCCTGAGCAAAAATATCCTGATACTGGCTTGAGCCAAAAGCTGCCGTTGCCACCGGATTACCGAGGTTGTCTACAATTTCAAAGGTATCCCCGCCCATGTACGTCATGGTCCAGGGGCCATTGATTAAACCTGAAGGTGTATCAAAACCATAAGCCGGCAACGTAGCCGGGGTAGTATCGCTAACCTTAACTGCTTCAATCTGGGCATTACCCAAATTATTTACAGTAAAACCGGTGCGCACTGGTGATGCAAGGGCAATATCTTCCGGCCGGGTAGTTGCCAGTGTTAGGGTTCTTGATGCGGTACTAAGGGGCTTTAGTTCAAACCGGTCCCCCACAGCCGGAGCACCGGTTAGCGTAATTTCCAAACCGTATAAATCACCACCGGCATCGGCAGAACTGATCGTTGCCGGAAAGCCGCCCACAGGTACTACTTTGTCGGAACCAACTATTACCTCACCTTTTGCATCCAAAGCCTGGATCCGCACGGCACCGGCTTCAACTGTCAGCAAAAAATCGTTAGGAGGCAAGTTTTTGCCTTGCCCTGCCTCTATAGTTACATTGACAGCACCGGCTCCGGTATTGTTAGGATAGGCAAAACCACTGCTGGTTGGCAGGTTGAATAAGTTACCGCCAATTTCACCGTTTAAATTCATACCTAAACGGTTTTGTGTGTTCATCGCGTCGGTCATTGATAACGCTAACTGCCCAAGCCGGTTTTGCGTGGGGATCAGAATTTCTTCACGAAAGGCCAGCAAACCGCCAATTTTCCCACCAAGCTTTTCGACATCAACATCACGCTCCACAGTGGTGCGGCCGGATAACTGCAGCTTTAAGTCACGCTCGGATGGATCAGGGCTACCACGCATCGAAATAAGATTAAAATCACCCCGCTCAACGACTAACGATTGGCCGGTCGCCAGAAACACCATTTTCTCACCGTTTTCTGCGTCTAGCGTGCGGATCTCAACCATTTCAGACAGTTTTTGGATAGCCAGATCACGTTTATCCAGTAAGTCCAGTGGCACCGGCCGGCTGTTGCCGGTACCGTAGGAAGCTATTTCCTGATTCAAACTCGCGATTTGCTTAATGTAGGCATTGGTTTCGCTGGTATAGATATCCAGTTGCTGATTAACAAAGTTATCCTGATCCAACACCAGGCTGGATAAGGTATTAAATTTATCCAGCAAAGCCTGCGAACTGCCGATAATTAGCTGGCGGTTTGCCAGTGTGGCAGGCTCGTTGTTAGCAATCTGAAACTGTTTAAACAGGTCATTCATACCGGTAGCGATACTATTGGCAGGGTTTGAAAACAACGCATCTACCCGGTTGGCTTCGGCAACATATTGCTGGGCAAAGCTATAGTTAGAGGTATCACGGCGCAGTTGCTTCAGGGTAAACTCACTGATTAAACGCTCTGTTGTGCCTTTGCCAACCCCTAAACCCAGCATCTGCGACTGAAACTCTGTACGCTGACGCACATAGCCTTCAGTATTAATATTAGCAATGTTATTACTGGTTGTACTGAGCGAAGTACTGCTGGCAAGTACTGCCGAGGTACCAATCTTAAGTAAGTTATCTGACATTGCTCTCTCCACCAACGCTACCGGCAGCGCTTAGTTTGTTATTCATCGGCGCTATCGCCAAAATCTTGAGTAGCGCCTTGCTCCTGGCGCACCCTGTCAAAGGCTGTGCTTTGATATACCGCCATAATTTTTTGTGCATAGGCCGGGTCTGTGGCATAGCCAGCTGCCTGTAACTGTTCAAAATACGCTTTAGTATCCCCGGTGGCCTGCACTGCATCCTGATAACGCGGATTTTGCTTAATAAAATTGGCATAATCCTGCAGGCTATGTTCTGGTGAAGTATAAGAGCGGAATTTTGCCTGTTCTTTTTTGGCAATACCGCCCCGGTATTCCAGGGTATCGACTACAGCAGTTTCTCCCTGCCAGCCATTGTTGGCTTTAATGCCAAATAAATTAAAACTGCTGTCACCTTTCGCGGTTTTTATCACGCGCTGGCCCCAGCCAGTTTCCAGTGCTGCTTGTGCTATCAGGGCTAATGGATCTAACCCCAGAGTTTTGGCGGTTTCGCGTGCTGCCGGTAACAAAGTACGGACAAACTGCTCGGGGGTTGCCACCTGCCATGCTGGTTTTACCGTCTCTGGCTGTGCAGTTGCAATATTATTACCAGCGGCTAACTCAGTTGCAGAGGCCGCATCAATGCCAGCATCTGCTTGCTCTGCTGCCGGCGTAGCAACCTTTACGGCCGGTAAAATATAACGCGGCATTTGCAGTGTTTTAGCTTCACTAAACGTAGAGTTGTTATCTGGCGAGGATTTTTTACCCAGTGCCGGGCTAAGTTGCTCTACCAACAAGTCAGCCAGCCCCAGCGCACCTTTTTGTGCCAGCTCTGTTGCCATTTGGCTGTCGTGCATGTCGCGATAAAACTTGGTGGTTTGGCTGTTCATCATGCCATCCACTTCAAACGCTTCATTGGCTTTGCGCATGCTGCTTAACAACATACCAAAGAAAATTGATTCAAACTGTTCAGCGGCCTGACGCAGCGCTGCCTTTTCGTCCTTACCGGAATTACTGCGAATTTGCTGCAGGCTGGTAAGATCATGATAAGACACATTGTTTGGCGTCAGGCTCATGTTAGATCACCACCAGCTCGCCATGAATGGCACCGGCTTCTTTTAACGCTTCAAGAATCGCCATTAAATCACCTGGTGCAGCACCCACCGCATTGACGGTGCGCACCAAATCATCCAGTGTGACACCAGGGTCAAATTTAAACATGCGGGATTGCTCTGGGCGCACGTCAATAATGGTATTTTCCTCAATCGCAGTCTGGCCTTCACCAAACGGATTGGGCTGCACTACTCTGGGGTTTTCAGCAATGGTTACCGTTAAACCACCATGTGTCACGGCCGCCGGAAATAAACGCACGTCTTTACCGATAACAATAGTGCCGGTACGGGAGTTAATAATAATTTTTGCTGCATAGTCGCCCGGCTCAAATTTGAGGTTTTCCAATGTGGACAAATAAGATACGCGCTGGCTGATATCGCGTGGTGCCCGCACCTGTACTGACGTTGCATCCAAAGAGAATGCCGTATCCGGGCCCATAAAGTTATTAATGGCTTCGGCTAAACGTTTTGATGTCGTAAAATCAGACCGTTTCAGATTAAAGGTAATAAAATCGCCCTGAGCAAACGGGGTAATAACTTCGCGCTCAACAACGGCACCATTGGGAATACTGCCTACCGTGGGTGTATTAACCAAAATGCGTGAACCATCCAGGCCTTCAGCACCAAGGCCACTAACAATTAAACTGCCCTGCGCTACGGCATAAACATTGCCGTCCAGCCCCATCAGAAAGGTTTGCATCAAAGTGCCACCACGCAGGCTTTTGGCACTGCCAACCGAAGATACCGTGATGTTAAGTGACTGACCCGGTTTAGCAAAGGCTGGCAACTCCGCATGCACCGCCACCGCCGCGACATTTTTAATTTGTGCCTTCATATTGGTTGGTAACGTAATACCAAAATTGCTTAACATGGTACGAAAGCTCTGCTCGGTAAACGGACTTTGCTCTCCGGTACCAGGCAAGCCCACCACCAAACCGTAACCTACCAGTTGGTTAGAGCGCACGCCCTCCACATCAGCAACATCTTTAATACGGGCAGCACTGGCTGGTGCGCTTAGCAGCAACAACACTATGATCAGGCTGGTGTGTAAAATACGGCTCATAGCTGTGCTCCTAAAAAGGCCATAACGGGCCGTTAAAGAACCGGCTTAACCAGCCCGGAGACTGACCATTGTGATGCGCGCCGGTGCCACTGTACTCAATGCGGGCATTGGCAATCTTGGTCGATTCAACAGTGTTGTTGACATCAACATCCTGTGAGCGGATAACCCCTGTTAAACGGATATATTCTTTACCGGTATTCAGTGTCAGCCACTTTTCACCACGGATCACCAGGTTGCCATTATTCAGCACCTGCAACACGTTAACCGAAATATCCCCCACTAAACTGTTGCTTTGGTCCGCTTTTGAGTCGCCTTTGTAGTCAGATGTTGAATCAGCGCCAAACTGCAACACATTACCGGCAACCGACACATTTCGTCCGCCCAACCCAATCATCGGCTCAAACGAAGTAGAGCTGTCTTTTTGCATCTCAGTTTTAGCTTTTTTACTGGCCTGAGTCCGCTCTTTTAAAACCACAGTAATAATATCGCCTTCGTGGCGGGCTTTATTATCTGAATACAGCGAGTTCGAGTAGTATTGCGCAAATAGCGAGCCGTTTTGCACCAGCGGCCTTGATGCAGGCTCTGGCGCCAGCGGCGCAAAGTATGGGTCGTCAGCCTGAGGTACTTCAAGTGAAGCGCAGCCGCCAAACAACAACACACAAGCCGAAATAAAAATAAGCCGTTGCATAAATCCCCCCGCCTACAGTTGCTGAATGGCAAAGCCAAGCATCTGATCTACCGAAGAAATAACTTTAGAGTTCATCTCGTAAACCCGCTGGCTTTCAATCAGGCTCACCAGTTCTTCAGTAACGTTAACGTTGGATGTTTCCAGCGCACCCTGCACAATAATGCCAAGCCCCTCTAAGCCGGGAATGCCCTGCACCGGATCGCCACTTGCGCCTGTTTCACGGAACAAATTCTGGCCAATAGGTTCAAGGCCAGCCGGGTTAATAAAGTTAGTTACTGTCAGTTGCCCAAGCACAGCGGGCTCCCCTTGCCCCGGTAACTGCACCGACACCTGGCCATCCTGCGATACAGTAATGCTCTGTGCATCCGGCGGTACGACTATATTCGGTTGCACCTGATAACCGGCACCTGACGTTACCAGGTTACCTTCATCATCAACGGTAAACTGGCCATTTCGGCTATAGGAAATCGTGCCATCCGGCATCAGGATTTCAAAAAAACCATGGCCCTGAATCATCATATCCAGACTATTGTCGGTGGTGATCATATTGCCCTGGGTAAAGTTCTTCTGCGTTGCAACCACCTTAGTACCAGCGCCTATCATCAGGCCGTTTGGCAGCTCGGAGTTTTGCGACGAAGCACCGCCAGGCTGGTTAATATTCTGATAGAGCAAATCTTCAAAAATAGCCCGGCTTTTTTTAAAGCCCACAGTGCTGGCATTAGCCAGGTTATTTGAGATCACCGAAATATCGCGCTGCTTAGCGTCTAAACCGGTTTTACTGATCCATAAAGCTGGATGCATTTGTGCCTCCCGGGCCTTAGCCCATTATTGATTCAGGCCCTTAGCCCATTATTCTCAGTAACTGATTTTGCTGCTGATCCATCTCTTCAGCACTTTTCATCATTTTCACCTGCAGCTCAAATTGGCGCTGCAAGCTAATCATATAAGTCATCTCGCCAACGGCATTAACGTTGCTGGTTTCGGTTGCACCTTTAAGCAAGCTGACATTAATGTCAGCTTCTGCCAGTTGGCCATCCTTACGGCGGAATAAGCCATCATTACCTTTTTCCATTTCGCTGTTCAGCGGCCGTACCAGTTTGATTCTGCCAGCAGCCACCATGGCATCGGCAGGCGCCCCTTGCGGCAATACACTGACAGTGCCATCCTGCGCAATTTCAACTTTGGCCAGGGGTATTGGCAGTTGAATAGGGCCATCGTCTCCCATTACTGCTAAGCCATTTGCTGTTTCAAGCATGCCAAAAGCATTAATCTGCAAGTTACCGGCTCTGGTGTAGGCTTCGTTACCATCCGGAGCCTGAACCGCTAACCAGCCCTCGCCCTGAATAGCAACATCAAGCTCACGCTCTGTCATGATGATCGCGCCGGCGTCAAAGTTTTGACCTGGCCGTTCAGTTAATGAAAATACCCGGGTAGGTAAACCCTCACCAAAAGCCTGCATAGCACGGGCTTGTTCAAAATCAGCTTTAAAGCCAACAGTGCCGGTATTAGCCAAATTGTTTGCCCGCACGGCAATGCCATTCATATTTTCTTTGGCACCGCTCATAGCGATATATAACAAGTGATCCATAACAAGCTCCGCTTACTTTATCTTCGATTACTTAAGCAAAATTGATGCCATAAGATAAATTATGACTAGTCCTGAAGTAAGTTGACACTTATTTCAGTTTAAAACGCCCGGTGAACTTCATCGGGCGTTTTGTATTTTAAGGCCAGATGAGGCCTTT
>NZ_JANUEM010000021.1 GCF_024809855.1 Rheinheimera pacifica
AAGCCACTCCGCTATTACTGCGAAGTAGCGGTACAAAATAGCGATGTACAGTACAAAATAGCATTGTAGAGTACTATTTAGCGTTGTAAGTCACAAATATTCATGTGTGCGTTGTCCTTGGCCCTTCGGGGCCTTTTTTATTGGCGAACCCTACGGGCCGGGCTTCTCCGGGTTCGCTTCGCTCATTCCGCCAGGGCGGAACTGACGCCCTACGTATCCCTTTCGCTGCGGCCTCCGGCCTTTTATCGCTAACCGGCCTGCGGCCTCTAAGGTGATATCAAAAGCGCGGCATTCGCCGGCGCAGGCCTGGTTATATTGCTACCGTTATAACGCTCCGGGCCGCTGCAGCTGCGCCCGTTTTGGTAGCACTGCTAAGGTGCTTGCTGATATACACGTATAACCTCTGTGAGCTACGCAAGGGCTTCGCCCTGGTAATGCCTAGCATTACCCTTAAAGCGGTTTGGCAGTGGGCGGATTTGCAACCGGTGCGCCAACAAACCCTAATAGCCGCATCAATTACCTTTCCTTGAATTTAGTACGCTGGTTCCCGTTGCGCGACTCCTTCCAGTCGTTGCTCACTCCATGCCTGCGGCATATTTTCGCATGCGAAATTATCGGGTAATGTTGTATATATGTTGTTTGTAAGTGTGATTTCGTGTATACTTATATTCACTGATTAAGGGTAATCAGTCGCGTTCTACGGCGTATTTTGTAGGGGGTTTTATGATATTTATTAACACTTTAAGTGTAGAGCAACTAATAGGTAATGCCGGTAAAATATACCATTTCACTGGTGATGGTATTTGGGGTGAATATATGCCAGCTGAGGAAGCGTTAAAGCTGATCCGGGATAATGGCCTTTTTACGGTTCCTGCTGGCCGCCGTGCCTTAGCGCTTGGGCATGAGCTGATGATCATCGGTGATGATGGTACACAATACCCGCTTAAAATTAAGCTTATTGATGTGGTTGTGGATGCTTCGTTGTTCGTGATCACCAGCCGGGTAGCTGGGGACGATGATGATACCACTGAAATTATTGAAGCCGGTGGCCTGTTTGAGGCTATGGACGCCATGAATACGTTATTGCTTGACGGGGCAGACAGGAGCCGTGAAACAATAAACACTTATGCCGCAAATCTGGAAGATGCCATCTTTCTGCGTACTGTTGTTCAACCACAAGACGCTGCTGCTTAAGCAGCGTTTTTTTCGGGGGTGATATGGATAACTTACACAGCATCGTAGATGCGCAAAACAATGTGATAGAAGATGAATTATCTTTAAGCCAAGCTGAGCAGCGTCTTAGCTATTATGTTTCGCATGGCGAGGATTATTATATTACAGACTATGAGCCGGCAGAGGTTTTTAGCCAAGTCACAAATGCAGTTCGAGCTGATTGGGCGCATGCGGCTGTGCAAAGCCACACTGAGGCGGCGGGGATTGAAGAGGAACCGCCTTATGCCCAGCTTAACGATCTGCTTTGCAATCTTGGCCACTGGGCTAAATCCCAGGGTATTGATTATGCGGCAGCATTTAAGAGCGCGTTGCTACTCTATGAAATTGAATGTGCTGAAGATGAATAAAAGTTAAGCCACCTACGGGTGGCTTTTTATTGTTGTTGTTGCGTTGTTTTTAATATGGCTTTTGTGTATACTTGTATTCACCGGTAAGCTGTACCGGTCACGTTCTACGGTGTGCTTGTAGAGGGAATAAGTATCATGAAATTGTCTAAATTAAATGCCTCGTTACACACTCAAGCTCTGGCTATCCTTCAAAAAGAAAGGCTCACTTTTGAGGATAAGGAGTTTGTACTTGCCAACTATCAGGAAAGCGCAAATCATTTAATTGCCCCTGCAGGGGCGTTCTTTACCAGTGCTGAATTGGCCTGGGAATTTAGCGTTGTGGCTGTTGGCTTTCTATCTGAAAAGCGCAAGTTCAGAGTGTTGGATTTGTGCGCGGGTATAGGTGCGCTGGCCCACGCCTGCCTGCTGCGTAACCCTGATATCGAGCTTGTGTGTGTAGACATTAATGCTGATTATGTTGACGTCGGTAAAAAGATAGTGCCGCAAGCACAGTGGCACTGTATGGATGCGCTAGATTTGGACCAGTTAAAGGCGCTTGGTCACTTTGATATCGTTATTTCTAACCCGCCTTTTGGTGCTGTAACCACCGGTTCAGGTAAAAAATCCCCCCGCTACACAGGTTCAGAATTTGCTTACAAGGCGATTGATATTGCCGCTGAAATTGCCGACGTGGGGTATTTCATCTTACCGCAAAAATTAGTGCCGTTTAACATCTCCGCAAGCCCACGTAACGAGCCGTTTGTTCACCGCGATGCGTATGTGAAATTCTTAAAGCAAACGCGCTGGGAGCTTGAAATAGCCTTAACAATTGACACGGCTTCTACCGAGACACCCAACTTTAAAAACACTAGGTTAACCGTAGAATTTGCGGAATGTAAGTTCAGCGAAATTATTGCCGGTACAGCCGAAAGTAACGCGGCTTAAATCACGCAAAATAATACAAAGGGGGTGTTAACCCCCTTTTTTATTGTGTATACTTATATACACTGATTAGGGTAAATCAGCGTGTTCTACGGCGTTCTTGTAGAGAGATTGAATGATGGAAATTATTGCTAATACTTATTTTTCTGGATGTGGGCTTTTAGATGCCGGCCTGATTGAAGCAGGCTTTACGATTGGTAAGGCATTTGAGCTGGACGAAACCGCCGCCAGTGTTTACCGGCATAATCTTGGTGATCACATTGTTCAATGTGATATAGCAAAGAAAACCGTTCTTGCAGATACAGACTGTGATCTGATGGCCTTCACCTACCCTTGCACCAAATACTCCACACTGTCAGATTTGCATGATACCCGCACCGGGGATGACTTGTTTTTGCATGCCCTGCGTCATGTGGCCATTAAATCGCCAGAGGCTTATCTGGTTGAAAACGTACCGGGTATGCGCGCCTTCCCTATCGTGATGGAAGCTATGACGCGACTGCCAAATTACTATATTAATGTTTTCTGCCCCGTTGGCGCTGAAACATGGTTGCCGCAAAAGCGCCCTCGCCTGATTATTTTTGGTACCAAAAAACCTTTTACTGTTTCCCCGCCTGAGTGTCATTGGCCTATCACGCTAAAAGAAATTTTAGAGGACGACCCACAGGTAAGCTGGCCCGGTGCCATCAATAAACGCCTTGATGGCATTTACCGCGACAAGCCCATAATTTCAGATCCTGATCGTGGCGATATCGCCCCGCTCTGTCTGGCACACTACGGCAAAGACAAAAGCACAAGGCTTGTTGTTGACCGGCGTTTTAATCGTGGTGTCAGGCCGTATACAGTTCGAGAATACGCCCGGCTGCAGGGCGTTCCTGAGTGGTTTGAATTTAACTGTTCAGATTCTAACGCTTATAAAATGATCGGTAACGGGGTGCCGCGCCAAATGGCCCGATGGGCCGGGCTTGAGCTAAAACGCTACTTTTCACGCTTATCTTAATTGCTGAACACGAGGGGCCGCGGCCCCTCTTTGGGTGTCTGATGAAATACTATGCCGTTGAATACCACGTTAAAGACATCTGCCCAGTCAGAAAAGACGGCAGGCTTGTCATGGCATACATCGGCCAATTTCCTGATCAACTCTTAGCTAATGCTGCAGCGCTGCGCCTCTTAGGTGGTGATAAATGCGTATGCTCAATTATTTTCGTCAGAGCGCGCCGCTGGGTGGTTTTCACTGAGCAGGAAGTTAAAAAACTCTGACTATAACTGTTGCGTTATATAACTGTTCAGTTATAATTATCTTATCAGTTACCACACTTTCATTGTCACTTAAGGGGTTGAAATATGTCAGATTTACGCTTTGAATTTCCGGCTGTCAGAGGGGAGCAAGGAGGTCGGATTTTTTATTCAGCCTGCGTACCGTTTAATGCCTTGGCCCGTTTGCTTGCAATTGATACCGGCAACGTGCTGGACAGAAGCCAGCGGGTTGTTGACGCAAAACGTGCCAGCGCAATAAGCGACTATATTTGTAAAAATGTTACGGGGTTTGTTTTACCTGGCTTAACCGGTGTTGTTGAAGATGAAACACTAGAGTTCAAAGCAGCGGTTAAAAATGGGGTTGTAGGCATGCTTAGCTTGTCTATGGATGCCATTGTAAAACTGTTTGATGGCCAGCATCGCGCCACCGGCATCCTCGATGCTGTGAAAAACAACAAAGCGCAACTTAAAAACCACCAAGCATCTATCCAGCTATTTGTTGGTATGTCATTAGCTGAGCGTCAACAAGCCTTTTCAGATATCAACAGCAACGCCAAGGCCGTAAGCGCAAGCTTGAACCTCGCTTATGATAAGCGCAATTATATGGCCCAGCAGTTTTATGATCTGATTGATATGGTAGAAAGCTGGTCAGGCGCCATCGACTTTGAAAATAATATCGTCAAGCAGACCAGCGACAAGCTGTTTTCATTCCGCCACGTTGTTGAGGCAAACCGGATATTGCTTGGCTTAAATAAGACAGATGAACCAAACGAGCTACATCTTAAAACAGCGGCCAACTGGTGGAATTCAATAGCCAAGGCGGTAGGCTGGTTTATTGATGCTGAACGCCGCTCAGAAAAGCGTGGCCAACTTGTCACCCTTAACGCGGTGGGGTTGATGGTGTTGGCCCGTGTGGGTGAATACGCTTTGCGTCATCAGCTTGATATTCAAACTATTACGCTGGCCATCAAAGAAATGAACTTTGAGCGTGAGCGCGTGATTTGGGAGGGCAATATCGTTGGTAAAGATGGCAACCTTGTTACTAAAACCGCTGCCCAGATTGACGCGACAGCTAGCGTATTGGCCACCCTTTTGCGAATTTCAGGCATCGATCACCACCTTGAAAGGTTTTCTGCTGATCCGGCCGATTTCTACAACGAACTAGGTGTACCTGAAGAGCAAAGAGTTCAAACGGAATCTTTGCATCCCGAAGGCTGGCACATGCAACAGCCTGGAGTTTGGTTTGAAAATGAATACGCTATTCATTGCCACCAAATTAAAGTTGCTGAGGCCAAAACCGGCCAAAAGCGCAACAAATTGGTTTTGTCAGGCCCTGCCCTTGTCGGAACCCTGGAGAAGCGCCGCCCTGAACTGGGGGAATTTTATTCTTGGGATGCGGCTATCGCCGCCGCTGAAGAAAATAACAGCAAATACAGCCAATAAACAAAACAGCGAACTCAGTTAACCCTGAGTTCGTTGGCCTGCGCATTAATCCCCGCTTTCACCCTGTAACATTGAATGCTGTAACGAGGTATAAAACTGATGGACGATTTTCGCTTTAACTTAACAGCTATTAGAGGCCAGCAATCCCAGCAGGTTATCTATTTGGTTATTGTCCCGTTTCGACTGTTGCTAAAATTTTTAAACCTGGACACTGGCCCCGTGCTTGAGCGCTCTCAGCGTAAGACAGATCCAGCACGTACCAATAGAATTGTAAATTACCTCAAGCGCAACACATCTAACTATGTGTTACCGCCTTTAGTCGGGTGCTTGGAGGATGGTGATTTTCGTTTTACACCAGCCGCTGCTAACAGCTGTGCCGGTACTATCAGTTTTTCTATGGAAGCAAAATTTAAGCTGTTTGATGGCCAGACCCGTGCCTCTTCCATTATCGCAGTGCTAAAAGAGCGCCCTGCGTTATCTCAGGATAATATCGCTATACAGCTTTACACTGATTTGACGCTTAAACAGCGACAGCAGGCGTTCAGCGATATAAATAGCAATGCTAAGTCAGTAAGCCGAAGCCTGACGCTGACGTATGATCATCGTGATGCATACCTGTCGAAGCTTGCCGAAGAAATAAATAAAGTCCGGGCGTGGCGCGGTAAAATTGATCACGAAAGAAATCAGGCAAACCATAAAAATAACCACCTATTTTCATATCGTCATGTTGTTGCGGCGAGCGTTATTGTGCTGGGTATTACTAAGGCTGAAGCACCCAGTATGACACAATTGCTTTATGTTTCTTCCTGGTGGAATTCAATAGCTGCAGCTGTGGGCTGGGATGAACCAAATATTGACGTAAACAAGGTTACGGTGACAGCTGCAGGCTTGATGTCTCTCGCCCGGCTGGGGGCCTTGATTCGTGAATGTAACAAAAGCAATCCTGAAATTAATCAGTTTGATGCAGCGCAACGTATGTTTGAGGTGGATTGGGATAAGGGAGCTGAAATGTGGCAAGGGGTGCTGGTTAAAGACGGTAAAATGACAGCAGGTAAAGCGGCGGAAGAGGCGGCAGTTGCTGTACTGGCCAAGAAGCTGAAAATTGATCATATGCAAGGCGCATAAAAAACAAGAGTGGGCGAACCCTGCGGGCCGGGCTTCTACGGGTTCGCTTCGCTCATTCCGCCAGGGCGGAACTGACGCCCTACGTATCCCTTTCGCTGCGGCCTCCGGCCTTTTATGGCTAACCGGCCTGCGGCCTCTAAGGTGATATCAAAAGCGCGGCATTCGCCGGCGCAGGCCTGGTTATATTGCTACCGTTATAACGCTCCGGGCCGCTGCAGCTGCGCCCGTTTTGGTAGCACTGCTAAGGTGCTTGCTGATATACACGTATAACCTCTGTGAGCTACGCAAGGGCTTCGCCCTGGTAATGCCTAGCATTACCCTTAAAGCGGTTTGGCAGTGGGCGGATTTGCAACCGGTGTGCCAATAAACCCTAATAGCCGCATCAATTACCTTTCCTTGAATTTAGTACGCTGGTTCCCGTTGCGCGACTCCTTCCAGTCGTTGCTCACTCCATGCCTGCGGCATATTTTCGCATGCGAAATTACCGGATAATGTTGTATATGTGTTGTTTGTAAGTGTGATTTCGTGTATACTTATATTCACTGATTAAGGGTAATCAGTCGCGTTCTACGGCGTATTTTGTAGGGGGTTTTATGGATTTCACACTCATTGAATTTGATGCATTGGCAGTGGCCATGCTTATGTTTCAGCACCCGGTTAACTATCCAACACAGAAGCAAGTTGATCTTGTAGATAAGGCTCTGGAGTTTGGCTATGTGCAGCGCGAAAGTGCCAAAAAAGCCATTTGGGCCGACAAAGGCATTAACACATACCATGAGCTGGCCAAAAGCCGAAAGTCATTAGTGATTATACAGTCGCAGGACAGCGCAGAAACACGCTACCAGGTTGTTGCAGAAAACGGCTACCTAACACCACTGGTTAAGCAGTTAGGGACGCAGGAGTTTAAACACCGCGTAAAAGCGGGTTCTATCCGGGTGATTAAACGCGATCTTAAGCTTGTTAAAGCGGTTCGCTGCCTTAAGGAGGAATCCGCTTTGACCGTGGAAATTTTCAGATTAGACGATGAAGCTTTTATGAAAACGGATAACGTTTTCTATTCCGATTACCTCAAAAAACTCAGACCGAAAGCGGTGGTTAAAATGGCAAAAAGGGCAAGCCTCCTGCTGGCCCAGGCCGCTGATGTCGCAAAATTGTTTTCTGCGCAAGATTGGGATGAAAAAATGCAGTTGAACAAGCTGCCGTTAGAATGCTACAGCCATTCGGCTTTGCTTGATTATTAACCCATAAAGGCCGCTTTTAAAGTGGCCTTTTTTCTGTGTATGTTGTTGTTTATGTGTTGTATTCTGGCTGGTTTTTGGTGTATACTTGTATTCACTGATTGAGGTGATCAGTCACGTTCTACGGTGTACTTGTAGAGAGAAAATACCATGAAAAAGAAAACACCATCAGCGGCAACAGTGGCAGCAAAAAAAGAGCTGATCGAGCTGAGCGCACAAGCAAAAATGATCAGGGAAAATATGGTGGCACAGGCTGAGACAAACGAGGAAGCGCTTGCAGCTGCCAGCCTTTCAATTAATGACATCCTGATCGAGCTGCACAAGAAAGCCAGCGGTGCAAAAGAATTTAAAACATTTCAGGATTGGAAAGCTGCAGGCTTTAACGTGAGAAAAGGCGAAAAGGCTTTCCGCATATGGGGTAAGCCATTAACTGCTAAGTCAGCAGGTGAGCCGGTGGCTGAAGCTGATACAGGTAGCGCTGATGCGTCAGAGGGTAATAAGTTTGAGTTTTTCCCGATGGCGTGCGTTTTTAGTGATCAGCAGGTTGAACCAACTGATCACAAGCCTGAATCAGAAACCGAAAGCGAAGTGCAAACCGCTATCGAGCAACCGCAAGAGCAAACACCTGAGAGTGAGCAAGAGGCTGAGCCTGTTGCTGAGCTGGCCGCGCCTGGGGTTTTTACTAACCCGGCTTATGCTGAGCGGCAACAGAGCCGGGCAGAGCGCTACAGTGCGCGGGCCGCTAAGGCGGCTACGGCTTCAGATGCGGCTTATAAGCGCAGCCACGATTTGGTATCTGGGATACCAATGGGGCAGCCAATACTTGTTGGTCATCATTCTGAAGCGCGTCACCGGCGCACTTTAGATAAATCGTGGAATGCGATGGGAAAATCTGTACAGCTTTCAAAACATGCAGAAGAGCTAGCAAGCCGGGCGGCCAGTGTTGGTACTGCCGGGATTGCCTCTGATGATCCTGAAGCATTGCAAAAGCTAAAAGAAAAGCTGGCTTCATTGCAAAAAAGCCAAGATCTGATGAAAAAGGCCAACGCCTTAATCAGGCAGGGCAAAACAGAGCAGCTGCCAGGCCTTGGGTTGAGTAAGGCCAATATTGACGCTTTGCTGACGCCACAGTATGGGCGCGTGGGGTTTGCCTCGTACCAGCTGACAAACAACAACGCTGAAATCAACCGGCTAAAAAAACGCATTGAATCTTTAACCCGGATCCATGCCAGTGAGCCGATGCAGTATGAATCAGAAGCATTTGATCTGAATGTTGCTGAAGGCCGCTTACGCTTCAAATTTCACAACGGCAAGCCCTCTGAAGAGGCCAGAAAAATACTGGGCAAGCGTTACGCTTTTAAATTCTCCCGCACTAGCGAAGAGTGGGTTCGCAAAGTCACCCCTAACGCCATTGCTGACACTCGCCGGGCAATCAAAGACTTAAACGCCCTGGGCAGCATTTACTGATAATACGTGCGCCTGCTTGCCTGCAGGCGCTTTACGCTTGAACATACTGAGATTGTAAAATGATAAAATTCAAATACCTTTTAGTCGCGTTACTCGGTTTACTTCTGCTGCAGGCCTGTGATGCGAAAAACAGCCCTGTTATAGAAAATACCTTTCAAGACCGCGCTAATGTTTACCTTGGCAGCGGTGTTAAAGTGCAAATAGCAGAAAATGAAGTTGCAACGGTTTTTGGTTATGACGACTGTCCAGATCAGAGCGTTTTTAGCTGGCAGTTTGGCCCAACTGCGCAAAGCTTCGGTTGCACTCTCTTTACCGGCACGAATGCCGTTAAGGTGCGCTTGATTCACCCTGAAGGCTATGTTTTTATTGAAAAATGGCAGATTTCTGAGCAAAAAGGCACCGGTGGCAGGGCGTACATTGCTAAACGTCCCAACGGGTGGGTTGTTCGCTCCCCTGGGGAGTCTCGGTAAGTTTGGCTAACAAGCAATGCGGTGCCTGGCGGCACCGCATTATTACCATCACTCGGTGGCGTTTATCCCTCACTATTCTAAAGCAGGGCGAATCCCTACGGGCCGGGCCTCTTCGGGTTCGCTTCGCTCATTCCGCCAGGGCGGAACTGACGCCCTACGCCTCCCTTTCGCTGCGGCCTCCGGCCTTTTATAGCTAACCGGCCTACGCATCTAACGCCTGAATGTGATACTCGCTCTCTTTACCAACTAACATTGACAAGGTTTGGTAGGCCATAGCTAACTCAGCAGCCCCACCAGTTACTTGCAAGTAATCGAATACACTTTTTGCCAGGGCTATCGCGCTGAACAGCATCCTATGCTCATAGGGCGTATAACTGAACCTCAACTTACCTGTCGTTGGAAGCTCGTTGATTAAGTCTCTGACTAAAAGCACTAAGCTTGTTGCCATAGCGTATCCAGATTCACGCTCTTTTTCGGCAACCAATTGCTCCAGTAGATAAGCTATGGACCTGATGTTTTCTGGTTGCTGATGAAATACCTCCAGGAACTCATAATAATTATCTTGCTCTGGTTCTTCAGCTAATATTTCTAACAGATACTCACTCCGCTTTCTGCTACGCGATGAATTAAGCAAAAAAATGTCTATATAGCCATCATCGGCTTTGACTGATACGAAATGATTCTTATCATAATCAGGGTATAACAAGGTCGGTGATTTTTTATCACCTGCCGTCAGGCGCAATTCCAGTGCGACTTTTAAGGATTCCACCCTGTCAAAATTCATCTCTGTCTGAAGTTGCAGCGCCTGAAACAACAGCCTCTGCTCTTGCTCGCCTATCGTCAGACATTCATCCAATGCTGAAGCTTCATGTTTTTGCTTTTTGGTTGTCTGGGTTAATTCAAAGTAATTTTGATAGCCGAGCATTTTAGCTACCGTATCGTGGTAGCGCGCCAATTCCAGGCCTGAGCCACAAATTGTGCGAAGTCGTTTTGCAGCTGATTTAGCTACGTTTATATGATTAATATAGATTTTCATTGCATTAGCTCCACGGGCGCATGGCTTGCTCACTAAACCCACCCATTGTTAATGCAATTAGTAGATGGTTTATGTAATCTGACTTACCTCGCGTCGGTTAGACTTTACCAATGTGAGCGGTAAGAGCCGAGGTTCCCTTACCAAATAAGTTAGCTCATTATTTGAACAATTCAAGTAAAGGAACAGAATTAAATCGGTATAGCCACCTTTTAATATTTGGCACTAAATACAAGGGGCCACTATCAAGGCGAACCCTACGGGCCGGGCTTCTCCGGGTTCGCTTCGCTCATTCCGCCAGGGCGGAACTGACGCCCTACGCATCCCTTTCGCTGCGGCCTCCGGCCTTTTATAGCTAACCGGCCTGCGGCCTCTAAGGTGATATCAAAAGCGCGGCATTCGCCGGCGCAGGCCTGGTTATATTGCTACCGTTATAACGCTCCGGGCCGCTGCAGCTGCGCCGGTTTTGGTAGCACTGCTAAGGTGCTTGCTGATATACACGTATAGCCTCTATGGGCTAAGCAAGGGCTTCGCCCTGGTAATGCCAGGCAACATCCTAAAAGCGGTTTGGCAGTGGGCGGATTTGCAACCGGTGTGCCAATAAACCTGAATAGCCGCATCAATTACCTTTCCTTGAATTTAGTACGCTGGTTCCCGTTGCGCGACTCCTTCCAGTCGTTGCTCACTCCATGCCTGCGGCATATTTTCGCATGCGAAACTGGCAAATAAGTCGGTATAAAATAACTGTTGCGTTATATAACTGTTCAATTATAATTCGTTTATTAACTAAACATTACATGCGGTGAAAAGTGTCTTTGAAATCATCAGAAATTAATGCGCAGGATATCGGGTCGGAATTTACCGAATACAAAACACCGTGCGGTTTAACGTTTACTTATCATCGCAAAATCGGGCGATTGGTGCTTGATGATGGTTCCGCCAGAGTTTATGCGTCTGTATCGACTAAAACGGAAGCAAAAAGAAAAATAATCAATTACTGCAATACTGGTAATTTTGATAGTAACTAACCGATTGCAGGTAAGCGTCTTAACTAAGAGGTTAAGAGTATGGATCTAACCATAAAAACGACATTTGACGAGTTTGTGGCAGAGCTGGCTGTAAAAGCGCTGCATTATGGTGCGGCCCATTATGGGAATCATAAATTTTCTGATCTACCAGATGAAGATCAGGCTGACATTAAGCGTGAATATGACAGCATTGATGAATTTTTTGTGTTGTCTGAGGATGATTACGAGCAGCAACTGGCAGATTACGGCACTGACTACATGGGAGACGATGCAAAAATTGGTGATCTTATGTGGTTTGATGGTGAATGCCTGTGTGGTATTGGCTGTGTTGAAACTTGGGAAGAATCTGAAGCACTACCAGAAAAAGGCAAGTGGCACGACTGGACTGATGTTCTTGAATCGGTTAAATGGGCCGTTGTTCTTGGGGAGTTTAAGCGGCTAAAAGCTGAGATCGAAAAGCCACAAAGTGCTGCCACTTTATCTGATGTTTAATTTGAGAACTTAGTTTTATGCACGATTTCCTTGTTAAAAGAGCGGTGCGGTGGCTGCAGTCTCCATTAAGTAAAGGGGGGCCAGGCTGTCACACGGCCATATCAGAAGCTAAAACTGGATTTAACGGTGAAATTGCTGATGCAATAGGTTTTAGGGCTTGCGGTACGTTCGCAAGCGGCTCCGTGCTTGTTGAGGTAAAGGTTAGTAGGGCTGACTTTCTGGCTGACAAGTATAAGCCTCACAGGCAGTCTGGCGGGGTAGGGAACTGGCGTTATTATCTTTGCCCTGAAGGTGTGATTAATGTAGGTGATATACCTCCAGGGTGGGGGTTGTTGTGGACTAACCCCAGGGGGAAAGTCACAGCGCTGGCCGGGGCGGTGACTACAACACACGTTGTAAACCACCGGGAGTTAATGGCATCAACACGTTTTGAGTCGGATGGCGAAAAAGAGTTTTACATGCTAGTTAGGTCTTTATCAAGGGTGGCGAATCCAGACCAGCTGAATAGGCTATTGCGCGCCGAGCGTAACAAGGCAAGTATAATGGCCCAGGACAATAATCGGTTAAGAGCCCAAATTAAAAGCCTGGAATGTCAAAAGTTTGAATCTGCATGGGATAACACATGAAATTTGTACCGGGGAAATCTGACGCTTATAACAAAGGTTGGGAGGCGTTTTTTTGCAGCAGGGAGCTTGGGGATAACCCTTACAACCCAGGCTCGGAAGATCATAAGGATTGGGCGGCTGGTTTTGTAGCGGGTTCTGGTCAATCTGGAAGTGAAACAATTTTGTTGGATAAAATAATCGGTGAGTATTTCGGCGGTGATAAAACCGCCGCCGCTGCAGCTGTTAGCGATGGTGGCGTTTCAATGTTTCAGGTTAACAACTGGATATCGCAAAAGCGGGAATTCATTCAGCTTGCGAATGGTGACTTTATTCTATCTTCAAAAAAGCAGAAAATTATTAAAGTACCAAAGAAGTCCGGTGCGCTAGGTTAGCATATTAGGTCCGCATTATTTATTGATAGCTGAGAGTGAAGTATGAAAATTTTTACCAAAAACCCGGTCCAAGTTGCGTGGCGAGTTGTGTTATTCGCATGGCTTACCTACGTAATGTTTGGTATCTGTAAGTTCGTTTATCAGGCAATCCCGCTTGAACCATTAAGTATCTATATGGGTTTTGAAATTAACCCTAGCTATTACTATTATGTTTCTGGAATGCACATTATATTAACCATCCTTTTGGGTTTAGTAATTACGGTATGCCCAGCGTTATTCATTTGGGCGATAGTTGAAGACAAATTTTGGCCAGCAGACACTAATAGGCATTAATTTTGCCAGTGCATTCTGGCACTAAGTAAGGTGGTGGCATTCTGGCCGCTGCGGTCGGCGCCGGCGATACGGTTTCGCTACCAGTTTGTGTGCCTGGCCAGCTGCAGATCGACACACTTAGCTACCACCTCCGCCCAGGGCGGCACCCTTTGCCGGTATGCCGGGCTGTTCCCCTGGCAAACATTCCCTCTAACTGCTGTAAGCTTGTGTAAGGGCTTCGCCCTGGTAATGCCAGACATTGCCCTAAAAGCGGTTTGGCAGTGGGCGGATTGGCAATCGGTGTGCCAACAAACCTTATGAGCCGCATCAATCTCCTTTCCTTGAATTTAGTACGCTGGTTCCCGTTGCGCGACTCCTTCCAGTCGTTGCTCACTCCATGCCTGCGGCATATTTTCGCATGCGAAATTATCTTATAATGTTGTATATGTGTTGTTTTTGCTCCATTTTCGTGTATACTTGTATATATTGATTTGGAGGTTTTACTATGTTAGAAATTGATGATTGCTTTGATGATTCTTTAACCGGAGAGTTTATTCAGAGTGGCAATACTATTTTCGCCACTCAAAAAAATGGCGCAGCAATTTGTCTATTTAGTTATGACACCTCTGAACTGGCCGATGCTATTCTGCAGTTGATTTATTTGTTGTCATTCGAGCAGCGTATTCAGCTTGCAATCGAAGCGCTATAAGCGAGGTAATGATGAAGGCGCATGATTTCGTTTCATTTGTTTTGAGTGAGATTGGTTCTACACCAATTCAGATTGCTAAATATTATCATCAGCAAATAAGCAACCTGGCTGCTGAAGCTGGTATTGATTGGAGTGAAACTGAGATTAATATCGCATACCACTTAAATAAAACGGTGTACCGGGGTCGGGATGGGGTGGTGGGTTTAACTGGTGAAGATAAATATAGAGTGTACGTTGTGCCGACGTATGCTGAGTATAAAGATAAAAAGCCTGCCGCCAACCAGACAGCAACGTTTCAATGGCCCATCATCACATTTGCAAATGCGCGACAGTCGTATATAAAAAAGTTATCCCCAAATGACAAAGGTAATCTGGGTACAAATTGTTTCAATGCCTTACCCTTAATGTGGGCCGAGTTTGAAACCTATAAAGCGGGTAATTACGTATCAAAACCTATCATGGCTGAAAGCTACGATCAGAAAAGAGCAGCCGCGTTGAAAGCGCAACAAGATTCCAGGGCCGCGATGAAAGTTGAGCTGGAAAAAGATATTGCATTAATCAGCCAGCTTTCAGCTTATGCAACTAGCAATCATTCCAGCTGTTATTTAACAGATAAAGCGGTTGACAGCATAGCAAGGCAAACGGATCTCCGGTTTGGCAGTGATAGCAAAGGTTTTTTTATCGCCTTCCCGTTAATTAAAGTTACTGGGGCGGTTGCCGGGTTACAGCGCATCTATGACAAGCCATATTCAAATAATAACCGCAAAAAAGTGACCTGGGGCGCTGATACTAATGGGGCGTTCTACATAATAGGTGACACTCCAAATGCTGATGTAGTTTATATTTGTGAGGGGTTGGCAACGGCGCTATCAATGCACGAAGCTACAGGCCGGCCATGTGTAATTGCTCAATATAATACTAACTTGCCGGCAGTAAATTCAGCTATGGCTTTTTTATACCCGAAAGCGAAAAGGGTGGTGGTTGCGGATAATGACTGTCACAACGTGAACAATGGCAACTCGGGTTTATATTGGGCTCTTGAGGCTGTGAAGCAGTTTGGAGGTTTTGTATTCTGTCCTATCACCGGCGATGGAACTGATGCAAATGACGTTCATAGGGTTGTGGGTATCAGTGTGCTGCAGAAGCAGATTAAGTCAAAAGCAAACTACTGGACACAGAGAGAGGCTATATCTGTTGGCGGTATTTTCAATGTCATATCACAAGCTGCGTGAGGTTTAAATGTTAAGTTACTACGAATCGGCTGAAGGTTTAAAAATCACAAAAGCCAGGGCAGTTAAAGAGTGCGAAGATCACGGCGCAGACCCTGCAGAAATGTTCTCGGAGCTGGGTGATTTAGCTGAGTATGACGCTCAAGCTGTTTTACGCTGGCTAGGTCACTAAGTATTTATGTATTAATGGGGGGGTGTATGAGCATCCACAGAGAAGAATTGTTATCAAAAGCCGTTAAAGGGCCAGTGAAGGTTACCGGCCATCAGTTTTACAGCATGCTGTCTGGTCATGATTGGTTTGCCGGGTTCTCCGATGATTACTCAGTAACCAAAGATGCTGAAGAACACATGAGGCAGCTGGAGGCTATTGCTGAGGGATCTGAAGATTTTAAAAAATTATTGGATGGATTTAAAGCGCATCACTTTAGTGGTGAGAGTTTTTGTAGGCCTGCAGTGTCAAAGCCGGAACTGCCGGAAGAGGGGCTATTTGTTGAAGTTAATGCAGCAATAACTGATGGCTCCAGGGTTTTGATGAAACGCTTCGCCGAAGAAGTGGGAGGGGACGTTTGGCAAGATACAGTTAATATTGAACCGCCCTTTCTCCTTAAAAAAATTGACAACAAAGCGCAGCCATTAGGAGTTTTTGGCTCGTACCGTGATGTGTGGCATGCGGCATGCTTCAGTGTCAAGCATGGCCAAGGTGGACATGGGGATGTGGTTATTGAAAACATACGAGTGTTTAGCAGTTTCGAGCAGTTTGCTCTTGAGTAATTATCGTCTTGCTAAGAATCATCCAGCGAATGGTCAGAGGAAAAACATGGCTGAACTAACCATTAATCAACGTGCGGCAGGCCACCGGCGTAGCCTTCAGTCAATGCACAAGAAGGTCAGCGCGATGGCTGCAGAATGGTGGGGTGAGGACGAGTGTTGCCGCAGTTTTCTGGACGAACTGGCAGAGAAAATAAAAGAGACTGAATATCTGTTGGTCATTGAAAAATCAGATGCCTAAAGTTGATTTACCTGCTGCGCCTGGCTGTCCAGGTTCAACAATAAGTTAATTATTAATAGAGGATACATTCGTGAACACTTTAATTGTGATGAAGAACTTAGTATTACTGTTACCAATTTCTATAATTTTATGGTTTTTGGTGCTATCAAACGCCCGCTATCGTTTATTGCCGAGATTTGTATACATCCCATTTTTGCTGATAATAACCGTTCCACTTGGTGGATACTTGGGAGCTGCTGTAGCGGCTGCATTTGGAGAAAATCTAGATCTTGCTCCATTTTCTTGGGTTGAACAACCTTTGTTCGCAGCTCAGGTCATTGGTACGTGTTTTCTTGTAGGCGGCAGCAGCAGTTATGGTTTGTCATGTTTTGCAGCCAGAATGTTGAGTAAATTAGGAGTTAAAAATTTACCTCCACAGCTTGTAGGCAAAAGCTAGTTATTCCGCTGATTTCTGCCAAACCGCTTTTAATAAACCAGTACAGGAAATTGTAAAAGTGTCACAAAATTATATGTTTAACGAAGAAAAAGATTTAGTTCTTATGACTGGCTGGGATAAACCAATGGGCGAGGCATACATCATCATTGGGCAGCTAAATGAGGCTGGTGATGATTGGCTCCATCCTTTATTGCTTGATGAGGTTGCTCCTTTTGATCGAGAACATAACATGCAGTATGTAGACGAAATTGTAGTTAGGTTTTCTGGCGTTGCTAGAAGGCATGGCATTTTGTTAAGCAAAAGTATTAAAGAGCACCTAGTTAAGCAAATTACCGATAATGCGGTAAATGTTATGTTCCTCCACTCAGAAAATGCACCTTCGGTGGCGCTGGACGACAGCCCTTTTAGAACATTACTGTTCAGGCAGTGAAACCTGCAGCCTTGCTCAACCAGTTTTTTTTGGGGGTGGTAGCCCTCTAGCCGCAGCGGCCGGCGCCGGCTAAACGGATTCGCTACCACTCTGTGCGCCTGGCCAGCTGCAGCTCGATACACTTTGCTACCACTTCTGCCCAGGGCAACCCATTTTGCCGGTACACCGGGTTAATAGCCTGGTAAACTTTGCCCGGCTTTACCGGTTATATTAACCACCGCCACTACTGCGCTGTTATTTTGGTACCAGAAAATACCAATATGCCAGGCTCTGGCTGGGGTAAGGCTTCCGCCTTGAATTTAGGCTTTTGGCTGGTGGCACTTTAGCGACCGTTGCCGGCAGTGGCCAACCGAAAACGCCACCGGTTTGACGGCCCGGGCCGCTGCAGCTGAGCTGGTTTTGGTGGCACTGCTAAAGCGTTGATAGTTAATACACAGGTGTACTAGATGTACGCTTCGCCCTGGTAATACCGGGCGTCACTCTAAAAGCGGTTTGGCAGAGGGCGGATTGGCAATCGATGTGCCAACAAACCTTATGAGCCGCATCAATCTCCTTTCCTTGAATTTAGTACGCTGGTTCCCGTTGCGCGACTCCTTCCAGTCGTTGCTCACTCCATGCCTGCGGCATATTTTTGCATGAGAAATCAAAATAAATGTTGTGTATAGATTGTTTGTTGGCCAATTTCGTGTATACTTGTATACATCATTTGTTGATTTTTTTGGGGTTTTTATGTCGTGTAAAAATTGTGATGAAGATGGTATTTGTCAAAACCGATGTGTTCCTCCAGTTAAAAAAGACAACTAGATAAGGGTTGTTTTGGCGGTGTTTTATTGTTGTGTTTGTGTTGTTTATGGTATGGTGTTCTGGCCAGATTAAATTTGGTTATTTCTGAAAATAAACGTTCACCGGTTTACGTGGTGAGGAGAAAAGATGGATATTTCAATACTGAATGAGGCATATACTGCCGCTCAAAAGCGCCTATCTACCCTTCCAGGCGAAATAAAAAAATTGGAAGAGGATGGGTGTATAAACGCTTCAGCGCATTGGCGTGGTGGAAAATATTTAACGCTACTTTACCCGGTGGGTAGTGATAAGAAAAAAGAATATGTCGGGGCTAGGCAAGATTTGCAGGAAAGGGCTTTAAGGCAAATCAGAAATAACATTAAAAAGCGTGGGCTTGAGCAAGCTCAGAGAGATATAGCAGCCGTTATTGTTGCCCTTGAAAAAGGGATTACGCTTCTGGCTGGAGCTGTTAATCACACCGTAGCCGGAACACCTATGAGTGTCAGCCAGGCAGGACTATTAAAGTTTATTGAGGGCATCAGTCATGAGTAAAAAAACAGGCAATGTTTATGTAATTGCAACGAACAAAGGTGGTGTTGGTAAAACCGGTGCTACCACCCAGGGAGCGTATTATGCTGCAATTGAACTGCGGAAAAAAGTTCTGCTGATTGATATTGAGCCGCAATGCAACTCTACCCGGATGTTGGGTGTTAATGCAGATTTTGATCAGAAGCACTCTTCACTTTTGTTTGATGGCCAGTATGAAGGTGAACCTCTGCAGGGTAAGCACGGCGTGTATGTTATCCCTGGCGATAATTTTTTAAATGACTTACAAAAAACACAGGACGTCATTGTAAATTTTGCGCGAAATATCCAAATGCTATCGCAGCAGTATGATGCGATTTTTATTGATGTCCCACCATCTGGCGAACCATTGCTGACTGCTGCTTATGTTGTTGCTACGGATGTAGTCGGCTTACTGACGTGCGAACAGCAGAGCGTAGATGGCTTGGAAAAGTTTGTAACAACAATAAACAGTTTTAGGGTCGAAGTGAATCAGAATATGCAGTTACGAGGGTTTGTGATCAACTTATATATCCCTCGCCGAAAAAAACAGGCTGAAATTCTTCGGCAGATAACATCTGACCCAATAATTGGTAAAAGAATGGTGTGCCCACCGATACAAAATTTTGGCTGGATAAGTGATTGTATAGATGCTGGAGAGCCAGTTTGGCAGAAGCTGAGAGGTAGTGGTGATAGCAAAGCATCAAAACAATTCTTGGCATATCTGACTAAAATATATGGGAGTAAAAGAAAATGAAAAGCTTGAATCTAAGCGGTTTAGCAAATGCCCTAGGGGCAAGCCAGGAATTGCAAAAAGCAGGTATATCAAACGGTGATGAGCTTATTGAAATAAACCCATTCGATGTAGCTTTTGATAAAACTCAGCCGCGTAAACGCATCCGAGATGGGTGGATTGTTGAGTTGGCAGAGATGATTCGCTCTGCTGGCCTACAGCAGCCACCGGTTGTTGAGCTCAGATCACCTGGTGATAATGCGGAGCAACTGCTAATTGTAAAAGGTGATCCAGCCTTCGTTCACCGGCTAGGTGAATGTCGAATAAGGGCGTTTCAGTATTTACAAACGACATATCCTGATGATGTTCAGTATTCGGGTTATACCAAGATGCCGGTGATTAAACGTGAATACGTATCACGCGAAGGTATGAGCAAAAATGCTGTTGTTAAAATAGGCCAGATTATAGAGAACAAGGGGCGTGAACAGCCGGATGCAGTAGATGAAGCTGAGGCGATCTTAGATCTGGTAAATGAAATTGGCCGTGAAAAGACAGTAGAAGCGTTAGGAGAAAGCGGTAAAAAGGTTACCGAGTCTTGGGTGTCTAAACGATTGGCGTTGGCAAAAGTTCCATCTTCTGTGCATTGGGATTGTGACGCTAATGATATTTCAGACATGGAAGCAAGGGTGTTATTGGGCCGCATATACGAAGAAAATAAAGAGGCTTACGACGATTTAATCCATGACTATCAAGAAGGTAAAATTAATGCAATCAGGGAATCAGCAGCCCAAGTTTGGAGGGAGGTAAGTAAAAAAGAGCCGCCGGTAAAAGGTGGTGGCAGTCGCGGTGGTGTGGGTAGCTTAGTTGATAAATTGCCGAATGAAGATAGTGATTCGGATGAAAAAGTTGCTCAGAGAGAACAAAATAAACGGGATTATTCTGATTTAGTTGATAAATCAGAGTCAGCTGCTGAGGAACAGCTTGAACTGCTTGATACCATACCAGTTGCTGATCCAGTTGCAGATAATTCTATAACGGCGAACAGACTTATGATGGGGAAGGCTGGCTTATTCGTATGGGATGTTAGTGGCAATGTCACTGAGATTTCTCTGCCAGATGGTGTAAATGTTTCAATCTCAATTAAGGACTAGCAGATGTTAGGTAAAGAGTTTGCGGCAACATTGGTAGCTTATATTTTGAGTGTTGTTAGACCGCCAGGGCATGGCACTGCAGCAATAAAAATAAAGCAATTATCTGGCAATGAGATTGCAGAGAAACGCCTTAAATTTTATGAGCTACAGCAAAGAATTGTCCATAAATGGGTGTTGAAGTCACTGCTTATGACGGCAATCAGTTTAGGGTGGTTGCCCAAATGCTCCGCTGAGGTGGAGGCTGCCATACTGACACTTAATGATGGAAGCCGCCCGTACACTGACTATTCGATTGCGGAACTGTGCCAGGCTGTACATGCCTTTATGGTTGATGATCTATTTTCAAATCTGGAATCAGATAGTTTCCCTGGGCAGGACACGATAAATAAATTTGCGGAGGTGTGTAGTGAAGAAAGTCGAAAAATCTAGCAAAATTCTGCTGTCAATAAGCAACTTTGAAATAGCTTATACGGGATACTCAGCGACTAAAAAAAGGGCGTTGGGAGATAATACAAAGGCAATGCTTGAACTATTATTTGTGCATGGAAAAAGAATAAAAGAGATAAGTGAGCAGTTTCACTGCAAGCAGCAATCTATCTCAAGGCTGGGGGTCGATTTCTCAAGATACTACCGTGGTAGCTTTGGGCCAGCCCCGAAAGGGTGGCAAAGTAAATTTGTAAGCCTGCCTGCTGATGGTTGGTTGGAGTTTGAGGCATTGTATAAAAAATATTTGGTAAAGCAGGAGTAGTGCCATGTTCTTATTCGGGTTAGTTGAGAAAGCTTTCAAGCTTACAGCAGTTTTTTTTATGCTATTCATGATAGTCATGTTTCTATATGAGTTGATTTTATAGTGGATATTTCTGCCTACCTTTGCTCAAAACAGCTAAGGGCGTTAGGTAAAAAGGTGTATAAGGTATTTTGCATTGGGCAGGACGAAGCAATAGTCAGAACTCTTGCTTCAGAGGCTATATGTACAGCTAAATTTATTAGCTTTCTAAAGGCAAAAAATGCAAGTGGTTATCAGATTTCTTTCTCACCAGTTGATAGGCATAACATACTTTTCTTTGATGATGTTAACTATCTTGGCCTGAACAAGCTCAATGGGTATGGGCTTGCTCCCAGTGTTATTGTTGAAACATCCCCTTTAAATTATCAAGCGTGGATTGTTCTTTCTGATAGCTACAGCATTTCAATTCGTGACACCTTAACCGGCTACTTGGTAAAAGACATAAGCGCCGACAAGTGTTCATTAAATCAAGGTCAGCCAGGCAAGTTAACTGGTTTCACGAATACAAAAGCAAAGCATCGCCTTCCATCTGGCGATTATCCATTCGTAAAACTTGTGCATGCTAGCTACAGGCCAGTTTCACCTTCTGGGTTATTGATTAAAAGGATATCTGATTATCTAAGTTTATCTGATGAATTTCGCATGCGAAATCCATTAATTAAATCGATATCTGACTATCACTTGTCAGTTGAGTTTGCTGGAGATCTCCATCGGGCGGATATGGCATACGCAATTAATGCCTTAAAGCTTGGGGTGGACGTGTCAATAGTGAGATCTGAAATTCTCTCACGTAATTTATCAAAAAAAGGCTCAATTAGAAGGCAGGTCGAGTATGCAAACAGGACAATTAGAAAAGCAAGGGGGCTCTTGGGGTGGTCGTTGTAGAATCGCTGTATATACCAGATTTACTACGTTATCAGCTCACTAATGCTGTTGTCGTTAAAAGCGCTAGTCAATATCTGGATGGTGCGGAACGCAGCTTTCACAAAGTAAAAACAGATTCACTTTTTGTGTACGAAAGATGGACATCGAATGCCTTCGGAACAGCAACTTGGACCTTGAACATTTGCAAAGCAACCGCTGGTATTGGCTCTGTAAAGATTGCAGGGGTTTATCCAGGCTGCCAGTTACTTTGTCGCGCCACAGGTAAACGGCAGGTGGAAAAGCTAAAAGCATTAATGGCAGAAATTGGTGATGATTTTTACCGAGTTAAGCCCGGATACTGGGAAAGAGTTCAGGCTGCTTTGCCGACAAGAAAAGTTATTATTTTTAACGGAGAACTGAATGCAGATAAAAAATAAACCTTGGCTTTACGCGATATTGATAGTGCCTTCTGTAGCTATATTTGTGCCAGTTTATCAGAATTACTTTGGTAACTATTACTACAATAGGAGCCCATCAATACCTAAAGGGATGTACAGATCTGTTGTAAAAGATATCAGTGTTGGCGACATAATTGCCTTCACACCAAACGATGTGTTTATAAATTTTCTTGCAGAAAATGACATAAAAACATACAAATTCATCTTCAAAAATGTCGCAGCTGTTGCTGGTGATCACGTTTGCTACTCGGATAATTCTGTTCAGATTAATCGCAAATATACCATTAATTACAGCGCTGATATAGTTAGGAAATACCAAATAACAGTGCCTGAATTTTGCGGCGAAATTCCTACTGGAAGCGTCTTTGTTGTTTCAGACGACCTGCAAAATGGCTATGACTCTCGCTACTTCGGATTGCTCAGTGAGAGCCATATTAAGGATGTAATAGAGGCCTTTTGAGTTCAGCCCCTTCTCGTACTTAGTACACCAAACCAGCTGCTTAGCTGGTTTTTTTATATCCGTTTGACTCTATTTTTACCAAGGCGGAGCCTTGCGCGGAAGCGACCTATGCGAAGCATAGGAACTAAGGCAAGATAAAAGGAACGTATCTTTTTCGTTGGAATCGTATTAATTTCGGGGGGTAGAGCTGATTACACCTATATATAGGTGTAATCAAATTGATTTGTATACACATATATAATACACTAAAAGTGATTTTTAACAAGAATGTAGAGCTATGACAGAGATCAAAAATGAGAATGCAGATCCCTTGGATAGACTAAGGGCGAGGATGAAACGGGCTAATGAAAGGCCTGTCACAGTCCAAGTAAGATCCGCTGTGCGAAGGGCTGGAGGGATTCAATCTGCTAATCATAAAACTAAAGCTCAAGCTGGTAAGGGGCCGCAGAATAAGTACGTGGTAAAAGGCGGTTGGACATCAATATCAGCAGGAGCGGCAACGCCTGAACCAGGCCGCTGGTCGCGTAATGTCATAGTGAAAATGCGGTATGTTGACTTCACACCATCGCCACCTTCAACGAGCGGCGGGGTTAGTTCATCTTTACCTGTCGGTGGGGAATCGTCAGTAGGTTCGGTTAGGGCTCAAGGTGGATCTAAAACTGCAGGTTATGGCTCTTCAATAAGTTCTACCGCATCGCACCTTGGCTATGTACAAGACAGGCCTGCTAAGAAAATAGATAAAGATAACGGGCTGGATGTAGAGGACAAATTAGATGAAAAAAAAGAACTCTTACCAGAGGATGGCCAAGACAAGATTTTGGACGGAAACACTACAGAGGCCCATCTTAAATACAAGCAGAATGACAAAGCTGAACAGTACGATCATGGCGTGTTGTTTGATGACAAAAATGACTCTACTAAAGCAGCAGATTTTGTGAAAAGGTCCGCTGGAGATAAGCGGCAGTTCCGGATTATTTTATCACCTGAAGATGGAGCTCAAGTTGACCTTAAGGCTTTTACTCGGCAGCTTGTTAAGCAGATGGAGAATGATCTTGGAACTAAGCTAGATTGGGTTGGTGCTAATCATTACAACACAGATAATCCCCACACTCACCTCACTTTGAGAGGTGTTAGGGATGATGGAACAGATTTGGTTATTCATCCGAACTACATCAAGCATGGCGTTAGAAATAGAGCGGTCCAAATTCTTGATAAGGAGCTTGGTCCTCGTAGTGAATTAGACCTGATAAAAGACGTAAGCAAAAGCATAATGGCTGAGCGTTATACCAAGCTCGACAAGTTGATTGAAGAGAGGATTGTTGGAAAAGCAACACCAAAGCTTCAGGTATCCGATCTTTACACTATTGAGGATAAGCGCTTACTGGATGCCTCAGTAAAGAGAATTAAGACTTTAGAGGATCTTGGGTTGGCAAGGCGTGGGGCAGACGGTGATATTTCATTCCAGGCAGGCTGGAAAAGCTCGCTGATGAAGTTAGGCCAAAGACATGATATTTACAAGCAAATGTCTCAACACGGCTACCCAAACGTAGTTTTTATGGATGGTGCGGTTAAGACCCGGCCTGTTCTTGGAAAGGTCGTTAAAAGAGGGATGCATGATGAATTATACGAAAAAGAGTTCATATTGGTGTCAGGAGCTGATGGTAAGGTTCATTACGTGCCAATGCGGGGTAAGGCTCCATCTGATCTCTCGGTAGGTAGTATCGTTCGTGTTTCTGCTCAGCCTCCAAAGCCATTCTTAACTAAAGCAGATGCAAATATACAGGCATACGCGCAATTGACTGACGGCCGTTTTGATGTCGCAGGTTTTAAAGTTTGGGCGGCTGATACTAAAAAACTTTATGGTGAACCTCTTGATAGATTTGTTGAGTCACACGTTAAGCGAATGGGGACTCTGAGCGCTAAAGGCTTTGCTGAGTTCTCCGCTGACAATTGGAAGGTGCCAACAGATCTAACATCAAAGATTGAAAAGTTCGACGAGAATATATTTGCCAAGGTTGGTAATAGAATTGAGATTTCTAAGGCAGATAAGTTTTCCCTGGATAAAACCGTTTCTAGTTCTGGGGTGACAACTTTAGATAAATACATACTCGGCTTGGCTGATTACGACCATACTGCTTCTAAAGGTTTTGGCAACGAACTGGCAAAAGCGGTTAAAGCCCGGCAAACGTACCTAGTTGAAAACAAACTAGGCTCATTTAAGGGGAATACGTTTAGACCTGTTCGGCGCCTACTTGACACATTGAGAGAGAACGACCTTCGTAATCAGGCGCTAAACATTAAAGGTGTGAATTCTGAACTGCCATTACAAATCAGTACGGGCCAGGCAACAGGATACGTAAAAGGTTTCGTTGAAATTGATACTGGTAAGTTTATCGTTGTGGCTAACGATAACAAAACAGGCTATTCGTTAGCTAGGGTTAGTAAATCTCCAGAAAGCTTTGTGGGGAAAAGGGTGTCGATAGTGAATGAGTTTAGAGACATCGGTTCGCCGCAGTTGTCTCTACCGGCAAAAAGCAAAGTCGTATTGCTTGAGAAAGGAATTGGTCGATGAAAGTGAAAGGGTATCAGATTTTCTGGGCGCAGATTGTAGCAGTTGTCTTTCTCCTATTTGTAGGTTTTTGGGTAAGCACTCAGCTCTTTGTTTTGTTAACCGGGCTTGTTAATGGGGAGTTGGGAGTTCCTTCATTCTATCTTTACGATTATCCGATTTATTCACCTCTTAGTATCTGGTCCTGGCTTGTCCATTTTAGTGATATATACCACGAAGAGTTTTACTATGCGTTTATACCTTTACTGGTATCTGTATTTTTATGTTTTTGTTCTACGGTATGGTTAAGTATTCTGCGGCACCGTGAGGATGCAGCACCAACAACTTACGGTACTTCAAGGTGGTCTTTAGATTCAGAGGTCAAGGAGAGTGAATTAGTTTTCAATGAAGGTGCTTTGAGTTCCATTCGGCCTGCAGTCAGAAAGAAGGCACAGAAAGATATCGGTCGCACCGTTGTTCTTGGGAAGCTTGATGATGGAACAATACTCAGGCATACCGGGCCTCAGCATATAGCGGTTATTGCCCCATCGAGGGCCATGAAAGGTGTTGGTATTATTATTCCAACACTGTATTCCTGGCTAAACAGTGTTGTTGTTACTGACATTAAAAAGGAGAACTGGTTTGCCACCTCTGGGTTCAGGTCAAAATTTTCCCATTGTATATGCTTCGACCCTTCAGACCCACAAAGCGCCGGCTGGAATCCTTTGCTTGAAGTTCGTAAAGGTGAGCGTTACGAAGTTAGGGATGTTCAGAATATTGCGTTAACTTTAGTTGACCCCAATGGAGATAAAAATCAGTTAAGCCACTGGGATGAAGCTGCAGCAACTTTGCTATCCGCCACGATACTTCACATATTGTATGCTGAAGAAAATAAGACGCTTGAAGGTGTTGCTTATTTTTTAACTGACCCATCAAGAGATATCAGGTATACACTCTATATCATGATGTCTACTTCGCACTTGGGCAGTAGACCTCACAGGATGATATCTAGTGCCGCCAGAGAAATGCTAAATAAAAGCGATAATGAGCTTTCTGGGGTGGTGTCAACTGCAATGAATTATTTATCGTTATATCGTGACCCGACGGTGGCAAAAGTTACTTCGCGATCAGATTTTAGGATAAAAGATATTGTATCAGCAGATAAGCCCGTAAGTCTTTACGTAGTGGTGTCTCCTGATGAAATTAAACGGTTGCGGCCGCTGATTAGGCTGTTACTCAATATGCTAGGAAAACTAACTGATGTACCTTTGACCCCTGGGAATGAAGATAGTCCATACCCTTATAATTTGTTGATGTTAATGGACGAGTTGCCTGCATTTGGCCACATGCGTTTCTTTGAAACATCGTTAGGTTTTTTGGCTGGGTACGGTATAAAAGCAATGCTAATTGCGCAGAGTCTAGCGCAGGTAAGTAATGTTTATGGCCGGAACAGCGCTCTAATGGAAGCTGCGCATATAACAGTTTTTTACACGCCAAACCCTAAAGATATAGATGGTGCAAAACAAATATCTGAAATGCTCGGTGATACAACACAAGAGCGGCGAAACTCAATGTTCTCTGGCGGCCGCCTTGCATGGTTGCTGAAGAACGTAACAGTGTCAGCGCAAGAAGCCCAAAGAAAACTCTTAACGCCTGGGGAAGTCCTGCAATTTCCTGCCACAAAGAAAATTATCCTGATATCCGGCCTCTACCCAGTCATTGCCAATAAAATCAAATATTACGAAGATCCATTATTTATGCCGCGAATGCTGCCGCCTATTCCTGTTGATGGGACCTACAAAGATTATCCAGCTGAGACTGAGAACCCGTGGTTAGGTTGCATTATAGCCAAACCCGTTCCACCATCAGAAGATGAAGATGAGACTGGTGAGGTTATGGTGCCGGTAGGGCAAAGTGAAGATACTGAAAAACAAATTAAACCAGCTGAAAAAGTCGCTAAGGAGCTTCGCCCTGAAGTGGCCCCTGAGGTAGAGCAAGACAACAGTGAAGATGAAACATTTAGACGCGAAATGTCGCTCCAATCTAGTAAGCGAGTAGAGGAGCGGCGTTTAGAAAGTAAAGAGAAGTCAGATTTAGATAACGATATATCCTGGTAGAGGTAACATGAAAGCAGCACCAAAAAATACCCAGAAAGGGCAGAGAAAGCAGATTCACCCAAGAATTTCACAAAACATTTATGAAATGCTTGAGCTGGAATCAAAACGGACAGGATACGGTTTAAATCAGCTTGTTGAGCAAGCGCTGGTTGAATTTTTTAATCCTGCAGGTAGAAAAACGACAGAGGACATAATTCTTAAGCGGTTAAATTCATTAAAGCGAGATTTGTCTAATATAGCTATTGGTAATGATATAGCCACTCAGATGATAGCCACATACGTTAAGAACTGGTTTATCTATCAACCACAAGTGCCGGCAGAGCAACGCGAAGAACTACTACAGATCCAGGAAAGACGTTTTAATCAGTTTCTGTCAACAGTGACTAACAATGTAACGGCCGGTAATAGTTACCTTGAAACCATTACGCAAGGCGCGTTTATCTTAAGAGAAGAGATCCCTGAAGAGCTGTTCAGTGAGGATGGAAATGATGCAAGCTAATGCTTACAGAATACATTCCTTGGAAGATGCTTTGGGATTCCAATTACTGGAGTTGCTCAATCGTGAGGATGTCATTGAAGTTTGGTTAAACTCTGACGGTAAACTTTTCGCTGAAAGTTTAAAGCAAGGCAAGTGGTTAACGGACATAAGCATTAGCCCTGAAAGGGCGAAAAACATCATCACAACCATTGCCGGAAGTGTTGATAAAATTGTAGACGAAAACAACCCGTTGCTTGACGCTACGCTGCTGATTAACAATGCCCGGTTCTCTGGCGCTATACCGCCCGCCTGCGTATCGCCCCACTTTAACATGAGAAAACAGGCCACGATCATCTACAGCCTGGATGATATGGTGAGGCAGGGGAACATAACAGAGAGTGGGGCTGCCATCATACGACAGCTGGTGGCGAAAAAGAGAAATATACTGATATCCGGCTCCACAGGCTCCGGTAAAACTACTTTCAGTAATGCTGTCCTGCTTGAAATGTCCAAGACCGGGGATAGGTTAATCATTATTGAAGATACACCGGAGCTACAGTGTGGAGCGGAGGATTATCAAAAACTGCAAGTTTGCCCTGGCGCTGACTTGCTTGCGTTAGTGAGGTCCGTCCTGCGTAAGCGGCCAGACCGCGCAATCGTTGGAGAATTGCGAGGCGCAGAAGCACACGGTTTATTGAAATTATGGAATACAGGGCATCCAGGAGGATTAGCGACTCTCCATGCCGACAGTGCTCTTGATGCCCTATCTCGGATTGAAGATTTAGTAGCGGAATCAATAGATAACCCACCTAAGCGGCTAATATATAAAGCAGTTCATTGTGTCATATTTATGGAAAAAGTAGAGGGCGGCGCTCGCCGTGTTACTTCAATAGCTGAAGTGTGCGGCCATGACGGCACTGATTATAAAGTCAATGAGCTATTAGAATAAGGTAGATTTTTATAAATTGACAAACTATAATCCCGCCGTGTATACATTAATACACAGAAGTATTTCAGGAGATAATAATGAAAATGTCAACGATTTTAAAGTTTACTGGCCTTGTGGTCATAGCCTTGGTGTCAGTCGATGTGTTAGCCGCTAACGCAGGTATGCCCTGGGAAGGGCCACTTGATCGGATAGTTCGTTCTGTGCAGGGGCCAGTTGCAAAAGGTATTGGTGTGGTGGCACTCACAGGTACAGGTCTAGGCGTAGCTATGGGGTTAGGTGGGGATATTGTACAAAAAGGCGCAAAAGTGGGCTTGGGCCTATCAATTGCTTACGGCGCTGTAACCTGGGGCTTGCCTTTGTTTGGCTTCGGTAACGGCTTAGTTATCTGATGGCACCTGAAGGATGGGAAGTGCCAGTAAATCAGGCAATAACAAAGCCTGATTTACTCGGCGGGGTGCCACGAAAGGTCGCGGTACTTCTAGGCGTTTTAGGGCTTAACTTTCTTGTGGTCCTAAAGCAATGGTGGATGATACCAATTATTGTTGTTTTGTGGATTATCTTTGCTATAGCAACAAAGAAAGACCCAGAGTTTTTTTCAGTTATCCCCAGGCATTTTGAAGAGCCTGATTACTTAGAGCCTTAGCATGTACAAATTAAGCGAACACAGAAAGAAGCGAGAGCAGTTCTCAAGCAGAATTACTTGGGCTGGGCTAGTCAGCCCGCATGTCGTTTTGAATAAAACAGGCACGTTGATGTCATCTTTCCGTATTCGTGGCCATGATTTGGACTCGGTAACACCAGAATATATGATTGCTGTTGTTGCAGGCCTAAATAATACGCTGAGGCGGTTAGGTTCAGGTTGGGCATTGCTGAGTGATACCAGGCGCAGGGAAACCGTAGAATACCCCAATTCTATGTTCCCTGATCCTGCTTCGCTGCTGATCGACGAAGAGCGGAGAATAAGGTTTCAGGAGGGCACTCGGCATTATGAAACTGAGGACACCCTAACGTTCGTATGGTTACCGCCAAGTGATATTTCAAAAAGCGCTGGAAACCGTTTAATTGAGAACTCCAGTGTAAAGCAAGGCTCTATCAACCGCTGGGCTGACGTTGACTTTTTCACCAGTCAGATAAAGAGCCTGCAGCTTGACATAGCCTCAGTATTTAGCAGTTGTGAGTTGTTGAAAGAAGGAGAATTACTCGCCTATCTTCACAACACTGTTTCTACAAATTACATAGCAAAAGTAGCTATGCCAGACATACCTTTTTATCTGGATTCTTTGTTAGTTGATGAAGGGGTTTTAACTGGGTTAGAGCCTAAACTAGGTGACCATTTTATCAAAGCTCTTACGATCCGATTTTTCCCTGACAGTCAGTTTCCGGGAGTGCTAAGTGAGCTTGACAATCTTAATATAGAATACCGTTTCACCCGCCGCTACATAGCGTTAGACTCAGATGCTGCTGAAAAAGAACTTACAACATACCGAAATAAATGGTTCAGTAAGAGAAAGTCAATCTGGGCGATTGCAGGGGAAGCATTAGGCCTTAACTTATCCAGCAGTGTAGATCAGGATGCTGTTGATAAAGCCGGTTCAGTAGATGACAGTATTGCACTCTCAAAGCGTGACGCTGTATCTCACGGTTATTACACGGGTACGTTGTTGTTGTGGGATAAGGATTTGAGCGTGGCTTCAGATAGAATTGAAGCTGTAAAAAAAATAATTGAGAGGTTTGGCTACACCTGTATTGTGGAAACAACAAATGCTGTGCAGGCTTTCTTAGGTGCAATACCTGGGAATACATATTCAAATGTTCGAGCCCCAATGATAAACACCCTTAACTTATGCCACATTATGCCTGTGTCAAATGTATGGGCGGGGCATCAAAGAAACACACATTTAAACGATGTACCATTAATTATTGGTAAAACGCGAGGGGAAACCCCGTTCCGGCTTGTAACGCATGAAGGTGATGTTGGCCATTTCGTTGTTTTGGGTCCTACCGGCGCCGGTAAATCAACACTTATAAACCTGGCAGCAACCCAATTCAGGCGTTACAAGTCGGCAGACGTCATTATTTTTGACAAGAAAATGTCTGCTTATGTACCGACCTTGGCGGTAGGCGGTGTGCATTACGAAATAGGTGATAAAAACGGCCTTCAATTCCAGCCATTAAGACACATAGATGACATTGCGGAGCAAACATGGGCTCACGGCTGGCTTTGTAATTTGCTCGAACAGGAAAACATAACGCTAACGCCGGTCATAAAAGATGCTGTCTGGAGTGCGTTGAACGATTTAAAAAACTCGCCAGAAGAGTTAAGAACCTTGTCCGCTTTAAAATTGAAGGTTCAGAATAACGATATTCGTTCTGCATTAAATCCATACACACAGGGCGGTCCTTTTGCCTTTATGCTTGATGGTAATAGCGATCCTGGCTTTAATTCAAAATGGCTGTGCTTTGAAATGGAAAAAATAATGAACTTGCCCCAAGTTGTGCCGGCAGTTCTTGATTATATGTTCCATGCGATAGAGAAGCGCTTTAAGGGCCAGCCAGTTATGATGATACTTGATGAAGCCTGGCTATTTCTTGATAACGCCCAATTTCAAAGCAGAATCCGTGAGTGGTTAAAGGTTTTACGTGATGCAAATGTAAGCGTGGGTTTTGCAACTCAATCGCTAGACGAGATAGCGAAATCAAAAATTGTTAACGTAATACTAGAATCGTGTCCTACACGAATTTATCTCCCTAACCCTGAAGCGACTAGCGATCTCAGCGCTCCACTATATGCTTCGTTTGGCTTGAACCCGGCTCAGATAACAAATCTGTCCAGGGCAACAAAGAAGCGGCATTACTATTATGTATCACCCGCTGGCTCAAGGATGTTTGAGTTAGACCTTGGGCCGGTCCAGCTGGCTTTCATTGGCTCTAGTGGCAAGGAAAATGTTGCGTTGGCCAAAGAGCTTCTGCAAAAGGTTGGTAGCAAAGACTTCGCTGTTGAGTGGTTAAAATTAAAAGGCCTAAATGACGAGGCTGATTATTTAAAAGAGATTTCGACATCGAGGGCTGCATAATGTTGATTATTATCATATCAATTATGGTTGGTTTGAATATGGCTGGGCTATCAGCTAATAACTACTTATCTCCATTAACAGCATTGGTCATGATTTTTTTTATGGTAGCACCGGCTGTGGTTTTCAGAAAAAAATACGCGCTAGCAATATTGTTGATCTCTTATTCATTGTCATATATCGCTATTGTTAAAGTTCGTGGAAACGAACTGGGGGCCGAAATTGTTTATATGATAATTGTCGGAATTCTATGCCTTATAGCCACGAGAAGGTTGCAAGATTTAACTAAAATATAGGTGAAGTATGAAAAAAGCAATTATAGCACTTTTTGCAATGCCTTTTTTTGTTTATAGCATTCCGGTCTTTGATCCATCTAATTTCATCCAAAATACATTTACGGCATTACAGACGTTGCAATCAAATGCTAACGAAGTAAGAACTGCTTATAATCAACTACAGCAGATTCAGAACGAATTAGTCATGCTCGAAAATGATGCTAAAAATTTAAAGAAGTTGGATTTTAACACGTTAGCTGAATTAGAAAATATGCTTTACAACGCAAATAGTATACTTTCTAAATCAAGTTCTACATTTGCCAATATTGAGCAGGCGAGTAGAATTTATGACGAGCAGTTTGGAAACTATAATAACCTTGAACGTTTTGATCCATCCGAAGATTACTATGATAACGTAAATGCAAGATTGCAACTAAGTCATCAGGCTTCAAGGGATGCAATTGAGAGTTTGGCGGTGCTAAAAAGTCAAGCTGCAGATCTTCAGCGTACAAACGATTTAGTTAATGAAAGTCAGAGAGCTGATGGCACACTGGCTGCAATACAAGCGCAAACGCAAATACAAGCTCAGTTAATTCATGAAATGAAGTCCTTGGAGAACTTGACGGCCCAGGGCGTTAAGCAGCACTCTTTAGCGTTGGCTGACGAAAATATGAACAAGGCGCTTGGTAGTAAACAGAAAGAACAGTTTTGGGGCGGTATGGCTATAGGAACTAAAAGATGAATGGCATCTTTAGCGACCTGCTTCAAAGGCTGATCATTGCATCTGGTTCAGGATTTACAGCTGTAACTGGCCGGGTTGAATGGCTATTTGACAAGTTATTGATTATCGAGCTGACTCTTGCTGGGCTGATGTGGGCTTTAGGTAGCGGGAAAATAACAGAAGATGCTTTAAAGTTAATGTTCCGTTTTGGGTTTTTGGTGTTTTTGATAAGTAATTATCGGGAACTGTCTGAAGTAATAATTGACTCATTTATAATGTTCGGCTTACTCGCTGGTAGAAGTGGTATTTCCGTCGATGTTATGAAAAACCCTTCATTGATTATTGATATGGGGCTTACTGCAGTAACGCCAATTTTGGGTTGGATTCACAAATTGTCACTAATAGATTTCGCCAGAAATTTTTTTGAAGTGATTATTGCTGGTTTATGCTCATTAATCATAATGTTCTGCTTCTTCTGGTTAGCAGTTCAGGTTCTTGTAGCATTTATAGAGTTTCATGTGACCACTGTAATGTCTTTTTTGATGCTTGCTTTCGCGGCCTACAAGAAAACAGCTTGGCTCAGTGAGGGCGCAATAAAATCGCCAATGATGTACGGCGTTAAGCTTGGAACAATGGCTTTCATCCTCTCTATTTCATTTCCTCTTATGGAATCAGTTTCAATAGTTGGTGAGCCTACCTTTTATCAAATGATGCTTGTTACATTCTCCAGTGTTATTTATATGATGCTGGTTTTAAAGGCGGGGACAATCGCAGCTGGTATAGTAAGTGGAAGTCCTTCACTAAGCGCAACCGATTTTACTCAGGCTGCAATTGCCGCCAGTGGAGTAGCTGCGGCAGGCACAGTAGCTGCAGGCGCAGCGGGTGGTGCAGCCTTAAAAGCTACCAGCGCTGCAGCAAAAACAGCAACCTCTGTAGGCGCAGCGGCCAAGCAGGGGGCTCAAATGGCATCAGCGCTGTCTACTTCATCAAGCCCAATGGGTAGAGCTAGTGATGCAGTAGGTGGGGCGATAAAAGGAGCTGCAGGATATGTCGGCAATTCTGTTTCCTCTGCCGCAAGCAAAGGGGGTGAAGCGTTGAAAAGTAAGTTCTCAGGTGCAGCTAAAGAGGGTCGCTTGGGGGGTTACCAGGGAACCGGGGGGACTGCTACACCAGGGATGAAAAAAGAAGCTTCCCCTGAGCAAGACAAAAAGCCAGAGAAACCCAAAGGTAGCTTTGCACATAAGGCGGCAAGTGTTGCGGCTACAGCATCCAGGTTGACTCCTTCAGATTCTGGACATTTCCAGTCGGGTAAGCCATCGCTCTAAATTAACAATTTCTTTTATCTGCACATTATTGCGTGTATACTCGTATACACGCAAAAGGGGGTATTATGTCTGCTGAAGAACTACGGAAAAACCACAAAGAATTTGATCAGGACAGGGAGGCTATGAACCCTTTTGATTTAGCTCGTCGAGAATGGGACGATCGTATCGGAACGTTGAAAGAGGAAAATCAGTTTACACGAAAGCTGCTTGTGGGGGCTTTGGTTGTGATTGTTGGCCTGATAGGTTTCATAGTTTTTCTTGCTTCAAAGTCTGATATTGAACCGTGGCTTGTCACGGTTGATGTGAAGGGAAACCCTATAAACGTTGTAAAGCTTAAAGATGTTGTGATGAACCCTACTCAGCTGCAGCTAAGTTCCCAGCTGGGGAATTGGATTGGTTATGTCCGGGCAATATCAAGCGATAAAGTTGTTCTTAAGAACAACTGGTTAAAGGCATACGGCTTTGTGACACCGAAAGCTTCATTAAAACTAAACAGTTATGCAGAAACTAATGATCCTTTCTTTAGAAAGGTAACAATAGTTGTTGATATGGTGTCGATTTTGCCGATATCACCGAGTAGTTATCAAGCGCGCTGGACTGAAACTGTAACGTTAGAGAATGGCAAAGAAGAGTTGCCGACATCATGGACCGGGATATTCACAATAACGATGGGTGAAGCTGAAACTCCTGAAGAGCTAATGCTAAATCCGCTTGGATTATTTATTGACGACTTTAATTGGCAAAGAGAAAACTAATGATGTTAAACAGATTACACCCGCTAATATTAGTCTGCCTTGCCTGGCATTCAACTGCTGCTGGTCAGGAGCCTCAAAGAGTATATGAGGCGAAACCGCTAAAGCCTGAAGTTATCATCCGGGAAGTGCCCGTTCATGTTCCCGTGCCTGTGCAGGGGCAGCTGATGGTGTTAGAGGGGAAGGGAGGTGAAAACCTAAAATCCAAGGGGGGGAAATCAGCAGCGACAAATAATGATAGCGAATTAGCACAGTCTAAATTGCTAAACTCAACAATGGAAACAGCTACTTATAGACCGGCGGAACAGCAGTTTTTTAATGCTATACAGATGTACGAGTTTATGGATGGGGCATTATATACAGTCTATGGCGCTGTCAACAATGTGACTGACATCCGCTTAGAGCCAGGTGAAAAAATGATAGGGCAGCCAGCTGGAGGGGATACGGTACGCTGGGTTATGGGGCGCAACGTATCCGGGAGTGGCGCAGGTGCAGTTGAGCACATAATTGTGCGTCCAAGATTCCCCAACCTTCAGACCAACTTAACCATTTATACCGACAGAAGAACTTATTATATCAGGCTTCACTCATTCAACGAGTCGTATATGGCAGCGGTATCGTGGAATTACCCTCATAGTATAGGTCTTGTATCTCAAGACGCATTTTCGCATGCGAAAATGCAGGCTCAGGGTGGTAAAAAAGAGGATGAATTTGAAAGTGCTGGCGTAGGATATCTGGACCCCGAAACCCTGAATTTTTCGTATGAAATTAAAAACATGAAGGGTAAACCCTCTTGGAGGCCAGTCCGAGCTTACGACAACGGTCATAAGACATTTATTCAGTTTCCTGACTCCATCACAACAGGTGAGTTACCCGTGCTGTTTATCGTCACGCCTGATAAGCAAAATATCATTGCAAACTATAGAACTATAGGCCGTTACTTTGTCTTAGACCGTTTATTTGATAAGGCCGAACTACGAATTGGCACTAAGAACAAGAGTGAAATTGTCCATATAGTGAGGGGTGGTTAATGAGTGACGTTGGAGAATTCGCATTAACGGCAAGTCGGCCTAAACCTGCTCGAATAAACAGGAGTATTCTTTGGGGGGCGATTGGTATATTCGGTGGCTTGGCGCTATTTGCATTACTGACCGGTTTACAGGCTCCTGAAGATAAATCGGTTACACCCGGTGCGGCCGTATCTGGGGAAGCTGCAGAGCCCAAGCCTGTTGCTGTCACTATTCCTCAATCTCTTATAAATCGGCCAAGCACCTACTCACAAGTAAAGGCGAAAGAGGATGCAGACCTAGAGAATGAACGGATTGCAATGAGTGGCGGAGTAGCCTCAAGCGGAGGCAAGATCCAACCTTTGCAGCCTATGGCTAGGCCTGAGCGAAGCCAGGTAGAAATGCAGGCTGAGGCGGAATACGCCCGAATGATGGAAAGAGTTAGGGACTCTGGAGTTTTTTTTGCGTCAGATGCTCCTAACGGTGGGCGCGAAATGGCAGAAATTGGGAGACAGGTTGGAGGGGCTGCATCTGCAGTAATGCCTTCAAGTATAGATGCAGCGGCTCAAGTCAAAGATATGATTGGTGCTATGGGGGCGGCTTCCGGTTTAATGGGTGGTGAAATCGACTCAACGTTAAAGCAAAATCTTCAGGATAAAAAAATTGAGTTCGCAGAACTGGGTAAAAATGACAACTTTATTAATGCAACCTTTACCCACTCCCCTACGCCATATATGCTACTAGCTGGGGATGTATTACCGGCAGTGTCCCAGCGAGGTGTGAATACTGATTTGCCTGGTGACGTTACAGCCCTTGTAACGTCAGACGTTTACGACAGTAGAACAGGGCGCTACCTGTTAGTGCCGCAAGGGTCGCGTTTATTTGGTCGGTATCAAAGTATCATTTCCTACGGTCAAACAAGGGTTCTTGTTGCGTGGAAAAGGCTTTGCCGACCAGACGGTTGTTTGGATTTGGGGAATCAACTAGCAGTAGATACTGAGGGTTACTCAGGTTTATCAGACCAAGTTGATAATCACTACGGGAAAATTTTTGTTGGAGTGATTGCATCAAGTGTACTGTCTGCCGGGGCTGCAACAAGTCAAGGCGCAATACAGAATGGTCAACCAACTTTCAGCCAAATGGCCGTAGCAGGTGTTGGTGAGCAAATTAGTGAAGTTGGCGGCCAGATAATTGAAAAAACAATCAATATCCAACCAACACTAACAATCAGGCCCGGACAGCGATTCAATATTCAGATCGACAAAGACTTTATTATCCCTCCTTATAATCGTAGATAAGGAGGCAACTAGAAGAAAATATAGAATGGCTAAAAAAGAGTATATACCTCAGCAAATATTTATTACTCAGGAAGCAAAGCACGATTTAAATGTAGTGCTAGCTAAGTTTGATATGCTGCAAAAAACATTCGTAGAAGAAATGCTGCAGCATTTTTATGATAAGCAACAAGATATTCATGCGCGTGACAGTTTTTTTGCTTACCCTCAGTCAGTGTCAAGAGGGGAACCTAAAAAGCGGGTGTTCCAAATGAAATTCACAAAAGACATGAAGGATAAGTTAACTCATTGTCTGGAGGAGGCCAGATCCTTCGACAGTGAAGAGGTGTCAGAGCGCCGTGTCTTAATGGCTATGTTTGAAGAATATTTAACCATCATGAAAAAGAGGAAATCATGACTAAGTTAGCAATAGGTCTTGTAGTTAAAGGTGAGAAAGAAAAGGTTACGGTAGAGTTCCAAGGGGCGGAGCTTGTTAGGTTAAAGCAATATAAAGAGATTTATCAGCAAGCGTCAGGTGAGGAAATTGATATTGGGGTGTTGGTTGCTGCCTTGGCTATGCACACCATTGACAAAGATAAAGCTTTCCATCAAGCGCTAAAGAAAAAAGATACACAAAGCGCCCCATAAACCCGCAGTAGTTTACTCACAAAACATTTGATAAGCCTTTGGGTCGTCGTGTATACTCGTATACACGGCGTTTTTTTATTTCTAAACAGGAAAATTCTGATGTTTAAGCAATGGTGGTTTTTCTGCAGCTTGCTGTTTGTTGTTAGTTGCACCCAGAGCACACCGAAAAATTATTTAAGGCCAGACCTTGTTATCACTTATAAAGATAAAAGTGCTGAGTTAGCAAACGCACCTGTAATTAGCGAAGCGGTGTATGGATTGTTAAGTAATATCAATTCTGAAATTTTAGTCGTGGGCGTAAGCAGTAACAGCCACGAATATGACGCAAGATTAGCTGCTGCCCGTGTCGAAAACCTGACTACCGCGCTGAATTCTGCAGGTATACCTGATTACAAAATACATCGGATGACGCGCTGGGGGCGTGGTGACAACCAGATAGAAATATACGGTCTGCGCCACGGTTGGCGCTCAATGCCAACCGACATGATGAACTTCGCATTTGCATCCGACTTACCCAAAAGACAACTGGCGGTTGTTGAAGCTGTCAATCGGCTGGACGCTCCAACAAAAATAAAAACTATAGACAGTTTATTGGTTCGTGAGGGTGACTTTAACCAGTCGTTGAGGGAGATGGTTTTGGCTGCTGGATGGGTGGACCTAAAGGTCCATCACAAACGAAGCATTAACCTTATAAATGCGTTTGAAATCAAACTGCGCGGGGCGGTATACCCGCTATCTGAAAAGGCAATGCAACAAGTATTGGAAAACGTGCTGAAAGAAACAGGCATTACAGGAATTGAATACCGGCTTCACAAGTATGATCAGATTGTAGTTTTAACAGACGAGGTAATGAGTGAATAACAATAACAGATTGGGGATTCTGGTAGCCCTGGCAATATACGGCGCACCTTTAGCAAACGCTAAGCCTGTTGTGGCTGGTAATGTTTTTATTGATAAAGAGATTGTGCATCAGCAATACGACCCATCGTTGTACCAGGGGGTAGGTGGAGCGTCAGCGCGAAGTGGATTCACGGAGGATAAAGCCGCTGTTTATTCAATTCAAAAAAATGATACTTGGCGTAATGGCGTGTCGCAGTGGCTGTGGAGTGCAGGTGTGAAAACAATAGCAGTGGCTGACGATGAAGCGTTAATTGAGGCTTTGTCGGCCGCAGCTCCTAATGGGTTTTCGTTTACGGGGAATTTAGCTAACGCTCTCACGGCCGCAATGGCAGCAGCAGGAGGGGGAGGGAAAGTAACTATCATTCCAGAAACATCTTTGGCTGCGATCCATAATTATCAGGCCCCACAGATCACTGTTGTTGAGAAAGGACGCCTCAGTGATGCTGTACGCAGCGTGGCACTCAGTTATGGTTGGAATTTCAGTTTCTTAGCCAACTGGAAAGCTGGCAGTGATTACCAATCACCTCACTCTTATCCAATCGTGACAAAAAGCGGTGATATTTCGCATGCGTTAGCGCAGGTGATCGAGGGATTCCCTGTAAAAACAAGCTTGTTGTATTCCACAAAAACTGTGTTTGTAGTTGAGGACCGCTGAAAATGAAAAAAATAGCCTTTTTGTCACTTTCAATTTCGGTAGTGCTTGCTGGTTGTTCGAGCGATTATCGGAATGCACGTAAGGAAGCTGATGCTGTTCACCAGCGCATTACTGAAAATACAGAAGTAAATTATGCCCAAGTATCGGTGATATCAAAGCCCCCGATATCAATAGAGCCTATTAAAGAAACAATTGATATACCCTGGCTTAACGAGCCAGCAGCTGTACGTGTTGATCGCTTGCCTTTAAGTGTTGCCATTTCACAAATAATGGGCGATACGAAAGGGATTAAAATATGGTTCGATGGCGATGTAGATCCCAATAAACAAGTTACGCTTAACTTTAGTGCTTCACGAGCTGATGTATTAAACATGCTGGCGAGTCAAACTGGCTACGGCATAACTCCAGGGCCTGATTCTTTGGAGGTGCGTCGGTATGAATCAGAGCAGTTTATCATAAACATACCAACAGGATCGCACACGGGACAGTTAGGCTCTCAAGGGACACAGACTGGTACGGGCGCTGGCAATCTAGGCGGTGGGCAGTCACGTATTGAAGGACAGTTTATTAATGTTTCATACAGTGATGTCAATGTAACTGAAGATATATCAAACAGCATCCGGGGGATACTGAAAAAAGATTCTGACGAAGGCCAAACAGAAGAGCTGGTTGGGAGCGTTAATTTCATAAAATCATTGTCGGCTATATCTGTGCGCACAACGCCTGACAGAATGAAACAAGTTCGAAAGTTGGTAAATGATTATCGCGCCGAGCTTTCAAAGCAGGTGCTGGTTAACATCTTAGTCCTTGAGTTCAGATCAAATCTTGGTCGGGAGAGGGGGGTTGATTGGGATATCGTAAAGGCGGTTGGGGATGGTGCAATACGGTTTTTCGTCCCTGGCACTCAGACTGTTTCGCAAGGAGCGGGGTATGGCATTGCCTTTACCGGCAATGGAGCTTTTGACGGGACAACAGCGTTAATTAAAGCATTAAAGATGCAGGGGAAAGTATCTACTGATACACCCATTTCCGCGCTGCTTTTAAATCATCAGCCTGGAAGAATATCGCAGACGATGAGAATCCCTTATGCAGCTGAAATCACGACTCAGGCTAATGATAATGTAGTGTCCGCAAGTGTGACTCGGGATGTGCAAGTTGAAGGTGTTGATATGATGGTTACGCCGGCAGTCGATAGAGATCATGTTTATTTTCGTATTTCTGGAAAGCTAACGAAGATTGTCGGTGACAACAGGGAAACAATTTACGATCAGCAGCTGCGCTATCTCGATACGCGGGAAGCGGAGATTAACTTCACAAACAAGCTTCGCTATGGCCAATCGGTTGTTATTGGCTCTGTTCGGCAGGATTCCATTACCACTGAGAACAGCCGTTCTATGGGCGGGTTTGGTGATGGAATGAAAAAGGAGACAGTCGAAACCCTGGTTATTTTAACTCCTCGGAGGGTTGAATGAGCGCCCCTCAATTAGCCTCGCTGAACAGAAGCAACTTAAAGCTTCATCGTCGGCTTAACCCAGCTAAATTCGAGAGGGTGTTTCAAATCGGTGATGATTATTACCGTTATTACTCAGATGAAGCTGGATTTTGTATTGCCCAATATATAGCTGACCAGATGCATAGAGCAGAAGAAAGTTGGGTGTATCTTCAGTCGTTGGGCGGTGATAGTTGGTGCTTTATAAGTGGCACTAAGAATACAGTTAAGTCGGCGGCTTTTAGTAATATTTCGGATATTAAAAGGGATTTTGATTATGACTTTGTTACTGCAGAGACAATATTCTTAACCCCAGAAAGTGTTGAAGAACTTCAAATCGAAGGTCCTATTGATTTCGATTATCAGGAAATAAGGGCTGTATTCAATGGCGCTGTTCCAGATAAATATAAGTTAATTGATCTGCAGGCGGTCAAGTTAAAATTAACGGTTGTCACTGCACTTGTTGGCGCTGTTGTATTGGGGTTGTGGTGGTTTACATCACAGAAAACAGACACCCCTTCGGCGCAGCAATATGACCCTTGGTTGGAATGGCGAAACAGCACCGTTATTGACGCCCATAGCACATTGGAAGCGCTGGTTAGAATAACCAGCTTGGGTTACACCTTACCTAATGATTGGCGTATAGGTCCAATTGTTTTAACTGAGGCAGACCAAAGTCTAGTCGTGCCTATTATAGCGGCTGAAACAAATGGTCGTTATGAAACGCTGAAGAACTGGGTGCAAGACAATTCTAATTTGTCCCCAATAGTGAGTGCTGAGCAAAAACAATTCGCCCTACCTATCCATCATGAAAGCAGAAGCCACACAAACGTAATTTACCGATTGGGAATATACCAAGAAGTTTTGCACGATGATTTCCTAGCTTTGGGCGCACAAAGTGTCAATTTGATGGATCTTGGATATCTCTCTGGAGTACGGCGGTGGCAGCTGGAAGCGCTATGGACGGATGTAGATTTCTCGATAATGCAGGTCCTGGCTGAAATGGTTAAAGCCCGACCTGTCTATATGAAATCGTTATCTATAGAGCAGGGCCAAAATGAAGGGGTTCTTTCAACCCTTCGTATGGAAATTATTATTGAAGGTGTCGAATGAATATTAAAAATATTAGTACAAGTAAAATTTTAGGTTTAGCTGTAGCCGCCGTTCTGGCAGTAATTACTGTATTTACTCTACTTCCGTCATTTTCGCATGCGAAATTAGACGACAGAGGTTCACTTTATTCAACAGACTATGCGGCGTCAGCAGACAGTTTGAACCACACCATGACTCCCATGACTCCATTAACTACTGAACCACAACAGCGTTCCCTGGAACCCGTGAAAATGTCCAAAACGGCACAAGATATTCTGGTCTGGTCAAGGGCTGGGTTTGCGCAAAAAGTAAGATCTAAGGCGTTAGAGTCTGAATTAGAAGCTGAGAAAAGCAGTAAAAAACTATCTGAGTTTAAAGAAGGTAAAGGGCAAATAGTTACCGAAACATATCAGGCCTATCAGATGCCAGTACAAGGCTTGCCTGATATTAACAGTGCATTGAAAACTGAAGAAAAGCTGCTTGATAGTTTGACTTTACGTTCACTGGTTAAAACAAGCAGTGGTGTGACAGGTTTCGTTATGATCAAAGGAGAGTTGATCCCTATTCAGCAGGGAGTGAAAATTGGTGACATCACAGTGCAGGAGTTAACAGAGCAGTATGCAGTATTTAAAGAGAAGGGACTAACTCAAACTCGCTGGGTATCAGGGGCTTCTGGGGTTGCGGGAGGTAACTAATGAATACCGGGAAAGTAGTTTCAGATAAGCAGCTTAGGGTGCTGTACTTTGATGATAGAAATACAATTGTGTTAGACAGTGGGGTGATACTCACTTCTAACTACCAGTCAACAAAACATAAAGAAATTACTGATTATGTATTCGGTAATCCTACGTTATGTCACGGTAAGTTTCTGGGTAAGCGATTACCTGTTAGCAAGGTTAACCCTGATGTTATTTCAAGTTACCTTGCTACCGACGAATTGAAAGATTCTCAGCTTCGTGACACATCAAAACTGAATGGTGATTCTCAAATAGCCATACGTTTAAAAGAGTTACAGCAGAATGCCGCTAATTGGGGAAGCTCGGATATTCATATCGAATTATATGAGAACTTAGTAAAAATCTACGCCCGTGTAGATGGGCGCAGAGTGAAGTTAAAAGCTGATATACCTGATTATGTATGGGGTGATGAACTATTTTCATACATATTCAATATCGCAGCTGTAGAAAAAGATGAGGATTATGATCAACAGACGCCAAACAACGGCAAGCTAGAAGCTGATCTTGTGATTGATAAAATTACCCGGAAAACTATATGGCGGGCCAGCTATATACCGGCTAAGGGCGGCGGAAAAATCACTTTACGGTGGCTAAACAAAGAGAAAAAGATACCTAAACTGGATGAGCTGGGTTATAGCGCTGGTCAAGTTCGAGTGTTGCGAGACTTTCTTAAAAAGCCCAGCGGGGCAGCGCTTTTTACAGGTAAGACGGGCAGTGGTAAGACGACAGGGATCGCTTCGTTGCTGAGCGAAGTTTCTGATGAAAAAGCTATGCACACATTGGAAGATCCGACAGAGTTTGATTTGGGTATTCCTCAAACGCATGTGAAACCTGGGAAGAAAGATAAGGAAGGGCGAGAGCTAAATTTCCAATATTATTCAAAGGTACTGCTTCGTCATGACACCGATGGCGAGCTGCACGGTGAAATACGTGATAACGCCGGCGCAATGGAAGTAGCACGCAAAGCTGAGACTGGTCAACTTATCTTGGCGTCCCTCCATACGTCTAGTGCGATAGGCGTTGCCCACACATTTATTGAGCAGTTCAACGTTTCTCCGGCAGTTGTCGCAGCCCCAGAGCTGATGTGTCTATGGGTGTATCAGACATTAGTTAGAAAGCTCTGTAATAACTGCAAAATGACAGAAGCTCAAGCAGAGGCACATTATTCTGATCTGGGTCAAATGGAGGTGTTTACTCACATAAAAAACCAAGCAAAAACGCTATGTGAACAAACAGACGATGTTCGCTACAGAAACCCCGTGGGCTGTGATCATTGCTTTGAGGGCGAGAGGCATAGAACTGCCGTGGCCGAAATAATTGTACTGGATGACGAGGACCGGAACTTTATTCTGCATAGTCACAAAAATGGCCATCAAGACTGGCTGACCGCGCTACGTAAAAAAGGCTTTCGGGATGTTCGTGACCACGCGATAGCGAAAATCAAACGAGGGGAGATTGATGTAATCACGGCGTCAGCCCGTGTCAATAGCCTTTTCCCGGTCAAGACCGAAGATATTTATAAAACCTTCAACGATGTGGAAGAGGGCTAATAGATGTCAATATGGTATTCAAGAAATCAACAGATCAGGCTATTAAAAGCAGTGCATAGGTTAGCAAAAGCCGGAATTTACAAGAGCGATATAGCCGACCAACTTGTTATGTTTGGCTCTGCAACAGAGCAAAAAATTGGTGCTTCTATAATCAATCAGCTTAACGACGGTAAAACCTTTTCGGCTGGTATTAAGAAATGGTTAGACCGCTTAGCTTGGGAGTCATTAGCTGCTGGCGAAGTAACCGGCGATCTTAAAACTGGCGTTGAAAACGCGCTTCAAACATTGGAAGTGAGAAATGCAACTGGGGGGGTGCTTGTTAAGGCATTGCTCAAACCTATTTTGGGCTTGCTCGCCGTTTTCGCAGTCGCAGGGTTTATATCTGGGTCGGTAATACCTTGGCTTCAAAAAATGATTCGCGTCAAAACAGAATCAGCCTGGACAAGTATGGCAAAAAATTTCGGTTTTTTTGTTCAGGATTGGGGTTTGTACATACTATGCGGTGCGATTCTATTTGGTGTCGCAGTGGCTGTCTCGCTCCCGATTATGACCGGCCGCTTTAGATTGTCGGTAGATAATTTTCCTGTTTATAGACAATACCGGCTAATACAGGCGTCTGCAATGTTGCGTTCACTGGGGAATCTCACACTTGCCAAGATCCCGTTGGTTGATTCGATATTAAGCCTTCAAGTCAATGCTACTCCGTATTTAGCTGATCATCTTAATAAAATGAGAGTTACGTTAGAGGGTGGTAAGAAAAATCTTGGGGTGATAATGGATACAGGTCTTGTTAACCCGGCTGAGCTTAGGACGTTACATTTGCTAGGTGAAATTGGCGGGGTGTCAGAAACATTAATGGGAGCTGCAGAAATCCACAAGGATATTCTGCTTACAGAAATCAACAGAATAAAAGAATGGGGTGCGTCACTGATAAAAATCGTTGCAACAATTATCGCCGTCATTATTGGTGGTGGCTTATTGTCACTAATGACAGACAACATAACAAACTTTCAATCGTTCTAGTAATTAGCAAGCAAATAGGAAAAACCATGAAAACAACAGCAGTAGCAAACAAACAAGTAACAGCAAACGTGCAGCCGGTAGTTCAGAACGCGGTGGTAAATTCAATGGTTAATGGGCGCACCGCATATCGTCAAGCAGGGGCAGCCATAACGGATAAGCTGGTTTGGATTATTTTAGCAGTAGCCGCGCTTGCATTTATTGCCGCGCAGGTTCCGGGGTTGTACTACAAGTTCCAGTTATCAGCATTCCAATCAGACTCACAAAAAATTGTAAGCGCAGCGAAAGCATGGAAGAAAATGCGTCCTAATTTTACCGGGGTCAGTATGGCTGTTTTATGCGCTCCAGGTGGGGACTTGAGTGAAAGCATTTGTGGCGCAGCTAACAACGGTGTGGCCACCAATCAATTTGGCGGAAACTGGACTGTGACGGCTAATACTAACCCTGGCCTTTTGGATGTGACAGCAACAGTGCCAAATGACCCAGATCGTATAGCAGATATTGCCGATACCATCGCTCCGTCAACTCGTGGCCAATGCGCAGCGGCGGCTGGATGTTCAACACTAACTACGACTGGAACCTCAGTACGAGCTACGTACTAATAGGGTGGTAAAAATGAGAAATATCCGGGGGGCATCAACAACTGAAGCGTTGGTTCAATTGTCAATTGGGCTGGCAGTAGCGTTAGTAATCGGCAGTGCTGCCCTTGGGTATTTCGATAAGGCCAGTCGTGGTGTTGAGTTAAATATTGCGCTTGATAAGGTTTCTGCTGCAGGAAGGGCGTTTTACGGCGATGACATTCTACGAACCCGCTGTATGACGCCTTCACTCCCATTAAATATTAGTAATTTAATAAATAGGGGGTATATCAAATCTACTGATGTTTTAGGGCGAAGTTGGACAATGAATATCGCATATATTAATTCAACTACAGCTGGTTACACGAAGCCTGCTTCTTTAATAATAACTATTGATTTTCCTTCCCTGCAGGACATGCAAAAAATGCTATCGGAAGTAAACCCATCGTCAGCTGTAGGCCAGCGATTAAGTTTTCAATATTCATTAGCCGGAAATCCAAGCGGGGACTGGTCGAATTTTAACAAAACTACAGGATGTTTCGCATGATAAACGCTAAATCGCAACGTGGTTTTGCAATGATTGTGTCAACGCTAGTAACTCTAACAATAATGAGTTTTATATTCATAATGCTTTCGCAAAGATTTCAATCACAGCGCATAGTCAGTGAGGCGGAAGCGTTTAGAGAGCATATTCTTTATCTCAAAGAGCAGGTAACTTCGTTTCAGGCAGATAAGGTGAGTAGTGGGATTGGAGGTAACGGTCTGCTGTGGTTTCCCGCTAGTTGGGCTGAGTTAGAGCCTGCATATGTTCCCGCTTGCTCAACGGCGGACAATAATGCTGGCCGATGCAGAAAAGCATCGCAAACCCCCTGGGGAGCCACTATGTCTTTAACCAGGCAGTTAATGCCAACAACAGGTAACTACCGATTAGTAATAACAATACCATTCCCTGTATTAAGCGATGCAACAAGGTTTGAACATAGCGCATACAGATCAGCGTTAAGTCTTGTACCGGCAGCAACATGGAGTGACGCTACAAATCAGTTAACAGTTTATTTTGATCGGATAGGCCAAGAACTGCAGCATACGGCGCTTGTAAAGCGTAGCGGTGATGAATCAACCCTCACCGGCGATTGGGACGTGGGAGGGGCTTATAGTGTTGTTAATGCAAGAGATATAACTATCAGAGGGGCAGCCGGTTCTCAGCGCAGCCTTGCTAGCGGGGTAATAAGATCTTTAGTGGCTCGGCATGGCGATAGGGTTAACAAGCCTGATTGCCCTAGCGGCTTATCACCAGATGTAGTTACGAGCATTAAAGGTCTTTACAACCAGTCTATACCAAACAGATTTGAGTCAGTTAGCGCAAGCCGGGCTTATCACGTTAACTCAACTACATATTGGACTGTGGGTTTAGATTATTACGCAAAAGTCGAGGGAGAGTGGCGGCTACTGCATGATGGTGAAGTCAATGTTTCATTACTATGTGTTTAATACCAACCAAAAAGGAAAGTAGTATGTTTGCGAAAAAAATTGTTTTACTTGGGCTACTTGTAATTGGGTTGCCTACTATTGCAGACAAAATGACCTATGAAGAGGCAATGAGTAAGCATCGGCAGTCATTTGGATCTCAGTATAACGGCCGAACTGCACTTGAACTTGATCGATTGTGGAGTCTTAATGTTCAAACCCCACAATCACCAGTAGTTAGCGGGGGAGGGAAGATCGAGACAATATGGGAGGGGAATAGTATATCGGTGCCTTTATCAACTGGGCCTGGCAAGTATTATGTTTCAATAAAACCAACTGATACAAGCAAACCCGCAACAGGTGCATGGGTCAATGTCGATAAACATGGTAGCACTCAAGTTGTGGGTATCCCTAACCCAAGTGATTATCAGGGTTACTTTTGGGTAAAATTTGAAAATAGCGCATTTAAAGTCGGCGATGACAGGTGGGGCAAAGATTTTCGTTACACTGGCGTATATAAAGCGCCCAGCGAAGAGGCTGCACCAGAATGCGCTCCGGGCGCAACTAGGAACACCCCTTTGAATTGCCCAAGTAATCAAAACTGGAATTCGTGTTCAGAGCCTGGCAATCAGAGAAGTACTTGCTCTGCAGCTGGATTTTGGGGGCCCTGGACAACAACATCACAGCCGTACTGCATCCCTCAAGGTAGTTATTGCCCATAGCTTAATCTTAAGGCTGTAGCGTTTTCGGTTGGCCACTGCCGGCAACGGTCGCTAAAGTGCCACCAGCCAAAAGCCTAAATTCAAGGGGGAAGCCTTACCCCAGCCAGAGCCTGGCATATTGGTATTTTCTGGTACCAAAATAACAGCGCAGTAGTGGCGGTGGTTAATATAACCGGTAAAGCCGGGCAAAGTTTACCAGGCTATTAACCCGGTGTACCGGCAAAATGGGTTGCCCTGGGCAGAAGTGGTAGCAAAGTGTATCGAGCTGCAGCTGGCCAGGCGCACAGAGTGGTAGCGAATCCGTTTAGCCGGCGCTGGCCGCTGCGGCTAGAATGCTACCTTCCCTCGGGTTTTGTGAAACTGCCACCAAAAATGATAAAGAACGGCATTACCAGGCTGAGTATATGCCACCACTAATAACTCTGCCAGCCGCGCTGTTAAGGGTTAAGTGATATCAATTTATGTTGACGGGCCTGTTTTTACTTGATAGTGTATACAAGTATACACATTATGAATTAACTAAAACAAACAGTAGAGGTAATGAATGAATAAATTAGCATTGGCTGCCCTGGTGGCAGTTAGCTTTAATACTCAGGCCGTTGTAAATGGCTCTCCTGTAAATTGGTCTGATTATACTGATCGTGTATGGGTTACTTGCTCCGGGGTGGTAATTGCGGGGCAGTGGGTGTTGACTGCCGCACACTGTGAAGGCGAAAGCGTGGAATATTACAATGACGGACTACGTTTAAATGCTGCGGTTCGGGAGCGTATTGAACACCCATTGTACCTGGTAGATGGATCAGATGTTGCGCTTCTAAAAGCAGGTTACCAGCCGACTCGGCATGTGACTTTTTTGTCAAAAGATATCGTGCAAGCGGGGCAGTTATTATCGGGTGCTGGATTTGGCGGGACTTATCCAGCGCTATCTGTATCGGTGCAAGAATTACTACCAATTCCTGATGATGTGGTTGCTCATAAGTTAGATATGCGGGAGATCGATGGTAGTTTCACTGCCGGTGGTGATAGCGGGATGGGGTGGGTTAATGAAGATGGCTATCTTGTGGGCGTACATGGTGGGATATCTCCGATTGAGGGGGGGGCCGGGGCGGTTAGAATATCAAGTGTTGCTGACTGGATAGTTGAGCAGGTAGACGGCTGGCACTTTGCAACTCGAATTGATACGAACTCTGAAGCAACGATTGAAATTCAATCACTACACGTTGCTGCTGTATTGGACCAATCATATACGAGTGGTGATGTTACTATTGTTGGTGGGTCGTGTGTTGGGGCTACGGTTGAGCCTTTTGCAACGTGTACGTTAGATATAACAAGCCCTGGCTACGTAGGGCGAGTACACCTATCAGATAGTGAGTACATAATTGTCAATGCTGGGAAGTCGCGGCCAGTGACACCACCTGTAACTCCACCCAGTCAAGACGGCGGTAGTTCAGGTGGTTCGCTGAGTTGGTTTTTGATTGCGGCAATGGGTTTAATTTGTCGTTTGAGAAAGATTTAATAATGCTATCGCCTTATGTTACCTCTCTGTTCACGGGATTTATTATTCTGATAGTAAGCTTTATTCCATCGGTGGTGCTGTTGTTTCTGTTAAACAGGTATACCCGATTTAAGTTTAGTGTCAGGCCTGAATTGATCCGAGGGAGGCGAAGCATAATGACTAGCCAAATGCATATCTCACTAACAATCGTAATACTATTGGCTGTTTCAATTGTGCCTCCGTCCATTTTAATTGAAGGATATGTGTCTCTAAGCGTGTTTTGGGTTTTAATGGCAGCTTTTATAGTGGGGTTTGTATTTCCTAATAAACTGACTATTTCAGGTCCTGGCAGTGAGTTAATATTTAGCATACGTCCACTTTCGAGGTCAGTGGCCCGTATACATCTGAATCGTGCATTTGCGCCCTTTACAGCAAAAACTTACCTTGAGTTGTTTGACATAGTTGAGTTTTTACCAACATTGGGAGTAAAAACCGTTGAGATGTCATCACCATTATTCGCTAAAAATGGAGTATTGAGAAGCACGGCATTACTGAAGAAAAACTTTGAACGTCTTAATGTAAAGGTGGAGCATACAGATAAACAGCCGGGGTGGATTACGAAGGTAGTTTTTATGTTTAGCTCAGCTTTGAATCGAAGGGGGTTGTTGGGTGCTAAATGGTCAACTATTGTTTTGCAACTTCCTGAAATTTCGCATGCGAAAACAGTGGAGATTCCATGAGTCACTATTTAAGACGGTTATTGGGCGCAGCTTTGGTTGTCAGCATGCCAGTGTTGGGTTATGAGGTTATTTTTGAGCAAATGGAATACTATGAATTTAGTGTTGCTTACGAACTTAAAGATGGTGGGGTTATTGATTACCAAAATCTGAAAGAGGGTATCGGAGTAAGGTTAGTGGGAGATAGGATTGGGCTTGTCACAGTGTGTCAGTTGGAGCATAACAAAATCGTAGGTTTTCAAGACGTTGTTTTGTTCGACGAATTGACGGGGGAGACAATTGAATTTAATAGATCGTACCCCTACCCAATTTTTAGTAAACAGTCTCTATCATTGCCGTGTGCTATGCTTGAAGAAGTAGATATTGCAGATGTGTTTGGTTTCGATAAAGAAATTGAGGGGCAAATAAAAGCAGCGCTTATGCACAGGAAACAGCTGCTTGGTGCCTCATATTAGCTATAAAAAACTTACTAAACTCTGCAGCAGAGCAGGGTTTTCCATGATAAAAGCCCTGAACAAAATCACAACCCAGGGCTTTTACTTTATCTGCTTCGCAACTCATTTCTACACCTTCTGCTAAAACAAAAAAATTCGTCAGCTTTGCAACCTTTATAACAAAGCGTAGAATTTCTTCATTAACGGGTGTGTTAATACCTTTGATAAAGTGGCGGTCAATTTTTACACCGTCAATAGGTAAGTCTGACAAATAGCGCAGGTTTGCGTACCCAGCTCCGAAGTCGTCAATGACCACCGATAGCCCTCGTTCTTTTAATTCGCCAAGCCGCTGCAGTAAAGTAAAATGATCAGCTGCGGCTACTTTCTCTGTTAATTCAACTTCTAAAAATTTGGCATTGCAGGCTAGCTTACTGAGAGCTTCATCAACATAAGGTAAAAAGAAGTCTGCCAGTAATTGGTCTGGTGTGACATTAAAAGCCACAGTCAAAGGACGGTCATTAGAATGGCAAAAATTAATAAAGTTTATGAGTTGATTCAATAGAGCTGGCCAGGCTTTAGATAGAAAGTGGTTATCTACCTGGTCTAAAAATTCAGCGGGCAAAAGGATTTTGTTATTATGCTTCAATCGGAGCAAGGCTTCCGCTCCGCGTATCTCGCCGGTAAAAAGGTTGAATTGCGGCTGGTAGTGAAAATGAAGCCCACCATTGTCCATTGAAGTTGTGGGATCTCATAAACCTTAAAAGTTACATTCCCCTTAAAACTAAGGTTCTCCGCGATTTGTGAGAATACGGGTGCACCACAGATTTCTCTCAA
>NZ_JANUEM010000022.1 GCF_024809855.1 Rheinheimera pacifica
TTTCTGTAATAGCCACTCAACCGATAAATTTCATTTTTGTGAAATCCATCATAAGTGCCCACACAGATGATTGATTGCTTATTGTTAAAGAGCGTTGTACCAGAGCATTGCTCAATGGTACGAGGTTTTCACCTCAGTCAGACGCTTTCTGCTTTCGCTTGCTGCCGTCTGTGTGGTGCGCATTATAGAGATCGCTTTAATTCGATCAAGATCTTTTTTACAGAAATATGATCGACCGCGCACTTTTTAAGCGATCCTTTGAAAAAGGCCTATTTTCTGATTATAAATCAGCCGATTTCAGCTTCTGATGCAGTAACTCTGATAGCTTCTGACAGATCTGGCTTATGTTTTTTAGGTCGCTGCAGCTCATGCTGATACAGATATTCACCTAACTGACGCAAAAACGGCAGTGCTACTTCGTCTGTCTGATATTGATCGTCATTTAAGGTGTCGTTTTCGTTAGCGTAGATTACTGCCGTAACAAAGAACTCGATTTGATTTTCCAGATCAATAATATAGGCGCCATCAATAATATGCCCATACGCCCAGCCGGTTTTATTAAAAATGCGGATATGTTCAGGTATCTGTTGTGCCTTACCACCAAACAGCAAAAACTTAGAGTAGTTATCAGGGTACTGCTTTACATCGTAAGCAGGATTGATACTGGCAGGTGGCAACATCGCCATATAGCGTAGTATCAAAGTACGATCTTCGGTCCGTAAATTAAAGCGCTCACTTTCAGTAAAGAGCTGCGGAAAGATCACCCGTTTTATTACACTATCAAAATCAGTAAGACTAAAACGGTTTTTGTCGGTGAAATCCATCGGCGAGTTAATCAGTTCATTACCACTGATATAAGCTTTGCCCAGTTTCGGCTTATCTTTGTTGATATATTGCTGGTGTGTGCTGCGGGCCGGCAAAGTCAGAATTGGTTCCCCCTTTATATCAACAAAGCGCACCGGGTTGAAATGCCGGTTTTGCTCTGTCGTTAATGGTACGCTAAGGCGGTGGTTGATTACGCTATGCTTCAAGCCTTTCGCTGCCAGGCGCTGGTTAATAAAGTCCTGCCCCAGTAATTCATACAGTCTGTTACTGCCATTGTTGTCACTGACCAATAACACTTGCTTTATATAGTGGGCGATACTCGGCAAACCGTTTGTTGCTGTTGTATCTGCTACCTGCGCTGTTTGCCAGTCAGTAGCGCTATCAGTCAGCATAGTGGTATCAGCATTTAAGGCTGCAATGTTTTGCTCCGCCAACCATTCCAGCGCTAATAACGATATAGGTAATTTTACTGTGCTGGCCGGATAGAAGTAGCGGCTATCATTCAGGCCTAATTGATAATAAGTAAGATGGGGGCTGTTATCAGAGTCCCGGTCTATTTGAGTATAAATAATCTGCAACCGGTAAGGTTCTGGCTTAGCCAGCACGTGTTGCAATGTCGGATATTGCTCTGTTACTTTAGATAACAACGGCTGTAAAGGCTGATACTGTATTTCAGTTGCAGATTGAGCGGCTAGCAATGAACTAAATAAAAACAACAGAAGCAAGATTTTCTGCATGATCAATACTTGACGTTAAGTTAAAACACCATAGTAAGGATTAACCGATAGAAAAACAAACAGGCATAAAAAAGCCGGGCTAAGCCCGGCTTTTTAATTTTGTTAAGCTTACTCTGCTGCAGTTTCTTCAACTGGCAGTGCGTCCGTTTCTGGACGATCGACTAACTCGATGTAAGCCATAGGTGCGTTATCACCGGCACGGAAGCCACACTTCAGAATACGAGTGTAACCACCTGGGCGTGCGTTGTAACGCGGTCCCAGTACGTTGAATAACAAACCCACTACTTCTTTATCACGAGTACGGGCGAAAGCTAAACGGCGGTTTGCAACGCTGTCATTCTTTGCCAATGTGATCAACGGCTCGATCACACGACGTAACTCTTTAGCTTTTGGCAAAGTCGTTTTGATGATTTCGTGCTTCACCAACGAGCTTGCCATATTGCGGAACATTGCCGTACGGTGGCTGCTGTTCCTGTTTAATTGACGACCACTCTTGCGATGGCGCATGATCTATTCCTTCTCACTAAACCAGAAACTGGTATCTGATTAGTCTTTATTTACCAGACTCGCTGGCGGCCAGTTCTCAAGGCGCATACCCAGAGATAAACCGCGTGATGCCAGCACGTCTTTGATTTCGGTAAGCGACTTTTTACCCAGGTTAGGTGTTTTAAGTAACTCAACCTCGGTACGCTGAACCAGATCACCAATGTACTGAATCTGCTCTGCCTTCAAGCAGTTAGCAGAACGAACTGTTAATTCCAAATCATCGACCGGACGTAACAGAATCGGATCAAACTCCGGCTTCTCTTCGCGTTTTTCCGGTTCGCTCTTATCGCGCAGCTCGACGAAGAACTCCAGCTGTTCGGCCAGAATTGTTGCTGCACGGCGAATGGCTTCCTCTGGCTCTACTGTGCCGTTGGTCTCCATATCGATGATCAGTTTGTCCAGATCGGTACGCTGCTCTACCCGCGCTGCTTCAACTGAGTAGGCTATACGCTCTACCGGGCTGAATGAGGCATCCAGTAACAGACGACCAATAGGACGCTCGTCATCATCTGAGGACAAACGCGCTGATGCAGGCACATAACCGCGACCACGCTCAACTTTCAGACGCATACTGAATTCAGTCTCGCCAGTCAGGTTGCAAATAACGTGCTCAGGGTTGGTAATAACCACACCGTCGCCATGCTGGATGTCTCCAGCGGTTACAGGGCCAGCACCTTTCTTCGTCAAAGTCAGCGTGACTTCATCTTTGTCTTCCAGGCGAACGGCAAGGCCTTTCAGGTTCAGAAGGATATCAATGATATCTTCCTGTACACCTTCTTTGGCACTGTACTCATGGAGAACGCCGTCAATCTCAACTTCAGTCACTGCACAACCTGGCATTGACGAAAGCAGAATACGACGTAACGCGTTGCCCAAGGTATGCCCGAAACCGCGCTCAAGTGGTTCCAAAGTAACTTTGGCACGAGTTGGGTTGATTTTTTCGATACCAACTAATCTCGGCTTAAGGAATTCGGTGACAGAACCCTGCATTGTATCCTCTCTTAACAATTAGCTTTACTTAGAGTAAAGCTCGACGATTAACTGTTCGTTGATGTCAGCAGACAAGTCTGAACGCTCAGGCAGACGCTTAAAAACGCCTTCCAGTTTCGTGTTATCTACTTCGATCCAAGTTGGTTTCTCACGTTGTGCAGCTACTTCAAGCGCAGCACCAATACGGGCTTGCTTTTTCGCTTTCTCACGAACTGAGATCACTTGTTCAGGTAATACTTTGTATGATGGAATGTTCAGCACTTGGCCATTAATCATAATAGCTTTATGGCTAACCAGTTGACGTGCTTCAGCACGAGTACTGGCCAAACCCATACGGTATACAACGTTGTCTAAGCGTGACTCTAACAACGCTAACAAGTTTTCACCTGTATTACCTTTCAAACGAGCAGCTTCCTTGTAATAGTTACGGAACTGCTTTTCTAATACGCCATACATACGACGTACTTTTTGTTTCTCGCGTAACTGTAAACCGTAGTCTGATAAGCGACCGCGGCGAGCGCCGTGCTGACCAGGGGCAGTAGTTAAGTTACACTTTGAATCAATTGCTCTAACGCCGCTCTTCAGGAACAGATCTGTACCTTCGCGACGACTGAGTTTGAGCTTAGGACCCAAATATCTTGCCATCTTCTTTCTCCAATAATCCGTGAAGCGCTGTAATTACACGCGACGTTTTTTAGGTGGACGGCATCCGTTATGCGGGATAGGCGTCACGTCGGTGATATTTGTGATCTTGTAACCAGCGGCGTTCAGAGCACGAATCGCTGATTCGCGGCCTGGGCCTGGGCCATTCACAAACACTTCAAGGTTCTTCAGACCATATTCCAGCGCGGCAGTACCGGCGCGCTCTGCAGCTACCTGAGCAGCGAACGGAGTAGATTTACGTGAACCACGGAAACCTGAACCGCCGGCAGTTGCCCAGCACAGTGCATTACCCTGACGATCAGTAATCGTCACGATGGTGTTGTTGAAAGAAGCATGGATATGAGCCATACCGTCTGAAACTTGCTTTTTTACCCGTTTACGAGTACGAACTGGTGCTTTAGCCATGTTGAATCACCTTATTTCTTAATCGCTTTACGTGGGCCCTTACGGGTACGCGCATTAGTTTTAGTGCGCTGACCACGAACCGGCAGACTACGACGGTGGCGCAGGCCACGGTAGCAACCCAGGTCCATTAAACGCTTAATGTTTAATGTGATTTCACGGCGCAAGTCACCTTCAACGGTGTATTTTGCAACTTCGTCACGAAGTGTATCTAACTGAGCGTCGCTTAACGCAGCAATTTTAGTACTTTCTTCGATACCCACTGCAGCTAAAATCGATTTAGCGCGGGTTTTGCCGATACCATAAACATAGGTCAAAGAGATGACCGCATGCTTATTATCGGGGATGTTAATGCCAGCGATACGGGCCACTAACGTTCTCCTATAATAGAGTTTAAAAATGCCAATTTGAAAAGCCCGTAAGGATACTCAAATGGCGCTGATATTGCAAACGATAAAGGGGCTAAACCAATCAGCCCAGCCCACAGTATCATTTTGTTCTGCTATTAGCCTTGGCGCTGTTTGTGCTTTGGCTCGCTGCAAATAACGCGAACAACGTTGTTACGTCTGATCACTTTGCAGTTACGGCAGATCTTCTTAACGGAAGCTCGTACTTTCATAACTTAACTCCGCAAACTATCTTAACGGCCGTAGCCTTTAAGATTTGCCTTTTTAAGCACAGAATCATATTGATGCGACATCAAATGCGTCTGTACCTGTGCCATAAAGTCCATGATAACCACAACGATAATCAGCAGTGAAGTACCACCGAAGTAGAACTGTACGTCCCACGCAACCATCATGAACTCAGGAACTAAACAGATAAAGGTTATATACAGGGCACCTGCTAAGGTTAACCGTGTCATCACTTTATCAATGTATTTTGATGTCTGCTCACCAGGACGGATCCCAGGGATAAAAGCACCAGATTTCTTTAAATTTTCTGCAGTATCACGCGGATTAAACACCAGCGCAGTATAGAAGAAGCAAAAGAAAATAATGGCCGCGGAGTATAACATCATATACAACGGTTGTCCCGGAGATAATGTTAATGCTAATTCCTGTAGGAAGTTAGCTACCGCACCTTCACCTGAACCAAACCAACTGGCTATCGTTCCGGGGAACAGAATAATGCTAGAGGCAAAAATCGGTGGAATTACACCGGCCATATTGACCTTTAACGGTAAATGGCTGCTTTGCGCGGCAAACACCTGACGGCCTTGCTGACGCTTAGCGTAATTGACCACAATCCGACGCTGGCCGCGTTCAAAGAACACCACAAACCAGGTAATCGCAATTACGATCGCACCTATCGCAACTAACAGTAAAAAGTGCAAATCGCCTTGACGTGCCTGCTCAATCGTCTGACCAATGGCCGACGGGAAGCCGGCAACAATACCGGTAAAAATCAGCAACGAAATACCGTTACCAATGCCACGCTCTGTAATTTGCTCGCCTAACCACATTAAAAACATGGTACCGGTAACCAAACTGATTACCGCAGTAAAGTAAAATGCAAAGCCAGGGTTTATTACTAAACCAGGCATCATGTTAGGCAGGCCAGTGGCAATACCAATGGCCTGTAACGTTGCTAATGCTAAAGTACCGTAGCGTGTCATCTGGTTAATTTTGCGCTTTCCAGCTTCACCTTCTTTTTTCAGTTCTGCCATGGCGGGATGAACCACCGTTAACAGCTGAACAATAATAGAGGCTGAGATGTAGGGCATAATACCCAACGCAAATACCGAAGCACGCTCAAGTGCGCCACCGCTGAACATATTGAACATTTCAACGATGGTGCCCTTTTGTTGCTCGAATAACTGAGCCAGCACGGCGGCGTCAATTCCAGGAATTGGCACAAAGGAACCTAACCGGAATACGATTATGGCCAAAAGTACAAATAACAGACGGGCTTTCAGCTCGCTGAATCCGCCTTTTGCACTTTTTGAGTCCGAACCTGGTTTAGCCATCGCGTACTATCCTTATTATTCTTCGACTTTACCGCCAGCGGCTTCGATTGCTGCACGCGCGCCTTTAGTTGCACCTAAACCTTTTACGGTTACCGGACGAGTGATCTCGCCAGACAGTACAACTTTAGCGAACTTAACAGTACGGGCGATGATGTTAGCTTCCATCAGGCTAGCCAAATCAACTACATCACCTTTTACCGCTGCCAGTTCGTGCAGACGTACTTCAGCAGAAATCAGAGACTTCCGTGAAGTGAAACCAAACTTAGGTAAACGCTGTTTCAAAGGCATTTGACCGCCTTCAAAACCTGGACGAACTGAACCGCCAGAGCGTGATTTTAAACCTTTGTGACCACGGCCACCGGTTTTACCTAAGCCAGAGCCGATACCACGGCCCAAACGGCGTTTTTCTTTTTTTGCACCAGGTGCCGGAGCAATAGTATTTAATAACATCTGTTACTCCTCCACTTTAACCATGTAATACACAGCGTTGATCATACCGCGAACTGAAGGTGTATCTTCAACTTCAACAGTGTGACCGATGCGGCGTAAACCTAACCCAGTTAACGAGGCCTTGTGCTTCGGTAAACGACCGATGCTTGACTTCGTTTGGGTTACTTTAATTGTCTTCTTCGCCATGGCAGATTACCCCAGAATGTCGTCAACGCGTAAACCGCGTTTAGCAGCTATTTGAGCTGGCGACTTAACAGTCGACAGAGCATTGATAGTTGCGCGAACTACGTTGATTGGGTTAGTTGAGCCGTAACACTTAGACAGAATGTTTTGTACGCCGGCAACTTCCAGTACGGCGCGCATTGCACCACCGGCGATCAAGCCAGTACCTTCTGCTGCAGGTTGCATGTAAACATTTGAACCTGAGTGAACACCACGGGTTGGGTGGTGTAACGTGTTACCGTTTAACTCAACCTGAGTCATGTTGCGACGTGCTTTTTCCATTGCCTTTTGAATAGCAGCTGGAACTTCACGTGCTTTACCATAACCAAAACCAACGCGACCATTACCGTCACCAACCACAGTCAAAGCGGTGAAGGAGAAAATCCGACCACCTTTAACAACTTTTGACACGCGGTTTACTGCAACAAGCTTCTCTTGTAAATCAGATTGTTGTTTAGCTTCTTCGTTAGCCATGAGCTACTCCTAGAACTGAAGACCGGCTTCACGCGCCGCGTCAGCCAGAGCTTGTACGCGACCATGATACTGGAAGCCACTGCGGTCAAAAGCACAAGCAGTAACGCCTTTGGCTACTGCACGTTCGGCAATCGCTTTACCTACAGCCTTAGCAGCATCTACGTTACCAGTGTACTTCAGTGAGTCTTTGATTGAAGCTTCTACAGTAGAAGCTGCAGCAATCACTTCAGCATTTGGTGCGATAAGCTGGGCGTAGATGTGACGTGGTGTACGGTGTACAACCAGGCGATTCGCACCTTGTTCGATAATATTTCTGCGAGTGCGTTTGGCACGGCGCAGACGAGCAAGTTTCTTATCCATCGTCCTACCCTACTTTTTCTTCGCTTCTTTACGACGCACGTTTTCATTTGCATAGCGCACACCTTTGCCTTTATAAGGCTCTGGTTTACGGTATGCCCGGATGTTAGCGGCAACCTGACCAACTAATTGCTTGTCAGCACCTTTTACCAGTACTTCAGTCTGGCTTGGCGTTTCAATAGTGATACCGTTAGGTACCTGAAACACCACTGGGTGAGAAAAGCCCAGGCTCAGGTTCAATACTTTACCTTCTGCTTTCGCACGGTAACCAACACCAACCAGTTCCAGCTTCTGTGCGAAGCCTTCAGTTACACCAGTAACCAGGTTGTTGATTAACGCACGGGCAGTACCCGCTTGCGCGTCAGCGCCATCGAAGCCGTCACGTGGATTGGTACGTAAAACGTTACCATCTACCACGACTTCAACCGCTGGGTTAACATCTAATGTTAACTCGCCGTTTTTGCCCTTGAACGACACTACCTGACCTTTTTGCGTTACAGTAACGCCGGCTGGGATAGTGACTGGGGCCTTAGCAACACGAGACATAGATTACTACCTCCGTTACGCTACGTAGCCGATGATTTCGCCACCGATACCAACCTTGCGCGCGGCGCGGTCAGTCATTAGTCCTTTAGATGTTGACACGATGGCCACACCTAAACCGCCCATTACCTTAGGTAAATCGCCACGCTTCTTATAGATGCGCAGACCTGGACGACTAACACGATCGATAGTTTCAATTACAGATTTGCCCTGGAAGTACTTTAATGTTACTTCCAGCTCTGGCTTAACATCACCAGAAACCGCGAAATCAGCGATGTAACCTTCGTCTTTTAATACTTTCGCAATAGACACCTTCAGTTTTGAAGATGGCATCTTAACCGCAACTTTATTGGCTGACTGGCCGTTGCGGATGCGAGTAAACATATCCGCTACTGGATCTTGCAAACTCATAGCTCGTTACTCCCGTGATTCTTACCAGCTAGCCTTACGAAGGCCAGGAATTTCACCGCGCATCGCCGCTTCACGGACCTTGATCCGGCTCATGCCGAATTTACGCAGGTAACCGTGTGGACGACCAGTTACACGACAACGATTACGTTGACGCGAAGGGCTTGAATCACGCGGCAACGTCTGTAACTTCAGAACGGCTGCCCAACGGTCTTCGTCAGAAGTCGCTGGATTGGCAATCGCATCTCTCAGTTCATGACGCTTTGCAGCGAATTTGGCTACCAGTTGTGCACGCTTTACTTCACGTGCTTTCATTGATTGTTTTGCCATGACCCTACACCTTATTTCTTGAATGGGAAGTTAAACGCGGCAAGTAAAGCACGTCCTTCGTCATCGGTACGCGCGGTAGTCGTAATAGTGATATCTAAACCACGTACTGCGTCTACTTTGTCATAGTCGATTTCTGGGAAAATGATTTGCTCACGTACACCCATGCTGTAGTTACCACGGCCATCGAACGACTTCGGGTTTACACCACGGAAGTCACGGATACGCGGGATAGCAATAGAGACTAAACGCTCTAAGAATTCCCACATACGCTCGCCGCGCAGGGTCACTTTTGCGCCAATAGGGTAGCCTTCACGGATTTTGAAACCAGCTACTGATTTACGAGCCTTAGTTACCAGAGGTTTCTGGCCGGCAATAGCAGTTAAATCTGCTACAGCGTTATCAAGGATCTTTTTATCAGCTACGGCTTCACCCACACCCATATTGAGTGTGATTTTAACAATCCGAGGGACTTGCATGACGCTGGTGTAGCCGAACTGCTTAAACAGTTCTGGGACTACGGTGTCTTTGTAAATTTCATGCAGTTTCGCCATCGTATTACTCCAATAGCAATTAAATTACTTCGTTATTCGACTTGAAGAAACGTACTTTTTTGCCGTCTTCAAGGCGGAAACCTACACGATCTGCTTTACCCGTTTTAGAGTTAAAGATCGCTACGTTTGAAACATGAATTGAGGCTTCTTTCTCAACGATACCGCCTGGCTGATTCAGAGCCGGTACAGGCTTCTGATGCTTTTTAACCAGGTTAACGCCGGAAACATAAACACGGCCTTCAGCTACTAACACTTTAGTAACCTTACCGCGCTTACCCTTGTCCTTACCAGTAAGAACAACAACCTCGTCATCACGACGGATTTTACTAGCCATGGTGACTCCTTACAGTACTTCAGGTGCCAGAGACACGATCTTCATAAACTTATCGCCACGAAGTTCACGTGTAACAGGCCCGAAAATACGAGTGCCGATCGGTTCCAGCTTGCTGTTTAACAACACTGCTGCATTGCGATCAAAACGGATTAATGACCCGTCCTGACGGCGTACGCCTTTGCGTGTACGCACCACCACTGCATTCAGTACATCACCTTTTTTAACCTTACCGCGCGGAATTGCTTCCTTAACAGTAATTTTGATGATGTCACCAATTGCAGCATAACGGCGATGTGAACCACCTAAGACCTTAATACACATTACGCTGCGCGCGCCGCTGTTGTCTGCGACTTCCAGCATAGATTGCATCTGGATCATCTTAGTGCTCCGCTATTCTACTAAATAACCCTCACGGGTTACGCTGCTTACGATAAAAACTACCCCCTGACAAGAGGGCGCGTGATTATAACAGCACTCTTGTTAAAAAGGTAGCGCAAAATAAAAGCGGCCCCCAAAGGAGCCGCTTTTCACATCTCAACGAATTAAGATGCTGATTCGACTACAGCAACCAGCGTCCAAGACTTAGTCTTAGACAGAGGACGGCATTCACGGATAGTGACTACGTCGCCTTCTTTACACTGATTGGTTTCATCATGTACGTGCAGCTTGGTAGTACGCTTGATGAATTTCCCGTAAATTGGGTGCTTCACCGAACGCTCGATCGCAACAGTAATAGACTTGTCCATTTTGTTGCTGATCACTTTACCTTGCAGTGTACGAGTATTAGTTTCACTCATTACGCACCTGCCTTCTCGGTTAAGATGGTCTTAACGCGCGCGATATCACGACGCACCTGCTTAAATAAATGCGTTTGAGCTAACTGACCGGTAGCTAATTGCATGCGCAGGTTGAACTGCTCACGTAATAAACCCAGTAATTCAGTATTTAACTCTTCAACACTTTTCGCTTTTAATTCGCTGGCTTTCATCACATTACCGTCCGCGTTACAAAGGCTGTCTTAAATGGTAGCTTAGCGGAAGCCAGTGCAAATGCATGACGCGCTAACTCTTCAGACACACCGTCCATTTCGTACAGTACTTTGCCAGGTTTAATCTGACATACCCAGTACTCAACAGAACCTTTACCACTACCCATACGTACTTCCAGCGGCTTAGCAGTGATTGGCTTGTCTGGGAACACACGGATCCAGATTTTACCAACACGCTTAACAGCGCGCGTCATAGCACGACGTGCAGATTCAATTTGACGTGAAGTCATTTGACCACGTTCTACAGATTTCAGTGCATAAGTACCGAAAGATACTTTATCGCCAACCTGGGCTAAACCACGGTTACGACCTTTGTGCACTTTACGAAATTTTGTACGTTTTGGTTGCAACATCGCTCAATACCCCTACTTAGCCTTACGTGCCGGTTTTTTCGGCGCTTTAGGCTGGTTGTTATTGTTGGCGTTGTTGGTGTTGTTGTTCAATGGCAGAGCTCCTAAGATCTCGCCTTTGAAAATCCACACTTTCACACCAATGATACCGTAAGTAGTCAGTGCTTCTGAGGTATTGTAATCAATGTCAGCACGCAGAGTGTGAAGTGGCACACGGCCTTCACGGTACCACTCTGAACGAGCGATTTCTGCGCCGCCTAAACGGCCGCTAACTTCAACTTTGATACCCTTGGCACCGATACGCATGGCGTTTTGTACCGCGCGCTTCATAGCACGACGGAACATTACGCGACGCTCTAACTGGCTGCTGATTGAGTCAGCAACTAATTTGGCATCCAGCTCAGGCTTACGGATTTCAGAGATGTTAATCTGCGCAGGTACGCCAGCGATGGCAGCTACTTGCTTGCGGATTTTCTCAACATCTTCACCTTTCTTACCGATGATTACGCCTGGACGTGCAGTGTGAATTGTCACACGGATGCTTTTCGCAGGGCGTTCAATATCGATCCGGCTTACTGACGCGGCTTTCAGTTCTTTTGTCAGGTACTGACGAACTTTAAAGTCACCGTTTAAGAAATCCGGGAAGTCTTTCGTATTCGCGAACCAGGTTGAGCTCCATGGCTTAGTGATACCTAGGCGAATACCATTAGGATGTACTTTCTGTCCCATTTCTCTCTCCTAGTTATCAGCTACAACCACAGTGATGTGGCTGGTACGCTTGACGATACGGTCAGCACGGCCTTTAGCACGTGGCTTGATGCGCTTCATAGACGGACCTTCATCAACGAAGATGGTCTTAACTTTCAGCGTATCAATATCCGCGCCTTCGTTGTGCTCAGCGTTGGCAATGGCTGATAAAAGAACCTTTTTAACTAACTCAGCCGCTTTTTTCGGGCTGTAAGTCAGTACGTTCAGCGCCTTATCTACTGACAATCCACGCACCTGGTCAGCAACCAGACGGGTTTTTTGTGCAGAAGAACGGGCAAATTTGTGTTTAGCTAATGCTTGCATCATTTACCCCTTAGCGCTTCTTGGCCTTTTTGTCGGCTGCATGACCACGATAGGTACGAGTAGGTGCAAATTCACCTAACTTGTGACCAATCATCTCTTCCGAGACAAACACCGGTACATGTTGACGACCATTATGGACAGCGATGGTCAAACCGATCATATCAGGTATGATCATTGAACGACGGCTCCAAGTCTTAATAGGCTTCTTGTCACCGCTTTCCAACGCTTTCTCTACCTTCTTCAGCAAGTGAAGGTCAATAAATGGACCTTTCTTGAGAGAACGTGGCATGGCAATTCCTCACAAATTATTTATCACGACGACGTACGATAAGTTTATCAGTACGCTTGTTTGAACGAGTTTTGTAACCCTTCGTTGGAACGCCCCATGGAGATACAGGGTGACGACCACCAGAAGTTTTACCTTCACCACCACCGTGTGGGTGATCAACCGGGTTCATTACTACACCACGTACGGTTGGGCGAACGCCACGCCAGCGCATTGCACCAGCTTTACCGTATTGACGTAACATATGTTCCGCGTTGCCGATCTCACCGATAGTCGCGCGACAATCTGCTAATACTTTGCGTACTTCACCGCTGCGTAAACGCAGAGTTACATACTCACCGTCACGAGCCAGGATCTGCACAAATGCGCCAGCAGAACGAGCTAACTGACCACCTTTACCTGGTTTCATTTCGATGTTGTGTACTACCTGACCAACAGGGATATTGCGCAGTGGTAAGCTGTTACCGGCTTTGATTGGTGATTCCATACCTGAAACCACTGAATCACCCACCTTCAGGCCTTTAGGGGCCAGAATGTAACGGCGCTCACCGTCTGCGTATAACACCAGTGCGATGTTAGCAGTACGGTTTGGATCGTACTCTAAACGCTCAACTTTGGCCGGAATGCCATCTTTGTTGCGTTTGAAGTCAACTAAACGGTAATGCTGCTTGTGACCACCACCGATATGACGGGTAGTGATACGACCGTTGTTGTTACGACCACCAGTTTTTGAATTTTTCTCTAACAAAGGGGCATAAGGCTTGCCTTTGTACAGGTCTGGGTTAACCACTTTTAATACGTGGCGACGACCTGGTGACGTAGGTTTACACTTTACAAGTGCCATTTCCTAACTCCTCTTCTTACTCAGCGCCGCCAACGAAATCGATTTCGCTGCCTTCTTTAAGAGTGACGTAAGCTTTTTTCCAATCGCTACGCTTGCCCATACGCGCACCAGTGCGCTTGGTCTTACCCTTAACGTTAACAGTACGCACACCGACTACTTCTGTTTCGAACAGTTTTTCAACTGCTGCTTTAACATCAGCTTTAGTCGCAGTAGTGGCTACCTTGAAAACGACTGTATTATGTTTTTCAGCAGACACAGTGCTCTTTTCAGATACGTGTGGTGCTAAAATAACCTTCAGTAAACGTTCTTCGCGGATCATGCTAACAGCTCCTCAAGTTGCTTAACTGCAGCAGCAGTCATTAACACTTTGTCGAATGCGATTAAGCTGACCGGGTCGATACCGTGTACGTCACGCACATCAACCTTGTACAGGTTACGTGCTGATAAGAACAGGTTCTCATCCACTTCGTTAGTCACGATTAACACGTCTTTTAAGTCCATTGATTTTAACTTTGCAGTTAAATCTTTGGTCTTAGGCGAATCAACGGCGAAATTTTCCACCACGATTAAACGCTCTTGACGAACTAATTCAGACAGGATGCTTTGGATCGCACCACGATACATTTTACGGTTTACTTTTTGGCTGTGATCTTGTGGCTTAGCCGCAAAAGTTACACCGCCTCCGCGCCAGATTGGGCTGCGGATAGTACCGGCACGCGCGCGGCCTGTACCTTTTTGACGCCATGGCTTCTTACCACCACCGCGTACTTCAGAACGTGTCAGCTGAGCGCGGGTACCCTGACGGGCGCCGGCTGCATAAGCTACAACAACCTGATGAACCAAAGCTTCATTAAACTCACGTCCAAAGGTAGCTTCGGAAACTTCAAGAACGCCTTGAGCGTCTCGTAATGCTAATTCCATCACTTATCTCCTCAGACGTTAGCTTTTAACAGCTGGTTTAACGATCACGTCGCCACCGATAGCGCCAGGGATTGCACCCTTCACTAACAGCAGGTTACGCTCTGCGTCTACACGAACCACTTCCAGTGACTGCACGGTTACGCGCTCAGCACCTAAGTGACCAGCCATTTTTTTACCCTTGAATACTTTACCCGGTGATTGGTTCTGACCAATTGAACCTGGGGCACGGTGTGATAAAGAGTTACCGTGAGTAGCATCCTGAGTACGGAAATTCCAGCGCTTAACAGCACCGGCAAAACCTTTACCTTTTGATGTGCCAGACACATCAACTTTTTTCGCTTCAGCGAAAATTTCAACCGTAATTTCGCTGCCGACAGTGATGTCAGCACCTTCGTTATCTGTCAGGCGGAATTCCCACAGACCACGACCAGCGTCCACGCCCACTTTAGCGAAGTGGCCTGCTTCTGGCTTGCTCAAACGGCTTGCCTTTACAGTACCAGCAGTCACTTGCAGTGCGCTGTAACCGTCTGTATCTGCAGTTTTAACTGCAGTTACACGGTTTGGTGTCGCTTCGATTACGGTTACTGGAATTGAAACGCCGTCTTCAGTGAAGATGCGAGTCATTCCCACTTTACGACCGACTAGACCGATAGCCATTTCCTAAACCTCTCTATAAACCTGTCTGATTAGCCCAGGCTGATTTGAACGTCAACGCCAGCAGGCAAGTCTAAACGCATCAGCGCATCAACCGTTTTCTCGGTTGGCTCAACGATGTCGATTAAACGCTTGTGGGTACGGATTTCGTACTGATCACGTGCATCTTTGTTGACGTGAGGAGAAATCAATACAGTGAAACGTTCCTGGCGGGTAGGAAGTGGAATAGGACCACGAACCTGAGCGCCCGTACGCTTAGCTGTGTCAACGATTTCCATGGTTGACTGATCGATCAAACGGTGATCGAACGCTTTCAGACGGATGCGAATCCTTTGATTACTCATGTATCAAAGCCTCAAAGAGCAAAAAGAGCAAAAATAAACACAAGCTATCCAACCCAAGAAGGGGGATGCCCATGCACCGAAGTTACGTTTGCTCCCCAATCGGGAGCACTGTAAGTGCTAAATAACACTAAAGTTTACTTAGCAAGCCAGTCAGAATTAAATCGACTGGCCGCGCATTATACTGAAAACCACTAATAACGCAAGCACTGGTTATTAATTGCACTACAAAATATCATTCAACTCAAAACCGATACCAAAGCGGGTAACAGAACGATTGTAGTCGATCAGGCTTTCGCCATAACCATTAAACAACTCAGCATAAAAGCGGATATGGTTGTTAAAAGGTACTGAATAAGACAAACGCACTGCACCTTTATTTTCGCTGCGCAAATTGTTACGCACCATCATACGCCAGGTTGCATCGCCTTGCTTATACGCAGCAGACAGTTCAAACCAGCCCATGTATTTAGTGATATCCGGGTTGTCATCACCTTTAGGGTCTGTTGGCGTTTCTTTTGGGTCTTCTTTAAAACGATAGTACGGCTCGAAGTTAATGAATACATTGCCAATAGAAGTAACCCAACTGAGCTTTAGCCTGTTCCAGCTGCGGGACTGAGTACCAGAACGACCGTTAGACTGATGCGATAAACTCAGGCTGATGATACGGCTAGCCGCATCCTCAACATTGGCATAGTGCGGAAACATCAGAATGAGCTCGGGCTCGTAGTTATTTTCGCGAAATGGAGAGGATACCTCGCTGTTATAGGCCTGCCAATATGCCTGCTGGGTGAAGGCAAAAAACAGATAGCCATTGTCGTTATAAATCTTACTCCACAGTGGTGTCTTTAAGCTAAGCTGAAATTTAGCCTCCAGATTATCTGACGGTGCTGACTCACCGTCATTAATCAGAATAGGAGCAATACCATCAACGTAAGTTACCGGCATCAGATAGTTATTGTGATGTGGTATCAACGTAAAAGGCGCATATGAGTCCCACTGCTCGGCCTTCATTCTTTTATCCAGTGCATCTGTTGCAGATGCAGAAAATGCTAATAAGCCAACTAAACCGAGCAGGTACTTCATAACAATCCTTAATGCTAAAAATGGTCTGTCGCAAACTTATCCATTATCGCTGAATCACACCTTAATACGGCAAGCAATCCTTCAGCCTTGGGCAAGATGCGCTCAAAATAATAAGCTGCAGTATATTGTTTTGCCTCTGTAAAGCTTTCGCTATGCGAAGTGTTCTTTAGCGCGGCCAGATTTTTATACCACATATAACCGTAAAGAACATATGAAACTAACGTTAAGTAATCACAGGCATTAGTGCTTTGCGCCCGGCTGTCTTGTGCCAGCAGTTCTGCAGTTAAGCTTTGTAATTGATCAATATAAAGATGCAAAGACTCAGCTGTGTGGATAGGTACGGAAGCCATTTCATCCTTTATCTCTGCAAGAAGCGTAAGCAATACCAAGCCTTGGTCTGCTGCTACTTTACGCAACATAAAGTCTGCCGCCTGGATACCGTTGGTGCCTTCATAAATCTGGGCAATACGTACATCACGCACCAGTTGCTCCATGCCCCACTCTTTAACATAACCATGGCCACCAAATATCTGCTGTGCGGTAACACAGGCATCAAAGCCCTGATCTGTCATAAAAGCTTTGGCTATTGGCGTGAGTAAATTAGCACGTTGTGCCGATGCCGGGCAGTTATCGTACTTAGCCTTGTCTAACAACGATGCAACCCAGGTAGCAAAGGTACGGCCGGCTTCATTCATTGCTTTAATGTTAAGCAGCATCCGGCGTACATCGGCATGACCAATAATAGGTTCTGCTTTGTTGGCGTCTTTTTCACTGATCCTGCCCTGCAGCCGCTCTTTGGCATAACTCAGTGCATTCTGATAAGCGCGCTCGGCAGCACCTAAACCCTGGCTACCCATTGATAATCGCTCATAGTTCATCATGGTGAACATACAGGCTAAACCACGGTGGGACTCACCAATTAAATAACCTTTAGCCTCGTCAAAATTCAGCACGCACGTAGCTGAGCCATTAATGCCCATTTTATGCTCGATTGAACCGACCGTTACAGTGTTGCGCTCGCCAGGCTCGCCAGCACTATCCGGCAAAAATTTCGGCACCAAAAACAGTGAAATACCACGGCTGCCAGCGGGCGCGTCAGGTAGTTTAGCGAGTACCAGATGGATAATATTCGAAGTTAAGTCGTGCTCTCCGGCAGTAATAAATATTTTGCTGCCACTTAGCAAATAGCTGCCATCATCCGTAGGCTTGGCAGTAGTGCGCATAATGCCAAGATCAGAGCCCGCATGAGATTCGGTTAAGCACATAGTGCCAGACCATTCGCCGCTGTACATTTTTGGCAAGTACAGTGCTTTGGTGGCATCATCGGCATGCTGTAACAATGCGACACAGGCGCCGGCGGTTAAACCCGGATAAAGCGAAAAAGCAATGTCGGCACTGCAGAGCATTTCATCAACCATCATGGATAATGCTTTTGGCATGCCCATACCACCGAAATGCGGATCACCACTGAGGCCGGTCCAGCCGCCTTCGGTGAGACTCTGGTAAACGGTTTGATAATGCTGCGGCAACGTGACTTTACCATCCTGTAGCTTAGCGCCTTGTCTATCCGCTTCGCCCGATAATGGTGCCAGCTGTTGTTCACAGATCTTGGCTGCCTCTTCCAAAATAGCTTTTGCAGTATCTGCTTCAATAAGCTCACTGAGCTGACTTTGCTGCTGCCAGTATTTATCTAGCTGCCAAACGTCGAAGAGGTTAAATAAAATATCATTTAGCGGTGCTTGGTATTGGCTCATACTCATTGCCTCAATAACTGGACGGATGAGTTAGAGCATGGCACAGCTTGAATATTCAAACAAGTGTTTGAAAGAACCTTGGTATGAATTGCGGGCAATAAAAAAGCCCCTTACGGGGCCTTTTCACATCTTAGCTATTACGCCAGGATTTTTGATACTACGCCAGCACCAACTGTACGGCCGCCTTCACGGATTGCGAAGCGTAAACCTTCGTCCATCGCGATTGGGCAAATCAGCTCTACAACAAACTTCAGGTTGTCGCCTGGCATTACCATCTCTACGCCTTCTGGCAGCTCAACTGCGCCAGTTACGTCTGTCGTACGGAAGTAGAACTGTGGACGGTAGCCTTTGAAGAATGGTGTATGACGACCACCTTCTTCTTTTGACAATACGTACACTTCGCCTTCGAACTTAGTGTGTGGCTTGATTGAACCTGGCTTAGCAAGTACCTGACCACGCTCTACGTCTTCACGCTTGGTACCACGTAACAAGGCACCGATGTTCTCGCCTGCACGACCTTCGTCCAGCAGCTTACGGAACATTTCTACACCTGTACAAGTAGTAGCAACAGTGTCTTTGATACCTACGATTTCTACTGTCTCGCCTACTTTTACGATACCTTGCTCTACACGGCCTGTTACTACTGTACCACGACCGGCAATTGAGAAGACGTCTTCGATTGGCATGATGAATGGCTTGTCAATCGCACGTACCGGCTCTGGGATGTAAGTATCTAAGGCTTCACCCAGTTCCAGGATTTTCTTTTCCCAGTCCGCATCACCTTCCAGGCCTTTCAGCGCTGAACCACGGATTACCGGCAGGTCATCACCCGGGAAGTCGTAGTCTGATAGAAGCTCACGTACTTCCATCTCTACCAGCTCTAACAGCTCTTCGTCATCTACCATGTCACATTTGTTCATGAACACGATGATGTACGGTACGCCTACCTGACGTGATAACAGGATGTGCTCACGGGTTTGTGGCATTGGGCCGTCTGTCGCTGCTACTACCAGAATTGCACCGTCCATCTGTGCTGCACCAGTGATCATGTTCTTAACATAGTCAGCGTGGCCCGGGCAGTCTACGTGCGCGTAGTGACGCGTTGGCGTGTCATATTCTACGTGTGAAGTGTTGATCGTGATACCACGAGCTTTTTCTTCTGGCGCTTTATCGATTTGATCGAAAGCAAATGCCTGACCGCCGTAGTGCTTTGCCAGTACGTTTGTGATTGCTGCAGTTAAAGTAGTTTTACCGTGGTCAACGTGACCAATTGTGCCTACGTTTACGTGCGGTTTATTACGTTCAAATTTAGCCTTAGCCATGAATAGACCCTTCTTTATTTAATTGCGGCCTGCTTTGCAGGCCAAACTAAGTTATTAATATGCTTTACGCGCAGCGATAATTGCTTCTGTCACGTTGTTAGGAGCTTCAGCATACTTCAATGGTTCCATTGAGTATGAAGCGCGCCCCTGACTTAACGACCGCATGTTGGTTGCATAACCAAACATTTCAGAGAGCGGCACATGCGCATCAACGATTTTGATACCACCAGGTGCATCTTCCATGCCGTTGATAATACCGCGGCGACGGTTTAAGTCACCAACAATATCACCCATGAAGTCTTCCGGCGTTACCACCTCAACTTTCATAATTGGCTCAAGGATAACCGGCTTGGCTTGCAGTGCACCCTTTTTGAAGCCCATTGAAGCAGCGATTTTAAACGCCATTTCGTTTGAGTCAACATCGTGGTACGAACCGTCAAACACTGTAACTTTAACGTCAATTACCGGGTAGCCAGCAAGAACGCCGTTTTTCATCTGTTCCTGAATACCTTTATCAATAGCCGGAATATATTCTTTTGGAATAACTCCACCGACAACGGCATTCACAAACTCATAACCAGCGCCTTCTTCCTGTGGCTCAATTTTCAGCCAACAGTGACCAAACTGACCACGCCCACCTGACTGACGCACGAACTTACCTTCAACTTCAGTGGCGCCACGCAGTGTTTCGCGGTAAGAAACCTGGGGTTTACCCACATTAGCTTCTACTTTGAACTCACGGCGCATACGGTCAACAATGATGTCCAGATGCAGTTCACCCATACCTGAAATAATCGTCTGACCGCTTTCTTCGTCAGTATGTACACGGAAAGAAGGATCTTCAGCCGCCAGTTTACCCAGCGCAATACCCATCTTTTCCTGATCAGCTTTAGTTTTCGGCTCAACCGCAACAGATATTACCGGCTCCGGGAACTCCATCCGCTCCAGAGTGATAATATGGTCTGGTGAGCACAAAGTATCACCTGTTGTTACGTCTTTAAAACCGATACCGGCAGCGATGTCGCCGGCACAAACTTCTTTGATCTCTTCGCGGGTATTAGCATGCATCTGTACGATACGGCCAATCCGCTCTTTCTTTTGTTTTACCGGGTTGTACACCGAATCACCTGAATTGATGACGCCAGAATACACACGGAAGAAAGTCAACGTACCTACGAATGGATCGGTTGCAATTTTAAACGCCAAAGCAGAGAACGGTTCATCATCACTGGAGTGACGCTCACCTTCTGTTTCGTCCTCATTGATACCGGTAATGGCTTTTACTTCAGTCGGTGATGGCAGGTAATAAATTACGTTATCCAACATCGCCTGAACGCCTTTATTCTTAAAGGCTGAACCACACATTACCACTACAACTTCGTTGCGAAGGGTTAAGTTACGCAGGGCCTGACGGATCTCTTCTTCAGAGAATTCTTCACCCTCTAAGTAGCGCTCCATTAACTCTTCACTGGCTTCGGCAGCCGCTTCGATCATGTTCTGACGCCACTCGTTACATTCATCAACCATATCGGCCGGAATGTCTTCATAAGTGAATGTCATGCCCTGATCTTCCATATTCCAGTTGATGGCCTTCATTTTGATAAGGTCGACTACGCCCTTGAAGTCATCTTCAGCACCTATCGGCAGCTGAATTGGCACTATGGTGCTGTTTAATCGCGTTTGCGCTTGTTTTACCACGCGCAGAAAGTTGGCACCGGTACGGTCCATCTTGTTCACAAAGATCATCCGCGGAACTTCGTACTTATTGGCCTGACGCCATACAGTCTCGGTTTGCGGTTGCACACCTGAAGAACCACAAAGCACAACAACAGCACCATCGAGTACGCGCAAAGAGCGCTCTACTTCGATAGTGAAGTCAACGTGCCCGGGGGTATCAATCAGATTGATACGGTGCTGTTCAAATTGCTGCTGCATACCGGCCCAGAATGTTGTCGTCGCAGCTGACGTGATAGTGATACCACGCTCCTGCTCCTGTTCCATCCAGTCCATAGTAGCAGCACCGTCATGAACCTCACCGATCTTGTGAGAGCGGCCCGTGTAAAACAACACACGTTCAGACGTAGTTGTTTTACCCGCATCGACGTGCGCACAAATACCAATGTTACGGTAGCGTTCTATTGGGGTTGTACGTGCCACAATAATATCCTCTTGTTAAGACGTGCTTACCAACGGAAATGGGCGAATGCTTTGTTAGCTTCGGCCATACGGTGCACGTCTTCACGTTTTTTCACTGCAGAACCTTTGTTGTCAACGGCATCCAGCATTTCACCAGCTAAACGCTGAGCCATTGATTTTTCACCACGTTTACGGGCAGCCTCAACTAACCAACGCATTGCCAGAGCATTACGACGTACCGGACGAACTTCACATGGTACCTGATAGGTAGAACCACCTACGCGGCGTGATTTAACTTCGACCGTTGGACGAATGTTGTCCAGTGCTACTTCAAATATGTCTAAATGTTCTTTCTTAGACTTAGTAGCAGCTAACTCTAATGCGCCGTATACGATTGATTCGGCTGTAGATTTTTTACCGTCGACCATAACGACGTTTACAAACTTGGCAAGTAATTCACTTCCGAATTTAGGATCTGGAAGAATTTTACGTTGACCTATGACGCGTCTTCTTGGCATTCGTAACTCCGATTGCTTCAGGTGATTCCAAAACTTTTAATACAATAAAGAAAAAAAGTTGTTTAGTTTGGCCTTACTAACGGAGTACCGTTATTTCTTAGGCCGTTTTGCGCCGTACTTAGAACGGGCTTGTTTACGATCTTTAACGCCGGCACAGTCTAAAGTGCCGCGTACGGTGTGGTAACGCACACCTGGCAGGTCTTTTACCCGGCCACCGCGAATAAGCACAACACTGTGCTCTTGCAGGTTATGGCCTTCACCACCAATGTAAGAAGAAACTTCGAATCCGTTAGTTAAACGAACACGGCATACTTTACGTAATGCTGAGTTTGGCTTCTTAGGTGTAGTGGTGTATACACGGGTACAAACACCACGCTTCTGCGGGCAAGCTTCAAGCGCCGGAACGGTGCTCTTGGCTACCTTCTGGCTGCGCGGCTTACGCACTAGCTGGTTGATTGTTGCCATTAAATACTCCTGGTTAATATATACCCAATAAACGTGAAAATTCCGCACCCCAAAATCAGGGTCGCGGAATTCTAATGGTCAAGCTTTGACCTGTCAAGGAACAAAGCCAATTGCTGCTAATTTAGCCAGCAATCAGCCCTGTTTCCCTGCTTTTAGTCGTCGTTACCAGACAAATCCATGTTCAGAGCATCAGATAACGCTTGTTCTGCCGTCTCTGCACTCATTGTCGGTTCAACAACTTCGCCACCGCCAGCACGTTGACGCAGACGGGCACGGTTTTGGTGATACGCAAAACCGGTACCTGCCGGGATCAAACGGCCAACAATTACGTTTTCTTTCAAACCACGCAGTTCGTCTATCTTACCGCCTACAGCGGCTTCAGTCAGAACGCGGGTGGTTTCCTGGAACGACGCCGCCGAAATGAACGAGTCAGTCGACAGTGACGCTTTGGTAATACCCAGTAAAGAACGCTCGTACTGCGCAGGCATTTTACCGGCAGCTTCCAATTCGCGGTTAGCAATATTGACGCGGGCCACTTCAGCCATTTCGCCTTCGAGGAACTCACTGTCGCCCGGGTTGGTTATTAAGCACTTACGCAGCATCTGACGGATAATCGTTTCGATGTGCTTATCGTTGATTTTAACGCCCTGTAAACGGTAAACGTCCTGTACTTCGTTCACAATGTAGCTGGCAACATGGTGAACACCACGTAAACGCAGGATATCGTGTGCTGACTCCGGGCCTTCAGAGATAACTTCGCCTTTTTCAATGCGTTCACCTTCAAACACATTAACCTGACGCCATTTCTGGATCATCTCTTCATGCACATCACCCTGCTCAGGCGTGATTAACAAGCGGCGCTTACCTTTGGTTTCTTTACCGAAGCTGATAACACCTGAGATCTCGGCCAGAATGGCTGGATCTTTCGGCTTACGCGCTTCAAATAAGTCGGCAACGCGCGGCAGACCACCGGTGATGTCGCGGGTTTTTGAGCTTTCCTGCGGAATACGTGCCAATACTTCACCGGCTTTCACGGTGGCACCATCGGTTACTTCGATAGTGGTAAAGCTTGGTAAACGGATTTCCTGTAGCGCGCCGTCGTCCATAGTCAGAATAAGTTTTGGCTCTTTGGCATTCGCCTTGGCCAAATCTTTTACTACGGTACGGGTTAAGCCCGTCAGCTCATCCTGTTGTACTTCAGTGTTGGTATCATCTACATCGCTGTGATTAACCTTGGCACCGCGCTCAACAATAATAGGGTGTGAATGCGGATCCCAGTTGGCTACGATTTGACCAGCTGTGATTTTCGCGTTGTCGTCTGTCGTCAGGATTGAACCATACGGCAGTTTATAACGCTCTTTCTCACGACCTAATTCGTCAAATACGGTAACTTCAGCAGAACGTGAGGTAATAACAATTTTGTTATCAGCGTTACGTACAAACTTAGCATTTTGCAGTTTTAAGGTACCGGCAGTTTTAACCTGTACGCTGTTTTCTGCAGAGGCCCGTGATGCCGCACCACCGATGTGGAAAGTACGCATTGTCAGCTGGGTACCTGGTTCACCGATTGATTGTGCTGCGATAACACCTACAGCTTCACCGGCGTTGATCAGGTGACCACGTGCTAAGTCACGGCCGTAACACTTGGCACACACACCAAAGTCTGTCTTACAGGTAATTACTGAACGTACGTGCACTTCGTCAATAGAGTTTTGCTCTAACAGATCACACAGCTGCTCGTCCAGCATGGTACCATCAGCAACCAACACTGCGCCTGTTGTTGGTGATACTACATCACCAATAACTACCCGGCCCAGCACGCGCTCACGCAGACCTTCTACCACGTCACCACCTTCAATCAGCGGTTTCATGATAATGCCCTGATCAGAACCACAGTCCTGCTCAGTAACAACCAAGTCTTGTGCTACGTCTACCAGACGACGGGTCAGATAACCGGAGTTCGCAGTTTTCAGTGCAGTATCGGCCAGACCTTTACGGGCACCGTGCGTAGAGATAAAGTACTGTAATACGCTTAAGCCTTCACGGAAGTTCGCCGTAATTGGCGTTTCAATGATAGAGCCATCCGGTTTTGCCATCAGACCACGCATTGCTGCCAGCTGACGGATCTGCGCCGGTGAACCCCGGGCGCCGGAGTCGGCCATCATATATACCGAGTTAAATGACTGCTGTTGTACAGTATCACCGTCGCGGTTAACCACGTCTTCTTTAGACAGGTTGTCCATCATCGCCTTGGACAATACTTCGTTGGCGGTTGACCAGATATCAATAACTTTGTTGTACTTTTCACCAGCGGTAACCAGACCCTGTTGGAACTGGTCCTGAATTTCGGCAACTTCAGCTTCTGCTGCGTCGATAATTTCAGTTTTTGCTGCCGGGATAACCATATCGTTAATACCTACCGATACGCCTGACAACATAGCGTAGTGGAAACCGGTATACATGATTTGGTCAGCCAGAATAACGGTTTTCTTCAAACCGATACGACGGTAAGCACCGTTTAGTAAACGTGAAATCTGCTTTTTACCCATAGCCTGGTTGATTGAATCAAAGGCTAAACCTTCCGGCAGGATAGAATACAGAATAGCGCGGCCAACAGTGGTGTCGCGTACAGCTGTGGTTTCGCTGCGGCTACCATCTTCACCGAATTCAACTTCGGTAATCCGCACTTTTACTTTGGCATGCAGGCTGGCACAGTCAGCACGGAAAGCCTTTTCAGCTTCTTTCGCACTTTTGAATAACATGCCTTCGCCTTTGGCATTAATAGCCTCACGTGTCATGTAATACAAGCCTAATACAACGTCCTGTGAAGGTACGATGATTGGCTCGCCGTTAGCTGGCGACAGTACGTTGTTAGTTGACATCATCAACGCACGGGCTTCTAACTGTGCTTCCAGTGTTAACGGTACGTGCACCGCCATTTGGTCACCGTCGAAGTCGGCGTTATAAGCCGCACACACCAGTGGATGTAACTGAATAGCTTTACCTTCGATCAGTACCGGTTCAAACGCCTGAATACCTAAACGGTGCAGTGTTGGTGCACGGTTCAACAGTACCGGGTGCTCGCGGATCACTTCGTCCAGCACGTCCCATACAGCGCCTTCTTCGCGCTCAACCATTTTCTTGGCGGCTTTGATGGTAGTGGCTAAACCACGTGCTTCCAGCTTGCCATAGATAAACGGCTTGAACAGTTCCAGTGCCATTTTCTTTGGCAGACCGCATTGGTGTAAACGCAGCGTAGGACCTACGGTGATAACCGAACGGCCTGAGTAGTCAACGCGCTTACCTAAAAGGTTCTGACGGAAACGACCTTGTTTACCTTTGATCATATCGGCCAAAGATTTCAGTGGGCGTTTGTTGGAGCCGGTAATAGCACGACCGCGACGGCCGTTATCTAACAGCGCATCTACCGCTTCCTGCAACATACGCTTTTCGTTGCGCACGATAATGTCAGGCGCAGATAAATCTAACAGACGCTTCAGACGGTTGTTACGGTTAATAACGCGACGGTACAAATCGTTCAGATCTGAGGTAGCAAAACGGCCGCCGTCCAGTGGTACCAATGGACGTAAATCCGGTGGTAATACTGGCAGCACTGTCATAATCATCCACTCTGGTTTGTTGCCAGAAGTGTGGAACGCTTCCATCAGTTTCAGACGCTTGCTGATTTTCTTACGCTTGGTTTCAGAGTTGATGGTTGGCAGCTCTTCACGCATTTGCTTGATTTCTGTTGCCAGATCAATGCCTTTTAAGATGTCCAGAATTGCTTCGGCACCCATCTTGGCTTCAAACTCGTCGCCATGCTCTTCCAGCACGTCTAAGTATTCTTCTTCAGTCAGCATCTGACGGCGTTCTAACGACGTCATACCTGGCTCTGTCACTACATAGCTTTCAAAGTACAGCACGCGTTCAATATCACGCAGTGTCATATCCAGCAGCAAACCGATACGGCTTGGCAGTGATTTTAAGAACCAGATGTGGGCTGTCGGGCTGGCCAATTCGATATGACCCATGCGCTCACGGCGTACTTTAGTTAATGTGACTTCAACACCACATTTTTCACAAATAACACCACGGTGCTTTAAGCGTTTGTACTTACCGCACAAACACTCGTAGTCTTTTACCGGGCCAAAAATACGGGCGCAGAATAAACCATCGCGCTCGGGTTTAAAGGTACGGTAGTTGATCGTTTCTGGCTTTTTCACTTCACCAAAGGACCATGAACGGATCATGTCCGGCGAAGATAAACCGATACGGATAACATCAAACTCTTCGGTTTTAGTTTGTTGTTTCAGAAACTTTAATAAGTCTTTCACCTTAGCTCTCCTGTAAGAGGTAAACCGGAATGGGGCAGTCGCCTACCCCCCAACTCAAGGTCGGTTTATTCCTCTTCCAATTCGATGTTAATACCGAGCGAACGGATCTCTTTCATCAATACGTTGAAAGATTCTGGCATGCCAGGTTCCATTCTGTGGTCACCGTCAACGATGTTTTTATACATCTTGGTACGGCCGTTAACGTCGTCTGACTTAACGGTAAGCATTTCCTGCAGCGTGTATGCTGCGCCGTATGCTTCCAGTGCCCACACTTCCATCTCACCGAAACGCTGACCACCAAACTGAGCTTTACCACCCAGCGGCTGTTGCGTTACTAAGCTGTAAGAACCGGTAGAACGTGCGTGCATCTTATCGTCTACTAAGTGGTTCAGTTTCAGCATGTACATGTAACCTACGGTTACCTTACGCTCGAAGGTATTGCCGGTACGGCCATCATATAATGTGATCTGACCGCTTGACGGTAAGTCACCCAGCTCAAGCAATTGCTTGATTTCGCTTTCTTTCGCGCCATCGAACACCGGTGTCGCAACAGGCAAGCCTTTACGCAGGTTTTCAGCTAAACGACGTACTTCATCATCAGTAAAGCTGGCAACATCTACGTCCTGGCGTGATTCGCCCAGTGCATACACTTTGGTCAGGAAGTCACGGATTTCTGCCGTTTCTTTCTGGTCTTTAATCATCGCATCGATCTTGTCACCGATACCGCGGGCGGCTAAGCCTAAGTGTGTTTCCAGGATCTGACCGATGTTCATCCGCGATGGTACGCCCAGCGGGTTCAATACGATATCAACTGGCTTACCGTGCTCGTCGTATGGCATATCTTCTACCGGAACGATAGTTGAGATAACACCCTTGTTACCGTGACGGCCCGCCATCTTATCACCTGGCTGGATACGGCGTTTTACCGCCAGATACACTTTAACGATCTTCAGTACGCCCGGTGCCAAATCATCACCCTGGATGATCTTACGACGCTTGGCTTCAAACTTCTTGTCGTACTCAACACGAATTTCTTCGTACTGGGTAGCTAACTGTTCCAGATCGTTTTGTTTGTCTTCGTCGCTTAAGCTTTGATTAAACAGCGCATCGCCTTTCATCGTGTCCAGCTTGGCACGGTCAATACCGCTTTGTTCCAGCAGGTTACGGGCACGATCAAAAATACCGGCTTCCAGAATACGGAATTCTTCATTCAGGTCTTTCTTAGCCTGTTTGACTTCCATCTCCTCGATTTCACGGGCACGCTTGTCTTTCTCTACACCATCACGGGTAAATACCTGAACGTCGATAACAGTACCGGTAACAGAGTTAGGCACACGTAAAGATGAATCTTTAACATCAGACGCTTTCTCACCGAAAATAGCGCGTAACAGTTTTTCTTCCGGCGTTAACTGGCTTTCACCTTTAGGCGTTACCTTACCAACCAGAATGTCACCGCCTTTCACTTCAGCACCGATATACACGATACCGGCTTCGTCCAGTTTAGACAGCGCAGACTCACCTACGTTAGGGATATCGCCGGTGATCTCTTCAGGCCCAAGTTTAGTATCGCGGGCGATACAGCTTAATTCCTGAATATGGATAGTGGTTAAACGATCTTCCTGTACCAGACGCTCAGATAACAAAATCGAGTCTTCGAAGTTGTAACCGTTCCACGGCATAAACGCTACGCGTAAGTTCTGACCTAATGCCAGTTCACCTAAGTCGGTAGACGGGCCATCAGCCAGTACATCTCCACGCTCAATTGGCTCGCCATGGTTTACGCAAGGACGCTGGTTAATACAGGTATTCTGGTTAGAACGGGTATATTTGGTCAGGTTGTAGATGTCGATACCGGCTTCACCGGCTACCATTTCATCTTCATTTACCTTGATCACGATACGGCTGGCATCAACATAGTCGATCACACCACCACGTTTGGCCACCACGGTTACACCTGAATCTTTCGCTACCACGCGCTCAATACCGGTACCTACCAGCGGCTTGTCAGCACGCAGTGTTGGAACGGCCTGACGTTGCATGTTCGAGCCCATCAGTGCCCGGTTAGCATCATCGTGTTCCAGGAACGGGATTAACGCCGCAGCAACCGATACGATTTGCTGTGGTGCTACGTCCATATACTGTACTTTGTCAGCCGGCATCAGGGTGAATTCGTTCTTGTAACGACAAGGTACTAATTCTTCTGATAAGCGGTTTTCAGCAGTCAGTTCAGCATTGGCCTGAGCGATAACAAAGTTGCCTTCCTCAATGGCTGACAGGAAATCGACTTCGTCAGTTACCACGCCATTTTCCAGGCGGCGGTAAGGCGTTTCAAGGAAACCATACTCGTTAGTCTGGGCAAACATCGACAGTGAGTTAATCAGACCGATGTTCGGACCTTCAGGCGTTTCGATTGGACATACACGACCATAGTGCGTCGGATGTACGTCACGTACTTCGAAGCCGGCACGTTCACGCGTTAAACCACCCGGGCCTAAAGCAGAAATACGACGCTTGTGCGTCACTTCTGATAACGGGTTGTTCTGATCCATAAACTGTGACAGCTGGCTTGAGCCAAAGAACTCTTTCACCGCAGCTGAAATTGGCTTGGCGTTAATCAGATCCTGTGGCATAACTGCGTCCAGATCGCCTAATGACAGACGCTCTTTAACCGCACGTTCAACACGCACCAGACCAACACGGAATTGGTTTTCGGCCATTTCGCCAACAGAACGGATACGGCGGTTACCCAAGTGGTCGATATCATCCACTTCGCCTTTACCATTACGGATATCGATCAATACTTTCATTACCGCCAGAATGTCTTCTTTGCTCAGTACGCCGGTACCGACGCCCTCTTCAAAGTTAACGCGACGGTTAAACTTCATCCGGCCAACCGTAGATAAATCATAACGGTCTTCCGAGAAGAACAGGTTTTCAAATAAGGTTTCAGCCGCATCACGCGTTGGCGGTTCACCAGGGCGCATCATACGATAAATTTCTACCAGCGCTTCCATACGGTTGCTGCTTGGATCAATACGAATGGTCTCAGAAACATAAGGGCCCTGATCCAGATCGTTGATATACAGAGTTTCAAAACTCTCGTAACCGGCTTTAGCCAGTTTTGCTAACAGCTCCAGTGTGAGCTCTGCGTTCGCCTCGGCAATAATCTCTCCGGTTGAACGGTCAGCGTAATTTTTTGCCAGCACACGGCCTACCACATATTCGTGTGGTACTTCCATCATGGTCATGCCGGTTTTCTCCAGCTGACGCACGTGGCGTGCAGTAATACGACGGCCTTGTTCTACTATGACTTCGCCATCGTTGTCTTTGATATCAAAACCGGCTGTCTCACCGCGTAAGCGGTTGGCTACTACAGCCATCATTAACTTGCCGTCTTTAATTTCAAACTGAGTGCTTTCAAAGAAAGTGCTCAGAATATCTTCAGTGCTAAATTCCAGTGCGCGCAGCAGAATGGTAGCCGGTAATTTACGGCGACGGTCAATCCGCACAAACAGGTTATCTTTAGCATCGAACTCAAAATCTAACCAGGAACCACGGTAAGGAATAACACGAGCGTTATACAGTACCTTGCCTGATGAGTGGGTTTTACCACGATCGTGATCAAAGAACACACCCGGGCTGCGGTGTAACTGAGATACGATAACACGCTCAGTACCGTTAATAACAAAGGTACCGTTTTCTGTCATCAACGGGATTTCGCCCATGTAGACTTCTTGTTCACGGATATCTTTGATTGTGCCTGGCGCTTCTTTATCGAATAACACCATGCGCAGTTTTACACGTAATGGTGCTGAGTAAGTAACACCACGAATTTGACATTCTTTTACGTCAAATACGGGTTCCCCGATGCGGTAGCTGACGTACTGCAATTCCGCACTGCCTGAATAGCTTTTTATAGGGAATACAGAGCGGAATGCGGCTTCTAAACCGTAATCTCCTTCCGGATCAGGCTCGATAAATTTGCTGAACGACTCGATTTGAATCGACAACAGGTATGGCACATCCAATACTTCCGGACGTTTGCCGAAGTCCTTACGGATACGTTTCTTCTCAGAATAAGAGTAAGTCATGGGGTTCCTCAGCTTGCTGATTTTTTTCCCAACAACCCGCTACAGGTTGCTTTGATACCAGCCATAGTATCAACAGGGGTGGGGAAATCATTGTCCCACAGCGCAAAAAGGCCGGTGATTAATTCATCACCAGCCCGGCCTGAATTTCAGGCGAATAATCCGGTATAAGCCGGATTATTTAACTTCAACAGATGCACCAGCTTCTTCAAGTTCTTTCTTCAGAGCTTCTGCTTCTGCTTTTGAAACGCCTTCTTTGATTGGAGCTGGAGCGCTCTCAACCAGATCTTTCGCTTCTTTCAGACCTAAACCGGTTGCGCCACGTACTGCTTTGATAACAGCAACTTTGTTCGCACCAATACCAGCCAGAATTACGTTGAATTCAGTTTGCTCTTCAGCAGCGGCAGCAGGACCTGCAGCAACAGCTACAGCAGCAGCTGCAGACACACCGAACTTTTCTTCCATTGCAGTTACTAACTCAACTACATCCATTACAGACATTGCTGCGATAGCATCTAAGATTTGATCTTTAGTCACTGACATTGCTCAGATTCCTAAATTAGGGGCCTTGGCCCAAATTAAACTCTGTATCAAACCAAGCGTAAAATTACGCGGCTTGCTCTTGTTTTTGGTCGCGAACCGCGGCAATTGTACGTACAAGTTTGCCGGCTGCTGCCTCTTTCATAGTGCTCATTAAACGTGCAATAGCTTCGTCGTAAGTTGGTAACAATGCTAACACTTCAATGTTTACTGTGGCGCCATTAAACGCTGCACCTTTCAGCTCGAAGTCTTTGTTCTCTTTCGCGAAATCTTTGAAGATACGCGCGGCAGCACCTGGGTGCTCTTTAGAGAACGCAATTAACGTCGGGCCTACGAATACATCGTTCAGACACTCAAACTCGGTGCCTTCTACTGCACGGCGAACCAGCGTATTACGGACAACTTTCATCCATACACCGGCTTCACGCGCTTGCTTACGCAGCGCAGTGATTTTGCCTACAGTGACACCACGAGCGTCTGCGACTACCGCAGATAAAGCACCTTTGGCAGCTTCCTGGACTTCAGCAACAAGTGCTTTTTTGTCTTCAAGCTTAATAGCCATTGGCTTTTAACTCCTGGTTCATCCGGGCATTATTGCCCGTTTGCCTACACATCGCTTTATGTTGCCATAAAGCGCGCGATTTACGGTGAGACCAGAAAGAATCAATTCTTCTGGGGCCTGCACCGTCTGCGTAGGTTTTGTATTTTAAGTCATTCATTTCAAAAGAAAATCACGACACCTACGGTCTTGGACGGAAGCCGTTATTTCCAGAGAAATACGGCTCCTACCCTAAAAATGAGCGCGCGATTATAAAATAATCACGCAGCTCTGTAAAGCACTACACCTTAAACCGCTGCGCTCAGTGACGCCTGGCTCAGAGTTAAACCTGCACCATGGGTAGAAGAAATAGTAACTTTCTTAATGAAAATACCTTTTGCCACTGAAGGCTTGGCGCGCTTTAACGCAACCAGTAAGGCTTCCAGGTTCTCTTTTAACTTATCAGCATCGAAATCGATTTTGCCGATAGTAGAATGGATAATACCATTCTTGTCGTTACGGTAACGAACCTGACCTGCCTTCGCGTTCTTAACTGCTTCTGCTACGTTAGGGGTAACAGTACCAGTTTTCGGGTTAGGCATTAAACCACGGGGACCTAAGATTTGACCTAACATACCAACAACGCGCATAGCGTCTGGTGATGCGATAACAACGTCAAAATCCATTACGCCTTTCTTAACCTGTTCAGCTAAGTCTTCCATACCTACGATGTCAGCACCGGCAGCTTTAGCGGCTTCAGCGTTAGCGCCCTGAGTAAACACGGCAACGCGAACAGTACGGCCAGTACCGTGAGGCAGTACAGTAGCACCGCGCACGTTCTGATCAGATTTACGGGCATCAATACCCAGATTTACAGCAACATCAACGCTTTCCAGGAATTTGCCAGCTGTTAATTCTTTTAACAGAGCAACGGCTTCGTTGATATCGTATTCGCGGGTTGAATCCACTTTAGAACGGATTAACTTTGCGCGTTTAGTTAATTTAGCCATCTGTTAGCCCTCCACCACTAAACCCATTGAACGGGCAGTACCTTCGATGGTACGCACCGCAGCAGCATGATCTGCAGCAGTTAAATCTGGCTGCTTGATCTTCACAATCTCATCAACCTGAGCTGCTGTGATTTTGCCTACTTTCTGGGTGTTAGGACGACCTGAACCACCTTTTAAACCAGCGGCTTTCAGTAACAGGAAAGATGCTGGAGGAGTGCGGGTTTCGAACGTGAAAGAACGATCGCTATATACAGTAATTACTACTGGAATTGGCATACCTTTCTCAAGGCTTTCTGTACGGGCGTTAAAACCTTTACAGAATTCCATGATATTTACACCATGTTGACCCAGCGCCGGACCTACCGGTGGCGATGGGTTAGCCATACCGGCTTTAACCTGCAGTTTAATAAGTGCAGTGACTTTCTTTGCCATGTTTCACCTCTGTTTCTGGGTCGTAGCCTTGTAAATGCGAGGACACTTACTCAAACGGCTTCCCAATGTTAAAAAGGGCGCAGATTATATTTTAATCAGCGCCCGGTTACAATCGTTATCTTAAGCTTTTTCGACCTGGGCAAATTCCAAATCTACCGGAGTAGAACGGCCGAAGATCAATACCGATACTTTTACGCGACTCTTTTCGTAATCTACTTCTTCGACTACGCCATTGAAATCAGCAAACGGGCCTTCAGTAACACGTACCACTTCACCGGCTTCAAACAATGTTTTCGGCTTCGGCTTATCAATATTATCCTGTAAACGATTCAGGATAGTCATGGCTTCTTTTTCAGAAATAGGTGCCGGACGGTCTGAAGTACCACCAATAAAACCTAACACGCGCGGCACGCTTTTAACTAAGTGCCACGCTTCTTCGCACATTTCCATCTGCACCAGCACATAGCCAGGAAAGAACTTTCGCTCAGACTTACGTTTCTGGCCTGCCCGCATTTCTATTACTTCTTCGGTAGGTACCAGCACTTCACCAAATTTATCTTCCATCTGGTGAATTTTGATATGTTCACGTAGAGAGGTTGCAACCCGTTGCTCGAAGCCTGAGAAAGCCTGCACCACATACCAACGCATTTTTCCAGCCATGGCTTAGATCCCCAATCCTGTTAAAAAAGACACAACGCGCAATAGAATGGCGTCTAACCCCCACAGGATTAACCCCATGATTACGGTAGCAACTAACACCACAAGCGTTGTTTGCATGGTTTCCTGCCGGGTGGGCCAAACTACTTTACGTACTTCGGTACGTGCTTCTTTAGCGAAGTTTATAAAGGTTTTGCCTTTTTGTGTCTGTCCTGCCACTACGCCAGCAATAATTACTAACACTACAATAGTAATTGCACGCTCTAATGCAGACAGCTCATATATGTAGTTACCTACTACTGCCAGTGACAAAATAACAAAGACCAGCAACCACTTGACTACATCAAATCCGCTTTTTGGGGTTTCACTTGCTGCGTTCATGCTTTGACTCACTTCACCTTGACTTGCTTATAGCAACACACTACCGGCAGAGCTTACGCTGTGCCGAAAAATATTGGCAGGGGCAGAGGGATTCGAACCCCCAACCATCGGTTTTGGAGACCGCTGTTCTACCAATTGGAACTATGCCCCTACAAGGTTGTAAACCAGACCTATCGCCGGGTTTTCAAATAGCCGCTCATTATACTGTCTTAACGTGCTAAAACAAGCTTACTGTATCCTATTGCAGTATATTTAGGATGCAGTTTGATGGCCACTATAAGATTTGGCCAGGATCGCCTCATTTACAGGCAACAAAAAAGGCCCCGAAAGGCCCTTTTCAATCTCAGCTATTACGCCAGGATTTTTGATACTACGCCAGCACCAACTGTACGGCCGCCTTCACGGATTGCGAAGCGTAAACCTTCGTCCATCGCGATTGGGCAAATCAGCTCTACAACAAACTTCAGGTTGTCGCCTGGCATTACCATCTCTACGCCTTCTGGCAGCTCAACTGCGCCAGTTACGTCTGTCGTACGGAAGTAGAACTGTGGACGGTAGCCTTTGAAGAATGGTGTATGACGACCACCTTCTTCTTTTGACAATACGTACACTTCGCCTTCGAACTTAGTGTGTGGCTTGATTGAACCTGGCTTAGCAAGTACCTGACCACGCTCTACGTCTTCACGCTTGGTACCACGTAACAAGGCACCGATGTTCTCGCCTGCACGACCTTCGTCCAGCAGCTTACGGAACATTTCTACACCTGTACAAGTAGTAGCAACAGTGTCTTTGATACCTACGATTTCTACTGTCTCGCCTACTTTTACGATACCTTGCTCTACACGGCCTGTTACTACTGTACCACGACCGGCAATTGAGAAGACGTCTTCGATTGGCATGATGAATGGCTTGTCAATCGCACGTACCGGCTCTGGGATGTAAGTATCTAAGGCTTCACCCAGTTCCAGGATTTTCTTTTCCCAGTCCGCATCACCTTCCAGGCCTTTCAGCGCTGAACCACGGATTACCGGCAGGTCATCACCCGGGAAGTCGTAGTCTGATAGAAGCTCACGTACTTCCATCTCTACCAGCTCTAACAGCTCTTCGTCATCTACCATGTCACATTTGTTCATGAACACGATGATGTACGGTACGCCTACCTGACGTGATAACAGGATGTGCTCACGGGTTTGTGGCATTGGGCCGTCTGTCGCTGCTACTACCAGAATTGCACCGTCCATCTGTGCTGCACCAGTGATCATGTTCTTAACATAGTCAGCGTGGCCCGGGCAGTCTACGTGCGCGTAGTGACGCGTTGGCGTGTCATATTCTACGTGTGAAGTGTTGATCGTGATACCACGAGCTTTTTCTTCTGGCGCTTTATCGATTTGATCGAAAGCAAATGCCTGACCGCCGTAGTGCTTTGCCAGTACGTTTGTGATTGCTGCAGTTAAAGTAGTTTTACCGTGGTCAACGTGACCAATTGTGCCTACGTTTACGTGCGGTTTATTACGTTCAAATTTAGCCTTAGCCATGAATAGACCCTTTTTAACAAAACGGCGGTTATTTAATTAGTGTGTTATTTTGAATAGCTTGAGAAGTGTCAAGATGGTGCTGATACCCAGAATCGAACTGGGGACCTCATCCTTACCAAGGATGCGCTCTACCGCCTGAGCTATATCAGCAACTTTTTTGATTGGAGCGGGCAGCGGGAATCGAACCCGCATCTTCAGCTTGGAAGGCTGAGGTAATAGCCATTATACGATGCCCGCGGCCTACTCGTAGCTATTCGTCTGACGAAGATGGTGGAGGGGGAAGGATTCGAACCTTCGAAGGCAGTGCCGGCAGATTTACAGTCTGATCCCTTTGGCCACTCGGGAACCCCTCCACTAATGGTGCCGCTTATCCGAGTCGAACGGATGACCTACTGATTACAAGTCAGTTGCTCTACCAACTGAGCTAAAGCGGCACTACGTCAGTGGGTGCGAATTCTAGTGGAATGCCCTAAGCCGTGCAACATAAAAAACCAAAAAAGCGTTAATTTCCTGCCTAAGCGCTCATAAAGTGCACAAACCAGTGGTTACATGTCTATATAACGAGCCAGTCCATGGAAAATAAGTAAAGGCTCTACAACAATAGGTAAATCTGACAGATAAGATTTAAGAAACTTACTGTCACCGCCGGTTAGCAGTAACTTTTCGCAGCTTGTTTGCTGCCACGCCAGCATGATTGCACCCAAAATCGAGGCTAAACAGCCATTTTGCAAACCTGTAACGGTATCTGTGCCGGGTTCTAAACGGCCATTAAACATTTCAGAATTAAATACCTTAGCAGTATTTTTCACCACTGCCTGTTGCTGCATCTTTAGCCCCGGCATAATCCAGCCGCCACCGTGCTGACCATCTGGTGCCAGCCAATCTAAGGTGACAGCGGTACCGGCATCAACGATCAGCACACTTTTTGCCGGAAACAATAACTGTGCACCTAACATTGCCAACCAGCGGTCAACTCCCAACGTCTGGGGTTGTTGGTAACTACTACGCACACCATAGGCCTGAGCATCAGAGTGTACCTGACGCCAGGGTAAATGCCCCAACCCCAGCTGCTGCTTGATGGCCAGTACTCTCTCCTGTGAGGCAACGCAGGCAAAATATACAGCCTTAATTGGTAACTTAGCCAGATTATCGGCAGCCAACTGTGGTAAAGCCGTAACTTTACCATTTTTTACCAATGCAGCTTTCTCGCGCGTATTGCCTATATCCAGTAATAAATACATGCTAATCTCCCGGCCGCAAGCTAAGTTCACCACCAAAATAGGCTTGTATACCAGTTGACGTGTTCACCAATAAAGCGCCTTGCTTATCTACCCCCAGGCAAATGCCTTGTACCTCAGTATTACCAATAAGCTTCACAGTCTTATCACGGTATTGATTGTACTGGTTAAACTCATCGACAAAACAACCAAAACCATTTTGAGTAAACTCTGTAAGCAACATCAGCAGTTGCTGCTGCAGCAGTGCCACTAACAAGTTACGGTCTACCACCTGTCCCGCGGCATACGCTAAATCGATATACTGTTGATCGATATTATCCGGCGCCTGCTGCGGCAAACGAATATTCATGCCTATGCCAATGATCACATCACAGCCGGCATGCGCCTGCCCTGCCAGCTCTACTAAAATGCCGCACAGTTTTTTACCATCGACATAAACATCATTTGGCCATTTAACCTTAGCGTCAACCTGATACTGCTGTTTTAACAATCTGGCAATCGCGATAGCCACCACCAGACTTAACCCCATCGCAGCCTGGATCCCCTGCTCCAGCTTCCAGTACATAGAGAAATATAAACTGGCAGCAAAGGGCGAATACCAGTTACGGCCACGTCTGCCCCGCCCGGCAGTCTGAGCTTCTGCCACTAAGGTATAGCCTGGCTCATTTACCACGCCATCCTGCACTTTTTGCATGAGCTGGCTGTTAGTTGAGTCGGTAATGTTTTGCACCAGAATGTTGGGGCTGCCACTTTGACGCAACTGGCTTATCTTTGCCGCATCCAACAATACCAGTGGTTCAGCCAGGCAATATCCGCGGCCTTTTACTTTATATATATCCAGGCCAAGTTGTTGTAGCTGTTTGATATGATTAGCAACCGCTGTACGGCTTAGTCCTAACGCTTCAGCCAGAAACTGACCGGACTGAAATTCACCGTTGCTTATTGCGCTAAGCAGTTGACGCTGGCTCACTAAACTAGCTTTGCTCATCTGATTGGTTGCCCTTCTGCATTGAGCATCCGCACTTCAGCCTCTAACTGAATGCCGTAAGCAGCCTGTACCTGCTGTTGCACAGCTGTAACGAGTTGTTCCAGCTGTGCTGGCGTACCTGCCCCGTGATTAACCACCACCAGCGGCTGTAACTTATAGCACCCGATGCCGCCATAACACTTGCCTTTAAAGCCTTGTTGTTCAATCAGCCAGGCTGCAGGTACTTTCACTGTATCATCGGCTTGGATAAACCCCGGTATAGCAGCATGTTTTGCTTTTAGCGCAGTATACTGCTGCATCGCAATAACCGGGTTCTTAAAGAAGCTGCCACAATTGGCCAGCTCAGCAGGGGCCGGTAACTTACTGCTACGCACAGCGATAACTTGTTCGAATATCGAGTTGATATCGGCGTCAGCAGGCAGATGATCTAAGCCTTTATATCCCAGCACAGGCGCAGGTTGCTTACTTAAACACAAACCCACCGCAACGATAATACCCTTGCCGGCTAAAGCATGCTTGAATACACTGTCACGATAGCCAAACTCACAGCGCCCTGCAGCAATACGCAGAACCTTGCGCTGTTGCCAGTGATAAAAATCAACATATAAACAGCAGTCTGCCAACTCAACACCGTAGGCACCGATATTCTGCACCGGCGCAGCCCCAACCGAGCCCGGGATAAGCGCCAGGTTCTCTATACCCCACAACTGCTGCCCTACTGCCCAGCTAACCAACTGATGCCAGTTATGGCCGGCTTCGACGTGCAGCAGAATATGCTGCGGATCCAGTTCAGTAGCCGTTTTGTTATCGGCCACAAAGCGGCAAATGGGCGCAGTAAGGTCCTCCATGAAAATGGTATTACTACCTTCGCCCAGCACAACAGGCACAGTTGTAGCATTAAAACTGTATAGTTCAGCAACAGAGTTGAACTCATGCACAGAGCTTAATGTGGCATTAAAGCGGAAAGTAGAATAAGAAACGGCAGAAATATTAGTTAAAGTGCGCATGTTAAGGCCAGTTAATGCGAGTGAAGCTATTGTAATGATGTGATTGAGGAAGCGCAAAGCAAAAAGCCCTTCTCATTGAGAAGGGCTTTGCATGATGAGGAGCCTGGCGGTGAACTACTCTCGCATAGCGAATGCTACACTACCATCGTCGCAGCTGCGTTTCACTTCTGAGTTCGGAATGGGTTCAGG
>NZ_JANUEM010000023.1 GCF_024809855.1 Rheinheimera pacifica
AAGGCCTCATCTGGCCTTAAAATACAAAACGCCCGATGAAGTTCACCGGGCGTTTTAAACTGAAATAAGTGTCAACTTACTTCAGGACTAGTCATGAGTTTTACGTTTGCAGCCAGATAGGGAACAATGTTGATTAATATTCCGTTATCTTTATTATGTGAATATAAATAAATTAAAAATTAACAATTTAATTGTTAATTTAATCCTGGTGGCAACAAATGAAGATTGTTGAGCTCGGTGAGTTCAGGGTTGATATACAGGAGCGCCGGCTATATTGCCAGCATGAAGAATTGGCGGCCGAGCCAAAAGTAATAGAAGTGTTGTGCTACTTTATTCAACATGCTGATCGTTTTGTCAGTTTACAGGAGTTACATCAGCAGGTTTGGCAGGGGCGTGTTGTTACCGATACTGCGGTAAGACGTACTGTAAGTAAATTAAGGGCTTTGTTAGGCGACAATGATGCCGAGCAGCCCAAATATATCCGTTCGCAAATGAAGCGGGGTTATCAACTGGTGTGTCCTGCATTTGAATCGCAGACACAGCCGGCCGAAAAAGTAAAACTGCAGCATGAAGTAACGCCAAGTTTGGAAACTCGTGTTTCTGTTAAGCGGGCTGGCTACCGGAGCATCATTGCGTCGGGCATATTGTTGACAGCGTTATTAAGTTTCGGCTGGCTATACTTCCAGCCAGCACAGGGCTTGCAAGCAGATTTACAGCAAGTAATTTTAGATATTCCCGGGCAAAAGGCCAGCCTTGCTGTGTCGGCGGATGGCCGTTATCAGGCTTTTGTTGGCAGGGTTAATAACAGTGATAACTGGCAGTTGTTTTTATATGATACCGCTACTGCTCAACTGACAAAAATTTCAACTCCAGTACCACATGTGCGTTTTGTCGATTTTGTTGCCGACGATACCTTGCTGGCATATGTTGGTTTTCGTGCAGATCACGCCGAGTTCTATTTGCAGCCGTTGTCTAATCTTGCCGCCGCGCCGGAAAAGATCACTATGCCGGATTTGCCAATTTTAGCTGGCCCCCTGGCATTGCCGGACAACCGGTTATTGATTGCCGGTGGCGAAACCTACAACGGTAATATTCACTACTACCAGTACGATTTAACGCAGAAAACAACCCGTCAGTTTAGTTACAGTAGCGCTGTCGGTGTGCAGGATGCATATGCCAGGCTATCACCGGACAAGAGTCAAATAGCCCTAATTCGTGTAAATATTGCCGAGCGTAAGCTGTATCTACAGCTCTACAGGCTGGCAGACAAAGAGCTGGTGTATGAGCGTTTACTCAGTAATGAACTGACAGATACCCGTATAGCCTGGATAAGTAATACTGAGCTGCTGATAAAGCGTAATGATAGCTTTGAGCAACTGCATCTTGCTGATTATAAGCTTAGTGCAGTGAGTAATACCGTCCATAGTGTCAAAGAGCTGGTATTGGATGGCAAGGGGCGATACTTTGCCATTCTCCGCAAAGCGGCAGAACAGCAAATATATAAAACCCGCTGGCCATTTCGTGAGGGATTTAATCAGCATTTACAGCTCGGCCCCCAGGTATTAGCTTTACATTTTAGCCAGGACCCACAGTATTACTGGCTAATAGAACAGCAAGATAAGCAATATCTTTTATCTCGTTATTATCCAGACACTGCGCAGCGTCAATTAGTTATGCAGTCAGAGGCCAGTTTCACTCTGTTGGATCAGGCACCTGCTTCTGCTTTGTTGCTGTTAAAGCGCAATAACCGGCTCGAACTGCTAGATGTTAATAGTGGTATGTCAGCAAATGTATCTATGCGTACACAACAGGTAGATCAGGGGGTATTTGCTGCTGATGGTTCGGCGGTGTATTTTCCTGTATTCAGTGCCGGACAATGGCAAGTTATGCAATACGACCTGGCATCAGCATCACAGCATTTACTACTACAGGACTACCGCTACCTGCAGCCCTATAAAGAGGGATATCTGGGTGCTGATTCTGGCGGCCGCTTGTGGCTGTTAGATAAACAGTTTGAGCAGCAACAGCTACTGTATCAGGGGATTCATTTTGATCTTGATTATAAGTTCATGTTGCGTAAGGAGCAGCTAAATATAGTGCATCGTACGCTGATGTCAGATTGGCAACTGGTAAGCATTGATCTGCAGCAGCATACCAACTGGCAACGCAGCCTGCCTTTTAATGAATTCAGTTTAAATTTTTCATTGGATGCATCTGGTAATGAACTACTGTTTTTTAAACCAAGAGTTGATACAAATCAGCTGGTTAGTGGTGGTTATAACTTTGGTTATAAATCCATTTTGTAAAAGTTACACTTAAATCCCGCCGCGGTTATCGCGTTAAAACACTTTGGCACCCAAGCTTGGCTCGAGTATCCACTCAGTCAAATCTATAAGGACGCCATCATGTTAAAGAAAATCTCTGTTGCAGCTACAGCTTTAATTACCGTGTTCTCTTTATTGGTTTCTGCGCCGCTGCTAGCCGATGACAATACTGGTAAAGACAAAATTGATATTAAACCTTACTGCTGGTTTATCTGCCCGCCAGATAATGCCTCTGAGTAATTAATTCCAGCGGGGGAACCTGATATGAGCCAGATTGAACCTATGGTCAGAGAATTACAGGCGATGACGACTCTGACTGAGCTGCCCGGTTTCTTTTTGCAGATCCAGCAGCAATATCAATATCCTTTCTGTGGTTTGGTGCTTTGGCGTGCGCAGCGAAAAGCTGAATTAATCTGTGCCGGTACTAAGGAAGACTTCAATTTTCTGACCAGCCATAAGCAATTACAAGTATTCTGCCAGCAGCGCTGCACGCCAGCATTAACCAGTGATAGTGGATTAATTGAGGCTTTGCCGGTTGCTGATGAAGCTTTATTAATCCCTATCCGTGGGGTGGGCACCGATGCCGGTGTGTTGATCATCGGTATGCAGTCTGCACAAGTTGAACTGGCTGAGCATATTGCGTGGTATTGGACCATCATTGCGAACTATGTCTATGAAGCTATTTATCGTTTGGCCGAACAGGCTGCAGATACTGATAACTTTGGTTTAACCAGCAGGGAAAAATCCTGTCTGAGCTGGGCAGCTAAAGGAAAGACATCCTGGGAGATCAGCCAAATCCTGTCTATTTCTGAGCGTACAGTTAATTTCCATTTGGGCAATTGTATTGCTAAAACCAACAGTAGTAACCGTCAGCAGGCTATCTGTCGTTGTATCAGTGCTGGCCATATTTATATCTGAGCCTGGGATTAAGGAGAGCAAAATGCTGCAAATTATGCTGCCACAACCCTGTGTATTGCCAACTGAGCTGGTAAGTCTGGAACGATTATGCCAGCTTGTTGAGAACCTGAGTATTGCTGTACGGCCTGAAACTCAGGCTGGTAATGAGTCCTGTTTTGCCGAACAGCCAAATACGTGAGGATAAGATGCAATTTATTTATCAGTCTGAAGCTGCCGAATGCGGAATAGCCTGTATAGCAATGATAGCTGGTTATCACGGCCATCAGCTTGACCTTGGTACCTTGCGTAATCGTTATGCGGTGTCATTAAAAGGCGCTAATCTGCAACATCTTATCCAACTGGGTGATCAACTCGAGCTGGCCGGACGGGCTTTAAGGGTTGATCTGGATGAGCTTGTTCAATTACAACTGCCGTGTATTTTACATTGGAATATGAATCATTTTGTGGTGCTGAAAAAAGTCAGTAAGCGCTATATCGTTATTTTGGATCCTGCGGTGGGTGAGCGCAAAGTCGCTATGCAGGAAGTGTCAGATTGTTTTAGCGGCATTGCTCTGGAGCTGACTCCTACACAAGGCTTTCGCAAACGCGATGAGCGTGTTCAGCTTGGGCTTACAGCATTCTGGAGCCGGATTGAAGGTTTACTACCATCACTGCTGAAAATTTTTGTCCTTTCTCTACTATTACAGTTGTTTGTACTGGCATCGCCTTATTATATCCAACTGGTGGTTGACGATGTGCTGATTAGTGCAGATCAGTCGCTGATGCTGGTACTGGCACTGGGCTTTGGTTTACTGATGTTAGTTAAAGTATTAACTCAGGCATTAAGAAGTTGGGTGATTTTGTACCTGGGCTCGACAATGAATTTGCAGATGGCTACTAATCTGTTCCGGCATCTGGTGCACTTACCGCTAAGTTATTTTGAGAAACGCCATATTGGCGACATCGTATCGCGTTTTAGTTCGCTGAATCAGGTCAGAGAGCTGATGACCAATAGCCTGGTTGAAGGGCTGATTGACGGTATTATGGCCAGCTGTGTGCTGGTTATGATGTATGTTTACAGCCCTAAGTTGGCTACTGTAGTGCTTGGCACCGTATTGCTGTATGGCTTGCTGCGTTGGGGGCTGTACCGGCCAATGCGTAACCGCACCGAAGCCAGTATTATGGCAACAGCGACTGAACAATCTAACTTTATGGAAACCGTACGTGGTATGCAGAGTATTAAGCTGTTTGGTCAGCAGAGCCAGCGGCTGAATATTTGGCAGAACAGATACTCAGACGCAGTTAACCAGAACTTTCTGCTAGGCAGATGGCAAATCTCTTACCAGACAATTAATCAGTTGTTGTTTGGTATTGAGAACACTGTTGTTATCTTTCTTGCTGCGTATGCTGTAATGGATGGCCTATTAAGTGTGGGTATGTTATTTGCGTTTCTCACTTATAAAACCCAGTTTACGGAAAGAATGGCTGCACTTATCGACAAGCTGGTATTACTTTACATGGCACGCCTTCATCTTGAGCGGTTATCAGATATTGCACTGACTGAGAAAGAGCAAGATGACACAGTTGGCCTTTATCGTGAGATTTCCGGTGAAATCACGGTACAACAACTGGCATACCGCTATTCAGCCACTGATCCTCTGTTATTTGACGCTGTTAGTTTTAGTATTCTTGCTGGTGAAAGTGTAGCGATTATAGGTCCTTCTGGTTCAGGTAAAACGACACTGGCTAAATTGATGCTTGGGCTTTTACCTGCCGACAGTGGCAAGATCTTGGTCGATAACACTGATATACGGCATTTAGGGCTCAGACATTATCGGCGTCAGGTAGCCGCCGTGATGCAGCATGACCAGTTGATGTCTGGCACCCTGGCAGAGAATATAGCTTTTTTTGATCCGGAAATGGATCTGGACAGAGTTGTGCAATGTGCCACCCTGGCAGGTATCCATCATGACATTGTTGCTATGCCGATGGGCTACAATGCTTTAATTGGAGATATGGGAAGTTCATTGTCGGGCGGTCAGCGCCAACGCTTACACCTGGCCAGAGCTTTGTATAAAAAACCCAGAATTCTGTTTTTGGATGAAGCAACCAGCAGTTTGGATATTCAGTTGGAGAATCATGTGAATGAATCAGTTAAGACACTGAATATTACCCGGATTATCATCGCACACCGGCCAGAGACAATAGAAAGCGCAGATCGGGTGCTGCTGTTGTGTGACGGTAAGATCGTTGAGGTAACCGAGCAGTATCGTCAGGACAGATTGAAAAAGATCGCTTGAATAATTTTATATTTTCTTTTACTACGGGCTATATGCCCGTTTTTTTATTTAAAAAATATATAAAAAACTGTTAAATCTGACAGGTGTTTTATTTTTAGTAAAGAACTACTATTTATTTGTTGGTGGGCAATAGAGCTAAATACTAACAAATGATAAATTGAATAATCTGCTGTTGTCTTGATTTGGAATGACTAAGAATTATTCTTATGGTTAATTAATATTTGAGGAAATTAAGATGAAAAAACAAGCATTGAACAAAGACAAAGTACTTAACCTGCAACAACTGGCTCAGGTTTCTGGTGGCCGGGCACAGGATCAAGCTGCTCCTATGGATTGGAGCACAATGAGCCGTGGCTGTAACACCATAGGCAAGGATGAGTGGAGCACTATGAGCGACGGTTGTGTGCGCGATGGTGTAATTGCACAATAATACCAACCTATCATATTTTATTGAAAAACGGACTTTTAGTCCGTTTTTTTATTTAAAATAAAAGTAACCCTGTAATAAATGACAGTTTAATAAATATCTTTTGCTTTTATAATGGTTGTTAAATTGTTTTTGTTTGAGGTGTTTATGCGTGACTTAAATGCACATCCAGATTTCTATATTCCATTTGAATGGAGAAAACCTAATTCGGAATATTTTGAATTTGTCAGCAATATTATTCCCCTGACATGGCGTTTAAAGCAGGATTACTTTTGGACCTATGCTATATCACCTGTAACCACGGCAGAAAAACCAGTACAAGGGTGGAAAATTCATATTTCCAGTCGTTGGGGTAATGAATACAGCACACTGGAAAAAGTGGTGCCGCTATGTATTGCGCATCAGGTAGAATTTAAATTTGCCAGTGATGGCAGAATCCTGAAAACTCTGCTGGGAAAAAATTGTACCCGCTCGGCTTCCGGTAAATTTATTACCATTTACCCTGCCAATAAGGCCAGTTTTAACAACCTGATAGAAGCGTTGTATCAGGTGCTTAAAGATGAAGAAGGCCCTTATATCTTGTCAGACCGGCCGTATAAAGATGCCAGTGTGCTGTTTTATCGTTACGGTGGTTTTAAAGGGTTTGAGCAAAAAGATAATTTTAATCGTACTACGGCCTGCATTATAGATAATGCATTTTGCTATATCGAAGATAAACGTGATGCCTGCTTTGTCTTGCCTGATTTTGTATCAGATGACTTCATTTCGACAACTGAGGTTTTAACCGACAGTCGCGAGGCCGATAACGAGCCTGCTGTGGCAGAAAACATATTTAATGGCCGTTATGACATGAAATCAGTGATTAAGTTTTCCAACGCTGGTGGGGTGTATTTTGCCGAAGATATTCACAGTGGCGAAGAAGTGATTATTAAAGAAGCTCGTCCCTATGTTGGTGTTGACTCCGGGGTTGATTGCATTGTCAGACTGGAAAAAGAATACCGGATACTTAGCAAACTTAACGGTCTGGATATAGCACCCAAGGCGTATGCTTATTTTCGTGAATGGCAGCATGTATATCTGGCGCAGGAGATTGTCGCAGGCCAAACATTGCGCAGCTATCAGGTACAGCAAAGCAAGATTGTGCATGCGCAGGCTACAGATGCTGAATTACAGGACTGGGTTCGCAATACGATAACCATTGCAATTAACTGTATAAAAGCATTGCAACTGTTGCATTCAAAACAGGTAATTTTTGGTGATTTATCACTGAATAATATTATGGTTGACCCCGAAACACTGGCTATAAAGCTGATTGATTTTGAAGGGGCCTGCGAACCGGGTGTTGATAAAGACGTTAACTTCTATACACCGGGCTTTGCCAAAGCTGAGCGTTTGGCACGTGATTGTGTTGATTACTGCGATGATTACCATGCTCTGGGCTATGTATTGGTAGCAATGGTTATGCCCAGTAGCACTATGTTAAACCTGAAAGCAGATTATGCTGATGTATTTTTCCGCGAACTGCAGCTGGACTTTGGCCTGCCGGCAGCTTATTTAGAATGCATAAATTATTTGTTGCATGATCCTGCCCCTGAATTGGCAAATTGCATTGTTATGTTGCAGGCACTAGATGTTAGCCAGGTGCATGGCCTGATACTGAATACGAATATTGACTCATGCCAGTTGCAACATGATTCCAGACAACTGATCGACGGTGTTCTTCGTTACAACACGCATCATCTGCAACTAGAGCGCCATGAACGGGTGCTGCCGTTTGGGCCGGAGTTTCAGCAGGCGATAGCAGTTGATCACGGTGTGGCTGGAGTTGCTTATGCCTGGTTCCGGCTGGCAGGGCAAATTCCGCCGGAATTGCAGGGCTGGCTTGAACGCAAAGCAGCACTTTGTGGTGATGCCTTGCCTGGTTTGTTAAACGGTACAGCTGGTTTTGCCTGGGTACTGCAGGAGCTGGGTTCTGATACATTGGCCAGCCGAGTTTTACAGCAAACTGAAATGAACCGTCAGCTTTATAGCAATATGTCGCTGGGCTATGGCGCTGCAGGTTATGGTTATGCGCTGTTACACCGGTGGCAGAAAACCGGGCAGGCTGATGATTTAGCCAGAGCAAAGAAAATTGCAGCAGTACTGTTGTTGCAAGCAGTAGAGCGGGAAGGCGCCCTGTACTGGGAGGATGGAGAGCAACCGGCAGGTGTGGGTGTTGGCTTGTGGGAAGGCGGTAGCGGTATAGCGCTGTTTTTACTGTATCTGTATTGCGCTACCCAGGATACACAATATCTTAATGCCGGCCAGAAAGCTTTGCAGGCTGATTTGACATTTGGCAAAGACACCAATGGTTCTTTTGGTTTTCCGAAACGCAGCAATATTTCCATCTTGTATCCCTATCTTGGATACGGTACTGCCGGTGTTGCCAGTGTTGTATTGCGTTATTACGCAGTGACCGCCGATAGTCAGTATCTGGATTTTATTCATGCTGTTAAATCTTCAGTAGCGTCAAAGTACACCATTAATTCCGGTTTGTTCAGTGGTGTGTCAGGATTAGGTAATTATTTGCTGGATGTTTATGACTTCCTTCAAGATCAAAGTTATTACCATCTGGCATGCCAGGCTGCTGCTGCCTTAAAAACGTTCGTTGTGCAGCGGGAAGAAGGTATTTGTTTTCCGGCGAATAACCGTACCAAAGTGAATACTGATTATGCCGATGGCTCGGCTGGTACGGCGTTATTTCTGCAGCGTTTGGCCCAGGGCGGGGAAAACTTCAACTTTATGTCTGATCAACTGATTTGGGATTACCTGGCCCAACATAGCCTTGCAAAAACCAAATCTTATGCCAAAGCGAGTCAGGTGGCTGTAAGGCAAGCTGTCAGATCTGACAGCTTCGCGTAACAGCTGACTTTATTACACTTAATGGCCGGGCTGGAGTGGGGAAGATCATGAGTTCCGATAGTTTATTCAGGGCTGAAGCCCTGAAACATCAGGGCGTAAAACTTGATGGCAGTGTAGTAATAGCCCAACCGCTGAAAGTGTCAGTACTGGTTAGTATTTTGGTGGTTGTGGTGATGGTAGTAGTGCTATTTCTTAGCCAGGCATCATTTAACCGCAAGGAAACAGTAGTTGGGTATTTAAAACCTGATCTGGGGCTGGCCCGGGTGGCACCGCAACGCTCCGGTACTCTCGTTGAATTATTTGTTGCTGATGGTGACAGTGTCAGGGCTGGCCAAAAACTGGCACTAATTTCATCAGAAGAGTATCTGGCACACGGGAGTAACTTAAGTGGCCAGCTTTTGTTGTCACTTGAGCAACAACAGCAAACTTTGCAGCTTAGGCTGGATGAATACCAGCTATTGTATATCCAGCAACATCAAGCTTTGCAGGATCGTGTTGATAATCTGCTGTCGCAACTAACCGAAATCCGTTCACAACAACAACTGATGCAACAGCGGGAGCGGTTAAATAAACAGCGGTTAGTCGATATTGAAACTTTGCACCGTGAAGGACATATTTCTGCTACAGAGCTTAATAATCAGCGTGAACTATTACTCAGTATGCAGCAGCAGCGCGCGGAGTTATTAGTTAACTATCAACAGCAGCAGGGGCAGCTAATTCAGCTTAAGTCACAGCTGGCCGCACTACCGCGCGAGCATGAACAACAAAAAGCGCAGCTGGCTAGCGAACTGGCGCGGTTATCCCAACAGCATTCAGAACTGTCAGCCCGCAGTGAAATATTAATCACAGCGCCGGTTGCCGGGCGGATCACCAATTTAGTGGCGCAGGCGGGTAGTATGGCGCAGGCGGGTAAATCAATACTGACTATTTTACCGGAAAACAGCAACCTGTATGCCGTGTTACTGGTGCCAACCCGTGCTTTTGGTTTTATTCAACCCGGACAGGAAGCCCGTTTACGTTATGATGCTTTTCCCTACCAGCGTTTTGGCTTATATCGCGGTGAAGTAATTCAGCAGTCAAAAGCTATTTTATTACCCACAGAAGTAGACATGCCGGTATCGCTTACCGAGCCGGTATACCAGGTTAATGTACAACTGGATCAGCAACAAATAGCAGCTTATGGCGAACAGGTGCCGTTGCAGGCCGGTATGTTACTCAGCGCAGACATTGTGCTGGAACAGCGCAGCCTGCTCAGTTGGCTGTTTGAACCTCTGTTAAGTTTACGTGGCAGGTTATAGGGAGCAACGTATGCGTCGGTTATTGATAATCGGGCTGTTTTTGTCTGCTGTAGCTGTGGCTGCACTATACCCTTATACCATTTATATCAGCGTGGCAGAGTCACAGCAGGCGGGCATACAGGGTGAACAACCATTGCTGCATTTCTGGGCGGATAAAAAGCATGCTAACTGGTTTCATGTTGGCAGTTTGTACCTGCTGCAACATGATACCTATCAGATCAGTGGCAGATTGTCTTCCATTACCCATGCAACAGCGCGGCCAGATGAAATCAAACTGGGGTTTTATCTTGAAACAGCAGAATTGCCAATGGTGACTGAACAACAGATATTCAGCATAAGTGAAAAACACCCAGCACAATAGCAACCCCGGATATGGCTCAACTGTCTCAGTTTATAGCGGGCGGATTATATATAAACAGTAAACTCGCTGAGCTATACCCGGATATTCAGCAAAACTTCACCCTGCCCCTGTAATCTCAGGCGTTATCTATTAGAATAACCACACTATCGATGATAAGCATGATTACAGGGATTCTTTTATGGCATTAAATGTAGTGATTCTGGCGGCCGGTAAAGGCACAAGGATGAAATCTGATTTACCCAAGGTACTGCATAAAGTGGCCGAGCGGCCAATGGTGCAACATGTGATTGATACCGCCCGCGCGTTAGGCGCAGCAAAACCGCAATTGGTTTACGGCTATGGTGCTGACGCATTACAAACTGCGATGGGCGATCAACCACTGCACTGGGTGTTACAAGCCGAGCAGTTAGGCACCGGCCATGCAGTAGCGCAGGCTATACCGAATATCGCCGATGATGATACTGTACTGGTGCTGTATGGTGATGTACCTCTTACCCGTTTAGAAACCCTGCAGCAACTGTTAACGGCTAAACCGGTTAATGGCCTGGCCATTTTAACAGTGAATTTAGCCAACCCCACCGGCTATGGCCGTATAGTCCGGCAAAACGGTAAGGTAACCGGCATTGTCGAGCAAAAAGATGCTACACCAGAGCAGCTAAAAATTACCGAAGTGAACAGCGGCATTATGGCCCTGCCGGGCAAGCAGTTAAAAAGCTGGCTGGGCCGGTTATCTAACAGCAATGCGCAGGGCGAGTATTATTTAACTGACGTTATTGCCATGGCGCATAGCGAAGGTGTGGAGATTGCCACTGCCCAGCCGCAAAACCCGATGGAAGTAGAAGGCGCCAATAATCGTGTGCAACTGGCTGCGTTAGAGCGGGCTTATCAGCAGCGTAAAGCGGAAGAATTAATGCTGGCTGGTGCTAACCTGCGCGACCCGGCGCGGATAGATGTACGCGGCAGCGTTGAGGTAGGCAATGATGTGATGATCGACATCAATGTTATCTTTGAAGGCAAGGTCGTGCTGGGCAAAGGCGTTACAATCGGCGCGAACTGTATTTTAAAAGACTGCGTTATCGGTGATAACACTGAGATTAAACCGAATTCGATGATTGAAAAAGCCAGCGTAGGCGCCGATTGCTCGGTAGGCCCTTTTGCCCGCCTGCGGCCGGACAGCGTGATGCTGGACGATAGCCATGTCGGTAACTTTGTTGAAATGAAAAAAACCACCCTGGGTAAAGGCTCTAAAGCTAACCATTTAACCTACCTGGGTGATGCTGTAATTGGCGCCAAGGTAAACGTGGGTGCCGGTACCATTACCTGCAACTATGATGGTGTAAATAAGTTTGTTACTACTATTAAAGACGGTGCTTTTATCGGTTCGAACAGCGCTTTAGTGGCGCCGGTAACCGTCGGCGTTAATGCCACAGTGGGTGCAGGCTCGGTGCTAACCCGCGATGCGGCCGATGGTGAGCTGGTAGTCGCACGTGCCAAACAGCGGCATATTAGCGATTGGCAGCGGCCGGTAAAAATTAAAAAGTAAGTTAATAAAACAGCCCGCAATTGCGGGCTGTTTTATTATTATATTGTCCTGACGAGTATCTCCGGTTGCAACTCCCGCTTTGGCTCGCCACAGCAACTCACCCTTTTGCCTACGGCAGGGCTCAGACACTCTGTGACGCCCAAATCGGGATTCCAACCTACGTCATCTTCTGCAGCTAATCTGCTTTATCGACCAGAACCGCAATTGCACCATCGCCGGTAACATTACAAGCCGTACCAAAGCTATCCTGTGCCATATAAAGTGCGATCATCAGTGCAATGGCGCCTTCACCAAAGCCCAGCATGCTTCCAAGTAAGCCAACGGCTGACATTACCGCGCCGCCGGGTACGCCCGGCGCAGCCAGCATTACTACGCCTAAGGTTAAAATAAACGGCAGCATGGTAAACAGCGACGGTATTTCCAGGTTACTTTTCATCATAATTACCGCCACAGCACAGCTTACGATGGTAATGGTAGAGCCGGATAAATGCACAGTAGCACACAATGGTACGGTAAAGTTGGCGACATCTTCTTTTACGCCGTTGTTTTTGGTGGCTTGCAGCGCTACCGGAATCGTTGCCGCGCTCGACATGGTACCCAACGCAGTAAAATACGCTGGCAGCATATTTTTAATTAAGCCAAGCGGTGATTTACCAGCTTTGATACCTGCAATTACAAACAGTGAGCAAATCCAGACCCAATGCAGCACTATAGCCAGCACCAGCACTATGCCGAAGGTTTGCAGCGTAACAAACACCGTACCAGCGGCAGCCATTTGGGCAAATACGCCAGCGATATACAGCGGTAAAAACGGAATAATAATTTTGGTCAGTAGTAGCTGAATAATATCGCGGCCCTGATCAGATAACTGTTTTAGCGAGGTAGCCTGAGTACTGGCAATGCCCAGGCCAAAAATAAACGCCAGTGCTAATGCGCTCATTACACTCATTACCGGTGGAATGTTCATTTCGATATAAGGCGTTAAATTTATCCCTTCAGTGCTGGCTAAGTCAGCTGTTGCCGGTGCCAGCATCGGAATAACCAGTGTAGCCACCAGAAATGCCAGGGTACCTGCCGCAATAGTAGACAGATAAGCAATACCTAAAGTGCGGCCAAGTAATTTACCGGAATTTCGTGGTAAGGCGGCAATACCGCTGGTAATAAAAAACAGGATCAGTAGCGGCACAGTAAAAAATAATAATTGGCCAAACAAGGCTTTAAAGGTGATTAAAATTTGCGTAAGCCAATGCGGTGCATAAAGCCCCATCATTATACCCAGCAAAATACCGGCAATTAATTTTAGTATCAGTAACATACATTATTCTCGTTCTTATAAATGCTTGGCAGTAGCCTACAGGCAACCGTGTACAGAGAGTGTCGCGCAGAGCATACCATAAGTTGTTTATACAAACTGCGCTTTGCTGGTCGGCTGTGTTTCACGTGGAGCAAATTATATTCAGGTAAAAGTCAGTCACTAAGTACTATTTTATTGCCGTGTTAAACTAAGCTCAATTCAGACCGGATAATAAATAAGGAAAGGGAAATATGCGCAAGATAGTGCTGTTAATCATAATGACATTAGTGGCCGCGTGTAGCCAGTTACAGCAAATGTCGGCATATAACGTTACTGAAACAGATTTAGAGCAGTTGCTGCGTGAGCAAATACCCAAATTAACCCGCCAGGCCAATGTAGCAGGCATTCCGCTAAAAATGCAGGTAGAAAACATGCAGGTGGAAATAGGCCCGGACAACTCTGAAGTGGTGCGTGTTAATACTGCTGCCACAGCCGCGCTGTCACTGTTTGGCTTAAGTTATCCTGCCAATATGCAGCTACAGGTGGAAGGCGTGCCTTATTATGATGGCACAGAGAAAGCAGTATATCTGCGCTCAGTTAAGCTACTGGGCTCACAGATTGAAGCTGCCGGTTATCGCGGTAATCTGGCACCGGTCACTAATGAGTTACTGCAACTGGTTAACAGCTATCTGGCTGCAAACCCGGTTTACAAGCTGGATACCTCTAACCCTACCGTTAAAATACTTACTGCTGTGCCGGTAAATATGGCCGTGCAAAGTGGCCGCATCAGTTTTACACCGGGTAAAAACTAATACAAGTCGCGCCGGTAGCGGCCTTGTTGTATAAGCTGCGCTAATCCGGCCTCGCCAATGGCCTGTAATAATACGTCGTGCACGGCTTCACCCATGCCGTGCAGGCTGCCACAAACATAAATAGCAGCGCCCTGCGCCAACCACTGTAGTAACTGTTGCTGCTGCTCTGCCAGCACATGCTGCACATAGCTCTTTTCGGCTTGGTCCTGCGAAAATGCCAGGCTGCAATGGCTGATAAAGCCATGTTGCTGCCATTGCTGAATATCACGGGCGAAGAAAAAGTCGTTTTGTTGCATACGCTCACCAAACAATAGCCAGTTTTGCCGCTGACCCAGGGCAACGCGCTGGGCCAGTAAAGCCCGAATACCGGCAATACCGGTGCCATTAGCTATAAAAATAACTGGCGTATCACTGCTGTGGGCCGGTAAATGAAACTGGCTATGGCTACGCAGGCGAATTTGCACTGGTTGCTGTTCCATTGCCCAGGCAGTTAGCCAGCCAGAGCCTATACCTAAAGCCCCGCCATTATATTGCACCTGGCGCACCAGTAATGTTATCGGACCCTCGCCGGGTATCGAAGCAACAGAATAACTACGCAGAGGCAGTTTGGGTTGGGTTGCCAGCCATTGCGGTAACGTTTCGCCGTTGGCCGGTGGTTGAACTTTATCCAGCTGCAGCTCGGCCAATGCCCAGCATAGCGGAATATGCCGTCCCTGATAATGAACGGCCTGGCAGCCATTGATCTGGTGGCGTGTTAGCCACAGCGCTACGTTGCATTTGCTGTTTTCCGGTTGAATGTCAACAATATCGCCGGCTTGCCAGTGTGTGCCTGCCGGAGGTTGTAATTTAACAATATAGCAAGGTAAGCCCGTGCTGGCGGGGTTGGCAATATAGCGGCTGCTAAGGCTGGCCTGTAGCCAGCTGGCGCTATTGTCTATTACTTGTGTTTGTTGTGCTGTTAACGATGCTGTAAAGCCGGTAAGCAGCTGCTGCCACTGTGTTAATGCCGCGCTTTGCCGCTCTGAACTGTCCAGCTCAAGCAATGGTTGCAACGCTTGAGCTTCGCGGCTGTGCAGCCATTGCTGCAACCAGTGACCAAAGGCACAAAATTGCTGGTAGCTGCGATCGCCCAGCGCCAATACGGCAAACTGCAATTGACTGAGCGAGCTTTGCCACTGCTGCGCCAGCTGATAAAACTGGCTGGCATTGTCTGGCGCTTCGCCTTCACCATAGGTGCTTACTACAAAAAGTGCTTTTTGATACTGGTTAAGTTGCTGCTGGGTAAGTTGGTTCAGCTCTGCCAGTGCAACACTAAAGCCTGCCTGCTGTAACTGTTTGGCACTGCTTTGTGCCAGTTGCTGCGCCATACCAGACTGGCTGGCATAACCCACCAGCCAGTGTTGCCCGCCGGTAGCAGAGGCTGGGGGCTGCTTTTTTACTGCCCAACAAAGCCTTAGTAGCAAACCCATAATGCTTAGCTGGGTGCTTAGCCACAACCACTGCGCCTGGGGCTGAGCAAAAGGTGCCAGCGGCAGGTAAAACCACCATAGCAGCGTAAGAATTAACGCCAGCAGCAAGTGCTGTTCCAGCCAGGCAGACGCTGGTAGTTCTTTAACTGCAGCAGAGTATGGCTTAAGCCGGAAACTGGCAATAAGGGCTGCTAGGTTAAACAGGTAAAGTAATATCAGGCTATCCGGCTGCATAGTACCGGCAGAATAAAGGTGATACAGCGGCAACAGCAGCAATACTACTAAATTCAACCACTCCAGCTTAGTTTGCCAGCGCTGTAACATAAAGCCTCAAAAGAAAAACAGGGGTGGCAAAACCCACCCCTTAACGTGCAAGACAAGTAAAACAACGACCAGAGAAGCCCATCCGGGGCCCGGAACTACCTTCATCCCTGAACGCTGCAAACTATAATACGATTAATTCTCAAATGCAAATAGTTCTCATTATATGATTGAATGCAAATAATTACAGCAACGTTTTGCTTGCAAAAGCAGCAATAGCCAGTAAAATATCTTTCGTTTTGAAACTTAAGCGAAAGAAATGAATAAACGTAACACCCAACAACGGCGGCATCTTATAGTCAGTCAGCTACAGCAGCAGGGCGAGTTGTCGGTTGAGCAACTGGCCGGGCAGTTTAATACCTCTGAGGTTACTATTCGCAAAGATCTCACCGTACTGGAGCAAGCCGGTTTGCTGTTGCGCCGTTATGGTGGTGCCGTACCGGTACCGCAGGATTTTGTCAGCGATTCCAGCTTAGAGAAAGTTTCAAAGCGAAAGCTGGCAATCGCTAAAGCGGCTGCCAGCCTGATTAAAGATCACTACCGCATTATTATCGACAGTGGCCGCACTACAGCGGCGTTATTGCCTGAACTGGCGGCAAAGCGTGGCTTAGTGGTAATGACAAACTCACTGGCCATTGCCAATGCCCTGCGTGAGCTGGAAAACGAACCCACGCTGTTAATGACCGGCGGCACCTGGGATCCGCAATCTGAAGCTTTTCAGGGCCAACTGGCAGAACAAATGCTGCGCAACTATGATTTTGACCAGCTATTTATTGGCGCCGACGGTATCGATTTAGCCCGTGGCACCACCACCTACAATGAGCTATACAGCTTAAGCCGGGTAATGGCAGAAGTCGCCCGCGAAGTTATTGTAATGCTGGAGTCCGATAAACTGGGGCGCAAAATTCACAACCTTGAATTGCCCTGGGCGATGGTAAAAGTGCTGATCACAGATGAAGGCTTATCGTTAGCCGACGCCAAACAAATTGAACAACAGGGTGTTAAGGTAATTCGGGTTCAGGCCTGATTCACTGCCACACCTTAACGTAACATTATAATATTTAAGATTTCCGGAGAATAATTATGTGTGGAATAGTCGGCGCTGTAGCGCAACGGGATGTGGTGGATATTCTGGTTGAAGGCCTGCGCCGTCTGGAATACCGTGGTTATGATTCGGCCGGTGTGGCCGTGGTAACCGGCAGTGGTGAACTTACCCGCCTGCGCCGTTTAGGCAAAGTAAAAGAGCTGGCCGATGCCGTAGCTGAAAAGCCGGTGATTGGCGGCACCGGTATCGCTCATACCCGCTGGGCAACGCATGGCGAGCCAAGCGAACGTAACGCCCACCCGCATGTTTCCAGCAAGATTACTGTAGTGCACAACGGCATTATTGAAAACCACGCACCACTTCGTGAAGCGTTGAAAGCCAAAGGTTATGTGTTTACCTCCGACACCGACACCGAAGTTATCGCCCATTTAGTTGAAGAAGAACTAAAAAGCGCCGGTAGCCTGTTAGCCGCAGTACAAAAGTCAGTTAAGCAGTTGCATGGTGCTTACGGCACTGTGCTGCTGGATAAAACCGACGCCAGCCGTGTTGTTGTTGCCCGCTCCGGCAGTCCGCTGGTTATTGGTTTAGGTATTGGTGAGAATTTTATTGCCTCTGATCAACTGGCACTGCTACCGGTAACGCGCCGTTTTATCTTCTTGGAAGAAGGCGATGTAGCCGAAATTACCCGCCATAGCGTGCGTATTTTTGATAGCAACGGCAACGCGATTGAGCGTGAAGTGCATGAGTCTAATGTAAGTTACGACGCTGGCGACAAAGGCCAGTACCGCCACTTTATGCTAAAAGAAATTTACGAGCAGCCAAACGCCATCAACAACACGTTGGAAGGCCGCTTAAGCAGTGATTCCGTAATGGACGAAACCTTCGGCAATGGCGCGGCCGAGCTGTTTAAACAAGTAAAACACGTACAAATTGTGGCCTGTGGCACCAGCTATCACTCCGGTATGGTGGCGCGCTACTGGTTAGAGTCTTTGGGCGGCATTTCCTGTAACGTTGAAATTGCCTCAGAATTCCGTTACCGCAAATCGTTCGTGCAGCCAAACAGCCTGCTGGTCAGTATTTCCCAGTCTGGCGAAACGGCCGATACCTTAGCGGCCCTGCGTCTGGCCAAAGAAGCCGGTTACGTTGGCAGCTTAACCATTTGTAATGTGGCTGGTTCATCATTGGTGCGCGAGTCGGATCTGGCCTTTATGACCCGTGCCGGCGTCGAAATTGGTGTAGCCTCAACCAAAGCCTTTACCACGCAGCTAGTGGGCCTGGCCATGTTAACGCTGGCAATTGGTAAATATAACGGCTTAACTGCTGCGCAGCAGCGCGAGCTGACAGAAGCGCTGAAAAGCTTACCGGCTAAACTGGAGCAAGCTCTTACGCTGGCGCCACAAATTGAAGCTCTGGCCGAAGAGTTTGCCGATAAACACCACGCACTGTTTTTAGGCCGTGGCGATCAATACCCTATCGCAATGGAAGGCGCGTTAAAGCTAAAAGAAATTTCGTACATTCACGCTGAAGCTTACGCTGCCGGTGAGTTAAAACACGGCCCGCTGGCGCTTATTGACGCCAAAATGCCAATTATTGTAGTAGCGCCAAACAACGACCTGCTGGAAAAGCTGAAATCGAATGTTGAAGAAGTACGCGCCCGTGGCGGTATTCTGTATGTATTCGCCGACGCTGATGCTAAATTCCAGTCAGACGCTACCATGCGGGTAATCAATGTACCGCACGTCGCCGATATCCTGGCACCTATCGTCTACACCCTGCCACTGCAGTTACTCAGCTACTACGTTGCTATTATCAAAGGCACCGACGTAGACCAGCCACGTAATTTGGCTAAGAGTGTAACCGTAGAATAATTTACGGTTAAAAATAACAAGGCCTGTGGTCTGACAAAATAATTCTAAAATTGCCAAAATAGATCTAAATTTCAGCTTCTGCTGTTTATCTAACTAATTGATAATCCTAGTGACCTTGGATTTTCGCAACAGGTCACTTGCATTTTAACGAGGAGAACAACTGTATTTATTTAAAACTATTTTGTCACTAATTCTGATTTTTAGCCGCAAATATGCGGCATTCAGGACTAATCAATTTAGATCTATTTTGGTAGCCAACAAGGCCTGTGGTCTGACATAATAGTTCTAAACAAGACAAAATAGTCTTAAAGCGTGGCAGCAAAGAACTAAACAGAACAAAATAGTTGTAAACCATTAAAGTCCGGTTATGCTGTTTAAAAAGCATACTGGACTTTTTTTATGGCTAGAGCGCAGCAATCGCTTTCAGAAACTGAAATTGCCCGTCGCATCAAGAATGGGCGCGGCCAAGGTCATGGACAGCATTATAAACCCTGGTTTCATATTCAGGATGTCCCTTCAGATGGGCGTTCTCATCGTATTTACTCTCATAAAACGCGACGGGTTCATCATCTGCTTTCCGATCTGGAATTAGCAGTTTTTCTTGTGCTTGAATGGTCGTCCGACATTACAGATATCAGGGAGCAATTCCCTTTAAAGCGAGATGAAACCCGGGCTCTCGCAGCAGAGCATCAACTGAGACATCCTTCTGTCCGTGGTGTTGACCAAGTGATGTCGTCAGATTTCCTTGTAGACGCTACTACTGGTCCTGACAGGCAGTTCGCTATTCAGGTGAAGCCAGTGAATGAGTTAGCCAAGCCTGAGATTATCGAGAAGCTTGAGCTGGAAAGGCGCTACTGGCAGTTAAAGCAAATCCCGTGGTTTCTGGTCACCGAAGAAGAAATCGATTTGGTGATAAAGCAGAACATGTTGGCTACCAAAATAGATCTAAATTGATTAGTCCTGAATGCCGCATATTTGCGGCTAAAAATCAGAATTAGTGACAAAATAGTTTTAAATAAATACAGTTGTTCTCCTCGTTAAAATGCAAGTGACCTGTTGCGAAAATCCAAGGTCACTAGGATTATCAATTAGTTAGATAAACAGCAGAAGCTGAAATTTAGATCTATTTTGGCAATTTTAGAATTATTTTGTCAGACCACAGAACATCGAGTGGTTATATCCAACAAAAAGTGATGCTGCTGTTGATCCGGCATTGTTAGCTCAGCTGCCTTTTTTATCTAAGGCATTTAGCAAAGCTCAGGACTCGAAGGTCATTGATATTTGTAAACATCTGGATACCGTATATGAGCTTGAGCTCGGCCATAGCTTACGAGATGTTCGGACTTTGGTTTCCAATGGCTTTATTAAATTTAAGATCAATAAGGCGTTTCGTTCTGTGAAGGCATCAGAGCTCAGGTTCTGTCAGTTTGAAGATATGGAGGCCTTGTTGCATGTGGCAAATCAATGAGGTGCTACGATTTGACGAAAAGCTTTATCGTATATTAGCTGTTCATCCCGGAGAGCTTGTCTGGATCCAAATTGATAGTGATAAGGGGTTACCTGAATTTATTCTTGAACTTAAGCTGGTTTCCTACCTGTATGACGGACGGTTGTTAAGAAGTGCGGATCCCTATGGATATCTGCACGATGAAGAGCCCGAAGTTGGTTCTGTTTCATTTAATCGACGTGAAAAAGCGCTTGCCATTATTCAGCCTGTGATTGTTGATGAGAATTGCTTTGAGACTAAAGCGAGAGCGAGACGAGTCACTGAAGTTGCGGAATCAGGTTTGGCTACCAAGGCAACAGTGTACAAATTGCTCCGAAGGTACTGGCAGCGAGGCCAGAAGCCCAATGCTTTATTACCTGACTTCAAAAACAGTGGAGCCCCGGGGAAATCCAGAGCGGCATCAGGCACAACAAAAGTTGGCCGTAGCCGGTTATACGGTGATGGTTCAGGTATTAAAGTCACTGTCGATGTTGAACGAATATTTCGGGTCAGTATAGAAAAGCATTTATTAACTCAGAAAAAACTTAAAACAACGGTCGCGTATCGTCGTTTCAGGGATTTGTTTGCACAATTCCATCCTACAATGCAGCCTGAAGATTATCCTACATTACGGCAGTTTCGGTATTTCTATAACCGGGAGTTTAAGAAGCCACAGCGGTTACTTGAAAGCACGAATCCCGGCAACTACAAAAAGGATATTCGCCCTTTAACCAGCACTGCAACTGCCCATGTGCTGGGCCCTGGCAGCCGATATGAGATTGATGCAACTATTGCTGATATTTACCTGGTTGCAGATGACGACCGCAGTAAAATCATTGGCAGGCCTACCCTTTACATCGTGATTGATGTGTTTAGTCGAATGATAGCTGGTTTTTATATCGGTTTTGACAATCCTTCCTATGTGGTGGCTATGCAGGCTGTGGCAATTGCCTGCACTGAGAAGGTAACCTCATGTAAGTCTCTTGGTATAGATATCACTCCAGACGAATGGCCATGTGTTGGTTTGCCTGATGTTATTTTGGCTGACCGCGGTGAGATGATGAGCCATCAGGTGGATGCGCTGATTAAGGGGTTTAATCTGCGGGTTGAAAGTGCACCACCGAGACGTGGTGACGCCAAAGGTATTGTTGAAAGTTGCTTCCGTACTCTTCAGGCCGAATTTAAACCCTATGTGCCTGGTGTTGTTACTGGTAACAGAGTGAAAAAACATGGAGAGCGGGATTATCGTCTTGATGCCGTAATGACGATCACTGATTTCGCCCAAATAATGCTGAAGACTATTCTTTTCCGAAACAACTACCATGTGATGGATAAGTACGATCGTGATGCGGACCTGCCTGCTGATATCCCTTCAATTCCAATTCATTTATGGAACTGGGGCATGCAGCACAGGGTTGGTAGTTTAAGGCAGGTTGATTCTGAGCAGTTAAGGATTGCTTTGTTACCACGGCAAAAGGTTAGTATTTCCCAATATGGTGCAAATATGTGGGGTATCTACTACAGCTGTCCAGAATTTCTTCGAGAAGGATGGCTACTGCGAAGCCCAGATATTCAGCGTTCTCAGAAACTGGAGGCTGCTTACAACCCAGGTTCTGCAGATACCATTTATCTGTTTCCACAACCTGGTAGCCGGACCTACTGGACTTGTACTCTTACTGACCGCAGTCGCCAATTTAGAGGCCTGACATTCTGGCAAGCTTGGGAGCTTCAGGCACAGCAGAAACATAACATGGCAAATGCCAGGTTGGATGAAGATGCAAAACGGCGGGAACTGGATGCTTTTATAAAAGAGAAAACTACCAGTGCTATCCGAGCAACTCCAGCCATTAAAGAGTCAGGCCAAAAGCGTATTGCGCAGATCAGGGGTAATAAAAAAGAGGCACGTGAAGCTGAACAGTTACAGCGAGCCAGGCCTGAAAATGAAGTAAAAGACAAAGTGCTTGCACCAGTGATTCCTCTGTGTGAAGCCGAAGAGGACTACAGTCTGCCAAGCTACGTTCCGGACTTGTTTGGTGACCAAGATGGAGAACCTGAATGAGCGCAACAAAAATTGATGCCGTCTATCGGGACGCCGATGTTACAGCTTATAAAGGCAATCCGTTTATTGAGGCTTTGCCGCCACTGCAGGAATCTGTAAATAGTGCTGCAGCTCTGCGTTCGACGTCACTTTTCGATGCGTCAGATCTGCAGAAACCAAGAGTTGTTCGCGCCCACAGTATTTGCCGTATCACCAATGACTTTTTCCAGCCGCTAGGCTCTCACATGCTGCTGAGTGAGCGTGTTTCGCTAATGATTCGTGGTGGTTATGTTGGTCGTAACCCTAAAACAGGTGACCTGCAGCGACACTTACAAAATGGCTACGAAAGAGTTCAAAGTGGCGATTTGTCTAGCTTCAGATTTGAAGAGGCGAAATCCACAGCTCAAAGTATGCTGCTGATTGGTTGCTCAGGCAGTGGAAAAACAACGTCTTTAGCGCGCATCCTGGACACCTATCCTCAAGTCATTTATCACCCGACTATGAATTTTGAGCAAGTTGTTTATCTGAAAGTGGACTGTTCACACAATGGTTCGCTTAAAGAAATTTGCCTGAACTTTTTTCGGGCGCTGGATAAGGCGTTGGGCTCGAATTATGAGAAAAAATATGGCCTCAAACGTAATGGTATTGAGACTATGATGGCACTGATGGCTCAGATAGCCAACGCCCATGCGGTAGGTTTGCTCGTTATTGATGAGATCCAGCATTTAAGCCGGGTGAAATCTGGTGGCCCGGAAGCGATGCTGAATTTTTTCGTGACCATGGTGAACACCATTGGTGTGCCAGTCATGCTGATTGGAACGCCTAAAGCCAGGGAAATTTTTGAAATTGATCTCAGGTCAGCCCGACGCGGTTCAGGTTTAGGTGCGATTTTTTGGGAACCGATGAAACAAGGACCCAATGGTAAGCGTAACCCTGAGTGGGTTGCCTTTACCGATAACCTCTGGAAGCTGCAGTTATTGCAGAGCAAGGATTTGGTGTTGACCGGCGATTTACGGGACCTTTGGTATGACCTGAGCCAGGGCGTTATGGATATCGTTGTTAAGCTTTTTGTGTTGTCTCAGTTAAGAGCCTTGGCTTTGGGTAAGGAGCGACTCACTCCTGGCCTAATGAAACAGGTATATAAAGACGAGCTAAAACCTGTTCATCCTATGCTGAAGGCTCTTCGATCTGGCGTTCCGGAAAAAATTGCGCAGTATTCTGATTTGATGCTGCCTGAAATGGATAAGAGACTTATTCAATTGCAAAGGGACATTGCTGGCATGAAAGTCGAAACCCCAGAGGAGTTAGCACTCAAACAACTGGCAACAGACGACGAACGCAGAATCTACCTGATGCTCAAAGACGATTACGACTCAAGCCTGCTTGTAGCAACGGTGCGCAAAGCATTTGCTGAGAATCCTAAACTAATTCGCCCCCAACTGTTGCCAGTAATTTTGAATTGGCTGTCAGATGGTGACAGTCCGGTTAAATCAGAACAACCGAAAATACATGTTAAAAATGCTAAGCCTGATCAATGGGATAGTTTGGCTAATGACGATCTGCGCTACATCAGCTCTCAGAAGCAATCCGCAGCAGCTATGCACTCGGCTTTGGGCACTAAAGGTTTGTTATTTGATTTGAGGAGATGGGTGAGTTAAGACATTGTCGTAAGCAATCTCCCAGGCTGTGAACGGCACTTGAGGTGTAACTTTGTGCCAAAAGCGGTCAAAAATATTTTTCGAGTTCAAAAGATCTATCCAGCAAAGTCTCTAAAACTACTGATTACATATCCAGCAACCGAGCATGAGTTAAATTTAGGATAACAAGCGTACAGAAAGTATGGACTTTGTCGGGGCCGTTTTTAACCAGTTAGGGAAAATAGTTTGCAAAGTAGGTATTTTGGCCTTACGGTGGGATAAACAAAAATCAGTATATCGGGCCAGAGAAATTTCCGGTTTGCGGGCTTTCTGCCTTCTATTAAACTTTTAGATCCTGAATAGAGAAGAAAAATTATATGATTTTACCTCCAAGAGAAATACTAAATAACGACACGCATTACTATTTTAAAACTGAAGCCAACCTCTCACTAGAGCATCAGTTAAAAAAGATAATATTTATCTGTAAAAAACTAGAGGTGCTTTTAGATGAACAGGAGCAATCCCCTTATTGGTATCTTGCGAAACCAGAAGACCTGTACTTGGTCGAGTCGCTAATTAGCAATTATTCTATACTGATTGAGTACTATTACTCTTGGATTATTTTCTCTTTTATAGGTACTGTTAAGCATTCAAAATCGACGTATAAGCCAATACAAAGGTGCGAAAGTGAAATCAATAACGCCATATCAAAAATTTTTGAAGAGCACTCCATTGGGACTTTGAAAATCCGCAACATTGATGGGTATAAAGAAATTTGCCGGGAGGCTTTTTTAGATGCATTTGATTTTCTTTTTGTGGGGAAGTTTCATGAAATATACGTCATAAATAACTTTCTAAAGCATAATCGCATCCTTGGATCTTATGCACCGAAGGCAATGCACAACGGGGAAAAAATATCAATTCCTTACATATATATAAGAAAGCCTAGTTCTTTACTATTAAACAAGTCAGTAATGAAATGCTTTTTTGATTACAAATTAGACAGTGGCGCAAAAATAATTTCAGAAAGTAATGATTATTATATTAACCTGTTTAATGAGAGTAGCCAAAAAATTGGCATGTTAGGCGGCGTTGATATTTTTACTGTGAATGGTATTGATTATATTGTATCTGAGGACTCAGTTGGTCTGCCGATAGAGTCGATGCTAAAAGTTACATATGACCTGTGTTCAAATATCATTGAAAAAAAAATTAAGGTTAACGTTGGTGCGGTTACATTAATCAACTCTCTTGAGCATTTAGTTAAGACAATTAGAGAAAGAGAACCTAAAACACTTGGTCGTCTATTGAATGACTAACAAGTTGCTGCTATAGGAAGTACTTACGCTTCGCTCTGGTACACCGAAGAGCAGATCATTAATGTCCGCAGTTTGCGTTTAGTTGGTCTCTGAGATAATTGTTCGTCTGATTGGATATTCTGAAAACTACTGCTAGCGTTTCATATCGGAGTCCTGTTGCAAGCCATCAATGCGACATTTATTGCGTTACCAGATTGTTTGAATGCTTCGGTGCTGAAATCGTTGGAAAAATACATAAACAGAATGCCTTCTCCAAAGCCTGAAAACTGAATAGGTCCAGAGAAAAGTTACGCAAATTTGAAGCCAAATAAGATTTTTCGAAGAAAATAAAAGGATTAATAGACACTAATTCAGTCATCACACTCTATATTTAATTGTTTACACTCGTCGACTGAGTCAGTAGCCATGCTCAACTTTCCGGTTCCCTACCCAAATGAACTGATTTATAGCACAGTAGCTCGAACTGGCACTTATCTGGGTATATCCAGCCCTAAACAGCTACTGGATGAGATATATGGTGATCGCAAGGTGATTGCCACTATGGATCTTCCTTGTCATCTGCAGGCTATTTCTAACCAGCTGAAAAGAACTGGTCGGTATTCTGTTGATGAGCTGGTTTATCAGCACACACTATTCCCGCTTTATGCCCCTTTTGTTCCTGAAGAACACAGGCTCAAGGCATTGAAGATGATGGCCGCAAGCTCTCAGGGTGCTGTTCACTTAATGCTTGGTGTTGCTGCTTCCCGAGTTAAATCAGTACATGGGTTCCGCTATTGTGCTGCTTGTGTGCAGCAGCAACTAAAGACGTACGGGGAATGTTACTGGTTGCGCGAGTGGTATTTTCCTGGTCTTGGTGTTTGTCCTGACCACGGCCCATTAACTTTGCTATCTGAAAACATAAGCGACCATAGGCATTTATTTCTACCTTTGCAGCAAGCTCTCAGTAAACCACAAAGCTGCGCCGAAGTTAGTTCTGAGCAGATGGCTCTTGCATGCTTAGCTCGCGAGTTAATGCAGTTGTCCCCGGGGACATCGCCATCATTTGAACAGTGGACAGCGTTTTATCATGATCTGTCTGCTGATTTCGGGTTCTCCAGAGGAAAACAAGTTCTGCACGATCGGGTCTACAACCATATCAAGCAACAATTCTCTGTTCGAACCTTGTCTGAACTACATCTGCACGGCCCTGTTAGTGAAAGCTTTTGGCTCAGATCGATGTTTCGAAAGCACCGTAAGGCCTTTAGTTATCTGGAGCATTTAATTGTATGGGCTGCCCTGTTACCTGGAATGACGCCTGCTGAAATTCTTAACCAGGTGCGGAAATTAGGCGGCAAGGTTTGGCCAGCATTGGATCTGACTCGAAGTATTGATACTCCAAAAGTGGTCGATACGCCAAAACGAGAAGCTTGGAAAAGATTGGCCCTGGAACGAGGCACTAAAGCTGCTCGAAAGACCGGACCCGGGGGCGCTCTGTACGCTTGGTTATACCGAAATGACAGAGCTTGGCTAATGGAGTTTAACAAGCAGCATAAATTGCCAAGAGATTTGCCGAGCCTTAAAGTTAACTGGCATCGACGAGAGCTGGCTGCGATTAGACAGTTGCGTAAGCTGCTTGCAGATACTGAACCGCATTATACCGGCCCGAGGTTTTCCGCAAACTACCTTTTAGGTCGCTTACCAAATCACAGCACTATAGAGAAAAATCTTGATAAATTACCACTGGTTAGGATGTATTTGCAGCGGTACACTGAAACTATTACCGAATATCAGTTAAGGCGATTAGCTAATACTTGTTTTGGGCTTTACCAAAACCCCGGACTATTGAAGAAATGGGTTGTACTGCGTAAAGCAGGATTGAGCAAAGAGCGGCTGACACCAGATACTAAAAGGGTGTTGAAAGAATTGCAGTTGTTTTGACAGGGGTTGGCTTGACGAAAATCAAAGGATTTGGCGACGATTCATTAGTGGTACATATCGGTGACTTTTTCCGCTACAACAATGTGGCTGACTGGTCGCTTGCCTTGTGGTGTCGTCCTATTCAAGACAAAAAGCACACGCGTTTGGCAAATATCCCCGTTATCAGTCGGGGAAAGTTGATTAACAGCCAAAAACGACAATCTCGCCGTGTGGATCGAGTGTTCACTTTCAAACCTGGTTATCAGATTTCTGCTAGCACCTTGTCCGCGTTTCCAGAATTAAGCGCTTTCCAATCGGTCAGAGATAAAGAGGGCATTCAGAACGCATTCTGTTTCGATGGCGGAAAAGGTGATTTGGTTGTATTACCGCAACTTGAACTCGCGCGAGCCATTTTTCTGGTGAACTCTTATCTATGTCGCGCTTGTCTTAGCAGTGCAACCTTACAATTAGAGTTTGATGTACAGACGTATCCGGATCGAAACCATGTTGACATCCATGTGCTGAAAACAAGCACTTTTCCTAAAAGTGCTTTTAATCAAAGCGGCACCAAGCGATTACTAGCATGGCTACTCACTGACCCCACAGCAATGGCGTCCTACCAAAGTATTTACCGTCATTATCAGTTAAATCGGGAGCTGAAAGGGGCGCTGGAGAGTTGGCGTTTTAGTTTTGAACCACCACCAATGACCAATTGGCAACTTCATGTCAGGGGAAGGTACAACACAAGTAAAAGTCATTATTTAATCGAAGAAATCATCGGTATCGTGTTTGATGTTGATATTCCAGACCGCGTTGCATTTATTAATTCTGCCTTTGTTAAAAAAGAGCAAAATGAGGAAGGTGTCCGTGCTGGCTCTGGCGGTGTGAACTGGCAAGATAGTGCTGATGAGTTTGAGGTCGATGACGAAGAATCCGCCTCTGACCAAAACGAAACCTTAGTTTTAGAGGGAGATTTATCTTGGGTCAGTTTCACCAAGCCATTTGATGTCTACAAACAAGAGAGAGTAAAAGACAGCAGTAAGCTAATTATGGACGAGCTTACTGATAAAGAAGCCGGCCGGGAGGTTAGTACAGATGAACCCCACCAAGGAGGTACTCTGCCTGCCGCAGATGTTGGGGGAAAACAGGATGTCACCGATCGAGAGCGACAGTTTGCTAGTCGCTTTAAGAGCTTTGATCACATGATTCAGGTGTTAGTTACAAAGTACAAATGTTCAATATTACAGCAAGAAACGCAGTCTCTGCCAAAAATAGGTCGCAGCAAACAACATCAGCTTGAGGATGGTTCGGCTCGGGCTATTAAAGCCGTCAGGATTCGTTATAAAGCAACTGAGGCTGTACTACTGGAAGTAGATACTTCTGATGGAATTAAGATGCTTTCAACCAAAGTGCTATTTGGCTCTGAACCGCAGGATTGGATTGACCATTTCCTGCAGATCCGCAAGGGAGTTGTCGCAAAATCAATTAGCTGGCCAAATGAGTTATTGGATAGCCTGTTTGGCGAGCGTAACCATGTTGGCATCAACCATCCGAAGCATCAGGGGGCTGAGGCTGGGAATATTCCGTTAGAGTCTATTGAAAGCTGGGCGTTGAGGTTTCTGCAGAATCTGTGATCGACTTCGAATTACTGTTATCCATGACCGCATCTATCATCGTATGCAGAGCTTTACGCAGAGTTGCGTATTCTGAGCCTTTTAATTTTTGAATCTTAAGAAGTAACTCTGTTGTTGCTGGACAATGTTCCGTGGCAAGTCCTTCCCTGTGAATGATATTCATGCAGTGAATAATTGATTCCGCTGATGGAGCAATCTGCCCTCGAAGGTACTTCGATACCTGAGACTGATTTTTCCCTATTAATTCACCGAACTCCTCTTGTGATTTCCTTGTTAATTCAAAAGCTTGTTTGAAAATCGAGGTTGATGACTCGTTGTTTCTGATGTTCATTTCTTTTGAGCCCAATAATTCAATAACGCTATAGAAATTATGTTGAAATTGAATTATAATTTGAAAGGTTGTCGATTCGCAACAGCTTCGTTACACTTAAATCCCGACGGTGCGAAGCAATAAAAATAATGACTAAGCTGAAGGCACTCAGGAGAGCAAATGGCACGTTCTGATTTAGTTTTGAATCTAGTTAAAAACGGAATTAAAGGCGATATTCCAAGATTCAAAATGACCGTCGAAGCAATTGCAGCTGATGCATCTGCCCGACATCACCACAGCTTTGCCGAGCGAGTGCGTAGTTTATTGTCTGAAGCCGATTCATTCGGTCCAGACTTATCTGGTTCACCTTCATTCCTCGATAGTTCCGATGCTAATGCCAGAAATGTCTTTTTTGAGTTGCGCGCTGAAAAAACGATAGATGACTTGGTGCTGCCTGACGATTTGCGCGAGCAGTGCACAGAGCTTTTCGAAGAGCACGCCAGAAAAGATCTACTTCGGTCTTATGGTGTTGAGCCCAGGCATAAAATTCTGCTTTTTGGCGCCCCAGGAAATGGTAAAACCTCATTGGCGGAAGCCATTGCAAATCACTTGATGTTACCTTTTTACGTTGTGAGCTATGAGGGGATTTTCAGCAAATATTTAGGTGAAACTGCGCAAAAGCTTGATGCTCTGTTTGATTTGGTCAGAAGTCGGCGCTGTGTTTTATTCTTTGATGAATTTGATGCAATAGGGAAAGAGCGTGAAGACGAGAATGATAATGGTGAAGCCAAGCGAGTCGTTAACGCTTTGCTGAAACAAATCGATAACTTGCCTAGCCATGTAGTTGTGATTGCGGCTACAAACCACCAGTCTATGTTAGACAAGGCTATGTGGCGTCGTTTCCAAATTCAGTTAAGCATACCTAAGCCAGATCAGAAAATGGCTGAGCAATGGTTATCTTTGTTCCAACAGAGAACTATTCAAGATATGGGCGTCCCTTTAGCTGAGATTGCAAACGTCATGAGTGGCTTTAGTTTCGCTGAGCTTGAATCCTTTGCACTAGAGGTAAGAAGGAAATTTATATTATCTTTGCCAATGAGTGAGCGTAATGTTTCTGAAATTACAATGAAGGTTCTTGATCGTTGGAAAAATAAGTACAAACCGGAATAAAAAGGTGATAGCTTGGTGTAAGCTAAGTTCATTATGTTGTTGAAAGCATATGGATAAACACCCTCATTTAATATTCCCTCCTCCAGTTAATGGAACGCCACCAAAACCTCCGCGTCCTCGCCTAACCATCCATAAACCAGGCGCAGCTCAGCAATATCAACGATTTGATGAGCGATTCAAAGAACTCAATCAGCAGTTTGCTGAATTTTCTGCTTTGAAACAAAGTACAGATGGATTGGTACCTGAAAGAGTATTGGTTTTAGAGGTGATCGGTAGCATCGCTAATTTTGAGAAAGCCATAAGAAATGTTCCCGGCTTTGAGTTTCTATTAAGCACTGTTGGTGATGAGGTTGAAGATGAATTTGTCTATCTTTTAGATGATGATGGAAAACGCATTGGCTCAACAACTACCTTGTACATAACCATGAGCAACCGACAAGGTCTGGCTAAACTGCTTAGTATATGGACTGAATATAAAGAGAGCGGACATATTCCCCGAGGCTTAGCCAAACTCCGTGATGCATTTCTGCAGTTGCATGATTTAAGGTTCTGGAACTCTTCTAACAGAATTAAAAATACAGGTCTTTTAGACGATTGGTACTACCGATTGCAGCATGATTCTGCTGAGTTCATTCCTTTTGAGGCTGAGCTTTGGTTCAGAGAAAGCTCTTCCCATCGTCAACAAGTTGAAGGTCGCATAAAAAAGCTTATCCAGGACTGCGGTGGCGTTTTTGTTAATCGATACGTTTTTGAGGAAATCCGATATCACGGGGTATTAGGCCGCATCCCGAGGCAGCATGCTCAATCAATAATTGACTGTCTTACAGAGAATGATCTAATCAGGTGTGACGATACTATGTTTTTCAGGCCTGTTGGACAATGCTCAGCAGGTGTCAGTGATGACTTCGGTGAAGATCAACCTCAATTAAATTTCCCAGAAATAGAAGATGACTATCTAACAGATGATACCTTACCAGTACTAGCTCTTTTTGACGGATATCCCTTTACAAACCATGTGGCACTAAAAGACCGATTAATAGTTGATGACCCTGACCAATTAGAGAGTCGTTACTTTAACTCTGGCGAACAGAGCCATGGTACTGAAATGGCATCACTTATTCTGCATGGTGATATGGGGAATGAAACAGGTTATCAACCCTATACGCGTAAGGTTTATGTCAGGCCAATTATGGCTCCTTCGGACACATTTGTTGTAAGTCGAAGACGGCAGGAAACAATACCTGAAGATATGCTGCCTTTGGATTTGATTCACCGAGCAGTTAAGCGCTTATTTGAACCTGAAGACGGATTCTCTGCCGCTGCGCCTTCGATAAAGGTTATCAACTTATCTGTCGGTGACATGTTCCGTTTGTTTGACACAGAAATGAGTCCTTGGGCGAAAATGCTCGACTGGTTATCGTATAAATACAACGTACTCTTTGTTGTTAGTGCGGGTAACCACAACAAGCGTATTGTTCTTAAAGATATTTCTGAGGATGCGTTCAAGTGTTTAAGTGATTATGACCGTGAGCGCCTCATACTTTCTGCACTTCATCAAGACAGGCATAGCCAGAGAATGATGTCGCCGGCTGAATCGATCAATGCGATTACAGTAAAGGGCTATCACTTCGACAATTACAGCGGTGACATTCATCCCAATCTTATTGATCCACTTGTGACACCTTATATGGTTAGTCCATTTAGCCCAATTACTTTGGGTAAAAATTTTTCAGTAAAACCTGAGTTGATGATGCCTGGTGGTCGCCAGATGTACACAAACAGGACTTATTCGCAAAATCAGCCCGTAGAATTGATTCCGCGAGCAGCGAGCTCACTCGGACCTGGGCAGAAGGTGGCTTGTGTAGGGCCTCATCCCGCAGATATAACTCGTTATCATTTTACGACCGGCACAAGCAATGCAGCAGCGTTATCGACGAGAAGGCTTGGCTTTTTGTATGAAACATTAACATCGCTAAAATCAGATGCAATAGCAAGAGCTGCTTTATCAAAAGCTCCAGATGCAGTCATTATGAAGGCTATGCTTATTCACGGAGCCCAGTTTTATCCGGAACCCAAAATTCAACTAACAGAACTGTTTAAAACCGAAGAGAAGACAAATACTTTTAAATCGGATTTAAACCAGTTTCTAGGTTTTGGGGTAGTAGATGAAGAGCGTATTCATTCATGCAACGATCAGCAAGCAACGATGCTGTATACCAATGAGCTGGAACATGAAGGTAGCCACGTTTACCAGTTTCCGCTTCCATTATGTTTAAACGCTACCAACGTAAATCGACGAGTCATTGTTACCTTAGCGTGGTTTGCTCCAACCAACCCTGCATCAATCAAGTACAACGGAGCCAAGCTTTGGGTTAGTGGTGCAAATAAACAAGATCTTCAGGTGCCTGAAGGCGATTACTATCACTCTCATACTCAAAATGGGACTGCATTTCATGCTGTATATGCAGGAAAAAAAGTGTCAGATCTCTCAGTCGGAGATTTGCTAACAATCCAGGTGAATTGCAGAGAGAGGGCTGGAGTGACTGGAAAGTCAATTCAATATGCGTTGATGGTAACTGTAGATGCTCCTGGCAGTAAGTTACCAATATATAGCCAAGTTAAGCAAAGGGTTGATTCTCTTATTAATACCAAGGTACAAGTTTAGTATTGACTGATACAAACATACTATATGATGTAAGCAGATAGGAATTTACATGGATTTAATAAATCGTGCTGGCACTGCTTTAATGCAGGCTATCTCTGAAAAGGTCCCATTAGTGCTGATTCTTGGCCAAGATGGGTTAACTGATACCTCGATAAAAAATACTATTTTTCAGCATTTCGGGTTAGATACCACCACTGAAGCTCGTTGGTCGAGCCTTTTAGATAAAATGCCACTACCTGATGATTTTTACTTATGGCTACAAGAGCGTTATAGCCGATATCCCGCAGTTACTTGGGCTACACATGTGAGTAAACTGCCTTGGCATGCAATATTTACTTCAAGTTTTGATCCAAATCTTGTTTCAAGATTTAAGACGACATCTAGAAGTCCTCAAGCCGTTCTTACTTCTATAGAGACGCCGCCAGCGTTTAGAAGCCTTTCTAGAACACCAATATACTATTTGTATGGAAAGGCTGGTTCATCTGATGCTGTAGCTCAAGCACCTATTTCTAAACCACAATTAAGAGCTCGGCTATCTAAGCATACAATACCAATGTTGAACCGAGTACATGATGTTGCAACCGCAATAGGAATCATAGTTATTGACGGGTACGAGCCATTCAAAGACTGGCTAGACTTAGATAATATTCTGACCCTTATTGAGCAAGCTCCTGATCAGCGAGTGTTATGGTTTGGCTGGAAAGCTGATGATACAGATGTGCCTCATGAACTATCCGAACTCGTCTCAAGAGGAAAGATTGTTGTTGATCCTCTTCGGTTAGGTGAGTTTTTAGCTCAATCTGAAGTTCTTGGAAAGCTTGAATTGTTTGCTACAGAGCATTCAATGGAACCAAATGTAATATCATTTGGTGGTGATCGTAAGATGTCTATCCCACCTGAGTTAAGGATTCAGGTGGAAGCATCATGCTATGTGGTTGATGATTCATGGATGGATTTCTTAGCTCCGCTAGGTGAAGACTCTATTTATAATTCCTTTGTTAAGTTTCATGGTGAATTTGATGGACCAAAAGGTGTAGTCAATGGAGTTCGACGTGGATTTACTATCGTCCGGGATTATGAAAAAAAGTTGAACGATCTAGTTAAAGAAGGGGTTGAAAACCACTCAAAGCTCAAAGAACCAGTTGTTCTTCATGGGCAATCTGCAACAGGAAAAAGTATCAGCCTTGCTCGATTAATTCCGATAATAAAGGAAGACCATAAAGCGGCAATTTTGTACACAAACACTAGATTACCACTCGCCAGCGAAATATCTGAATTTTGCGAGTTAGCGGAACGAAATGGCGCATCAGCCACTTTGTTAATTTGCGATTGCAATGTTTCAGCCCATAGATATAGAGATTTATTGGCGACCATTCGTAGCCGCGGAAGACGTGTGATTGTTGTTGGCTCGTCATATCGTGTTAATGATGGGGTTAAACTACCTAGAGAATTTGTTGAGGCCAATAGCGAACTTTTACCATCGGAGCAAACCAAACTAGTGGATCTGATTTGTAAATTTGTTGGGGCTTCACATAAAATAAAGGTGGGCAGTGACAGGAATGTTCTTGCTACTCTGTACCGAGTCTTACCCTCGACAAAATTTAAGATATCGTCTGGCCTAGGAAATGAAGCTAGATATACTGAGCAAGAGCTACGGAATCGGTCGAGAAATACTGATCAACAGAACTTATCACCAATAGCACAACAATTAATAGCTTTGGGACTTGCCACTAATGATTCCGTCACTCTTGAGAATCGGCTAGCGAACCTGTTTGATGATAGAGACAATATTACTGCACGTTTGGTAGATCTCGTGATGGCTGCAGGACAATTAAACTGCAGTATTCCTTTAAATCTTCTAATAAGCGCATTAAATCTAGCTGATGGCGGAAATGCGCTAAACATTGCAAACTTGTTTCGTGGAATCGATCTTTTCCGATGGAAATCATCTGATGCTGGATCAGAGGATATATTAGTTGCACCTCGTTTGACATTAGAGGCTGAAATTTTATGTAGAAGGCGATTGTTGACCTCGGATGCTGAAGCAAAGCAGCTTTTATTTCTTATAAAAGCTGTAAGGTCTCCGTTGGAATATGAAGAAAGTGGTCGCCGATTTCTCGTTGATTTGTTGCATAAACTTGGCCCAGACGGGCCACTTAAAGCCCGTTATAGTGCTAATTACGTCGATATAGGTCGAGCGTTAACAGCTCTGAGATTAGATAACGGCATACTTGATCCTCGCCTAATGCTACAAGAGTCTACATTGCGTAGGAGTGCTATTCGTGAGGAAAAAGTAAGCCTTGGGGAGGTACCTGCGATCTTAGAGGAAGCTAGGGAAGCTGTGCAATCCGCCATTGATTTCTTGGATAAAAAGCCAAATCGCGTTGCAACCCGAACTAGAGCTCATTTAATAGTTGAGCGAGCAGCAATTTTTGCGTTTCTGGCTGTGAATGAGAGTAAGAAAGTCGGAAATACGGAAACTGCAGTTTGGTCAGCTTATATGTCTGCAAGAACCGCATCTCAGATGGCTATAGGTGTCACGGAAGCTTACAATCCCCTAGATGTTGCTTTATGGACTGCCGCAGATCTTCTCAAACAAGCTAATCTCTCTGATATTCACAAATTGGAGTTGTATGCTGATATTTTTTCAGTGTTGGACAGAATCGACCCAAGCTCATTATCTTTTGAAAGCCAAGAGCGATTCAACACTAGGCAATTTATATTAGGAGATTTGTTAGAACTCCCCAGTCTTTCGGATTCCGCACTTCAAGCATTAGAGCGAGACGGATCTGCAGCTGGTATATTTCTTAAAGCTCGCCAAATAGGGCCATCCAAAAAAAATCAAGACAGTGAAGCATATAATAGGACAATGGCAGAACAAGCATCTGAATACTTATTATCTGAGTGGAATAGAGTGATCACTGACGAAAGATGTTTACGCTATTTATTGTCTTGTATTTGGATTGCGTCCACAGGTCAATGGCCTTTAAGAGGCGAACGACAAGTAATTCCAGATAAAGAAGCCCGCAGAAAGATTTATCAATGCTTAAGTGCATTGCGTAATTTAGGATGTTTTGATCGGGATTTCTCCCTTCTTTATATTGAGGCCGTTTTTACATGGCTAGATTACGATGAAGGTGTTGCAATTCGTTTATGGAGAGAGCTATCGCAAGAGTCTGAGTACATCGATTCGCGAAGAGTGGTTAAGCAATTGATACTCGCAGATGATCATGGCAGAGTCTCAGTGTTTAGTGGGCGCGTAGATTCGGAACTCGCTCCAGGCCGTTTTGCTGTTTTGGTAGAGTCTCTTGAACGCAGGATTTCAGTTCTTGAACGTGATTTTATAGAGCAAGATCTCCAATACGGGCGGACTCTGTCTAAATTTGGTATTGCATTCAATTATATTGGCCCGATAGCGGATCCTTTGCACCATGAGGTTGGGCGGCCATGAAATTTACACAACTACATGCTTCTTATACGGTGCTATCTGAAGGTATTCGAGTTAATGTTGCTCGAGATGCTGTATCCAATATCAACGTACGTCCGCCGTCTACAGCAGAAAATGAAGTTGATTTTCTAAGATTGGTTACTTGGTCATACGCAGTTCTCTTTGAATCAGGTAGGGTGAGTTTTAATGTGATTTTAGGCTTACCTCCATTAAACAATAGTGTGTTGTCTATTGAGAAACAGGCTAAAACAAAGAGCACTGTCCAAAAGTTGAGAACTTGGCTTTTTCATAATATTGGTTTTGAGAAAGATCGAGAGATGGAGATTCGGTCAGAAGTTTCAGGATGGTTTATATCTTGTTGCCAATCGTTTAGTCCAAATACTCCTGAGCATTGGAGGATGTGTTTTGACAGATTATGTGATGATATGATTGAAATAATTGAGTATTGTCATCAGGTCCTTGCATTCGTTTTAAGCTCACCGATTGATAAAGAGGCTATAATTGCAACTTGGAAAAAAAGGTTACAAAGAGATTGGGATGCACACGAGTTTGACAAGCTCATTTCTGATTCAGCTTTGAGATTGGGGGCAGTGGACTTCCCCTAATTTCATAGACACTCATTAACCTCGTTGAGATTAGCTTTTTCCTCATAATCTGCCGGTGATAACTGCCCTAAATGACTGTGT
>NZ_JANUEM010000024.1 GCF_024809855.1 Rheinheimera pacifica
TTGAGAGAAATCTGTGGTGCACCCGTATTCTCACAAATCGCGGAGAACCTTAGTTTTAAGGGGAATGTAACTTTTAAGGTTTATGAGATCCCACACAGGTTGTAATCTGATATGTAATCGAAAGCGGGCCTGCGGGCCCGTTTCTATTTCTGCTCTATGGTAGTTTCTGGCTCGGCATAGTAATAACCGACACCATACATAGTGTGGATAAAACGCAGCTTGGGGTAGAGTTGGCGGTGTTTGGCGCGTAGTTTGCGGATATGGCAATCTATGGTGCGCTCGCAAATATCAGCATAGTCGCTGTAGCTGCTGTCCATCAGGTGGCTGCGGCTGAACACCTGCCTGGGGTGGGTGGCCATTAACTGATGAAACTTAAATTCCAACTTGGTTAGTTTTACCGATTGCTGTGGCGAGCTTAGCGTAAAGCGCAGGCTGTCCATCACCAACAGTGGTGGCGGTTGCTGGTTGACGGGGGCAGCCACCACTGTAGCCGAGCCTGGGCCTGCCAGGGATTTTAAGTGTGAGCTTAGATCGCCAAGTACGCCGTTTAATTCAGTGATCTGTGCAGCCATACGCTGATAGAGATCGGGCGGAATATCAGATTTACGTACCTGTTGCTCCAGCAGCGAGACCAGCAAAAACGCTTTCTGTGAAAGCTGGGCGCCTTCATGATTATCCGTTTTATCTGTCACTGTCATCACACCTCCGGAAAACAATACTATGAATGAAAACTGAATAATGTGAAGGACATTTTACCTTTATTAACGCTTTTCCCTGATTCTTCCATAATTTTTCCATATTGTTTCGCTAACCTGATACTGGCTGAATACGGCTTGGGTAAGGTACTAATAGCGATGAACAAATATCTGGTTGGCTTAATACTAAGCATAAATACACTAACGGCATGCTCTGCTTTTAATGACACAGCACCACCTGCTGGTTTGGAAGACATGGTAAAGCCTGAAGCTGGCTTGCCGGTGTCAAAACTGGACAAGCCAGACCCGGATGATCCTTACTACGCTGCGCTGGAACCTGAGCCTGAAGTTATGCCGCTAAAAAGAAATGGCTCGCTGTTTAACCCCGACCGGCTGCACAGTTTATATGTAGAGCGCTCGCATTTTAAGGCCGGTGATATCGTGTCGGTGCAGTTGTCGGAATCTACCCGGGCGACCAAGAAAGGCAATACCGAACTGAAGAAAAGCTCAGACTATAACCTGGACCCGATCCAGATCCCCGGTGGTAACCTGAAAATTGCCGGTAAAGAAGTAAACCTGGGCCTAAGCCAGGACCAACGCTTTAAAGGTGATGGTTCTGCCAGCCAAAGCAACGATTTTGAAGGCGAGCTTACGGTAACGGTAATGCGGGTATTAAACAATGATAACCTGCTGGTGCGCGGCGATAAATGGATGCTTATTAATAATGGCAAAGAATTCATAAGGTTAACCGGAATTATTCGGGCGAAAGATGTCGATAAAGATAATAAAATTAAATCGACCAAAATTGCCAACGCCCGTATTGAATATTCTGGCACGGGTGCACTGGCTGATAGCCAGCGCCTGGGCTGGTTAACCGAAAAACTGAATAATCCAGAGCTATGGCCATTTTAAGCCGCTGCCTGTTACTGGCTTTAGCGTTAACACTGCTTAGTGCTTGCAGTTACGAGCGCACGATCAGGTACACGCTGGAGCCACCGAAGCAAACCCTGATATTGGAAGCTACCGGTTATGCGGTGGTGGAGTCGCAACCTGGTAACAGTTATGAAGACAAGTTACTGCTGGCGATGGCAGCGTCGCGTCAGGACGCGTACCGCCAACTGGCCGAGCAGCTTTATGGTAAGAAACTAACGGCCAGCTCCAATGCCGAGCAGTCAGTGCTGCTGGAGGATACTGTGCAAAGCCAGGTGCAGGGTGTAATAAGAGGAGCTGAGCTGGTAGACGCGGCAATTGACGGTAAGTTGTTTGTTACCCGGCTAAAATTGGACACTGCGAATCTGATCACGTTGCCACACGCAGGGCTGGCTCCGGCCGGCTCGCGGCAGAAGTGGTGGCGCTGATGCGTATAATCGGGTTGCTGCTAGCTGTGTTACTGGCATTTGAAGCCGCTGCTGAATGGTACAGCGGCAGCGGCACAGCAGTGGTTTTTGATGACAACCGTCAGCTGGCGCGGCAGCAGGCAGCAAAGCTGGCCCTGCGCGAAGTGTTGTTGCAGGCTGATGTCTCACTGGCCGCTATGGAATTGTTTCGCCAGCAAAACCTGGCCGAAGAGTTGTTTACGCTGCATTCTTCGGTACCTGTATCGCAAATTATTATTCAGGAAGAGCATGAGCGTGATGGTCAGTTATCGATAACGCTGAAAGCCGATGTCTGGCCGCAGGTAAATTTATGTGACGATCGCAGCATAGCAAAAGCACTGGTGCTCACGCCGTTTAGTTTATCGGCCGGTGCAACTCAGGTTGCGCTGGGCAACAACGAGCTGAACAAAGAAATAACCAGCCGCTTTCATACCGCTATTCAGCGCAGCCCGGCCGATTTTCTGGTAAAGGCGATCAGTAACGAGCCGCTATTTGCCCCTGAGCAATTTCAACATAGCAGTGCCCAGCACCAGCTACGTTATATGGCGGAATCAGCACAGGCGCAGTTTATTATCGCCGGGCGGTTACGCAACCTGGCATTTGGCCGTCAGGCGGCTGGCTTGCTAAGAAAAGAGCGCTGGGTACGTCAGTTTGCACTGGAAGTCAGTGTACTTGACGGTGCCAGTGGCCGCTTGATCCAAACTAAACAATATCAAACCCGTGTGCTGTGGCCTTTTGCAATTACAACTGAAGTAAACCCTGCCAGCGACCAGTTGTGGCGTGCTGACTTTGGTGTTGAAGTGCAGCGCCTGGTGTATGAAGCAGTAGACGATATTGCTGCCGCACTTAGCTGTGTGCGGGTAAAGGCCCAGGTTATCCGCGTGGTGGGTGGCAATGTAACAATCAGCGTTGGCAGCAGGCAAGGGGTAAAACCGGGAGATACATTCAGCCTGTTACACAGCGACAGCTTTACCGACAGTTGGGGTAACAGCTACGCGGTAACGGCAGAAAATGACAGCCAGCTTGAGGTGGTGCGGGTGTATCCGGACCATGCAGAAACACGCCCGGTTAAGGCAAACTATCTGGCTCCGGTGCAGGTGCGGGACCTGGTACAACTAGACAGTGTGAGGGAGAGACAATATGCAAATTAACGGCAATATGTTTAACACCATGACCGACTGGTTAAATGACGGCACAGCAGAAAGCGACAACAATGCTGACTTTATGCAAACCCTGAATTCGGCGCTGAACCCTGACAGCGAAAACGCAGAGCAGCAGGTTGGCCAACTGGTAAGCATACTAAGCGGCCAGACCGATACCACAGCAATGAGCAGCCCGGATGCAATGTTTGCTGCGTTAACACAGAATATGATGCAAAGCATGGTGCAGGCTGCACTGGAGCCCACACCTGAGCAAGCGGCCGCAACAGCAGCGGAGTTGGAAAACCCAACCGCTACAGCCTTTGCCAATGGCAGTTCGCCTGGCTTTGCTGATGTGCTGGATATTATCAACCCGCTGCAACATATTCCGCTGGTAAGCCAGTATTACCGTGACTGGACCGGCGATGATATGGGGTATATTTCGCAGGTGGCCGGTGGCGCATTCTGGGGCGGCGGTGTGGGCGTTGCCACCTCTTTTGTTAATTTGGGCCTGACCAGCGTAATGGGTAAAAGCCCTTCGCAGTATGTTCAGCAACTGTTTGCCTCTGATGACGTTACCGACACAAGTGCTGCCAGCACCGCAACAACAGCTGCAAAAACAACAGCTACAGTACGCCCGGTGAGCAGCTAACAACGGCTAATTCTGCTACTTGGGGCCGCTATGGCCCCCAATCCTGCAATAACAGCAAGCGGGTGGCTAACATTTTTGCCAAAAGCCGGTTCTGACCCTACAGATCGCCGCCACAACCAAGTATACTTTCCAGTCATTTTTTCAGTGAGTCACTACGCATGCATAAGTACGATATTAAAACCTTCCAGGGGTTAATACTGGCCTTACAGGATTACTGGGCGCGGCAGGGCTGTGTATTGGTGCAGCCACTGGATCTGGAAGTAGGTGCCGGTACTTTTCACCCTATGACCTTTTTACGCTCACTGGGGCCGGAACCCACTAACGTGGCCTATGTGCAACCGTGCCGCCGGCCAACAGACGGCCGCTACGGTGAAAACCCGAACCGGTTACAGCACTATTATCAGTTTCAGGTAATTTTAAAACCGTCACCGGACAACATTCAGGAGCTGTATTTAGGCTCGCTGCGTGAGCTGGGTATTGACACCCTGGTGCACGATATCCGCTTTGTGGAAGACAACTGGGAATCGCCAACACTGGGCGCCTGGGGTCTGGGCTGGGAAGTATGGTTAAACGGTATGGAAGTTACCCAGTTTACTTATTTCCAGCAGGTTGGGGGCTTAGAGTGCCGCCCGGTTACCGGTGAAATTACCTATGGCTTAGAGCGTCTGGCTATGTATATCCAGGGCGTTGATTCTATTTACGCTCTGGTCTGGACCGACGGCCCGTTGGGCCGGGTAACCTATGGTGATGTATTTCACCAGAATGAAGTAGAGCAAAGTACGTACAACTTTGAACACGCCGATGTTGCGGCATTGTTTAGCTACTTTGACCAGTGCGAAAAAGAAAGCCAGTACCTGATTGAGCAAGGCTTGGCGTTACCTGCCTATGAAAAAGTAATGAAAGCCTCGCACGCTTTTAACATGCTTGATGCCCGCCACGCTATTTCGGTAACCGAACGTCAGCGCTATATTCTGCGGGTACGGGCACTGGCTAAAGCCTGTGCAGAAGCCTATTACGCTACGCGTGAGAAGCTGGGCTTCCCGCTGTGTAAAAATAATAATAGCGCTGAGCAGGAGGCATAATGAGCGTGCAAGATTTTTTTGTTGAAATTGGCACCGAAGAGCTGCCACCCAAATCGCTGAAAACACTGGCCAGTGCCTTTGCTGATAATCTGAGTGCTGAACTGGCCAAGCTGGAATTAAGGCACACTGACGTACTTTGGTACGCCGCACCGCGCCGTTTAGCTGTGCGCATTAATGGCTTAGCTGCGCAACAAACCGATAAAGTGGTTGAAAAGCGTGGCCCGGCCATTGCCTCTGCCTTTGACGCCGACGGCAAACCGACCAAAGCTGCCCAGGGTTGGGCTGCCGGTTGCGGCATAGCGGTAGAGCAAGCCGAAAAGCTGGAAACGGATAAAGGCGCCTGGTTGCTGCATAAAGCCAAAGTAACCGGGGCTGCCACGGTTACCTTGTTGCCGGAAGTAGTACAGCAGGCGCTGGCTAAATTGCCAATTGCCAAACCAATGCGTTGGGGTAACTCAACCGCTGAGTTTATCCGCCCGGTACACACCATTATTATGTTGTACGGCAAAGATGTGGTACCTGCCACTATTCTGGGCCGTGTTAGCGGTAACCAAACCCATGGCCATCGCTTTCATGCGCCGGAAAAAGTTACCGTTAACCATGCTGACGACTATCTGGCAAACCTGCGTAAAGCCTTTGTGGTAGCAGATTTTGCTGAACGCAAAGCCTTTATTGCCGCAGAAGTAGCCAAAACCGCTGCCACGCTTAACGGCCAGGCACTGATGGACGATGCTTTGCTGGAAGAGGTTACCGCCCTGGTAGAATGGCCTGTAGTGTTAGTGGGGAGTTTTGAACAAAGCTTCCTGCAGGTACCGGCCGAGCCGTTAATTTCTACCATGAAAGATAATCAGAAGTACTTCCCGTTGCTGGACCAAAGCGGCAAGTTACTGAATAAGTTTATCTTTGTCACCAATATCGCCAGCAAAGATCCGCAGCAGATTATAGAAGGTAACGAAAAAGTGGTGCGGCCGCGGTTGTCTGACGCGCAGTTCTTCTTCAATACCGATCGCAAGCAAAAGCTGGAACAACGCTTAGACAGCCTGAAAACAGTACTGTTTCAGCAGCAGCTGGGCACGCTGGCAGAAAAGTCTGAACGCATCAGTAAAGTAGCCGGCTTTGTTGCCGCAAAAATTGGCGCAGAGCAAGCAGCCGCTGAGCGTGCCGGTTTACTGTCTAAGGCCGACTTAATGACCAATATGGTTGGCGAGTTCCCCGAAGTACAAGGCATTATGGGTATGCACTATGCCCGGCTGGATGGCGAAGGCGAGGCCGTAGCACTGGCTTTGAATGAGCAGTATATGCCGCGCTTTGCCGGTGACCAGCTGCCAACACGGTTAGAAGGCGCTGCAGTAGCCATTGCCGATAAGCTGGATACCTTAGTGGGTATTTTCGGCATCGGTCAGGCCCCCAAAGGCGATAAAGACCCGTTTGCATTGCGTCGTGCTGCCATTGGTGCGCTGCGCATTATGGTAGAAAAACAGCTGCCGCTGGATCTGGTAGATATTATTGCCTTTAGCCAGCAAACATTCGGCAGCAAGTTAAGCAACGCCAAAGTGGCAGAGGAAGTACTCGACTTTATGCTTGGCCGCTTCCGTGCATGGTATGAAGCCGAGGGTTACAGTGTAGATGTGATCCAGGCGGTATTAGCACGCCGGCCAACTAACCCAAGCGATTTTGATCGTCGCGTTAAGGCAGTAGCTGAGTTTGGTAAGCTGGATGCTGCCGCAGCCTTAGCCGCCGCTAATAAGCGGGTAGCCAATATACTGGCTAAAGTAGAGGGCGATATCGCCACTGCGGTAAATACTGCTTTATTACAGGAAGATGCCGAACAGGCACTGCACAGCGCAATCGTGGCCGAGCAAGCGTATCAGGCTGGCACGCATAGCTATGCCGAAGGCTTGGCGCATTTAGCGTCAATGCGCGAGGTTATTGACAACTTCTTCGATAAAGTAATGGTAAATGCCGATGACGCTGCTGTGCGGGCCAACCGCCAGGCGCTGTTAAAGCAATTGCGCGAGTTGTTTTTGCAGGTAGCAGATATTTCTGTGTTGCAGTAACAGGGTAAAATATCAGTTAAAAAGCCAGCATGATGCTGGCTTTTTGTTTGGGAAATTAGCAACATGGCAGCAGTGTAATGCAGGAAATGAGATCATGTCAGATAAAGCTGCTCCAACAAGCAAGGTGTCATACCACAGTTTGCATAAGTATATTCTGGAAAACCGGCGCTACTTCCGTTCTTTGCAGCAATTCTGCCGTAACCATCCTTCTATTCTGATTACATTACTCTATCTGTTATTAAGCCTGTCAGGTATTGTGCAGATGGTAGCAATGTTCCGGAATTTTAATTTTGATATTCTACCTTACCTTGATCTTAGCGATTATGTTTTGGCCGGGGTAACGTTTTATCAGCCTTTATTTCTGATCATCGCAGGCTTATTGTTAGGCGCGTTGTTTTACTATATACACCTGCGCTTATTAAAGCGGTTACGTTACCGGCGCTGGAGCCGGGGCCGGGTAGCGAAAAATAGTTTACTGGCAAAGCTATATTTTCCGCGGCCGCAACTTGCGATCCCAGTCGTATTGTTAATTTTTACCGTTTCATATGCGTGGTCGCAGGGTAATCGCACGGCAGCACAATTACTTCATCATACTGCTGCAGAGCTGCAGGTGCAGTTAATTTATCCGATGCCTTTTGCCACAACCCCTCTGGCAGTAAATAATACAAGGTTAATAGCAAGAACATATAACTATATGTTTTTACTTAAAGATCAAAAACTACTGGTTGTACCGAATGCTAACGTAGCAGCTATCAGCCCGGTTCCTGAAGTGGCAGATGTTAAACAAGAGCCTGAAACTGCCGAACCGGTAACATTGCCGGAGCCAACCCAGCCGCAGCCAGATAGGCAATAACTCAGTTCACCTGATTACGGCCGTTATGTTTAGACAGGTACATTTGTTGATCAGCCATTTTAACTGCGTCCTGAAAGCTGCTGGCACTGTCACACACGGCAACACCGAAGCTGGCGCTGACTTTATACTGCGTATTGTTTGCCAGCATGTGGCTGCGCTCAAACTGTCGGCGAATTTTCTCGGCTACCAAAAAGGCATCCGCACGGCTGGTATGCGGTAAAACCAGCAGAAACTCTTCGCCACCGGTGCGTATGGCAATATCGTTTTGCCGCAGGTTATGAGCAAACAAAGCGGCTACCGCTTTTAACACTTCATCACCGGCATTGTGGCCAAAGCGATCATTGAGCTGCTTAAAATGGTCGATATCGCACATAATCAGCGCCAGCGGAAAAAACTGAACTGGTTGCTGTGTCATGCTTGGCAGCAAGCTTGAATCAATAAAGCGACGGTTGGCTAATCCGGTCAGGGAGTCAGTATTAGCCTGTATCTCTTTACTTTGTTGCAGCAAATCCATGGCCTGGTGGCTACGCTCACGGTAATGATCGTTAATCCAGCATACGGTAATAACAATTAGCAAAGAGGCAATAAACCGGCTGATTTCAGCATCTTTATAATGCGCCAGAATAAGTTCGGGCACAAACAGCATTACGCTCAGTGCCAGCAGCAACAGCGCATTACCCAGCAGGGCATTACGTACACCCAGTAAACCGAACAAAATAGCCGGAAACGGAAATACCCAGTACAGCGCGGTATTATTAAAACCGCCTTGATACACCAAACTAAGTACAAAACTGCCCACCAGAACGGCCTCAATGATACAGGCCCGCTCAAGGTTATGGCTAAGATGAAACAACAGAATATTCAACAAAAACGCCAGAGCGGTGCCAAACAGAATAACAGGCAGCAGCGTTTGTTCTGCATTAATGTTTTTAATGCCATAAATAAACATAATAGCGCTGGTGATATAGCTGACAAAAGCGAGAATATAATGCCGCCTGCGGTCATCAATACTCTGAGCTTGTTTCGTGTAATGCTTACTCGGCGATGCTTGCAACTACAGCCCCTGACTTCAGGTTTATATATGATGCTAGCACAAATTTTCGCCGGTCAAGCTGCCAAATACGGCAGAACATTCCGGAGGATGTAAGCTGGCACAAGCTGCATACAAAGCGCTAGCGTGCTGTTAATAGTTTTTCCTGTAGTTTGCCTCCATCGCATGAGTTTAATAACAACTTTTTCACTCTCCGGAGGGGCAGTATGGCAGGGAGGAATAGCCGTTAAAGCCAATATCGGTGGCGCTTTTTTAGGTTTTTATTTACTTAAAGATTTGCTTGTGATAATTAATGTTTAACATTATGTTTATTTTTAGCTGGGGTTTATGTGTGTAAGGGTGAAGAATGAATGCAGCGGCTATTTCATTGCAACCTCTGGTTTCAGAACGTGCCGGCACTGTTCCGGTTGCGGAGATTTGGCTGGCTGGCGTTACCACAGCTAAGCTGATTGGTGGGGCAGTGCTTGAGGCTGCTTTTCACTGTGAACATGGTTACCTACTGTTTGTTACCGATGATATTCCTTTTGAAGACACGCTGAGCATTTACCTGATGGATCGGGATTTTCAGACACTGGATAGTGTAAATATCGGCGTGGCGTATTCTACCGGCAACTTTCACTTGCTACGTGAACCATCAGCACGTGAAGTGAATTTCAGTTTTATTGGCGGCAATAACTGGCGCCTTACTTTATTAGCTACACCGGAATTTTGCCTGCCGTTATTTAACGAACCTGCAGGTGTACGCCGCAAGCCCAGCTTTAAGCGTTGGTTTAAGCTAAGCTGCCCGCGCTAAAATTGTTGAGTTTGATCTGGTGGCCAACAAAATTTATTGATATTGGCATAACCGGCATTAACCACTAATCTTCTTCACTACATACCGATACGGCAGCTCTGCAGTATCACTGCCTACTAACTCATGATCCATAAAGCGGCAAAATGCCGGGATATCGCGGGTGGTAGCCGGATCGTCAGCGATAATCAATAAAGTTTCACCCACCTGCATCTTGCGAATTTGCAGCCGTATCATCATTACCGGCTCGGGGCAGCGCATGCCTAAGGCATCGAGGGTGTGATCTGCGCTGCTAAAAATCTGTTCCATTTATACTCCGGTAAAATTGTACGTTACAACACCACAAAACTGGCACTGAGGTTAAAACACTGCCAGCACAGCCACAGACAACGAGCGCAGCGAATGCGACAGGCGAGGCTGCAGGAGCAGCAGCGCCCGGCGTAGCCGCGTCGCACAGTTGCAGGGCAGGATGCCCGTAAACCCGCAGTGGCGAGCATGGCAGTGTTTTAACCGATGCAAAACTGTAATTCGCAGCTTCAGGGCTGCAGTTTGCTGCATTGTTTCAGCCAATAAATAAGGGCCAAAACGGCCCTTATTCTATGCGATTGTGGTTGTTGCTGCCAGCTTATGGCCGTTCAAAAACAGTCGCTATACCCTGGCCAAGGCCGATACACATGGTCGCCAGGCCAAATTTACCGCCTTTATCTTCCATGACGTTAATCAGTGTAGTGGCAATACGTGAGCCCGAGCAGCCCAGTGGGTGGCCAAGGGCGATAGCGCCGCCATTCAGGTTTACTTTCTGGTCGGCTACTTCCAATAAGCCTAAGTCTTTCATTACCGGTAATGCCTGCGCTGCAAAGGCTTCATTCAGCTCGGCGTAGTCGATATCGCTGATGCTTATGCCTGCTGCTTTTAACGCTTTTTTCGACGCCGGTACCGGGCCGTAACCCATAATAGACGGGTCGCAACCGGCCACACCCATACCACGCACGTAAGCACGGATTGGCAGGCCCAGTGCTTTGGCTTTATCTTCACTCATGACCAGCATGCCAGAGGCGCCATCAGATAATGCAGAAGACGTACCGGCGGTTACGGTGCCGTTGGCCGGGTCGAATACCGGGCGTAGTTGGCTTAGGGCTTCTACTGTAGTTTCCGGCCGGATCACTTCGTCGTAATCCATCAGCTTTAACACGCCGTCGGCGTCGTGGCCTTCGGTGAGGATAATTTCATTTTTAAACCGGCCCTGCAGGCTGGCTTCCTGGGCTAAACGGTGCGAGCGGGCGCCGAATTCGTCTTGTTGCTGGCGGCTGATGCCGTGTATTTTACCCAGTAATTCTGCGGTTAAACCCATCATACCTGCGGCTTTGGCTACTGAAGTTGCCAAGCCCGGGTGAAAATCAACACCGTGGTTCATCGGTACATGGCCCATATGCTCCACACCGCCAATTAAATACACTTCACCCATGCCGGTTTGGATAGCACGCACGGCGTCGTGCAAGGCCTGCATAGACGAACCGCACAAACGGTTAACGGTAACGGCGGGTACAGAATGCGGAATACCGGCCAGCAGGGCGGCATTACGCGCGATGTTAAAACCTTGCTCCAGAGTTTGTTGCACGCAACCCCAAATAACGTCATCAATGTCGCTGGGGTTTAATGCCGGGTTGCGCTCAACCAGTGCTGCCATGACATGGGCAGATAACTGTTCAGCGCGGATGTTACGGTACATGCCGCCTTTAGAACGCCCCATAGGGGTGCGGATACAATCTACGATAACTGCGTTTTTCATTATTTTGCTCCTGCGCTTAAACCGGAAAGAAACGCTGGCCGGCTGCGGCCATAGCGCGGGTTTTATCTGTTACCTGATAAATTTCGCCTAAATGGGCGTATTTATCGGCCAGGGCGACAAAGTTGCTTAAACCTATGGTATCGGCGTAACGCAATGGGCCACCGCGGAACGGTGGGAAGCCCAAGCCGTAGATCAGGCCCATATCGACTTCAGCAGCGCTGGCAACAATGCCTTCTTCCAGGCAGCGGATAGTTTCGTTAATCATTGGCACCATCACGCGGGCAATAATCTCATCGCGGCTAAAGTCCTGCTTACTAGCCGAGATATCAGCCAGCAAACTAACTGCGGCCGGGTCGATATCTTTTTTCGGCTTGCCTTTGGCATCTTTGCTGTAGGCATAAAAACCTACGCCGTTCTTCTGGCCGTAGCGCTCGTTTTTATACATGGCGGCTACCGGGTCGTTGTCCAGCTTTGCCATCCGCGTTGGGAAACCATCAGCCATTACATCGGTACAATGGTAGGCGGTGTCTAAGCCTACAACATCCAGCAGGTACGCCGGGCCCATCGGCCAGCCGAACTGCTTTTCCATTACCTTATCTACCTGGGCAAAGTCGGCGCCGTCTAATACCAGCTTGCTGAAACCGGCAAAGTAGGGGAACAGTACGCGGTTAACAAAGAACCCCGGGCAATCATTTACCACTATAGGGGATTTGCCCATTTTGGCTGCATAGGCTACGACTGCGGCGATGGTTTCTTCGCTGGTGTCTTTACCACGGATAACTTCTACCAGTGGCATACGGTGTACCGGGTTAAAGAAGTGCATACCACAGAAGTTTTGCGGCCGGCTTAAGTTTGTCGCCAGTGAATCAATTGAAATAGTTGAGGTGTTCGAGGTTAAAATAGCGTCGTCGCTTAGCAACGCTTCTACTTCTTTTAACACCGCACCTTTGATTTTCGGGTTCTCTACCACGGCTTCTACCACGATATCGACGCCTTTAACATTCTCGTTGCTAAGCGTGGGGGTAATAGAAGCGATAACTTTAGCCATGCCTACGGCGTCGAGCTTGTTACGCTCAACCTGCTTACCCAGCAATTTAGTGGCTTCAGCCATACCCAGTTGCAGCGCTTTATCGGCAATGTCTTTCATTACTACCGGCACGCCTTTTAATGCCGACTGATAGGCAATACCGCCGCCCATAATACCGGCACCCAGCACTGCGGCTTTTTTCACCGCTTTGGTTGCGGTTTTTGCAGCCTTTTTCGCTTTGCCTTTAATTAGCTGATCATTTAAGAACAAGCCAATTTGCGCCGTTGCAGCATCGGTTTTCGCCAGTTTGGCAAAACCGGCATTTTCCAGGGCCATAGCACCGGCGCGGTCTAAACCGGCGGCGGCTTCAATGGTGCTAACTGCCAGCATCGGGGCCGGGTAGTGTTTGCCTGCATTGGCAAATACCATGCCTTTGGCGGTGCTGAAGCTCATGGTGGCTTCAGTTTTGTTCAGTTTCAGCGGTTGTAACTTTACTGCGCGCTTTTTGCGCCAGTCCAGTTTGCCGGCAATAGCATCTTCCAGCATGCTTAGTGCTGCGGCTTCCAGTTTCTCTGGTGCTACCACCGCATCAATTAAACCAAACTTTTGTGCCTGCTCGGCACTATGATCTTTACCAGTAGTGATCCACTCCATAGCGTTGTCGGCACCAATAATGCGCGGCAGGCGCACTGTGCCGCCAAAGCCTGGCATCAAGCCCAGCTTTACTTCGGGCAAGCCAATGCGGGTTGTAGTGTCGGCTACGCGATAATCAGAAGTAAGTGACCACTCACATCCGCCGCCCAGTGCGAATCCTTTAAGGGCAACAATGGTAGGGACGGGTAAATCTTCGGCCAGATCAAAGATGTCAGAAGCCTGTTTAATCCACGGAATAAGCTCTGCTTCGGGCCGTAAAAAGGTGCTTAAGAATTCGGTAATGTCGGCACCGACAATAAAGGTATCTTTATCACTGCAAAAAATAACGCCTTTTAGCGCCTTGTCTGCGTGCAGCAGGTCTAAAGCTGTCTTACAATCAGTCAGGGTTTGTTGATCAAACTTGTTAACTGAGCCCTGTGCATTAAAGGCAAAGCGGACGATACCAGGTTTGAGGTAGGCAACACTGATGTTGTCACTCTGGTAAATCATAATGGTGCTCCTTGGTCGCGTATGTTAGGGTTTTTCGCAACTGGTACGATGAGGTTTTCTTGCTCAGTGTGTCGCGGTTCGGAAAAAAATTCAACCGTTATTTAAACACGTGTTTGAATCCGACTGCGGTGGTCAGCAGTAACTATAGGTGGTATTTTTTCTTTTTCGTGTATTTATCGGGGTTGTCACAGTGAAACGTATAGTTTTAATACTGAGTAACCTGCTCCTGATGCCACTGGCTACGGCATCTGTGTCTTCTGAGGCAGCGTTACGCAATGAATTTTTACAGGCCGAGCGCCAGATTGGCGGCTTGAAATCTGAGCAGGCACAAAAGGTGCTGGAAAAATTTGCTGACTATCCGTTGCAGCCTTATTTGCAGCAACGCCGTTTACAGCAGTTTTTAACAGCTGATGAGCGTATTGCGGCATTTTTACAGCAGTATCAAAAAACACCGATGGACTGGCCATTGCGTAAACCCTGGTTACTGGATTTAGCCCGCCGGCAAAAAGCCGCTACTTATCTGGCCAATTATAATGGCTCTAACGATGCCGAGCTGGAGTGCCATGCGGTGCGCTTTAAGCTGGCAGATAAACATGCAGATAGCAAAGCCCTGTGGCCTGAAGTAACCCGCTTATGGGTAGTGGGAAAATCTCAGCCCAAAGCCTGTGATCCGCTGTTTTCCGCCTGGCGAAAAGCAGGCCAGCAAACCGCTGAGCTGGTATGGCAGCGCATCCGCCTGGCTGCCGAAGGCGGCGACTCGGGCTTAATACCTTATCTGAAAACGCAGTTACCGGCAGATCAGCAGTATATGGCTGATATGTATTTAAAAGCGCGGCAAAACCCGCTGGTAATTAGCGGAGCACAGTTTTTTCCGCTGAAAAAAGTGCATGAGCGTGATGTGCTGGCATATGGCCTGAAGCGGCTAATCTGGCGGGACCCTGATAAAGCCCTGGCACTATGGCAGAAATTTGTTAACGACCCGTATTTCACTGAGGCGCAGCGGCTGGATGTGCGGCGCCAGTTTGCGATAGCGCTTGCCAGCAAAGGTGATGAAAGAGCTGCTGTCTGGTTTAAACAGCTGCCGCCTGAGCTTATTGATAATATGCTGGCGCACTGGCAGGTAAGCCATGCACTGGCGCAGCTGGACTGGCCTAAAGTACAGCAGGTTATTGAAGCCTTTCCGGCTGATGTTGCTAAAGACAGTAGCTGGCGCTATTGGCTGGCTCGGGCGTATGAGCAACAGGGCCAGACAGATAAAGCCAAACCGTTGTTTGAAGCTCTGGCATTACAGCGGCATTTTTACGGCTTTATGGCTGCGGCTAAACTAGGCTTACCACCCAGCCTGGCGCATGCGCCTGTTACGGTCTCTGAGGACGAGCTGAAAACCCTGAAACAGCACCCGGCGGTAAAACGGGCGCAAGAATGGCTGGCGCTTGGGCGTTTAACCGAAGCCCGGCGCGAATGGAACCACCTGCAGGATACCTCAGACGAGCAGCAAAAACTGGTATCGGCCAAGTTGGCGCATCAGTTGCAATGGTACGAGCGGGCGATATTTTCACTGGCCGATGTGGGCTACTGGGACGATGTTGAATTGCGGTTTCCGCTGGCATATCAGGATGAAATCACGCAGTCGGCAGCTAAAGTGGATATAGAATCTGGCTGGGCTATGGCGATAGCCCGGCGCGAAAGCTCTTTTATGGCAGATGCTAACTCGCCGGTAGGGGCCCGTGGTTTGATGCAACTTATGCCTGCTACTGCGCGCGAAATAGCCAAGAAGCCGGTACAACTTACGCAACTGTATAACCCGGTGATCAATATCGATTACGGTACAGATTATCTGAATTACCTGCGTAAACGTAACGATGGTAATCTGTTAATGGCCACGGCGGCCTATAACGCCGGATATAGCAGGGTTAAGCAGTGGATCCCGAAAGCCCATGCGCTACCGGCTGATGTTTGGGTAGAAACTATTCCATACCGTGAAACCCGCGATTATGTAAAGGCGGTAATGGCGTATTACCAGATTTATAATATACGGCTAAATACCCCGACAGATGTGTTTAAACCACTGACTACGATGCAGATTGGGGTCGTGGTGGAATAATGTTATGATGCCCCGCATATTTTTCAGCCAATAGGTCAGACACTTATGACAGCTTCTTATCAAAGCCTGTATCAGGCCCATATTACAGAATTGCAGCAGCGTACCCGCCGGTTGTTAGAGCGCGAAAATCTGGATGCCTTAGTGATCCATTCCGGCCAAACGCAGCGCAAGTTTCTTGATGATATGGATTATCCGTTTAAAGCCAACCCGTTATTTAAAGCCTGGTTGCCGGTGATTGATAACCCGCACTGCTGGCTGATTGTCGATGGTGTAAATAAACCTAAGCTGATTTTCTACCGGCCAAAAGATTTCTGGCATAAAGTGCCGGACGAACCGCATGATTTTTGGGCTGAGTATTTTGACATTCAACTGCTGGATAAAGCCAACAAGGTAGAAACCCTGCTGCCGTATGATAAAGCACGGTTGGCGTATCTGGGGGAATACCTCGAAGTAGCGCGTGCATTGGGCTTTACTGAAATTAATCCCGAACCGGTGCTTAATTTTATTCATTTTTACCGCGCTTACAAAACGCCGTATGAGCAAGCCTGCCTGCGTATTGCCAACCAGATGGCCGTGGCGGGCCATAATGCGGCAAAAGCGGCTTTTTATGCCGGGGGCTCTGAGTTTGATATTCAGTTAGCCTATTTAGCTGCAGTAAGGCAAAGCGAAAACGAAGTGCCGTATGGCAATATTATTGCGCTAAACCAGAACTGTGCCATTTTACACTACACGGCGCTGGAGCGAAAATTACCCAAGCAACTGCACTCGTTTTTAATTGATGCCGGTGCTGAGTTTCATGGCTACGCCGCAGATATTACCCGCACTTACAGTTTTAACCCGCAGGACGAGTTCGGCAGTTTAATTACTGCAGTGAATGAAGCAGAACTTAAACTGGTTGCTGGTTTAAAACCTGGCCTGAAGTACGGCGAGCTGCATATTCAATGTCATCAGCATATCGCAGAGATTTTGCATCAGTTTGATTTTGTAAAACTGGCGCCTGACGCTATTGTTGAAAGCCAGATCAGCCGCACTTTCTTCCCGCATGGTTTGGGGCATCACCTTGGCTTACAGGTGCATGATGTTGGCGGCTTTATGGCCGATGAGCGTGGCACCCATGTTGCAGCACCGGAAAGCCACCCGTATTTACGTTGTACCCGTACTATTGAAGCTGATATGGTATTTACTATTGAACCGGGCCTGTATTTTATCGACAGCCTGCTGGCAGATTTAGCCGCAACCGAGTTTGATAAATACATTAACTGGCAAAAAGTAGATGCATTCCGCCGGTTTGGTGGTATCCGTATTGAGGACAATATTATTGTTCATCGTGACCGCAACGAAAATATGACCCGCGACTTGCAACTGGCTTAAGCCACAGGGACACCGCTAAGGTATGCAATACCGCTCGATAATCCGGATCCTGGGGTTGCTGATTGCTATTTTCAGCATCACCATGATCCCGCCGGCATTTGTTGCCTATTGGTATAACGACGGTGCCGGCGTACCTTTTATGTTGTCCTTTCTGCTAAGCCTGCTGATTGGTTTTGTGATCTGGTATCCGAACCGGCAATACAAAGCTGAGCTGAAGGTACGAGATGGCTTTCTTATTGTCGTGTTATTCTGGACAGTGCTGGGTACTGTAGGTGGCATACCATTGATGCTGGCCAGCAACCCGCAGTTAAGTGTGGCTGGCGCGATGTTTGAAGCCTTTTCCGGCCTGACAACAACAGGAGCTACGGTACTTACCGGTATAGAGTTTCTGCCCAAAGCTATTTTGTACTATCGCCAGCAGCTGCAATGGCTGGGTGGCATGGGGATCATTGTGCTGGCGGTGGCTATATTACCTATGCTGGGTGTCGGTGGTATGCAGCTGTACCGCGCTGAAACACCGGGGCCGGTGAAAGATAACAAAATGACGCCACGTATAGCCGATACTGCTAAGCACTTATGGTATATCTATCTGGCATTAACGCTAAGCTGCATGCTGGCATTTTATCTGGCGGGGATGAACTGGTTTGACGCCATTTGCCATGCGTTTTCTACAGTCGCAATTGGTGGTTTTTCAACTTACGATGCCAGTATTGGCCATTTCCAAAGCCCGCTTATTAATGCTATTTGTGTCATCTTTTTACTGCTTAGCGCGGTAAATTTTCCACTGCATTTTGCTGCTATCCGCGGTAAAAGTGTCAGCACCTACTTTCGCGACCCGGAATTTAAAGCCTTTTTAACTATTCAGGCTGTGCTGGTGTTGATTTGTTTTGTGGTATTACTTGAAACGAATGTTTACAACACGCCTGCGGAAGCACTGAATCACGGTGTATTTCAGGCGGTGTCGGTATCTACCACCGCCGGATTTTCTACCGATGGCTTTTCAGTCTGGCCTTTGTTTTTACCAATAATGTTGATTTTTTCCAGTTTTATCGGCGGTTGTGCCGGTTCTACCGGTGGTGGTTTAAAGGTAGTACGGGTATTGCTACTGTTTATACAGGGCAGGCGTGAGCTAAACCGGTTGATTCACCCGCGTGCGGTTTACGCGATAAAACTGGGCCGTCGTGCAGTGCCTGATCGTATTGTTGAAGCGGTGTGGGGTTTTTTCGCAGCCTATGCGCTGGTTTTTGTTGTCATTATGCTGCTGCTACTGCTGACAGGGCTGGACAACATCACTGCCTTTACCGCTACGGCGGCCTGTTTAAATAACCTTGGCCCTGGTCTGGGCGAGGTGGCAGCTAACTTTGGCTCTATTCCTGACAGCAGCAAGTGGATCCTGATTGTTGCCATGGTATTTGGCCGGCTGGAAATTTTCACCCTGCTGGTATTATTTACCCCGGCATTCTGGAAAGATTAAATAAAAATAGCACTAACCTGAAATAGCTTTTCTACTTCAACAATGTGCTTTTTATCTACCATAAACAAAATAATGTGATCATTAGTTTCAATAACGGTACTGTCGTGGGCAATAACCACTTCATCGCCGCGTACTATGGCGCCAATAGTGGTACCCGGCGGCAGTTTAATACTGCCGATAGCTTTACCCACTACTTTGCTGGTACTGCTGTCACCATGGGCAATGGCTTCAATGGCTTCAGCGGCACCGCGGCGCAGCGAATATACGTTAACGATATCACCCCGGCGGATATGGGTTAACAACGCGGAGATAGTGGCTTGCTGTGGTGAAACAGCAATATCTACTTCGCCGCCTTGCAGTAAATCTACATAGGCACCGCGTTTAATCAGCACCATGGTTTTTTGTGCGCCCATCCTTTTGGCCAACATGGCCGACATAATATTGGCTTCATCGTCATTGGTTACGGCGATAAACACATCAACCTGCTCAATGTTTTCTTCTTCCAGCAGCTCCGGGTCTGATGCATCGCCAACATATACCACGGTATTATCCAGCGCACTGGACAAAAACTCAGCCCGCTCTTTACCGCGCTCAATTAACTTAACGCTATGGGTTTTTTCCAGTGCCCGGGCGAGGCCAAAGCCAACATTACCGCCACCGGCAATCATAATGCGGCGGTAGCTGCGTTCCAGTTTTTGCAGTTCGCTCATTACTGCGCGGATATGTTTGGTGGCCGCGACGAAAAACACTTCGTCGTCGGCTTCAATAATAGTAGTACCGAGCGGCTTAATTGCGGTGCCGCGCCGGTAAATAGCGGCTACCCGGGTTTCGATATTCGGCATATGCTCTTTTAACGCCGACAACGCATGGCCTACCAGTAAGCCACCATAATAGGCTTTTACGGCTACCAGGCTGACCTTGCCACCGGCAAATTCCACTACCTGCAACGCGCCGGGGTAATCAATAAGGCGGCGGATATAATTGGTAACCAGGGCTTCCGGCGCGATAAAGTGATCGACCGGCATGTCGTCTTTATGAAACAGTTGATCGCGGTATTTCAGATACTGATTGGTGCGGATGCGGGCTATTTTTACCGGTGTATTAAATATGCTGTAAGCAACCTGACAGGCAACGATATTCACTTCGTCACTGTTGGTTACTGCCACTATCATATCGGCATCTTCGGCCCCGGCCTTTTTCAGAATATCCGGATGCGAGCCATGGCCGTGTACTACCTGCAAATCGTAACGGTCCTGCAGGGCGCGCAGTTTGTCTACATTGCTATCAACAATGGTGATGTCATTTTGCTCGCCAACCAGGTTTTCTGCCAGTGTGGCACCAACCTGACCTGCACCCAGAATAATTATTTTCATGCTTTCTCGTTGTTGGTCATTTTTTTCAGCCGGGCATAGAAAAAGCCGTCCATGTCCTGTTCGCCCGGCAGTAACTGCCAGCCATAGGGCTGATCTGCATGCTGCTGTGGCAACTTATCCAGCTTAGCATCGCTGTGTTGCTGTAAAAACAGTTCAATTTGCTGGCTGTTTTCTGCCGGTAAAACACTGCAGGTTGCGTAAAGCAGTGTGCCCCCCGGTGCCAGCAGGCTCCAGCATTGGCTTAAGATACGCTGCTGCAGTTCAGCCAGTACTGTAATATCAGCCTTTTTACGTAACCAGCGGATATCCGGATGACGACGGATCACTCCGGTAGCTGAGCAAGGTACATCCAACAAAATACGATCGAATAATTTGCCTTTCCACCAGCTGTCGGGCTGGGCGGCATCTGCGGCAATAACATTAGCATTTAAGCCCAGCCGGGCCAGATTTTCATGTACCCGCAACAGGCGTTTGGGTTCTTTATCCAGCGCGGTAAGTTCAGCCTCAGGTGCCAGTTCCAGTATATGACAGGTTTTACCTCCTGGGGCACAACAGGCATCCAGAATATGCTGGCTGCTGTTCACATCAAGCAATGTCGCGGCATATTGCGCTGCGGCATCCTGTACTGAGAACCAGCCTTCGGCATAGCCGGGCAGGGTGGTGACATCCTGTGCCTGTGTCAGTTTAATTGCCGCTGGCAAAGCGGCAACCGGCCGGGTATATTCAATATTCTGGCGGCTTAACGCAGCGGCATAGTCTGTCGGGTTAATTTTGCTGACATTTACCCGAAGCCACAGTGGCGCTTTTTGCTGGTTGGCATCAAGTATTTGCTGCCACTGTTGTGGGTAAGCCTGTTGCAGTGCGTTAATAAGCCAGCCCGGATGATTAAACTGCACTGCGGCCGGTGCTGTAGCAAAATTAAATAGCTCTGGTTGGCGTTGCACATTGCGCAGCACGCCGTTAATCAGTTTGGTGAGTGACTGGCCTTTTAATTCTCGTGCAGCATCGACAGTTTCGCTGATAGCGGCATGGTCAGGTATGCGCATAAACTTAAGTTGGTAAATGCCCACATACAGCAAAAACTGCAACGGGCGCAGTTGTTTGATCAGTGGCTTACTCATTAACTGGCTGCAAACGGCTTCAAGTTGCGGCAGGTGGCGCATTACGCCAAAGCAGATTTCCTGCAGCAGGGCTTTATCCAGCGGGTTATCTAGCAGAGCCTGCGCTTTGGGCAGTACCTCAGACAATGACATGCCCTGATCGACTACATCAAAGCAACTGCGTGCAGCAAGCACGCGAACGTTATAACTCATAGCACCTGGCCAATAATTGTACCGGGGCTTAACCAGTCTGCGCGGCCATTGAGAAAATCGGCGGCGCTCATAGCTTTTTTACCCGGCGGCTGTAGCTGGGTAATGAGCAATGCGCCTTCGGTGCAGGCAATACTGATGCCGTGTTTGTCGGCACTTAACACTGTACCTGCGGCTTTATTACCACTATTGCTGCTTTGTACACTTGCCTGCCATATCTTAATACTGCCTTGTGCCAGCGTAATATAGCTTACCGGCCAGGGGTTAAAGGCTCTTATTTCACGCTGCAGGGCACTGGCTGGTTTGTTAAAGTTAAGCAGGGCTTCGTCTTTATGCAGTTTGTCGGCGTAATTAGCCTGGCTGTCGTCCTGCGTTTGAGCCTGCTGCTGCAGTGCCGGTAAATTGGTTAGCGCCGCTAACAGGGCTTGGGGGCCCAGTACGGCCAGTTTGTCGTACAGCGTGGCGCTGGTGTCGGTGTTGTCAATATCGCAACTGACGGTGCTTAACATAGCGCCGGTATCGAGGCCTGCATCCATTTGCATAATGGTTACGCCGGTTTGGGCATCACCGGCCCAGATTGCTCGTTGGATCGGTGCAGCACCGCGCCAGCGTGGCAGTAAAGAGCCGTGCACGTTAATACAGCCAAGGCGGGGAGTATCCAGTACCGCTTGTGGCAAAATTAAACCATAGGCAACAACGATCATTAAGTCGGCGTTTAATGCCGCCAGCTCGTGTTGTGCCGGAGCTTTTTTCAGTGATTTTGGCTGATATACGGCCAGGTTATGCTGCAGGGCTAACTGTTTTACTGCACTGGGCTGCAATTGCTGGCCACGGCCGGCCGGCCGGTCGGGTTGAGTGTAAACACCGACAACCTGATGTCCGGCATCTAACAGCGCTTGCAGATGGCGCGCCGCAAAGTCGGGCGTGCCGGCAAAAATAATACGTAAAGGAGAGGTCACTGTATATCCTGTTTAAAGGGCGTGGCGCTGTGCCAGTTTGGCTTCTTTTTCCAGCTTCTTCCGGATCCGCTCACGCTTTAACGGTGACAAATAATCAATAAACAATTTGCCGACCAGATGGTCCAGTTCGTGTTGCAGACAAATTGCCAGCAGGCCATCAGCATGTAGTTCAAACCAGTTGCCGTTTCTGTCTTGTGCTTTTATGGTTACCTGGGCTGCGCGCTCTACTTTGGCGTAGTTTTGTGGTACAGACAAACAGCCTTCTTCATAGCTGGTTTCACCACTGCGGGCAGTAATTTCCGGGTTAATAAACACCATGGGGTCGTTGCTGTCTTCCGAGAGATCGATTACGACCACGCGCAAGTGCACGTTTACCTGAGTTGCAGCCAGACCAATACCATTTTCGTCGTACATGGTATCGAGCATATCGTCGACCAGTTGTTGGATCTCTGGTGTAACAGCTTCAACAGGTTTTGCTACTGTGCGAAGCCTTTCATCCGGGTAATGTAATACATGTAAAACGGCCATAATACCTACAAAAATATGCTTTGTTTCAAAGGTTGTGATATGTTTTAATTTTAGCCATTAATGCGCTGTATTAACAGCTTAGTGTGCAATAATTACAACAAGAACGAGCTCAAGGATGCCGGCATGCTGAAAAAACTCGCTGCTATTGTCACTCTGGTGGTTGTCAGTGGCTTTTTTAATGTGTTTGCCGACGTATTAAAAATTCGTGACGATGCCCCAGCCAGCTACGTTGTTAAAAAAGGTGATACTCTGTGGGATATCTCTGCTTTGTATCTGAGTGAACCCTGGTTATGGCCACAGCTGTGGCAAATGAACCCTCAAGTTGACAACCCACACCTGATATATCCCGGCGATACATTAACCCTTACTTATGATGCGCAGGGCAAGCCGCGCCTGGCAGTAAATAATAAAGTAAAACGCCTGTCGCCTACTGCCCGAAAAACATTAAAAAGTGCCGATGCGGTGTCCACTTTACCGCTAAGCATGATTCGGCATTACCTGACATTTGAACAGTCGCTGTCGGATGAACAAATTCAGGCTTTGCCCTATATTCTTGGTTCTAATGCCAATGTAAAAAACTCCGTCAGTGATCATATTATTTATGCTAAAGGTGTGCTGGATACCGGTGCCTCTTATGGTGTGTATCGCAAAGGCAAACCTTATGTTGATCCGGAAACTGAAACGGTGTTGGGTTATGAAACCACATTGGTAGCCACCGCACGGGCGTTCAGGCCAGGACATGACGCAACTGAAAATAAGCCGGTTGAAGCATCATCATTGAATGTACTTAGTGTGAAACGCGAAATTAAGCAGGGTGATCGCCTGATGCCTGCGCTGGAAGGCCAGGCGCTACCTGCGTTTTTTGTGATGGCTAAACCGGAGTTTGATATCGCCGGAACCATTATTGATACCACGTCAAATCTACGTGAGTTTTCCAAGTGGGATATAGTGGTATTAAACCGTGGCAATTTACAGAGTTTGAAAGCTGGCCATATGTTAGGTATTTACCGCAGTTCACCGGTTGTCATCGATGGTAAAAATGGCCCGGTATATGTCGAAGATGCGAACAAGCTGCAAAAAATGTTTAAGAACTTCGGTGACAGTACTATAGCTTTACCACGTGAAAAAGTAGGTGAGCTAATGGTATTTAAAGTATCTGAGCGCACCAGCTTTGCTATTGTCACTAAAACACAACGTCCAATCCGGGTTGGAGATTTAATCGCTAACCTGTAACTCAAGTATGGAGCCAGTTTGTCATGGAGGATATCCGCAACTGGCTCGCTTTAGCCACTGTGCATGGCCTTGATGGCCTGAAGTTCCAACGTCTGAGCGAGCAAATATCGGTTACCGAGCTGGTAACATTACCGGCCAGCACCTTAAGAAATATTGGTTTTACCGAGCGCCAGGCGCATATACTGGCTTATGAATCAAAAGCCAGGGTAGATAGTGCGCTGCAATGGCTGGCGCTGGCTGATAACCATCATGTTATTACTTATCTTGACCCACGCTATCCGGCATTGTTAAAGCAAACCAAACAACCGCCATTGTTATTGTTTGTTAAAGGTAACCCGCAGATCCTGGTACAACAGCAGTTAGCTATGGTGGGTAGCCGCCAGCCTACGCCAACCGGGCGTAAAGTAGCGCAAAGTTTTGCAGCAGAATTGTCACAGCAGGGCTATGTGATTACCAGCGGTATGGCACGTGGTATTGATAGTGAAAGTCATAAAGGTGCTTTGCAAGCTGGCGGTTTAACGATTGCCGTGCTGGGCCATGGCCTAAAGCAGGTGTATCCGGCTTCTAACAAAGCGCTGGCAGAAGCGATAACAGAGCAGGGCGCTTTGGTGTCAGAATATTTTCCCGATGTATTGGCGCGGGCAGAGTGGTTTCCGCAACGTAACCGAATTGTGGTTGGTTTAAGTATCGGTACAATAGTGGTAGAGGCTGGCTTAAAAAGCGGCACGTTAATCAGTGCTAACCTGGCAGCAGAATACAGCCGTGATGTATTTGCGGTACCTGGCTCGGTGTATAGCCCGCAATCTGCAGGTTGCCATGCACTTATTCAGCAAGGCGCTAAACTGGTGACCTGCGTGGCCGATATATTAGAGGAATGGAGCTTTTTTCAGAAAAGTTGTCTAACAACTGAGCCTGAATCAGAAAAAAGTACTGAAACAGACTTGTTTGCCTGCCAGTTGTTGGCTAACGTAGGAGATGAAGTTACCGCAGTTGATTTGATTGCACAGCGCGCCGGGTTGGCGATAGCAGATGCAACTATAGCGCTGTTACAGCTGGAGTTAGCTGGTGAAGTAGCAGCAGTTCCCGGTGGCTACATTAGAGTGAGGAGTGCCTGAGTATGTTTGATATCCTCGTTTACCTGTTTGAAAACTATATCCACAATGAATCTGACATTTACGTTAACCATGCAGATCTGACCAAAGAGTTAAGCCGGGCGGGTTTTCATGACGACGATATCTTCAAAGCGCTAAAGTGGCTCGACAACCTGTCTGCGCTGCAGGAAAGTCATGTTAAGCCCTATTTGTCCAAAGGTATCTCTAATGCTACCCGCATTTATTGCGCAGCGGAATTGGCGAAAATGGACGTTGAATGCCAGGGTTTTTTGCTGTTTCTGGAACAAATTAATGTGCTGGACGCTGTTACCCGCGAGATGGTGATCGACAGGGTAATGGATCTGGACAGTAACAGCATTAGCCTGGAAGATTTAAAGTGGGTAGTATTAATGGTGCTGTTTAATGTACCTGGCCATGAAAATGCTTACGCCCAAATGGAAGATTTAATTTTTGATGAACCTGAAGGGCCGCTGCATTAAGCGGCCTTAACCTTTATGACTGATGATTCTGCGTTATTTGTGCTGCCGCAACAGCAGCAAGTGTGCCCGTTGTGCCAGCAGCCGCTGGTAATTAAATCCGGTAAAAATGGTCCTTTCCTTGGTTGCAGTGCTTATCCGGCCTGCAACTATATCAAAGCCTTACAGCAGCATGAAACCAGCATAGTCAAAGTGCTGGACAGCGAAGCCTGCCCACAGTGCGGTAATGCGTTGGCAGTTAAAAACGGCCGTTACGGCATGTTTATTGGCTGTACCGATTATCCGCGTTGTAATTTTGTCGTGCATGAACACAGCGAACAACCAGATACAGAGCGCCTGGCTTGCCCTAAATGTAAACAGGGCCGGTTGACCGAGCGGGTAAATAAATTTGGTAAGGCGTTTTGGGGTTGCGATGGTTATCCCAAATGTAAGTTTTTGCTAAATGAGAAGCCTGTTGCTGGTAGTTGCGCGGTGTGCGGTTTTGGCTTGCTGATAGAAAAGAAAAGCGTGTTGTACTGTGCCGATAAAAAGTGCGGCGAAAAACAGCCGGCAGCTTAAGCTACCGGCCTGCTTATTAATTTAAACGCTCTGCCATTTGTGCCAGCTCAGGAAAAGCCGCCTCAGGCAATAGCGTGATCAATTGCTTAAAACGCTGTTTCAACTCAGCATTATCTGCCGCAGACAAATTAATATGGCCCATCTTACGGCCGGCGCGTTTGCTTTTACCATACCAGTGCAGGTGCAGCCCAGGCAGCGTTAGTATTTGTTCTGGCACAGTATCCTCGCCAAGAATATTTACCATCAAGCTTGGACGAACCAGAGCAGTACTACCCAGCGGTAAACCGCATACGGCACGTAAATGTTGCTCAAACTGGCAGACATCGGCACCTTGCTGGGTCCAGTGGCCGGAGTTATGCACCCGTGGTGCTATTTCATTAACCAACAGCTCGCCGTTCACATCAAAAAACTCAATTGCCAGCACACCGACATAATTCAGCTGATTTGCTACCGCAGTAAACATTTGCTGCGCCTGTTGTTGCAGCTGTTCGTTGCCGCTAATAGCTAACGATACGCTAAGTACACCATTAACATGATGGTTTTCGGTTAGCGGATATACCTGTATTTCGCCTTTGCTGTTACGGGCGCCAATCAGCGAAACCTCACGTGAAAACGGAATAAACTGCTCAGCTACTATGGCTTGTTTGCTATCAGCAGCCAAAAAGGCACTGATTTCCTGCCACAGTGCTGCGGCTTGCTCTGATTGCTTTAGCCGCCACTGGCCTTTGCCGTCATAACCGGCCAGCGCGCTTTTAAATACCAGTGGTAAGCCCAGCTTGCTGATAGCATTATTAAAATCGGTTTCATTATTAATAATATGGTAACTGGCAGAGCGCACCCCGGCGCTGTCGAGCAACTGTTTTTCTAACCTGCGATCGCCACCGGTTTTAATAGCCGTTTCACCGGGGGAAAACTTACCGCTTTGCTGACACTGTGCCAATACCGGTAATGGAATGTGTTCAAACTCGGCGGTAACTACATCGGCATCGGCTATAGCATTGGCCAGGCCTTTGCCGAGATCCTGCTGTGTTAGCGGATGTACTATACTATCGCTGTTAACATCATACGCGCTGATACTAATATTAAGCGGTGCTCCGGCCAATGCCATCATCCGCGCCAGTTGACCGGCGCCCAGCACTAATACCTTCATAAAGGCACCTGCGACGGATCGGGCTGGCTTAATACCATATCGGTTTGTGCCTGACGGAAGGCATCAATTTTTGTCATTAGCTCTGGGCTGTTTGTAGCCAGAATCTGCGCCGCCAACAGGCCGGCATTGGCCGCACCAGCATCACCAATAGCAAGAGTGCCTACTGCTACACCTTTGGGCATTTGCACAATTGACAACAAAGAGTCCAGGCCTTTAAGGGCTTTCGATTGCACCGGCACACCCAATACCGGCAGGCTGGTAAAGGCAGCCGCCATACCAGGTAAGTGCGCTGCACCGCCGGCGCCGGCAATAATTACCTTTAAACCACGGCTGGCGGCAGTATTAGCATAATCGGCCAGCAACTGTGGTGTACGATGTGCGGAAACAACTTTGGTTTCATAGGCAATACCGAACTTATCCAGCATATCAGCGGCGTGCTTCATAGTAGGCCAGTCTGAGGTTGAACCCATGATGATGCCAACTTGCATTGTTGTTTCCTTCTGTACGTGATGAACTAAAAGCGTGAAGGCGCTATTATAGCCAGTTGCGCAACTGAAGAAAATTTTAACTGCGTTTTTCGTCTAATTATCCGGAGTAGTAGCAACAAATGACAGAACAGCAGCTGGTTTTACAGGCCTTGCAACAAGGTGGCGTTATCGCTTACCCCACTGAGGCCGTTTATGGTTTAGGTTGCGATCCGGATAACGAGGCGGCAGTAATGGCGCTGCTGGCGATTAAGCAACGGCCGGTGGAGAAGGGTCTGATTTTAATTGCGGCTAACTATTCACAGTTACTACCCTATGTTGATGACAAAGCCATACCGCTGGAAAAGCGTTACCAGATATTTTCCAGTTGGCCGGGCCATATCAGTTGGGTATTACCCGCCAGCAAAACAGCGCCTAAGTGGATCACCGGCCAGTTCGACAGCATCGCCGTGCGGGTGAGCGCGCATCCGGTAGTGCAGCAACTATGCAGTGCTTATGGCAAACCGCTGGTATCAACCAGCGCTAATTTATCCGGCCAGAGTGCTATTACCGACAAAGCTGAGCTGGAGCAAAGTTTAGGTGATAAGTTGTCTGCTATTATGCCGGGCGCGCTGGGCGGGGCCACCCAGCCCAGTCAAATTCGAGATGCCCTAAGCGGTAATATAGTAAGGAGTTAAGGTGACAAACAGCCAACCTCATCATCAACTGGCTGCTGTGCAGCAATTTTTACAACAATTGCAGGATAATATCTGTGCAGCGTTGGAGCAGGCAGACGGCAGAGCACACTTTGTTGAAGACGCCTGGCAGCGCCCTGAAGGCGGCGGCGGTAAAAGCCGTGTGCTAACCGGTGGCAAGGTGTTTGAGCAGGCTGGAGTGAACTACTCTCATGTGTTTGGCGCTAATATGCCTGCGTCGGCTACCGCGCACCGGCCAGAATTGGCAGGGCGCAGCTTCAATGCCTGTGGTGTGTCGCTGGTGATCCACCCGAATAATCCGTATTTGCCAACAACGCATGCCAATGTACGGTTTTTTATTGCCGAAAAAGACGGTGAAGCACCGGTCTGGTGGTTTGGTGGTGGTTTTGATTTAACCCCTTATTACCCGTTTGAAGACGATGTGGTGCACTGGCACCATACTGCGAAAACAGCAGTAGACCCTTTTGGTGCCGATTATTATTCAGCCTATAAAAAATGGTGTGATGATTACTTCTACTTAAAGCATCGTGGCGAAACCCGCGGTGTTGGCGGGTTGTTTTTTGACGATTTAAATGCGCCGGGCTTTGAGCAAAGTTTTGCTCTGATGCGCGCTGTCGGCGAGGCTTTTATTCCTGCCTATCTGCCTATTGTCGAGAAACGCAAAGATACTGCCTATGGTGAAAGGGAGCGCCAATTCCAGTTGTACCGCCGTGGCCGCTATGTTGAATTTAATCTGGTGTACGACAGGGGCACCTTGTTTGGCTTGCAAAGTGGTGGCCGCACCGAGTCGATTTTAATGTCAATGCCGCCACTGGTGCGTTGGCAATATGGCTATCAGCCTGAACCCGGCAGTGCCGAAGTGTTATTGTACGAGCGTTATCTTAAACCGCAGGACTGGCTGAAGCTTCAGGCCTAGCAATTAATCATATGGCTCGCCAGTTGGCCTATCGACTGGCGAATGCCGTCTCGTAGCATTTTGTTTTCTACTACTTCATCCAGCGCCTGATTCATGCAAAACATCCACTGATCACGCAATTGCTCGTTAACCGTAAAAGGCATATGCCGGGCGCGCAGGCGGGGATGGCCATACTGTTGCTCAAACAATGGCGGGCCGCCAAGCCAGCCGGATAAAAACTCGAAAAACTTTTGCCGGATAGTATCCAGCGGCAACGGGTGTATAGCGTATAGCTCAGCAGCTTCTGGTGCAGTTTCCATTACATCATAAAAGCGATTGGCCAACCGGCGCACCGTTTCCTCTCCACCCATCATAGCGTAAGGTGTTTGCTGCGGCGTCGGGTGCGACTTGCTATTTAGCGTGGTTTTATTAAAAATCATCTGTATTAACTTCTTAATGGACATTACTTGTGGACCGCTATGCTGTATTCGGTAATCCGATAGGCCACTCAAGGTCGCCCTTTATTCATACTCAGTTTGCTGCCGCATTGGGCGAAAAACTGCGATACGATGCCATTTTAGCACCGCTTGATGGCTTTGCCGACAACTGGCATAGCTTTGTTGCTGCCGGTGGTAAAGGTGGCAATGTCACAGTGCCGTTTAAAGAAGTCGCCTATCAGCTGGCTGAGACTTTATCGGACAGAGCAAAACAAGCTGGCGCGGTAAATACACTTTATATAGATAGCGAGGGTAAGCTGTGCGGTGATAATACCGATGGTATTGGCCTGGTGGCTGATCTGCAACGATTAGGTGTAAATCTGCAGGGCATAACGGTATTGTTGCTTGGTGCTGGCGGGGCCAGTCGTGGCGCCATAGGACCCTTGTTGGATACCGGTGTTAAACAACTGGTGTTGGCTAACCGCACAGTAAGTAAAGCGCAGGCGGTTGCAGCTAATTTTGACCCGCGTGTTAGCGCTTGTGGTTATGCTGACATTCCATTACAACCTTATCAGCTGGTAATTAATGCCACCTCTTCCGGTTTAAGCGGCGAGCGGCCGTTAATCGCCGCGCAGCATTTACAGCATTGCCAACTGGCATACGATATGTTGTACGGCGGCCAACCTACACCGTTTTTGCAATGGGCCAAAGAGCAGGACGTACCTCTGCAAGCAGATGGTTTAGGCATGTTAGTAGCACAGGCGGCCGCAGCCTTTTATATCTGGCGTGGCAAAAGACCGGATATTGAAGCAGTGCTGACATTACTTCAACAGCAACTAAATAAATGAACCAACAACTGATCTTTAATAATGATTTTACCCTCGCGATAGCCAGGCAAGCCGTTAGCTTTAGTTGCCTGGTCAGCGGGTTAAAAGTGTTCTGCTATATTCCGCTGCCTGCAGAGCAACAAGCTGAAGCCTTCTTGCAACAGGTAAAGGTCGACGCATTTCACTGGGAAGACCGCGCCGAACAGGCAATAGCCGACGATGCTTATAATAGCGTGGGCGAGATCTGGCTTTAAGCTTCTGCCAGATACTCGTTCTTCAATATTACATAGTTGGCTGCTGACTCCGCCAAAAAGGCTTTTTCAGCATCATTTAAAGGCCGTGCCGGTTTTACCGGGCTGCCAACATATAAATAGCCGCTTTGCAGCCGCTTGCCGGGTGGCACTAAACTGCCGGCACCGATAATCACCTCGTCCTCCACTATTACGTCGTCCATCACTATAGCGCCCATACCAACCAAAATGCGATTGCCAAGAGTACAACCATGCAGCATCACTTTATGCCCCACGGTGACGTCTTCACCTATTATAAGCGGTGAGCCTTCTGGTTTAACTTTACTGGGGCGGGATAAATGTAGCACCGAACCATCTTGTATATTCGTGCGGGCGCCGATACGGATATAGTTCACATCACCACGCGCTGCGACCAAAGGCCAGATACTGACATCTGCTGCCAGTTCAATATCGCCAACCAGCACGCTGGATTCATCTATATATACCCCTGATGCCAGTTTCGGTGTTATACCTTTATAAGCTCGTATCGTCATAATCTCCTCCAATGCTGCGTTATTATGCAGTAAATGTATTAAAAAAGCGCTTTTCGTCCAATTTTTCTGCTAACGATCTCAAAAACACAAGTTTTCTCAAATAACCGCTTGCAGGTCTCCTAAAAGGCCCTATAATGCGCGCCATGCCACGGGGTGCTGCGGTTTGGGTGCTTCA
>NZ_JANUEM010000025.1 GCF_024809855.1 Rheinheimera pacifica
AAGGCTACCAAATTTGGTAGCCTTTTATTTTCAAGGATTGTGAGACTGATTTTCACGTATATGAGATTTACTTCCAGGGTTTATGAGACCCCACAAACCTGATTATACATCCAGGTTAGCTACGTAGAGCGCGTTCTCTTCAATAAAGGCGCGGCGTGGTTCTACGTGGTCGCCCATTAGCGTGGCAAACAACTGATCGGCGCCGATGGCGTCTTCAATAGTTACCTGCAGCATGCGGCGGCTTTGCGGGTCCATGGTGGTTTCCCACAGCTGCTCCGGGTTCATCTCGCCCAGCCCTTTATAACGCTGAATATACAGGCCGCGTTTTGATTCGCTCATCAGCCATTCCAGTGCTTCCAGAAAGGTTTCTACCGGCTTGATCTTCTCACCCCGGCGAACATAACCACCCTCTTCTATCAGATCACGGATAGCATCACCTAAAGCGGCAATGCTCAGGTAATCACGCGAGGTAACAAAGTCGTAGTGCAGCAGGTATTCGTTGTCGATACCGTGCTGGCGAATAATCACTTTTGGCAGGAATAACTGACGCTCACGGTCTTCATGTACCACATAGCTGTAGCTTGAACCGTCGCCTTCTTTGTCATCTAAACGCTGTACCAGCGACTTTACCCACTGCTCGCTGTACTCAGCCGACTTCGCCTGGCCAACATCGAACGCAGGTACATAGATCAGCTCGTTTAACAGGTTATAAGGGATTTTCCGCGTTAAACGCAAGATGGTGGCCGACACCTTGTGGTACTGGCGTACCAGCGTTTCCAGTGCGGTACCACCAATGCCCGGTGCGTCAGCATTTACATGCAGTGATGCTTCGTCCAGAGCCAGGGTGGTCAGGTATTCGGTTAAGGCAGCTTCGTCTTTAATATACTGCTCTTGCTTACCCTTTTTCACTTTATACAGCGGTGGCTGGGCAATATAGATATAACCACGTTCGATAAGCTCTGGCATTTGGCGGTAAAAGAAGGTCAACAGCAGTGTACGGATGTGCGAGCCGTCGACGTCAGCATCCGTCATCAGGATGATGCTGTGGTAGCGGGTTTTTTCCGGATTATATTCTTCACGGCCGATGCCACAGCCTAAGGCCGTGATTAGGGTACCAACTTCTTGCGATGACAGCATCTTGTCGAAGCGGGCTTTTTCTACGTTAAGAATTTTACCCTTCAGCGGCAATATTGCCTGATTTTTGCGGTTGCGGCCCTGCTTGGCAGAACCACCCGCAGAGTCACCCTCTACTATATACAGTTCTGATAACGCTGGGTCTTTTTCCTGGCAGTCGGCCAGCTTTCCTGGCAAGCCGGCAATATCCAGCGCACCTTTACGGCGTGTCATTTCACGCGCTTTACGTGCGGCATCACGGGCGCGGGCAGCATCAACAATTTTGCCAACGATAATTTTGGCATCGCCTGGGTTTTCCAGCAGGTACTCGTTCAGCCGCTCTGCCATTACGCTCTCTACAGCTGAGCGCACTTCGCTGGAAACCAGCTTATCTTTGGTTTGCGAGCTGAATTTGGGATCAGGCACTTTTACGCTGATAACTGCAGTTAAGCCTTCACGGGCGTCGTCACCAGAGGCCTGCACCTTCATTTTTTTGGCATAACCTTCCTGCTCAATGTAGGTATTTAATACCCGTGTTAAAGCACCGCGGAAGCCTGCTAAGTGAGTACCACCATCACGTTGTGGAATGTTATTGGTAAAACAAAATACGTTTTCCTGATAACTGTCGTTCCACTGCATAGCTACTTCTACTGAAATGCCGTCGTCACGCTGATCGGAAAAATAAAATGCTTTAGGATGTACGCTGGTTTTAGTACGGTTTAAGTACTGTACAAAGGCCTCAATACCACCTTCGTATTTAAAGTGATCTTTTTTATCGCTACGCTCGTCAGCCAAAATAATGCTAACACCTGAGTTTAAAAACGACAGCTCGCGTAAGCGTTTGGCCAGAATGTCAAAGTGGAAATTAATATCGCTAAATACTGACGGGCTGGGCCAAAAACGGATGGTAGTACCTTTATCTTCGGTTTCACCAATTACCGCTAATGGTGCTTGCGGCGCCCCCAGATGATAAATTTGCTGGTGTACCTGGCCCTTGCGGCGAATGGTCAATTCCAGTTTATCTGACAAAGCGTTAACTACCGATACACCTACGCCGTGTAAACCGCCAGACACTTTATAAGAGTTGTCGTCAAACTTACCACCGGCGTGCAGTACTGTCATGATAACTTCAGCGGCTGATACGCCTTCTTCGTGCATGTCGGTTGGAATACCACGGCCATTATCACGTACTGATACTGAGCCATCGCTGTGAATGGTTACCCAGATGTCGGAACAGTGACCAGCCAGTGTTTCGTCGATAGAGTTATCAACGACTTCAAATACCATGTGGTGTAAACCTGAGCCGTCATCGGTGTCGCCGATGTACATGCCTGGTCTTTTACGAACTGCATCCAGTCCTTTTAATACTTTAATGCTCGAGGAATCGTAGTTATGTTGTTCGGCCATCGTCATCTGTCCGTGCTGTTAGCTGCCCGTGTTCCACGTGAAACATCGCCAATTGTCCGGCGGTGATAAAAGGTGAAACCTGCTCAGCGTTAATTGCAGTAATAAAAACCTGTGAGTTTATATCGCGTAAGTAACTAAAAATCTGCCGGGTTGATTCTTGATCTAACTCCGACGCCAAATCATCGATTAACAACAGCGGTTGTTTCTGGCCGTTGTCACGAATTACGTTGTTTTGCGCAATTTTAAGCGCAAATAATAACACTTTTAACTGACCACGGGATAACACTTCTTCTGCTGCCCATTGGTCTTTCTTAATCTTCAAATCAGCCTTCTGCGGCCCGTATTGGGTAAACCCCATACGGCTGTCCTGACCAAAGCTTTGCTGCAGTAACTGCAGCAGTTCTGCAGGCTGGTTTATCTTCTCTGGCCAGCCCTGCTGTAGCTGAAAGCTAAGCTGCTGCATTAACTCATCGCCATCAGTTAATTGCCGAAACGCAGCTTCCAGTTGGCTAACGTAATGCTGGCGCAGCTGTTGAAGTTCAAACGCCAGTAATACAAATTGCTGATCCCAAAACTCGAACTGGCTGTCGTATTGACGGCTGGTTTTCAGCAACGCATTGCGTTGTTTAAGCACTTTATTAAAACGCAGCCAGCTATCGAAAAAAGCAGGTTCCACGTGGAACAATCCCATATCGAAAAACTGTCGCCGCTCTTTTGGCCCACAAAAAAATAACCGAAAGCTGTCTGGCGTAATAAGCTGCACCGGTAACAAGCTGGCAAACTCAGCCAGCCGGTTTACGTTAGCACCATTCAGCCGCAACACCAACCCGCCCAGCTTATCGCGCTGCAACCCTAAACTGTGCACCTGTTGCTGTGCAGACACCTTGACATGAATAACAAAAGCATCGGCATTGTGCTGCACTAAACGCTGCGCCCGGCTGGTACGAAATGAGCGGCCATGAGCCAAATAATAGATGGCTTCAAGCAAACTGGTTTTGCCGCTGCCGTTCATACCAATAATTAAGTTAAACTGAGCATGCGCACTTAACGACACTGCCGTCAGATTGCGAAACTGACTGGCACTAACTGACAACAGTGACATAATTACAGGCGCATTGGCATAACAACGTAGGAAGCCCCAATGTTACCAACGCCTTCTACCAGCGCGCTGGAGTTAGCATCGTTCAGGTGCAGCACCACTAAATCAGTCGCTAAGGTATTGAGTACATCCAGCAGGTAGCCAACATTAAAGCCTATTTCCAGGTTGTCGCCTTGGTACTCCACTTCAATAATTTCTTCGGCCTGCTCGTGTTCAGGGTTATTGGCCACAATTTGCAGCTCGCCACTGGTTAGCGTAAAACGCACACCACGGTATTTTTCATTCGACAAAATAGACGCCCGGGTACAGGCATCTTTTAATACACTGCGGTGCGCAGTAACCAGCTTATTACTGTTGCGCGGCAATACCCGGCGATAATCAGGGAAACGGCCATCAATCAGCTTGCTGCTAAATACATAGTTGCTGTCTGTCAGGCGAATATGGTTTTGGCCTAAACTCAACGTAATCAGTTGGTCATCGCTGGCCAGTAAGCGCATAACTTCAAGCACGCCTTTACGCGGAATAATAATTTGCTTTTGCTGCGCTGTCAGGCCCGGCAAATCAAGGCCACTTAACGCCAAACGGTGGCCATCAGTAGCGACTGCTTTTACTGCACCGTTATCTACCTCAAACAGCAAACCGTTTAAGTAATACCTTACATCCTGATTCGCCATTGAAAACGCGGTGTCGTCTAATAACTTACGCAGTTGCATCCGGCTCAGCTGAATATCTACCTCACCCTGCCAGCTTTCCAGGTTAGGGTATTCTGAAGCACTTAAGGTAGATAAGGTAAACTTGGTTTTACCGCAGGTAAGAATGCAATTATCGCCCTGCAGCTGCACCCGTATATCTGAACCTTCCGGTAGGCTGCGACATATATCCAGCAGCTTTTTTGCCGGCACGGTAATACGGCCAGGGCTTTGTACAGTAAGGGCATCGGTAGTAGCAACCAGCTCTACTTCTAAATCGGTGCCAGTAAGCGACAAAGCTGCTTCGGTTACTTCCAGCAATACATTAGATAGAATAGGCAGCGTATGGCGGCGCTCTATAGCGCCAGACACCATTTGTAAGGGTTTAAGTAAGGCGTCTCTGTTGATAGTAAATTGCATGACCAAGTCCCTTTACGATGACAAAGTACGGATTAAATTCTGGAAGTCTTCTTTTATTTCGTGCGTTTCTTCTTTTAGCGACTCGATTTTGCGACAGGCATGCAGCACTGTGGTGTGATCGCGCCCGCCAAAAGCATCACCAATTTCCGGTAAGCTGTGGTTGGTCAGCTCTTTTGACAATGCCATCGCCATTTGCCGCGGCCGGGCTACCGAGCGCGAGCGGCGCTTTGACAGTAAATCGGCAACGCGGATTTTATAATACTCAGCCACGGTCTTCTGAATGTTTTCGATGGTAACTAACTTATCCTGCAGCGCGAGTAAATCGCGCAGAGCTTCACGCACAAAGTCGATAGTAATAGGCCGGCCGGTAAAGTTTGCATTAGCAATAACCCGGTTTAACGCACCTTCAAGTTCACGCACATTAGAGCGCAAACGCTTGGCAATAAAAAATGCCACTTCTTCGGGTAAGCGAATTTGGTTTTCGTGTGCTTTGCGCATCAGGATCGCTACGCGGGTTTCCAGCTCGGGCGGTTCGATAGCTATAGTTAAGCCCCAACCAAAACGCGATTTAAGCCGGTCTTCCACACCGTCAATTTCTTTCGGGTAGCGATCGCTGGTAAGGATAATTTGCTGGTTACCTTCAAGCAGCGCATTAAAGGTATGGAAAAACTCTTCCTGCGAGCGCTCTTTATTGGCAAAAAACTGAATATCATCGATAAGCAGCGCATCGACCGAACGGTAATAACGCTTAAACTCTTCTATCGCATTGTTTTGCAAGGCTTTTACCATGTCCTGTACAAAGCGTTCAGAGTGCATATAAATCACTTTGGCATCCGGCTTTTTCGCCAGTATGCCATTACCTACCGCATGTAATAAGTGGGTTTTACCCAAACCGGTGCCACCGTAAATAAACAACGGGTTATAAGCTGTGCCGGGGTTATCGGCTACCTGGCTGGCAGCGGCACGCGCCAGTTGGTTAGACTTACCCTCAACGAAATTCGTAAAAGTGTAATTGGCACGTACATTACTGGTAACAATGGTTTTAGGTGCAGGCTCAGGCGCTTCTCTTTGCACAGGCGCGGCCTGAGGCACAGCAGCCATTGCTGGGGCTGGAGTATTAGACCGGGCTTTATTGCTTTGACTTGAACCTACATCAAATTTTAGTCGCGGGGCGTCGTCGCCGCAGTAGTCATGGATCAGCTCCATGATCCGGTTCAGGTACTTCTCGCGCACCCAATCCAGCACAAAGCGGTTTGGCGCGTATAAGGTAAGCCCTGTGTCAGAACTGTCAGCTTGCAGTGGGCGGATCCACATACTGAAATGCTGCGCGGGTAACTCGGCTTGCAGCGCTTGCAGGCAATTTTGCCAAACGGACTGATACACCATATCTCCTGAAGCCTTAGTTATTATGATTAAAAAGGCTGGCGTAAGTTAACGAAGCGCACATTATGGTACTATCTTATCCACAACTTCAATATTGACTTTTTCAAATTAGCACATTGGCAAAAAAAATAACTGTAATGCATTGTTATATAACAGATAATTTCTCTTATACCTTTTCATAATACCCCTGCTTTTTGCCCGAAGAATTTAAGCTAAAAGCAAAATAACTCACACCTTATTCAGGTAACGTCAACTTACCTGTGGAAAACTTTAAGAAAAACAGGATCGGCAATGATCACAGCGCAATAAAACACAGGATCAGATTGACTTTAAGCTACAGACTACTTAAAATTCGCGCTCATTTTTGTCAGCTGCGTTTTGGTATATTTACTAAAACACAGAAACCTTTAGTAAATATTTCGACCGGACGGATGAAATTATGAGTAAAAGAACTTTTCAACCAAGCGTATTAAAGCGCAAGCGTAACCACGGTTTTCGTGCACGTATGGCTACCAAAGGTGGTCGTCAGGTATTAGCGCGTCGTCGTGCTAAAGGCCGTCAGCGTTTATCAGCTTAATTAGCTGTTAACCGCTGCGTGGTCAGCTTGAAATTCGGCAGGGAGTTACGCCTGTTAACTCCCGGTCAATTCGATAACGTTTTCCAACTTCCTTTTCGGGTTTCTTCCCCGCTGTTCACCATCTTGGCAAAAGCCAATCATCTGCCTCATCCCCGATTAGGCCTTACTATCGCAAAAAAACGTGTTAAATTAGCCGTGCAACGCAACCGCATCAAGCGCTGCGTGCGTAACAGCTTTCGTTTGCATCAACATGAGTTGCCTGGTGTCGATTTGGTACTGATGGTAAAAGGTGATATTAGCAACACAGCTAATGATGAATTACAGAAGCAACTGGAAAAGTTATGGCGCAAAATCGCTCGCCAGTACACCGCTTCGCTGTCAGCATAGCATTAACGCTGCTGCGCGGTTACCAGAGACTGATTAGCCCACTATTCGGGCCTAGCTGCCGTTTTCATCCAACCTGTTCACATTACGCTATTACTGCGATAGAACGCTTTGGCATAGTAAAAGGCAGTTGGTTAGCAGCGAAACGTTTATTAAAATGTCACCCCTTACATACAGGCGGTGATGATCCTGTTCCTGAAAAGCACAATGAGAAAAGCTAAGCCATGGAATCACAACGTAGTTTATTAGTTATTGGCCTGGCACTGGTCAGTTTTTTACTTTGGCAACAGTGGAATATTTACACTGCGCCAAAACCAGTCGCCCCGGTAACACAGCAAAGCCAAACCTCTGGTACTAGTTCTGCTGATTTACAGCTAACCACCGCTGATGCCGAACAACCGGCTACTGCGGTAGCCACAGCTGCACGTACTATCCGTATCAGCACTGACGTAATGCAACTGAGTATTGACAGCCGTGGTGGCGATATTATTGATCTGCAACTGCCCGCTTTTGAGCTAAACAAAGGTGCAGGTGATGCTTACCCCTTAATGCGCCGCTTGCCAGGTTTTGAGTATGTAGCCCAAAGTGGCCTGATTGGCCGCGATGGCCCGGACGACAGCCGTAACCCTCGCCCAGTTTATAACAGCACACAAAATAGCTATACCCTGGCCGAAGGTGCAACCGAGTTAGTCGTACCATTACTGTTTAACCACAACGGCCTGCAAATTGAAAAACGTTTTACCTTTACCGCTGGCCAATATGATGTCCGGGTAGAATATTTTATTAAAAACCAAAGCGCCGAAGTTAAAACGGTGCAGCCCTATCAGCACCTTGTGCAAACCATCGACAACGGTGAAAGCAGCAGCATGATGATGCCGATATACCGTGGCGCAGCCTTCGGTACTACCACTGAGCGTTATACTAAGTACGACTTTGGTGATATGCAGAAAAAGAACCTGCTTGAAGCCACCAACGGCGGCTGGGTTGCCATGCTGGAGCACTACTTTGTTTCTGCCTGGGTACCGGATCAACAAGCCGACAATCAGCTATACAGCATGGTGCGCAGCGGCCAGGGTGTTATCGGCTCTAAAGGCCCGACAGTAAATATTGAACCGGGTGCTGAAACTACCTTAAGCAGCATCTTTTACGCAGGCCCGAAAAACCAGGACAATCTGGCAAAACTGGCCAACGGTTTAGATTTAACCGTAGATTACGGCTTCCTGTGGTTTATTTCACAGCCACTGTTCTGGTTACTAACAACCATTCAGGGCTTTGTGGTGAACTGGGGTCTGGCGATTATCTGTATTACCATCATCGTTAAAGGTGTTATGTACCCACTGACTAAAGTGCAGTACGAGTCAATGGCGAAGATGCGTAACTTAAAGCCGAAAATAGAAGAGCTGCAAGCACGCTACAAAGACGACCGGCAAAAAATGGGCCCGGCAATGATGGAGCTGTATCGCAAAGAAAAAGTTAACCCTATGGGTGGCTGTTTACCAATGCTGATCCAGATGCCGATTTTCCTGGCACTGTACTGGGTATTTGTTGAAAGCGTAGAGCTGCGCCACGCACCCTTTATGTTGTGGATTGACGATTTATCCGCGCTGGATCCGTACTACGTATTACCGGTGTTGTTTGGTGCCAGCATGTTCTTAATGCAAAAGCTAACGCCGATGCAGGTAACGGACCCAATGCAGCAGAAGATCATGATGTGGATGCCGGTGGCGTTCTCAGTATTCTTCCTGTGGTTCCCAAGTGGCCTGGTACTGTACTGGTTTGTCAGTAACCTGATTTCACTGGCACAGATGCTGTATATCTACCGTGGTATGGAAAAGAAAGGCTTACATACCAAAAAAGCTTAACCAGACTGAAAAGCAAGGGCAAGGTGTCATCATGTAGCAGCGACAAGGATGTCGCGGAGATTGAGACAGCACAGGGAGGTGCTGTCGAAAGCGGCGAAATGATGATTTCCTTGCCCATGTCGTTAAACCTTAAGCCTGTCGCATCACGTTGACAGGCTTTTTCTATTAAGAGGCAACAGCATGTTTACTACCGACACCATCGCCGCTTTAGCTACAGCCCCCGGCCGCGCCGGTGTTGGTATTATCCGCATATCCGGCCCCGACACCAAAGCCGTAGCGCAGGCGATACTGCACAAGCTGCCTAAACCGCGCTACGCTGAATACTTACCATTTTTTGATAGCCAGGCCAAGGTGCTGGATCAAGGCATCGCCCTGCTCTTCCCCGGCCCAAATTCCTTTACCGGCGAAGATGTGCTTGAACTACAAGGCCATGGCGGGCCGGTATTACTGGATATGCTGTTAAAACAGGTATTAGCTCTGCCCAATGTACGTATTGCCCGACCAGGCGAGTTCTCTGAGCGCGCCTTTTTAAATGACAAACTCGACTTAGCCCAGGCCGAAGCCATTGCCGATTTAATTGATGCCTCAAGCGAACAGGCAGCCCGCAGTGCTATGCAATCATTGCAGGGCGAATTTTCTAACCGTATTCATCAGTTGGTAGAAAAAGTCATTCACCTGCGTATGTATGTCGAAGCGGCAATAGACTTCCCCGATGAAGAAATCGATTTTTTATCCGACGGCAAAGTCGCTGCTGATTTAGCGGAGATTATCGAAACTCTTTCCACAGTAAAAAAGCAGGCCACCCAGGGCAGTATTTTGCGCGAAGGCATGAAGGTAGTCATAGCCGGGCGGCCTAATGCCGGTAAATCCAGCCTGCTAAATGCCTTAGCCGGGCGTGAAGCAGCTATTGTTACGGAGATTGCCGGTACCACCCGTGATGTACTGCGCGAACATATTCATATCGACGGCATGCCGCTGCATATTATCGACACCGCCGGCCTCAGGGACGCCACCGATCAGGTCGAGCAAATTGGCATAGAACGGGCCTGGAAAGAGATAGAGCAAGCCGACCGGGTACTGTTTATGGTCGACGGCACCACCACCAACGCCACCGACCCGCACGATATCTGGCCGGATTTTATCGACCGCCTGCCAGCAAATTTAGGTGTTACGGTTATCCGTAATAAAGCCGATATTACCGGCGAACCAATGACTCCGAATACCGATAGCCATACACCCGTGTATCGTTTGTCCGCCAAAACCGGCGATGGTATCGATGCACTGCGTGAGCATTTAAAACAATGTATTGGCTTTGACGCCAGTACCGAGGGCAGCTTCCTAGCTCGCCGCCGCCACTTAGACGCACTGGACCGCGCCGCAGAACATCTCAACATAGGCCAGGAGCAACTACACAGCTTTATCGCGGGCGAAATCCTCGCTGAAGAGCTGCGGCTAACCCAGCAGCACTTAAACGAAATAACCGGCGAATTTAGCAGTGATGACTTACTCGGTAAGATTTTCAGCTCGTTTTGTATCGGGAAGTAATTACTTCATCGCATCCAACTGCTGCGCGGTGTTGTCCGTTACTATCAACACCGCTATCAGTAATGCCCCCAAAGCAACAAACCCCGCCGCCAAATAGAGGCCTATATCGTACTGGCCGGTGGCTTCGGCCAGATAACCGGTAAGGGCCGGTGCTATTACCTGGGCACTGCCGTACGCCAGTGTCATTTTGCCCATTAATTTCGCCGGTTTACTCGGGTACAAACGCCCTGCCATCGTCAGCACCAAACTGACTACGCCAACAAAGGTTGCGCCAAATAAGGCGGCGCTTAACAACACAGCAATTAACGAGCTAAACCACAGCGGCAGTAAAATAGCCACACTTTGTGCCAGTAACGCCAGCATAATGGCTTTGAGATAACCTGTTTTGCGGGCGATTAAATCCCATAGCAATACCGCTGGCGCAGCCGCCAAACCTAAAACAATAAAACTTAAGTTGCCGCTGCCGCTTAAGCCAGGCATGCGCTCGACAATGGTAACGATAAAGGTCGCGCTGATAACATAGCCATAACCGGCGCAAAAATAGCTGGCCAGCATTAGCCGGATAAAACGCTTTGCCGGTGGCGTATCAGCCACACCAGCTTGCCTGGTTAACGTTGTTTGCAGTGGCTTTGGCAACCAGCGCCAGGCCGGAATGGCCAGCAACGCGCCGGACAAGGCTAAATATTGCCACTGGGCGCGCCAGTCCAGCTGCAGGCTTAACATCAGCTCTACCAATACCGCAGCAAGTGCAATACCAAAGCCTAAACCGGCAAAGTGGATCCCCAGTTCAGCCCGTTGTTTGTGGCTTAACAGCCAGTGCATAATCAGACCGGAGGCAATCAGCATAGAGCAGGCGCTGCTTAAGCCCGCCACAAAGCGCCAGAAAGACCATAGCCAAATGTTATTGGTTAACACCATACCAAGGGTGCTCAGCACCGCCAAAATCAAGCCCAGCCGGTACAGCGTATCTTTGAGTTTAAGATTACTCAGGCTGGCCGCCAATAAAGCGCCTGCCATATAGCCCAGATAGTTAACCGCTGCCAGATAACCGCCACTTGCATCATCCAGCACGTTTTGTTGCTGCATTAACGGCAACAACGGCGTGTAGGCAAAGCGGGCCACGCCCAGACAGAGTAACTGGCTGAAAAACCCGGCCAGCAATACATAGAAACGTTGCGGCATAATTTTGGCTGTGGCTGTCAGAGGAATAACCCCCGCAAGGCGAAAACCTTAGCTTAGCGCAATTAAAAAGGCCGTGGTATGCGGCCTTAGTCTGACGTACCTTTTTTAACGATTAACGGGCATAGGTTGCCGTTAATGTGGTCTTACCCAGCGCCATAGCATTAAGCATAAAACCCACCACCGCGGCACTGGCGCCATCAGCTGCCGGTAGTGCGTCTTCAGGTAAAGCCCACACAGTAAACTGATAACGGTGCATGCCGTGCCCTTGCGGCGGGCAGGCACCACCAAAATCTTTACTGCCATAGTCATTAGTAAAGCTGCGGCAACCGGGCGGCAAGCTGCCTTTACCGGCACCACGGGCTAGGCCTTTGGCGTCCTGTGGAATATCGGTTACCAGCCAATGCCAGAAACCCGAGCATGTAGGTGCATCCGGATCAAATACGGTAACAGCAAAGCTTTTGGTGCCTTTGGGGGCATTAGCCCAATTTAACTCTGGCGATATATTTTTGCCATTGCAGCCGAAGCCATCAAACTCGTGATCTGTGGCCATAAAGTGGCCTTCTTTAATATCCGGGCTGCTGAGGGTAAAAGTGTGTTGTGTCATCTTGCCTCCAAAAGTGAGTGAATACTTACTTATATTGAGATAGCCATTGGTAAAAGGCTTGATTAGTAAAGGCACCCGCCTGCTGAGCGATAACCTTCCCCTGTTTAAATACCATTAAGGTGGGAATAGAGCGGATATTAAACTGCGCCGCTAACTGCTGTTGTTGCTCCGTATTAATTTTACCAAAGCGAAAGCCTGATTCCAGCTCACGTGCTGCCTGGCTGAAAACCGGCGCAAAACTCTGACAGGGGCCGCACCAGCTGGCCCAGAAATCTACCACTAACGGCAGCTCACTTTTGTGGGCATGGGCAGTAAAATTAGCGGCAGTTAATTCTATTGGTTCACCGCTAAACAGTGGCTGCTTACATTTACCACAACGCGCTTCAAACGCTGGTTTACCGGCAGGTAAGCGGTTTAAACCGTTACAATACGGGCAGGCAACTATCATGTCGATACTCCGCTGATTATTCTGCACTACAGGCTTACAACACCCACTTTGGCTCGCCACAGCAACTCGCGTTTGCTAGCGCAAACACTCAAACACTCTGTGTCGCCCAAATCGGGGTTCTAAGCCTTTCGTTTCGTTAAAGCTACATGGGGCGGGCTTTTCGCAGTTTAAAGCTGCAACCATAAAAAAACCCTGCCGGGGCAGGGTTTTCGGGTAAGCTAACTCTTAATCGCGTGGTTTACGCGGCGCGCGTGGCGCAGCACCAGGGCGCGGGCCAGGGCCATTAGACGGACGACGCTCACCAACAGGTGCTGCACCGCTGTCTACCGTGATGTTCAGCTTTTGTTTACGCACATACACCTTTTTCAGATGCTGGAAAATTTCATTCGGGATTGCTGCCGGCAACTCTACCGTGCTGAAATGATCAAACAGCTTAATATTACCGATAAACTGGCTATCAATATTAGCTTCGTTAGCAATGGCACCAACGATATCACCGGCACGCACACCGTGCTCTTTACCTACTTCAATACGGTAAGTCTGGTAGTCACCTTTCATTTCACGCTTAACACGCGGGCCGCGATCCGGGCGGTCGCCACTTCGTTCAGGGCGATCTGAGCGCTCACGGCGCGGACGGTCATCACGGTCGCTTCCACGGGCATGCGGCTCACGAATTTCAGGGAACTGGCTGGCTACATTTAACGGCTGATCTTTCTGCGCTAAATACAACAGTGCCGCGGCCAGATCGTTTTCAGTGGTGTCTATCTTTTCTCTCCAGTCGTTAATTAAGTCCTGGAAGAAGCTTAAGTTCTGCGTTTCGATGGTTTGTGCCAGTTGCTCGCGGAACGACTCAATACGGCGCTGTTCAATCACCTGGCCTGATGGCAGTGACATTTTTTCTATCGGCTGCTTAGTTGCATGTTCAATGGTGCGCAATAAACGGCGCTCGCGCGGCGATACAAATAAAATCGCTTTACCTTCACGACCAGCACGGCCGGTACGGCCAATACGGTGTACATAGGCTTCGCTATCGTACGGAATATCATAGTTTACTACCAGGCTGATACGCTCAACGTCCAAACCACGGGCCGCAACATCAGTAGCAACAATAATATCCAGCTGATTAGCTTTCATTTTACGGATAGTCAGCTCGCGGTGTGCCTGGTTCATATCACCGTTTAAGCAGGCCACAGCATAACCACGGGCACCCAGTTTTTCGGCAATTTCTTCAGTGGCACTTTTAGTGCGCACAAACACGATAGAAGCATCATATTCTTCGCCTTCCAACACGCGGGTTAATGCATCCAGTTTCTGGTTGCCATCCAGCATGACGTAGCTTTGTTTAATGCGTTCAACAGTACTGGTTTTAGAAGCAATTTTAATTTCTTCAGCATCTTTTAAATGCTTTTGTGCAATGGCACGGATAGGCGCCGGCATGGTAGCCGAAAACATGGCCACCTGACGGCCTGGCGGTGTGGCATCCATAATGGTTTGCACATCGTCAATAAAACCCATACGCAGCATTTCGTCTGCTTCATCCAGTACGATAGCGCGCAGCTTGTCCAGCTTTAAGGTGCCACGGTCTAAGTGATCCAGAATACGGCCTGGTGTGCCGACAATAACCTGAGAGCCACGCTTCAGTGATTTCAGCTGGTTGGTATAACTCTGGCCGCCGTATAACGGCAATACATGAAAGGCTGGCATGTAACGGGCGTAAGCCTGAAACGCTTCAGCAACCTGAATAGCCAGTTCACGCGTTGGCGCCAGAACCAGAATTTGCGGATCGTTTTGCGCAGGATCAAGCCGTGCTAATAAAGGCAGCGCGAAAGCACCGGTTTTACCGGTACCGGTTTGCGCCTGGCCTAATACATCCTCGCCAGCCAATAGTTTGGGAATAGCAGCAGCCTGAATAGGCGACGGCGTTTCATAGCCTAGTTCAGTAACAGCACGAACAATAGCTTCAGGCAGCATTAGCTGGGAAAATGACACAGTGTCAGACATACGTTGTTTAAACCTCAATAACACGCAGGCGTAATGGTAGTGCTATTGTTGCTTTTACTTAGCCTGCAGAGCAGTAAAAGCACGTAAATCAGACCAAAGCATAGCTTTAACTGATTTTATTCCAGTAGTATAGCCAAACATTCTTATGACAAGAGGCATATCATGATAGACATCCTCGTTGGCAGCCAAATGGGCGCAGCGGAATATGTGGCAGAACAAGTTGCTGAAACACTGGTACAAGCGGGCTATGAAGCAACGCTTCATCTGAAACCCGAACTGGATCACCTTAACCCCCGTGGGGTTTGGTTAGTGATCACATCCACCTATGGCGCAGGAGATCTGCCTGATAATATTCAACCCTTTGCGGATCAATTAGCACAAGATCGGCGTGATCTTACCACACTTTCTTATGCGGTGATCACTTTAGGTGACTCTGCCTACGATACTTTTTGTCTGGCTGGTGAAAAAATAGCGCATTTATTAGATATGCAACAGGCAAAACGCCTGCTAACACCACTGCAAATTGATGCTCAGAATGCCGAACTGCCAGAGGATCATGCCCTGCGCTGGCTGCCGGAGTTTATTAAACAGCTAAAATAAAAAAAAGCGGGTGGCAAGCACCCGCAAACACAAGTATATCTCAGGAAGAACAGGATAACGTTAGTCTCTCCCAGGTTGGCCTCAGCAATAAAACCAACTTGGCATTACCATACCGGCAATCTGGCAAACAGTCTTGATATCAGCATGATAAAGCGATGATAAAAGCATTTTAAGCGTTAGGATCCAGTTACACCCAAGTTATCAACAAAGTTACAGTTTAAAAAAACTATATGTGTATAAGTTAAGGTAAAACCGGTTATTAAGCTGTATTTATGCTAGATATAAAAAAAATATTTTTCTGACATGTGGATAAACCAGCATTTTGATCACCGGTTCAACCGCAACAGATCCTAGCTTGATCACAGGATCTGATCCTTGGTAAACATCTGATCATTCGTAAAAAGATCCGCTTATGCACTGAAAACCGGCTCCTTAGTAGTAAACATAATAAAAAGATCTCTAAAAAGATCTTATTTAATTTAGAAGATCCTAAGCCTGATGCAGCATTCCACTTAACCCCGGATCGCGCTACAATAGCCACCTTTAAACACTTTGACAGATCAACCGGATACTGAGGCAACTATGCTGTACCAAGAGACATTCGACGTTATCGTTGTAGGCGGTGGCCATGCAGGCACCGAAGCCGCTCTGGCAGCTGCACGCATGGGCCGTAAAACATTATTGTTAACCCACAATGTTGAAACACTCGGCCAAATGTCTTGTAACCCGGCCATTGGTGGTATTGGCAAAGGCCATCTGGTTAAAGAAATTGATGCTCTGGGCGGTGCTATGGCAATAGCAGCTGACAAAGGCGGCATTCAGTTTCGTACCTTAAATAGCTCTAAAGGTCCTGCGGTCAGAGCCACCAGAGCACAGGCAGACAGACAGCTATATCGTGCTGCCATTCGTACAATGCTGGAAAATCAGCCTAATTTAAGTATTTTCCAGCAAGCCTGTGATGATCTGATGGTTGAAAACGATCAGGTTACCGGTGTTATTACCCAGATGGGGCTGAAATTTAACGCTAAATCTGTCGTACTTACTGTAGGTACCTTTCTAGGTGGCCAGATCCATATTGGTTTACAAAGCCACTCTGGCGGCAGAGCTGGCGATCCGCCTTCAATCGCTCTGGCTAAACGCTTACGTGAATTACCCTTTAGAGTAGATCGATTAAAAACCGGTACCCCACCACGTATTGATGCCCGTACCATAGATTTTTCACTGATGCAGCCACAGCCGGGTGATAACCCCACTCCGTTATTTTCGTTTATGGGCAAACAGGCTGATCATCCGCAGCAAATACCCTGTTACATTACTTACACCAACGAAAACACCCATGATGTGATCCGCAATAATCTGGACCGATCGCCAATGTACACCGGTGTAATTGAAGGTATAGGCCCGCGCTATTGCCCATCAATTGAAGATAAAATTATGCGTTTTGCCGATAAAGACAAACATCAGATCTTTATTGAGCCAGAGGGCTTAACCACACATGAAGTTTACCCGAATGGTATCTCAACCAGTTTGCCCTTTGATGTGCAGCTGAGCATAGTTCGCTCAATTAAAGGCATGGAAAATGCCCATATTACCCGGCCGGGTTATGCTATTGAGTATGACTTCTTTGATCCGCGCGATCTGAAAAACAGCCTGGAAACCAAATTTATTAAAGGCCTGTTTTTTGCCGGACAAATTAATGGTACCACCGGTTACGAAGAAGCTGGCGCACAAGGCTTGCTGGCAGGGCTAAATGCAGCGCTGTTCAGTCAGGACAAAGACAGCTGGTCACCGGGTCGTGAGCAAGCTTACCTTGGTGTGCTGGTAGACGATTTAACTACCATGGGCACTAAAGAGCCATACCGGATGTTTACCAGCCGTGCTGAATACCGGCTGATGCTGCGCGAAGATAACGCCGATTCACGTTTAACCGAAAAAGGCCGCGAGCTCGGCCTGGTTGATGATGCACGTTGGGCCGCATTCAACCAGAAAATGGAACAAATTGCGCTGGAACGCCAACGCTTAAAACAAAGCTGGATCCACCCGCAACATACGGCGCTGACAGCTGTTAATGCCCTGGTTAAAACACCGCTTAGCAAAGAAGCCAGCCTGGAAGAATTGGTACGTCGGCCAGAAATTAACTACACCGATCTGATGCAAATAGCTGATCTGGGCCCCGGTCTGGCCGATGCCGCCGCAGCTGAGCAGGTAGAAATTCAGATCAAGTACGAGGGCTATATTCACCGCCAACAGGATGAAATTGCCAAACAACAGCGCAATGAGCAAACGTTGTTGCCACAACAATTTGATTATAAACAAGTTAAGGGTTTATCTAACGAAGTAATCGTTAAACTAAACCAGACTCAGCCGCAAACAGTTGGCCAGGCTTCGCGTATCTCCGGTATTACTCCGGCAGCTATCTCGTTGCTGTTGGTTTACTTAAAAAAACAAGGGTTACTGCGAAAATCAGCCTGAGGCAGCTTAAGGATCACAATGCTAGAAAAACTTAAGGCTCTGGTAGTACAAACCAGCCTGACACTGTCTGAACAGCAACTGCAACAATGTATCGCCTACGTGCAGCTGTTGGATAAGTGGAACAGTGCTTATAACCTGACTTCAGTGCGTAACCCCGAAGAAATGCTGATAAAGCACGTAATGGACAGTTTAGTGGTGGCACCGTTTTTAACTGGTCAGCGTTTTATTGACGTAGGTACCGGGCCGGGTTTACCCGGTGTGCTGCTGGCGATTTATTATCCTGATAAGCAATTTACCCTGCTCGACAGCCTGGGCAAACGTATCCGGTTTTTAAATCAGGTTAAGTTGCAACTGAAACTGGCTAATATTCAGCCGCTACAAAGCCGGGTTGAAGATCATCAGCCAGAACAGGGTTATGATGGCGTAATAAGCCGGGCTTTTGCCTCAATCAATGATATGCTCAGCTGGTGTCGGCATTTGCCTGCCAAAAACGGCTGCTTTTTCGCCATGAAAGGTGCCGCAGTACAAGAAGAAATTGCAGCTTTACCTGATTTTGTTAAAGTAACTTCCGTTCAGCCTCTTATAGTACCGCAGTTGCAAGCACAGCGGCATTTGGTGATACTGAACCCCTGCTAACTGATAACGAGGACATCTTGTGGCGAAAGTGATCGCAATAGCTAACCAGAAAGGTGGTGTTGGTAAAACCACTACGGCAGTGAATCTGGCTGCTTCACTGGCTGCTACCAAACGCAAGGTGTTACTTATTGATCTTGATCCTCAGGGCAATGCCACTATGGGTAGTGGTGTAGATAAGTATAGTTTGCCGGCTACTGCCTACGATTTACTGGTTGATGAAAAACCCTTAGTTGAAGTACTGGTAAAAGAAACTGCCGGTGGTTACCACCTGGTTGCAGCTAATTCGGATCTTACTGCAGCAGAAGTTCGGTTAATGAATGTGTTTGCCCGCGAAGTCCGTTTGCGCAACGCACTGAAAGATTACCGCAACAGTTACGACTTTATTTTTATAGACTGCCCACCGTCACTTAATATGCTGACTGTTAATGCCATGGCTGCAGCTGATACCGTGCTGGTTCCTATGCAGTGTGAATACTTTGCGCTGGAGGGATTAACGGCATTGGTTGATACGATTAATCAGCTGGCTGCTGCAGTTAATCCTGAGTTAAAGATCGAAGGTATATTAAGGACCATGTACGATCCGCGTAATCGCCTGGCGAACGACGTTTCGGAACAATTAAAGCAACATTTTGGCGACAAGGTTTACCGTGCTGTGATCCCGCGTAATGTCAGGCTGGCTGAAGCGCCCAGTTTTGGTGCGCCGGTAATGTATTATGATAAAAGCTCAACCGGAGCTAAGGCATATTTGGCACTGGCAGGCGAAATGCTGCGCCGGGCTGATAAAAAAACGGTTAACAGCACTACCTCTGTCTGATCTGAATAATTTTAGGGAAGCTATTTAGCATGTCGGTAAAGAAACGCGGCCTGGGCCGGGGTCTGGATGCCTTACTTACGTCCAACAGAACCAGTAACAGTGATACCGCCACTACATCAGCCACTGAGCTGCAACAGCTGCCGGTGGAGTTTCTGCAGCCGGGCAAATATCAGCCGCGTAAAGATATGTCGCAGGAAGCGCTGGAAGATTTAGCCAGTTCTATCCGCGCCCAGGGTATTATTCAACCGATAGTCGTGCGGCCACTGGCAAAAGATAAATACGAAATTATCGCCGGTGAAAGACGCTGGCGTGCCAGCCAATTGGCACAACTGGCTGAAGTACCTTGTATTGTAAAAGATGTACCGGATGAAGCCGCCGTTGCCATAGCCCTGATTGAAAATATTCAGCGCGAAGATTTAAATGCGATGGAAGAAGCGGTAGCGCTGGATCGCTTACTGACAGAATTTGCCCTAACCCACCAGCAAGTAGCCGATGCTGTGGGTAAATCGCGTGCTTCTGTTACCAATTTACTGCGCCTTAACCAGTTAAATGAAGACGTAAAGCTGTTGCTGGAACACGGTGACATTGAAATGGGCCATGCCCGGGCTTTATTAGCATTAAAGGACAATGAGCAGTCTGATTCGGCGCGTTTAGTGGCTGCCAAACAGCTTACCGTGCGGGAAACTGAAAATTTAGTACGGCGTATTCTGGAGCCTAAACCTGTTGTGGCAGAAAAACCGCGCGACCCGGATGTAATGGCACTGGAGCAACGTTTAAGTGAACGTTTTGCCGCACCGGTGCAAATCAGTTACAACGGTAAAGGCAAAGGTAAATTAGAAATTAGTTACACCAGCCTGGATGAGTTAGACGGTATTATTAATAAGTTGAATGCAGCTGAGTAATAATGCACCACTATTTACCAATAATATGTACTAAACCAGTGCTGGTGCCGCTTTTTGTTGCAAATTGAAGGTAAATAAGTATACTTTCGCAAGTTTTTCAGACCCCCTTCATGGGTGATTTCAGGGGGACATACAGTGACTGAACAAAACACAGCGTTGGCGCGTAAATCAGCTTATAAACTGGTAATGTGCCAGCTGGTGGTAGCCGGGGTAATTGCACTGGCTTTTTTTTTAGCTGCAGACGCTGTTGCAGCAAAATCCGCCTTTAAAGGTGGTTTAGTTGCTGTTATACCGAATTGTGTATTTGTGTTTTTTGCATTTCGTTTTAATGCGTTATATGACGCAAATGCAGTATTGGCAGCCTTTATGCGGGGGCAGTCATTAAAATTAATAATAACCGCTGTGCTTTTAGCCGTCGTATTTACGCAGCAACAACTGGTACCAGAGATTTTTTTAACCGGTTTTCTGCTTACGCTGTTAGCACAATGGACAGCACCAGTTTTTTTTAAACATTAACAATGGGATGAAACATGGCTGCAGGTGAAGAGTTAACTCTTTCAAGCCATATTCAGCACCACCTTACTAACGCCAAAATGTGTACCGTTGATGGTAGCGTTGCATTTAATAAAGCGTGTAGTGAGGCCGGGTTCTGGACATGGCATGTCGATACATTAGCGTGGTCTATTGGCCTTGGTTTGTTGTTTCTGTGGATTTTCCGCAGTGCAGCAACAAAAGCGACTACCGGCGTTCCGGGTAAGTTTCAGTGCTTTATTGAAATGGTAGTGGAGCTGGTTGCCACTAACGTTAAAGACACTTATCACGGTAAAAGTAAGCTTATAGCACCACTGGCACTGACTATCTTTGTCTGGGTGTTTCTAATGAACCTGATGGACCTGATCCCGGTTGATTTCCTGCCCGCTTTTGCCGGTTTTGTCGGTGAGCAAGCCTTGGGTATGGACTCACAAGATGTGTACATGAAAATTGTACCTACGACCGATATCAACTTAACGGCTGCACTGGCCATCGGCGTATTTATTCTGATGATCGGTTATTCAATTCGCATTAAAGGCGTATTGGGCTTTATTAAAGAGTTAACACTGCACCCGTTTAGCAGCAAGAACGTACCACTGCAAATTGCGCTGATCCCGTTCAACCTGTTGCTGGAAACCATCGCCTTAGTTGCCAAGCCGTTTTCACTGGCACTGCGGCTATTCGGTAACCTGTACGCCGGCGAGATGATCTTTATCCTGATTGGTGCTATCGGCTTGATGCAGTTACCACTGCACTTTGTCTGGGCGGTATTCCATATTCTGGTAATAGTGCTGCAGGCCTTTGTATTTATGATGCTGACCATTGTTTACTTAAGCATGGCCAGTTCAGATAACCACTGATTTTTTTAAACTTTAACTTTAACTATTGAAATATCGGAGAAAAAAATGGAACTAGTATTAGGTCTTAAATTAATCGCAGTTGCTATGTTAATCGGTTTCGGTGCCATCGGTACTGCGCTGGGTTTCGGTAACATGGGTGGTAAGTTCTTAGAAGCTTGTGCGCGTCAACCAGAACTGGCTCCTTCACTGCAAGTTAAAATGTTCATCCTGGCAGGTCTGATCGACGCCGTTGCGATGATTGGCGTTGGTATCGCCATGTACATGTTGTTCGCAATGTAATTGACGCTTTGTGTTATTCCGAACAACTGTTAACTAAGGAGGAGCGGTCGTGAATTTAAACGCCACTCTGCTAGGCGAATTAATCGCATTTGCGGTGTTCGTGCTGTTCTGTATGAAATTTGTCTGGCCGCCGCTGATGGGTGCCATCGAAGCGCGGCAGAAGAAAATTGCTGACGGTTTAGCAGCTTCTGATCGTGCGGAAAAAGACCTGGCATTAGCGCAGGACAAAGCCAAAGATCAGCTTAAAGATGCTAAAGCACAAGCAGCCGACATTATTGAGCAAGCGAAAAAACGCGAAGCCAAAATGCTGGATGAAGCCGTGCACAAAGCCAATGCCGAACGTGAAAACATTCTGGCCATTGGCAGAGCAGAATTAGAAGCCGAGCGTAACCGTTTACGCGAAGAGCTGCGCAAGCAAGTTGCTGCATTAGCAGTAGCCGGCGCGGAAAAAATTCTGCAACGTTCTATTGATGAAGCTGCTCACAGCGACATTCTGGAAAAACTGGTTCAAGAACTGTAAGAGGATGAGCTATGTCTGATTTGACTAATATTGCTCGTCCTTACGCCAAAGCGGCCTTTGATTTTGCTGTAGAGCAAAAAGCATTGGACGCTTGGCTACAGATGTTGGCCTTTGCTGCAGAAGTAGCAAAGAATGACCAGGTTGGTGCTTATTTAGGTGCCAACGGTGCTGCTGACAAGCAGGCCGGTCTGTTTATTCAGGTATGTGGTGAGCAACTCAATGAGCACGGCCAAAACTTTATTAAAGTGATGGCAGAAAATCATCGCTTGTTGGCGTTGCCTGAAGTGTTAGCTGCCTTTATTGCGCTTAAAGCCGAGTTTGAAAAAGAAATCGACGTTACTGTGGTTTCTGCAACCAAGCTTTCCAAAGCACAACAAGACAAGCTAGCCGCAGCATTATCGCAACGTTTGGCACGCAAAGTTAAATTGAACTGTAGCGAAGATCCTGCAGTGGTTGGCGGTATGCTGATCAAAGCAGGTGACATGGTTATTGATGGCTCGGTCCGCGGTAAGCTGGACCGTTTAGCAACTGCGCTGCAGTCTTAATTGGGGAACAGAGAATGCAACTGAATTCCACTGAAATATCAGAACTGATCAAAAGTCGTATTGCTCAGTTCGAAGTGGTCAGTGAAGCTCGTAACGAAGGTACTATCGTTCAGGTAACTGATGGTATTATCCGTATCAATGGTCTTGCAGATTGTATGCAGGGCGAGATGATTGAGCTTCCTGGCAACCGCTATGCAATTGCGCTGAATTTAGAGCGCAACTCAGTTGGTGCCGTAGTTATGGGTCCGTATGCGGACTTAACCGAAGGCACTAAAGTAAAAAGCACTGGCCGTATTTTAGAAGTACCGGTTGGCCCACAGCTGTTAGGCCGTGTGGTTAACACCTTAGGTGCACCTATCGACGGTAAAGGCCCGATTGATGCTGCTGGTTTTGAGCCGGTAGAAAAAATCGCCCCTGGCGTAATTGAACGTCAGTCAGTAGATCAGCCAATGCAGACCGGTTATAAGTCTGTTGATGCGATGATCCCTATCGGCCGTGGTCAGCGTGAATTGTTAATCGGTGACCGTCAAACCGGTAAAACTGCTCTGGCGATTGATGCGATCATCAACCAGAAAGGCACCGGCGTTAAGTGTATCTACGTTGCTGTAGGCCAGAAAGCCTCTACTATCGCTAACGTAGTACGTAAACTGGAAGAGCATGGTGCGCTGGCACATACCATCGTGGTGGTGGCGTCTGCTTCTGAAGCCGCTGCGCTGCAGTTCCTGGCTCCATACTCTGGTTGTACCATGGGCGAATACTTCCGTGACCGCGGTGAAGATGCGTTAATCGTATACGATGATTTGTCTAAGCAAGCTGTTGCTTACCGTCAAATCTCGTTACTGTTACGCCGTCCGCCAGGCCGTGAAGCTTACCCGGGCGACGTTTTCTATTTACACTCACGTTTGCTGGAACGCGCATCACGCGTTAACGCTGACTACGTAGAGAAATACACCAACGGTGAAGTAAAAGGTAAAACCGGTTCATTAACCGCTCTGCCAATTATCGAAACCCAGGCTGGTGACGTTTCTGCGTTCGTACCTACTAACGTAATTTCGATTACCGATGGTCAGATCTTTTTAGAAACTGACTTATTCAACGCCGGTATCCGTCCTGCGGTTAACGCGGGTATTTCGGTATCTCGTGTTGGTGGTGCAGCGCAAACCAAGATCATCAAGAAATTAGGTGGTGGTATTCGTCTGGCATTAGCCCAGTATTCGGAGCTGGCCGCGTTCGCGCAGTTCGCATCTGATCTTGACGAAGCAACCCGCGCCCAGTTAGAGCACGGCCAAAAGGTTACTGAGCTGATGAAACAGCTACAGTACAGCCCGATGAGCGTTGCTGACATGGGTGTGTCTATTTTCGCTATCGAAAAAGGCTTTATGAAAGATGTTGATGTGGCCAAAATCCTTGATTTTGAAGCCGGCATCATCGCTTTCATGCGTTCTGAACACGCTGAGCTGATGGCTGATATCGATAAAACCGGTAACTACAACGACCAAATCGAGTCTACGTTTAAAGCCGCTATTGAGAAATTCAAGGCAACGCAGACCTGGTAAGCAATGCGGGTGGCTATGCCACCCCATTCGTTGAATGAAACGGAGATACAGTCATGGCCGGTGGTAAAGAGATAAAAAGTAAGATCGGGAGTATTAACAATACTCGCAAGATCACCAGTGCTATGGAAAAAGTTGCGGTCAGCAAAATGCGCAAAGCGCAAGACCGTGTAGCTGCAACACGCCCATACGCTGAAGGTATGCGCAAAGTGATCGGTAACGTTGCCAATGGCAGCCTGGAATACCGCCATCCGTATTTAGCGGAGCGTGAGGTAAAACGGGTTGGTTATATTGTCATTTCTACTGATCGTGGTCTTTGCGGCGGCCTGAATACCAACGAGTTTAAAAAAGTAGCCCTTGAGCTGAAAAGCTGGAAAGACAAAGGTGTGGATGCGCAGTTTGCTGTAATCGGCAACAAAGCAACGGCCTTTTTCAAGCGTTTTGGCGGTAAGGTAGTTGCGCAACAGGCGGGTTCAGGTGACGTACCACGTTTGGCTGATGTGCTTGGTTCGGTAAAAGTAATGCTTAACGCATTTAACGAAGGCCGGATTGACCGCTTATTCCTGGTGTACAACAAGTTTGTAAACACCATGAAGCAAGAGCCAGTGATCGATCAACTCTTACCTTTGCCAAAAGCAGATATTGAGCAAAAAGAGCATAACTGGGATTACCTGTACGAGCCGGATCCACAACCTATCATCGATATGTTGTTAGACCGTTTCGTCGAATCGCAAGTGTATCAGGGTGTGGTAGAGAACTCTGCCAGTGAACACGCGGCACGGATGGTAGCTATGAAGGCTGCAACCGATAACGCCGGTAACCTGATGGACGACCTGAAGCTGGTGTACAACAAAGCACGTCAGGCCGCGATTACCCAGGAGCTTAGCGAGATCGTCGCAGGTGCGGCAGCTGTAGGCTAAGGTAAACAGTTTTGAGAAATTTGAGGAAACATCATGAGTCAAGGTAAGGTCGTCCAAATCATTGGCGCCGTTGTGGATATCGATTTTCCACAAGATGCGGTACCTGGTATCTATGACGCGTTAAACGTGACTGACGGTGATCTGGCTGGTTTAGTGCTGGAAGTACAGCAGCAGCTGGGTGGCGGTACAGTACGTACTATCGCGTTAGGTACTACAGACGGTTTACGTCGCGGCGCTGCCGTGTCTAACACCGGTAAAGCAATTCACGTTCCGGTGGGTAAAGCCACACTGGGCCGTATTATGAACGTATTAGGCGAGCCAATCGACGAAGCGGGCCCAATCGGTGAAGAAGAGCGTATGCCTATCCACCGTGCTGCGCCAAGTTACGAAGATCAGGCAGCGTCTAACGCGTTGCTGGAAACCGGTATCAAGGTTATCGACCTGGTATGCCCGTTCGCCAAAGGCGGTAAAGTGGGTCTGTTCGGTGGTGCCGGTGTAGGTAAAACCGTAAACATGATGGAACTGATCCGTAACATCGCCATCGAGCACAGCGGTTACTCAGTATTCGCCGGTGTAGGTGAGCGTACCCGTGAAGGTAACGACTTCTATCACGAGATGAAAGACTCTAACGTACTGGATAAAGTATCGTTAGTGTACGGTCAGATGAACGAGCCACCAGGCAACCGTCTGCGCGTAGCGTTAACCGGCTTAACCATGGCGGAAAAATTCCGTGATGAAGGCCGTGACGTACTGTTCTTCGTTGATAACATTTACCGTTACACCCTGGCCGGTACTGAAGTGTCTGCACTTTTAGGCCGTATGCCATCAGCGGTAGGTTATCAGCCAACGCTGGCAGAAGAGATGGGCGCCCTGCAAGAGCGTATCACTTCTACCAAGACAGGTTCTATCACGTCAATCCAGGCCGTTTACGTTCCTGCGGATGACTTAACTGACCCGTCACCAGCTACTACGTTCTCGCACTTAGACGCGACAGTAGTACTGAGCCGTAACATTGCCTCTCTGGGTATTTACCCGGCGATCGACCCACTGGATTCAACTTCTCGTCAGTTAGATCCACTGGTAATCGGTAAAGAGCACTATGAAGTGGCCCGTGGTGTGCAGTCAGTTCTGCAGCGTTACAAAGAACTGAAAGACATCATCGCGATTCTGGGTATGGACGAACTGTCTGATGAAGACCGCACCACAGTTTACCGTGCGCGTAAAATTCAGCGTTTCCTGTCACAGCCTTTCTTCGTAGCTGAAGTATTTACCGGTTCACCAGGTAAGTATGTACCGCTGAAAGAAACTATCCGTGGCTTCAAAGGTATTCTGGACGGCGAATTCGACCATATGCCAGAGCAAGCGTTCTACATGGTTGGTTCTATCGACGAAGCGATCGAAAAAGCGAAGAAACTGTAAGTTCAGGCTTTAGGAGAGCGGAGATGGCGATGACAGTGCAACTGGATGTAGTAAGTGCCGAAGAAAAAATCTTCTCCGGCCTTGTCGAATCCGTGCAGGTCACAGGCAGTGAGGGCGAGCTGGGTATTTTACCTTTCCACGCCCCGTTACTGACCACCCTGAAACCTGGCATGGTCCGTATCGTGAAACAATTTGGCGAAGAACACGTGATATATGTAGCCGGTGGTGTACTTGAAGTACAACCCGATACCATCACTGTTCTGGCCGATGTCGCGGTACGCGGCGAAGACTTAGACGAGCAAGCCGCTTTAGACGCACAAAAACGTGCCGAAGAAGCGATGCAACACGCTGGCGCAGACTTCAACTATGCTGAAGCTGCCGCGCAACTGGCCGAAGCCATTGCCCAGCTACGTATTATTCAGAAAATGCGTAAAAAATAAGTTCGGGTTCCGAAACTTTAAAAGCCACCTTAGGGTGGCTTTTTTGTTGCTGATGACCCGTCCTAAATAAAGTTGACACTTTCCAGCTTCTTTTTGGAGAGTGTAATGAAAACAAGTAATAAACGAACTCAGCGGGATTACTCACTG
>NZ_JANUEM010000026.1 GCF_024809855.1 Rheinheimera pacifica
CCGGTTTCAGGTGCGGGCCTGTAATACGCTGGCGGGCAGTGAGGCTTGCAGTAACTACCGCACCTCAACTACTGCGCTGGCTGCTGCTAAACCTGCGGTACCAGCAGGTATAACGGTGCCGGTAAACAGCAGCAGTGCCAGTTTGAGTATAAGCTGGCTGGCTGAACCGTCTGGTCATGCAGATGAATACAGGCTGCAGCAACAGTTTAATGGCGGGAGCTGGCAGACCATATTTAGTGGCAATGTATTGAATACAAATGTTGCTGTGAATGCAGATGGCCGTTATGCCTTTCGGGTAATGGCATGTAATACCGAGCAAAGCTTTACCAGTTGCAGCGGCGAAACGGCGTCTGCCAGCGCTTTGGTTGCTATTGCGCCTGGCATGCCCGGGGTGTTTTCTGGTGTCCCTTCAACCAGTACATCCGGTGCGTTTAACATGAGCTGGGGGCAGGCAAGTGGCAGGGTAGATCGTTATGAACTTGAGCAAGTAGCTGCAGGAGGAGGCCTGACACCTTTATATGATGGCCCGCTACTAAGCCATGCTGTTGCACTAGGCGCGGATGGCAGTTATACATTCCGGGTACGGGCTTGTAATGACGAGGCGGGTTTTTCCGGTTGTAGTGCTTACCGAACCTCTTCTGCAACCGTAGTGGCAGCCATACCAGCTACGCCCGGTGCCCCTTCGCACAATGCAACCGGGTTGGGTAAACTTGCTATTAACTGGGGTGTATTGGCGAAGCCTGCTTATTATGTATCGCTGCAAGGCCGGGTTAACAGCGGTAGCTGGACTGCAATAGGTGGCAACCATAGCGGCACAGGGATACCGCCGGTAAACCTTGCCGATGGACAATGGCAGTTCAGAATACGGCTATGCAATGAATACAATTGGGCGTGTAGCAGTTATTCGCCAGCCAGTAGCGCGGCGGCAGTGCGCAGTGAGCCTCTGGCCCCTACCGGTTTGCAATTACCTGATTCAAGCGACGGAGCCTTACTGCTAAATTGGCTGGCGGCGGATAATAAGGCCACTTATTTTCAGGTATTTAAACGCCAGGGAGGCGGAGATTGGCAACCTGCAGCGGCAGATGTGGCAACAGAAAGTGCAGCTATCTCAAACCTTGCTGCGGGCAACTGGGAACTTGCCGTTAAAGCCTGTAATGATTTTGCCTGGGCCTGTTCGCCTTACAGCAGCCCGGTAACCCATACCGTGATAGCAGTACCGGATTGGGTCAGAAAGTCTTTTGAACAGCCGGTGCTGGGTACTGTCTCTAATGATACTTATACACCGTTAAAGCCTGATACCGGTGCTATCCGGGCCGAGGCCGGTGTCAGTGGTGGCCAGGCCAGTTACCGGCTTGCTATGCCATTGCCCCCTGGACGGGCAGCAATGCAGCCAGAGGTAAGCATTAACTACCATTCACAGCAGGGCAATGGCGTTATGGGCGTGGGTTTTGGTCTGGCCGCTGGTGAGGCTATATCCCGCTGTGCAGCAACAGTGGCTCAGGATGGTTTTACCGCTAACGTAAGCTACACAGCGACAGACCGATTATGCTTGAATGGTCAGCGTCTGATGGCAGTCAGTGGCAGTTATGGTGCCGTTAACAGCCAGTACCGCACCGAAATTGACCAATTCAGCCGTGTCACCCAGCTTGGTGGCAGCCTGAATCAGAACAGTGTTTACTTTAAAGTTGATTACCCGAATGGCCGTACCGCGTATTTTGGTTCTGCAGCGAGTACCGCTAAAGTGATTCATAGTGGCCGCAGCGAAGCGTTTAGCTGGTTAGTGGACTATATCCTGGATGCAACCGGTAAGAATGCTATTCATTATAACTATGATGATCTGGGCAGCGGCGAGGTGTTATTAAACAGTATTTATTACACCGGAAATTCTGCTTCTGTGCAGGGGGATCGCTCTGTACGTTTTACTTATGAAAACCGGCCTGATATCAGCCAGTCGTATCTGGCAGCCGGGTTATCTATGCAAACCCAGCGGTTAAAGACGATTAGCAGCTATGTTGGCGGCGATATGACACAGCAATTTTCGCTAACCTATAAAGCCAGTGGTGCATCCAGCCGCAGCCTGCTGCAGGCTATTGAGCAATGTGGTTATCAACAGGCGCAGAGTGTTTGCTACGAGCCTACCGAGTTCAGCTGGCAAGATACGCCCGTCACCTACCAACTTGAGCCGCTTACCTTTGATGGGAATCGCGTATATCAGGAGGTACGTGAGATAGCGGGTGTGGTGCCGCATGGTGATATCAACGGCGATGGTGTGCGTGACTGGCCGGGATATTTTGTCTCGGCAGAAGGCACAGTGAATGGGCAGCATCAGTTTGAACTGCAAAGCTGCAAGCGCAATCCGCTGACGCTCAGAACAGAATGTTTAGAGGCAGATTTTAATAACGACGGGCTAAGTGATGGCTGGAGGCTCAGCAATATAAACCGTCTGGTACTACTGTATACCACCGCTTCACTTGGCCAGCAGGCTGTGGCAACCGATATTGTACTGCGAACACAGTACAATATGAGTACAGATAAAGATCGGGTAGAGCACCTGGCCGATTTTAACGGTAACGGTTGGACGGATATGGTGATTTACCGTTACAACAATGCGCAGCCGGTATTAGAGCTTTATTGGCATTCAGGCAACCCTAATGCACCGTACCAGGAAAGCCGCAAAGCTTTACTTTATACCTACGAGGTGCCGCAAGGCGGGCTGAAAGCTGTCTCTTCGGTGCAGTTTATCGGCGATATTGACGGTAACGGCTTACCAGACATGGTGGAGTCGTCAGTTGATTATCTGGATGCCGGGCAAACAGCCCCGGTGCATGTGGTGCGTAACCTGAGGCTTAATCGTTCTAACGGTCAACATGCCCAATTTGATACTCAAGAGTTTGTTATGCCATCCGGCGCCGGTAATCCCCGTTATTTCAGTTATTTTATGGATATTAACGGCGATGGTTTACCAGACTGGGTCGGCTGGACAGATGAGAATTTCTCGGTCAATGTCCGGTTGAATCAGGGGGCAGGGCAATTTGGGCCCTTGCAGGATGTTAATATTCAGGTGCCACGCCGGTTTTATCGTACCTATCTGAATAACGGCGAATGGGTGCAGGTGTCGTTCCCCCGGTATCTGAACAGCTTTAGGGTGATGGACATTAACCAGGATGGCCGGGCACAACTTTTGATGCCCGGAGCGCGCGTCACCACTGCCTGCGCCACGATTAATAATTACTTGCACCAACTGGAAGACGTTTGCGGTGAGCAGATGTACAACGCAGTCAGGCAATCATCGGCGTCTTTTAGTACCTATCCGCTTGATGTGACCGGCATAGATGATAGTGTGTATCAGTATAAAGCAGTAAGTTTTACAGTAACCACGCAGGGAAATATTACCGCCAGTATTGAGGATACGCCGCTGTATGGTTCGGCGATTGAAAATACGGTAATAGATGCTTTTGGTAAGGGACTAAATGACCTGGTATTTGCCTATGGCCCCCGCTCAGCTTATACACGTATCGACTCTGTCAGCGGAGCAATGGCACCGTTTGGCCACCAGTATGGGCTATACATTAACCGTAACCGCGGCAGTGCCACAGGCGCTGCACCTTATGCCCAACCTGACGTATTAAAAGCGGTGCAGGATGGCTTTAACGTGGTGCATCAGTGGGATTATTTGCCACTTTCCAGCGCCAAATCCACGCTGCGAAACAGCGCATTAAGCCTTGATAGCGCAGATATCTCTGCTCAGAACACGTCTTTGGCGTTCTATCTGCCGGACCGTAGCTACGTTGAAGATGGTCAGCATTTTCATTTTGCTTCCAGTATGTTTGCTGTAGCCCAATTTAGCAGCAGTGACGGTTTAGGCGGTATGAGCCACACCCGTTACGCTTATCGTGGCGCGATGTACCATACACAGGGGCGGGGCTTCAGAGGGTTTCGTGCCATTGTCACAGAGGATAGTCATACCGGGCTTATCAGCCATACTGATTTTAGGCAGAAATTTCCGTTTACCGGCCAGGTGCGTGGTCAGTTCAGTTTTGCCAGCCCGGATTACCCTTCTGCGTACCCGACATTTGGCTATGACGCAGCTCAGGCCACGCAGGCAGCTAATGCACTGTCGGTGCAGGTATATAACTGGCAACAAAACCCTGCTCATGCCAATGCTATGGGCACCAGTTGCACCAGCCAGTACCGGCCTGAAACAGACGAAACCGATCTTAGCTGCCCTGCCGGTGCCGTTGTTAGCCTATACCTGGCGGGAACGGACAACTATACGTATGACTTGCATAGCAAACAGCAGTACAGCCATCAGCGCAGCCGCACAAGCAGCATAGATGCGTTTGGTAATGTGCTGCAAAGCAGCCAGACGATAACAGATGATAGCGGTATTTATGCCTCACAAACGGAGGCAACGTATGAGCCACAAGCCAACCCCTGGTGGCCACACCGTTTACAAAGCCAAACCCGGCACAGTATGCCGGTACAGCAACAGGGCACAGTACTGGGCTATGATCCGGCACTGGACAGCACCAGTTGGGTAAAAACCAGCTATAGCAACTGGCATCTGTCTGGTGCACCACAGCAGGTGGCGCTGAGCAGCAGTGACGACAGCCGTAGCCAGAGTGTGCTAACCAGCTTTAACGACTACGGCCTGCCACTGTCGGTAACACGCACGGCTGACATAATGAATGCTGGTGGCGTATGGCATTCGCAAAGCCGGACAGAGCACATTCGCTACAGCAAAAACGGTACCACCGAAGCGGCAGAGGGGTATTTCCCGTTTAAACTGACCAACGCATTAAACCATATCAGCTATCTGCATACCGATGCGGCTACTGGCCAGCCGGCCAGCCAGATTGACGCCAACGGCGTAACCACCACGATGACATACGACGCTTTTGGCCGCGCCGCCAGCATGCAGCGCACCGGCCAGGCCGCACAATACTCTTGGTATGACAGCGCAACGCATGACAATAATGCGCCAGCCGGTGCGGTGTGGATGCAGATTGTTACCCAGGCAGGTATGCCACAACAGCGCAGCTATTATGACCAGTTGGGCCGTGCGCTGCGCAAGAGTATTAAAGGCTTTGCCGGTGACTGGATAAACCAAGATACCGAATATAATCAGCGGGGGTTAGTGGTGCGCCAGAGCGGGCCTTATCAGGCCGGCATTGCCGGTGGCGAAACCCGGTTTGCGGATTATGATATTTTGGGCCGGCCCGGCAGCAAGCTGTTACCGGGTGGGCTGGGCATTGAATACCACTACAATGGCCTTAATACCGACATTACCGCCAACAGCAGCCTGCAAATGCGCCGCAGCTACAACAGCCTGAATAAACTGCTACACACGGAAGACGCTAACGGCGGCCATACGTATTATCGCTACAATGGTCAGGGGTTACCAATAGTACTGCAGGACGCCAACGGCGTGCAGTTAACCGCCGGTTATAACTCACTGGGGCAAAAACTACAGGTAAACGACCCAAACCAGGGTAGCAGCAACTACCAATACAACGGCTTTGGCGAACTGGAGCAGGAAACCGACGCCAATGGCCTGGCCATAAGATTTGACTATGACGTACTGGGCCGGCAGACCGCCCGCACCAGCTACAGCGGCAGCACCGTAAAAGACAGTGCCGCCTTTAGCTACGACACCGCGTTTAAAGGCCTGCCGTATCAGGAAAGTGCCAACGGCATAACACGCACCTTTGGCTATGATGGCAGTGGCCAACTGGTAAGCAATATGCTGGCCCTGGATGGCAAAGGCTTTACCACACGCTACTTCTACGACAACAGCACCGGGCAACCGACAGGCCAGCGCTACCCGAACGGGCTGACCGTGCAATACGGCTATACACCAAGCGGTTACCTGCAGCAGGTAAGCAACCTGGCCAGTGGTTATGTGTACCGCACAATAACCAGCCAGGACGCTTTTGGTAACACCCTGAGTGCCAGCCTGGGCAATGGTACCGCCCAGGATAACCGGTACGACAACGAAACGGGCTGGGTGCAAAGCCTGACAGCGTGGCACGGCGGCAGCCGGATACATGACGTGGAATACCAGCAGTATGACGTGTATGGCAATATCCGCCAGGTGCACAACCACGTTACCGGCGCGACAGAAAGCTACGACTACGACGAGTTACACCGGCTAACACAGAGCACCTACAGCAACCAGGGCTACACCGTACCGATAAGCTACAGCTATGACGCCGTAGGTAACTTACAAAGCAAAAGCGACTACGCCAACACCTACCGTTACGGCAATGCGCAAAAAAGCTTAGGCGGCAATGCCGGTGCCAACGCCGTACGGCAAGTGGTAAAACTGAATAACAGCACAATCAACTTCAGCTACGACAACCAGGGCAACTTAACCGCAGGAGACGGCTTAAGTATCAGCTATAACAGCTTTAAGCAGCCCACACAGATAAGCCGAAGCGGCAACAGCTTTGCCTTCACCTATGGCGCTAACCTGGAGCGATTAAAAGAAGTCCGCAACGGTGTAACCACTTACGAGATAGACAAGCTGTATGAAGAAGAAAGCAGCGGAGCGTGGCGTATTTACCTCAGTGATATCGCCATTATTAAATACGATGCGACCAACCAGCATCAGATACGCTACACGCATAAAGACCGTTTAGGCAGCACCTTAACCTACACCGACCATAACGGCCAGGTAACCGACCGTAGGATGTTTGATGCGTTTGGTAAACCCAGAGCGACAGATGGCAATACCCTTACACCGCCAAGGCTGCAAAACCTCACCCTAAGCCGTAATGGTTTTACCGATCATCGGCATTTGGATGAGGTAGAATTAATCCATATGAACGGCCGGGCGTATGATTACAACCTCGGTAGGTTCTTAAGTGTTGACCCGTTAATTCAGGATGCAGCAAACAGCCAGAGCCTGAATCCGTACAGCTATATCATCAATAACCCACTTTCTGGTACAGACCCGACAGGCTATGCCAGGGTAACCGGCAGCCGGATAGACCGTGATATTAAAAAGTCAGATATTATCGGTGACAACATCACCGGAGCTGGTGGTAATGTAACGTTTAGCGGCACATTCCAAGGAGGTGGTAATGGTGGTTCGTCAAATAACGGTCTTGCTGCGCCTGCGACGGAAAGTCCGACCGATATTCAGAGTTCACCATCGAAAAGCTGGAACCCTTCGAAAACTACTGAAATAGCTGAAAAATATGAAAATATTTCAACCGATGTAGACGTCGAAATTGCAGCGATGGAGAGTGATTCAAATGATTTAGGGCAAACAGCCTCAAGGGGAGGTCGTAGAGGAAATGCTACCAGAGACCCGCTTCAACCTTACATTAATGCAAAGTATAACAGGGTATTTGAACAGATAAGGGAATTAGATCCCCACTTTAGCGTCGCTCGCCCAGCAGGCCGCAATGCGACAAGACGAGAAGTAGAGTTTCTTGAACAACACTTGTCAGGTATCCGAGGAGCCCCACCGTTAGATTTGACCCCCTTGGGGGGCGGTAGAAACGCTGCTTTCAGGCAAGCTAAACGTGATAACGGAATCCCAACTTCTGCTCAACCCGTTAGGGTTACACCAAATTATGACAGGAATGGAAAGATACAACCTGGCGAAGTGTATTGGTTTAGAGTCTATAAAGGTAATATGCAGTTTGGTGAGACCTTTATTCGGCGAGATGCAGGTGGTCACTACTATGGGCCAAATTCAATTCATAATAGAGGTCCGCATTATAATGACCAAAGAGAGAGGCATTATGACTATTAAAATAAAAAATATTTCAGATTGTAGAGTAGAAAATGATTTTTTTAATCTTCATGAAAAGGCCGCAGATAAATTGAATGATAGCATGTCTCTAATGCATATATCAGAGAGCGGAGTGGATCTTGGCGGGGGAGATTTGTTTAAGAAAGATATTGCTAATTTTATCGATGACTTGAATGGTGTATTTTATATTTTCTTCTTTGACAGGGTTTTTCAAGTAAATAGTAAGCTTGTGAAATATATTGGGTTATGGGGGCGGAAGAACTGGCCTCTACTGAAAAGTATAAATAAAGATAAATCTTCAGAGTGGTCTTCTGATTTTCTCTCTGGCACAAAGTTCATGGGTATTGCCGAATTACCTAGAACAGAGATCGGCTCGGTTTTGGAGAGTTGGAGAGATAATACATCAGCTTTTATTATTTTCTCTGCGGAGAGTTTTAATCATTTAGTAGAGGTAACAGACAGGAATAAACATAGATTTCTAAGGGACGAGGAATTTTTTGATTATGCATCTGACTTGGTTGATGTTTTCAATGTTTTTTGTAGAGAGGGAGGAATGATCTTGAGGCCAGATGTATTAAATTCCGCATTAGATATTTTCTATGATAGTAGAGTTATAGATTGTGGTAATGTGTCTAAGGTGTTTCTGAAATGAGATTGCAAGGTAATAGACTGTCCCGTTCATAGCGTTCGCATGATTGTGGTGGATAAAAGCAATCGGATGTTGCTGAATGTTTAATCAGCTTTGTCCCGTTCATATCGTTGTCCCGTTCATAGCGTTCACACGCTGGGAGTGGGTAGAAACAACCGGGTTTTGCTGAATATTTAATCAGTTGTCCCGTTCATATCGTTCACACAGTTGGAGCGGGTAAAAACAATCGGGGTTTGTTTGAAATTCAATCAATCTCTGGTTGTTGGTAGTTAAAAATCAGGTGATTTAGCCAGCTTTTTTACGGCTTTTGCTCTTTAATAATCCGATTCTCTGCTTTCCGGGCAGGGGAAGGTGGCATTCTGTGCGAATGCTGCTGTTTAACCTGCTCGAATAACTAGTTTGTGATCAGTCAGGAAAATAATAACCACATAACACGCCATGCCATGCACTAACCCATTGGGCTTTTTCTGCATTTGTGTCTTGCTTACCACGCCAGACTTCGGCAGGGGTTAACCCACCAAGGTTGGAATGGGTTCGTATGCTGTTATACCAGACGCGGTAAATATCCAGTTCGGTCTGAAGATGGCAGTGGTTAAAATCCAGTTGTCTGAACTTTTCTTTAAGGGTGCCGAAAAATCGTTCGATACGTCCGTTCATCCAGGGGCTGGCAATGTTCGTAGTTTGGTGTTTAATGCCCAATAATTTCAGGCAACTATTTAGCCACCATGAGTTAAAGCAGCCCTCGTTGTCAGTTCGGATAAACTTGGGAAAGCCGAATTGCCTTATTGTCTGCACCACTTCCAGCATAATAGCAGCGGAGTGTTTTGACTTCAGTTGCTGTAGTTTCAGGTTCAGCCTTGAACCGTGATCGACAATGCCCAGCACCAGCTTCTGCTGCTTGTTCAGTGTGACCGTGGTTAAATCCATGCCCCAGGTTTGGTTTACTGGCAGGGTACGGGGTGGTGTGTTTTTAATGTTCCGGCGCAGAATGCGTATCTGGTACTGCTGATTTTTTATCTGATAATAAACAAAGGTTTTACCTACGCTGTCACCGTTATGGCCGTAGCGCTGGTTAAAGAGTTCAGCCACTTTACCGGCCCCGTAGCCGGAAATGGCGGCCAGATATAATACCTTGTCGATAATCCACTGCGGCTTTTTCCGGTTCTTGCAGTAATGCTGGGTGGGTAAAGTTGCGGTAATGGGTTTGGCATAAAAAGGTGTTCTGGTTGGGTTTCTGGCCAAACGCAGGATAGTGCTGAACAGGAATGCTGGCAGGGTTTTGCAGAGCAATAAGTGTAAAAACCAGAGTTGAATCAACCAGGGCAATGCTAATCCTTAAAATGACGTCAGCGTAGCGGATTAAAGGTGCCACGGAAAGGTTAGCACACAGCACCTACAGCAACCTGGGCTACACCGTACCGATAAGCTACAGCTATGACGCCGTAGGTAACTTACAAAGCAAAAGCGACTACGCCAACACCTACCATTACGGCAATGCGCAAAAAAGCTTAGGCGGCAATGCCGGTGCCAACGCCGTACGACAAGTGGTAAAACTGAATAACAGCACCGTCAGCTTCAGTTACGACAACCAGGGCAACCTTACCAGGGGTGACGGATTAATCATCAGCTACAACAGCTTTAAACAGCCCACACAGATAAGCCGAAGCGGCAACAGCTTCGCCTTCACCTATGGCGCTAACCTGGAGCGATTAAAAGAAGTTCGCAACGGTGTAACCACTTACGAGATAGACAAGCTGTATGAAGAAGAAAGCAGCGGAGCGTGGCGTATTTACCTCAGTGATATCGCCATTATTAAATACGACAGCACGAACGGCCAGCAGATACGCTACACGCATAAAGACCGTTTAGGCAGCACCTTAACCTACACCGACCAGAACGGCCAGGTAACCGACCGGCGGATGTTTGATGCGTTTGGTAAACCCAGAGCGACAGATGGCAACACATTGACCCCGCCAAGGCTACAAAACCTCACCCTAAGCCGTAATGGTTTTACCGACCATCGGCATTTGGATGAGGTAGAATTAATCCATATGAACGGCCGGGCGTATGATTATAATCTTGGCAGGTTCTTGTCGGTAGACCCGATAATACAGTCACCGGGTAATAGCCAATCACTTAACCCCTATTCATACATTATGAATAACCCCTTGGCAGGGACAGACCCTACAGGGTACTGCGCGGCAGAAACAGGAACACGTATAAAAAGCTGCGTTAAGGTTGATGTAAAAGACAGTGACACCGGACAGACACTGGGAAGTACATCAGTAAATAGCCGCAGTGGCCATTTTGCGAGTGACGTGTCCAGCTTTGCGGCCAGTAAGCTGGGGAATGGGGCGCAGATTACGGGCGTTTCTGCCTCATTCTCAAATGGCAGCACTACAGATTTGATGGCGCAAAGTAATGGCAGCAATGCGAGTGGCCAAGCTAGCGCTGGTGGTGCAGCAGTATTGGGCCGTGTAGCGGCAGGTAGCACTTCAGCAGCAACAGGTGCAGCAAGTGCAGGAGCGCTTGCTAGGATGGTTAATCCGTTGGGTGCATTAATAACTGGATTGTTGCCGACGCCGATGGGAAATGGTGAGTATCCTTTAAGTGAAGATGAGCGGGCATCTATGGCCAATGCTAATATGAGCAATATTGCCAATGATTCCGCAGCAGCATTACAGGATACTTTGCAAGGAAAATCTAGTGATGACGGATTAAGTCTATTTAGGATAGCTGGTGGTGATGCGAGTAACCTTAAATTGAAAGGAATAGAAAAAAACTTATCTCCACCAGGTATCTCTTTACTCGTAAGCACAGATGCGCAAACTGCTGCTGCTCAATTCCGAAGTAAGTTCCCGAACTTCTCATTTAACATCACTGGGCAAGCCAGTCTTCGGGGGATTCGTGAGGCAGGGTTTGACGTCATGGCAGACCCTACAAGTAACTTCGTTAACCATGCGAGATTAGTACATCCTGCGGGGGTTGCAGGTTTCAATTTGGAGAATAGACAGCGGCTATCTATTCACTTTACAAATTATACTACACCATGATGGAGCATTATTTTGATTATTAAATATATGAAGCCAACCGGTGGCTGGAAAGAATTTGAACGGCATGAAGAGTTGGAAAATTTTTTATGGGATGCCTTAAAGCTCAGAGAGAAAAACGAAGGAGAATGGGCATACATGAGCTTCACCTCATCAAGCTCAATATGGGAGTTGGTTATTGATGATGAAGATCTTGCAACAGTGATGCTTGAATATAAAAGTGACGAGACGGTAGAGGCACTTTCTATTGCTATATGTAGAGATAGCTTGCTGTCATCTAATTACATTAAGCCTGTAATTGAAGGGCTTAATGATTGTTTCAATATAAACTTCGTCGAGTAGTTGCTATGCCCCATTGTCTAGTTCTAACCATTCTCATGGTTAGGCTAGATAAAAACCACCGGATTGTCCCGTTCATATCGTTCACACAGTTGGGGCGGGTAAAAACAATCGGGGTTTGTTTGAAATTTAATCAATCTCTGGTTGTTGGTAGTTAAAAATCTGGTGATTTAGTCCGCTTTTTTTACAGCTTTTGCTCTTTAATAATCCGATCCCCTGTTTTTCAGGCAGGGGAAAGCAGTTGTGGCTGTTACTTCACTACAAAATCAAAATACTGCTCGGTATAAACCGGTGGCTGATGGGTAAAGTGCCACCATTCCATGCTGTATACCTTAAAACCGGCGTTGTGCATCAGGTTTTCCAGTAACTGCCGGTTAGCCTGTTGCCCGGCGCTGATGCCGGGGGCGCCGACATTGGATATAGGGTCAAACATATCAAAGGGTGAGCCCATATCAATTGGCTGCCAGTTGCCGCTGTTATCTTTTGCCGCAAGGGTTAAATCTATGGTGCTGCCGCGGCTGTGGCCGGATTTTTCGGCAATATATTCGCCCACCAGTTTATCTTTGCCCAGATTAGGGTAGTACTGCGCTTTAGTACGGGTGTCGCTTAAATCGGCGGCCCAACGCATAAAATGGTTTACCGCCCGTTGTGGCCGGTAGCAATCAAATATCCACAAGGTATAACCTTGGGCTGCGGCGGCTTGCTGTACCTGCACCAGTGCCTTAGCTGCATTCTGTTGCAAATAGCATTTGTTAGCCTGATAACCGTCTACTTTACTGCCAACAAAATTCTCTGTGCCAAGGTAAGCCATACGTACCTGAGCCTGTGGCACTAAAGCAGCAATATCGACAAAATCGGCCGGCACTTCTGCTGTTGGTGCTGCTGTTGAGGTTGCCGTCGGTGAGTTAATCGCAGTACAGCCTGTTAGCAGTATTGCTGTTAGGGGAAGTGTCTTCATATCATTATTACTCCGGCCAGTAAGAATGCCAGCAGCGCCAGTACGCCACAAAACAGTGCATAAGGCAGCTGGGTTTTAACGTGTTCAAGCAAATCACAACCCGAGGCGACTGAGCTTACTGCTGTGCTGTCGGATATCGGCGAGCAATGATCGCCAAACACACCGCCGCTGAGTATTGCTGCTAACACCAATGATGGCGGCAGGCCCAGTAGTTCTACCATCGGCATGCCGATAGGAATTAAAATAGCAAAAGTGCCCCAACTGGTGCCTGTGGTAACTGAAATTAATGCCCCGGCCAAGAACAGTAGCGCCGGGATCAACACCAGTGGCAGGCTATCGTTAACAATAGAAGCAATAAAAGTACCGGTGCCCAACAGTTTTAAACTGCTGCCAAGCGCCAGTGACAGTAATACTATTGTCACCAGTGGTAATAACTCGCCCATACCTTTAAAACCGATATCAACCAGTTGCTGATGTTTAAAGCGTTTGCTAAATAGCATCATGCAATACGCCACTAAACACGCCAGCGTGGTGGCATACAGTACCGATTGCGAACCGGAACCTGATACGAGCCTGCCGTTGCCGGTCATCAGCATAAAGCCCAGCATTGAGGCTACCAGCGTTAGTAGTGGCACCAGCATAAAAGACGGGTGGCTGGGTTTTACATCAATTTCGGTATGGGCTGCCAGCGTATGTAACTCTTGTTCCGACTTACGCATAGGGCCGTAAACCTTACCGGTAATAATGGTATACAGCACCACCGTTAGCGTAAACAGCGCATAAAAGTTCAGTGGTATAGTGCCAATCAGTACACTTACCGCATTATCGCCCAGTGAATAGTTGCTAAGCAGGCCCAGAATATAAGCCCCCCAGCCGTTAAGCAGGATAATAATGCAAATGGGGGCGCTGGTACTGTCAATAATATAGGCCAGCCGGGCGCGGCTCATTTTAAACTTGTCGAATAAGCCGCGTGAGCTGATACCAGCGGTTAGTGAGCTGAGGTTAGACTCGATAAATGTAACCGAGCTGATAAAGAAGGTGAGTAAACCTGCCTGACGCGGGGTTTTCGCCACGCCTTTTTCAACCAGCATTTTTACCGTAGCTGACACACCGCCCGAGTCTCGCATATAGGCCAGCAGGCCGCCTACCAGCAGAGAGAACATCAAAATACGGGCGTTATCGCTGTCTTTGGTTACCGCAACAATACGCTCCAGTGTCTGAATGCTGCCATCCAGTAACAGGCCTGGCCCTGTCGCCTGGCCAGCTTGTAAAAAAATAAGTAATTCAGCGCTGCATAACGATAAAAGTAGCGCCAGTATGACTTCTTTGCGCCACAGTACAATGACAATGGCGACCAGCGCCGGAACTAAGGTTAACCAATCAGCCAAAATGGCCTCCTGTTATTATTATTGTGCTTTGTTGCTGAATAATTTATACCGGTTGTGTCAGAGTGTCGCAAGCTTTGCTGTGGCTTTTGCGATAAAGCGGGCATTGCGATAGTTGGCGCTATTCACCGGTTTGCTGGTTTGTGATTAACTTGCAATTGTTAACAAAAGTGCGAGATGCTAGCAGGCTCAAGCAGTTAAGCAGAGGTGTAACATGCAAGGTGCTCTTCGTAAACTTTTAGCTGGCGGGTTTGTAGCCAGCATATTCAGTTTAACTATGGCGGTACAGGCAATGACAATGAATAGTTTATCCCCAACGCAATATAACGATATTAAACAAAGCGCTCTGGATAAACCGCAACTGGACTATGACGATATCGCGCCGCTGCTGCTACAGCACCAGCAAAACCCGTTATTTCAATTTACGCAGTTAGGGCAGTCGGCACTGGGTACGCCAATCTGGCAAATAGACATTGGCCACGGGCCGGTAAAAATTCTGGCCTGGTCACAAATGCACGGCAATGAATCTACCGCTACAGCGGCGTTGATGGATTTACTGAATTTTATTGCGGCAGAGCCGCAAAAAAACTGGCGTGACAACTGGTTAAGTAAAGTGAGTATTCGGCTGATACCGATGGTAAACCCCGATGGTGCCGCTGCCGGTTCCCGTTTTAACAGCATGGGCATTGATATTAACCGCGACGCCAAAGCCTTACAAAGCCCGGAAGGCCGCATTCTTATGCAGGCAGCTAAAGATTTCAAACCGGATTTTGGCCTTAATCTGCATGATCAAAATCGCTTTTATGCCGTAGGTGACACCAATAAGCAGGCGACAATTTCTTTACTGGCGCCGGCATTTAATGAAGAAAAAGATATAGACGAGGCCCGTAAAAAAGCCATGCAGCTCATTGGCGATATGCGTGATTTACTACAAGCTGAACTGCCGGGTTATCTGGCTAAATACAACGACACCTTTTCCTGGCGCTCTTTTGGCGACACCTTTGCCGGTATGGGGATCAGCACTGTACTGATTGAATCCGGCGGCCACCCGCGTGACGACAACCGGCAGGTAGCGCGCAAGCTTAATGCCCAGTTGCTGGTAATGAGTGTTGAAAGTATCGGCAGCGGCGCTTATCAGCAACAGCCACTGAGTGCTTATCAGGCTATTCCGTTTAACCGTGATGGCGGTATTAAAGATGTGCTAATCAGGAACCTGGGCATTAGTGTTAATGGTAACAAGGCTAACATAGATCTGGCAGTAGAGCTGGATACCGGCAGCGATCAGGGCCGGGTGCGTGATATCGGTGATTTGTCTGTGTTTGGCGCTTACCATCAGTATGATGCCAGCGGCCTGCAGTATCAGGCGCCTAAAGCTTATGCGCTTAGCAAAGCCTTAACATTGGATAACGCCGCTTACATCGCGCTGCTGCGCCAGGGTTATAGCCACTTTAGCGGCGATGCCAAACTACTGGTTAATAGCTCTGATTTTCCGGTGGTAATCAACCCTAAGGGGTTAAGCACTGCAACACCACAGCGCCACCGCCTGGCTACATTTTTACTGCGCAATGAAAAAGGCGTGCAACTGGCGCTGCTAAACGGCCAGTTGCTGGATCTTAACCGCGCAGCGTTATTGTATCCGTTTGGTAGTTAACCTTGCTGTTATTGCCACTTTGCTATACTGGCAGTTTAGCTAAACTGCCAGGAAACAAAAAATGAAAAGACTCGCTTTAATTATATTGTTACTGCCAGTGCCAGTACTGGCACAGGACAACCAGGTCACCAATTGCCAACTGGGCGATGCGGTGCGGGTTATCGAGGTGGTTTACCCACAGGCAACGGCATTGCCGTGCGAAGTGCAATACAACAAAGACGGCGCAACTAATGTGTTATGGCGTGCCAGCGCTGAAGCAGGGTACTGCGAGAAAAAAGCCGCAGAGTTTGCAGAAAAACAGCGTGGTTGGGGCTGGAGCTGTATGGCAGTGGCTGCCGGCAATACTCAGGCTGATACTGAAAACCAGCCTGAGAACTAACAGCGTTTAACGGTAAAACGCTTCTACTTTACCTTTTAGCGTCATTAACAGTGGCTGGCCACGGCGATCCAAAGCTTTGGCCGCTGCCACTTTCACCCAACCTTCGCTAAGGCAATATTCTTCCACATCAAAACGTTCTTTGCCGTTTAACTTAATACCAATGTCGTGCTCAAAAATTTCTGCCACATAATGCTTGCTGCGCGGGTTAACAGAAAGGCGATCCGGTAACGCCGGGCGTGCAGTAGTGTCTTGAGTTGTAGTGTCGTTCATGGCTTTGGCCTATGGTAAATAAAATATGCGCCATTGTAGGCAAAGCAGGCATTGTGCTCAAGAGCTCCTTAAAGAAACCAACAAAAACGCACTGTGGTGCTAAACACCACCTGTACCTGTAAGTTATTGTAAGCTGCTAAGAAGCAAGGTAAGGTGAACTTAACTATTTATACACAAGCGTATTAAGTCATTGAGTTAGCGTTATGGAAACTCGATCAATTGCGGATATTGAAGGGCCTTGGGTTGAGCAGTCATTTAGCTCAGGTTTAATTCTACGTTGTAAGGAAAATTGGCATGTCCCTGTTTCAGAGCTTAGTAATTATGCTTTGGCAACTTTTGTTCGGCAAAGATTCGGATTAATAATCTGTATTCCTGAAGCTAATAGGAGAATTGCTATCGGGTATACTGATGACACCGAGATGTATGATGAAGAGCTTGAACATGCGGTCAAAGAGTGCCGGTAAAACTAACAAGTCAGATTTGCGAAAAGGCAATCGCGGTGCTCGCCTTTCCCTCTGTCCAAAGCGTTGTGCACAATGAAGCATAAAAAATGTCCAATATGCTCCGGCGGTATGGTTCTTAGAGAATGTGCTCCATGCTTTGACTGTGGCCATGAGTTAGTTGAAATTGATCACTTCAAGAATAACGAGCACGAATACTATCTTGTGAAAGTATTCGGCCTGGAAATTCAGCTGTGCGATTTTTGTGACTCAGATTTTGGCTCCTACAGCCTTGACTATTTTGGCATGAAAGACGGTTCTGTTGAGAATCATATGAGTGCTTCATATTCTGATAAGATCCATAAGCCAGAGATTGAAACAGATTATGTATGTGAAAAATGCAGTCATAGGCTTAAGTTTCTTTATTTTTTAAAACAGTGCAGGAATATGAATGGCAAGCATTTTTAACAATGCCGCACATCACGGGTGCGACAGTCGTGAATTGTACCGTTAAATGTTAAAGTTCCCGAGTGTTTTTATCGTAATGCCTAATTGCTGGTTTTCTCAAGTAACGAAATGGATATGATATGAAATTAGTGGCTTTTGTACTGTTTTTCAGTTTTATGGTGACAGCTTGTCAAAGTACGGGTCCCAGGGAGGTCGTAAAAAAACAAAGCAATGAACAGTACATTCATCAAAGGGCAAATGCCCTAAAGGCAGAAATGTATTCATGGCATGATGATAAGAAATATGAATTGGCGTTGTTGTACTCTTTCAGCTTCTATCAAAGAAAGAGGAAGCTTGCAATCCCGTTGCTGAAAGAGCTTGCAGACAAGGGCCATATTGAGAGTATTACCTTGTTGACGGCGTTAGAGTTTATGGGAGATCTCGGTTATGTTTCAGATGCATCGTTTGAAAAGTATCAAGCGGAAATAAAAATTAAAGATCCGAAGCACTTTTCAAGTTACAAGAGCGATCAAGATGATTTGATGCATATATCATCTGAATACTTTAATGAGGTAAAGATTATCTATGACAGCACTCATCACCTTTGCGAGCAGTTGATAGACCAGCATGTGTCGAGTCTTGAGCGTAGCCCTAAAGCCTATCTGTTAGTAAGCTATTTAAACCGTTGTTTGACAAAATATTCTGTACGTAATAGCAGCTCACGGCTGATGGCTATAGCTAAGTATCAAGAACTGCTTTGTAAGGTGGGTAATGTAAAAGAAAACTGTATAAGTGAGGGATACGCGGCATTAAGCTCCGGTAGTTATAATCTTGAAAATGCTTCTGAGACAGCTGCCGCACTTAGAAAAATATACAGAAACCATAAGCTAAAACTGGCTGAAACAAGTGGTTTAGGTTTGGGGAGCATGTTAAAACGTACAGGCACAGCACTTAGCGCCGCATTTAAATCGCATGATGCCGGGGAGTTTTCAGAAGGTATCGATATATTGCTAAACTATCTGAAAAACAATCCCCAATTGAATCCACATGATACTGCGCTTGTGCAGAGAGCCGTGAGTGTGTTACTGATGCGGAGGGCTGATAAAGGAGACCTGGAATTGGCCGCTGAATATGGCAGAAAAGCCTTTGATAGTAATGATCTGGAGTATGATTTGCATTGGAAAACATTCGATTCGGTTGCTGATTTATACTATATAAATAAAGACTACATAAACTATATAGCATTTATCAGCAATCATATTATTGCTAATCAAGGCTCTATGGATATTATCCGGCCGGTCGTTTTGGAAAACTGAAACCAAGTAGCATACTTCGTAAAAATCCCGGAGCCTAAATATGAAGGTTGACGTAAAACATGGCTCGTCGTAAAGAACTGAAAAATATCGCACAGGGAATTGTTTGCTCTTTTGTCAGCAGAAACAATGACTACGATGGTTACTGGGAGCTGGCTAAGCTGTATGATCTGGCCAATAAAAATGGTGATGTAAAAGTAACCATAGACTTAATTCAGCCGGGTATTAATCCTTCCTCAGAAGCATTTGAGCCTTTGGTGTTTATGTGGAGAAACAAACTGTTAAAGATGCTCGAATCGCGTGCAATTCCAGTCTCTTGGGTTAAATCAGCAGTTATTCATTCCGGCTTTAATGTCGCCTATGTAGCTGAACTACACAAGTGGGGCACCTATGGTGAGCCATGTACCTGTGAGTGCGAGATTATCACTGACAGAGGAGACAAATATTCGGAAAGTGCAGGTACAACATGTATGCCTTTCAGCCAAGCCTGGTTCCAACGTAGTACACGAAGGAAAAGCTCTTAGTGGCCTGTAGGCAAAGCAGGCAGGCTGCTCAAGTGCGGTTGCAAGAAACAAAGAGAAATGGCGGCAGATAGCTCTTTGTCGGCTGCTAACCTTTGACCAAAGCTACTATGCGCCATAAGATAGCCGCTACCTAACTCAACTTACAGATTTCATAATGAAAATTGCTTTGATTATCATCGTTCTTGCTTGCATCGCTTATTACTTTTACAACAACGCCAACAACCAGAAAGCCGCCGCGCTAAACCATGAAAAAGGCAGTGCATTTTTAGCTGAAAACAGTAAAAAAGAGAGCGTAAAAACTACCGCTTCAGGCCTGCAATATGAAGTGTTACAAAGCGGCAACGGCGAGAGTCATCCTGCGGCTAGTAGTACAGTGCGGGTGCACTACCACGGCACACTGATCGATGGCACAGTATTCGATTCTTCAGTTGAGCGTGGCGAAACAATTTCTTTCCCGCTAAACCGCGTTATTCCCGGCTGGACAGAAGGTTTGCAACTGATGAAAGTTGGCGATAAATTTCGCTTTTTTATTCCATCAGGTCTGGGTTATGGCAACCGCAGCACCGGCAAAATTCCGGCGGGCTCTGTACTGATTTTTGATGTGGAATTGTTTGAGATCCTGTAAGGATGTGGGGGCAGATTTGCTTCACTTTTAAGCGCATTTTCTCTTTATTTACGTCTGATATGATACAGGTGTTTGATTAAGCTAAGTATTCTTTTATGTTATTTATTTGGTTAGAGGACTGGGCCAATCTGACTTTTGGCTCTCGTTTGGTTTGCAATACAGATGATGTTATATGCAGGAAATCCTATGACTAAATGCAGACTATGTGAAAAAGAAAAAGATCTGGAGTTGAGTCATATAATTCCAAAGTTTATCTTTCGTCACCTCAAGAACACATCACCAACTGGGAATATGCGTTCAACTGAAAACCCAAACAAATCGAGGCAAGATGGATTGAAGCTCCCATTTTTATGCGGTGACTGCGAAGATTTGTTTAGCTGTTGGGAAACAAAGTTTGCGAATGAAATATTCTTTAAATATCAAGACGAAACTCAGGATGCATTTTTATATGAAGCTTGGTTATCGAAGTATCTGGCTTCTATTTCTTTTAGAGTACTTGCTCATGCTTATTATAGCGGTGAACTTAACTATTTTGACGAAAACATGTTGCGCCATGTTCCTGTAGCGATTGACCGGCTTAGAAAGTATCTACTGGGGCAGTTTCCTACAGCAGGAGAGCAGCGCCAACTTCTAATTCTCTTAGATAGGCCAAGTAATTCCTCGGATAGTGACTTTAGCATGTACCTAGTTCGGGGTATAGAACATGATGTCCTAACAACCGATACTTGCTCATTTATCTATGTTAAGTATTTAAAGTTTCTACAACTCTGCCCAATAAAGCTGCCCAGTAATAGAGGATGGAAAACAGGGCGAATTTCGCCTGACAAGGGAACTTTATCTGTCAAAGACCATGAATTGCCGGATTATGTGTTAGACAGGATGAAAAGTGGAGCAAGAACCCTTACCGGAAGCCGTGACAAAATATCAGAGAAGCAAAAAGCAATAATTGTTAAACGAGTCAGTGACATTCGTCCAGAAACTCTTTTAGACTCACCAATTGCCAAAGCTGTTCTAAATAATAAGTTCTAGTTCCTGCATTAAAACTAAAAAGATTATGCAAGTTAGAGGCAAGCCTAATATGTGCATATCAATGAAGCAGACGTTATCAACGTTAACAGCAGATGCTGTTAACGGGTTCAGACTTCAAGATCCGGGAATTCAGTTCGCAAGTAATAATAGGTCTTCTCGTAGAGCCCCATCATCACATCGTCAAACTGCGCTTCATGTTCAGGGTTGTAATTTTCATCCTCATCATCCGTGTAAGGGTATTTCAACAACGCTTTTTGCATTTCGATATTTGCCAGCCGGAGTAGATTTACCGCAGCATCCTGATCAACACTCAAATACTCTGTTTCAGCCTTAATGTAATTATTAAACAAAGGCTTAATCGCTTCATATCCTTCTTGCATGACAATTCTGTAGATTTCATCAAGCAGCTCAGTTGGAAAATACACATTAATCCTGGACATCGTTAATACCTTTTAGATTTTTGATCCTGCAATGCAGCGTTTTGGACAAGTTTTCCGGTGCCTTTTTCAACACTGATATTTGCTGCCACCATCTTGCCTGACAATACCAGTAGCTTCTCCGTAAATTCTGACACGGACATTTTACGGGATACGTTCAGCAAAGGATGATCTTTGTCTTTGACATTAAAAATCAGCCCCTCCGGTAACATAGTCCCTTTAGGTAGCAACCAGACATGACCTGAGATAATTGGAGTTTTTGCCAATTGCTCTACTGAACTGGCAAATGACAAGCCCTTAGTCCTGTCAGGCAGTACCATTTCAATCTCATGTTCGGCATCATAAACAATTGTTACGTCTTTACTTCTAAATAACTGTTCCAAACAGTAGATCACCAAAACGAAGGAACTCAATGCGGTTTACGCGATCAGATCGGTCGCCAAACTAATAAGCCACAAAA
>NZ_JANUEM010000027.1 GCF_024809855.1 Rheinheimera pacifica
GTACAGCCCAAACTGACTACTTCAATAGCAATTAGCAGTGTAGAATGGCACCATAACGGTTAAGGCCAGTACAAATTAGCATTGTGATTCACAATATTCAACGCATTTTAGTTAAATGGCTTTTCAGGTTCTTTGGAAAAAACAGGCTTACCAACTGATTTCATAGACGTCATAGAACCTTCTTTAAAGGTAGCCGCCCAGTAACTTTTTCCTGATAAAGGGGTTAGGCGTGACAATAAAAACGCCCCCATTAACCACCAGGCAAAACTGGCAATGACTAGGAAGCGATATAAGACAGCAACTGACTTAGTAACGCTATCGGCATAGGCCTCAACAGCAATCGTCGTTTTAGGGCAATTTTCAGTAAGCATGATGCTTTTGCTGATATCCTCTTGGGGAGGACACTCAGACACAACCACGTAACCAGCAGGAGCATATTGCATAGAGGATGCTGTAGCGGCAACAAAGTGCGAAACGATAGGTTTAACGCCCCCCGCATCAACAATGAAAAGACAAACAAACAAAGCGACTGCTACTGAGGGGTAGACAATCAGTATTTTTACTAATGCCGATATAAGCCGGTATATGCTGATTTGTGAAACGATGTGACTAAAATTAAATTTTTTCATTACACCTCCCATTTTGTGTATATAAGTATACACATTTTAAACGGCAAAACAAAAGCATTTTTAGTCTACGCTGCTTTGGGTAATCTATATCTGACTCAACTGGAAGGTTGATTTAAGCTGTATTTTGGTGAAAAATAACGCATTCATTTATAGCGCAGTGAAATATGAACCATGACGCCATTTGGACAAAGTTTAGAAAAGATACGAAGAGACAGAGGTCTAAAACAATTTGAGCTAGCAGATTTAATTGATATAAAGGCGAGTTATGTTAGCGTGCTAGAGCGTGGACACAAAGGGCCACCATCAAAATTCATTATAAGGAAAATAATAGAAAAACTGCAGCTAACTGAGGAAGAAAAACAGACCCTGCTTCACGATGCCGAAATCTCAGCTTACACTTTCACTATACCATACGGAATATCAAGATCAGAATTTGAACTGCTCCACCAACTTAAAAATGAGCTAGGTAGCTTAAACGAGAATCAAATTCTTATTATGAAAACTGTACTCTCCATGCGAATTGAAAGAGAGAGGGCATGAAAACTATGCGGGTACAGTCAGCCCTCAAGTCAATTATATACCCCCGCAAGCTGAGTACCCACTTCCTGCCTATTCGCGTCAACCGGCTTTTGTCAATTTTTCGCTTTAGCCAGCTTACCTGACAGCTGCGCCGTTAGATCGTTAAAGCGCATCTGCTCAGATGCCACCTGCTGCATTAACAGATCGTTTGCTGCAGACAATGCACTGTTTTTCTCTGCAAGCCCAGCCTGAGCCTGCTGTAACTGAGCTTTCATAGCAACAAGTTCTGTTTTTTCGCCCTCAAGCGAACTGAGCTGTGTTCTTAGCGTTGAAAGCTCCTGATCGTAGCTATCCAGGCGCTGCTGAAGCCCGTTCTTTTCGGATGATAATGCGTTAATTTTATCCGCATAATTCACCTGGGCTTGCTGCAGCTTGTCTTGTGATTGCTCCAGGCCGCTTTTCTCACTTTCAAGCACACTTATTTTTACCTTAAATTCCGAGAGGGCTTGCTGAGAGTCAGCTAGGCGCTGCTGCACAGTAATATTTTCAGATTTTAATTGGTCACTTAAACTTTCAGCCCTGTCAGCACGGGTATTTGCTAGGCTTAACTCTTTTTCAAGAGCATCTAACCGGCTGCGCTGATCTGTATAGCGCTGCTCAAGGCCGCGGTTGTCACTGGTCAATTTTTGATTAACCAACTCTAACTGAGAAGCCTTTTCCAGTGCTTCGCTTAGCTGGCCGGTAAGGCGCTCAGCCAATTCTGTAGCTGATTTAATTTCAGATAACAGCCTGGCATTATCCTGTTGCTGTTCTGCCAGCTCGTTTTCTAAATTCTCGTTGTCTTTCTCAATCTTACCAATTACGTCTGCCGCATCAGCCAGTTCATTTTGCGCATCAGCCAGTTCACTGTCTGCTTTTGATTTGGCTTCAAGCGCCGCGTTTAGCGGCGCTTTAATTGCTTCTTGTGCCTGAGCATGTATTTGGCTTATTGATTTGTGCAGGTGATGTACCAGCTCGTCAGCGGTTTTTTGGATAATAGATGGCAACGGGGTGACAGGTGCAAGGTGTTCTGCTGTGGCCGGGGTGGATACACCCAGGACTTTTTCAATGATTGCTTTATACCTGTCGTCACGACCTTTGCCGTCATTCATCTTTTTCAGCTTATAGACAGTAACCTTTTCGCCGTTTTCCAATAACTGCTTGATCTGCCCAATAATTTCATCTTCTGATTTATGAAACTCGTTTGCCATGCCACTTCTCCCAGTAAGTACATTACGCCATATTAGCACATTTTTTATACATTACAATACATACGTTACGTATTGTAATGTAATGTATGATAATCAACATACATTACATTATATGCTTTACACCACCCCAAAGGGGCGGTATAATATTTAAAAGGTCGGGATAGTCCATGACCGGTAGTAAGGGTGGTGATTGATGTTTACAAAAAGAGAGCAGGGGACGATTGACAGGGCTCTGGCTATTCTGGCCAGTAAAGCGGTTAAGACAGATATTTTCATAGCAGAGCCGGGCATAGGTAAGCGAATTGCGCAGCTTTCTTGTGCTGGTACTGATCGCGAGCATTTCGGTGCAATGTGGTTAACGTCTGCGCATCAGTTGATTCAGACAGATATACTGAGCATTGGTACAGTCAGTTCTGCTGCCGTTTACCCCCGCGAAGTGGTTAAAATGGCGCTAAAGCGCAAAGCGTCTGCTGTGGTTTTCTTTCATAATCACCCTGGCGGCACGCTGGAAGCGTCCCGTGCGGATCGCAATATTACAGAGCGGCTTTCGTCAGCATTAATGACCATTGATATTAAGGTGCTCGATCACTTTATCGTTACCGAGCTTGGTGTAATGAGTTTTGCGGAGCGGGGGCTCTTATAGCCCCTTTTTGGAGTTTATATGTCAGATATTAAAGCAACGTACAAAATTACTGCTACCGCTGAAACAGTGGCAGCTTTTAGGAACCGGCCCAGCGCTAAACAGTTTCACGACCCAGAATATAAACCCCCTTCACCTGAAGAGGTTAAAGCGCTGCGAAAGTTGCTGGGGTGGCCTCAGTCTCTGTTAGCGAAGGTTGCCGGAGTTTCGTATGGCCCCAAAGGATCAACGACTGTCCGAAAGTGGGAGACAGCCATTAGTGAAAAAGAACACCGCAAAATACCTTATATAGTGTTTAGGGTAATGCTGCACCATGCCGGTGTCGTAAATATCAATAATGATCCATTTGATGCCGAAGGCATGCAGCGAGCAGTGACCGGAGGGAGCCGCACAGCGGGTACTCAAACGTGATGATAATGGTATATATTTTCTAAATATAAGACGCACGGTAAAGGTTAATTGCCTGCCCTGCTAAACCAATTTCGCATGCGAAATTATTACTGGTGATAATACTAGGCCTACTATGAAAAATAAAATACGTAAGGGTACTTCGTTTTTTTCTGCCGTAATTATTGGAGATCAATCTAACGGGCTAATAACGACCGATGTTGGGTGGGCGGGAATTCATTTATTTGAATCACTTGGCATAGAGTCAACTATAGGTATAGACGGGTTTGAATGTGCTGCACACTTTAAAAAATGGACCGAATCCGTTGTAGGCATGGAACTTAAAGACTGGGAGCCGATTGAGATTTTACTTTATGAATGCTGGATGCCTTGCCTTCATGATCAATTCCCATTGCTTCACGATTACACAGCGGGAGCTAATGAAGCTAATCGATATGATGACCAATTTTGCTATATGGTTTGGCGCGAAAGCCCTGATCCAGATGCAATAAAGGCAACACGCAGAAACGTTTTTGCATTAAGGCACCAAGCGTATTATTTGAAATCCGAAAGAGAGCCCGGATTCCTACATTCCGCATGGAAGCAAAGCTATAAAAATTTAAAGGCTCAAGAAAAAATATTCAGGTGATATCAAAAGCTACGCATTCGCTGGTATAAGGCGGCCACCAGCGAATCGCGGTATAGACATGGTTGCACCTCTTTGTTTCGTTACATTCTTATGTTTTTGAAAGAAGGTTTCCCGCCTGAATCTTTACAAATGACTTTGCACGCAGGATAACCTGCGCAGCTCCAGAACGTTCCGTGTTTGCCTTTGCGTTTTTTTAGTAGATGCTTTTTACACCCAGGGCAGCTGTAACCTTTGAGCGGCGATCCGGCTTTATCACCTAAGACTGTTTTACACCCCTCTTTCCATCGCGTACATAGCCAGTTGGGTTTAAATGAGACAGTGCCATCTTCCGCCTCATTTTTTTTACGAGTTCTGCGCAGTGGTGCCGAACAAACAGGGCAGGGGTAGGCGGGATTGCCTGGCTCTTGTTTTGGCTTACCATTAAGATCATAGGCCGTTGCATTACATTCTTTACTATCCGTGCAACCCCAAAAAGGTTCATACGCTCCATTCTTACTGACAATTCTGCGTAACGGTTTCCCACATTCAAAGCATGGGTGAGGTTCTACAATAGGGGTTTCTGCAAGCGATAATAAACCCGCTTTCACATCAGCGACTGCCGCCGCAAGCACAACGTTATACGTTGTTTTCCCTGTCGCTATATAGTCAAGGCCGCGTTCTATTTCTTTTGTATAGCCTACATCCATAAATTTAAAACGACCAGTTAAGGCATCTACTAGCAAAAAACCGTGATCTGTAGGTATAAACTGCCGCGCTTTCATCATCACAAATTCCCGCTTTTTTATCACGGATATAATTGACGAGTATGTAGCTGGCCGACCAACACCTTGCCGCTCTAACTCAGCTAGCAACCCAGACTCAGAATAACGCCCTGGCGGTTTTGTTGTGTGCTGAGTAACCTCCCCATGTAGCGCAGATAACCTAGTGCCAACAGGTAAAGCAGGCACTGTACTGTTGTCATCTGGTTTAGCATCTTCAGCTGAGTCATCCTTTTGCATTATTTGCAGCCAACCTGCTGAGCGCAGCACTCTACCGCTGACCTTTGCTGTAATGCCCGGCTTGTCCTCAGACTGCAATAAAAGTTCTGTCACATCGTATGTTGCAACTTCCATTTGCGATGCAATTACTCGTTGGCGTATTAATCTGTAGAGTGATATAGCGTCAGGTTCAATGTCATCCGTAAAATCTTTTACGGTGATATCACTTGGCCGTATGGCTTCGTGCGCCTCCTGGGCGCCCTCAGAGCTATTAAATACTCTAGGGGTTGATGGTATTGCACTTTCCCCACAATTATTCACTATAAGCGCCCTGATGGCCTCTACAGCCTCTTGTGATAAATTAGGGCTATCCGTTCGATGGTAAGTAATAATCCCTTTTTCAAAAAGCCCCTGGGCCAGCCTCATTGTTTTATCAACCTCGAACCCCAGGCGATTTGATGCCGCTTGTTGCATCGTAATGGTTGTAAAGGGTGGGGGAGGTGAGCGCCGGTAAGGTTTGCTGCTTGAGCTGGTCACAACCCAGTTTCTTATCGCCGCAACAGATTGTGCCAGGCTCAAATCTTTAATATAGGGGGATTCGTCGTTAGTACATTTTTTTGTGTCCCATAATGCTTCAAACTCAACATCGTCAGCACTAAACACAAAACGCGCACCAAAGTGCTTTGTTACTTTGAACAATTCTATCTCACGTTCACGCTTTACGATGATCAGCACGGCTACCGATTGGACGCGGCCAGCTGTAATGTTTAGCTGTGTTTGGCGGCGCAGTTCAGACGACACAGGAAAACCAATTACACGATCTAGCGCCCGGCGTGTTTTTTGCGCTTCAACTTTCAATAAATCTAGCGGTACAGGGTTCGCAATAGCTTTTTTAATTGCAGCAGCGGTTATCTCATTGTATAGAATTCTGGTGTATCGCTCAGGCTTCAGCTTGAATTCATCAACCACATGCCAGGCTATAGCTTCTCCTTCACGGTCTAAATCCGTTGCAAGGATTATATTTGTGCTTTGTTTAATGTATTGGAATAGCTTTTTTCGGGTAGCGCTATTTTCACCTTCACACACATACAACGCCTCCAGGGTTTCTAAATCTATACCCAACGAGTGGTTTGGTAGATCTCTGAAATGCCCTTTTGTTGCGACTACTGAAAATGTACTACCTAAGAGTTTACCAATTGTTTTTGCTTTTTTGGGAGACTCAACAATCATGAGAGTGGTCATAGAAAATCCTGCTGAAAATATATATACAAGTATACACGGATTTATTTTGACTATCAGTAGCCGTTGGGTTAATTCGCTCTCGTATTTAGTATGCAAGCAAAGCGCGCAGCGCATGGATGCGCGAAGGATAAAGTGCAGGGATGCTACGAAGCGTAGCGAAGTGCTATATTTGTTTTCTGCTTTTGCTTTCACACGTTAAAAAACGTGTTGAGAGCGCGAGTTTATGTCGCGATCTCTAACATCTTTCTTTTATAAGCTTTCCATAAGAAACAGACAGGGGTTATTTCACTCTCTAACAAAGTTATTAGCTACTTTGATCGACTTATTTTGATTAATCTCTATTTCACACCATACAGCTGTGGATAACTATGGTTGGGACAGAAAATCGGGCGATCAAATTAAACTTGCAGCTCACGAGCTGACTAAAAAACCAGCTATTATTGCTCATAAGCAATAGCCTATCCCAGGCTGAACCTGTATCGAATTTTAAAAAGGGTGGGGTTATTGCGGTTTGCCGTAGTCAGGGTATCGTCGTTTAACTTCTGCTTCCAACCACTTTCTATCTGCAGCCTTGTCAGCGTTGTCTTTTATCAGTTGGACCATGTATGCGTTAATTTCTCTGGCCAAAGATGAATCAAGTTTCTTTTTCTTCTCTGCCGGCATCGGTTTAGGCGTTTGAGATTTCTTTGCCTGCTTTCTTAACTCACGTTGCCTATCCTTAAAGACAAACGCTTTGAATAGCTTTTCTTTGGCATTTTCCTGATCTTTTTTGCCTGGATGCGCCAGAGTGTACTTTTGTCTGGCCGTTTTAATCCGGCCACTGGCGTAGCGCCTTAACTCTGATATTGCCTCATAGCTAATACCCGTTAGCGCTACAATAAAATCAAAGTTGACCTTCTTTATGGCATTTTTAGCCCGTATATCGCCGTCTTCATTAGTTTCGAACCGCTTGTATACCTCCCAAGCTCCAGCTCTAGCACAGTTCTCCCAAGCGTCATAATACCTGGTTCGAGGTCTACCATCGTTCCGTACAAATTTATCCCCCATGATAGCAGCAAGATCTTTGTGTGATACCGCATCAAACTCACCATTAAAGCGTGGAGTGCCAACACGGCCACTAGCCCAATCAAGCCTCGAATACACAGCAGATAACAGCAGAACTTCCGCCTCCCTGATCTCAGACCTATTCTGCCGGTAGCCACCATATTTCTTTTTACTGGTGTTCAGATAGCACAGTGTGGGCATTGATTTTGGCTGATAATAATAATCACGCAGCTTTTCAAGTACCAGTTTAACAACCCTGGGATACTCGCGCTTTGTCTTGGGGGCCGTCCACTTTAAAAAAGCAGGACGATCAGGCTGGTGGCCACAACGATTGCCAGTGCCAGAAAAAGGGCCGGGCAACAATTTGGAATTGTCAGATAAGGGCTGAATAGACTCTAACACCCACTCCATGCCTTAATGGCGGTCAGGTGGTTAAAATTTATTCTAAAAAGACCTTGCGAAAATTTCGCATTGAGTATAGTATTTCTCATGTCTATTTGAGTCGGCCAACAGCGCGGAATCCGCCAAGATTATTTAGCGCTGTTGGTCGAATCTTTTTTTCCTGTTTTTATTAAATACCCGGCAAACCTTGCTGCCGATCTAAAACCTTCACACCAGCTATCCTGACTTCATACAAAAGCTCTAAGGCTTCCTGAATAGTGTCTTTCGCAACACACCCGGATTTATTTCTGGACAGTTCGTTGTAAAATTCTGTGTGGCGTTCATCTAGCGTTGTATCAATACGTTTCAGGCCCAGGCTCTTGTGATTATTTCTGGTACGCCGAATTGACTCTGCATTTCTAGTCGCCATGATAACCTCCTAAATTCGATACCGGGCTGTGCTTTCCGTGAAAACTTGCTGAATATAGATCACCCCTGATCAAAGATCAAGCGCAGGATCTCCGCTGCTGGGCAGGCCACTAAACACCCACATAGCTGGTGGTAGCAATTATCAGTAAACAACCTGGTTATCGAGCGCTAAACTGATAGCACAATTGATACTTACCCTTAGCAGGGGGTGATTATTTCAATCACTAAAGAATATTTAAAATTAAATATTTTTTCTACTCTTAAAATTAGTTATCGTTTAGATCGGCTTACAAACAATTCACGACGATAAATGACGACGATAAAACAGAACTACATTGAAACATTTAGACTTAGTATCGTTGAGCTTGCACAACAATCAGATCTAACACCTGAAGAAAAATCAGCAGTTTCCGGCCTAGTATCTGCCGCTCAACTGCTAATTTTACAGTCAGGCTCAAAGAGCATGCTAAGCATAAAAAATACTATAGGCCGGCTAGCGAACCAGCGGGACGATATTTATTCATTAATAGAAAAGCGACAAACTCAAGCCTCTAATATCGCCCCGAGTGAGGTTTAACCTTTTCCTTTTGATATCAGTTTACCCCCAAAAGATACTCCTGCAGTCTGCCGGCAGAGTTATTAGTGGTGGCATATACTCAGCCTGGTAATGCCGTTCTTTATCATTTTTGGTGGCAGTTTCACAAAATTCGAGGGATGGTGGCATTTTGGCCGCTGCGGTCGGCGCCGGCGAAGCGCATTCGCTACCAGTTTGTGCGCCTGGCCAGCTGCAGCTCGATACGCTTTGCTACCACTTGCGCCCAGGGCAACGCATTTTGCCGGTACACCGGGTTAATAGCCTGGTAAACATTCCCCCGGCTTTACCAGTGATATTAACCACCGCCACCACTGCGCCGTGATTTTGGTACCCAGAAAGCGCCGGTATGCCAGGCACTGGCTGAGGTAAGGCTTCCCCCTTGAATTTCGGCTTTTTGCTGGTAGCACTTTAGCGACCGCGGCCGACGCCGGCCACAAAAATATGACACCGCTTTATGTCTGCCGGCAGCAGCTGCAGCTTATATTTTGGTATCATTAATTCTCTACACTACACCTCACCGGCAGACAATAATGTCACTCCATCTTGTTGTATAGTGACGTTTAACTCCGCATATAGTGGGAAAGACAGCAGTTTTTTGGCAACGAGATTGAGCAAGTATGAAATTGTCATACTTTCCTGCAGTTGAAGTTGCGTAGATAAGTTGCTTACTGATAGCGGGGAATGACTTATGAGCTTTAGAATACTTTCTTGCTCAGCAGTATGGGGTTCACGTGTCATATAGCGATGAACCAGTTTCAGATTTTCAGCCATCTGACCACGCATAAGTTGCCTGTCTGTCACTAACACTAAGTAAAGCCCTCTATCGGAAAACTCCTTTTGCAACAATTCCCACTTATGCTTAAACTTTTCTGTAAGAGTCACAGCATAGGGTTTGATCTCCATATAGACACTTGGTTGGCCATACAGTCGAATTAGAAAATCGGGTGTATAGATAAGAGGTCTATTGCTGTTCTCTACCGGAAATGCAAAACGCTGAGGTTGGGCTTCAAAATCGACTACCAAAGGGGAGAATTCAAAGTAGTGACATGCTATGAATTCGTTGTAACCCTCTACGGTGATAGGGGCGGGCTTGTTTGAGGAAACAAATCTAAAAATATTAGTGACTGCAGATTTAGTGATTTTCCGGTTCTGCATAAGAGGGCACTATTTGTAACTAAGTTACATAAGCGTGGCAGAAAATTACAAGAGTTCAAGTTATGCTTAAAAAAGTTCACTTTATGCTTAAAACGACAATTGGCTTGCCGGGATAAATTCAATACTCATTATGCTAACCTTGCTATACACTGTATAAGTGCACAGCAATGTATAGCACAATGAATAGACTTAAGCAGATATCACTACATATTGATCATTTTTACAGTGAGGATGCAATCACCTGATGCGCTTTGAACTTGGTATTCTGATTGCAATAGTGGCCATGCTGTGCGCAGTGCCATTTGGCCGCAATCTGACTGGTAGATATCAACAACAAGCTGATTTTCCTCTGTGACATATAAAAATTCATGCAGATCAGTTTTGCCATTGGATTCCGCCACAGAAGCCAAGCCAGAATACTTAAGTTTTACCGTTTTACCACCAAATGTTGCCGTTGCTGTTTGGCCATGACGCATAGCGGTAAGCCTTACTGCACTGTGAGATATAGTTTGCTCTCCTTTGCCAACGATTACATCCAGTACATAAACAGGCTCCGATAACTCTACAGCTGCAACCGGCTGACTAACGGCGAAGGCCGTTAGTGCCCAAAACAAAAATATAGATTTTTTCATCATAACTTCCCTTACTCTAAAGTTTTTTTATTGAAAAAGTGGTAGCAAATTTTATTCACAAAACCTCCAGCCTAGTAATTTACAAGAATTTAACATAATTAAGTTTATAGGATATGTTATTGATTTTTATAAATATTTTAAGGTAGGCATTCAAGCCTCATTTTTCTTAATGACAGCAACCAAGGTCCCTAAAACTCCAGCAAACTCATTTGCTGACATTGAGTTAAATGGTTCGCCAGAAAACTCCTGAATAACTGCGCTGGGTGTCTGCGAAAAATAATGCAGCAATAATTTCTCTGGTTTACTCAAAAGCTCACGCTTTAGCAGTTCAGGATGATTAGAAAAATCATTATAAATCTGATTAAAAACCACGCAGGGCTTGTGGAAAATACCAGCTTAGAACCAATATATCCAAATTTACTTTTATTCATCAGCACCTAACCTCCGCTTCAGTAAACACCATTTCAGGTAGCTGGACGATAACCCCTGGGATTTCACTCTCAACCGCATAGAGGTTTTCTAGTTCAGAGGTTATACGGAAACAAGTTCCGTCTGGGCGCTTGAAAACTTCAGCCCCAACCTTAATATCCTCTTTTGTAACCTTAACACCAGATGTAATTGTTTGAACTCTGATATTGGAATGAACCAACTCGGCGTTAATATTTATAACATCCCTTAAACCAGACACTGCAGCAAATGCACCAGTTGAGCCAATAGTGGCGAGCAAGGCTGTAGCAAAAGCAATCCCGGTAACACTCTGTCTTTTGATAGATACTTTCATATTTTTACCTGTTTATTTATAGCTACCGCTGAAAACCAATCCACTGCCAATTCTTCAAATTCATCAGAATGAACTATGTATCCAAATCCTACCTCCCTAACCATTCCCTTAGTCTCACCCGCGACCTGCCGAGCTTCTAATACTTGAGCAACAGGTGCATTCCAATATATTATCTCTCCATCAATCTCTTGGGTTACACAAGTTGCACCCTCCGGCCAGTGAAGCTCATTTATCATGTCCTGCAGTAATCTCTCCCCTAAAGGAGCAGGCTGAGGTGGCGCGTCTAAGTTAATTATTATTGTGTGCGTCATAACTTAATATCCATAATCGCACTGTGTGCAGACTTGTATTGAGATATCGCAGAACCTAATCGTTGCACCTCTCGTTGCAACTCAAGAATCTTTGCTTCCTGAGTTTTGATTTTTTCTTGCATGCTCCGGTACTGCATTACAGCCGTCAAAACAGCCTGAGATTTTGTTGCTTTATGTGTAGCGCCCTGCACCTTATCTAATTCGATTTCTTGCGACTCTGTTAGTCGTAACGTCATTGCCATTTTTTAGCCCTCTGCGTGTATACTTGTATACACTATCAAGTAAAAACAGGCCCGTCAACATAAATTGATATCACTTAACCCTTAACAGCGCTGCCGGCAGAGTTATTAGTGGTGGCATATACTCAGCCTGGTAATGCCGTTCTTTATTATTTTTGGTGGCAGTTTCACAAAACCCGAGGGAAGGTAGCATTCTAGCCGCAGCGGCCGGCGCCGGCTAAACGGATTCGCTACCACTCTGTGCGCCTGGCCAGCTGCAGCTCGATACACTTTGCTACCACTTCTGCCCAGGGCAACCCATTTTGCCGGTACACCGGGTTAATAGCCTGGTAAACTTTGCCCGGCTTTACCGGTTATATTAACCACCGCCACTACTGCGCTGTTATTTTGGTACCAGAAAATACCAATATGCCAGGCTCTGGCTGGGGTAAGGCTTCCGCCTTGAATTTAGGCTTTTGGCTGGTGGCACTATTGACTTACGGATGCGTCCAGCGACCAGGCGCAGCAGATAGATCAACTACGCCTCGGATTAATCCCCTTTTTTCTATCTTCAGCCCACTCACCAACAAACAGCCCAAAGAAAATTAATGCCCCTATAAACCAGCCCTGAAACTGATCTCTTGTATCACCATATACAATGGAGCATACAAACAGCGAAATGAACACACATCCGAAGTAGCCGTAAACTTCTTTCTTTCCCCACATAACTTGTTTCCAATATCAGTTGTTTAGTCTCAAAGCTAAACGCGCTGCGTCCGCCTCCGTCTTTATTCCAAGCTGGTATGGCCCAGCATTACAGCTTTCGCAGTACCACCCGTTTTTTCTAAAACTTGCTAAGCCAGGAACATGAGAAATGCACTTATGAACCATGCTATCGGCATTGCAATTCGGGCAGTTCGGAGGCGTCCAGTCAGCAAATTGCATCTGTTTTTCCTGTTACACGTTCTCGTACTTAGAAAGCATATTTTTCTCAATGCTTTCCAGCTGCTCGGCCATAGACCACATGGTGTTATTGTCACGCCTCGACACATGCTTAGACCGAGCAACATTCCGGCCTTTCAGGATGCTTCGAGCAACGCTAATCAGTAAGACCTCATATCTCAATTTCAGCCAATCCATGTCGGGTTTCCTGTGCTGTTAAACGCCAGTTTTGGCGTTATCAATCCATCCGTTTTCGGGTGTCCAAGTGAGTAACTTTTTCGCCCCTTTTATCGTTTCCCTGTTAAGCGCTCCACATATTAGAGCTGCCTCAGTTTTATAAAGATTTTTGTCGAAAACAAACGACCGAATTTCAATTTTACGTGGGACTACTCCATTAGCAACAAAGACTGCAGGCAAAGACTTTGCCGCTTCCAGATCGCTGTAGAAATTCCTCACATGGCCTGCATCGTCATCTATGATGTCCATCTGATAGAACAGTAATTCAGACATGCAGAACCCCACAGTACCAGCCATTTTTAGCTACAGGATTTGAACATGGCATAAATACCCGCTATAAACGCCACAATAAATAAAGAACAATAAAAAATTGAGGGATCAGCTAAATTAAGAAATCTATTTAACAAATACCCCAAAAGAAACACCAAACCAGCTACACACCAGCCAACAATAAGCAAAGGTTCACTCTTTGCAGACTGGTCTTGCTCTAGCTCGTTTAATCGAGCCAGTGCAGCTTTGGCAACTGACGATACAGATTCATCAACAAGGTTGCCTTTTGGACTCGCCAACTCTGCCAACCTTGTTTTAAGTTCTCTTTCTTTCACTCTGCTTATTCCTTGATATTATGCAGCATATCAATTAGCCACATAGCCGCTCTATGGCCACTCGGGAAATAAATATAAGTAGTTCACCTAACTGTTTTTGCATTCTGGGTGTTCTATATCAATTATGAAAAGCCGTGTTTATTCAAATGCAGTTCACGAGCTGCGCCAATGCAACCAAGAACTATTTGCCCTACTATAAAGGCCGGGTGTTCTACACCATCCCATATACCAAGCAAGTACACGGCTCCCATTACTGCCACACCGATCCACATTGACAACATTAGCTTATGAGATTTCCACATCGCGGTTTCCTGTGTTGTTAAATCAATTTACCGATACATCCGGCAGAAGCCGGACGCAGCGGGTAAATCAACTGTTTAATCTCGCTCTGATCGTTTCAGCGCTTAACTTGGCCACGTTCGGGGTTTACTATAAAAACCACTCTTCAAATGTGTTGTAAACTTTCACGGATTCAATAACAACATCTGCGTAACCACCATCAGGGACGCTTACTGCGTACTCAGCACACCTAATCGCAACGTCACGATTAGGAAACGCCCCAATACATCTTTCTTGTCCACTGATCTCTTTTACTAAGCAATGGCTATCGGCGTCGGAGGTTTTATCCCAAACTTTGTTATCATGGTCATACTCTCCAGGACTGCGTATTAAAATCCCATGCATTGACTCAACAGGCTGTTCAATATCGACAGATACATTTTCAAAATTTTCAAGCAACGGCTTTGGCTGCTTCTCGTTGCCCCAGGGTTCGCCTGTAAAATAATGGTCATTGAACTCCTTCAGTAAACGAGTAAATTCTGGGTCGTTAGACGCTATAGCATCTAACTTATGAAATTCAACTTCGCCACGTTTATTAACTTCAGAACTGTCTGAAAACGAAGAGTACCAGTCGTGTTTTTCCAACGATGAAAAAAAATCTGCAATAGTTACCGTAACCTTTTTAGTCACGGCTTCAGCTAAAACCTTATCTCTATGTGTTTGGACTGCCATATTATTCCTTAATAACTGTATGTTGATTGCCTTATTTATTTTAGCGGTTCCGACACTGATGTCGGCTCAGGAGTTTTAATTAGCCGGCGCCGATGTCAGTCAGTGCCAGATCACCTTATTCCTCTATCAAGATCTTCTGGTAATCACTACCAGTAATAGAAGCAACAATCTTGGCCGCTGCTTCATTTGCCGAATGAAAATCACTGTAGAAAACAGGGTACGAACTCCGCTCAAATGGATTGAAAACATCAGCATGACCTTTCGCATCACCGCCCCAATTGTCTTCAATGAAGAACCGCCCGTCTTTGCATTCGACAATCATAATGTCACACGTTTCTTCCTGGCTATAATCCGAGACATGCCAGTGATTTATCGTATTAAAGAATGAATGTGAGCTCCACCTTTTCAGGCCTTCATCCCAGTATTCTTGGGGTATCGTCGTGGCTTTCTTCATGGGTTTCCTCTATTTTTGTTTCTTGACTGAAGCAAGTTCATTTGCGAACCATGCGGCATCATTTCCAATCTTGCAATAGCCATTAAACAAACCCAAATGCACAAACATATTACGTTCTAGGGACAGCTTACAACGAGTTTCATGGCCACAATCAAATCGGACAGTAAATGCCCCATCGGACTGAATGGCGCTTACAATTCGCCGTAGAACACCTTTTCCACCAAACATGCTGCTTCCTCTTATCTGTTTTGCTGCTTATTACCCAAGTGATACGGGCCTGCTTTGCAGCTATCACAGTACCAGCCATTTTTAGCTAATTGACCGATGCCGTAAAAAGCATGCTGCATAGTATCGCACTGGCACTCAGGGCAAGCTGGGGGCTTCTTTTCAGCTTTTGGCAATCGATTCATGATCCCCCCTGTTTTGGGTCGATTTAACACCATTTAGTGTTATTTCAAATTTCATTTAACACCGTTTAGTGTTAAATCGCCGTTTAAACAAACTACTTATCGTTGCTAAGGTCTAAATATCGGGCTACTGAACCTTCGATCCATCGGCCTGAAGTTTTGCTTTCTTAAGGGCTTCTTGGTGCGCAGGAATGTCGCTTTCAATGACAGGCTCGCCATTCTCACCAAGTCGAATAGTCATTCCTTTGTATTTCATACAACGAACAACCGCTTCAGCTTCAGGTTTGTAAGTTACAAATTGATTCGAAATACACTCGTAACCATCACCTTTGCACTTAACAGAGCTATCTATAACCCAATATTTGCTATCAGGCGACTTGTTAGCACTAAATTTTATAGTAAGAAAAGCTTTACCATTACCAACGTTGATAATGTCGGTTTTTGACGTTTCAGCGAATTCAATCCTGGCTTTGTCAGGGCAATTTTCGGGCACGGGAATAACGCTATTCTTGCTAACTGTAGTAGCCTCGCTTTGCCACACAACTTCATTCAACTTTTCCCAATTGTTTTCCCAATCGCTTGCCGATGAAAAAGCAGAGAATAGTGAAAGTGCTAGTAAATTTTTATTCATCAAAGTTTCCTCTTACAGTTTAACGGCTTTATAGCGCTTGATTATCTTCAAACAAGCCGCACAGGTAATGCCGCCACGGGCAACCGTTTTTTCTTTGAATTTGGCGCTGCTCTCGCCGTAACCAAATACCTCACCAGTACACAAAGCCCGTGGTGAAGAATCAATATCTTCTATTACAAGGTGCCAACTTTCATTGTTCGTCAGCTCTCCATCATCATCAACTATGATCTGAACTACACGGTGCGACATACAAACTTTTCCTATTCAATTATTTTGGAACTACAAGGTACGCGACTTGCGAAGCTGACTGGTGACATAAAGCTTCAGCGCCATAACAATTACCAATGCAATAGCCATGTTTATTGCCGAACCGATAGCATGGCTTCTAAGCTCGGGATATAACTCGATTACCGTGTCAGAGAACGACAGGAGATAGCCAGAAAGGGCCACGGCTAGGATAAAGCCAGATAAACCAATAGCAATTACCAGTGTGAAATCAGCGGAAGATAAAAGGGTGCGTTTGTTTGTCATGTGAATTTCCTGTGCTGTTAATTCATTAATTCAACGATGGCTGATTGTTTATTTCAGCGGTTCCGACACTGCATAATAGCCGTCAAAACAGCCTGAGATTTTTTTGCTCTATGTGTAGAGCCCTGCACTCCACCTAATCGGTGTATACTTGTATACACTATCAAGTAAAAACAGGCCCGTCAACATAAATTGATATCACTTAACCCTTAACAGCGCTGCCGGCAGAGTTATTAGTGGTGGCATATACTCAGCCTGGTAATGCCGTTCTTTATTATTTTTGGTGGCAGTTTCACAAAACCCGAGGGAAGGTAGCATTCTAGCCGCAGCGGCCGGCGCCGGCTAAACGGATTCGCTACCACTCTGTGCGCCTGGCCAGCTGCAGCTCGATACACTTTGCTACCACTTCTGCC
>NZ_JANUEM010000028.1 GCF_024809855.1 Rheinheimera pacifica
ATTGTGAATCACAATGCTAATTTGTACTGGCCTTAACCGTTATGGTGCCATTCTACACTGCTAATTGCTATTGAAGTAGTCAGTTTGGGCTGTACTCTATGACTAATTTGTACTGGTTTGTTGATGTGACGGCTTTTGTTCATAAAACTCCTGTTCCTTTTCAAGATAATCGACTATTTTAGCGTATTAAAAAATATGTTTAATCGACATTTACTGCTAGCTGAGGGAGGAAATATTTATGGATAATTTGGTGCGAATATTGAGGCTTATTGGTTTAAGAAAGTGGACACCGACTGTAATTGCTTTGTTTTTATTGCTTGCATATATAGGGTTAGGCTCTATAGATTTAGCCGTCCATTTTTCGGGAGACCAGAAAAAGAAATATCAGGAAATCATTGATACCAGCAGGTATAACTTAATTTTAATAATTATAGGTCTCTTCGTTTTTAATACGATTTATGTATCAGTTATTGATAAAGTCGTCGAAATATGGAAGACGATAATTTTGCCCGATATTAAGAAAAATGTAGAAGATATTTCTAATAAATATTTGAACACAGTCAGGTCCGAAACCGTTGACCGAGTTTTAGACGTCGCTGAGAAAGCCGATATCGAAAAAAACGTTAAAAGTATTTTTAACAAGTTATATGGCTCCCATTGTGTAAAAGATAAAGGACTGTTTCAGCAACTTAGCAGACAGATCTTTCCTTTTCTTGAACCTGAGCGAGTACACAGATCAAGTTATACAAAAAAAATTACGATAGAAGACAAAAACGGAGAGCAGCTATGGCATGAGTCATGCGAGTTTTCTTTGCATTGTATCGGTTTAGACGAAGATTATAATCCTGTAGAAGAGGGACGCTCTGTAAATTATCCACTTGCTTATAATCCAAGAATGATGGTTAAGGCATTGCCACAGAAGCTGGAGGATATATGGAATCTCACAATAGGGAAAGTCAATGCAGATGGTTCAAGGGAAACCATCTTTGAATCAAAAAACTATGTTGAAATGCAAAATGGAAAGATTGTAGTAAAGCCAGATATAAATTTTGAGCTTGATGTGACCATTGAAGATGGCGAGTTTACTTGTCGGTTTAAGAAAGACATCATATTGACTGATGCTTATACTAAGATCTTCATAACCGAAACATCCCAAGTTCCAGAGAACTTTTATACTCTTAACACCAGAGAGCCGTCTTGTGGTATGGACATAGACATCCATCTACCAACGAAATGGCGTTTTCTTGACCATACTGTGTACAACGCAGATAAAAATTGGTCGATATCTTCTCACCCGTTGAATAGACTCTCGTGCCACACAAATGGATGGGTGCTACCTGGTATAGTGTTCACATGTATATGGGAACGTGTAGATTAACTTTTTATCCCTGATTCGAATTACGGAAAGATAACTGCTAATTCGGATTGGCATTTATCAGAAAATAAATAAGCCGAGTATTACTCGGCTTATTTATTTTTTAGAAATTACAGCTAATTAGCATTCAGTGGTCTTTTCTAATGACAATTTGTTGATTCCCATTTGCTTTGTAAAGCTATGATTCTTCGACATTTGATGTCCACCTCTGATTAAAAAACGCAAACAATTCTACTTAAACTGGCAGTCATCGTACAGCAAATTATCAAGTTTGCAATACTGTCAGCCTAAATACACTTCCTACTACGTTTAAGGTAAAAGCAATTTACTTTAAACGTAATTTATGAGGCAAGAAGTGAGCCATATTCGGTGTCCCCTTGACAACAGTAGTTCCTCTAGATGCTTTTTGCAAGCATCTGACCAGTCAAGGGTTACACACGTTACAGGTATATGGCAACGGAAGGCACTTAAAGTTCAGTGCCTTCTAACTAGTAAGCTTGGGGAACTGACTCTGATTTGCAAGTTTTTCAGTGACAATTACGTTGGTTCGATCTCAATTTGTTCCGTATCAGAGTTGTATCTGACCTTAGTTAATGAGTTAAACCCTTTGGGCCATAATTCATCTTCTTTGTGCATGAAATAGGCATTTCCAACTCTGAGAGTTTTGCTGACAATGTTATTAAGTAACCAATTAGCGTCTTCACGTATCGTTAACAACGGTGATTTTACAGAATAGTAGTGATGTGTACCAAGTTCAGGTCTTCCTCGTACATTTTCGAACTCAATTTCAAATGAGACAAAAACAAAGCCTACACCTAATTCTGCCTGTTTGCGCTTATCTGACAAGTTAGCAGCATTATGGTACGAAATGCTCGCTTCCTCTACGCTTGAAGGTGGGTAATACCACAACCTACAGCGATTCTGCTTTATAGATTCGATTAATTCCCTTGCAAGCTTACTCTTCGATATCATTTTTAAGAGAGTGTTTATGGACAAGTCCGGTTCTGGAAAGATGTTTTTAGCAATTGCCCCAGATGCCGTCTCTGGGTAAAAAGGAGACATCTGATAGTATTTTTGCCGATGACGCTCAATAGTCGCTTTTACCATTGGTTGATAAGCTTCATCTGATATCAGGCGCACATAATCAACTGACAATCGTGCGCGCTCTAACCTTTCTACGACAAAACTTGCCACGACATTGGCTTGTAATTCCGTTAGACCCAAAAGCTCAACAGTGCGAGAGATCACTGGTGCTATTTGAAATTTTGTATCGTTTCCATACACTGAGTGCAATGGGTTAATTACGTAAGGAATATTATTTTTTGTTGCAAATTCGTTACTTACAGTGCACAAAGCAGCTGACAGCAATTGATAGCTGTGTGACAACGGTAACTGAGAAACTAGGCCGTATTGCTCAATGTCTTTTTTGAGTTCACGGGCTAAAGGTTTGAGAAGATCTTTGAAAACAGTGGACATAGACTAACTCCCGAACACCAATGGACGCGGAATGCTAAGTTTCTTAAAGAGTCTGTTGGTTAAGAAACATATTCCATCAGTGGTTTGGTTAGTTAACCTGAATATGAACTTTTCCCAACTTTGTAAGCAGACAACCTGTGGTGGGAGCTAGATCATCTTACAAAACATCTTTATTTGTGTAAAGTAGTTGGTAATAAATACTGTATTTAAATCGATTACTTAGTATGCCAATCCGCAACATCCCTAAAAACTACCGCAACGTGACAGGCGTTGCGGCCAACTCGAAATCTGAGGGTAAGGCTATGTTTGAGTCTACCCTGGAGCGGGATTGGCTGACATTACTACAGTTTTCTGCCGAGGTAGAGCGCTTTGAAGTCCAGCCGGTTAAAGTGCTGTGGTTTGATGATAAGGGTAAAGAACGCTCATACACGCCTGATGTACTGGTCTATTACCACCAGCCAGGGCACAAGCCATTACTGTGTGAAGTGAAATATCGCGATGAGCTTCGTGAAAACTGGGGGCAGTTCAAACCTAAGTTTCAGGCTGCGTACCGGTTTGCTAAAGAGCGGGGCTGGCGGTTTAAGCTGATAAATGAAAAACATATCCGCACGCAGCTGCTGGATAACGCCAAGTTTCTGCTACCTTTTGCTCGCCGTGTTCCTGATGATTCAGAACTTGCTCCACAGTTGCTAAACACGCTCGCCAAAGTAGAAAGCTGTTCCGTGCAAGAGCTGCTAACCAGCATCGATGCGAACCCTATGGTTCAGGCAGAATATATTCCGCTACTATGGTATTTGGTAGGTACGAAGCGAGTGGGAGCCGATTTGACACAGAAACTGACGATGGCCAGCAAAGTATGGGGTGTGGCCAATGACTAAAGTGGCATTGGTTGAGCTTAAACCAGGCAAGTTGGTATCTTTCCAGGGTAAGGTGCACCGCATTCGCCGCGTGAATTCATTAGAAAACGTAGAGCTGCTGGATGATGCCAATCAGGCGGTCATTGTTACCAAGGTTGATGAGTTGCAACCTGCTGAGCAAAGTAACGAGCAGACCCACACCGATCTGCAAGCAATAGGTGAAGCCGCTTGGGTAGTTGCACAAAAGCGCTATGACATTATTAAACCGTTGCTGGATAAGCCCGACCGTACGCGGGAAGATGTCGCAACACAGGCAGCAGCGCACTCGGTGCATACCAATACGGTGTATGGTTGGCTCAGGGCCTATGAACAAAGCGGACTACGCTCATCATTACTGCCCAAAACACGTAGTGATAAAGGCGCAGCTAAGTTAACGCCAGAAGTTGAGAAAATTATCCGTGAGGTGATTGAAAGCGAATACCTGACAAAGCAGAAAAAGAGCCAGCAGAAAGTATGCGATGAAGTCAGAAAGCATTGTTTAAGGCAGAACCTGCCGGTACCACATGCCAACAGTGTTCGAAATCGTATTAAGCAATTGCAGGGCGAATTGGTTGCCGCCCGCCGCCTTGGCCGAAAAACCGCTGACTTAAGTTATAAGCCGCATGAGGGAAGTTTCCCTGGTGCCGATTACCCACTGGCCGTAGTACAAATTGACCACACCAAGCTTGATATTATTCTGGTTGATGATCATTACCGGCAACCTATTGGCAGGCCGTGGATCACTCTGGCATTTGATGTCTGTACCAGGGTGGTCACTGGGTTTTATGTCTCATTCGATCCGCCGAGCGCGTTGTCGACCGGCTTGTGTTTAACCCATGCAATTCTAACGAAAGATAAATGGCTGACCAGGTACCCAACGCAAAACCAATGGTTAGTGTGGGGGCTGCCAGCCAAAGTGCATCTTGATAACGCCAAAGAGTTCCGTGGCAATATGATGCAACGTGGTTGTGACGAGTATGGTATTGATCTGGAGTGGCGTCCGGTAGGTCGGCCGAATTTCGGTGCTCATGTAGAACGTGCACTGGGCTCTTTCGCGCAAGAAATTCATACGCTACCTGGTACCACCTTTTCTAATCCGCGAGAGAAAGGTGAGTATGACTCCGAAGGTAAAGCAGCATTAACTTTATCCGAGTTCGAGCAGTGGCTAACGATTTACATTGTTGATGTATACCACCAGAAAATACATAGCAGCCTTGGTATGTCACCCGCACAGGCCTGGCAGCGAGGTATTTTGGGTTCAGATAAAGCACCAGGTTCTGGCTTGCCGGCAAAAATTGCCGACGAGTTTAAACTTCGCCTGGATCTCATGCCATTTGAACTACGGGCCGTGCTGGATTACGGCGTACAAATTGACAAAATTCACTATTATTCAGACGTGTTGCGGGTGTGGATTAATGCACCTGATCCAAATGACTCCAAACGTAAACGCAAGTTTATGTTCCGACGCGACCCGCGCGACTTAAGTCAAATTTGGTTCTACGACCCTGAGCTGGCAACCTATTACGCCATTCCATATCGTAATCTGTCGCACCCGCCTATTAGCATCTGGGAGCTGCGTGAAGCGCGTAAACGCGCCAAAGAAGCCGGTGTAAAAGAAATAGATGAACAGGCCATTTTTGATGCCTATGATCGTATGCGTGAAATTGAAACCACAGCGGTAAAAACCAGTAAGGCGGTTCGGCGCATGAATCAACGGCGTAAAACGCATCAGCTGTCGCACAGCGTAATTGAGCAAAGCCGGCCTGCAAAGACTGAGGCACCTTTGCTGCCGCCAGTTCAGCAAGACGAAGATGCGGAGTTTTTGCCGTTTGATGAACTGGACGAACTATGACTGACAATGCCAGCCACCTGACAGCCAGCGCCCGCAAGGTGCTCAGTCTGACCGATGCTGAACGGATTTTTCGAATTAAATCAGATCGCTGGATTGGCTACCCTTATGCTAAGGTGGTGCTAAAGCAATTGGATGATTTGCGGCAGCATCCCAGAGTAAACCGGATGCCCAATATTATTCTGATTGGCGATTCGAATAACGGTAAAAGCACCTTGGTAAAGCGTTTCTGTCAGCTAAACCCTGCGGTCGATAACCCAGAAGGTGAAGCTGTGATTGCACCTGTAATGTATGTACAGGCACCACCAGTACCGGATGAAGGGCGCTTTTATAATGCCATTCTCGACATGCTATTTGCACCTTACAAACCCAGTGAGCGCGTTGATAAGAAGCAGTATCAGGTACTAAAACTATTACGGTATGCGCAGCTAAAGGTACTGGTAATTGACGAAATACACCAAATCCTTGCCGGCAGCCTGCACCGACAGCGTGCCTTTTTAAATGTGCTGAAGTACCTGAGCAACGAGCTGCAAATATCAATTGTCGGTGTAGGTACCAAAGATGCACTCAGAGCATTGCAGACAGAGCCACAGCTGGCTAATCGCTTTAAACCAATACACCTGCCACGCTGGGAAATGAATGACGACTTTAAGCGCTTGCTGGCCAGCTTTGAAGCCATGTTACCGCTAAAGCTGCCGTCAAAATTACATAACGAGGTCATTTTCACCAAGCTATACGTTATGAGCGAGGGGAATATTGGCGAGTTAACCAGCGTATTAAACGCTGCCGCTGAGCTGGCAATTTTAAGCGGTAAGGAATGTATTACGCTGGATACCCTAGAACAAATCGACTGGACGCCGCCTTCAGAGCGCCGGCGTCAGTTCTTGACCGTCTAAACCATGTTATCGGGGACTTTGTGGCCAGCTCACCCCCGACCGTTGCCTGGTGAGGCATTATCGTCCTGGTTCATTCGTTGTGCTCATGCCAACGGTATGAAAGCCCAAACCTTTGCCGTGCGCAACTTTGGCCATCAAAGGCAGTTGTGGAATCGTGATATTGATCGGTTTGCCCCAGACTGGTTACTGCAAACAATGAGTGAGCGCACCGGCACACCACTCGCACAGGTAAAAAAGATGACGGCGCTACTGTTTGAGGGGCGGTTGTTTCAAACCAAAAACCTTAGTGGTCAGCTGCGCTGGTGGTTACCCTTGAAAATGTATCACAGAATTTACCGCAATTTCGGTATTCAATATTGCCCACAGTGCCTGGCAGAGGATGCCATCCCATATTTTCGGCTCGGGTGGCGGCTGGCCTTCTACACCTTCTGCCCAAAGCATCAGATAATGCTGCATGACCGTTGCCATCAATGCCAGCAGCCGGTAGCGTTTCACCGGGTTGAATTGGGCAAAGCCAACCTGCTCGATGCCGGTGATATGAACCACTGCTGGAATTGCAACACACTGCTTAGCGAAGCGCCAAAAGTGCCGGTCGATAAGTGGCACAAAAGACCATTCACCCAATGGGAAACTCTGCTGAAGATCGTAGACCGACAGTTTAGAGATTGCGGTCCGTTTAATAAAGCACGGTTAATCTTATGGCATCAGATGTGTAGGTTGATAGTCAGCGAAAACCTTGCGCCTGATTTGCAGAGCCATATCTGCAGTGTAGTGAAACAACCTGTGCGCGAATTGCGGAAAAGAAAAATAGCCTTTGAACAACGGGACCTTGAGGAGCGTCATTACGTACTGAGTCTTGCCGCATGGATTAGTGATGCACAGGCTGAACGCAAACTTCGCACAGCAATAAAAAAACGGATGCTGCCTTCAAATCAGGTACATCGTGATTTGAAGGCAGCTGAAACTGCTCAATTAGAACGCCTCTTTTTATTACCTCCCAGTAAAAGAGGCCTGAAATAGCAGAGGAATGTTATGAACTTAGGTACTTATCTAAGTCTGATTCATCAACTTTATTAATACTGGACGCAGCCGCATTAGCACTATTTACATTCATTAATACATCACATATTACGGAAAATAGGCCACAAGTATCTGCGCAAGACTCTATCTTCGGTTTTGATAGATATCTAATTGATTGATGAGCTCCAATATGTGAAGTTTTGACTGAACTTTTGAAGCTCTCTACATCTAATAAGTTGGCTAGAGTTGAAAAATTAATACCTGATACATTAGCAACTTCATTTATAAGGTCTGGATTCTTTTTCAGTAGAAGAATAACATTAACTACATTTAGCAGTAGCTTGTCTTTCACCTCTCTTTTGGTTGTAATGCTAAGTTTACTATGATCAAATTTTGAGAACCATTGCTTACGAGCTTTAATTATTTTATCAGAGGAAATTTCGAATATTGACCTGATCGAGCATGCTATTAATGGTAAGTAATCTTCCCTTGACTTTGATGAGTATGCGTTGTCAATTGCATTAATAATATCAGAAACTATTTCTATTTTAACACAGTAACCGGAACCAGATTGAATTGTAAAAAGTGACTTATCTAAAGTTTTACCTGAAATAGGTGATATTTGTCTTTCAAAAGATAATGTTATTTCTTTAGAAACAAGATCTGTCAGATCATCTATATATTTAAAGCTAATCTTTTTTTCGCATGGTTCTTCTATAGACAATAGCACCCTATTGCTCGATTTATGGCCGTCTATTAAGATATCGACTTCATTCTTTTCGACAATTTGGCCAGAGCTATTTTTTATTTGGAATAGGTATTCTTCTAAATATATCTGGTCTGAAGGTATATAGAACGTTAGAGGCCTATTTTTATCTATAATTATTGATGCTGTTCTATTCTTTTGCTCATCAGTATCAGCGCCTAATGATGGTATAGCCTTACCTGTTGGAACTCCTTTGCTTTTTCGTAGTTGTTTTTTTAATTCGGCGCCTTTAGTCTGAATGAGCTTATTAAGATCTTCCAGATCTTTAATCAATTTCTTTGTTAAGCTATTCTCAACGAAATTTGTTCTGTCTGAATTAAATTCTATTTCTTTACTCTTGCTTGTTAAATTAACTCGACCAATCATTTGAGGCAGCGTTTCTCCAGAGCTCTTCTTTCTTAGTAGCTCTGGATCGAAAATAACAGTATTATTAAACAGATTTCTATTTATATAAATTAGAGGATAGAGCGCTTCATCGTGCACTCGTCTGTTCAACGGAGATATACTTCTTGAATTCTTACCTCTATTGAAATGAAATATAATTAGCTCTAAGCTTATAGAATAGTCTGTTCTTCCTAGGGTAAATGGGAAAGACTTTATGTGCTCGCCTTTGTGATAAAAATCAACTTCATTTTTTGACGGGTCATACTTGACATAAAATAATTGATTTTCCTCACTCTCTTTATCAAATTTCTTTAGTTTTTCAGTGGAAGTTATTTTTTTCTGATTCTCTATCTCTATCTTAATATTAAAAGAATCATCTATTATAGTTGCTGCTAGTTTTTCAATGGATTTACCATCTTCTACATCTAAATCGATCAGTAACTCTTCAATTTCGCTCTTGCTTGTAAAGACTGTTATTATAGTGCCATTTTCACTATGAAGATCTGTTGTCAAAGGAATTTTGGTTCCTGCAACATCATCTTTGGAGATTAATTCAGATTTACATACTGAAAATGTGCTACGAACTCCGTTTTTACATGTTTTCCATTCAACTTTATCACCAAATTTAAAGGCAGAGAGAAAGCCAAGCCCTTTTGAGCCCTGTGTAAGTCTTTTTACTCCATTTTGCTCTATTTCGTGACCGTAACTTTTAGAACTTTTAGAAATATGAAACAGGGAATTTATCTCATCTTCTGCCATGCCGTTTCCATGGTCTGAAATCGTTATAGTGTTATTAGAGGGGGAAATCTTGATAGTAACATCTGGTGAAAATGCATCATATGCATTTTTAATTAGCTCATTTAATGCAAATAACGATGAGGGAATATTTTTAGAAAGTTCTTCAATTATGTTTCCACTAAATCTAATTGACGCATTGCTCATTCCCAACATCCTTATTTCAATAAATAATAATATTTCAATATATCCGAATTCTTTTAAATTTACAACATCCAGCCTGATTATTAACTATATATTATCTGTTATCAAAATTAATGACCAAGTAGTTTATTTTCAGCCTAGCTTCCAAGAAATTTTATTCAGTTCATTGGGAGGGTATGCTATTTACGCATAATCAATATTGATTCTTTTACCATTGTTGCTGCTATTTGATTCCTGTTAGCCATTCGCTTAGAGGGAATATCCCGTTCTAATTTATGGACAAAATGACAGCCCCGTGATTCAAGCAACTCTCTCATAATGCTATCTAGTGGAACTTCAATATCTGAAATTCTTCGGTTACCAAGCGTCCAAATCATGTATGCATTTTCTCTAAGAAAACTCAAAGAGTTACTTAATGCATTATCTAAATCATAGATGAAAGACACAAGCTTTTTTATATTTTCCGGATTAACTGCTTTTATCTCTTCAACACAATTAACCAAAGACATTGAACGATTTTTTATTTCCTTGTATTTAGCATTTGAACCTTTCTTAGAACCACCCAAGCTCATTGAGTCAATAGCGCTTTTATGGGCCAGGAGCCCTGATTGGGTCAAATTTTCAATGTCACCTAAATCAATCCACATTAGTGGAAGGTATGAGAACTGTCCATAAGTAACAGTTGTCTGATTATCGCCGTAAGGCGGTGAACTAATTAGCAGATCACACTTTAGTGAGCTTCTGATTTTACCTGCAGAATCAGCATTCTTAATAACTACATCACTTATTGATGTTGCCATTTTTAAAACTTTATTTTTATCCAAAATTGTCTTTTGAGCAACAATATTGTCGATATTTTTGCGAAGTTTTTTTTCAAACTCCTCTATCGCTGATGGTGTCAGTTCTATTTTTTCTTCAGGTTTGATATGCAGCTTATACGTCGAACTTCTGGAGTTACACACGGTTCTAACTGTACTGCTCATCGAAAGCCAGAATACCTTTCTAGCCCACTTAGATGGTTCATTCTTAATTGCACGATATATTGCACTTAACTCAACTTGAGTATTTTGAGTAAACCACTTATCAATGCCATCAAACTTTACCGCTACTTCAGTGGAGCTATCCTTTTTAGCTGCATCTAAAACTAATTCAGCTTTTTCTTTTAATTTACTTGTATATAGCGGACCACTCTTAACTTCACAAGCTAAAATCGCTAATGGATTAATATCTATCCCTAAAAAATCTAGTCCACGGCACATTGCTTCACCAAGAGTTGTGCCTGAGCCAACGAATGGATCGAAAACCCTTCGGACATTTCTATCGTCGGCTAATACTGCGTCAATTAATTCTCCTTGCATTTCAGGAATCATCATTGCAGGGTACTGGATTAGACCATGACAATGATGTCTTTTAGAGCGCCCTCTAAATGACCAGTATGCCTCATCTTCTAACGAGTAAGCATTAATCCTGTTAAGAAGGTCTCTATCCTTGTTTAATGCATTCATTTTCTGTCTCTATTTATAAAAAATTGGATCACTTTAAGTTAAAACCAATCATACCAGTATCTAACGAAACATTCCAGGTTTGGTGTGAAATTCGATTTCGTTATATCTTTAGGTTTTTTAATGACTTATCTCGTTTGTTTGTGCGTATTAAATATAGATGTTTGCCATGTTATGCGGTGGGATGCAAGTGCACTGGTAATACACCCTAAAAATAACTGACGTCAAAAGTAGAATTTTCTCGTAACATAAACGCAGGAGATTCTGCATGAAAACATCAAAATTTAGCGACAGCCAAATCCTGGCGATCTTAAAACAAGCCGAAGCCGGCGCACCGGTGCCAGAGCTGTGCCGCGAGCACGGTATGAGTTCGGCTACCTTCTACAAATGGCGCGCCAAATTCGGTGGCACTACAGTTCAGATTTTAATAAAGAGGCTTGCTAGAGCTTGAGAAAATTTTTCAACGGAATGCCATATATGTTTGTATGGTCTTATAACTAATTCGTTTTTTGGCAGCGGCCTCCAGACGCCTTTGTGTGTCGCTAGATACTCCAGAGTAAAACGTACTTTATCGTTAGACAGATAATCCCAGTTTTCTATGTGTATTGTGCCTAATTGGCATTTCTCGTTTGACCGATGTTCAAATTCTATAACGATTAGATAACATGTTTTGTAGCTAATATCTGCAACACAGACTCTACGTTTAATCTTGTCTCTGGAGTCCAGATACGACCACTGCCAAAATCCTTCAGGCTTCGTTAGTGGTATATATCTGAATAGTTCATCCGGTTCTCGTATCTTGGCACTAAAGCCTTCATAGGTATTTAGATGCTCGATAGCTTTGATAAATGTATCGAAACTCGCTGGTAATGCCTTAGCGCGGTCGTAAGTGCTGTTTAAACGGCCCGTGCCAACGGTAGAGTCGGTATTGTCACCCTGAGCGGTGCTAAGCTGGTTGCTTTCCACCGGCGGCTTTACGACGGTGACAGATTTATACTCACATTGCTCTTTAGTTGGTTTATCCGGCTCTTTACCGGCAATATCACCAAACCTGTCTGTAGGCAGGTTAAATATCTCAGTGGCTGCGTTTTTATTCGGTGCTTGCTGACTTTGAAATGATTTGCCTTGTTGCCCAGGAACTACACGGGGACCGCCCCAGCCTGGCTTTTTCTCGTCATCAGGTTTGTCTTCGCCATCTTTGGCTCGGTTGTTGTCGTTGTCACGATACACGGTCAGATGCCGGAAGGGGAAAGCAGCAGAGCAGCGAACGAGCGACAATACCAGGTAACGCCATTTATTCGGATCTGCCGTAGGGAGCATTTTGCAACGGGCGCTCAGGTTTGTGTTGCCTGCAAACGGAAAATTACTTTCAATATGCGCCGCTACGCCATTTACACGACTTTTTAGCATGGCGTCGTGCACTGCTGTGGCACCTGACCAGGCTTCGGGAGAATTTAGAATTCGGGCCAGTATCCAGCCATCTTGATCCGAAAAACGCTGGCGTAGCCCAATAACTTCGCGCTGTTCTTCCGGTTCCGACCAGGTGTGTTCCATATTCAGCACTGCATGCAAATTGTGTTTTAGGTCACCCGAGAAAATCACATCTGCCAGGTCGGTCGACACGGCATAGTAAAACCGCACCAGCTCTGCCATTGGGATCAAAATGCCGTAAGGGTCGCCGCCATAATCGATAGCGACCATTTTGCTTAGGTAACCGGCTTTGCCAAATTTGTAATGGGTGTAGGGAATGATGTACTGGTTATGCTCTTTGGCACTGGCATTTAACACTTGAGTGGTATGCTCAGAAATCTCTAACCCTTTGAACTCAGTCAGTTGCCCTGCAAGCTGCAGCTGACATTCACTGTTGCGCCAGATAGAGCCAACACACACAGCCGGCAGCTGGCCGGTACCAATACAGATTGTTTGTTGTTCTGTGTAATCCACCAAACCGCTGGATGCAGAAGCCAGCTTATTAGGGGGCAGAGCGGTAACATCTGGCGTTTTGAACGGGGTTATAACAATTTGCAGTACTGGCTCGCGTAGGAGCTTGGGGTTGGGCTGAATGGCACCGAACCAATCAACCCGCCAGTAACGATTATCGGATGGGAATTCCTTGATCCCTGGAATCCCCTTCACTAAGCCACTCCGCTATTACTGCGAAGTAGCGGTACAAAATAGCGATGTACAGTACAAAATAGCATTGTAGAGTACTATTTAGCGTTGTAAGTCACA
>NZ_JANUEM010000029.1 GCF_024809855.1 Rheinheimera pacifica
TGTGGGATCTCATAAACCTTAAAAGTTACATTCCCCTTAAAACTAAGGTTCTCCGCGATTTGTGAGAATACGGGTGCACCACAGATTTCTCTCAATCCATCAAAAATTACGCCAGTTTTCTCAACATCTGCAGTAGTATTTGAATCTAAGCCTCATTGGCTAAATGAGTATCCACAAAACGAGAATCAATAAATAAACTGATAATTTTTGGAGTTTGATTTGACTGAACAAAATGAAAAAGGCAGTTCGACCATTAGCCGGCAAGGGATAAGTGGTAATTGGGTCGCAATTGTTACCATAGTCGTGTCTGCGGTAGTTAACATTTTTTCTATTATGTATGGGATGCGGGCCGAAGCCGAACTTGAAAAAATTAAAATTGAAGGTTCGTTCAAACAATCGGAAGCTCAGCATAATAGAGAGGTACGGGATAACCTTTGTAAAGCCTATTCTAGTGTTGCAAGTCGCATAGCAAGAGCAAGTGCCGCAATCAATCGCGAGTACGATCTTAACCAAGATTCTGAATTAGAAGCAGCCATTTGGGAGGGTATTGTTCTCTTACAAGAAGATTCTCAAAACACAACTCTTAAGCAGTTTGTTACTCCCCCAGCGAAGGAAGACGAATATGGACTTGCTCATCGCGATAAGTTAACGAATTTGACCTTGCTATTTCTGGCTGCAGAAGCGAGACAATGCTTCCCGGAGAACAGACATCAGCCTTGAGATTTTTCCCCTTAGCATTGAAAATTCGAGCAATTTACTTTACTTTAGGTCTAGGGCCCAGCGACCTTTTCCGTGCCACGTGGACAACAGCTGAATATCTAAAAATTAGGCATCAGCATTAATTATACATACTGGTGTGGAGTGGCAGCACTGGTAATGGAGTATAATTATGCTTGAACAAAGCTTGGCTACCCGCCGAAAATTTCTATCCCATGCTATTGATCATGTATTTGGTGAAAAAATAATTAAAGACCGTGCATGTGCGGACTTGTATGCAAACCTACTCGGGATAGAAAGTAATAACAAGCTTATATCGCTGCTCAGAAGTCAAAACGCAAAAATCATATCAAAGGTTTATTCCGATTGGAGCTGTTACGATAACGGCGTGTTTTTGGTCTTTCAAAAATACTTACCTGGAATTACTGGAGACCAAGTTTATCAACTCGATGAATTGTCAAAACCATCGTGGGCAAGCGCAAATGGCCTATGGTTGAACAGGTTAGTAAACCTTCTGAAACACGTTGAAGATATTACACAACTGCGACACCACTTCGATAGCGAGCTTTGCGATGAAATTGCCTATCTACTCATTTCGTTGGCTGATGGTCAACTTCACAATAACAAGGCCAAAAATCGCTTACTTGTAATTTGTTCGATCTTAATGCATTTGAAACGTGATGGAAAAATTTTAGCTTTGCGGTGGTCTGATATCGCGACGTTATATCAAACTGATTACTACACCAAATTACTTGTTGAGTTAGATATTGTTACCAATCATATAACAGATAGAAGCGCAGTGAATGAGATATATCGTTACTCTAATAAAGAACTCCATGCTCTGGAAAACTACAACACTGCAATACCAGAATTCAATCAGGTCTTTAAAAAGTTGGGCGTGTTAAGCTTCTCTCAACTTTCCACAGACGTAGAGAAATTGCTCTTTGGCTGATTTAAGTTATTGAGTTCAAATTGTTCGCCTTTCAAAATAATACGTTCTTTATTTTATACATCCCCGCAAGCACTATTGCGGGGGCTTTTGGGATATTGATCTTCAGCACTTGGTTCCCTCCTGCGTTTATGGCACGAGAAAATTCTACTTCTGACGTCAGTTATTTTTAGGGTGTATTACCATTTAAACATGAAGCACTATTTAGAGGAAGAGAGGGATATAACGCGTGTCAAATTCCCAGCAGAAGCTATATCAGCATCACTGAGTGTTTGGTTGCTGTGTTTAGTCATTACAAGTTTTGACGAGTTTTCAACGACTTCACAAAACAAAATATCACCAATCTTGATATCAAGCTCGCTACAGAGATCGTCGGGCAAAGGAATTTCGTTATTTTCGCCAAGCTTAACCTGATAGTTCATTGCCACACCTTGATTTTGAGAAATTAACTAATTTAAGCTTACTATGTTTTTACCAGCCCACTTCAATTGGTAGGAGCTGGGGAAGACTGATAAAAATATCCTAGACTGAATCAGCTTATAACCATAATACTAGTCTGCCTGCATACCAGTCCACAGCGAAGAGAAAAACTAAAAGTACAGCCAAGCCACTAACCTAAAGCAAAAATAGTAGCCTCACCACCAATGTGGCACCAAATTTTCTCTATTTGTCCAAATTACTATAAACTTATTTGGATTCTGTCATTAGTCTCAAGTACAACTTATGTCTTGTTATAACAGTCCCTTATTCCCTCTAAAAAGGCGATTGTTAGCTCTCGATCAACTTCAGGGTATTTCAGCTGTCTGAGCAGGTAAGAATATGGGACAGCTAGTATCTCTCTTTCTCCAGCAGAAACATCGCCGGTCCATTCCCTACATTTTTTTACAAAATAAGGAAATGGGCAATTCTCAAGATATTGGGAAAGATCAATCCAATTTCTGGCTTGTTGTTTAGTTGGCCAGCCAGAACCTCTGCAAGGCGCGTCCGTATGGTACAAAAGGGAAAGTTCTAGCGTAATTGGGTCTAAGCTATGAGGTCCTTCCTGAGTGTCACCATAGTCAATGAGTAACGGCATACCACTTTCAGAGACTAAAATGTTGAAACCATGCAGATCTCCATGGGACACACCCCATTTCAATTGAATATGGTTAGACTCGAAATGTTTAGCCCATTCCAAAGAATTGTTACTTATCAGTACATCTGCTTTTTCATCTGTTAAGAGTACACGTCTTACATCAGATATTCTTTTGCGGCTTTGAGCAGTTGCACACCAATTAGACATTAGACTAGACAAACTTCCAATTAAGTAATCTGAATTTTCTGACATACTAGTTGGTGAAAACGCATTCAAATCAGAGTCTTCCGCCAAACTATAAAATATACCTGATTTGTTTTTAGCTCCATGCTCTAAGAGCATAAGCTTCCTAGGTGTAGCTTGTGGAGGCAGGGTCACTATATGCCGATTAAACCTTTCATCTTCTATTTTAATTTTTTCTGACGCACCAAGCTTACAAATAGTTCTATGAACCACGTCACCTGTATCTTTTGTTGTTGTGAGTTTAAGTACTTTTGCTCCAGACAACCCGCCGGGAACATTGCCCACTGAACACCGTACTCCTCCAAATTTCCTAGCAAATATCCTAATAAGTCGAGTTTCACTTTCATCGAGTTCAATACCACCCCGCTCTAGTTCGACATTCTTTAACTCTTCAAAATCACGAGCATACTCAGATAAAACCTCATGAAATGAATCCAGTTTATGTTTTGCATGGAACGACACTAACTGATGACGCTTGCCACTGCCCCATATATCGGTACTTTCAGATAGTTTCAGCATAGATGCGATGAACGGTTCTGCAGTTGAACCGGTTAACACAATAATAGGCGTACCGGTTGCTACTCGGCGCGCAGTCGTAAAAACTTCATGTCCATACTCAGGATGGTCATCAAAACTTTCTCTGTATTTTGGAATACTTAAATCTAACAAAATGAGATCAAACACACAGCGTTCTATTAGTTCAAACGCATGTTCTTGATTACTTACATGCGTGATACTGGCCGATACACAAACATCATTTACTAACTCTGAGAGTGCGTCAAAAAATACCGTGTCGTCTTCAATTATTAATATTTTTATGTTCAAGTACTGATCCTCCAACGCATCTCATACTTGGCACCTCGCCCTGAGTATGGAGCCAGCGACAACGTGCCATCGAGAGTATCCATAGCTTGTTTCGCAATCGCTAAACCAAATCCAGGATGTCCTTTCTTTGAGGTTTTCCCGACGTCAAACATGCTCTTCGGAGCGTCAGATAACCCAACGCCATCGTCCAAAATTGAAATCCAATAGTCTTTATCAGTCATTCCCCAAGTAATAATTACCCGCCCAATATACTCTTCCACAGTAGAATCGGCGGCTGCTTTTTCGGCTTCAATTGCGTTACGAATTCCATTGTTTAAGGCAAGATTTATTAATTTTTTACTACTTCTTATAAGCAGTGGGCGGAGCCCGATCTGCTCAAATGATACCCTCGAGTTTTCGCCTTCAGTCGCAACACATTCAGAGATAAGTTCCGATAAATCAAACTGTTCATATTGAGCAGATACAGCAGCAGTTCTAAGAGCGGCAATAGAATCAACAACAGACTGCAAGTTCTGTATGTTGCGCTTAGTGAGAGACTCGTTGTAGTTTTCAATCTCTTTTTTTACGGAAACAGAGAGCAAACCTAATTTACTTGATATTTCATGCAACAATAACCCCGAGACCCAATCTATAGCTTGAGTCCTTGCAATTTTCAATACCTCACTATTAGTTTCAGAAGATGGCGCAAAGTCATCCTCAGATATCTGGATGCTGCTATTTCTGTTTAGAACAGAAATTGCATAATCCAACCTTTTTATGACAAAAGCATCCTTTTCAATTCTTTTGGCTTGCCTCAGCAACCTAACATCGTCAGCAGTTCCATATCTTGATAAAGTCAATGCGGCACGAAATCGCTCACTAGCGTTATTTGACTTTAAATTTTCGATGGCTTCTGCTCTATTCATAGACTAGATTGACTATAAAAAGATGCTCTTCTAAGAAATGCTTCCGCCCCACCTTCCATGACTGTTGAAATTGCTTTGACTACAGTGCTGTCATTTAAACTACCTTTATCAAGAACAAACCCTCGTTTCCCGTCAGACCCCAAGTGAATCACGTTATCAGCCGCACCTAGTACAGGTATATTTGGATTGTGAGTAGAAAAAATTATCTGACTATTAGGATTTCTACTAACTATAGCCTTAATCAGAGTACTGGTAATAAATGCGTTATCTATATGGTCCTCTGGCTGATCAACAATGACTATACGATCTCTATGTGATAGGACAATAGGCAGTATTACTGTACATCGCTGGCCAGTAGAAAGTGCTGATATATCTTTATAATCAGCGCCGTCTAATAGCTGCATGCCAATCTCATCCTCTAAATCAATAGTTGCAAGCATTCCTAAATCTGTTTGCTTGAGGTGAGTAAGAATGCGAGCGGCTCTTTCAATGTTTATTCCAATGCTTTCGGATACTAAATTTGCATCAAAATTCTCTACTGATTCAAGTAAGAGCCTAGGGCTTATTGCGTTTGATATTTGTGGAGCGATATCGTTGTACTTTACACCACTTCCTTTCAGAAGCTCAGAAATCAGTGCGGTGTACTTAGATGGCTGTCCGTTGCGGACGATGCTAATTCGAATATTTGGGCTGAGAGCTTTGTTTAAACTCTGCACAATTTGTTCTCTTACAGAAAACCTCTGAGACCTTATACCATCGAGCCGATCAAATGCGTCATTTCTTCTTTCCAATAACCGAGCATGAGCAGATAATTTACTTTTATATATATTACTCAATGAATCTAACTGAGCCTTACGCTCACGTAGCTCTTGGCCTTTCCGCATTACTAACCCAGCACCAGACTGCAAAACTTCAAGCTCTTGCCTGGCATCTCGAGCCTGACTTTCACTGATTAACTTCTGAGCATTTATTGACTTCTTCTCAGCCTCCAACTGGTGCCAGACATTAGATATTGAATCATGGGCAGATTTTAAGTTCTGCCTAGTTGACTCCAGAACCTTATGGTGTTGAGTCAAAATACCGTTGATCCCGTCACCTCCGGTAAAGACGAAATCCTGAGCTTCTTTGATTTTTACGTACCAGTTATAAATATCCGCCTGAGCCCTCATCAGGTTGGACTCACTGACAGCTTGCAAGGAGATTGCTTCAGCTACTTTTTTCAAACTTTCAGTTTTCTGTTGTAAAATTAGCGAAGAGCTAGCAACTTTCGTTTCTTGTACCAACACCGCGTTAAGCTCAGCCTCTAATAGCGGTATATCCCTAAGGTGAACTTGTAAGTCATCCAGTTCTCTTTTTAATTCTACAACTTCTGTAGTTAAAGATGCGACTGTCGAAACAATCTGCTTTTCCTCTGCTTCATCTGAATTCTGATTCGAGATGAAACCATCTATCAACCTTAATCTGCCAGATGATTCTAAACCTACAGTCTCAATTTCAGTTTGTGAGAAAACAATCGGCTTGGGAAAGGAGCTTGTGCTTTGTGGTGAATCAGATGCTGTTCGGCTAACCAAGGTGCGCTGTTCACCTGTTAATAAAGCAGCTGTAACTTGTCCAGCGCCAAGAATAGATAATGCATGCTCTCTACTTCTCTTTGTTGCGTCTGAAGTTGTACTATTAACATCAAGGCAAAATCGAATCAGCTCAATAAGAGAAGTTTTTCCTGTTCCTCTAGCACCAATTATGACGTTTAACCCCGGAGTAAACTTAACATCCAGACCACTAAGAAACCCTTCTTCTACTTGTAACCGTTCTAAGTGCATAATTCACCTTTACTTTTAAGCGCTATCTGGCGATTCTTCAAGCCCTAAACTGGTACTTGTGTATCTTTCATCTATTACAATATGTTCATCTACCAATACCAATATGGGCTCAATTCAATTTACTATTCAGTGACTGTTGTTTTTTGCTTTCTAAATTTTCTACTTGCCGCTATGCAGGACTTTACACGAGAAACACTGACTCTTGGCGTGTTATTTTTGCACTTAAACCCAATCCAGCTTATCAGAGATATAAATTTCAAAAAACGGCAACTGCGCAAGATCTGATCGTCGGTACACTTTTTGTCGCAGTTTTTTCTCCCTATATTTATCAATCGGATAAATATATCTTGCAGCTAAGTAAGCCATTAATGTTTGTGAGCCAAGCTCCATGACTTTACTCAGTTTAGATAAGAGAACAAATTCGTCCTGAAAAAGGCGCAGATGCCCAGAGTTGATAAGCTTAGTATTAGCAGTCTCACCGGGCTCGCTTAGCAGTATCCCTTGATTGACGATTTCATAAACAAATTCAGCGTTAACGCTAAGCAACTTTGCCACTACAGGTACTGAGTATCCATCAATCCCATTATCATTTCCCAGTATGGCGAGTAGCTGGCTTTCATTGACCATTAACGAGCGTATACCAATCTTACGTTTATCAACCATATAAGCCAGGCTGGCGGCTCGGATACTGTTAAGAACGGTAATAAGCAGATTGCTATGTTTCTGGCCAAGCCTTCTTAGGATATCAGGCAGCGGAGTTATTTCAGATAGATGGGAAGACGGCACAGATAGTAACGTTTCAAGATACTGGTTTATTTCACAAGCTGAAATCCGCCACACACTGCAGCCACCTCGCTGGGGTGTGATAACGTCTTTAAGCTCGCCTTGAGCAATAAGTTGGTGCAGTTGCGGCCTGGTCACTCCGAGCTTAATTGCAGCTTCCATAAAAGTAAGCTGCTCATTGATATAGAAGCAACGGGACTCCAGATTAGGCCGATTAACCAAAATATAGTCCCGCTCTCCCTTCTCTTCCTTTTGAGCGTCTATCCAACCAGCGTTGATAGCACCAAGTAGTTTTGATTTTGGTATTTTGAATTCACGAACAGCCTGCTCTAATGGAAGCCAGTAATGGCCCCGGATAGTTTCTTCACTAAACAAGCGGTTTCTTCGACTTAAAGATGTCACCACACGAGCATTAACGAATTTCTCTAATTCCTTTTTATAACCATCAAACTCTCTGCCTTCAAACGTGTTGTAGAAGTCACGATAGAACAAAGTAAACCTGTCATATACAAAAGTGGTGTTATCGCGCCCCATTGCCTGTAAGGCACTCAGAAACGCCATAAAGCCGCCTCTGCCGGCAAACAACGCATTAGCGGTATCAATAACTGCGTCCTTGCCTGTTTCGATGGTATTAAGATGAATATTCATACCCCGTTTTAGCTTAGCGTGGTTGGGTACTCGCCTGGCGATAAGTTCGAGTAACTTAATTCGCTGAAACAACGTCAAATTATGATTAGCCGGCATTAAGTTCTCAAGCTCTTGGCGGCCCTCGAACTTTTCATTCTCCAGAAAAAGCTGCATCTGTATAACACTCTCAGGACACTTCCTGGGTTTTGCAGAGTACAAAGCCATCCCGCAGGTACAATGGAGAAATACCTTACTCAAACGGTTTTGCAATTGACCGCAGTGATAACATTTGTCTTCAAGCCATATCTGGTGTTTAGAACAGCAAAAAGCCGTTTTCAGGTACCATCCTGCTTTCCAATACTCGCTTTCTTGCAAGCAAAGTGGACAAAACCGTATGAACAGCGATGCATGGACATATGGCAGGTTTTCCACAAACTTTTGAGTACCATATGCACTGTTAGCACCAGACCAGTCGCAGAGCTTAAGCGCCTCTAGCATAATGCCATCCTGCCGGGATTCCTTCGACGATGGGGTGAGCAGCCATTTGTAACTGTAGTAACTATTGGTATGAGCCAGACGTTTTAAATATCCCAGAGGAGACTCGTCGGTATGCATTTTTGGATATAGCGGCGGTTTTAGTATATTCATACTACGACAAAAACGAGGCACAGCTTGAAAGCCGTGCCTCGTTCTATTTCTCCTTTATTTGACTATTGAATATGCAGCTGTATCTGATATCCGGTAAAAAGGCATGCCGGGTTTTGTCAGCCTTAACCAGCAAAATTTAGCGTTGAACGGGTTGAGCTTGCCAATACCCTCAGTCCAAATGCACTTGGTAAATGCTGCTTCCAAAACATCGACAGATATCTTTTTTTGCTGATTGAGCTTACTCAGTTGAAAAGCCCCGATTATCAGTTTCACCATATAATCCATGATGCCGTTGGTTGCGAAGTGCAACTGTTTAACAAGTGTCGGAGTAAGCTCTATTGGCTGCTCTAACCCAAGTTGCATATCAAGGTGCTGGAATACTCTGGCAAATACTCCGGCTTCCACCTTTTTATCTATGCTAAAGGGCATCAATATAACCTGCTGGCTAAAGCGCCTTCGCAACTGTTCATTAGCCCGGAGGATTTCGCCGGCACGTTCCAGCCCCATTAATACAAAACAAGTATTGGAGTTATCTACAAGCCGTTTTAACCAATCAGACACCTCCGTAGCCGTTCTTTTGTTTCCGTGGTCAACAAAGTGCTGCAGCTCGTCCAGTACAACCAGCTTTACATCAAGTTGCTTGAGTAAAGCCAGTACCCGATTAGTCTTCTGGGCTACGCTCCCGCGGGAATAGTTGGGCTCTCCCAATTCCATAAGCAGCTCTTCAGCCATGTTACCAATTGTAGGTTTAGACGGCGTATCGCTACAGATGTAGGGACGGCAAGTTCTGTCGTCACAGACAACTGCGGGGTATTTTTCTCGTAGTTGCTTTTTTATGGTGCTTTTCCCGGTACCCGATGGCCCAATACAAAATAAGTGGTTGCAGATACCAACTGAATTTCGCATGCGAAAAACGTCTTCAATTGTATTTACTGCTTCCTCATACTTCGGATGCCTTACAATGGTTTTCGAGATCAGCGCTATACGTTGATACATTTCAGCTTCAGGAATGGAGCTCATAAGCCACCCCTCATGGTTTCAATCGGAAACGCTGCGGGTAGGTCAACGAGCTCAAAAATCCCGTCATCTGGAACATCGTGCTCTTCTGTCGCGGCAAGCGATAGCTTCTTATCTGGGTCAGACTGGTCCAACTGAGCACCTTTGCGACGCTCTCTAATCAGTTTTTCAGATTTCAGTAACTGAATAGCTTCGTATAGTCGCGCGCGATGCGCCAAAACAGCTTTCTCGTTTTGCTCCTTGAGTCCTTTTTCAATCAGCTTCTGACGAATGTAGCTATGCTGCCTGGATGACAGCCCTTCAGAGTATTCCGGTGTGGTGCTCGGTACCCGGATAAAATCTGCATGCCTTTCGTCGTAAACCCAGATACTGCCAATATTTTCTTCGTCATATCGAACGATTACTGAGTAGTTTTCCGGCGCTCGTTCTCTTAGTGCTTTAAGAGCAGATGAATTGTAAAACTGATTAAAAATCTCAATACCTTTATGCGTCAATGTTCGCCGAGTCTCTAACGTTAGAGCAAGGTTCAACTGCTGTACGCTTTCAGGCAGCACTGGCTCTACAATTTCTAATCCCTCTTGCCATAACGCAATTGGCGTACGTTTTGTGGTTGAGTGGATCTCCTGCGAGTATATGACCACGATCCAGCGGTATATCAGGTTCCTAATTTCCTCCAGAGTTAAACATGCTTTACCTTCACTGTCGTATTCCCCTCTTTCCTCGACGTCACTAAACGTTGTTCCGGGCAGCAGGTGGCATACTTGGCGATTGAGTGTCCCGATAAATCGCTCAACAGTTCCTTTGTGCTGCGGGCTCTTTTTAGGGCAGAACTGCAAATCTATATTCAGCTCGCCGCAGAATCGCTTTAAGGAGTCTGAATGAAACTCCAGACCATTATCACAAACCAACGTTACCGGATTGCCGTAAGTCGGCCAGGGGTCTTCAATTCCTTTATACCGCTCATCGCTTAAATCCTTTGGCAAGATGGCGTGACGTAATGCTCGCATCACTGAGAGCTGCGAGGGTGGCTCAAAACCAATATATAACCCTAATACCATGCGTGAATAAACATCAAGAATAACCGTCAGTGTTGGTCGTCCTTCGACTTTACCAGTCTCTGGGTTAACGGCATGTACATCTAATATGGTGTGATCTACCTCTACTCTTTCCAAAATATAGCGAACAATCGGGCCTGCAGCTGTTGCCCTGAAATGGTTGTCAGCGGTTGCTTTACCTTCTCTGGCCGCCATCACGTCATAGCTATGTAGCTGTTTCATTAGCCTATAAAAATGGGCTCGGCTTGGAAATTTCAGTGGTTCGAGCTGCGTAAGGTTCAGCTCGTTAATTCGATTCTTAAATATTCGGTATACATGCTTTTTACTTGGTTTCTGCTCTGTCAAATATACGCTGTCAATAATCTCGTTCAGTTCATCTATAACGAGTTTTGAGAAGGCTCGATTGCCGGTTTTCCCGGAGCTTTTATCCACTAAGGCTAGCAAGTCGTTATCGGAAGCGGTATACCGATGCCACCATCGATATAAAGTCCCCTGGGAAGGCTGTGATTCATCCCCAATCCGCCGCGCAACATGCTCAATAATCGATGACAAGTTTGATAGTGTTGGCGTAGCGCCCAATATTTTTATGGCAGTTTTAACATACTCAAACTTTCGCCATACAACTTTCTGTTTAGCGGTTGGTATTGAAGACAGATCGGCTTTCTCCCTGTGCTCACGTTGGATACTTGGTACTACGTAGTCACCCCCAGTAAGTTTCAAACTGCCTTTACTGAGCATGGTCAACAGCTCTGATTTCGTACTAGACTTAAGAGCTAGGTCTGAAACTCGTTCGAGCTCAAACCGGTCTGGGTGGATAATGCGATTAATACGGTAAGGGATGTTATTCAAAGTCAGGTGCAAACCGACCGTTAAAGAGGCAAGTTTCATGGTGATTCTCCAGATTTAAAGTGATTTTGGTTGAAAGGCTTAAAGGATTATTAAGGGCTGCGGCAGCATGCCCTTGGGCGACATAGGCAAACGCCTTTTGGGTGGAGCCGAATGCTTGAGCTAGTTCTGCTAAGTCAACTGAACCTTGCTTAGCTACCCACGCAGTCAGCGCTGAGACTTCCCGGCCGCAAAGCTTTACTTTCAGATATGGCTTTAACATTGTCAGATTTCGCAGAAGGTCGGGATAATTCAGCTCTTGCTCCGTCAGCACAAAGTAGCCAAACCCTCTTTCTTGCAGAAAATCCGATGCCGCAATCAGCAATGATTTAATTGCGGGATTAAGCACCCTGTCAGCGGGCTTAACCTCTACAAAGTAAATGTCCCCTTGCTTGGTTGTCAGTTCGAAATCTGGTGTATACCTGCACATCTTGCCCCTTGCTGGGAAATGCAAAGTGGCAGGTTGCTCTTGATATGAAGTAATCGCCGGTGAGAACTCAAACAACATGCATGCTTTAAGCTCCAGCTGTGATTCCCAGGCTATTGGTCTCTTGTTTTTCCAAGAGGCGTAGTAGCCGACGACTCTACCTTTTGACGGAGAAACCGGCTCTCTTACCCTTCGGGTGATATTTCGCGGGCATGAGTCTGCCCTACGCAGGGTGCCAAATGGCACCACGTTCTGTTTTTTGGTCATACAGATCCCTTACCAAGTTAGGTAATTATCTTTTTAATTCCAGATAAATTGATAAAGGCCGGTTGACGCAGAGAGGCAGGAAGTAGATACTTTACTTGCTTAGGGTAAGTACTTTACTTACTGGCCTAGCGGGGCCGGCCTGTTTAGTCTTGTCCTGCTAGGTTTTCATATTCGCCCTCCTTCTTTTTCTGTAGCACATCTCATGGTAAGTACAGTCTTCATAATCAGAACCTGGCTCTCGTTTAGAGTGCCTAGTTGGTTTCTAAGTTGATGAAGTAGTTCAAATTCCAAACGGGACGTCCCGTAAGGAACTTTGAAGGTGTAATCTGAAATTGCGGCATCATGAAGCAGCTTCTGTTTTTCTTGCTCAGACAACTCCAGCTTTTCTATGATCTGTCTTAAGATATATTTCGACGGCGGTCCTTTATGGCCGCGCTCTAGTACACTGACATAACTCGCCTTTATACCAACTAGCTCAGCCAGCTCAAATTGCTTCAAGCCTCTATCTCGGCGAAACTTTTCTAGGCACTCTCCAAAAGGCGTCATGGGCGTTGTCACTATTCAACAATTGATAGTGTTATTTTTATACTAAAAGAAAGTAAAGATCAACTTTTCCTTTAAATACAATAACTTGTGTATACATGTATACACGAAGTTCAATAATTCTATGCAAATAAAAAAGGCTACCAAATTTGGTAGCCTTTTATTTTCAAGGATTGTGAGACTGATTTTCACGTATATGAGATTTACTTCCAGGGTTTATGAGACCCCACA
>NZ_JANUEM010000030.1 GCF_024809855.1 Rheinheimera pacifica
AAAACATCTTGGGCGTTGTATGGTTAAGCCTCTCGGGCAATTAGTATGAGTTAGCTTAACACGTCACCGTGCTTCCACACCTCACCTATCAACGTTGTGGTCTCCAACGACCCTTTAGTGGACTTAAAGTCCAAGGGATGACTCATCTTGTGGCCGGCTTCCCGCTTAGATGCTTTCAGCGGTTATCCGTTCCGAACATAGCTACCGGGCAGTGCCATTGGCATGACAACCCGAACACCAGCGGTTCGTTCACTCCGGTCCTCTCGTACTAGGAGCAACTCCACTCAATCATCCAACGCCCACGGCAGATAGGGACCGAACTGTCTCACGACGTTCTAAACCCAGCTCGCGTACCACTTTAAATGGCGAACAGCCATACCCTTGGGACCGACTTCAGCCCCAGGATGTGATGAGCCGACATCGAGGTGCCAAACACCGCCGTCGATATGAACTCTTGGGCGGTATCAGCCTGTTATCCCCGGAGTACCTTTTATCCGTTGAGCGATGGCCCTTCCATACAGAACCACCGGATCACTATGACCTACTTTCGTACCTGCTCGACGTGTCTGTCTCGCAGTTAAGCTGGCTTCTACCATTACACTAACCGTACGATGTCCGACCGTACTTAGCCAACCTTCGTGCTCCTCCGTTACTCTTTAGGAGGAGACCGCCCCAGTCAAACTACCCACCAGACACTGTCCGCAATCCCGATTCAGGGACCTACGTTAGAACATCAAACATACAAGGGTGGTATTTCAAGGACGGCTCCACCAGGACTAGCGTCCCAGCTTCAAAGCCTCCCACCTATCCTACACATGTAGGGTCAATGTTCAGTGCCAAGCTATAGTAAAGGTTCACGGGGTCTTTCCGTCTAGCCGCGGGTATACGGCATCTTCACCGCAATTTCAATTTCACTGAGTCTCGGCTGGAGACAGCCTGGCCATCATTACACCATTCGTGCAGGTCGGAACTTACCCGACAAGGAATTTCGCTACCTTAGGACCGTTATAGTTACGGCCGCCGTTTACCGGGGCTTCGATCAAGAGCTTCGCTTGCGCTAACCCCATCAATTAACCTTCCGGCACCGGGCAGGTGTCACACCCTATACGTCCTCTTACGAGTTTGCAGAGTGCTGTGTTTTTAATAAACAGTTGCAGCCAGCTGGTCACTGCGACTCTTCACTGCTTACGGAGCAAGTCCTTCACAGCAAAGAGCGTACCTTCTCCCGAAGTTACGGTACTATTTTGCCTAGTTCCTTCAGCCGAGTTCTCTCAAGCGCCTTGGTATGCTCTACCTGACCACCTGTGTCGGTTTAGGGTACGGTCACCAATACCTGAAGCTTAGAGGCTTTTCCTGGAAGCATAGCGTCAACAGCTTCGTGTCCTTGGACACTCGTCTCGTATCTCAGTCTTAGCAACCCGGATTTACCTAAGTTGCCAACCTACATACTTTCACGCGGACTACCAACGCCGCGCCTGCCTAGCTTTCTCCGTCCCCCCATCGCAGTATTGGCCGGTACAGGAATATTAACCTGTTTCCCATCGACTACGCCTTTCAGCCTCGCCTTAGGAGCCGACTCACCCTACCCTGATTAGCATGGGATAGGAACCCTTGGTCTTTCGGCGGGGAAGTTTTTCACTCCCCTTATCGTTACTCATGTCAGCATTCGCACTTCTGATACCTCCAGCTATCCTCCCGGACAACCTTCGCAGGCTTACAGAACGCTCCTCTACCACTTGTGCAAGCACAAGTCCGCAGCTTCGGTGAATGATTTAGCCCCGTTACATCTTCCGCGCAGGCCGACTCGACTAGTGAGCTATTACGCTTTCTTTAAAGGGTGGCTGCTTCTAAGCCAACCTCCTAGCTGTCTATGCCTTCCCACATCGTTTTCCACTTAATCATTACTTTGGGACCTTAGCTGGCGGTCTGGGTTGTTTCCCTTTTCACGACGGACGTTAGCACCCGCCGTGTGTCTCCCGAGTAGTACTCATTGGTATTCGGAGTTTGCATGGGGTTGGTAAGTCGGGATGACCCCCTAGCCCAAACAGTGCTCTACCCCCAATGGTATTCGCTCGAGGCGCTACCTAAATAGCTTTCGAGGAGAACCAGATATCTCCGAGCTTGATTAGCCTTTCACTCCGATCCACAAGTCATCCCCATCTTTTTCAACAGATGTGGGTTCGGTCCTCCAGTTAGTGTTACCCAACCTTCAACCTGCTCATGGATAGATCGCCCGGTTTCGGGTCTACACCCTGCAACTATTCGCCCAGTTAAGACTCGGTTTCCCTACGGCTCCCCTATTCGGTTAACCTCGCTACAGAATGTAAGTCGCTGACCCATTATACAAAAGGTACGCAGTCACACCACGAGGGTGCTCCCACTGCTTGTACGTACACGGTTTCAGGTTCTATTTCACTCCTCTTACAGAGGTTCTTTTCGCCTTTCCCTCACGGTACTGGTTCACTATCGGTCAGTCAGGAGTATTTAGCCTTGGAGGATGGTCCCCCCATGTTCAAACAGGATACCACGTGTCCCGTCCTACTCGTTTTCATGTAATAAGCATTGTCGTGTACGGGGCTATCACCCTGTATCGCTGGTCTTTCCAGGCCATTCCACTAACACCTACCACACTTAAGGGCTACTCCGCGTTCGCTCGCCGCTACTAACGGAATCTCGGTTGATTTCTTTTCCTCGGGGTACTTAGATGTTTCAGTTCTCCCGGTTTGCCTCCCAACACTATGTATTCATGTTGGGATAGTGCATAAATGCACTGGGTTTCCCCATTCGGATATCTGCGGGTCTAACGCCTCTTACCGGCTTCCCACAGCTTTTCGCAGGTTAGTACGTCCTTCATCGCCTCTGACTGCCAAGGCATCCACCGTGTACGCTTAGTCACTTAACCATACAACCCCAAAATGTCTTCAGAATTATACAGTGTGCTAGCTATACACTCTCTTATTGCTAAGAGGTTGCTTAGCTTGTTTTTACTACTATCAGCTTGCCAAATTGTTAAAGAGC
>NZ_JANUEM010000031.1 GCF_024809855.1 Rheinheimera pacifica
CTCTTTGCCGGTGGGCTGGCCGCCATTCTTGCGTCGGCCTGCTGCCTGGGGCCGCTGGTTTTGATCGCCTTGGGGTTCAGCGGGGCATGGATCGGCAACCTGACGGTGCTGGAACCCTATCGCCCGATCTTCATCGGCGCAGCGCTGGTCGCGCTGTTTTTCGCCTGGCGGCGCATCTACCGCCCGGCGCAAGCCTGCAAACCGGGTGAGGTCTGCGCGATTCCCCAAGTGCGAGCTACTTACAAGCTCATTTTCTGGATCGTGGCCGCGCTGGTCCTGGTCGCGCTCGGATTTCCCTACGTCATGCCATTTTTCTATTAATCACAGGAGTTCATCATGAAAAAATCGTTTGCCTTTATCACCCTCGTCGCCCTCGCTACTGTTGCTTTTCCTTTGTGGGCCGCGACCCAGACAGTCACGCTGTCCGTACCCGGCATGACCTGCCCCACCTGCCCGATCACCGTCAAAATGGCGATTTCCAGGATTGAAGGCGTTGATAAAGTTGACGTTACCTTCGAACCACGCGAAGCGGTTGTCACCTTCGATGATACCAAGACCAGTGTGCATGAGTTGATCAAGGCCACTGGCGATGCGGGCTATCCGTCCAGCGTCAAGCAGTGAGCCACTGAACCCGAACCTGGGGCGATCATGGGACTGATTACACGCATTGCCGACAAGGCTGGCGCGCTTGGCAGCGTTGTTTCCGCGATGGGATGCGCTGCCTGTTTCCCGGCTATCGCCAGCCTGGGCGCGGCCATCGGCCTTGGCTTTCTACAGGAATACGAAGGGTTGTTTATCTCCAAGCTGCTGCCGCTGTTCGCAGTCGTGGCTTTGCTGGCGAATGCACTGGGCTGGCTGAGTCATCGGCAATGGTACCGCAGCCTGCTCGGGATGGTCGGCCCAGCCATCGTGCTGGCGGCCATGCTCTTGTTTTTTGGCAATTGGTGGACGGCGAACCTCCTCTATGTCGGTCTGGCCTTGATGATCGGGGTGTCGATCTGGGATCTGCTCTCACCGGCCAACCGCCGCTGCGAACTACCACCCAAACACGGCTAACTGCATTGGCAATTGCCGAAACGAAAAGGAACGATGCAATGTATTTGAATATCACCGGAATGACCTGCGACTCGTGCGCGACACATGTCAAGGACGCCCTGGAGAAAGTGCCGGGCGTGCTGTCGGCGCTCGTGTCCTACCCGAAAGGCTCCGCGCAACTCGCCACCGATCCCGGCACCTCGCCAGAGGCGCTGACCGCCGCTGTGGCCGGCCTCGGCTACAAGGCCACACCCGCCGATGCCCCATCCACTTCAGCGCGGGGCAGACTGCTTGGCAAGGCGCTGGGATGGCTGGGCGGTGGCGACAAGGCTGGTGGTGATGGGGACGGACTGCACGTCGCCGTTATTGGCAGCGGCGGAGCCGCGATGGCGGCGGCGCTGAAGGCCGTCGAGCAAGGTGCGAACGTCACGCTGATCGAGCGCGGCACCATCGGCGGTACTTGCGTCAATGTCGGCTGCGTGCCGTCCAAGATCATGATCCGCGCTGCCCATATCGCCCATTTGCGCCGTGAAAGCCCATTCGACAGTGGCATCGCGGCGACTGTGCCTGCGATTGATCGCAGCAAACTACTGGCCCAGCAGCAGGCGCGCGTCGATGAGCTGCGCCACGCCAAGTACGAAGGCATCCTGGACAGCAACCCGGCCATCACCGTGCTGCATGGTGAAGCGCGTTTCAAGGACGACCAGAGCCTTGCCGTCCGTTTAAACGATGGCGGCGAGCGTGTGGTGGCGTTCGACCGCTGCCTGGTCGCCACGGGTGCCAGCCCGGCCGTGCCGCCGATTCCGGGCCTGAAAGAGTCACCCTACTGGACTTCCACCGAGGCCCTGGTCAGCGACACCATTCCCGAGCGCCTGGCCGTGATCGGCTCGTCTGTGGTGGCGCTGGAACTGGCGCAAGCCTTTGCCCGGCTGGGCAGCAAAGTGACGATCCTGGCACGCAGCACGCTGTTCTTCCGCGAAGACCCGGCCATCGGCGAGGCCGTTACAGCCGCGTTCCGTGCCGAAGGGATCAAGGTATTGGAACACACGCAAGCCAGCCAGGTCGCGCATGTGGACGGCGAATTCGTGCTGACCACCGGGTACGGTGAAATACGCGCCGACCAGCTGCTGGTCGCCACTGGCAGGGCACCGAACACGCGCAGCCTGGCATTGGAAGCGGCGGGAGTCGCTGCCAATGCGCAGGGGGCCATCGTCATCGACAAGGGCATGCGCACCAGTACGCCACACATTTATGCGGCTGGCGACTGCACCGACCAGCCTCAGTTCGTCTATGTGGCGGCAGCGGCCGGCACCCGTGCTGCGATCAACATGACTGGCGGCGATGCGGCCCTGGACCTGACCGCAATGCCGGCCGTGGTGTTCACCGACCCGCAGGTCGCCACCGTGGGCTACAGCGAGGCGGAAGCACATCACGACGGGATCGAGACCGACAGTCGCA
>NZ_JANUEM010000033.1 GCF_024809855.1 Rheinheimera pacifica
CTGAGGTATCCCCACAAAATTATTAACTAAAACAAAAAGATGAACTCATAAGGAACATTCATGGCGTTCGGTGATCAGATCAATCGCCAAACATCACCGAGACCAAACAGCCATGAATGTTCGTAGTATCTTGACCAATATCGTTTCATTTGTCACACCCCAAATGCATGCAACCAGGCAAAAAGCCGTCATTGATTGCGTGCATAGCCTGGCAAACGGCAATGCTGCTACTGTGACCAGTATTGGTCGGGGCATTCACTCCAATGCCTTTGAAAAACATAACATCAAGCGTGCTGACAGGCTGTTGTCTAATCCACATTTACTGCGTGAACAACCGCTGATTTACGGAGCAATCTGCCGACTATTTGGCACGTCCAAACATCCAACGATAAGCATTGATTGGTCTGATTTAGATGAGTGTAAAAGGCACTTTCTGCTTCGTGCTTCACTGAATTTTGATGGCCGGGCTATCACGCTTTATGAAGAGGTTCACCCGCTGAGTACCAAAGAGAAACCTGCTGCACATAAACTATTTTTACGCCGGTTATCATTTCTGCTGCCTGCGAGTTGCAAACCAGTGATCGTTACTGATGCAGGCTTTAAAACACCGTGGTTCAGGCAAGTTGAAGCGCTGGGTTGGTATTTTGTCGGCAGGGTTCGCAAGCCCAATTTTTACACTGTCGACAGTGGTGCACACTGGCAGTGTATTAGCCGGCTGTATGCTAAAGCCACGCAGAAACCAAAGCAATATCACGCACAGATTGCACGGAATACGCCGTTTCCCTGCACACTCACACTGTATAAACAAAAAGCTCAGGGACGACATTCACTGAATGCTGATGGTAGTATCAAGCGCTCTAAAACATCTAAATCAAATGCGCGGGCGAATTCAGATCCTTGGTTGTTGGCGTCGAACTTGCCACAAACCCGCCATCACAGCAAACAGGTCGTGGTGATTTACCGGCAGCGCATGCAGATAGAAGAAAGCTTCAGAGATATGAAAAGTGCTCAGTTTGGTCTGGGCTTCGAGCAAAGCAGTAGCGTCAAGCTGCACCGCATAAGCCTATTACTACTGCTGAGTAATTTAGCTTCATTAGTACTGACATTACTCGGCGTAGGACTGACCATAGCCAATCAGCAGCGCCGGTTCCAGGCAAACAGTTATCGTGACAGACGAGTCTTGTCATTTCACACTCTGGGGTTAAGAGCCATGGTCAAACGGGTGGTGTTTACAACAGCACAGTGGCGCAATACCTTGCGCCACTGTAAACACTTGTTGGATACGGCGAGTTACAACATTGAATGCGAAGGCTAAATTCGTGGGGATCCCTCAG
>NZ_JANUEM010000034.1 GCF_024809855.1 Rheinheimera pacifica
TGGACTTCCCCTAATTTCATAGACACTCATTAACCTCGTTGAGATTAGCTTTTTCCTCATAATCTGCCGGTGATAACTGCCCTAAATGACTGTGTCTGCGCCGACGGTTATAAAATACCTCGATGTACTCAAAAATGTCACTACGTGCTTCATCGCGAGTATTATAAATCCTGCGTTTAATCTGCTCTTTTTTCAGTGAGCTGAAGAAGGATTCTGCAACCGCATTATCCCAGCAGTTACCGCGCCGACTCATACTGGCGGAGAGTTTGTGCGTATCCAGGAACCTTTTCCATTCATCACTGCTAAACTGCGAGCCTTGGTCAGAATGGATGATGACCGACTGTTTCGGCTTTCTGCGCCAAACTGCCATTAACAGCGCATCCAACACAATCTCCTTGGCCAGTGTGGCTTTCATTGACCAACCAATGACCCGGCGAGAATACAGATCTAGTACTACGGCCAGATATAAAAAGCCCTTGTAGGTCCTGATATAGGTGATATCAGTTACCCAAGCTTTATTTGGCTCGTCATAAGTAAACTCACGCTGTAATTGGTTCTTTGCCGGTACTGCGGGTTTACCCGCACGATAACGTGGTGCTTTATAACCACGAATGGCTTTGAGGCCAGTCAGATTCATCAAGCGGGCGACACGGTTTTCTGAACAGGTTTCACCGGCTTCACGTAAGTCAACGTGGATGCGTGGGCTGCCATAAATGCCACCGCTTTCGAGCCATGACTCTTTAATCAGTGCCGTTAAACGCTGGTTCTCACGCGCCCGGTTTGATTCAGGCTGCTTAAGCCACTGATAGTAACCGCTGTGATGCACGCGCAGTGTCGCGCACATCAACCGCACAGGATGGCAGTTCTGGTTGTCGCGGATAAAGGCATACCTTAACTGAACTGCTTGGCAAAGTATGCGGCGGCCTTTTTTAGGATGTCGCGTTCTTCTTCAGCCCGTTTTAAAGCAGCCTTTAGTTTGGCATTTTCAGCGGCTAAATCCTGTTGCTGCGTCACTACAGGATCTGGATTAGTGACTTGCTTGTGCTGTTTCAGCCAGTTGTACAAGCTGTTATCTGACACGCCTAAGCGCTCTGAGACATCCTTAACGGAATAACCACGTTCGGTGATTTGTTTGATTGCTTCGGCTTTGAATTCTGATGTAAAACGTTGCTTGGACATGGTGCCCTCCTAAAGTTGTATTCTAACCTAAGGAGTGTCTAGTGTTTTAGGGGAAGTCCA
>NZ_JANUEM010000035.1 GCF_024809855.1 Rheinheimera pacifica
ACTCTCGTGGCCGACCAGCCGCTGCAGCCACCGGCATTACACGCCCGCACCCGGAATGAGTAACTGCCCAACTCATAATTTAGTAACGATACCGAGGTTTGGTTCGCCCTCACTTTATTTGTCCAGGTACTCCCTATTAACTGCTCCAGCTCATAACGGGTAGCCGTCGCAACCGTATTCCACGCCACGCTAAGGTTACCTTGATAACTGTATGTTGTCTGGCTGACATTCGAGCTAATACCCGGTGCAACGGCTGGTGGGTAGACAACCTGTGTTGTGGCAATTTCACTTGGCGCTGAGCAACTACTACCATTACAGGCACTAACTCTGTAGGTGTAAATAGCGACGGCATTAGCCGTATAACTTTTACTCAGACTGGCATTATTTTGTGCCACAACCCAGTTACCGCTATTTATCCGCTCCTCCAACACATAGCCAGATGCATGGGTGCTGCTAAGCCAACTGACGGTATAGCTGCCATTATTGCTTATAGCGGGTGCTGTTGGTTTAGCAGGCACGGCAGGGATCAGCTCTACCACAACAGTACCCGAGGTACGATAACTGCTGCAGCTGGTAAAGCTTCCTTCAACATTACAGGCCCGTACCCGATAACCATAGCTGCCATCGGCCACGCTGCGCTGCTGGCTTAACGCCGTGCCACTGTACACCTGGGTCCAACTGCCACCATTGTGTTGCTGCTCCAGTTCATAGCGATCTACATTGCCGCTGGCAGCAGTCCAGCTAACAGTAAAACTGCCGGAACCACTGGTTGCCGGCACACCGCTTATGTTACCCGGTACACCCGGCGTAACAGCCACAACCACCGTGCCCGAGGTCCGGTAACTGCTGCAACTGGCAAAGCTCCCTTCAACATTACAGGCCCGAACCCGATAACCATAGCTGCCATCTGCCATGCTGCGCAGCTGGCTTAACGCTGTGCCGCTGTATACCTGGGTCCAGGCGCCGCCATTCTGTTGCTGCTCCAGTTCATAGCGATCAACATTGCCACTGGCCGCTGTCCAACTAACGGTAAAACTGCCGGTGTTGCTCGTCGCAGGAACACCGCTGATCCCCGGTGGTACGCCAGGTTTAGCAGCAGCCAGCGCAGTAGTTGAGGTGCGGTAGTTACTGCAAGCCTCACTGCCCGCCAGCGTATTACAGGCCCGCACCTGAAACCGG
>NZ_JANUEM010000036.1 GCF_024809855.1 Rheinheimera pacifica
CTAAATAACTGTTCCAAACAGTAGATCACCAAAACGAAGGAACTCAATGCGGTTTACGCGATCAGATCGGTCGCCAAACTAATAAGCCACAAAACCGCATTGAGTATGAACAAGATAGCATTTTTGTACGGCGCAGAAACCCGCCGTTTGAAGAAAATTATCCATAAAACCCGTGATAAAGACCTTTGCCGCAGAGCAACTGCAGTGTTACTGGTACTAAAAGGCAAGGCTAAAGCTGAAGTGGCCAGACTGCTGCAAGCTGGACGGTCATCGGTGAATCGTTGGTTTACCTGGTACGAAGCAGCAGGAATTGATGGTTTAACAAACCAGCGCACAGGCCGACCGCCAACGCAGCCCAAGGCCTTAATTATTGATGTGCTTAAGTTGTTGATTGAGCACAAGCCCAGGGAGCTTGGCTATCAACGGTCACGCTGGAGTACGGAGCTATTCAGCCTGGTGTTAAAGCGCGTTCTTGGTTTGATTGTTCACAGCTCAACGATACGCCGCTTGCTGCCTAAAGCTGGCATTGTTTGGCGCAGAGCGGCACCGACACTGCGGATAAAAGACCCCGCTAAAGCTGAGAAAATGGCGGCAATATATGAGGCGCTGAACAATTGCAGCGCTGAGCATCAGGTATTTTATGAAGATGAAGTGGATATCCACCTGAACCCGAAAATCGGTGCGGACTGGGGCTATAAAGGCAAACAACGACTGGTGGTAACACCAGGCAAGAACAGAAAACATTATCTTGCTGGGGCGCTACACAGCAAAACAGGCCAGATCACCTATGTTGGCTCAACGAGCAAAAGCTCAGAGCTGTTTATAAGCCTGATGGAAAAGCTAAAACGGCAATACCGGCGAGCCAAAACCATTACGCTGGTAGTGGATAACTACATTATCCACAAGAGCAAAAAAACAGAGAAGTGGCTGCGCAAGAACCCGAAGTTTGTGCTGTTGTTCCAACCAGTTTACAGCCCTTGGGTCAACAAGATAGAAAAGCTTTGGCATGCCTTGCACGAGACCATTACGCGCAACCACTGTTGCAAAACGATGGATGATTTATTGGAGCAGGTTGAGCATTTTATGGATAACGCCGCGCCGTTTCCGGGAGGCGGTCATGGCTTGCAGCGGGTGTATCAGAGTTAGGATCAGTTATTTAG